>NZ_BLLN01000005.1:1228750-2457500 GCF_011170125.1 Streptomyces diastaticus subsp. diastaticus | reverse complement strand
GGAACGTTAAGGGGACCGGTTAGTCACATTTCGGTGTGGCGAAGCTGAGAACTTAAGCGCCAGTAAACGGCGGTGGTAACTATAACCATCCTAAGGTAGCGAAATTCCTTGTCGGGTAAGTTCCGACCTGCACGAATGGCGTAACGACTTCTCGACTGTCTCAACCATAGGCCCGGTGAAATTGCATTACGAGTAAAGATGCTCGTTTCGCGCAGCAGGACGGAAAGACCCCGGGACCTTTACTACAGTTTGATATTGGTGTTCGGTTCGGCTTGTGTAGGATAGGTGGGAGACTGTGAAGCATGCACGCCAGTGTGTGTGGAGTCGTCGTTGAAATACCACTCTGGTCGTGCTGGATGTCTAACCTGGGTCCGTGATCCGGATCAGGGACAGTGTCTGATGGGTAGTTTAACTGGGGCGGTTGCCTCCTAAAGTGTAACGGAGGCGCCCAAAGGTTCCCTCAGCCTGGTTGGTAATCAGGTGTTGAGTGTAAGTGCACAAGGGAGCTTGACTGTGAGACCGACGGGTCGAGCAGGGACGAAAGTCGGGACTAGTGATCCGGCGGTGGCTTGTGGAAGCGCCGTCGCTCAACGGATAAAAGGTACCCCGGGGATAACAGGCTGATCTTCCCCAAGAGTCCATATCGACGGGATGGTTTGGCACCTCGATGTCGGCTCGTCGCATCCTGGGGCTGGAGTCGGTCCCAAGGGTTGGGCTGTTCGCCCATTAAAGCGGTACGCGAGCTGGGTTTAGAACGTCGTGAGACAGTTCGGTCCCTATCCGCTGTGCGCGTAGGAATATTGAGAAGGGCTGTCCCTAGTACGAGAGGACCGGGACGGACGAACCTCTGGTGTGCCAGTTGTTCTGCCAAGGGCATGGCTGGTTGGCTACGTTCGGGAGGGATAACCGCTGAAAGCATCTAAGCGGGAAGCCTGCTTCGAGATGAGTGTTCCCACCTCCTTGAGAGGGTAAGGCTCCCAGTAGACGACTGGGTTGATAGGCCGGATATGGAAGCCCTGTAAGGGGTGGAGTTGACCGGTACTAATAGGCCGAGGGCTTGTCCTCAGTTGCTCGCGTCCACTGTGTTGGTTCTGAAACCACGAACACCAACCGCACACTCATCTTCTGGTGGGTTGTGGTTGCTGGTGTGTTTCGTAGTGTTTCGGTGGTCATAGCGTGAGGGAAACGCCCGGTTACATTCCGAACCCGGAAGCTAAGCCTTACAGCGCCGATGGTACTGCAGGGGGGACCCTGTGGGAGAGTAGGTCGCCGCCGAACTCTTTGTGGCCTCGGGCCCGGAAAACCTGATCAAAGGTTTTCCGGGCCCGAGGCATTTCTGCGTTCAGGACCCTTGCCGAAGACGCACAGCGCTTTCCGTGGCCTTGGCGGACAGGAGGCACTGCTGAGCGCCGACGATCGCTGGTGCGAGTGGAGTCACCCGGGCGCCGGGTGGAGCTCCGCGGGATCGCGAGGCCAGGCCTTGAGAGTCGGTCTCGACCGAGACTGCGGCTTCCAAGGAGACCATGCCGCCCGCCAGGGCTGGCAGGCGCTGCGGTTCGGCCTTGCCTCATACATGGAGGCGGGTGCCGCAGTCGAAGACGAGTAGGTCGACGCGGTCTCCCGCGTGGAGCGAGACCCGCGAGGGGCAGGATGGCAGTGTCCATCGAGTCGTCCAGCCGGGGCGCGTCTCTCAACTGGGCTGGCTGACCCGCGGTCGGCCGGCACGATCAGCCCGCGCCGGCCGGCCTCCGCGCGCCTTGGCCGTACGGCCACGTAGCGGCCCTTGTGGCCGTCGTGCGCCAGTCGATGGACCGAGGGTCATCGCCGCGATGAGGCTGCGCAGGCTGTCGAACTCGGTGCCCTCGCCCCTGCCGAGCGCGCTGGTGCGGCCGTCCAGTTCGCGCCCGCGGGCCGTCTTCGCAAGGATCAGAAGCCGACTGCGGAACGGCGGCAGTGCGCGTTTTCGGCGTTGCCCCTCCAGGGTGGGGACGGCGCTGACGCTTGGCGGTGGGGGCGATGCGGGATCTGTGGAAGATCTGCCAGAGCTTTGAGTCGTGCCATGCCTCGTTCGGCGGGCGCACGGGCTGTGGACAGGGTCCGGTTCGCGGTCTGCTGGGTGGGCGCGAGTTCGGCGCCTGGCGGGCGGCGATAGGCGGTGGTGCCCCAGTGGCCCGGCACCGGTAGGCCATGTCGGCGAGTTTGGGGGGTGCCCTGGCGTTCGCAGATCCGAAGTATCTGGCGGGTGCGGGCGGCAGTCAGGTCGTGGGTCCGGCCCGGCAGCGCCGGCGACAGCCAGAGGATCTTTCCGCTGGGATCTGTGGCGACCTGCGCGTTCACACCGTGCAGCGTGTGTTTCGAGGAGCGGTCAGCCCTCCCGTCGCCCACGCGATCGCACTCGGCGACTGTCGAGTTGAGACGTCGAACACCTCTCTCAGCGGCACGGGAGCTCTTTCCGTCGCGCACTCCGAACCCACACCGCCCCGTCACCCGATCAGTAACCACTCTGAAGACGCTCAGTGCACGGAGGTTGCCCGGGACGGAGAGGGTCGCCTGTCGGGAGATGAGCCCCAGATGGCTGTACGAGCGGATGGTGAGCGGTGCGCGGCGGGCTTGCCTCTACGAGATCCGAGAGGGGGCCGAAAGTTCGCGCTTTCCCGTGCGAGTAGGGGGAAGCGGTGCCGAGCGTCGTCGGTGACCTGGAGGTTCGTCTCGACCGCGTCGCCCTGTCGAACGCTTGTGTCACCAGATCGGGTGAAACGAAGCATCTGCACTGGCGCGGCCCAGGCGTAGTCGCACATCATTGCGACAGCAAGTGGGGACCGGCGATTCCCAGCGCCTGCTGGGTTGGAGCGAAGCGACGGGAGGGACCGAGAGCTGCGAGCAGGGTGCTGAGTCCGGTGAGTGACATGCTCCGCCTCCTTCATCGGGGTACCGGCACGAGGAAAAGCATCGAGGTGATGACCGCAGCGGCGGTTGTGCCCGTGCATCTCGACCTTCGGGCGGAGCCGGAGCCGGAGGCGGTGGCGCAGGAGGGGGAGGGCGAGAGCCCTTGGTCGTCACGGATCACTAGTCACGGCCGGCTCATCAAGCCCAGGCGAGTGCGGTGGAGAGAAGGCGGGGGTGCCGCGTGGTGAGGCGCCCGAGGAAGAGGGACGGGGAGTAGCGGGTTTGGTCCGGCAGGCATCGACGGTGTGCGCGGCGATCTTGAGCGGGACATTGATGCGGGCGACTGCCGAGCGAGCAGCGCTCAGCTAGAAGGGCAGCCGACCGGAAGGGGCCCGGTGGCGGGCAGGTCGCGCGGGTCGTACCCCTGCGCGTGGCTGAGAGCAGTGCGCTCTCGTCGTCCCTGGGCGGGAGCGAGACGTCCAACTCCAGGGGGCCGGTCCAGTGGGGCCTGGGGCAAGGGGCACGTGCCCTCGTGGTCCAAAGGGTCCTGGCCGCCGTGACCAGGAAGGGGTCGGGGAGGTGTCGGGCCGTCCCGTCGGCGGTGACCTGCCTCTCCATCGCGTCCAGAGGGATGCCGGGGTCTTGAAAGGGGCGCTGTTGGTCTCGTCGGCGAGCATGGAGTTGGCGAGCATCGGGTTGGGCTGGAAGGAGAACTTCGATGTACGGGGGTTAAGGACGAGGGGGCCGGTGGCATCGCTGGGCAGCAGCCGGCGTGAGTGGAACGCGCCTGGTCTCCAGTCGACAGCCGCAGCCAGGGGCGGACCAACGAGGTCTTGGCGATCCCAGGGACACCTTCCAGCACGACATGGCCACGGCAGAGGAGGGCGGTGAGAGCCCGGTGACGACCGAATCCTGGCGGACCCGGCCTTCCCGATCTCTACGCTGACGCTTCGAGAACGGCGCGGGCGTCTGCGGGCGGGCCTGCGCCGCGTAGGTCGGAGCTGGGCCGCACGGAAGCGGAGCGGCGTCAGGCCCGCTCGGCTTGCGGGACTTCCGGCCAGGCCGTGAGTGAGGGCAGGCAGAAGCACCTTGGGGGAGTGGGTGTCGGGCGCCGGAACTCCGAGCTCACGCCCGGCGGCCTCCCGGGCCTGATCGTAGTCCCAGCCCATCGGCGGCCCGCTGTCCGTATGTGGCCCGACATCAGCGCAGTTCAGGCCCCCCGCCGGGGCGCAACATCAGCTCCCGGGCGTGGACGGTGGCGGGCCGTCGGGTCGCCGCGCGTCGGTGGCCCGGGCCAGTTCCAGGTCGAGGGCCTCGCGGCGGATGCGCTGGTCGATGTAGAGCAGCACGGTCACGCCGGCCACGATCGGCAGCGTCAGCATGGCACCGATCATCGAGCCGATGCCGGTGATGATCAGGTAGGTCCAGCCGAAGTTGGACACGACCATCTCGTCGAGGGCGCTCGCCGCGCTCTCCCCGGTGATGATGGCGGCCACCCGGGAGAACGGCAGCAGGATGATCGACGACACGATCACCATGAGGAGCTGCGCGAGCAACTGGATGCCGAAGACGCGCCACCACGAGCCGCGAACCAGCTTCGCCGACCGCGCCATCGCCTTGACGACGCCCTGCTTCTCCAGCATCAGGGCCGCTGAGGCGAGCGAGAAGCGAATCGTGAGCCAGACGGCGACGAAGGCGCCACCGAGGGCTCCGAGGGCCACCAGCGCGGCCGCGCCGTCCGACCCGGAAGCCAGGCTGAGGAGTACGCCGGGCACCATCGCCACGGTCACGAGGGCGATGGCGATGAGCGGCAGCAGCAGCGTCAGGCCGGCGAGCCGGGGCAACTGTGGGCGGGCGTCGCGCCAGGCGTCGGAGAGCGAGACCGGCTCCCCGAGTACCGCCCTGCTCGTGACCATCGTCAGCAGCGCGGTCGCCACGATGGTGCCGAGCAGTGAGACGATCAGGACGAGGCCGGATTCCAACAGCGCGCCGCCCATGGCGGAGAGGAGTTCGTCGGTGCTCGCCGACGGGTCCTCGAGCGCGGCGACGTCCACGGAGCCGCGCAGCACGAAGCGCTCCAGAAGGATCAGCACCACCTGCGTAGCCACGGCGATCATCAGCGATATGCCGAGCACCGTGCGCCAGTGCGTCCGCAGCGTGGAGACGGCACCGTCGAGGATCTCGCCCACCCCGAGTGGCCGGAGCGGGATGACTCCCGGCTTGGCCGCGGCTGGCGGAGCGCTCCAGCCGCCGCCGCTCCAGCCGCCGCCGGGCGGTTGCGTCCGGCCGCCGCTCTCCGCGCGGGTACGGCGGCCGCCCCAGCCGTCGCCGGAACCGGAGGGCGTGGATCCCGTGGACCCCGGGGCCGACCACCGGCCCGCAGGCGGCTGCTCCTTGGACCACTTCGACGGAGAGGCACCGGGGTCGTCCCCCTCCGCACCCCGTGGCTCGCCGCCCTCACGGTCGCGGTTGTCCGAGTGCTCAGGTCCGGGCGCTGCCCAGCCCGGAGTGTCGTTCATCGTCGCTCCTTCACGGTGCCCGCGGGATCGCGGCGGCCGGTTGTCAGCCATGGTCCCATGGGCAAGTCCGGTACGGACCGGCCCCGTCACCGTCCACGCCTTCTTTTGCCGGGTGTCCACAGGGCAGACTGAACGGATGGCTGATCAGAGCACACGAGGTTCCGCGGACATACCGGACTCGATTTCCGCCCTCCGCTGGGAGGAGCCGCCCGAGGGGCCCGTGCTGGTGCTGCTCGACCAGACACGGTTGCCCGGCGAGGACAGCGAGCTCGCCTGCACCGACGCTCCCGCCCTGGTCGAGGCGATCAGGACACTGGCCGTCCGGGGCGCGCCGCTCCTGGGCATCGCCGGCGCCTACGGGGTCGCGCTCGCCGCGGCCCGCGGCTACGACGTCGCCGACGCGGCCCGGATGCTGGCGGGGGCCCGGCCCACCGCTGTCAACCTCGCCCGCGGCGTCCGTGACGCCCAGGAGGCCCACGCCGCGGCCCTCGCGGCCGGCGGGGACGAGCGGACGGCCGCCGCGGCCGCTCTCGCCGCCGCACGAGCCCTGCACCGGGAGGACGCCGAGGCGAGCGGACGCATGGCCCGGAAGGGACTGGCCCTCCTCGACGAACTGGTTCCCGGCGGGCAGCACCGCGTCCTCACCCACTGCAACACCGGAGCGCTGGTCTCCGGCGGCGAGGGGACCGCCTTCGCCGTGGCCCTGGCCGCGCACCGCGAAGGCAAGCTCCGGCGCCTGTGGGTCGACGAGACGCGGCCGCTGCTGCAAGGCGCGCGGCTCACCGCCTACGAGGCGGCACGGGCGGGAATGGCGTACACGTTGCTCACCGACAACGCCGCGGGCTCCCTCTTCGCGGCGGGTGAGGTCGATGCCGTGCTGATCGGAGCCGATCGGATAGCCGCGGACGGCTCAGTGGCGAATAAGGTGGGGAGCTATCCGCTCGCCGTGCTGGCGCGCTACCACCACGTGCCGTTCATCGTGGTCGCGCCGGTGACGACGATCGACATGGACACCCCGGACGGGGCGGCCATCGAGGTCGAGCAGCGGAGCGGTCACGAGGTGACGGAGGCGATCTTGCCGTCGGGGCGTGGTGCCGGCGGGGAAACGGGGGGCGGTGTGCCGATCGCGCCCCTGGGGACGCAGGCGTACAACCCGGCGTTCGATGTGACGCCGCCGGAGCTGGTGACCGCTGTGGTGACCGAATGGGGCGTTGTCTCGCCCGTGACCGAAGGGGCGTTGGATCAGCTGTGCTCCAGGTCACGCCAGGTATCGATGAGCTAATGGGATGATGTCGTAATGAAGGGACGCGTTCTCGTCGTCGACGACGACACCGCATTGGCGGAAATGCTCGGGATTGTGCTGCGCGGTGAAGGCTTCGAACCGTCGTTCGTCGCCGACGGCGACAAGGCCCTCGCTGCCTTCCGTGAGACCAAGCCGGACCTGGTGCTCCTCGACCAGATGCTGCCTGGCCGTGACGGAATCGAGGTGTGCCGCCTGATCAGGGCGGAGTCCGGTGTGCCGATCGTCATGCTCACAGCCAAGAGCGACACGGTGGACGTGGTGGTCGGACTGGAGTCCGGCGCCGACGACTACATCGTGAAGCCGTTCAAGCCGAAGGAGCTGGTCGCTCGCATCCGGGCCCGTCTGCGCAGGTCGGAGGAGCCGGCGCCGGAGCAGCTCACCATCGGCGACCTCGTCATCGACGTCGCCGGGCACTCGGTGAAGCGGGACGGCCAGTCGATCGCCCTGACGCCGCTCGAGTTCGACCTGTTGGTGGCCCTCGCCCGCAAGCCGTGGCAGGTCTTCACCCGGGAGGTCCTCCTGGAGCAGGTGTGGGGCTACCGGCACGCCGCGGACACCCGCCTGGTCAACGTGCACGTCCAGCGTCTGCGCTCCAAGGTCGAGCGCGACCCGGAGCGCCCCGAGATCGTGGTGACCGTGCGCGGAGTCGGCTACAAGGCCGGACCGAGCTGAGATGAGCAGGGACAGTGCCGCCCCGCCGTCGCAGGAACAGGGCAACGGTGCCGGGCGGCCTGTCGGACGGACGAACAGGGGCCCGGGGCTCGGCTGGCTCAGGGAGAGCCGTCGCGTTCTCCAGGGTGGGGTGCCCAGCAGCCCCTTCCTGCGCCTCTTCGCCCGCTGGGTGCGGCGCCCGCTGCTCCCGGCGGTACGCCTGTGGCGCCGCAGCATCCAGCTGAAGGTCGTCGTGACCACCCTGCTGATGTCGCTCGGCGTCGTGCTCCTGCTCGGCTTCGTCGTGATCGGGCAGGTGCGCAACGGCCTGCTCGACGCGAAGCAGCGGGCCGCGCAGAGCCAGGCGCGGGGCGGCTTCCAGGTCGCGCAGGACAAGGCGGACACGGCCAGCGCCCGAACCGCTCAGGACGGCGGCGTGGCCAACGGGCGTACCCAGAACGCCACGGTCTGGATGTCCGACCTCGTCGAGCAGTTGTCCAGCGGCGGACAGTCGGCGTTCGACGTCGTCGCGCTCAGTGCTGACGCGCTCGACGACACGGGGAGCATCCGGGGGCCACGCGCCTCCGGCGGCGTGGTGCCGGTGCAGAGCGTGCCGGTGGACCTGCGGCGGGCGGTGGACGAGACCGCCGGGTCTCCCGGCGGGCTGTACCAGAGCTACACCCGCATCACGTACGCCAGCCAGGCGTCCCAGCCCGGCCTGGTCATCGGCAAGCGCCTCAACGACCCCAACGGCGACGCCTACCAGCTCTACTACCTCTTCCCGCTGACGCAGGAGGAGAAGTCCCTCACTCTGATCAAGACCACGCTCGCCACCGCGGGCATGTTCGTCGTGGTGCTGCTCGGAGCCATCGCCTGGGTGGTGGTGCGGCAGGTGGTCACGCCGGTGCGGATGGCGGCCGGTATCGCCGAGCGGCTGTCGGCGGGACGCCTCCAGGAGCGGATGAAGGTCACCGGGGAGGACGACATCGCCCGTCTCGGCGAGGCGTTCAACAAGATGGCGCAGAACCTCCAGCTCAAGATCCAGCAGCTCGAGGACCTCTCACGGATGCAGCGACGCTTCGTGTCGGACGTGTCGCACGAACTGCGGACCCCGCTGACGACCGTGCGCATGGCCGCGGACATCATCCACGAAGCGCGCGAGGACTTCGATCCCGTCACCGCCCGGTCCGCCGAACTGCTCGCCGACCAGCTCGACCGGTTCGAGTCGCTGCTCGCCGATCTCCTGGAGATCAGCCGTTTCGACGCCGGTGCGGCGGCCCTGGAGGCCGAGCCCACCGACCTGCGCGACGTCGTGCGCCGCGTCGTCGGCGGTGCGGAGCCACTCGCCGAGCGCAAGGGCACCCGGGTACGGGTTCTGGGCGACGAGCAGCCCGTGGTCGCCGAGGTGGACCCGCGCCGTGTGGAACGCGTGCTGCGGAACCTCGTGGTGAACGCGGTGGAGCACGGAGAGGGCCGGGACGTCGTCGTACGGCTGGCCGCGGCCGGCGGGGCCGTGGCCGTCGCGGTGCGCGACTACGGCGTCGGACTGAAGCCGGGGGAGGCGACCAGAGTCTTCAGCCGCTTCTGGCGTGCCGACCCCGCGCGGGCCAGGACGACGGGCGGGACCGGGCTGGGACTCTCGATCGCCCTGGAGGACGCGCGGCTGCACGGCGGCTGGCTCCAGGCCTGGGGCGAGCCGGGTGGCGGCTCGCAGTTCCGGCTGACGGTGCCGCGAACCGCCGACGAGGCGCTGCGAGGCTCGCCGATCCCGCTGGAACCCCCGGACTCCCGACGGAACAAGGGTGTCCCCCAGGACGAGGAGGTATCCGTCCGGCCGGTGACCGCGGCACCGCGTGCCGGTGTGGCGACGGCGACGACGGTGCTGCACGCTCCGGGCGTCGGGCAGGCGCGGCTCTCGGCCCCCTCCCCGCCCGCGGGAGGAGAGGACGGAGCGGACCGCTGCCGTCTGCCGTCGAGGACGGCGCCCCGGCCCGTGGTGGACCCGGCTGCGCTGCCCGGCAGCGGTTCGCGGGTGGTGGCACGGGCGGGTGTGCAGGATGCCCCCCGGGGGCGCGTCGGGGAGCCAGGGCCTGCCGGCCCGGAGCCTGCTCCGGACGAGCGCCCACATGATCGTACGGACGGTGCCGTGCCGGCGGACCGTGAGGGGGAGGGGGCCCAGCGTGGGGAGTGACAACGGTCGTCGGAGTGGTGTGCGGCGGTCTCGCACGCCTCGGCGTTCCGGGACGACGGTCTGCGCCACGGCTGCAGCCGCCACCCTGCTCACCGGCTGCGCCTCGATGCCCGACAGCGGTGACGTCACCGCTGTCGACGCCACGCAGCGGACCGATGCGCAGGTTCGCGTCTTCGGGGTCCCGCCACGGGACGGGGCCCGGCCCGAGGAGATACTCGACGGCTTCCTCGAGGCTCTGACCAGCGATGACCCCCAGTTCTCGATAGCCAGGGAGTACCTGACCGAGGAGGCGGCGGAGAGCTGGGAGCCCGAGCGCGGCACGACGGTGCTGCGTGACGGCCCCAACCGGGGGCCCGAGCGTGCCCGGTCCGGCCGGGACGGCGGGTTCCAGTACACCCTGACGGGCCGGATGGTCGCCAGGGTGGACCAGCAGCGGGCCTACCAGCCGTCCGAGGGCGCCTACAGCGAGCCCGTGCACCTCGTGCAGGTGAAGGGGCCGGACGGTATGCAGTGGCGTATCGACGCCCCGCCCACCGGCGTGGTCGTCGGTGAGTCGGACTTCCTCCGCATCTACCGGCCGGTCAACAAATACTTCTGGGCGACCGAGGCGTCCCAACAGCCCGGGAGGCCCGTCGGGCTCGTCGCCGACCCGGTCTACGTCCGCCAGCGCATAGACCCCGTCACGGAGGCGGTGCGGTCGGTGCTCTCCGGGCCCAGCGACTGGATAGCGCCGGTGGTGGACTCGGTCTTCCCTGAGGGCACGCGTCTGCAGTCCCCGACGAAGGCCCTGGTCCCCGACGACCAGAACCGGCTGAAGGTGCCGCTCAACAAGCAGGCGGACCGGGCCGGCCAGGCACAGTGCGTGAAGATGGCGACCCAGTTGCTGTTCACCCTGCGTGACCTCACCTCCTCCGGAGTGGACGAGGTGGAACTGCTGCGGTCGAACGGCTCGCAGCTGTGCGTCCTGGACGGCAACCGGGCGGACAGTGTCGTGCCCGCGGTCACGGCCGGGCACCCCGACTACCAGTACTTCGTCGACGACGGGCACCGGTTGGTGCGGATGACCGGGGGCGCCGACGGGGAGAGCGGATCGAGCGCGGAACCGGTGCCCGGAGGGTTCGGTGTCGGTGAGCAAGGTCTGCGGTCGGCCGCCGTCTCGCGGGACGAGGAGCGGGCCGCCGGGGTCTCGCTGGACGGACGGACCCTCTTCGTCGGCTCCCTCACCTCCGGGGACGGGCTGAAGAAGACCGAGGTGCGCAGCAAGGCGAAGTCGGAGGAGGAGCGCCTCTCGGTTCCCAGCTGGGACGGCAGGGGTGATCTGTGGATAGCCGACCGTGACGGTGCCCGGTCCCGCCTGCTGCGACTCGAACAGGGCGCGGAGCAGGCGCAGGAGGTGAAGGTCGCGGGGCTCGGGGAGGGCACGATCCGAGCCGTAAGGATCTCCGCCGACGGGGTTCGCGTCGCGCTGATCGTCGCCGAGGAGGACCGGACATCCCTCCGGATCGGCAGGGTGGAGCGACAGGCCGGCGGCGACTCGTCCCACGTGGCCGTGACCGAGTTGCGTACGGCCGCGCCGCACATGGAGGAGATCACCGCCATGTCCTGGGCCGGCGGCAGCCGCCTGGTCGTCGTCGGGCGGGAGTCCGGCGGGGTCCAGCAGCTCCGGTACGTGCAGAGCGACGGATCCACACCCTCGGGAGGCTCGCTGCCGGCCCTCACGGGGGTCAGGGAGATCACCGCCTCCGAGGACGACCGGCTGCCGCTGGTCGCGCGTTCGGACGACGGGATCGTCCGGCTGCCCCCTGGTGGGAACTGGCAGACGGTCGTCAAGGAGGGCGCGGCGCCGGTCTACCCCGGCTGAGGCGAGACGGGATGCGAGGGTCCTCGCTCCGGCCGGGTGGTCGAGCGTGCGTTCGGAATGTGTCATGTGGGCTGCATGCCCGCCCGCCTCCCCGCCGATGCCGGGAAAGTCGCTCTTGGTCGACTTTCACCTGATGCGGTGGCGGAGTTGTCCACAAGCCGCTGGTTGTCCCCAGGGGGCGGCGCGTCAGGCGCTCTCGGCGGCAGTGTGCCCGGCATGGAGACATGGTGGTGGCAGGCGTTCAGTGACCTGATGATGCCGCTCGACTGCGCAGGTTGCGGGGAGCACGGCACGCGGCTGTGCCGGCGCTGCCTGTTGGATGTCGGGGGCGGTGCGGCGCGCCCGGTGCGGCCCTGCCCGGCCCCCGCCGGGCTTCCTGCCGTCCGGGCGGCAGTCCCCTATCAGGGTGCTGCTCGCGCCCTGCTGCTCGCACACAAGGAGCGAGGGGCCCTCTGGCTGGCGCGTGTACTGGGCGGCGTCCTGGCCTCGGTGGTCCGTGCGAGCTCGCCGGCCGGTCATGGGGCGCGGATGGGGCGCGTCCTGCTGGTGCCGGTTCCCTCGGCGCCGCGGGCCGTGCGGTCGCGAGGGCACGATCCGGTGCGCCGGATGGCGTTCTGTGCCGCGGCCGAGTTGCGCCGGGCGGGGATCGAGGCCAGAGCCGCCCCTCTCCTCAGGCAGGGGCGACGCGTGTCGGACCAGAGCGGACTGGACGCGCGGGGTCGCGCCGCCAATGTCGCGGGGGCCTTGCGGGTGGTGCCGGGCGGTGGAGCTGTGCTGGCGCAAGGGCGGGTCGTCCTGGTCGACGACCTGATGACGACCGGCGCGACGCTGGCCGAGGCCGCTCGGGCGGTGCGCAAGAGCTGGGAGGAGGACAATTGGACCTGTGGCCCGGGACTCACTCAGGGCCGGTCGGACGGATACCGGACGGGCTTGCGGGGAAGCCGTGGGGCAAGACTTCCGCGCGCGGCGGTCGTCGCCTCTTCACCATCGTCCTTCGAAATAAACCGGAACTGATGAGGAGCTTTCGTCGTTGCAGCTGGTGAGGGGGTTGAACCACTTGAATGGAGGTACGCGGCGGTAGAGGGTGACGGCACCCCTCCGAGCGGGATATGTTCGATGGGAGGAATGGCTCGACGGCATTCCCCCGATAACCGAATTACTGGTGCGGTGACGTGATCGTTCACTCGTATCGGTGAGGTGGAGAGCCCGGTCCCGCGGGGAGGAGGAGGTGTAAGTCACCGAGTCCGAGGCTTCGGAATGATCCGGAGCCGGTGCAAGAGGAAGATGCTTCGCCAGTGAGGCGGAGCGATCCGGGAACGGAGTTCTGCGTGGACATCGTCGTCAAGGGACGCAAGACCGAGGTGCCCGAGCGGTTCCGCAAGCACGTGGCCGACAAGTTGAAGCTGGAGAAGCTCCAGAAGCTCGACGGCAAGGTGATGAGCCTGGACGTCGAGGTGTCCAAGGAGCCGAACCCGAGGCAGGCCGACCGGAAGGACCGGGTCGAGATCACGGTCCGTTCCCGTGGACCCGTGATCCGAGCCGAGGCGTCGGCGGGCGACCCCTACGCGGCGCTCGACCTGGCCACGGCCAAACTCGACGCACGGATGCGCAAGGAGCACGACAAGCGCTACTCCCGCCGGGGTACGGGCCGCCTCTCGGCCGCCGAGGTGGTGGACCACATTCCGGACGCGGCCAGGCTCGCCAGCGACGGCACCCTCGTCACGGAGCAGGACGAAGAGGCCGTCAAGACCACCCGGGTGGGTTCTCTGGAGGTGCAGGGCGAAGGGCCGCTGATCGTCCGCGAGAAGACGCACGCGGCCGCTCCCATGTCCCTGGACCAGGCGCTCTACGAGATGGAGTTGGTCGGGCACGACTTCTATCTGTTCGTCGACTCGGAGACCAAGGAGCCGGCAGTGGTGTACCGGCGTCACGCCTACGACTACGGCGTGATCCATCTCCGGACAGACCCGATGGTGGCCGAGGCTGAGGCGTCCGTCGGCGGCGCCGGAGGCGCACTGGGAGGCTGAGGCCGTCGCGACAGGTCCGCGCGAGTGCCCCCGGGAGCCTTGGTGCGCCCCCGGGGGCGCACCTTGCTCCCGTAGCTCTGCCGCGCGTCGCCCCCGCGGCATGAAATCATGACCGAGCCGGTCAACCGGCGTACGGCCGCCCCAGGTTGGGGAGGCACGGTGAGACGGGCCACGGCCTTCAGGGGGAGGAACGATGCCGGAGACTTTCGGACCGTTGCACAACGGCGGACCCGCTACGGCCTCCGGGGCTGGTACGGGGCGAGGAGTGATCAGCGGGTTGCCGGGGTTCGCCGCTTCCCGGGGGCCCGACCTGGAGGAAGAGTTCGAAGAGGACCCGGTGGAGCCCATCCGGGTCCTGGTCGTCGACGACCACGCGTTGTTCCGCCGCGGGCTGGAGATCGTCCTCGAGGCCGAGGAGGACATCGAGGTGATCGGCGAAGCCGGCGACGGCGCCGAAGCGGTGGAGAAGGCCGCCGATCTCCTGCCGGACATTGTGCTGATGGACGTGAGGATGCCGAAGCGCGGCGGTATCGAAGCGTGCACGGCCATCAAGGAAGTGGCACCCAGTGCCAAAATCATCATGCTGACGATCAGCGACGAAGAGGCCGATCTTTACGAGGCCATCAAGGCGGGGGCCACGGGCTATCTGTTGAAGGAGATCTCCACCGACGAAGTGGCGACGGCGATCCGGGCGGTCGCCGACGGCCAGTCGCAGATCAGTCCCTCCATGGCCTCGAAACTGCTCACCGAGTTCAAATCGATGATCCAGCGGACGGACGAGCGTCGCCTTGTGCCCGCTCCCCGGCTCACCGACCGTGAACTGGAGGTGCTGAAGCTCGTCGCCACCGGGATGAACAACCGTGATATCGCGAAGGAATTGTTCATCAGTGAGAACACGGTGAAGAACCATGTCCGCAACATCCTGGAGAAACTCCAGCTCCACTCGCGCATGGAGGCGGTGGTCTACGCGATGCGGGAGAAGATCCTCGAGATCCGGTGAGCCCGTGGTGCGGACGGCAACGCCTCGCCTGCGGGCGCGGTGACCTCACCGTGCGGTGACGCCGCCCCTGCGTGACTCTCAGGCCAGAGCCGCGGCCAGTTCAGCGGTGAGCGCCGCGCGCAGCTCCGGCTGCGTCATGTGCTCCACCCGCACCTCGGTGCAGCCCACCCAGCGGGCGGCTTCCGCGAGCGCGACCGCCGTCGCTCCGACGGACTTCGTGGGGCCGGGGCTGCCGGGGAGGTCGCCGCCGAGGGAGACGTGCCGGGCGACGAGGGTGTCGCCCGAGCGGGCCGGGTCCACACGGCCCACCAGCTTTCCGCCCGCGAGGACGGGCATCGCGAAGTAGCCGTACATCCGCTTGGCCCTCGGGGTGTACGCCTCCAGGCGGTGGGTGAAGCGGAAGATCCGTTCCGTACGGGCGCGCTCCCAGATCAGGGAGTCGAACGGGGAGAGCAGCGTGGTTCGGTGCCGTCCGCGCGGGGGCGTGCTCAGAGCCTCGGGGGCGGCCCAGGCGGGCTTCGACCACCCTTCCACCTCGACCGGGACCAGTCCGGTGTCGGCGATCACCGAGTCGAAGCTCTCTCCCTTGATCCGGTGGTAGTCCGCGAGGTCGGAACGGGTGCCGACGCCGAGCGCCCGGCCGGCCTGGGCGACCAGCTCGCGCAGGCACGCCTGGTCGTCGAGGTCGTCGTGGAGGAGCGGGGCCGGGATGGCGCGCTCCGCGAGGTCGTAGACCCGCTTCCAGCCACGCCGGCTGGTGCAGACGACCTCGCCGTACATGAGGGCCCGCTCGACGGCGATCTTCGTGTCCGACCAGTCCCACCACTCGCCGCCGTTCTTGGCGCCGCCCAGCTCCGAGGCGGTGAGGGGGCCCTCCGTGGTCAGCTGCGCGATCACCTTGTCGTAGGCCGCCCGCGGCAGGTCGTGGTGCCAGTGCGGGCGGTGGCGGTAGGCGCGGCGGCGGAAGGCGAAATGGGGCCATTCCTCGATGGGCAGGATGCACGCCGCGTGCGACCAGTACTCGAAAGCGTGCGGTGAACCGTCCTTGTCGGAGCTCCAGTAGGCGGCTTCGACGGTGGGGCGGCCGACGGTGCCCAGGCGGGCGTAGGGGACCAGCTCGTGGGAACGGGCCAGGACGGAGATGGTGTCCAGTTGCACGGCGCCGGTGCGGCGGAGGACACCGCGGACGCCCGCCCGACGGTCCGGAGCTCCCAGGAAGCCCTGTGCACGCAGAGCGATACGACGGGCTTCGTCAGCGGAGAGGCTGGCGACGGGGCGGGGGGCGGGCACGGTGTCGGCGGCGCTCGGCAGACTCGTCATGAGCGCACTGTAGGACGTGACACTGACAGCGCGAACCGATTCCGATGCGCGGGGTTAGCGGACTTCACGGCGGGCATGGTCGTCACAGAGAGTGTTCGAACCGATGCGGGATGGCCGTGGCGCGCGTGGCCGCCGGCGACCGCAGGCGCCGCGTGCGAAGTGAGAGGGGGGAAGGTGCTCGGGTGGTGAGATGGCTAGGGGTTCTGGTGATCGTGATGTGGGCGAATGTGCGGCGGCGCGCTGCCGTCCGGGCGTTCCCGTGCAGCGTGCGGGCGTTGGCGGGCGGACTCTCCCCGCTCGGCGGGTGGCGCCGGTGTGCGGTTGGCGGTGGTCGTGGGGGCGGGCAGGTACGGGTCTGTGGAAGGGAGGCCGAGATCGGTGGGAAGCAGCGCCGCCACCCAGCAGTCACGGCGTACGCCGTTGTTGAGGAGGCCCGCCCGTTCGACGCCTTCGGGGACGAACCCCACGCGAAGCGCTGTCGCCCGGGACGCGGTGTTGCCCACCTCGGCCCGCCAGATGACCCGGTCCACCGGAATCTCGGTGAACGCCCAGCCGGCGACGGCCCGGACGGCTTCCGTCATCAGACCCCGGCCGCGGTACTGCCTGGCCGTCCAGAAACCGACCTCCCCGGTCCGCGTCCCGCGCATGGACAGCCCGATCACCGCGACCAGGACGCCGTAACCCGCGGTGTCCACCGCGCCGAAGGTGAACTCGGTCCCCTCGCGCCACCCGTCCTCGCAGATCCGGGTCACGAAATGCTCGGCGTCCGCGCGACGGTACGGCGAAGGAACGGTGGTCCACCTCCGGATCTCGGGATCCTGGCACGCCTGGTACACCGGGTCGACGTCCGCCTCGGTGAGCGTCCGCAGAGTGAGGCGTGCGGTCGTGAGAGTGATCGGCTCCATCACGTGATTCTGCAGGTGTCCGGGGCTTCGCGACCAGCAGCGCGGGAGCTCCCCGCGGCACCTTCACCGCGGCCCGTCCGTTGTCGTGATGGCAGACCTCCCGGCGCGGTGGGGTCCTCGCATACGATGGCCGTTGCCCAAGAGAATTCCGACCGTGCCAGGCCCGACCGGCAAGGAGACCAACCCCCGTGTCCGTCCTCTCAAAGCTCATGCGTGCAGGCGAAGGCAAGATCCTGCGCAAGCTGCACCGCATCGCGGACCAGGTCAACTCCATCGAAGAGGACTTCGTCAGCCTCTCCGACGCCGAGCTCCGCGCCCTCACCGATGAGTACAAGGAGCGGTACGCCGATGGCGAGAGCCTCGACGACCTCCTGCCGGAGGCGTTCGCGACCGTCCGCGAGGCGGCCAAGCGGGTGCTCGGCCAGCGTCACTACGACGTCCAGCTCATGGGTGGCGCCGCGCTGCACCTCGGTTATGTCGCTGAGATGAAGACCGGTGAGGGCAAGACCCTCGTCGGTACGCTGCCGGCCTACCTCAACGCGCTTTCCGGCGAGGGCGTCCACCTGATCACGGTGAACGACTACCTCGCCGAACGCGACTCGGAGATGATGGGCCGCGTCCACAAGTTCCTGGGACTGAGCGTCGGCTGCATCGTCGCCAACATGACCCCTGCGCAGCGCCGTGAGCAGTACGGCTGCGACATCACCTACGGCACCAACAACGAGTTCGGCTTCGACTACCTGCGCGACAACATGGCGTGGTCCAAGGACGAGCTGGTGCAGCGTGGCCACAACTTCGCGATCGTCGACGAGGTCGACTCGATCCTCGTCGACGAGGCGCGTACGCCGCTGATCATCTCCGGTCCCGCCGACCAGGCGACCAAGTGGTACGGGGACTTCGCGAAGCTCGTGACCCGTCTGACCAAGGGCGAGGCGGGGAACCAGCTCAAGGGCATCGAGGAGACCGGCGACTACGAGGTCGACGAGAAGAAGCGCACCGTCGCCATCCACGAGTCGGGTGTCGCGAAGGTCGAGGACTGGCTCGGCATCGACAACCTCTACGAGTCGGTCAACACCCCGCTCGTCGGCTACCTCAACAACGCCATCAAGGCGAAGGAACTCTTCAAGAAGGACAAGGACTACGTCGTCATCGACGGCGAAGTCATGATCGTCGACGAGCACACCGGCCGTATCCTCGCCGGCCGCCGCTACAACGAGGGCATGCACCAGGCGATCGAGGCGAAGGAAGGGGTGGACATCAAGGACGAGAACCAGACGCTCGCCACGATCACCCTCCAGAACTTCTTCCGCCTCTACGACAAGCTCTCCGGCATGACCGGTACGGCCATGACCGAGGCCGCCGAGTTCCACCAGATCTACAAGCTGGGCGTCGTGCCCATCCCGACCAACCGGCCGATGGTCCGCATGGACCAGTCAGACCTCATCTACCGGACCGAGGTCGCCAAGTTCGACGCGGTCGTGGACGACATCGCGGAGAAGCACGAGAAGGGACAGCCGATCCTGGTCGGCACCACCTCGGTCGAGAAGTCCGAGTACCTCTCGCAGCAGCTCTCCAAGCGAGGCATCCAGCACGAGGTGCTCAACGCCAAGCACCATGAGCGTGAGGCGTCGATCGTCGCGCAGGCCGGCCGCCGCGGCGCGGTCACGGTGGCCACGAACATGGCCGGCCGTGGTACCGACATCAAGCTCGGCGGCAACCCGGACGACCTCGCCGAGGCCGAGCTGCGTCAGCGTGGGCTCGACCCGGTCGAGCACGTCGAGGAGTGGGCGGCCGCGCTGCCCGAGGCGCTGGAGCGCGCCGAGGCGTCGGTGAAGGCCGAGTTCGAGGCGGTCAAGGAAGCCGGTGGCCTCTACGTGCTGGGCACCGAGCGTCACGAGTCGCGGCGTATCGACAACCAGCTGCGTGGGCGTTCGGGACGTCAGGGTGACCCCGGCGAGTCCCGGTTCTACCTCTCCCTCGGCGACGACCTGATGCGGCTCTTCAAGGCCGCCATGGTCGAGCGGGTCATGGCCATGGCCAACGTCCCGGACGACGTACCGATCGAGAACAAGATGGTGACCCGCGCCATCGCGTCCGCCCAGTCGCAGGTGGAGCAGCAGAACTTCGAGACGCGTAAGAACGTCCTGAAGTACGACGAGGTGCTGAACCGCCAGCGCGAGGTCATCTACGGAGAGCGCCGCCGCGTCCTTGAGGGTGAGAACCTCCAGGAGCAGATCCAGCACTTCATGGACGACACCATCGACGCCTACATCCAGGCGGAGACGGCCGAGGGCTTCGCCGAGGAGTGGGACCTCGACCGGCTGTGGGGAGCTTTCAAGCAGCTCTACCCGGTGAAGGTCACCGTCGAGGAGCTGGAGGACGAGGCCGGGGACCGTGCCGGGCTGACGGCCGAGTTCATCGCCGACTCCATCAAGGACGACATCCACGCGCAGTACGCGGCGCGTGAGGAGCAGCTCGGCTCGGAGATCATGCGCGAGCTGGAGCGCCGAGTGGTCCTCTCCGTCCTGGACCGCAAGTGGCGTGAGCACCTCTACGAGATGGACTATCTCCAGGAGGGCATCGGCCTGCGGGCGATGGCGCAGAAGGACCCGCTGGTCGAGTACCAGCGTGAGGGCTTCGACATGTTCACCGCCATGATGGAGGGCATCAAGGAGGAGTCGGTCGGTTACCTGTTCAACCTGGAGGTCCAGGTCGAGCAGCAGGTCGAGGAAGTTCCGGTGGGTGACTCCGAGCAGGGTGCCGACCTCACTAAGCGGGACGCGGTTCCCGCCGGTGGCCGGCCAGAGATCCGGGCGAAGGGGCTCGATGCCCCCCAGCGTCCCGACCGGTTGCACTTCTCCGCGCCGACGGTCGACGGTGAGGGCGGGGTCGTCGAGGGTGACTTCGCCAGCGAAGGCGCTTCGGGGCGGACCGCCAACTCGGACGGGCTCACCCGCGCTGAGCGGCGCAAGGCGCAGAAGGGCGGGCGTCGCCGCAAGAAGTAGAGCATGGCTCCGTGGGTGGCCGACCGGTTGCGTCGGTCATCCACGGGGCGGGGCTGGGCACTGGCTGAGCTGGTGGCCGGAGCGGGCGATGCTCGCCGTCGCGGGGTCGCGGGGTCGCGGGGTCGCGGGGTCGCGGGGTCGCGGGGTCGCGGGGTCGCGGGGTCGCGGGGTCGCGGGGTCGCGGGGTCGCGGGGTCGCGGGGTCGCGGGGTCGCGGGGTCGCGGGGTCGCGGGGTCGCGGGGTCGCGGGGTCGCGGGGTCGCGGGGTCGCGGGGTCGCGGGGTCGCGGGGTCGCGGGGTCGCGGGGTCGCGGGGTCGCGGGGTCGCGGGGTCGCGGGTCGCGGGGTCGCGGGGTCGCGACGAGTGCGGCGGTCCGGTGGGTTGGGCCGCCCGGTGATGGGTGGAGTGGGTGTAGTGGGTTGGCGCCGTGGTGGGGTGTCGTGCGGCTGTGGTGAGGCGGAGCCTGGGGCGAGGACGTGCTCTGTGTGGTGAGGTTCTGTAGGGCTTTGGGGAGTCCAGTCGGCCTCGGTGCCAGGGAGTTCGAGCGCGGGCAGGAGTAGCCGGCTCCCACTTGTGGCCGTGTAGGCCAACCAGCGGCTTACCGGTGCCGGGAACTGCCGCGTTCAGGGTGTCCCGGTCGCGAGGGGTTCTCGCGACGGCTGACAGGGCTCGGGGCAGCTATTTCGCAGGCGATCCTGGCCCGGCGGCCGAACTGCTTGGCCGAGCCGCCGCTCCGCTCACCCCGCCAGGCTTGGGCCCGGTGGCACCGGTCAGCGGGTCAACCCCACGTTCGGGCACCGAGGCCGCTGGAGACGGGCACGCGGAGTGGGTCGCGCGTGCCGGATGCCGGACGGGCCTCCCTCTGGTGGGCGAGAGCCGGTGTCGGCGGGCGGGGTGCCGTTCTGCCGCCGGCGAGGACGGGCGGGCTCGTACGGCTCGGTCGGTGGGTGCAGCCGCCGAGCGCGGGGGCGGTCCGCCCGGTGCGCGGAATCGGCAGGGCAACGTGTGATCCTTCGCCGGGCTCTGCGGGGCCTCTGCCGTGCTCCGCCGGGCCTGCCGTGCCCTGCCGGGCTCCGCGGGGCCTGCCGGGCTCCGCGGGGCTTGCCGGGCTCCGCGGGGCTTGCCGGGCGCTGCCATGCGCTGCCGTGCTCCGCTGGACGTTGCTCCGCGCGGGGCTTCCGGTGTCCCGAGTTCGTCCCTAGCGGATGGGTGACCTTGTCGGAGGCACGACCTTGTCGGACGCGTGCGCCTGCCGGATGCGTGCGCCTGCCGGAGGCGTGCTCTTGCTTGAGGCGGGTGGTGTCAGCCGGGCGCCGTGCGGCCCGGGCGGGCGGGGCTGAGCCGGCGGCCCGGTGGGCGCCGGGTGTGAGGAGACGCCGGGCGAGGGCGTGTGCCGTGGATGGGCAGTCAGCCTGGGGGTACCCGGCTTGGCAGGAGGCGGAGTGAGAGCCCAACACTCCACGCCGACCGGGTGAGGGCAGGTGACACACGGGTGTGGCCAAGGACGAAGGCCCCGGCCCCGAACAGCGTCTGCGCGCCGAGGCGTTCGCCCACGACTTCCGTATGTGCAGTCCAGGATCCGCCTTCTCGGAGGTCGACCCGGTCCGACAGGGCGACTGACGGGAAGTAGCGCCCCGAGGTCCGCTCACAGCTCCCGCGTCGCTCGCCCCGGTAGTGAGCCTGAGCGCGCCGGGCAGGACGGCGGCTGAGGTCGAGGGCGAGAGCCGGACCGAGTGAGGCGTCGTGAGCCCACAGGGGAGCCCCGCGAGGAGGCCAGGCACGACTTCCCCACGCCCCTTCCCCTGACTCCGCAGACCGCCGCGCAGGGCCGTGAGGGTGACTGCCCTGAGGCGCTGGGCCACTGCCGCCGCGTACTCGGACCAAGGCGCGACCTCGACCTGGAGGTCCGGCCGTCTTGGGGGCGGCCGGGAATGCTGGTCAAGGACCTCGGTACCGAGGTCGAGGGACTGCCCGCGACCGGCGGCAGCCGGTGTTGGTGGTGCCGAGGACGACGGCGCCGGCCCGGCGGTAGCGGACCGGTTGTCGCGGCGGTGGCTGGGGCGTACCGGACCTGATCGCGTCGATGCGTGCCACGGCTCGGTTCCTCCGCCCTCGGCCGAGCCGACGTCGGCTCGGCCGAGGGCGGCCTGTCGGCCTGTCGGCCTGTCGGCCTGTCGGCCTGTCGGCCTGTCGGCCTGTCGGCCTGTCGGCCTGTCGGCCTGTCGGTCGTCAGCCCGTAGGTCCGTCGGCCTGTCGGTCAGCAGCCTGTAGGGCCGGCAGGCTGACGGATTGGCTCTGGTCCCGCGTGCCGTGGGTGGGCCGGAGCCCGTCGGTGGGCCGGTGCCGACGAGGTGCCGACCGTCTTCACATCACCTTGCCCTTCCGGCAGCAGGTGCGCGGGCCCTGGACCCCCGTACCGGGGCCCGCGCGCCTGCTGCTGTCCGTGGGCAGGGGCTCCGGTGCTGCGGAGGGCCTGCCTGCCTCGTCCGCGGACGGGGCACGCGATGCGGGCGAAGGCGGTGCGGTGATCGCCGGGAAGGAATGCGGGGCGTTGCCCATTCGTGCGGGACGGGAAATCCCGGCGTCGTCTCCCGTGGCGGTGAGGGGTCGGCTGTTGCGGCTCCGCCAGGCTCACCTGTGGGTAATTCGCCCTTGCGGAAAGGGAGAGTGAGAGGGAATCGCGCCTATGAAGTCCGCGAGGCACATGAGGCGATGGTCGTGGTGTCGGCGGTCGGCAGTCGGTGCTTCGCGGGGGTGGCTCGGCTCGTACATCCTGGCGGGTGGGGAAGGGGTAAACAAGTTAAGATCGCTAAACGCTTGTTCAGGGATCGTCCCGCTCGGCGAGGAGGACGCATGCTGGAACGGCTGGAGTGGGAGGTCTTCCTGACGCTTGCCGAAGAGCTGCACTTCGGGCGTACCGCCGAGCGGTTGCATGTCACGACCGGCCGCGTCAGCCAACTCCTGAAGAAGCTCGAAGGGCGCGTCGGCGCACCCCTGTTCACCCGCACCAGCCGCACGGTCGAACTGACCGAGATCGGCATCCAGTTGCATGAGGACCTGCACCTCGCTCATGAGCAGGTCGAAAGAGGAATGGCGCGGGCGGTCGATGCGGCGAGCGGTGCCCTGAATTCGCTGCGGGTCGGATATGTCGGGGCGCTCGCCGGCCAGGTGATGCACGGGGCCGCGCGGAAATGCGCGGAGGGAGGGTTCGGGTCCCCCGTCCGTACGGAGGAAGTGCAGGTCGCCGAATCGCTGGCGAGTCTGCGCGAGGAGCGCGTCGACCTCCTGGCGATCTGCCTGCCGCTCCGCGCGCCCGACATCCTGGTGGGACCCGTCCTCTTCGCCGAGCCCCGGATGCTCGCGGTGTCCGCCGGGCACCGGCTGGCCGAGCGTACGAGTGTCTCGATGGAGGACCTCGCCGGGCTCACCCTGCTGCGGCCGGCCGGCGCGGGCCAGGACGAGTGGCTCTCCGACCGTGCCCCTCGGCATACGCCGGCCGGGGCGGCCGTCGTCGGCGGGCCCCGGGTGAGCACCTTCCAGGAGGCGTTGCAGCAGACCGGGGCGGGTGTGGGGGCGGTCGTCGTCGGGGCCCAGGTCGAGCGCTTCTACAGTCGGCCCGACGTCGTGTATCTCCCCTTCCGTGACGCACCGCCCATCGAGTGGGCGGTCGCGTGGCTGCGGACCAGGGACACGCCCCGCAAACGGGAGTTCGCCCGGATCGCCCGGGACGTGGGACAGCGCGCCGTGCGGGGGTGACCGGGCCGGCCGGAGCCGCGCGGGCGGGCCGGGGGGCGGGGGCGGTTCACGCCTCGGCCGCCGCGCGCGGGCGGTGCCCGACCTCGACGGCCGCGCAGCGCCAGCGAAGGTCGGGGCCCTGTTCCAGGCGGAAGGCGAGCGCGTGGACGCGGTCGCCGCTGCTGATCCGGGCGAAGGCCTCGATGACGCCTTCCCTCGGGGTGTACTCGTCGCAGTGACGGACCGCGGGTTCGCGGCCCACGAGGAACGGCTCGTCGGACGGGGCCAGTTGGACCAGCTGCTCGTACGCCTCGCCGACCGTGTGGTTGAGCATCGAGTGGACGGGGCGGCGGCCGGCGAGGACGGCGAGGAGGCGGTCGGCGAACCAGTAGCGAGGGACGGTCTCGCGCCTGTGCCGGGCGGGGCCGCGGCCGGGGCGGCGGCTGTCGCGGCGGACGGTCGCGGGCCGGGTGAGGGATGCGGGGGAGCGGCGGGTGGCGGTGGCGGTCCTGCCGGGGCCGGGCGGGGGCCGGTCCATGGGGATGTCTCCTCGTGGTGCGGCGGCCGACGGGGTCGGCGCGCCGGGGCGGGGCGGTTCTACCGGGGGGTAACCGCTGGCCGCAGCGTGCGGTCCCGCGCCGCCGGAGGCAAGGCGGAACGGGGCCGGGCGGGAGGGCCCGGCAAGTTCACCTATCAGGATGAGAAGAGGGGTGCACGGAGCTGTCGTGGCCCGGTGCGCGGGGGTGACGAGGCGGCGCCGTGCTGACCGCTGTCCGGGCGCCGCCCCCCTCCGAAGGGGGACGCCGGGCACGTATCCTGGCCCCGTCCAGCCCCGACCACGGAAACGGCCCACCATGCGCGTCTACGTCCCCCTGACCCTGCCGGCTCTCGCCCAGGCGCACCGGGCGGGCGAACTGGGGCCCGGGCCGCTCACCGCGTACGCCGTCACGCCCGGCCTGCGCGAGTGGTACGTCTCCGACGACATCGAGGAGCTGGAGTACGCGGCGCTGACGCGCGCCGCCCACGGCTCGCTGCGGCTGCTGGCCGCGGACCCCGAGGCGGTCCGCAAGCGGGTCGTCGTCGCGGTGGACATCGCCGACGGGGCCGTCTTCGCCGACCCGGACAGGGCGCTGGACCCGGAGGCTCTCGGAGAGGTGCGGCTGGACACGGCCGTGCCGCTGGGCAAGGCGGCCGCCGTCCACGTCGACGCGGACGGCGCGGCGGCGGACGTGGCCAGGGCGGCCGAGGCGCTGGCCGGGGCGGCGGGCGGCGACGAGGACGCCCGGTTCGTGGTGGACGGCGCCGACGACCACGAGCTGCTCTGGTTCGCGACCCAGGAGATCGAGCACCTCCTCGCCGGCTGACCGGCCCGGAACTGCCTGGCACCGCCCCCGGACCCCCCGTTACCGTCGGATCATGTCCACCATCACGCCGCACATCGTCTGGGACTGGAACGGCACGCTGTTCCACGACACCGAGGCGGTCGTCGGTGCCACCAACGCCGCCTTCGCGGAGTTCGGGGTCGCGCCGATCACCCTTGAGCAGTACCGCGAGCTGTACTGCGTGCCCATCCCGCGGTTCTACGAGCGGATGATGGGGCGGGCGCCCACCGCCGAGGAGTGGGAGGCGATGGACGGCGTCTTCCACCGGTACTACGGGGAGCACAGCATCCGGTGCGGCCTCGCCGAGGGCGCCGAGGCGCTGCTGACCGGGTGGGCGCAGGCGGGCCACAGCCAGTCGATCCTGAGCATGTACGGGCACGAGGAACTGGTCCCGCTGGTGCGGGGGCTCGGCATCGACCGGCACTTCCTGCGGGTCGAGGGGCGCACCGGCACCGCCGGCGGCTCCAAGGCCGCGCACATGGTGCGCCACCTGGCGGCGCTCGACGCCGTGCGGGAGGAACGCACCGTGGTGATCGGGGACGCCGCCGACGACGCCGTGGCGGCTCACGCCGTGGGCGCCCGGGCGGTGCTGTACACCGGCGGGACGCACAGCCGGGGGCGCCTGGAGGCGACCGGCGCCGTGGTGGTCGACTCGCTGTCGGAGGCCGTCGAAGTGGCGCACGGGGTGTTCGAACAGGGGTGAGGGCCCGGCCTCTCCCGGAACCTGTCCCCCGGGCCCGCGGCCCGTGCGCCGGCCGGTCCTGAGGGGGCCCCGGCCCGCGTACGTGCCCGAGGCCGTTCTGCCGGGTGCCGGCCGAGGCTCCGCACCCCCGGTCGAGGGTGACGTCCGTTACACCGTGACCGCCGAGCCGGCGCCGCACCGTCACCCGCGTCCGCTCGGGCCGAGGCGCCTTCCGGCCACGGGCGACGCCGACGCCGACGGCGGCCTCGCTCCTTCCCGGCCCGGCCCCGGGGCTTGCCGTCACCCGCCCCCGAAGAACGCGCGCCCCTGGTGGGCCGACCGCGTACGCCTGCCAGGGCCGCCCTCCGCCGGTGGCCGAAAACCGACCCGCTCGCACGCCGCTCCGTACCCGCTGCCGGGAGTGCCCGGTCCCAGCCCGGGGAGCCCGTCCCACCAGCGGGGGCGCGCCTTCCGGAGCGAGTCCGGGCACCGCTCGTCGATGTCGCCGGAGTCCCTCGGACCCCCCGTGCCCCACTACCCCCTCGGGTCCCGGCCCCGGATGGGCGGACCGGCCAAGTTCCCGCGGCGCTTTTGTACAGAAGCGGCTCATGACGGGCTCCCCCGGATGCGAGATAGCCTTGCCTCGTGATCAGCGCGATACACGGCGGGGGCAGTGGCGCCCCCGGACTGTGCCCGGTGTGCGGCTTGTGTGCCGTCCCGGGCCCGCCGTGCTGTTCCCTTCCGGGAGAGCGGGCCGCCCATCATGGCCGATAACGCCCCGCTCCTCCCGCTTCCCGGCATAACGTCGAATCCGACCGGAGACCCCGCGTCCCGGCGTTACGTCCCACACGTTTCATCAACGTCTCGCAACGGCGCGTGACAGGAGCTAGAGGACCATGCAGACCAAGCTGGACGAAGCCAAGGCCGAGCTGCTCGAGAGGGCGGCCGAGGTCGCTGAGAACAGCCCGGCGGGGGGACGCCTCCCCGTCGGGGCGACGGGTGAGGGCGCGCCGGATCAGGACTCCGTGCTCGCCTTCCTCCAGCGCTACTACCTGCACACGGCCGCCGAGGACCTGGCCGACCGCGACCCGGTCGACCTGTTCGGCGCCGCCTACTCCCACTACCGGCTGGCCGAAAACCGCCCGCAGGGCACCGCCAACGTCCGGGTCCACACCCCGACCGTCGAGGAGAACGGCTGGACCAGCAGCCACTCCGTGGTCGAGGTCGTCACCGACGACATGCCCTTCCTGGTCGACTCGGTCACCAACGAGCTCTCCCGGCAGAACCGCGGCATCCACGTCGTCATCCACCCGCAGATCGTCGTCCGCCGCGACATCGCCGGCCAGCTCGTCGAGGTGCTGCCCGGCGGCGCCGCCGAGCGGCCGCTCGACGCGGTCACCGAGTCGTGGATCCACGTCGAGATCGACCGCGAGACCGACAAGGGCGACCTCAAGCAGATCACCTCCGACCTGCTCCGCGTCCTCTCCGACGTCCGCGAGGCCGTCGAGGACTGGGAGAAGATGCGCGGCGCCGCGCTGCACATCGCCGAGGACCTGCCCACCGAGCCCGTCTCCGACCTGCCCGAGGAGGACGTGGAGGAGGCCCGCGAGCTGATGCGCTGGCTCGCCGCCGACCACTTCACCTTCCTCGGCTACCGCGAGTACCGCCTGATGGACGACGACTCGCTGGCGGCCGTCCCCGGCACCGGTCTCGGCATCCTCCGCGCCGACCCGCACCAGGACGAGGACCGCCACCCGGTCAGTCCGTCCTTCGAGCGGCTGCCCGCCGACGCCCGCGCCAAGGCCCGCGAGCACCGGCTGCTCATCCTCACCAAGGCCAACAGCCGCGCGACCGTGCACCGGCCCAGCTACCTCGACTACATCGGTGTCAAGAAGTTCGACGCCAAGGGCAACGTCATCGGCGAGCGCCGCTTCCTCGGCCTCTTCTCCTCCGCCGCCTACACCGAGTCGGTCCGCCGCGTCCCGGTCATCCGCCGCAAGGTCGCCGACATCCTCAAGGCCGCCGGGTTCTCGCCCAACAGCCACGACGGGCGCGACCTCCTCCAGATCCTGGAGACCTACCCGCGCGACGAGATGTTCCAGATCTCCGCCGAGGAACTGCTGCCGATCGCCACCAGCGTCCTCTACCTCCAGGAACGCCGCCGGCTCCGCCTCTACCTGCGCAAGGACGAGTACGGCCGCTACTACTCGGCCCTCGTCTACCTGCCGCGCGACCGGTACACCACCGGTGTGCGGCTGCGGATCATCGACATCCTGCGGGAGGAACTCGGCGGTACCAACGTCGACTTCACCGCCTGGAACACCGAGTCGATCCTCTCCCGCCTGCACTTCGTGGTGCGCGTCCCCTCCGGCACCCAGCTCTCCGAGCTGACCGACGCCGACCACGACCGCATCGAGGCCCGTCTGGTCGAGGCCGCCCGCTCCTGGTCCGACGGCTTCGGCGAGGCGCTCAACGCCGAGTGCGGCGAGGAGCGCGCCGCCGAACTCCTCCGCCGCTACCAGGGCGCCTTCCCCGAGGGGTACAAGGCCGACCACTCGCCGCGCGCCGCCGTCGCCGACCTGGTCCACCTGGAGCGGCTGCGCGGCGGCGAGGGCCAGCACGACTTCGCGCTCAGCCTCTACGAGCCGGTCGGTGCCGCCCCCGACGAGCGCCGCTTCAAGATCTACCGGACCGGCGACCCCGTCTCGCTCAGCGCCGTCCTCCCCGTCCTCCAGCGCCTGGGCGTCGAGGTGGTCGACGAGCGCCCCTACGAGCTGCGCCGCGCCGACCGCTCCACCGCCTGGATCTACGACTTCGGACTGCGCGTCCCCGGCCTCAGCCACGCCAACGACTTCCTCGGCGACGACGGCCGCGAGCGGTTCCAGGAGGCGTTCGCCGCCACCTGGACCGGCGCCGCCGAGAACGACGGCTTCAACGCCCTGGTCCTCGGCGCCGGGCTGACCTGGCGCGAGGCGATGGTGCTGCGCGCGTACGCCAAGTACCTGCGGCAGGCCGGCGCGACCTTCAGCCAGGACTACATGGAGGACACCCTCCGCAACAACGTCCACACCACCCGGCTGCTCATCTCCCTCTTCGAGGCGCGGATGGCGCCCGAGCGGCAGGCGGCCGGCCTGGAGCTGACCGACGGCATCCTGGAGGAGCTGGACGGCGCGCTCGACCAGGTCGCCTCGCTCGACGAGGACCGCATCCTGCGCTCCTTCCTCACCGTCATCAAGGCGACCCTCAGGACCAACTTCTTCCAGCACACCGCGGACGGCGAGCCGCACGGCTACGTCGCGATGAAGTTCGACCCGCAGGCCATCCCCGACCTGCCCGCGCCCCGCCCGGCCTTCGAGATCTGGGTGTACTCGCCGCGCGTCGAGGGCGTCCACCTGCGGTACGGCAAGGTCGCCCGGGGCGGGCTGCGCTGGTCCGACCGGCGCGAGGACTTCCGCACCGAGATCCTCGGCCTGGTCAAGGCCCAGATGGTGAAGAACACCGTCATCGTGCCGGTCGGCGCCAAGGGCGGCTTCGTCGCCAAGCAGCTGCCCGACCCGGCCAAGGACCGCGACGCGTGGCTGGCCGAGGGCATCAGCGCGTACAAGACCTTCATCTCGGCGCTGCTCGACATCACCGACAACATGGTCGCGGGCGAGGTCGTGCCCCCGGCCGACGTGGTCCGCCACGACGAGGACGACACCTACCTCGTCGTCGCCGCCGACAAGGGCACCGCCAAGTTCTCCGACACCGCCAACCAGGTCGCCGCCGACTACGACTTCTGGCTCGGTGACGCCTTCGCCTCCGGCGGCTCGGCCGGCTACGACCACAAGGGCATGGGCATCACCGCCCGGGGCGCCTGGGAGTCGGTCAAGCGGCACTTCCGCGAACTGGGCCACGACACCCAGACCGAGGACTTCACCGTCGTCGGCGTCGGCGACATGTCCGGCGACGTCTTCGGCAACGGCATGCTGCTCAGCGAGCACATCCGCCTCGTCGCCGCCTTCGACCACCGGCACATCTTCATCGACCCGACGCCGGACGCCGCCACCTCGTACGCCGAGCGGCGCCGCCTGTTCGAGCTGCCCCGTTCCTCCTGGGCCGACTACAACACCGACCTGCTCTCGGCGGGCGGCGGCGTCTTCCCGCGCAGCGCCAAGTCGGTGACGGTCAATGCGCACATCCGCGACGCCCTCGGCCTGCCCGAAGGCACCACCAAGATGACCCCGGCCGACCTCATGCGGGCCGTCCTCACCGCCCCGGTCGACCTGCTGTGGAACGGCGGTATCGGGACGTACGTCAAGTCCTCCGCCGAGTCCGACGCGGCCGTCGGCGACAAGGCCAACGACGCCATCCGCGTCAACGGCGCCGACCTGCGCGCCAAGGTCGTCGGCGAGGGCGGCAACCTGGGCGCCACCCAGCTCGGCCGCATCGAGTTCGCCCGTACCGGCGGCAAGATCAACACCGACGCCATCGACAACAGCGCCGGCGTCGACACCTCCGACCACGAGGTGAACATCAAGATCCTGCTCAACTCGGTGGTCAAGGACGGCGACCTGACCCTCAAGCAGCGCAACACGCTGCTCGCCGAGATGACCGACGAGGTCGGCGCGATGGTGCTGCGCAACAACTACGCGCAGAACACCGCCCTGGCCAACTCCACGGCCCAGGCGCCCTCGCTCCTCCACGCCCAGCAGCGCTTCATGCGCCGCCTGACCCGCGAAGGCGCCCTGGACCGGGCGCTGGAGTTCCTCCCCGGCGACCGGCAGATCCGCGAACTGCTGAACAACCAGAGCGGCCTCACCCAGCCCGAGCTGGCCGTCCTGCTCGCCTACACCAAGATCACCGCCGCCGACGAGCTGATCTCCACCCGGCTCCCCGACGACCCGTACCTGATGCGGCTGCTCCACGCCTACTTCCCGAAGGCGTTGGTCGAGCAGTTCCCCGAGCAGATCGTCGCGCACGCGCTGCGCCGCGAGATCATCACGACGATGCTGGTCAACGACACCGTCAACACCGGTGGCGCGACCTTCCTGCACCGTCTCCGCGAGGAGACCGGCGCCTCCATGGAGGAGATCGTCCGGGCGCATCTCGCCGCCCGCGAGATCTTCGGCCTGGCCGCCGTCTGGGACGCCGTCGAGGCGCTCGACAACCAGGTGCCGGCCGACGTCCAGACCCGTATCCGGCTGCACTCGCGGCGCCTGGTGGAGCGCGGCACCCGATGGCTGCTCAACAACCGCCCGCAGCCGCTGGAGCTCGCCGACACCATCGACTTCTTCCAGCAGCGGGTCGGCCGGATCTGGGCCCACCTCCCCACCCTGCTGCGCGGCTCCGACCTGGAGTGGTACGAGTCGATCCTCAACGAGCTGGTCAAGGCCGGCGTCCCCGAGGAACTGGCCGGGCGGGTCGCCGGGTTCTCCTCGGCCTTCCCCACCCTCGACCTGGTGGCCATCGCGGACCGCACGGGCAAGGACCCGCTCGCCGTCGCCGAGGTCTTCTACGACCTGGGTGACCGGCTGCGGATCACCCAGCTCATGGACCGCATCATCGAGTTGCCGCGCGCCGACCGCTGGCAGTCCATGGCCCGCGCCTCCATCCGCGAGGACCTGTACGCGGCCCACGCGGCGCTCACCGCGGACGTGCTGGACGCCGGCGGCGCCGACGCCGGCCCGAAGGAGCGGTACGAGAGCTGGGAGCGCCAGAACGCGGCGATCCTGACCCGCGCCCGCGCCACGCTGGAGGAGATCCAGAGCTCCGACAGCTTCGACCTGGCCAACCTCTCGGTCGCCATGCGCACCATGCGCACCCTGCTCCGCGGCCGCGCCTGACCGCACAGCCCACCGGCCCGTTCCCGCTCCGGCGGGGGCGGGCCGGTGGCCGTAGGGGGCGGCGGCCGCAGCGCGCCCTCGTGGCGCTCCGCCCGGCCGGGGCCTACCGGCCCGGCCACCCCGCCCAGGCCGAGGCCACCATGTCGCGCGGTGTCAGGCGGGCCCGCCAGCCGAGGGCCTCGGCGGCGCGTTCGGCGGAGGCGACGACACGGGCCGGGTCGCCGGGGCGGCGGGGGGTGACGACCGGGGGGATGTCCTTGCCGGTGACCTCGTTGATGAGGTCGATCAGCTCGCGGACCGAGACGCCCCGGCCGCTGCCGACGTTGACGGTGAGGTCCTCGCCGGGGGTGGCGGCGGTCAGGGCGTGGGCGGCGGCGACGTGGGCCTCGGCGAGGTCGACGACGTGGATGTAGTCGCGGACGCAGGTGCCGTCCTCGGTCGGGTAGTCGTCGCCGAAGATCTGCGGGGGCACGCCGTCGGTGAGGCGCTCGAAGACCATCGGCACGATGTTGAAGACGCCGGTGTCGGCCAGGCCGGGGGCGCCCGCGCCCGCCACGTTGAAGTAGCGCAGGCAGGCGGTGCGCAGGCCGTGGGCGTGGCCCGTGGCACGCACCAGCCACTCGCCGGCCAGCTTCGTCTCGCCGTAGGGGCTCATCGGCGCACACGGCGTGGACTCGGTGACGAGGTCGACGTCGGTCATGCCGTAGACGGCGGCCGAGGAGGAGAGGACGAAGGAGTCGACGCCCGCGGCGACGGTGGCGGCGAGCAGGACGCGCAGACCCTCGACGTTGTCGTGGTAGTAGCGCAGGGGGACCGAGACCGACTCGCCGACCTGCTTCTTCGCGGCGAGGTGGATGACGCCGGTGATGGCGTGGTCGGCGAAGACCTTGTCCAGCAGCGGCCGGTCCAGGATCGTGCCGCGCACCAGTGTGGCGGAGCCGGGGAGGCGGCTCTCGACGCCGGTGGAGAGGTCGTCGAGGACCACGGCGTCCTCGCCCGCCTCGTCCAGGGCGCGGACTACGTGCGCGCCGATGTATCCGGCGCCGCCAGTGATCAGCCAGGTCATGGTCACCTGTTTCGTCGTGTGCCGGGCCGCTCGTCGTACGGGGGTGCGCGGGGCGGGCCCCGGGCGGCCGTGTGACCCGACCGTATCCCCGCCGGGTGCCCGGATGCCGCCAGCCGGGGCCTATCGTCGTCCGGCGCGCGGCGGAGCTTCGACAGTACGTGACGGCGGAACTACCTTCGGTCGCGATGTCTGCCCTCGCCCCCACCCCCGCGTCCCCCGCCCCGGCCACGCACGGGCGCCCGCCGGACCCGCTCGTTCCGGGCGGCCGGGTGGACGCGCTGACCGGGCTGCGCTTCCTCGCCGCGCTCGCCGTGTTCGCCCACCACTTCACCGGGCTCGGTGGGCCGGACAGCGGGGTCGCGCGGGTCCCCGCGTTCTTCCCGTACACCACGATGGGGGTGCACGGGGTGGGGTTCTTCTTCGTGCTGTCCGGCTTCCTGCTGGCCTGGGGGTACCGGCCGGGCACCTCCGCGCGGCTGTTCTACTGGCGGCGCGCCGGGCGGATCTGGCCCGCCCACCTCGCCGCCGGCCTGCTCGCGCTGGTGCTGCTGTTCTGGTGGGGCGGGCGTGCCACCGACACCTTCTCGGTGCTGGCCTCCCTCCTCCTCGTGCAGACCTGGTTCCCCGGGGTGACCCCGACCCTGCCGGGCAACAGCGTCGCCTGGACCCTCAGCGTCGAACTCTTCTTCTACGCCCTCTTCCCGCTGCTCGTCCGGGGCGCGCTGGCCCTGCGCACCCGCACCCTCCTCGCGGTCTCCGGTGCCTCGCTGGCCGTCATGGCCGCCGTCAACCTGTGGCTGCTGACCCACCTCTCCGGAGCGGCCACCGAGTGGGTGATGCGCCACCCGCTGGCCCGCCTGCCGGAGTTCGGCCTCGGCCTGGTCGCCGCGCTCGCCCTGCGGCGGGGCGCGCGTCCCGCGGCGCGGGCCTGGCCGGTGGCGGTCGCGCTGGCCGCGTACACGGTGGCGTACACCCGGCGCGGCGAGTGGGCGGGGGAGGGGACGGTGCTGCTGGAGGCGACGGTGCGGCCGGTGGTGGCGCTGCTCGCGGTGGGCCTGGTGGTGGCCTGCGTGGTGCGGGCCACCGGGGACGGGGCCCGTGGTGAGGGATGGCTGGCCTCGCCGGCGCTGGTCCGGCTCGGCCTGTGGTCGTACGCCTTCTACCTGCTGCACCAGACGCTCAACCACGCCATCACCGACCGGTGGGGACACCAGCCGGCCGGGGGTGCCGCGTTCTTCACCATGATCGGTACGGCGGTGGTGGCGACGGCGCTGGCCGGGGCGCTCCACCACGGGCTGGAGGAGCCCGCCCGGCGGTGGTGGGCGGCGCGTCCGCCACGCTGGGTGACGGGCCGCGGTGACCTGGGGCGGGGTCGGGCGTTGTTCCTCCCACACAGGAGCGGGGGGCGTTCTTGAGGAGTCACACATGCACCGATCGGCGTACGAGCAGATGCGACTCTGCGTCTCGGCCTATCTCCCCACCGGCCGCCGCGTCAGCGTGGTCGACCTCGGCTCCCGCGTCTCGGACGGGCAGAAACGGACCCACCGGGCGCTGCTGGAGGGGCACGACGTGGCGTACACCGGTGTCGACGTGCGCCCCGGCGCCAACGTCGACCGGGTGATGAAGGCCCCGTACCGGCTGCCCGTCAGGTCCGCCAGCGCCGACGTGGTCCTGTCCGGGCAGGCCTTCGAGCACATCCCGTTCTTCTGGGCGTCGATGCTGGAGATCGCCCGCGTCCTCAGGCCCGGCGGCCTCGCCTTCGTCACCGCCCCCTCGCGCGGACACGCCCACGACGCCCAGGACTGCTGGCGGTACTACCCCGACGGCTTCCGCGCGCTGGCCGCCTACTGCCGGCTCGACCTGCTCGAGGCGTACACCGACTTCCCGCCCGCCGACGGCATCCGGCACGCCTACGGCGCGATCGACGCCAAGCACGCCTACTGGGGCGACTCCGTCGGAGTCTTCCAGAAACCCCACGACCACCCGCGGCTGACCATGGCCTTCGTCCGCGCCACCACCCTGTGGTGGGCCAACCGCGTCGGCGGTGTGGAAGGCGTGCCGCTGCCGGCGCCGCTGCCCGGCCGCGCGTACTGCGGACGCCCCGCCGGGAGCGTGCCGGTGCCCGCGCCCGGCGCCGAGCCCGGCCCGGCGAAGACCGGCCGGCCGGGCTCCGGCGGCTGAGGGGGCCGCACGAGGCGGCGGCCGGCCCCCGGGACACGCCGGGGGGCCGGCCGCCGCCCTGGTACGTAAGCCGCGTATCAACGCCCAGTTGACGATGCGTGACATCCAGGACAAGGCGTGCGTACTGTCAGGCGGCATGGCATGGAAGAACACGGTGAACTCCGTCCTCAAGCAGCTCACCGGATACCAGCTCACCCGCGCCGCGGTCCCGGCCCCCCGCGTCGCCCCCGCCCCCGCCGCCGTGGCCGCGCCGCGGCCCAGGCCGAAGAAGCTCCACCTCCCCGAGGACTACGACGAGGAGGCCAAGGAGATCGTCCGCGCCGTCAAGCCGTGGACCATGACCTCCCCGGAGCGGCTCAACGCCTTCATCCTCGCCACCCGGTACGTGGTGCGGCACCGGATCCCCGGCGCCGTCGTGGAGTGCGGGGTCTGGCGCGGCGGCTCGATGCAGGCGTGCGCCAAGACCCTGCTGAGCCTGGACGCGGCCGACCGCGACCTGTACCTCTTCGACACCTTCGAGGGGATGCCGCCGCCCACCGAGGAGGACCTGCGCCGCGACGGCCGCTCCGCCGAGGAACTGCTCGCCGCCCAGGGCAAGGACCGCCCCATCTGGGCCGTCGCCTCCCTCGACGACGTGCAGGCCGGCTTCGCCCAGGTGCCGTACCCGAGGGAGCGGCTCCACTACGTGCAGGGCCTGGTCGAGAAGACCGTGCCCGCGGAGGCGCCCGAGCAGATCGCCGTCCTCCGCCTCGACACCGACTGGTACGCCTCCACCCGGCACGAGCTGGAACAGCTCTACCCCCGGCTGGTCTCCGGCGGCGTCCTGCTCATCGACGACTACGGCTACTGGCAGGGCTCCCGCCGCGCCGTCGACGAGTTCATGGAGGCCACCGGCGAGCGGCTGCTGCTGCTGCGCATGGACGAGGGCCGCATCGCGGTCAAGCCCTGACGCGCCGGGGCGACCGCGCAGCGCCCGGCCGCCCCGGCCCCGTCACCCGAACGGACCTGTCCGGGTGACCTGTGCCGGGGTGTCCGGTTGTTAACCCGTAGAGGGTGCCCGGCAGATCCTGTGCGGTGTCCGTGGCGCCCGGCACAGGAGCTGCCGGGCACCCTCCGGGCCCCGGCGGGACGCCTTCCCCCCGTCACCCCCGCTCCCCGGAAGGATCGTGCGCCGCGCATGACACCCCGACTCACCGTCGTCGTCCCCGTCTACAACGTCGAGGAGTACCTCGACGCCTGCCTCGCCTCACTGGGCCGGCAGACGATGCGGGACCTGGAGGTCGTCATGGTCGACGACGGTTCGACGGACTCCAGCGCACGGATCGCCCGCGTCCACGCCGACCGGGACTCCCGGTTCCGCCTCGTCCAGCAGGAGAACGCCGGCCTCGGCGCCGCCCGCAACACCGGCGTCCGGCACGCGCGGGGCGACCACCTCGCCTTCGTCGACAGCGACGACGTCATCCCCGACGACGCCTACGCGCTGATGCTGGACACCCTGGAGCGCAGCGGCTCCGACTTCGTCACCGGCAACGTCCACCGGCTGAAGACCGACGGCACCACCGAGCAGTCCCCGATGTTCCGCCGGGCCATGTCCACCACCCGGCTCACCACCCACGTCCTGCGTGACTGGGACCTGCTCGGCGACCGCATCGCCTGCAACAAGGTCTTCCGCAGGGACTTCTGGGACAAGCACGACCTGGCCTTCCCCGAGGGCGTCCTCTTCGAGGACATCCCCGTCATCGTGCCCGCGCACTTCCTCGCCGGCAGCGTCGACGTGCTCAGCGACACCGTCTACTTCTGGCGCGACCGGCACGGCTCCATCAGCAACAAGCGCGCCAACCGCCGCGCCGTCCACGACCGCACCGCCGCGGTCACCACCGCCAGCACCTTCCTCGGCCGCCGCCTCGCCGAAGCCGCCGGAACCCCCTTCGAGGGCGACTGGGCGGAGGCGAAGCGCCGCTACGACCAGTCCGTCCTCGCCGGTGACCTCTGGATGTTCATGGAGGCCCTGCCCGAGGGCGACGACGACTACCACCAGGCCTTCCTCGACCACGCCAACGCCTTCGCCGACCACGCCGCCCCGGCCGCCCTCGCCGCCCTCCCCCTCCACCTGCGTGCCAAGTGGGCCCTCATCCGGCGCCGCCGCCTGCCCGAACTCCTCGACCTGATGGCCTTCGTCCGCGCCAACCCGGACGCCTTCCAGGTCCGCGGACTGGCCCGCCGTCGCGCCGCCTACCCCGTCACCCGCACCCCGCTGCCCGCCCCCGCGACCCGGCTGCGCCCCCGCGACCTGCCGCTGATCGCCCGGGTCACCCGCGCCCACTGGGAGGACGGCAGGCTCCACCTCACCGGCTACGCCTATGTCCGCAACCTGCCCCCCGGCCGGCTGCAGGCCCGCGGCAAGGCGCTGTGGCTGCGCGCGGGCCGCCACCGGGTCGTCCCGCTGAGGGTCCGCCCGGTCCGCTCCCGCGAGGCCACCTACAGCTCCCGGCAGGCCCTGCACCGCTACGACCGGGCCGGGTTCACCACCGTCATCGACCCGGCCCGGCTCTCCACCGGCCGCCCCAGCACCACCTGGAAGCTGGAGATGGCCGCCGTCGGCGGGCTGCTGCCGCGCACCGGCCCCGTCCGGATGGCCGGCCTCGACGGGCTGCCGGTGCACTACCTCGGCGAGTTCCGCCGGGTCGGGGCCACCCTCAGCGCCGGACGGCTGCGGCTGCGCGCCGAGAACGTGCCCTCGCGCCTGGTCTCCCACCAGGCCGCGCCCACCCGCGACGGCAGCCTCCGCCTCGTCGGCCGTCTGGCGGCCGCCCCGCCCACCGGCGCGGAGGCGTGGGCCGGGCTGCGCGCCACCAACTGGTACACCAAGGAGACCCTCGACCTGCCGATCAGCCTCGACGGCAGGAGCTTCACCGCCGACCTGCCGCCGGCCGCGCTCGCCGAGGGCGCCGAACCCGTCGAGGACGCCGGTGCCGTCCGCCGCCCCCAGCCCTGGGGCGTCTCGCTGTTCCGCGCCGACGGCACCGCGAGCCCCGTCGCCGTCCACCCCGACATCGAGTCCGGCCGCTACCCCCTCGGCGAGGGCCGCGAACTGCTGGTCAGCGCCAACTCGGCGGGCAACCTCGAACTCCGCGACCAGCCCGTGCGCCCCATCGCCACCGAGCTGACCTGGCCCCCGAGCGGCCCCCTCACCCTCGCCGGGAGCTTCCCCGCCGCCGACGACGGCCCGCGTGAACTCGTCCTCGTCCACGGCACCCACGGCGAGGAGACCGTCCTCGACGCCCACCGCGACGGGGCGCGCTTCAGTGCCACCCTCACCCCCGAGGCCGTCCACGGGCCCGGCGGCACCCTGCCGCTCGCCGAGGGCAACTGGTCGATGTTCCTGCGCCACCCCGGCGAGAGCGACCCCGCCCTGTACACCCCGGTGCACATCGCGCCCGCCCTGCACACCGGGCTGCCGCTCGCCCGTCACCTCGGCGGCCGCGAGTTCCTGGTCGAACGCCGCCACTACGACCGGCTCCAGCTCCACTCCGGTTCCTCGCTGCCCCCCGCCGACCGTGGCCGCACCCAGCAGAGGGCGCTGCGCGCCGCGTACACCGTGCAGCGGGAGCGGGGCCCGCTGCGCGACGCCGTGCTCTACAGCAGCTTCGACGGCCGCCAGTACTCCGACTCGCCGCGCGCCGTGCACCAGGAACTGGCCGCCCGCGACACCTCCCTCACCCATCTGTGGACCGTCCGCGACCAGCAGGTCGACCTGCCGCCGGGCCTCACCCCCGTCGCCCTGTGGAGCGCCGAGTGGTACGAGGCGCTCGCCCGCTCGCGGCACATCGTGACCAACACCCAACTGCCCGAGTGGTTCGAGCGGGCCGAGGGCCAGCACGTCGTACAGACCTGGCACGGCACCCCGCTCAAGCGCATCGGCCGGGACCTGGCCGGCTCGCCCGCCGCCGACCCGCGGTACATCGCCGCCCTGCCGCACCGCAGCGCCCAGTGGTCGCTGCTGGTCTCGCCGAACCGGTTCTCCACCCCGATCCTGCGCCACGCCTTCGGCTACACCGGGCCCGTCCTGGAGTCCGGCTACCCGCGCAACGACCTGCTGTTCGGCCCGGACCGCGCCGAGCGCGCCGCCGAGGTCCGCGCCCGCCTCGGCATCCCCGCGGACCGCACCGTCGTCCTCTACGCGCCGACCTGGCGCGAGGACCGCCCCAAGCGCGGCGGCCGGTACGCCCTGGACCTCCCCCTCGACCCGGCCCGGGCCGCCGCCGAACTCGGCGACAGCCACCTGCTGCTGGTGCGCCGCCACTACCTGGTCGGCGGCTCCGTCCCCGGCGGCGACGACGTGCGCGACGTCAGCCGGTACCCCGACGTCGCCGACCTCCTCCTCGTCAGTGACGTCCTGGTCACCGACTACTCCTCGCTGATGTTCGACTTCGCCCAGACCGGCCGCCCCATGCTCTTCCACACCTGGGATCTCGACCACTACCGCGACACCCTGCGAGGCTTCTACTTCGACTTCGAGTCCAGCGCGCCCGGCCCGCTCCTCACCGACGCCGAGGAGGTCATCGCGGCGCTGCGCGACCCGAAGGCCGCGACCGCCGGGCACCGTGAGGCGTACGACGCCTTCCGCGCCCGGTTCTGCGACCTGGACGACGGCACCGCCGCCGCCCACGTCGTCGACGCCCTGCTGGCCGCCACCCCGCACGCCTCGGCCGGCCGATCCGCCACCCGCACCGCCGCGTTCACCGGGGAGCCCGCATGACCACCGACCCGCACCCCGCGCCCGCCGACACCCCCGACCTCAGCGTCGTCGTCCCGGCCGACGCCGGCCCCGAGGCCCTGCGCGCCTCCGCCGCCTCGGTCCTGGAGCAGACCCTGCGGCACACCGAGGCCGTCCTCGTCGATCCCGGCCGCGACAGCGCCACCACCCGCGCCGCCGCCGCCCTCGCCGAGCGCCACCCCGGGCGCGTCCGGCACGTCACCGCCGCCCGCGGCGCCGACCTGCGGGACACCGGGGCCGACCACGCCCGGGGCACCTGGGTCACCTTCCTCGGCCCCGGCGAACGCCTCCAGAAGGACGCCGGGCGCAACCTCCTCGCCGCCGCCCTGCGCACCGGCGCCGACCTCGTCGCCGGCACCTGGACCCGGCTGCCCGCCCCCGGCGAGAAGCTGCCGCGCGGCGCCGAACAGGCCGAGCCCGCCTGGCAGCGGCCGCTGCACGCCCGCACCCGCACCGTCGGCAGCCTCACCGACGCCCCCGGCCTCGTCGTCCACGACTCCCTCGTCACCGGCTGCTGCGTCCGCCGCTCGCTGCTCGGCCCGGACGCCCGGCCCCCGGTGCGCCACGAGGAGGCCCCGCCCGTCGGCGACCTGCTCTTCGGCGTCCGCGCCGCCCTCGCCGCCCGTACCGTCACCCTGATCCCCAACATCATCACCACGCACCGGGCCGCCCCGGACCCGGCCGCCGACGCCCCCGCCCGGATCGCCGCCGCCGCCCGCGCCGCCCGTCTGCTCGCCCGGCACGGCCACCCGGGACTGGCCGCCGCCCGTGAACGCGCCCTGCTCACCGACCACGTGCTGCCCTGTGCCGCCGCCCTGCTGCGGATGGACCGCGACGCCCGCGCCCGCACCGCCGAACGGGTCGCGCCGCTGCTCGCCCCGCACCTGAGCGCCGACGCCCTCGCCCCGCTCGACCCCGTCGCCCGGGCCTGCCTCCGGCTGCTCGCCGACGGCGACGCCGACGGCGCCCGCGACGCCGCCTACGCGCTGGCCAACCCGGGCACCGTCGTCTCCCCGCTCACCGAGCACGCCGGACGCGTCCACTGGCGGCCCGGCGGCGGGACGGCGGACCCCGCGGCCGACCCGCTCGACGTCACCGAACTCGGCCTCCAGTACCGCCCCTTCTCCCAGCTCGACCTGCTCAACACCGTCACCCGCGCCACCCGAGTCCAGGGCCGCCTGCTGCTGGTCGGCCGGCTCGTGCTGCCGGCCCACGCCCTGCCCGACCGGCCCGAGGTGACCGCCACCCTCGTCCTGACCTGCCGCGACCAGCCCGGCCGGCGGCTGGTCCTGCCGGCGGACGACATCCGGTACGCCAAGGACGCCCTGGTCTGGCGGGCCTGCGCCGACCTCACCCGGCTGCTCGGCGCGCGCGGCGTCGGCGACCGCGTCTGGGACCCCGCCCTGACCGTCACCGCGGGCGGCGAGACGCTGACCACCCCGCTGTTCGCCGAACCGGAGACCGTCAGGCCCGCCGGCGCCCTCCGGGCCCGCCCCCGCCTCGGCCGCCTCACCGGCGACACCTGGCAGCCCTACGTCACCGCCCACCACCGGCTCGCCGTCTGCCTGCTGGGCCGCCGCAGGCCCGCCCGCCTCGCCGAGAAGGTCCTCCACTACGCGACCCACTTCCGGCCCGCCCGCGCCCTGCGCCGCCGCCTCGCCGCCGTCGCCGCCCGCCGCAGACGCCTCGCCGGACAGGCCGTCAAGGCCCGCGTCTACCGCACCCTGCTGCTGCGCCTGCCGGTCCGCAAGGGCCAGGTCGTCTACGAGGCCCACATGGGCAAGCAGTACGGCGACAGCCCCCGAGCGATCCACGAGGAGGCGACGCGCCGGGGTCTGCCGCTGCGGCCCGTCTGGTCGTACGCCGACGGGCCGGACGGGTTCCCCGGCGACGCCCGGCTGGTGCGGCGCTGGTCCTGGCCCTACCTGTGGGCGCTGGCCCGCGCCCAGTACTGGGTCGACAACCAGGGCTTCCCGCACGCCCTCGACAAGCCCCGGCACACCACGTACCTCCAGACCTGGCACGGCAGCGCCTACAAGCGGATGGGGTTCGACGAGGCGCGGGTCAAGACGCAGAACGACCCGCAGCGGCGCCGCCTCCAGCGCGCCGTCGACCGCTTCGACCACTTCCTGATCCGCGCCCCGCACGACGCCGACACCCTCGGCCGCGCCTACCGCCTCGACCCGGACAAGCTGCTGCCCACCGGCTACCCGCGCAACGACCGGCTCGTCGCCGCCCGCGAGCAGCACGCGCCCCGGCCGCCGCTCGCCGCCGCCCTCGGCATCCCCGACGACCGCGAGGTCGTCCTGTACGCGCCGACCTTCCGCGGCGGCCCCGGCCACAAGGACGCCGAACTGCCGCTGGACGTACGCCGGTTCGCCGAGGAGTTCGGGTCCACCCACGTCCTGCTGGTGCGCAGCCACTACATGGAGCGGGCCGCCCTGCCCGCCACCGAGCCCGGCACCGTCCACGACGTCTCCGGCCACCACGACGTCAGCGAACTGCTCCAGCTCGCCGACGTCCTGGTCACCGACTACTCCTCCATCATGTTCGACTACGCCCTCCTCGACCGGCCGCTCATCCACTTCGCCCCCGACCTCGACGCCTACACGGCTGACCGGGGCAGCTACTTCGACCTGCGCGAACGTGCCGGCGGGCCGGTCGTCGACACCCAGGACGAACTCCACGAGGTGCTCGCCCGACTCGACGAGGCCGACCCGCACTGGCAGGCCGCCCGGGCCCGGTTCGCCGAGGAGTTCGGTGCCTACGACACGGGCGGCGCCGCGGCGGCCGTCGTCGACACCCTCTTCGCCGCCCACACCCCCCGGCGCCGCCCCAGGCCCTGCCCGGCCACGCGGCGGCGCCCCGCAGAGAGGACCGGCACATGACCGCGCCCGCCGCACGGAAGAGCCCCGCCGCGCCCGCCGCCGAGGCCGCGCCCCGGGAGATCTACCTCATCGGCAACACCGTGGACGAACTCGGCGGCGTCACCGCCTGGACCCACCAGATGGCCCGCCTCTTCCGCCGCCACGGCCACCCGGTGCACGTCATCGGCGTCCACGAGGCCGCGCTGAAACTGACGCTGCCCGGCCCGCCGGACTACCCGGTCACCGCGCTCTACCCGAGCCATCCGCCGACCGCCCGCCCCCTCGTCGGACGCCGCCGCCTCAGCCCCGCCGCCCGGCTGCGCGAGCGGCGCCGCCTCGCCGCGAAGGCGGCCGCGGTCGACCGGCTCTCGGGCATCCTCGGCCAGGCCGCCCCCGGCGCCGTCGCCGTCGTCACCCAGGTCTGGCCGATGGAGTGGCTGCGCCAGGCCGACACCTCCCGGGTGCGGCTGATCGGCATGAGCCACGAGTCGTACGCGTACACCCGCGCCTGCCACCGCTACCGCTGGGTCAAGGAGAACTATCCGCACGTCGACCGGTGGCTGGTGCTCACCCAGGAGGACGCCGACGACTGGATCACCCTCGACTCCATGCAGAACGTCGGCGCCATGCCCAACGCCCTCGCCCACCTGCCCGCGACACCCTCGCCGCGCACCGGGCGCAACGTCGTCAGCATCGGGCGGCTCGCCGACCAGAAGGGCGTCGACATGCTCCTCGACACCTGGGCCCTGGTCGCCCCGCACCGGCCCGAGTGGCGGCTGCGCGTCTACGGGGCCGGGGAGGACGAGACGGCGCTGAAGAACCAGTGCACCAGTCTCGGGCTGGACACCTCCGTGGAGTGGATGGGGCGCACCGACGACGTGCCGGCCGCGCTCGCCGAGGGCTCCGTCTTCGTCCAGTCCTCACGTGGTGAGGGGTTCCCGCTGGCCCTGATGGAGGCGATGGCCTCCGGGGTGCCCTGCGCCGCCTTCGACTGCGCGCCCGGGGTCCGGGAGATCGTCCGAGACGGGGAGGACGGGCTGCTGGCCCCGCCCGGCGACCTCGACTCCCTCGCCGACCGGCTGCTCCGGCTGACCGGTGAGAAGGAACTGCGCGACACCATGGGGGACCGGGCCCGCGTCAACGTGCAGCGGTTCTCCGAGGCCCACGTCCTCGAACAGTGGGAAGCCCTCTTCCGCCTCCTCGACCGCTAGGGGGCAGGCGGCTCCTCGCCGAGGAAGACGTGGCGGACGACCCGCTCCGCGGCCCGGCCGTCGTCCCACGGGCAGAAACGCGCGCGGAAGGCGGCCCGCCGGGCGGCGGAGCCGGGGCCCGCCCACGTGCCGGAGGCGAAGATCTCGGTCAGGTCGTCCTCGTCGTGGGCGACCGGGCCCGGTGGGCAGCCGCGCAGGTCGACGGTGAGCCCCCGGGCCGCCTCGAACGCCGCCCAGTCGTCCGCGTGCAGCACGATGGGCCGGTCCAGGACCGCGTACTCCACCATCAGGGACGAGAAGTCGGTGAGCAGCGCGTCGGAGGCGAGGCAGAGGCGCTCCACCGAGGGGTGGTCGCTGACGTCGACCAGGCGGGCGGCGGGCGGGGCGTCCGGCGGACAGAGGGGCGCACCGCAGCGCGGGTGCGCACGGGCCAGGATCACGAAGCGCGGCCCGAGCCGCCGCAGCATCCGGGCCAGGTCCAGCGACTGGTGCGGGCCCGTGCGGTGGTCCCGGTAGGTCGGCGCGTACAGCAAGGCCGTCACCCCCGCGTCGAGCCCGAGCGTCGCGCGGACGCGCTCGCGTTCGGCCGGGTCGGGGCGGTGGAAGGCGTCGGCACGCGGATGCCCGTACTCCAGCACGGAGTACGGGGCGGGGAAGGCCCGCTCCCAGGTGAGGGTGGTGTGCCGGTTGCCGGAGAGGGCGTGGTCCCACTGGTCGGCGGCGGCCACCACCCGCCGCAGGTCGGTGGTCCCGGCCGCCGGGCGGTCCAGCACCTCCGCGCCGACCCGCTTGAGCGGCGTGCCCCGGCCGGTCTGCACGACGCGCTGGCCGCGCCTGCGGACGTACCCGGGCTCCGGCTCGCCGTCGGTCACCAGGTACCGCGCGCGGGCCAGCGCCGTGAGGTACGCCGCGCTGCCCGGCACCACCCCACGGGTGGCCGTCGGCAGGGTGTGCCGGTGCTCGGGCCGGGTGATCCAGAAGCTCCGCAGGCCGGGCACCAGATCCCGGGCGGCCCGCTCCAGGGCGGCCGGGTGGTGGGTGTAGCCGTGGCCGTCGCCCGCTCCGAAGAGGGCGTCCCGCTCCCGCAGCGGCAGGCACCGCTGGAGCCGGTAGTGCAGGCGTAGGCCGGACCTCCGGGCGCGGGCCCTGACGGCGCGGGCGGTGCGGCGGGCCCGGCCCGAGGCGCGGGCGGCCAGCCGCAGCGCCCCGAAGGCCCGGTGGCTGCCGTGCCGCACCAGCGCGTGCCGGAGCCGGTCACGCGGGCTCAGCGGCGGCAGCGGAGTGCGGTGCAGCCGGTACTGGTCGCGCGCCCGGTGCAGGAAGGCGGCCCGCTCCGCGGCGGGCAGCCGGCCCGGCCTGGTGTAGACGGCGGTGAAGTGGTCGACCATGCGGCGGAAGACCACCGGCCGCCACCGCGCCAGCTCCGGCCGCGCGTCGAGGAAGGCGAAGACCCGGTCGTACTGGTCGAAGACGTCGAAGTGCCGGAGGCTGACGGTGCCGAGGATGGAGCCCTGCCGCCGCTGCCGGTAGTGGAGGAGGACCCGGTCGAGCACCGCGATGGACTCGGCACTCATCAGCGCGGGGAAGGTCCACGGGGTGTCCTCGTAGTAGCCCGGGGGGAAGGTGAGCCCGGTGCGCTCGACGAAGTCCCGGCGGTACGCCTTGTTCCAGACCACCATCAGCAGGCGCAGCAGGCCGGGCCGTTCGGCGAGGGTGAAGACCTGCGGGTCGCCCTCGCGGAGTTCGGCGGCGAGCTGGTTGCGGACGATCCGGCCCGACAGGTAGGTGCGGGCGTAGTCGAAGACGACGATCTCGGGGCTGTCGGTCTCCTTGATCCGGTCCGAGAGGGTGTGCAGCGCGTCCGGGGTGAGGGTGTCGTCGCCGTCGAGGAAGAGGACGTACTCCCCGGTGGCCCGCTCCAGGCCGGTGTTGCGCGCCCGGCCCAGCCCGCCGTTCCGCGGCAGGTGGACCGGCACCACCCGGGGGTCGCGCGCCGCGTACGCGTCGATCAGCTCCCCGCAGCCGTCCGGCGAGCAGTCGTCCACGGCGATCACCTCGAGGTCGCCGAAGGACTGGCCGAGCACCGAGTCCAGGCAGGCGCCGAGGTACGCCTCCACACGATGGGCGGGCACGATGACACTGAACCTGGGCACGGCACATCCGGAGGTCGACGCGGTTCGGGGCGGGGCTTACCGCCCCAGAACGCGCGCGCCGGTGTGACGGTTACGCGGAATGCGGCATCCGGGGGACACGCCGGGGTGACGGACAGGTGCGCGAAGGACGGCGGGGCCGCCCGGTGCTGCCACCGGACGACCCCGCCAACGCCACCCGTGACGGGCCTACTTGACCGCCCCCGACATCAGGCCGGAGACGAACTGCCGCTGGAAGGCGAAGAAGACCGCCAGCGGGATGATCATCGACAGGAACGCCCCGGGGGCGAGGATGTCGATGTTGTTGCCGAACTGGCGTACCTGCTGCTGGAGCGCGACCGTCACCGGCGGGCTGTCCGAGTCGGCGAAGACCAGCGCCACCAGCATGTCGTTCCACACCCACAGGAACTGGAAGATGCCGAGCGAGGCGATGGCAGGGCCGCCCAGCGGCAGCACCACCCGGGTGAAGAGCCGCACCTCGCCCGCGCCGTCCAGCCGGGCCGCCTCCATCAGTTCCTTCGGGATCTGGGCGAAGAAGTTCCGCATCAGGAAGACCGCGAACGGCAGGCCGAACGCCACGTGGAAGAGGACCACCCCGGCCGTCGTCTCGAAGAGGCCGACCCAGCCGAACAGCTCCGACACCGGCACCAGCGCCACCTGCACCGGTACCGCCAGCAGTGCCACCACCAGGACGAACCACCAGTCGCGGCCCGGGAACTCCAGCCACGCGAAGGCGTACCCGGCGAGTGAGCCGATCACGATGACCAGCACCGTCGCCGGGACGGTGATCGCCACCGTGGAGAGCAGCGAACCGGTGATCGCCCCGTCCTCCAGCACGCCCCGGTAGTTCTCCAGGGTCAGCTGCGCCGGGGCGGTGAACACCGTCCACCAGCCGCTCTCCGCGATGTCTCCGGGGGCCCGGAGCGAGGAGAGCAGCAGGCCGACCGTCGGCATCAGCCAGAACAGGCCGACCACCACCAGGGCGAACTGCACCAGGCCGCCGCTCAGCCGGGCCGCGAGCCGCGACCCGGGCGAAGGCCGCCGGGGGCCCGTCGGCCGGCTCGGCGCCGCCTCGTCCGGCTCCGGCCGGGCCGCCGTCGTCGACGCGCTCATCGCCGTGCCTCCTTCCGCAGCCGCCGCACATTGGTCACCATCATCGGCACCACCAGCAGGAAGAGCAGCACCGCGATGGCGCTCGCCACTCCCAGGTCCCGGTCGCCGAAGGCCGAGTCGTAGAGCTGGACCGCCAGCACGTTGGCGTCGTCCCGGGAGGAGCCCGGGGCGATCACCACGATGAGGTCGAAGATCTTCAGCACGTTGATCATCAACGTCACCAGCACCACCCCCAGCACCGGTGCCAGCATCGGCACCGTGATCCGCCGGAAGACCTGCCACTCGTTGGCCCCGTCGATCCGCGCCGCCTCCAGCAGCTCCCGCGGCACGCCCGCGAGGCCGGCCGCGATCAGCACCATGGCGAACCCGGCCCACATCCACACGTACGCGCTGATCACCGACAGGGTCACCAGCGTCGGGCCGAGCCAGTCCACGCCGTTGTACGGCTCCCGGAAGTTGTCCGCCGGGAAGCGCAACTGCGCCCCGTCGGCCTCGGCGGGCAGGGCGAACGTGCCGTCGGGCCCCGCCCGGGTCTCGGCGACCACCCGGCCGTCCTTGACCGCCTCCACCCGGATGCCCGGATAGCCCAGCTCCTTCGGGTCGACCACCGACGGGGTGCCGCCGCCGCCCCGGGTGAAGTCCTGCCAGGCGGTGCCCGTCACCTGCCCCGGGTCGGCCTTCGCCTCGGCGGCCGGGGCCGCGTCCTCGGGCATCTTGTCGGGGGCCACGCCGACCAGCGGCAGCAGCACCGGTTCACCGGCGCGGACCGGCTCCCGGGTGGTGAAGGAGCCGCCCTCGCTCTTCTCCAGCGGTGACTCCGGGCCCGGGTGCGCCTTCGGGAAGGCGGAGGACTCGTTGAAGGTGTCGTGGACCGCGACCCACGCCGCGTTGGCGACGCCGCGGTCCGGGTCCTGCTCGTAGACCAGCCGGAAGATGATGCCGGAGGCCAGCATGGAGATGGCCATCGGCATGAAGACGACCAGCTTGAACGCCGTGCCCCAGCGGACCCGCTCGGTCAGCACCGCGAAGACCAGGCCGAGCGCCGTGGCGACGGTCGGCGCCAGCACCACCCAGATCAGGTTGTTGGCCAGCGCGGTGCGGATGGAGTCGTCGGTGAACAGGGTGGCGTAGTTGTCCACGCCGACGAACGACTCACCGGCCTTGTCCAGCAGGCTGCGCACCATCGAGTACCCGATCGGGTACACCACCAGCGCCCCCAGCAGCACCAGCGCCGGGAGCAGGAACAGCGCGGGTGTCCAGCGGCGCCGCTTGCGGGCCGGGGGCGGCGGGGTCACCGCCGCCCCGGGCTTCGTCCCGTCCGCCATCCTCACTCCTTGTAGGCAGCGGCGGCGGCCCGCTCCAGGGCCTTCTGGGTGCCCGCGACGTCCTCCGGGTCCTTCAGGAAGTCCTGGAGCGCCTTCCACTCACCCTTGCCGGGCGTCCCGCCGAACGCCTGCGGTGCCTGGTCCGACATGTCGAAGCGGATGTCGTCCCCGGCCGCGATCAGCGCCTCGGCGATGTCCCGCTGCACGTCGTTGGGGTACGCGGCGGTGTCCACCGCCTTGTTGGGCGAGATGAACCCGCCCTCCTTCGCCCAGATCTCCGCGCTCTCGGGACCGGCGAGGAAGGTCAGCAGCGCCTGCGCGCCCTTGCTGTCCTTCAGCGCCACCGCCGCGTCACCGCCCACCACGGCGGGGGAGTTCTCGCCGACCGCGGGGAACGGGAAGACCTTGGCGTCCGTGCCGATCTCCGCGTCGGTCTGGCCGATGTTGATGGAGACGAAGTCGCCCTCGAAGACCATGCCGGCCTTGGGCTGGTCGCCGCCGGTGAAGGTCTGCGTCACCGAGGCGGGGAACTCCGTCTGGAGGGCGCCGCTCTGGCCGCCCGCCAGGTAGTCCTTGTTGCCGAAGAGGCCGGCCAGGGTCTCCAGCGCCTCCTTCACCGAGGGGTCGGTCCACTTGATCTCGTGCTCGGCCAACTGGTCGTACTTCTCGGGGCCGGCCTGCGAGAGGTAGACGTTCTCGAACCAGTCGGTGAGCGTCCAGCCGTCCGCGCCCGCCACCGAGACCGGGGTGACGCCCGAGTCGAAGACGGTCTGCGCCGCCTTCAGGAAGTCGTCCCAGGTCTTCGGCTCCTCGACGCCCGCGTTCTCGAAGACGGAGGTGTTGTACCAGACCAGAGACTTGTTGGCGGCCTTGAAGTACACGCCGTACGGAGTGTCGTCGACGGAGCCCAGATCGGCCCAGCCCTCGCTGTAGTTCTCCTTGAGCGCCGCCTGCGCGTCCTTGCCGAGCGGCTTCGCCCAGCCGTTGGCCACCGCCTGCTCGATCGCGCCCACCTGCGGCAGCATCGCCACGTCGGGCTGGCCGCCGCCCGCCACCTTCGACTCCAGGAAGCCGATGATCGGGTCCTGCGCCGGGACCAGAGTGACCTTCGCGCCGGTGGCCTCCTCGAAAGCGTCCAGGACCTTGCGGAAGGCGTCCTTCTCCGGCCCGCTCCACACCGCGGCCACGGAGACGGTCTGACCCTTCAGGTCGGGGCCCTTCGCCTTCGGCGCGTCGTCCTTGCCGCTGTCGCCGCCCGAGCCGCCGCACGCGCTGAGAGTCAGGGCGGCAGCCGCCACCACCACGGCCGTCCTGCGGATGCGTGAAGCTCCACTCATGGCTTCCCCGTTCTGATCGCTCCGTCCGGCGGACCCGGACGGGGCCCGCCGATTGTGGTGTTCCGGTCTACGCGGGCGGGCGGGGGTCGGCAAGAGGCGGACCGCGCCAATACTCTTATGTGATCGGCTTGTGACGTGCCGTCAGTCGTCGTGGCGAGGGCGGGCCCCAGCCGTGCCGCGCGGGCGCCGGAAGGGGAGCTGCGGTGAGGCGCGGACGCGCCGGGGCGGGGGCCCGCTCCGGAAGGGGGAGACGCCGGTTCCCGCCTCGCCGGGCGGAACGCCCGAGCGGCCTCCGGCCGCCCGTTCCCGGCGGACCGCGGAGCCGCCTGCGGCGCGCTCCGGGCCGTCTTCGGCCGAACGCGGCCGCCCTGGACGGAACACCCCTTTCAGGAGGTTCTCTGCGCGATGGCACCGCTCTCCGGCGGGTACCGCCCGGCGCCCCCGGCGGTCGCCCGCCGCCGCCCCGTCACCCCACCACCGCGACCGTCATCAGCACCGCGGCCGCCACGGCCAGCAGGGTGCGCACCCGGTGGAGGGTGTTCCACCGGCCCTCGAAGGCGGTCCGGGCCGCCCGTTCGCCGCCCGGGCCCGCGGCGGCGGCGAGCGCGTTGTTGAGCGGGACGTTGCCGACGGCCGTCACCGCGTGACCGAGGACGGCGCAGACCAGCGCGGCCACGGTCAGCGCCCGGTCGGTGCCGGTCGCCCCCGCGGGCGGCACCCAGAGCGAGGCGGCGGGCAGACCGACGGAGCCGAGGAGGAGCAGCAGGAACACAGGCCCCGGCACCTTCTCGTTGACCTTCCGCATGACCTGGGTGAACTGGGTGTCCTCGGCCTCCCGCAGCGCGGGCATGACGCCCGACTGGAAGGCCAGGAGATAACCGGCGTAGAGGCCGGTGGCGAGGACGGAGAGTACCGCGAGCGTGGCAGCCATGGGCGCCATCATGGACGCGGGGCGCGACAGCGCGGGATGATTCCGGCCGCCCCGCGGCCTTTTGGCGCAGACCCCGGCACGGCCCGCCCGGACCCGGGCGGGCCACCCGCGAAGGGCCGTCAGCGGCCCCCGGAGGCCGCCCGTTCCAGCGCGCTCGCCAGCAGGGCCAGGTCGGTCGGTCCGTTGCCCAGTTCGCGCACCGGGCGCCGGGTGGGCGGGTCGCCGGCGCGGGACCAGTCGAGGGCGACCACGGTGGGCCTCAGGGTGGCCGTACGGGGGATGCGGCCGCTGACCCGGCCGGCCTGGAAGGGGACGGGGAGTTCGGAGTCGGGTGCGGTCAGCGTGCCGCGGCCGGGGGCCGGGTCCTCCGGGCCGCCGAGGGGCGTGTCCAGGGTGACGCGCAGCAGGGCGCGGCGGGCCAGCTCGGTGGCGGCGGCGCGCTCCATCGAGGCGGTGGTGGCGATCAGGTGGACGCCGAGGCGCTCGCCGTCCCGGGCCACCGCCTCCAGGGCCCGGACCACCGACCCGGCCGAGGGCCTGCCCGGCGAGCCGAGCGCGGGGGCGAGGAGCGCGTCGAGGTCGTCCACGAGGACGACGAGCCGGGGCGGCGGCGCGGCGGCGGACGGTTCGGACGCGGCCCCCGGCGTGGTGCGCAGCCGCAGGGTGCGGCTCGGCGGTGCCTCCACCTCGGCGTGCTGCTGCGTGGGGATGCTCGTGGGCGCGGTCCGGGTCTCCCCGGTGAGCGCCCGGTGCGAGACGGTGCCGGGGCGGGCCGCGGCACCGTCGCGGGCTATCGCCGTCGTCCGGTCCGCCCTGGGCGCGGGCACCGACGGGGTGGGCGCCGCGGCGGGGGCGAGGAGTTCGGCGCGACGCTTCAGCTCGGCCGCCAGGGTCTGTGCGAATTCCCGCATGACGCCCGGGTCGTGGGCGCCGAGGCGCGCGGTGACGTGCGGCAGCTCCGTACAGGACCGCAGCCCCTCCCCGGCACCCGGCCCGCCCGTGTCACCCCCGTCGAGCAGGATCAGCCCCAGCCGTTCGGGCCGCTCGGCCGCGCAGAGGGAGGCGGCGAGCGCGCGCAGCAGTTCCGTACGCCCGCTGCCCGGCGGGCCCTCGATCAGCAGATGGGCGCCCTGGTCGGCGGCCAGGTCGACGGTGACGGGCCCGTGCCGCCCGGCCCCGAGCACCGCCTGCACGCACCCCGGCGGCCCCAGCGGCGGGCCGGGGTGGTCGGCGGCGGCCGCCCAGCGGGCCAGCAGCGAGGCCGGGGTGGCGCGGGCGAGGCCCAGTTCGTCGAGGAGGCGGGCGGTGCGGGGCAGCGGGGCGGTGACCCGGGCGTGCGGCTCGGCCGAGGGGGTGTCGGGGCGCAGCGGGGCGAGGGCGCGGGCGAACCGCTCGGCCCAGGCGGGCGAGACCGCGTCGACGGTGGCGGGCACGCCCTGCCCGACCGGGCTGCCCCCGGCGACCCGCAGCAGCCGCAGCGAGGTGGCCACGTCGCCGGTGAGCAGCGCGGCGGCCCCGCAGGAGCGGAAGGCCGGGTTCTGCCCGGCGGCGGTCTCGAAGGTGGCGGTCAGCGGTGAGGTCGGCGAGGCGGGCGGGGTCTCGGCGAGGCACAGCACGTGGATCCCGGCCGCCGCACCCTGGGCGGCGAGCCGCTCGGCCGCCTCCCGCAGCTCGGGAGTCCCCGGATCACCGTCGAGCACCACCACGGTGTACGGGCCGCCGGCCGCCTCGTCCACCGAGCCTCCGGCGGCCCGGCGCGCGGCCTGCTCGTGCAGGGTCTCGTCCAGGCGGCGCAGCAGTTCGCCCGTGCGGGCGGCGGCCTGTTCGGGGTCGTGCGCCAGCAGCAGGCGGCAGTCCTGGCCCCTGGCCGGGCGGACGTGCGGAAGCCAGCCCAGCCAGGACCACTCGGCGGTCCGCGTCTCCACCGGCCGGGCGCGGTCGGCGGAGACCAGCACCAGGTCGAGCCGGTCCGGCGCGTGCAAGGCGGTGAGCTGGGCGAGGACGGCGCGGGCCAGTCCCGTCAGCCGCGGCCGGGGGCCGGCGAGGCCGAGCGAACCGGCCTCCAGCAGGCTGACCGTGACCGGCACGGCCCGTAGCGGGCCCGCGCCGGGACCGGCGGAGCGGTCGGCGGTGCCGAGGCGGACGGTGAGCGTCTCGGGGTGGCCCTGTGCCCGCTCCCACAGGCGCGGGCCCGGACCGAGGGCGGTGAGCAGCAGGGCGGCCGGGTCCGGCCAGGCGTCCGGGAGCCGGGGGGTGGGCGCGGGCGGGGCGGCCGGCTCGGGCGTGGCCGGGCCGGTGGGGCGGGGCGCGGAGAAGCGCCGGGCCCAGGCCCCGAGGCCGCCGCGTCGGCGGGGGGCCGCCGGCGCCTCGTCCGGTTGCCGCTCGACGGCGGTGGACGGGGCGGGCGCGGCGGGCGGTGCCGCCTCGCCCAGGGCGAAGGGGACGACGGGGCCGGCGTCGGGGGTGGGGACCCGCACGCGGCCCTCGCCGTCGGCGGTGGCGGGCACGGCGGGCGGCGGCTCGTCGGCGAGGCGCAGCCCGGACTCGCCGATGCGCAGCAGGGCTCCGGGGGCCAGCGGGACGGACTCGCGGCCGACCGGCTCGCCGTCCACCGTGGTGCCGTTGGTCGAGTCGAGGTCGGCGACCAGCACCCGGCCGTCGGGGACGACGGTGACGGCGCAGTGGGCGCGGGAGACGTCCGGGTCGTCCAGGGCGATGTCGGCGTCCTCGGCCCTGCCGACCCCGGCCCGGCCCCCGTGCAGCAGGTGGACGCCCCCGGCGTCCGGCCCGGAGACGACGTGCAACCGGGTGCTGGCGTCGGGCGGCACCGGGGCGGGCCCCGGGCCGTGCAGGGAGAGGACGGCGCCGTCGATCAGGGGCGGTTCGCCGAGCAGGGAGCGCTGGACGTCGAGCCGGTCCCCGCCCGCGTACAGGACGACGGGCCCCTCGCCGGCCTGCGCCGCTTGCGCGAGGGCGCCGGAGATGGCCGCGAGCGGGGTGCCCGGGGGAGCGGTGACCAGGAGGTCGCAGCCGTGTGGGGCGGTGGGGCCGCCGGGAGGTCCGAGGACGGTCAGCCGGATCTGCATCGCGGTCAGCGGTCCCTTCTGCGCCGGGACGGCGGGAGGCTCACCAGCCCGAACACCCGCCGCGCACCGGCCCGTCGGCCAGTACATCGGGGGCATCCTGTCACTTGCCGGTGACAACGCGCGCCCCGGCCAACAGTAAGTGATCTTGATTGGGCCATCTCTGTTCGGAAAAGTCCCGGCGGGACCGGCGAGGGACGCCGGGGATGTGGCCGGTACGCGCGGGGGCCCGCGCACACGGGCGGCGGGCCACCGGCACCGCGCCGCACCCCGGGCGCCGCTCCGGCGGGGAGGGGCGCCCGGCGGACCGGTGATCGGCGCGTTCTCGGCAGTCCGGTCAGCGGACGGCCGCGGCGCCGCGCCGGTCCGGCGCGTACGCGGGGAGGCGCCGCCGCACGCGCGGTCATCGGACAGGCCGGCCCTTTGCAGCGGGTGGGTCACAGAAGCGGGGGCGCGGGGGGCCGGCGCACCGAGGGTGCGCGTGGCCGGGGACGCGTCAGGGTGCAGGTGTCGGCTCTTCGCCCCACACGGGACGGCGCGTTCCCGCCCGTCCGCGCGCGGCCGTGTCTGTCGCGGGGGCGGACGTTCGCCGCGAGGCGAGGCGAGGCGAGGCGGTGCGGTGCCGGGGGCCCGTCGGCCGCCGGTGCTCGCGCAGGGGTGAGCCGCCTCTCACGTGCCGGAGTCCGCCCCGTGCCGGGCGGGCCGCGTCAGGCGGGGGGACGGGCCGCCCCGCGCGGCGGGCAGGCCACCGGGCCGCTCCGGGCGCCCGGAGCGTCCGGGGCGGCCGTGCCGTGCGAGCGTCGAGGGCCCGCCCGGGCCCCGGTGCGGGTCACGTCACGTTCGCCGTCCGCGTTCTCGTACGCGTGTGCGGTCCCACGCCCGGACGGCTGACCGGTGCGGGGCGGTCGGCACTACAGTGGTCCGGAACATCCGGGAGCGGTTCGCCTCACCGGTGACCGGAGGCCGCCCCGCGGGGCGGCCTCCCGGGCGGTCCGCGCGGCCGCCGGTCGCCGTACGCGCGCCGGACCCGGGGTCCGGTGGGCTGAGTACGCCGCCGGGCGGGTACGGACCCCACCGGGGCCCGGACCCGGCACCGAAGCATCCGACCGAAGACACCACACCGACCAGGATCGGCGCCCCCGGGCGGGCGCCGGACCGACCTGATCAGCAGGGAGCGCATGACGTGCGGCCGGTAGGCAGCAAGTACCTCCTGGAGGAGCCGCTCGGGCGCGGCGCCACCGGCACCGTCTGGCGGGCCCGTCAGACCGTGCCCGCCGGAGCGGAGGCGGCCGTCACCGGCAGCCCGGGGGAGACCGTCGCGATCAAGGTCCTCAAGGAGGAGCTGGCGAGCGACCCGGACATCGTGATGCGCTTCCTGCGCGAGCGCTCGGTCCTGCTCCGCCTCACCCACCCCAACATCGTCCAGGTCCGCGACCTGGTCGTCGAGGGCGACCTGCTCGCCCTCGTGATGGACCTGGTGGACGGCCCCGACCTCCACCGCCACCTGCGGGAGAACGGGCCGCTCTCCCCGGTCGCCGCGAGCCTGCTCACCGCGCAGGTCGCCGACGCGCTCGCCGCCAGCCACGCCGACGGCGTCGTGCACCGCGACCTCAAGCCGGCCAACGTGCTGCTCCGCGAGTCCGACGGCGAACTCCACCCGCTCCTCACGGACTTCGGCATCGCCCGCCTCGCCGACTCGCCGGGGCTCACCCGCACCCACGAGTTCGTCGGCACCCCGGCCTACGTGGCGCCCGAGTCGGCCGAGGGCCGCCCGCAGACCTCCGCCGTCGACGTCTACGGCGCCGGCATCCTCCTCTACGAGCTGCTGACCGGCCGCCCGCCGTTCGCCGGGGGCACCGCCCTCGAAGTCCTCCACCGGCACCTGGAGGAGGAGCCCACCCGGCCCGCGAACGTCCCCGAGCCCCTGTGGACCGTGGTCGAGCGCTGCCTGCGCAAGAACCCGGACGAGCGGCCCAGCGCCGAGAACCTCGCGCGCGCCCTGCGCACCGTCGGCCAGGGTGTCGGCGTGCACGCCTCCAGCGCGCAGATCGCCGCCGCCGAGGGCGTCGGCGCGCTGCTCACCCCCGACCCGTCCCCGGCCCCGGTCCCGCAGGAGGAGGGCGGCGACCCGAACGCCGCCACCACCGTCCTGCCCACCACCGGCGCCCCCGGCACCCACGACCCGGCCGCCGCCACCAGCGTCCTGCCGAACACCGGCCCGGGAGCGGGCGGCGACGCCGACCCGACCGCGATGATGCCGCCGGTGCCGCCCGGCCAGAACCCGGACGACCCGCACCCCTGGCAGAACCAGCTCCGGGCCGCCCGGGACCGCAACGAGCAGACCCAGGTCCAGTACCTCGACCCGGGCGAGGACCCGCTGCGCCGCCGCCCCCAGCGCCGCCCCGCACCCCCCGCCCCCGGCCAGGGCCAGGGCGGCTACGACGACCGGCGCCACCAGCAGGCCCCGCCGCCGCAGCCCTACCCGAACCAGCAGCAGTACGCCGCACCGCCCCCGCCCCAGCCGCAGCGGTACGCGCCGCCCCCGCCGCCCCCGCCGCAGCCCCAGCGGTACGAGCCGGAGCCGCCGCGGCGCGCCGAGCGGCCCCCGCGGGAGCCCCGCGAGCCGCGCCGCCGCAGCGCCAACCCCATGCGCATCCCCGGCCTCGGCTGCCTCAAGGGCTGCCTCTTCACACTGGTGATCCTCTTCGTCGCCGGCTGGCTGATCTGGGAGCTGACCCCGCTCCAGGAGTGGGTCGGCACCGGCAAGGGGTACTGGGAGCAGCTCACCGGCTGGGTGGAGTCGATCGCCGACTGGGTCGGCAGCTTCTAGGAGGTGTCCGCACACCCCCTGGCAGACGGCCGGGCCGCGACGCGTCCGCCCGCGCCCGGCCCCGGCGCCGCCCGGAGCGCCGGGTGAGCAGACAAGTCGACACGTGACCTGGCGGATTTCGGACCCGAACCCAGGGGAAACAGGGCAAAACCCGGCGTCGTGACGGCCCGCACCGTCGACCCGGCCACGGCCGTCCGCCGACGGCGCGTATTTTGACCGGGCGGGCGGCGCGGACGTACGCCGGGCGGGCCGGAGCAGGCCGCCCCCGCCCAGCGGTGCCCCCACCCCCTCATTCCCCGCGGCGCGCCCCCGGGGCCCGACACGTCGGAGCAGACTTGGCACGGAAGATCGGCAGCCGGTACACCGCCCACCAGATCCTGGGCCGCGGCAGCGCCGGGACGGTGTGGCTCGGCGAGGGACCCGAGGGGCCCGTCGCCGTGAAGATCCTCCGCGACGACCTCGCCGCCGACCAGGAACTCGTCGGCCGCTTCGTGCAGGAGCGGACCGCGCTGCTCGGCCTCGACCACCCGCACGTGGTCGCCGTGCGCGATCTCGTCGTGGACGGCAACGACCTCGCCCTGGTCATGGACCTGGTCCGAGGGACCGACCTGCGCACCCGGCTCAACCGCGAGCGCCGGCTCGCCCCCGAGGCCGCCGTCGCCATCACCGCCGACATCGCCGACGGGCTGGCCGCCGCGCACGCCGCCGGCGTCGTCCACCGCGACGTGAAGCCCGAGAACGTCCTCCTCGACATGGAGGGGCCGATCGGCCCGGGCGGCGCCCACCCGGCGCTCCTCACCGACTTCGGTGTCGCCAAGCTCATCGACACCCCGCGCCGCACCCCGGAACGGGCCGCGGGACGGGCTCCCGCCACCAAGATCATCGGCACGCCCGACTACCTCGCGCCCGAGATCGTCGAGGGCCTGCCGCCCCGCGCCGCCGTCGACATCTACGCCCTCGCCACCGTGCTGTACGAGCTGCTGGCCGGGTTCACGCCGTTCGGCGGCGGGCACCCCGGGGCGGTACTGCGCCGGCACGTCACCGAGACCGTGGTGCCGCTGCCCGGCATCCCCGAGGAACTGTGGCAACTCCTCGTCCAGTGCCTGGCCAAGGCCCCCGCCTCCCGGCTGCGCGCGGCCGAACTGGCGGCCCGGTTGCGGGAGCAGCTGCCGGGACTCGTGGGGATCGCGCCGCTGGAGGTCGACGAGCCCGACTCCGACGAGACCGAGCCGCCCGCCGCCCCCGAGGAGCCGGCGGCCCCCGCCCGGGACACACCCCGGCGCGCCGCCGTCTCCCTCGTCCCCGGGGCCCCGGCGCGCGACGGCGCCAACCGCGACACCCACACCAGCATGCGCGTCCCGGCCCCCGACGAGCTGGCCGGCGGCGCCCGCGGCACCGCCCGCGCTCCCCGGGCGGCCGGCGCCCCGCGCCCCGGCTCCGCCCGCCACCGCGCCGAACAGCGACGCCGCCGTCTGCGCCTCACCCTGGCCGCGGCCGCCACCGCGGTAGCCCTCGCCGTCGCCGGCTACGCCGCCACCCAGTCCGACCCCCCGTCCCCCACGGCCCCGGTCCGGCACGGCCCCGGCACGGGCCCGTGAGGACGGCTGGGGACGGCTGGGGACGGCGTCCGACCGGGGCGGGGGCCGGCCCGAGCCGTCGGCGTCCGGGAGCATCCGCGGCGGAGGCGGCCGCGACGGCCCGCCGGCCTCCCGGCCCGTCGGCCCGGCCCCCCGGCCCGCCTCGCACGGGCGAGGCTGTGACAAGCCGCACCCCACGCGCCCGCCCGGCGCGAGCCGCCCCCTGCCGAGGCCGTTCCGGCGCCCCCTCGGCCCGGCGGCCGGGCCCGCGGCGACCCCGCCCCGCCCGGGCACGGCCCCGCAGCCGTTACGCTGGATGCGTGGCAGTCGTCGATGTATCCGAAGAGCTGAAGTCCCTCTCCTCCACCATGGAGTCGATCGAGGCCGTCCTCGACCTCGGCAGGCTGAGGGAAGAAATCGCCGTGCTCGAGGAGCAGGCAGCGGCCCCGTCCCTCTGGGACGACCCCGAAGCGGCCCAGAAGATCACCAGCAAGCTTTCCCACCTCCAGGCCGAGGTCCGCAAGACCGAGGCTTTGCGCTCGCGGCTGGACGACCTCGCGGTCCTCTTCGAGCTGGCCGAGGCGGAGGACGACGCCGACACCCGCGCCGAGGCCGAGGGCGAGCTTGCGGCGGTCCGCAAAGCGCTGGACGAGATGGAGGTCCGTACCCTCCTCTCCGGCGAGTACGACGCCCGTGAGGCCCTGGTGAACATCCGGGCCGAGGCCGGTGGCGTCGACGCGGCCGACTTCGCGGAGAAGCTCCAGCGGATGTACCTGCGCTGGGCCGAGCAGCGCGGCTACAAGACCGAGGTCTACGAGACCTCGTACGCGGAGGAGGCCGGCATCAAGTCGACCACCTTCGCCGTCCAGGCCCCGTACGCCTACGGCACGCTCTCGGTCGAGCAGGGCACGCACCGCCTGGTGCGCATCTCCCCGTTCGACAACCAGGGCCGTCGCCAGACCTCCTTCGCGGGCGTCGAGGTGCTCCCCGTGGTCGAGCAGACCGACCACATCGAGATCGATGAGTCGGAGCTGCGGGTCGACGTGTACCGCTCGTCGGGCCCCGGCGGTCAGGGCGTCAACACGACCGACTCGGCGGTCCGCCTGACCCACCTGCCCACGGGCATCGTCGTCTCCTGCCAGAACGAGCGCTCGCAGATCCAGAACAAGGCGTCCGCGATGAACGTCCTCCAGGCCAAGCTGCTGGAGCGGCGGCGCCAGGAGGAGCAGGCCAAGATGGACGCCCTCAAGGGCGACGGCGGCAACTCCTGGGGCAACCAGATGCGCAGCTACGTCCTCCACCCGTACCAGATGGTCAAGGACCTGCGGACGGAGGCGGAGATGGGCAACCCGGACGCCGTCTTCAACGGCGAGATCGACGGCTTCCTGGAGGCCGGGATTCGCTGGCGCAAGCAGCGCGAACAGCAGGCCGGGTAAGGACGTACCGGCCGGGTCCGCGCGGCCCCGCCCGGAACTCCCCGTCCCGCGCTCTTTGTCGACAAGGCAACTGCCGCCCGAGAGGTGGCAGTTGCCTTTTTCGTCACAGTCACCACACCATCACACCGCCAAGTCATCGCATACCTGACATCGCGTACGCAACGGCCTTGACGCTCCCTCGGAAACTGGCAAGGCTGACGCGCGGCATGCGTTTCACTGGGGCATGTGTGAGCGAAACGGGGGGCGGGATCTCATGAGCCCCCGGTGTCCGCCTGCCCCTGGCGCTGCTTCCTTGACGAATGAGCTACAGGGGGTAGCAGGCAGATGACCAAGAAGACGCGGATTCGCGTGGCACGGATCGCGGCCGGTGCCGTGATCGCCGCAGGTGCCTCGCTGACCGCCGCGGGGGCCGCCCAGGCCCTCAGCGTCGACGCGGAGGCCGGTGGCCTCGGCACCTCCGTGACCGCCGACGAGCAGGGTCTCGAACTCGGCGTCCAGGCCGACGGCGACGACCCGGAGCCGTCGCCGACCGAGCCCACCGAGATCCCGACGGGCGAGCCGACGGACCCGGGCACCCCGGACCCGACGGACGAGCCGACGGACCCCGGTACGCCGGACCCGACGGACGAGCCGACGGACCCGGGCACCCCGGACCCGACGGACGAGCCGACGGACCCGGGCACCCCGGACCCGACGGACGAGCCCACCGACCCGGGCACCCCGGACCCGACGGAGCCCGGTACGCCGGACCCGAGCGAGCCCGGCACCCCGGACCCGTCCGAGGACCCGAGCGTCGACCCCACCCTCCCGGGTGACGGCAACGGCACGGACCCCAACGGCGGTACCGGTGACGACGTGAACACGAACCCCGACAGCGCCGGGCAGCAGCCCGTCGCGCAGGGCAAGGCCAAGGAGGAGCTGGCCGAGACCGGCGCCGCCGAGACCACCTTCCTGCTGGTCGGGGCGGCCACCATGATCGCGGGCGGCATCGGCTTCCGGCTGCTGCCCCGCCTCGTGGGCGGCCGTGACGGTGGCGCCGCCGCCTGAGCCGCGGCTCGGCAGCGGTGACCCGGCACGCCGGGTGAGCCGTCCGTACCGGCCCCCGCGCCCGTACGGACCGTAGGACACGCGCAAGGCCGAGGGGCCGGTCGCGGACGCAGCCGGCGTCCGTACCGGCCCCTCGGGCCGTTCCGGCGGCCGTGCGCGCGGCGGGCGGGCGCCTGCTCAGGCGGCCTGTGCGACCAGCAGGGCGAGGGCCAGCAGCAGCACTCCGGCCAGGGCCGCCAGCACCGCCGGGCTCAGTCCGCCGAAGGGGCCTTCCTGGCGCATCCGCTCGCGGTGCGCCCGGCACACGGCGCAGCGGCCCTCGCTGACCGGCGAGGCGCAGTTGGCGCACACCAGCCTGTCGTAGGTCATCCGCTCTCCTCTCCCGCGCCCGGGCGGGACCACGCGCCGCTCGGACCGGGCCCCACCGGCGTCAACGCCGACGGCGTCGCCCGCGTTCCCCGGGGCCTTCTTCCACTGTGCCAGCTTCCGGGCGCCGGGGCGCGGTCCGGGCGGCGCGTACCCCCTCGCGCGGGCGCGCGGAGGGCGCCCTTGACCCGCATTGTCCGGAAGATGCCCGGAACAAGCGCGCATCACGGACCGTCGCCTGCGCCCTCACATCGCCTTCGCGTAGGGTCACGCTCACCTACCCCCGGCGACACGTGGTGCTTTCGTGATCCGATTCGACAATGTCTCCAAGGCCTACCCCAAGCAGAACCGCCCCGCACTCAGGGATGTCTCCCTGGAGGTCGAGCGTGGCGAGTTCGTGTTCCTCGTGGGGTCGTCCGGTTCGGGCAAGTCCACCTTCCTCAGGCTGATCCTGCGCGAGGAGCGCACCAGCCAGGGACAGGTCCACGTGCTCGGCAAGGACCTGGCCCGGCTCTCCAACTGGAAGGTGCCGCAGATGCGGCGCCAGCTCGGCACCGTCTTCCAGGACTTCCGGCTGCTGCCCAACAAGACGGTGGCCCAGAACGTCGCCTTCGCGCAGGAGGTCATCGGCAAGTCCCGCGGCGAGATCCGCAAGTCCGTGCCGCAGGTCCTCGACCTGGTCGGCCTCGGGGGCAAGGAGGAGCGGATGCCCGGCGAGCTGTCCGGTGGTGAGCAGCAGCGCGTCGCCATCGCCCGCGCCTTCGTCAACCGTCCCAAGCTCCTCATCGCCGACGAGCCGACCGGCAACCTCGACCCGCAGACCTCGGTCGGCATCATGAAGCTGCTCGACCGGATCAACCGGACCGGCACCACCGTGGTCATGGCCACCCACGACCAGCAGATCGTGGACCAGATGCGCAAGCGCGTCATCGAGCTGGAGAAGGGCCGCCTCGTCCGCGACCAGTCCCGCGGCGTCTACGGCTACCAGCACTGAGACCACCCAGATCACTGAAAGGACGCCATGCGCGCCCAGTTCGTCCTGTCGGAGATCGGCGTCGGTCTCCGTCGCAATCTCACGATGACCTTCGCGGTCGTCGTCTCCGTGGCCCTCTCCCTCGCCCTGTTCGGTGCCTCGCTCCTGCTGAGCGACCAGGTGAACACGATGAAGGGCTTCTGGTACGACAAGGTCAACGTCTCCATCTTCCTGTGCAACAAGAGTGACGGCGAGACCGACCCCAACTGCGCCAAGGGCGCCGTCACCGGCGAGCAGAAGAAGCAGATCCTCGCCGACCTCAAGAAGATGCCGACGGTCGACAAGGTCGTCCACGAGTCGAGCGACGAGGCGTACAAGCACTACAAGGAGCAGTTCGGGGACTCGCCGCTGGCCAGCTCGCTCACCCCCGACCAGCTCCAGGAGTCGTACCGCATCAAGCTGAAGGACCCGGAGAACTACAAGGTCATCGCCTCGGCCTTCGCCGGGCGTGACGGCGTGCAGTCCGTCCAGGACCAGAAGGGGATCCTGGAGAACCTGTTCGTCATGCTCGGCGGCATGAACTGGGCGGCGCGGGCGGTGATGGCGCTGATGCTCGTCGTGGCGCTGATGCTGATCGTCAACACGGTGCGGGTCTCGGCGTTCAGCAGGCGGCGCGAGACCGGCATCATGCGGCTGGTCGGCGCTTCCGGCTTCTACATCCAGGCGCCGTTCATCATGGAGGCCGCGGTCGCCGGACTGATCGGCGGAATCGGCGCCTCCGCCATGCTGGTGCTCGGCCGGTACTTCATCATCGACAACGGCCTGGCCCTCTCCGAGAAGCTCAACCTCATCAACTTCATCGGCTGGGACGCGGTCCTCACCAAGCTCCCGCTGATCCTCGCGACCAGCGTGCTGATGCCCGCGCTCGCCGCCTTCTTCGCGTTGCGCAAGTACCTGAAGGTGTGACAGATGTCCCCGAGCGCCCCACGGAGAGCCCTCCGTGGGGCGCTTGCCGCTGTCCTAGACTCACCCGCATGTCGGGTCTCAGCGCATTCTCCCGGCCCCGGGGCAGCCGCCGCGGGGCGGTGGCCCTGACCCTGGTCGTCACCGGTGTCGCGGCCGCCCAGCTCGCCTGCGGCCTCCCCGGCGACGAGAGCCCGGCCGCCGGCCACGCCGCCGCCCAGGCCCCCGCCGCCGCCCACGACGCCGTCGTCGAGGCCGCCGCCCGTGCCGAGGCCGACGGCAAGTCCGGCGCCGACGCCGCCGCCGAGGCGGTCAGCCGTTCCGGCGACCGCTGGGGCACGGTCTACGATCCGGAGGAGTACGCCGCCTTCGAGCAGGCCCTCGACGGCCGGTACACCGGAGTCGGCCTCCGCGTCCGCGCCCGCGCCGACGGCGCCGCCGAGGTCGCCCGTGTCCAGGAGTCCGGCCCCGCCGACCGCGCCGGGATACGCCCCGGCGACCTGCTCCGCGCCATCGACGGCCGCAGCGTCACCGGCCTGCCCAGCACCGAGGTGGTCCGCCTGCTGCGCGGCGGCGCCGACGCCGTCCCCGGCAGCCAGGTCGTCCTCGCCACCGAACGCTCCGGCCGCGCCCGTGTCCACACGCTGAGCCGGGCCCGCCTGCACACCGAGTCCGTCACGGTGGGCCGGCTGCCGCACGGTGCGGTCCGGATCAAGGTCACGGCCTTCACCAAGGGCTCCGGCGCCGAGGTGCGCTCCGCGCTGGCCGCCGCCCCCGCCCGGGCCGGCCTCGTCCTGGACCTGCGCGGCAACTCCGGCGGCCTGGTCAGCGAGGCCGTCACCGCCGCCTCCGCCCTCCTCGACGGGGGCCTCGTCGCCACCTACGACGTACGCGGCGAGCCGCGCGCCCTGCACGCCCGCCCCGGCGGCGACACCGGGCGCCCCGTGGTGGTGCTGGTCGACGGCGCCACCATGAGCGCCGCCGAGCTGCTGGCCGGGGCGCTCCAGGACCGGGGCCGCGCGGTGGTCGTCGGCAGCCGCACCTACGGCAAGGGGTCCGTGCAGATGCCGACCCGGCTGCCCGGCGGCTCCGTCGCCGAGCTGACCGTCGGCCACTACCGCACCCCCTCCGGCCGCGGCCTCGACGGGCGCGGCCTCACCCCCGACCTGGACGCCGGGGCGGGGGACGCCTCCGAGCGGGCCGAGACGGTATTGAGTGGCCTCGGGTCCCCCTCCTGATGCGAAGATGGCGGGACTATGGCTAAGGAAAAAGGGCGCAAGCTCATCGCCCAGAACAAGAAGGCGCGCCACGACTACCTCATCATCGACACCTACGAGGCCGGACTGGTCCTCACCGGTACCGAGGTGAAGTCGCTGCGACAGGGCCGGGCCTCCCTCGCCGACGGCTTCGTCCAGCTCGACGGGCACGAGGCGTGGCTGCACAACGTCCACGTCCCCGAGTACAGCCAGGGGACCTGGACCAACCACTCGGCGCGCCGCAAGCGCAAGCTGCTGCTGCACCGGGAGGAGATCGACAAGCTGGAGTCGAAGTCCCAGGAGACCGGCCACACCATCGTGCCGCTCGCCCTGTACTTCAAGGACGGCCGCGCCAAGATCGAGATCGCGCTGGCCAAGGGCAAGAAGGAGTACGACAAGCGGCAGACCCTGCGCGAGAAGCAGGACCGTCGCGAGACCGAGCGCGCCATCTCGGCGGTCCGCCGCCAGCAGCGCGCCTGATCCGCCCGCCGGCCGGGCCGTCGGGAACAGGCTGGCACGGTCGTGCGTTGGTCACGTACGATGGGAGATGTCCCGCAGGACGGGGCGACCCGGGCCGGAATCCTGATCACCGGTCCACTTTGAAAACACCACATGGGGATGATCGGTTTCGACAGCGGATGTCGAAGCAGGGGAAGCGAGTCGAGGAAGCGGCAATGATCTCGTAAACCACGTGTCGCAAAAAATAATCGCCAACACCAAGCGCGATTCCTCCGCCTTCGCTCTCGCTGCCTGATCTCAGGTAGCCGCGAAGACTCTGCGGAGTGTCAGCCCGGGGCTGTTCCCGACCCGGATCCTGGCATCAGCTAGGGGACTAAACCACTAGACCCGGTCACGGGGCCTGGTGGGAAACCAAACAGTGACTGAGCCCGTCGGAGACTTGTTCGCGTGATCTCCGGGGCCGAGAAAATCGCAGCGAACTGCACTCGGAGAAGCCCTGGTTCCGCACCGTTGGACGCGGGTTCGATTCCCGCCATCTCCACAATTCCCATGTAGGCGAAGCCCCCGGTCCTCGGACCGGGGGCTTCGTCGTGTTTCCGGCCCCCTCCCGCCCGCGGAACCGAGGCCGTCCGGTGGGCCCGGGTGTTCTCGGACCGCCGGAGTCCTCAGCCGCCGGACGGGCCGGCGGGAAGACCGTCGGCCCGGACGGGGTCCGAAGGGGCCGGGAGGGTGCGGAGCCTGGCGAGGGGGACGGCCGAGCCGGCGGCGGTGAGGGCGAGGAGGTAGCCGGTGCCGGGCGGGAAGTGGTCGGCCAGGGGGCCGGAGAGGGCGGAGCCCAGGGCTATGCCGGTGAGGATGGCGGTGACGGCCAGGGTGAGGCCCTCGTTGAGGCGGGCCGGCGGGGTGCGGTGCTGGACCAGGGTCATCGCGGTGATCATGACCGGGGCGGTGGCCGTCCCCGCGCACAGGACCGCCGGGGCGAGCGCGGTGGGTGAGCCGGTGGTGGCGGCCAGTGCGGGCAGGGCGAGGGCGCCGGCGAGCAGGGCCAGCAGCGCCGGCAGCCGGGCCGCGGGCGGGGCGAGCGGGGCGCGGGCCCCGTAGACCAGGCCGGCCACGCAGGATCCCGCCGCCTGGAGGCCGACGATCAGGCCGCCCGCCGCGGCGTGGCCTGCCGCGTCGGCGAACGCGAGGGTGGTGACCTCCAGGGTGCCGAAGACGACCCCGGTGGCGAGGAAGACGGCGAGCAGCGGGGCGGTGCCGGGCTGCCGGAGCGGGACGGCCGGGCCCGTGGCGGAGCGCGGGTGCGGACGGGGCTCGGTGGCCCGCTGGGCGGTGAACAGGGTGATGCCGCCGACCAGCAGTGCCACCCCCGTCAGGGTGCCGGCCTCCGGGAACAGCGAGGTGCACAGGACGGCGGCGAGCGCGGGCCCGACCATGAAGCAGACCTCGTCGACCGCCTGCTCGAGGGAGTTCGCGGTGTGCCTGCGGGCCGGGTCCTCACCGAGCAGGGCCTGCCAGCGGGCGCGGGCCATCGCTCCGGCGTTCGGGACGGTGGCGGTCGCCGCGTACGCCGCGAAGAGGGTCCAGGCCGGAGCGCCGAGGTGGACGCAGGCCACCAGCGCGAGGGCGCCGCAGGCGGCCAGTGCGGCGGCGGGCCGGGCGACGCGGCGCTGGCCGTACCGGTCGACGAGGCGGGCCGTCCACGGGGCGACCAGCGCGGTGGCGGCCAGTCCGGTCGCGGTGACGGCGCCGGCCAGCGCGTACGAGCCACGGGAGGCGGCGATCATCAGGACCGCGCTGACCGAGAACATCCCCGCGGGCAGCCGCGCCAGCAGTCCGCCGAGGGTGAAGGCGGCGGCGCCGGGGAGGCGCAGCAGGGCCGGGTAGGAGGGGCGCCCGGACTCCGGTGCCCCGGGGCCGGAGGCGTCCGGGCGGCGGGCCCGGTGCCCCGGCGGGCCGGGGCCCCGTCGCGGCCGGCGTGGGGGCGGTGGGCCGGGGGGACCCGATTCCGGCGGCCTGGGCGGAGCGGCGAGGACCAGGGTGTGGCCGGAGACGGCGCACCGGGTGGTGGAGGCGGGCAGGGCGGGGCGGCGCCGGAGCGCGGGGAGGGAGGGCATGGCAGGAGTCTGCGGCGGGGCGGGTGCGGGGGTCCAACACCTGAGCCGCGCCCGTTCACGCACTTTCGTTGTAAGTTCGCCGGATGTCGCCACCCGAGCCCGCGCCGCGCCTGTTGCGCGCCTTCCTGGCCGTCGCCGAGGAACTCCACTTCACCCGGGCCGCCGCCCGCCTCTACGTCGCCCAGCAGGCCCTCAGCCGCGACGTGCGGCGGCTGGAGGCGGAACTCGGCACCGAGCTGCTGCTCCGTTCCACCCGCCGGGTCGAACTCACCGCCGACGGCGAGCGCCTTCTCCCCTACGCCCGCCGCGTGCTCGCCGCCCACGAGGAGCTGGCGGCCGCCTTCGGGCAGGCCCGCCCGCTGCTGGTCGACGTCAACTCGCCCGGCCTCGTCTTCGAACGCGTCCTGGAGCACGCCCGTCGCCTCGTCCCCGACCTGGAGGTGATGGCCCGGTACGAGAGCGGGCTGACCGGCGCGGCCCTGGAGATCGCCGCCGGGCGCCTCGACGCGTCCTTCGGGCGCTGGGCCGGACTCGAACCCGCCCTGCGCGACCAGCTCGGCCACCAGCCCGTACGGCTCGAACCCATGGCGGTCGTCCTGCCCGAGGACCACCCGCTCGCCGACCGGGCCGAGGTACCGCTCGGCGCCCTCGCCGGGGAGTCCGTCTACGCCGGTGCGGGCAACCCCCGCACCCCCGAGTGGACCGGCCTGGCCCACGAGCTCTTCGCCGGCCGGGGCATCCGCGTCTCGCCGCCCGCGCCGCTCGCCGTCGGCCGCGAGGAATTCGAACGTGTCATGGCGAAGTACCGGCATCCGGTGCTCGCCGTGGTCGACTTCCCCGCGATGCCCGGGTGCGTGCTGCGCCCGCTGACCGACCCGGTGCCGCTCTCCCCGGTCTCCCTGGTGTGGCGCAAGGGTCTCAGACACCCCGCGCTGGACGCCGTACGGACCGCCGCCGCGACCCTCGCGCGAGACGAACAGTGGCTCGAAGCGCCCCCCGGCTCGTGGCTGCCGGAGGCCGATCGTCAAAGCATGGGTCAACCCTGACACCACGGAATTACTTCTGATTCCGGCGTGCGCTACATTCTTGGTCCGGGCTCTGTGTGATAGAGGGGCGCTCGGGCGGGGTGGGGGGCCTGGCCCGACGGCATCGTCCGGTTTCCTCGTTCCGCGCGCCCGGACACCTCGATGGGGGAGTGGCGCCGCACCATGGCCGTAACACCGGAAGAAGCACCCGTGAACCGGATCGACGACGGAGCCGCCTGGCCGGAACAGGGCGGGCCGACCTCCACACACGTTCACGATCCGTTCGAAGTCACCATCCAGATGGACGGCATCGGCCGTCACCTGGAAGGCGCCCACCGGCCGCGCGGCGCCCACGCCAAGCCGCAGTCGAGGCCGTTGCCGGAGCCCGCCGACGGGCCGGTCTTCGTCGACGAGTCCGGCCGCCGCGGCCGGCATCTGCGGCGCCTCGGGCTGGCTTGCGGCCTCGCCTTCGCCGGCTACGCCGTCGTCGTGGTCGCCACGCTCTTCTCCGGCAACTCCTCCGCGCCCTGGCTGCCGCTGCCCGGCCCCGAGGCCGACCGGCCCGCCGGCGGCGTCGACACCCCCGGCCTCCCCGAGGAGCCCGCCGGCGCACCGGCCGATCCCGCCGATCCCGCCGACGAGACCGCTCCGGCCGCCGGGACGAACGAGACACCGGAGGTCCCGGCGGAGGACGCCCTGGACGGCACCGGCCTTCCGGCCGGCACCGCGCCCCGGCCGGACACCCCGGCCGACCCGGCGCCCGGCCGGACCGCCCCGGCCGCACCGAGGTCCCCGGAGCCGTCCGAGACCGGCGCGCCCGGTACGCCCGTCGAGCCGAGCCGGCCGCAGGAGAGCCCCGAGGAGCCGGCGGACCCGTCGGCCGATCCCGAGGCACCTCCCGCCGACGGCGGCGACACCGCACCGCAGGCCCGCCCGGCCGCCTTCGCACCGCACCCCGTCCCCACCCTGGCGCGCACCGCCCCGGCCGAGGAGAACCAGGCCGCCTGAGGCCGCACCACCATGACTTCCCGTTCCCGAGCGGTGCGGCGGCGCAGACTGCCGCTGCGGTACCTGCTGCCGTCGCTCTTCCTCGTCGCCCTCAGCGCCATGCTGATGCTCCGCGGCTACGTGCACAGCGAGATACTCGCCGACCACCGCGTCCAGCCGCCCGCCGCCACCGACAAGGTGCCGGAGGAGATCATCGAGGGCGGGCCGGTCATCGCCCACCGCGACGGCAAGCCCACCTCCTTCTCCGTCCCCGACCACAAGCTCGTCCTCACCTTCGACGACGGGCCCGACCCGGAGTGGACCCCGAAGGTCCTCGACGTCCTCGCCGAACACGACGCGCACGGCGTCTTCTTCGTCACCGGCACGATGGCCTCCCGCCACCCCGACCTGGTCAGGCGGATGGTCGACGAGGGCCACGAGCTGGGGCTGCACACCTTCAACCACCCCGACCTCTCCTACCAGTCCAGGAGCCGCATCGACTGGGAGCTGACCCAGAACCAGCTGGCCCTGGCCGGGGCCGCCGGGGTGCGCACCTCGCTGTTCCGGCCGCCGTACTCCTCCTTCGCCAACGCCATGGACAACAAGTCCTGGCCCGTCACCGAGTACATCGGCTCGCTCGGCTACCTGACCGTCGTCAACAACACCGACAGTGAGGACTGGAAGCGTCCCGGCGCCGACGAGATCATCCGCCGCGCCACCCCGCGCGGCGGCGAGGGCGCCATCGTCCTCATGCACGACTCCGGCGGCGACCGCTCGCAGACCGTCGAGGCCCTCGACCGGTTCCTGCCGTCGCTGAAGGAGAAGGGCTACCAGTTCACCAACCTCACCGAGGCACTGGACGCGCCCAGCGCCCACACCCCCGTCACCGGCGCCGCCCGCTGGCAGGGCGTGGCCTGGGTCTGGGCGGTCGGCATCTCCGGGCACGTCACCGGGGTCCTGGTGGCCGGTCTCGCCGTCATCGGCGTCCTCGTCTTCGCCCGCTTCGGGCTGATGCTCCTGCTCTCCTTCCTCCACGCCCGGAAGGTGCGCTCGCGGAGGTTCCGCTGGGGGCCGCCGGTCACCGAACCGGTCACCGTGCTGGTGCCCGCCTACAACGAGGCGAAATGCATCGTCAACACGGTGACCTCACTGACCGCCAGCGACCATCCGGTCGAGGTCATCGTCATCGACGACGGCTCCAGCGACGGCACCGCCCGCATCGTCGAGGACCTGCGCATACCCAACGTCCGCGTCGTCCGGCAGCAGAACGCCGGCAAACCCGCCGCCCTGAACCGGGGACTCGCCAACGCCAGCCACGACCTCATCGTGATGATGGACGGCGACACCGTCTTCGAGGCCGCCACCGTCCGCGAACTGGTGCAGCCCTTCGGCGACCCGAGGGTCGGCGCCGTCGCCGGCAACGCCAAGGTCGGCAACCGCGACACCCTCATCGGCGCCTGGCAGCACATCGAGTACGTGATGGGCTTCAACCTCGACCGGCGCATGTACGACGTGCTCGGCTGCATGCCGACCATCCCCGGCGCGGTCGGTGCCTTCCGCCGCAGCGCCCTGGAGCGGATCGGCGGCATGAGCGAGGACACCCTCGCCGAGGACACCGACGTCACCATGGCCCTGCACCGCGACGGCTGGAAGGTCGTCTACGCGGAGAACGCCCGCGCCTGGACCGAGGCCCCCGAGTCCGTCCAGCAACTCTGGTCGCAGCGCTACCGCTGGAGCTACGGCACCATGCAGGCCATCTGGAAGCACCGCCGCGCCCTGTTCGAGAAGGGACCCTCGGGCCGCTTCGGCCGCGTCGGCCTGCCGCTCGTCTCCCTCTTCATGGTCCTCGCGCCGCTGCTGGCCCCGCTGATCGACGTCTTCCTCCTCTACGGCCTGGTCTTCGGCGACACCGGCAAGACCGTCCTCGCCTGGCTCGGCGTCCTCGCGATCCAGGCGGTCTGCGCCGCCTACGCCTTCCGGCTCGACAAGGAACGCATGACCCACCTCGTCTCCCTGCCGCTCCAGCAGATCCTCTACCGGCAACTGATGTACGTCGTGCTGCTCCAGTCCTGGATCACCGCCCTCACCGGCGGCCGCCTGCGCTGGCAGAAGCTCCGGCGGACCGGCGTCGTCGAGATGCCCGGCGTGGCCGCCCCGGCCGGCGTCCGCCCGGCCGAGCCCGAGCGGAGGCCCGTCGCATGACCGAGACCCCCTGGTCCGCCGCGCCTCCGCCCCGGCCCCCGCACGAGGGCCACGGCGGCGGCCGCTACCCGCGGCCGGGCGCTCCCGACGTGCCCCAGGTCCCGGGCGTACCCGGTGTCCCGGCCCCTCACCGGACCCCCGGCGTGGCGCCGGGCCCGCTCACCGCGACCGTGCCGGCGCCCACCGCCGTACCCGCTCCCGAGGAGCCGCAGGCCCCCGCCGCCGCGCCCAGGAAGCCCGGCCGCGACCGGTACCTGGACCTGCTGCGCTCCATCGCCCTGGTCCGGGTCGTGCTCTACCACATCTTCGGCTGGGCCTGGCTGACGGTCCTCTTCCCGTCCATGGGTGTCATGTTCGCCCTGGCCGGCTCCCTGATGGCCCGCTCGCTCTCCCGTCCGGCGATGGGCGTCATCCGGGGCCGCGTCCGGCGCCTGCTCCCGCCGATGTGGGTCTTCGGCGCGCTGCTGCTCGCCATGTTCGTGTACGCGGGCTGGAACCCGGGCCGGTCCGAGGGCGCCTGGGGCTGGGCCGCACTTCTCAACTACCTGGTGCCGGTGGGCGCCCCGCCCTACCCCTGGTCGGTCGGCGACGCCTCCGGCCTGCTGGAGCAGACCTGGGCCGTGCAGGCCGCCGGGCCGCTCTGGTACCTGCGGGCGTACCTGTGGTTCGTGCTCGCCTCGCCGCTGCTGCTGTGGGCCTTCCGGCGCGCGCCGTGGCCGACCATGCTGGCGCCGCTCGGTCTGACCGCCGTCGTCGGCACCGGCCTGGTGCAGATCCCCGGTGAACTCGGCAACGCCGTCACCGACTTCGCCGTCTACGCCGGCTGCTGGACGCTGGGCTTCGCCCACCAGCAGGGGCTGCTCCGCGAGATCCCGCGCTACCTGGCCGTCTCGCTGGCCAGCCTCGTCATGGCCTTCGGCCTGTGGTGGGCCTCCGGCCACCTCGGCCCCGACGGCTGGGACCTCAACGACATCCCGCTCGCCCAGGCCACCTGGTCCTTCGGCTTCGTCACCATCCTGCTGCTGTACTCGCCCTCCTGGCAGACCCTGCCGGGCCGGCTCGCCAGGTGGGACCCGCTCATCACGCTCTCCAACAACCGGGCCGTGACGATCTACCTCTGGCACAACCTGCTCATCCTGGCGACGGTGCCGCTGATCGACCTGCTCTACCGGCTCCCCTTCATGGACGACGCGCGGTGGGGCAACGCCCTCTCCACCACGTACAGCCTGTGGATGTTCGTACTGGTCTGGCCGCTGATCGGGCTCATGGTGGTGGCCGTCGGCTGGGTCGAGGACCTCGCGGCCAGGCGCCCGCCGCGCCTGTGGCCCGACGGGACGAAGCGCGGCGCCGCCACGTCGGGGGCGTCCCACCGCAAGTGAACCTCGGCCGGGAGGCGTGAAGGTACCGCGCACGCCCCTGGGGCCCCTTTCCCGCCGTTGGTACCGTCTTGGGACGTCCGGCCACGCCGGGCATCCCTTCGCGTTCCCCACGCGCCGTCCGAGAAGGAGCCCCACCGTGTCCCGTCGCATCCTGCCCCTCGCGGCGCTGACCGCAGCCACCGCCCTCACCCTGACCGCCTGCGGCGGGGAGCCGGCGGAGCCCGACGACATCAAGGGGGCGGGGGCATCGGCTTCGGCGGGGGCGGGTGACGGGGCCGAGGAACAGGACGGCGGCCGCCCCGACCTGAAGCTGCCCGGGGACGTGGAACTCGCCTTCGAGTCCACTCCTCCCTCGGACAGCGGCCACGCGGCTGCTCTGACCGATGCGGAGAACTACATCAGGGCCCTGGCGCACGGCATCGTCGCGCAGGACCCGGAGGACAAGGCCTACCAGTTCTACTCGGAGGGGTCGGCGGCGCAGTACGCCAAGGAGCAGATCCAGCAGTGGGTCGACGGCGAATGGACCGCCACCGGCAAGGACCGCTACTACCGGGCAGAGACCGCCGACGTGGGCAAGTCCAAGGGCGTGCTCGTCACGATGTGCCGCAACCAGGCCGACTACTTCGGCAAGAACGTCAAGACCGGCAAGGTCGAGCGCACGGAGGAGAGCCTCAAGAGCTACCAGAAGTTCAGCCTCCTCATGCGTCCGGCGAAGAGCGCCGGTGAGCACTGGGTGGTGCAGCAGATCGAGGTTCAGGGAGAGGTGCAGGAGTGCAAGGGATGACCACGTCGCGCGCCGTTCTTCGCGGACCGGCCCTGGCTCTGTCGGCGGCCCTCCTCGCCCTGTCTGGTGTAGCCCATGCCGACGCACCGGGCGACAACACCACGGTTCCGCCTCCACAGTCCAAGCCCGGCGGAAGCACCGACGGCAAGGGCAAGGTCTCCGCGGGCGTCTCGCAGATCCAGATATCGCAGGTCAAGGGCGGTGGCTCGGGCAAGCGTGGCAACCTCGCCCCCATCGACACCGACTGGGAGCCGCCCGCCTGCTGGTACGAGCCGGTCTTCACGCCCGAGGAGCTGAAGGAGTTCGTGGACCGGTCCGACGGCCAGGGCGACGTCGGTATCCATCAGTCCTGGTACGGCAAGGGCCTGTGGACCGACCACTACCGGGACGGCAAGGCCCAGGACAACATGGACGACGACCGCACCGAGGCCGAAGGGTACGAGAACTACAACATCGGCAAGGGCGGAAACTTCTGGCGCAGCGTCGCCCCCGACGACTCCCACCCGGACTCCTGGGACTGCGGGCGCATCATGTTCTGGATGCCCGACAACCAGGTCCCCCGGATCCCCAACGCCCCCACCCCCCGGATGCTCGCCGAGTACGCGTACGAGCACGTGAAGGTGCCGGACACCGAGGTCGAGGTGCGGCCGCAGGCCAAGTCGACGGTGAACCTCCCCACCTGGGTCTGGCTGGACGAGGGGAAGTTCGAGGACGTGGTGGTCCGCGCCGAGCTGCCTCGCACCAACCTGTACGCGGAGACGACCGCGCACCCGGTCAGCCTCACCCTGGAGCCCGGCACCGAGGACGCCGAGACCTTCCCGGCCGGCGGCACCTGCCGGATCAACGAGGACGGCAGTATCGGCAGCCCGTACCGGAAGGGCAGCGCCGACCAGGACCCGCCGTGCGGCATCACCTACCTGCGGGCGAGCGACAAGCCCTACGAGCTGAGCGCCTCCATCACCTGGGAGATCAGCTGGGAGGGCACCGGCGGCGCGGGCGGAGACCTGCCCGACGGCACCTTCGAGACCACCCAGGACATGACCGTCCAGGAGATCCAGTCCATCAACCGCTGAAGCCCCCGGGTGCGGCCCCGGCCGAGCGGCGGCTGCCTGCCGAGCCGCCTCCGGCCGGCGGGCGCACCGGGGGTGGCATCGTGGTGGGCGGGAAGTGACGGGTGACCTCGGCAGCCGCGCCGGGGGCGACGAGTGCGGGGTGCGGGCGGATGAGCGACGCGGGCGCGGATGGGCCGTCGCCCCTGGCGGGGTTCACCGTCGGGGTGACGGCGGAACGGCGGGCCGGAGAGCTGGGGGCGCTGCTGGGGCGCCGGGGCGCCGAGGTGGTGTACGCGCCCGCGCTGCGGGTGGTGCCCCTCGCCGGCGACGGGGAGTTGCGGGCGGCCACCGAACGGCTCGTCGCGCGGCCGCCCGAGGTGGTGGTGGCCAGTACCGCCGTCGGCTTCCGGGGCTGGGTCGAGGCGGCCGAGGGGTGGGGGACCGGCCCGGCTCTGCTGGCGGCGCTGGGCGGGGCCCGGCTGCTGACCCGGGGGCCGAAGGTGACGGGGGCCGTCCGGGCGGCGGGGCTGCGTGAGGAGTGGTCCCCGCGGTCCGAGGCGATGGGCGAGGTGCTGGAGCGGCTGCTCGCCGAAGGTGTCGAGGGGCTGCGGGTGGCCGTGCAACTGCACGGCGAGCCGGTGCCCGGCTTCGCTGAGGCGCTGCGGGCGGCCGGCGCCGAGGTGGTCGGTGTGCCCGTCTACCGCTGGCTGCCGCCCGCCGACCCCGCCCCCCTGGACCGGCTCGTCGAGGCGACCGTGCGGCGCGGTGTCGACGCGCTCGCCTTCACCAGCGCGCCCGCCGTCACCTCGCTGCTCCGCCGGGCCGATGCGCTGGGCCGGCGGAAGGCGCTGGTGGACGCCTTGCGCGGTGAGGTGCTGCCCGTCTGCGTCGGCCCCGTGACCGCGCTGCCGCTCCAGGAGGCAGGGGTGGAGCCGGTGCGGCCCGAACGGTTCCGGCTCGGGCCGATGGTGCAGCGGCTCTGCGAGGAACTGCCCGGCCGGGCCCCGTTGCTGACCGTCGCCGGGCACCGGGTGCGGCTCCGCGGCCACGCCGTCCTGGTCGACGACGAGCTGCGGCCCGTACCGCCCGCCCCGATGGCCCTGCTGCGGACGCTGGCCCGGTCGCCGGGCCGGGTCGTCGGCCGCGACGAACTGCTGGGGGCGCTGCCCGGCGCCGGGCACGACGAGCACGCGGTGGAGGGGGCGGTGGCCCGGCTGCGGGCGGCCCTGGGCGTGCCCGGGCTGGTGCTGACCGCGGCCGGACGCGGCTACCGGCTCGCCGACGGCCCGGGGGCCTGATCAGACGGCCGGGCGTGGCCGTACGTGCACGTGCCCGGGCAGGGGGAAGATCGGCGGGTGCGCCGCCAGCGTCTCGACGTGCGGGAAACCGGCCTTCTCGGCGACCCGGCAGGAGGGCTCGTTGTCGACCTGGTGGAGGAGTTCGAGACGGGTCAGCGCGGGCAGAGCGGCGAACGCCCAGTCGGCGAGGGCCACGACGGCGCGGCCCGCCAGGCCCCGGCCGCGTACCGAGGCGGTGGTCCAGTAACCGACCTCGGCGGTGTCCGTGCGGGCGGGACGGTCCTCGTGCCCGAACACCTTGAGCACCACGCAGCCGGCCAGGACACCGGTCGCCGCCGGGTCCCGGACCCCGGAGGGCGCCGGTCCGCTGCCGCCCGGAGCCTGGGCGGCCAGTTCCACGGCGAAGGAGTAGCGGCTGCCGTCCCGGGCGCCCGCCTCCTCGCGGGCCAGCCACGCCCGGGCGCCCGCCTCGTCCTCGGGCCAGGTGCGGGTGAACCTCCGCAGCAGCGGATCGCGGTAGGCGTCGATCAGTTCCCGGGCGTCCCGGGCCCGCCAGGGCCGCAGCGAGAGCCCCGGACCTGCCGGGAGGAAGGGCGGCATGCCCACAGGCGCGTACATGGGGACAGGTTACGGGGGAAGACGTTCATAGGGCCGGTCAACAGGGCGGCAGGGAAAGGTGGTTGGCATCCGGAGAGCCTCCAGGGCTTCCCCGGCGCCCGGGTGGCGGGCACGGTGGACGGGGCGGGGCCGCGTCGGGTGGTCCCGGCCCTCGGCGGGCGGAGGTGCACGATGACGGGGCACGCGTACCGGGCAGGGGCGAGCGCGCGGGTGCTGCGGTTCGACTGCGGACGGGTCTGCCTGGACCTCGTCGCCACCGCGCACCCGGTGGAGCGGCTCGACGGCGCCGACCGGCTGCGGCAGTGGCTGACCGGTGCCGGCCTGGTGCCGCCCGGCACCCGGCTGGAGCGCGCGGGGCCCGGCTGGCTCGCCGCCTTCCGGGACCTGCGTGGCCAGATCGCCACCGTGGTCGGCGCCGAACTCGACGGGCGCCCCTGCGGCCACGCCCTCGACCGGGTCAACGCCGTCGCCCGCAACCCGCCGCCCCCGCCGCGTGCCGTCCGCAGGCCCGACGGCACCCTCGGCCGGGGCCTGGCCGGCGACCCCGACTGCCAGGCGCTGCTCGGCGCGGTCGCCCGCGACGCGGTGGAGCTGCTCACCGACCCGGACGCCCGCGCCCTGCTGCGCCGCTGCGCCGGCCAGGACTGCCCACTGGTCTACCTCGACACCTCCCGCGGCCGCCGGCGCCGCTGGTGCTCCGGCGAGACCTGCGGCAACCGCGAACGGGTCGCCCGCCACCGGCGCGGCCGCCGGACCGTCCAGAACGGGCGGGCCGGTGCCCGGACGCCGGGCGGGCCTGGTGGCGGCTGACGCGCCGCCCGCCGCCCTCCCCATGCCCCGGGCAAGTGGAGTTGCGTCTTCCAATTGCGTGTGCGGCGTGCACGCGGCCCCGCCGGTCGCGTAAGTTGGACGGCTGCCCAGCGCATGTGAGAAGGGGGCCTCGGTGGCCGACGTACGCGACCGTGAGATCAGCATCGAGCAGGACCACCTCGACGGGGTGTACCGGCGCCTGGAGGAGAAGATCCAGGAGGCGGAGTTCCTGATGCGGGACGCGGCCCGCCGCGGCCAGGTCGGCACGCCCGGCGCGCTCGCCGAGCGCGACGCCCAGGTCTTCCGGGCCGGGATCCATCTCAACCGGCTGAACAACGAGTTCGAGGACTTCCTCTTCGGCCGCATCGACCTGCTCCTCGGCAAGGACGGCGAGAAGGGCCCCGACGGCGCCTACACCTCCGTCGAACCCGCCGACGACGCCGTCCACCCCGACGGCACCGCCGACATCGCCGAGACCCTGCACATCGGCCGCATCGGCGTCCTCGACGCCGACTACACACCGCTGGTCATCGACTGGCGCGCCCCCGCCGCCGCCCCCTTCTACCGGTCCACCCCCGTCGAGCCCGGCCGCGTCGTGCGCCGCCGCGTCATCCGCTCCAAGGGCCGTCAGGTGCTCGGCGTCGAGGACGACCTGATGCGCCCCGAGCTGACCGCGCGCCTGGCCGGCGAACCGCTCGCCGTGGTCGGCGACGGCGCGCTGATGGCCGCCCTCGGCCAGGCCCGCAGCCACACCATGCGCGACATCGTCGCCTCCATCCAGGCCGAGCAGGACCGCGTCATCCGCGCCCCCGCCGCCTCCGTCACCCTGGTCGAGGGCGGCCCCGGCACCGGCAAGACCGCCGTCGCCCTGCACCGCGCCGCCTACCTCCTCTACCAGGACCGGCGCCGGTACGCGGGCGGCATCCTCATCGTCTCCCCGACCCCGCTCCTCGTCTCCTACACCGAGGGCGTACTGCCCTCCCTCGGCGAGGAGGGCCAGGTCGCCATCCGCGCCCTCGGCTCCCTGGTCGACGGTGCCGAGGCCACCGCCTACGACCCTCCGGCCGCCGCCCGTGTCAAGGGCTCCGCCCGCATGGTCCAGGTGCTGCGCCGGGCAGCCCGGGGCGCCCTCGACCTCGGTGCGGCCCCGCCCGCCAGGGCCGGCCGGGACGAGGAGGCCGGCGAGGCCCCCGAGGGGCAGCTCGACCTCGGCCTGCCCGCCGCCCCGGCCGGGCCGCCCGAGCGGCTGCGGGTCGTCGCCTTCGGCCGCCGCGTCGAGCTGGACGCCGCCGAACTGGGCCGCGTCCGGCGCGACGCGCTCAGCGGCACCGCCCCCGTCAACCTGCTGCGGCCCCGCGCCCGCCGCCTGCTGCTCGACGCCTTGTGGGCCAGGTCGGGCGGTGCCGGACGCCACCAGGACCCGGAACTCGCCGCCGAACTGCGCTCCGGCTTCGACGAGGACATCCTCTCCGAGGACTCCTTCACCGCCTTCCTCGACGCCTGGTGGCCCGAGCTGACCCCGCGTGCCGTGCTCGCCGCCATGGCCGACGAGAAGCGGCTCGCCCGCTGGTCCCGCAAGGTGCTGGGCCAGGGCGAGGCGCGCCGCGTCGCCCGCTCGCTGTCCCGGCTCGGTCCGGCCGGCGAGGGCCCGCTCTCCGTCCACGACGTGGCCCTGCTGGACGAGCTGGAGGCCGTCCTCGGCACTCCGCCCCGGCCTCGCCGCAAGCGCGAGGCCGACCCGCTGGACCACCTCACGGGCCTCCAGGAGCTGATGCCGGTCCGCGAGGAGACCCAGTGGGAGCGGGCGGAGCGGCTGGCCCAGGAGCGCACCGAGTACACCCACGTCATCGTCGACGAGGCCCAGGACCTCACGCCGATGCAGTGGCGGATGGTCGGCCGGCGCGGTCGCCAGGCCACCTGGACCGTGGTGGGCGACCCCGCCCAGTCCTCCTGGTCCGACCCCGACGAGGCCGCAGCGGCCCGCGAGGAGGCACTCGGCAACCGGCCCCGCCGCCGCTTCACCCTCACCGTCAACTACCGCAACCCGGCCGAGATCGCCGAGCTGGCCTCCCGCGTGCTGGCCCTCGCCATGCCCGGCTCACCCTCCCCGCGTGCCGTCCGCTCCACCGGCGTCGAGCCGCGGTTCGTGGTCGCCGGGGAGCCGATGGGGGAGACGGTGCGCGCGGAGGCGGCCCGCCTGCTGGAGACGGTCGACGGCACGGTCGGCGTGGTGGTCGCGATGGAACGCCGTGAGCAGGCCGCCCGCTGGCTCGCCGGCCTCGGCGAGCGCGTCGTCGCCCTCGGCTCGCTGGAGGCGAAGGGCCTGGAGTACGACGCGACGGTGGTGGTCTCCCCGGCCGAGGTGGCCGACGAGTCCCCGGCCGGGCTGCGCGTGCTGTACGTCGCGCTGACCCGGGCGACGCAGCAGCTCACCGTGGTCTCCGGGCGCCGCGACCAGCCGGACGCGGACGGGGTGCCGGACCTGCTCCGTGACGACGTGCCGCCGGAGCTGCTGGGGGAGTGAGGGGTGCGGGGCGCCGGGAAATCCGGCGGAATCCGTCACTCCGACAGGAGTGGACGGACGGGGGAGGTTTGTTAGCCTGGGAATTGGCACCGGCCCGATCCAAGCCCCCGGGCCCAACCATAGTCGCTTCGAGCGACCACTTGCCGCGAGGCGAGCATGGCGGGTCGGTGTCCTGACTTCAGGCCGAGGGCCCGCATCGTCACCGACGGTGCGGGCCCTTCCGCCGTTCAGGCCCCGGCCCCGGCCGCCGTCGGGCCCCGGTCCGCGCCGTCCGGGTCCGGGGCCCGACAGAGGGCTCCGGGGGGTTTCGCGTGCGGGCTGATTCTCGTATGGTGGAATCCGTTTTCCGTTAACGGGCTCCGAACGGGTTTCCGGCCGGGAACAAAACGTCCGCAATCCAGGTGGCTACCGCGTACTGCCCGGTAGGTGCGACGATCGGACAGCACTCGCCACGCACAGAGGTGGCCGGTGTGTATGCGAACCAGGGAAAGCAGAGGAAGTCCGCCATGGCAACGGCGCCCAGCGTCTCCTACTCGATGACGGTACGGCTGGAAGTGCCCGCCAGCGGCACAGCGGTCTCCCAGCTCACCACGGCCGTGGAGTCCCACGGCGGCTCGGTGACCGGCCTCGACGTCACCGCCTCCGGCCACGAGGCGCTCCGGATCGACGTCACCATCGCGGCGAGCTCCACCGCGCACGCCGACGAGATCGTCGAGGGCCTGCGCGGCATCGACGGCGTCGTGCTCGGCAAGGTCTCCGACCGTACGTTCCTGATGCACCTCGGCGGCAAGATCGAGATGGCGTCCAAGCACCCCATCCGCAACCGCGACGACCTCTCGATGGTCTACACACCCGGCGTCGCCCGGGTCTGCATGGCCATCGCCGAGAACCCCGAGGACGCCCGCCGCCTCACCATCAAGCGCAACTCCGTCGCCGTCGTCACCGACGGCTCGGCCGTCCTCGGCCTCGGCAACATCGGCCCGAAGGCCGCCCTGCCGGTGATGGAGGGCAAGGCGGCGCTCTTCAAGCGGTTCGCCGGGATCGACGCCTGGCCGATCTGCCTCGACACCCAGGACACCGACGCGATCGTGGAGATCGTCAAGGCCATCGCCCCCGGCTTCGCCGGCATCAATCTGGAGGACATCTCGGCGCCCCGCTGCTTCGAGATCGAGGCCCGGCTCCGCGAGGCGCTGGACATCCCCGTCTTCCACGACGACCAGCACGGCACCGCCATCGTCGTGCTCGCCGCGCTCACCAACGCGCTGCGCGTGGTCGGCAAGTCCATCGGCGACGTCCGGGTCGTCATGTCCGGCGCCGGCGCCGCCGGTACGGCCATCCTCAAGCTGCTGCTCGCCGCGGGCGTCAAGCACGCCGTCGTCTCCGACATCCACGGCATCGTGCACGCCGGCCGCGAGGACCTGGTCGACACCCCCGCCGACTCCCCGCTGTGCTGGGTCGCCGACAACACCAACCCCGAGGGCGTCCGCGGCACCCTCAAGGAGGCCGTGGTCGGCGCCGACGTCTTCATCGGCGTCTCCGCCCCGAACGTCCTCGACGGCGCCGACGTGGCCGCCATGGCCGAGGGCGCCATCGTCTTCGCGCTGGCCAACCCGGACCCGGAGGTCGACCCGGCGGTGGCCCGCGAGACGGCCGCCGTCGTCGCCACCGGCCGCTCGGACTTCCCCAACCAGATCAACAACGTGCTGGTCTTCCCGGGCGTCTTCCGCGGTCTGCTGGACGCGCAGTCCCACTCGGTCAACACCGAGATGATGCTGGCCGCCGCCGGCGCCCTGGCCGACGTGGTCGCCGAGGACGAGGTCAACGCGAACTACATCATCCCGAGCGTCTTCAACGACAAGGTGGCCGGCGCCGTCGCCGACGCCGTCAGCAGCGCCGCCAAGGCCGTCGGCGCGGCCCCCGCCCCGTCCCCCACCGCGGTCTGACGCTCCGGCCGGACCCGCCGCCCCGCCGTACGCCTGAACGGGGGCGGCGCACGGGGGCGGCGGCCCGGCGCGTCGCGGAAGAGCCCGGCCGCCCCCGCTCTAGGGTGGCGAAACGGCGCGGGAACCGCCCCCACGGGCGGGCGCCCGGCCCTGCGGTCCGCTGCTGAGAGCGGACGGAGCGTCACGACCCGAGGCGGTGGCGCTGTCCGTGTGACTCTCGCGGGTGCCGGATTGGCTTTCGCGCCGCAGGTGGGGGCAGGATGCCTCCTCGAGGGCTACGTCCAGGGTGAACCCGGGCGGAAGAGAGTCCGACGACGGACCCGGTTACGGGGCTCCCCGGGGGGCCCTGACAGCATCGGCTTCGATCTCACGCCTCAACGGCAAGATGAACACGGGAGTACAAACATGAACCGCAGTGAGCTGGTGGCCGCCCTGGCCGACCGCGCCGAGGTGACCCGCAAGGACGCCGACGCCGTGCTGGCCGCGTTCGCCGAGGTCGTCGGCGACATCGTCTCCAAAGGCGATGAAAAGGTCACCATCCCCGGTTTCCTGACCTTCGAGCGCACCCACCGTGCCGCTCGCACCGCCCGCAACCCGCAGACCGGCGAGCCGATCCAGATTCCGGCCGGCTACAGCGTCAAGGTCTCCGCGGGCTCCAAGCTGAAGGAAGCCGCCAAGGGCAAGTAAGGCCCCGAGGGCGCGCCACCCGGCCGCCGCACCGCCCACGGGCGGGGAGCGGCAGCACGCGGACAGCGCGCCTCAGGGACAGCGAAGGGGGGCGGCCACCCACTGTGGGTGGCCGCCCCCCTTCGGCGTGCCGGAAGCCCGCCACCCCGGTCCGCGGGGCCGGAGGCGGCTCTGAGCAGGGCCGTACGCCCGCTCAGGGCCGCGCGGGGACCGGGTGGCCCCCGGGCGGCCGCGGGGTTCCGCGCAGCGCTGAGGCGGCCGTACGCGCCTGCGTACGGCCGCCTCGGCGGGTGGCGGACGGGCGGGGGCCCGGGACGGTCAGCCCAGGGTCTTGCCCGGCAGCTCGACCTTGCCGCCCAGCTCGACCAGCTTGTCGAGGAAGTTCTCGTAGCCCCGGTTGATCAGGTCGATGCCGTGCACCCGGGAGGTGCCCTGCGCGGCCAGCGCCGCGATCAGGTACGAGAAGCCGCCGCGCAGGTCGGGGATGACCAGGTCGGCGCCCTGGAGCCGGGTCGGGCCCGAGACGACCGCCGAGTGCAGGAAGTTCCGCTGGCCGAAGCGGCAGTCCGAACCGCCCAGGCACTCCCGGTACAGCTGGATGTGGGCGCCCATCTGGTTCAGCGCGGAGGTGAAGCCGAGGCGCGACTCGTAGACCGTCTCGTGGATGATCGAGAGGCCGGTCGCCTGCGTCAGCGCCACCACCAGCGGCTGCTGCCAGTCGGTCTGGAAGCCGGGGTGCACGTCCGTCTCCAGCGCGATGGCGTTGAGCTGCCCGCCCGGGTGCCAGAAGCGGATGCCCTCGTCGTCGATCTCGAAGGCGCCGCCGACCTTGCGGTAGGTGTTGAGGAAGGTCATCATCGAGCGCTGCTGGGCGCCGCGCACGTAGATGTTGCCCTCGGTGGCCAGCGCGGCCGACGCCCAGGAGGCGGCCTCCAGGCGGTCCGGCAGCGCCCGGTGGCGGTAGCCGCCGAGCTTGTCGACCCCGGTCACGCGGATCGTCCGGTCGGTGTCCATCGCGATGATGGCACCCATCTTCTGGAGGACGCAGATCAGGTCCTCGATCTCCGGTTCCACCGCGGCGTTGGACAGCTCGGTGACGCCCTCGGCGAGGACCGCGGTCAGCAGCACCTGCTCGGTCGCGCCGACCGACGGGTAGGGCAGCTCGATCTTGGTGCCGCGCAGCCGCTGCGGCGCCTCCAGGTACTGGCCGTCGGCGCGCTTCTCGATCTTCGCGCCGAACTGCCGGAGCACCTCGAAGTGGAAGTCGATCGGCCGGCCGCCGATGTCGCAGCCGCCGAGGCCCGGGATGAAGGCGTGGCCCAGGCGGTGCAGCAGCGGGCCGCAGAAGAGGATGGGGATGCGCGAGGAACCGGCGTGCGCGTCGATGTCCGCGACGTTGGCGCTCTCCACGTGCGACGGGTCCATGACCAGCTCGCCCGGCTCCTCGCCGGGGCGCACGGTGACCCCGTGCAGCTGGAGCAGGCCGCGGACCACCCGGACGTCGCGGATGTCGGGGACGTTGCCCAGCCGGCTGGGTGCGCTGCCGAGCAGCGCGGCGACCATCGCCTTGGGCACGAGGTTCTTCGCGCCCCGGACCCGGATCTCGCCCTCCAGCGGGGTTCCGCCGTGGACCAGCAGTACATCGTCGTTGACGGTCATGAATCTCGCGTTCCGATGAAAGGGGCAGGGCTCGTGCCCCGGCCTGCGGACGCTCGCCCGCCGAGGACCGGCCCCCGGACGCGCGCTTGCCGCCCCGGGCACCGCTCCTCGGCGGGCGGACGCCGCCTGCCACGGCACCAGGCAAGCGTAATGGCCCGCCACCCCCCTTCAGTAAGGGCGAGGGGCCTCCCGGACCGTCATGACTTCGCCACAACACGTACCGTCCGGAACCGGTCGCGGACGGTCACCGCCGCGCGTGCGCGCCCGCCGCGCCTCCGTGCGCCCTGAGCTGCGCACCCACGGATGGCGTGGAGCGCTCCCCCCGCGCGCCGTCCGTGCGGGATCATGTGGGACATGACCGAGGTGTCCTCGCTCACAGGGCGACTGCTCGTGGCCACCCCCGCGCTCGCCGACCCGCACTTCGACCGAGCGGTGGTGCTCCTCCTCGACCATGACGCCGAGGGGTCCCTCGGCGTGGTCCTCAACCGGCCCACCCCTGTGGGCGTCGGCGACATCCTGGAGGGCTGGGGCGAGCTGGCGGGCGACCCGGGTGTCGTCTTCCAGGGCGGGCCCGTCTCCCTGGACTCCGCGCTCGGCGTCGCCGTCGTCCCCGGCGGACCCGGCTGCGCCGACCCGCCGCTCGGCTGGCGTCCGGTGCACGGCGCGATCGGCCTGGTCGATCTGGAGGCCCCGCCCCAGCTGCTCGCCGCCGTCCTCGGCTCGCTGCGGATCTTCGCCGGGTACGCCGGATGGGGGCCGGGCCAGTTGGAGGACGAACTGGTCCAAGGGGCCTGGTACGTCGTGGAGTCCGAGCCCGGGGACGTCTCCGCGCCCCGGCCCGAGGGGCTGTGGCGGGCGGTGCTGCGCCGTCAGCGCAGCGAGCTGGCGATGATCGCGACCTACCCGGACGACCCCTCTCTGAACTGACCCGCCCCTCCGCGGCGGGCGGCGCCCCGGAGACGCGGCGGGGCTGGGTACCCTTGGACTCCATGAGCACTCTTGAGCCCGAGCGCGGGGCAGGTACGGGGACCCTCGTCGAGCCGACGCCGCAGACCTCCAGCGGCGACGGCGACCACGAGCGCTACGCCCACTACGTCCAGAAGGACAAGATCATGGCCAGTGCCCTCGACGGCACACCCGTGGTCGCCCTCTGCGGCAAGGTGTGGGTCCCCGGACGCGACCCCAAGAAGTATCCGGTGTGTCCGATGTGCAAGGAGATCTACGAGTCCATGGGACCGGGCGGGGACAAGGGCAAGGGCGGCGGAGGCAAGGACAAGAAGTGACGGCGGCCTGACCGGGCCCGCCCTCCTTCCCCTCCTCCCTCCAGCTTCTCCCGCACCACCTGCTCTGCCCGCGCGGGCTCGGGCCCCTGGCACACCCTTCACGGGGTGGCGGCCAGGGGCCCTTTCGCGTTTCCCGTGCTCCGTCACCCGCAGTCCCCTTCCGCGGCGTGGCCGCCGCCACCGCCGCCCGCGCGGGCCCGGTCCCGCTCCCGCCCGGGGCCGGGGGCACCCCCGCCGAGCCCGGCCCGGGCCGGCCGCGGGGGGTCGCCTCCCGACGCCCTCGGCCCTTGCTCCCGGGCCCCCTCTTGTCGGGCGGGCGCGGTCGCCCTACTCTCCTGCTGTTGTGCAGTACGAAATGCGCGTTGCACATGTCGCAACGCGCCTACTGTAGGGACCCCGGATGAAGCTCCTCTCCCGCCTGGCCGCGCCCGTCGCGGGCCTCGTCCTCGCCGGACTCACCGCCACCGCCTGTGCTCCGCAGACCTCCGACACCTCCTCCGGCAAGGACGAGAAGACCGGGGACCTCAGGGTCTGGCTCTTCCAGGAGGTCAACAACGGCCCCAAGGCCAAGGTGGTCGACGAGGCCGTGGCCGCGTACGAGAAGGCGCACCAGGGCAGCAAGGTGCACGTCCAGTACATCCCCGTCGACTCCCGCGCCGAGAAGATCAAGGCCGCCTTCAACGACCCGAGCAGCGCCCCGGACGTCATCGAGTACGGCAACACCGACACCGCCGGGTACGTCCGCGACGGCGGACTGGCCGACATCAGCGAGGAGTTCGACGCCTGGGAGGAGGCCGCCGACACCGACGAGGCCGCCCGCGCCTCGGTCACCGTCGACGGCAGGACGTACGGCGCTCCCTACTTCGTCGGCGTCCGCGCGCTGTACTACCGCACCGACCTCTTCGAGAAGCACTCCGTCGAGGTGCCGAGGACGCTGGCCGAGGTCGCGTCCGCGGCGAGGAAGATCCGCGAGGCGGAGCCCGGCCTGTACGGCATCGCGGTCGGCGGCGCCTACACCTACGGCGCCATGCCCTTCCTCTGGGCACACGGCGGGGGCCTGGCCGAGGAGAAGGACGGCACGTACACCTCCACACTCGCCGACAAGAAGTCGCAGGCCGGGATCGCCGCCTACACCGACCTCTTCGGCGCGGACAACTGCCCCGCCGCCAAGTGCGCGCAGATGGGCGGCAACGACACCGTGACGGCGTTCGCGGCCGGGAAGGCCGGCATGGCCATCGGCGGCGACTTCAGCCACCAGGCGATGGAGGACGGCAAGGTCAAGGGCAAGTACGCGGTCGTGCCGCTGCCCGGCGTGGAGAAGGGCGAGATCGCCCCGGCCTTCGCGGGCGGCAACAACCTCGGCGTCCTCAAGTCCACCGAGCGCCGCTCCCTCGCCGTCGACCTGGTCGAGGAGCTGGCCGGGAAGAAGGCGCAGGGCCGGCTCTTCGAGGCGATGGGCTTCCTGCCCACCTTCACCGACGTCCGCGCGAAGGCCGCCGCCGACGAGCCGTTCGTCAAGCCCTTCGTGCGGACCCTGGAGGCCGGCGCCACCTTCGTGCCCGCCTCCCCGGCCTGGGCGCAGATCGACTCCTCGCTGGTGCTGCCGACCATGTTCCAGGAGATCGCCAGCGGCCGGAAGGACGTCGCCACGGCGTCCCGCGACGCCGCCGGGAAGATGGACGACGCCTTCGCCAGCGCGGGCTGAGGCCCCGCGCACCGGAAGAACGGCCCTCCCCGTGACCCAGACGCTCACCACGCCGGCCGCCCCGCCCGCCCCCAAGGGCGGCGGCGCCGCCCGGCCCCGCAGACCGGCCTCCCGCCACCCGGGCTGGACCCCGTGGCTCTACCTCGCCCCAGCCCTGGTCGTCCTCGCCGGGCTGCTGATCTACCCCGTCTACCAACTCGGCCTGATATCCGTCCTGGAGTACACCCAGGCCCAGGTCAGCGGCGGCGTGCCGACCTCGTTCCAGGGGCTCGGCAACTACCGGGCCCTCTTCGCCGACCCGCAGTTCTGGCAGGTGCTCGGCGCCACCGTGGTCTTCGCCGCGCTCTGCGTGGTCTCCACCCTCTTCGTCGGCTGCGGCCTCGCCGTCCTGCTGACCCGGATCCGGGCCCTGCCGCGCCTGGCCCTGCTCGTCGCCTCGCTCGGCGCCTGGGCGACCCCGGCCATCACCGGCTCCACCGTCTGGATGTTCCTCTTCGACGCCGACTTCGGCCCGGTCAACCGGCTGCTCGGCCTCGGCGACTTCTCCTGGACGTACGGCCGGTACAGCGCCTTCGCCCTGGTGCTGCTGGAAGTGGTCTGGTGCTCCTTCCCGTTCGTCATGGTCACCGTCTACGCGGGCATCCGCGCCGTCCCCGCCGAGGTCCTGGAGGCCGCCTCGCTCGACGGCGCCTCGCAGTGGCGGATCTGGCGCTCGGTGCTCGCGCCGATGCTCCGCCCGATCCTGCTGGTCGTCACCATCCAGTCGGTCATCTGGGACTTCAAGGTCTTCACCCAGATCTACGTGATGACCGACGGCGGCGGCATCGCCGGGCAGAACCTCGTCCTCAACGTCTACGCGTACCAGAAGGCGTTCGCCTCCTCGCAGTACAGCCTGGGTGCCGCCATCGGCGTGGTCATGCTGCTCATCCTGCTCGCCGTCACCCTCGCGTACCTCCGGCTGATGCGACGCCAGGGAGAAGAACTGTGAGACTCCTCCACCGGCCCTGGCGGCTCGCCGCCGAGGCGTTCGCGCTGCTGACCGCCGTCGTCGTGGCCTTCCCGCTGTACTGGATGGTGCTGTCGGCGTTCAAACCCGCCGGGGAGATCCAGTCGGACAGCCCCCGGCCCTGGACGCTGGCGCCCTCGCTCGACTCGTTCCGGCGCGTCTTCCAACAGGAGGAATTCGGCCGCTACTTCCTCAACAGCCTGCTCGTCGCGGGAAGTGTGGTCGTGCTGTCGGCGCTGATCGCGTTCCTCGCGGCGACCGCCGTCACGCGGTTCACGTTCCGGTTCCGGACCACACTGCTCATCATGTTCCTGGTGGCGCAGATGGTGCCGGTCGAGGCACTCACCATTCCGCTCTTCTTCCAGATGCGCGATTTCGGTCTGCTCAACACGCTCGGCGCGCTGATCCTGCCGCATCTGGCCTTTTCGCTGCCGTTCGCCGTCTGGATGCTGCGGGGATTCGTGAAAGCGGTCCCCGAGGCGCTGGAGGAGGCCGCGCTCATCGACGGCGCCGGCCGCGCCCGCTTTCTCTGGCAGATCCTTTTCCCGCTGGTCTTCCCCGGTCTGGTGGCGACCAGTGTCTTCTCCTTCATCAGCACCTGGAACGACTTCCTCTTCGCCAAGTCCTTCATCATCAGCGACACCTCCCAGTCGACTCTCCCGATGGCTCTGCTGCTCTTCTTCAAGCCGGAGGAGAACGACTGGGGCGGCATCATGGCCGCGTCCACCGTCATGACCGTTCCCGTCCTCGTCTTCTTCGTACTCGTTCAGCGCCGCCTGGTCTCCGGACTCGGCGGCGCGGTCAAGGACTGACGTGCACCACCTCATCCCCGCACCCCGCACCCACACCGCCGAGGACGCCCCCGAGGCCCGCCTCGCCCTCGGCCCGGACACCGCCCTGCGCTCCGGCGCGGGCACCGGCACCGCCGCCCGCTGGCTGCGCGCCGCCGTCGGCGCCGCCACCGGACTGGCCCTGCCCGAACCCCCCGCCGACGGCGGCGCGCACCCCGGACCCGTCGTCGACCTGCGCATCGTGGGGGAGGCGGGCCGGCTGGGCGCCGAGGCGTACCGGCTCACCGTCTCCGCCGACGGCGTGCTGATCGAGGGCGGCGACGCGGCCGGCGTCTTCTGGGGCGCGCAGACCCTGCGTCAGCTGCTCGGCCCCGACGCCTTCCGGCGCGCCCCGCTCAACCCCGGCCGGGCGTGGAGTCTGAGCCATGTCCGGATCGAGGACGCGCCGCGCTTCGCCTGGCGCGGCATGATGCTCGACGTCGCCCGGCACTTCATGCCCAAGGAGGGCGTGCTGCGCCAGCTCGACCTGATGGCCGCGCACAAACTCAACGTCTTCCACTTCCACCTCACCGACGACCAGGGCTGGCGCATCGACATCCGCCGCCACCCCGAACTCGTACGCACCGGTAGCTGGCGCCCGCGCAGCAAATGGGGCCATCGCGCCTCGGAGTTGTGGAACGACACCCCGCACGGCGGCTACTACAGCCACGACGACATCCGCGAGATCGTCGCCTACGCCGCCGAACGCCACATCACCGTCGTCCCCGAGATCGAGATTCCGGGCCACTCGCAGGCCGCCATCGCCGCCTATCCGGAACTCGGCAACACCGACGTCACCGACACCGCGAGCCTCGGCGTCTGGGACACCTGGGGCATCAACCCGCACGCCCTGGCGCCGACCGAGGACACCCTGCGTTTCTACGAAGGGGTCTTCGAGGAAGTCCTGGAACTCTTCCCCTCCCCCTTCATCCACGTCGGTGGCGACGAATGCCTGAAGGACGAATGGAAGGCATCGCCCGCCGCCCAGGCCCGGATCGCCGAACTCGGCGTCGGTGACGAGGACGGCCTCCAGTCCTGGTTCATCCGGCACTTCGACACCTGGCTCACCGCGCGCGGCCGCCGCCTCATCGGCTGGGACGAGATCCTGGAGGGCGGCCTCGCCGAGGGCGCCACCGTCTCCTCCTGGCGCGGCTACTCCGGGGGCGTGGCCGCCGCCCGCGCCGGCCACGACGTCGTCATGTGCCCCGAGCAGCAGGTCTACCTGAACTACCGGGAGGACGGCGGCCCCGACGAGCCGGTGCCGATCGGGTACGTGCGCACCCTGGAGGACGTCTACCGGTTCGAGCCCGTGCCGCCGGAGCTGACCGAGACCGAGGCCGCCCACGTCATCGGTGTCCAGGCCAACGTCTGGACCGAGGTGCTGGAGAACCAGGACCGCGTCGACTACCAGCTCTACCCGCGCCTCGCCGCCCTCGCGGAGGTCGCCTGGTCGCCGCTGCCGGCCTCCGCGCAGCGGGACTTCGCCGCGTTCGACGCCCGGATGCAGACCCACTACCGCCGCCTCGACGCCCTCGGGGTCGCCTACCGCCCGCCGGCCGGCCCGCACCCCTGGCAGCGCCGCCCCGGCGTCCTCGGCCGCCCGTTCGAGGGAGAGCCGCAGCCGGGCTGAGCCGTCCGGCCCCCTGGCGAGCCCACCGCGCGGTGCCCGCGACCGGCGCCGCGCGGTGGGCCCGGCGTGTCCCGGCGGAACGGTCGGCGCGCGCTCCGTGCGCCGACCGTCACGGGAACGAGAAGAGCACGAGAAGCTTCTGCGAATCCTTCGCGCGCCCCCGGCGCACGCCCTCTCGGCCCCGGCGCCCCGGAGACCTGTTCCCGGTGGGCGCAAAACGGCAAAACCCCTCGTGCGGTTGGCAGAAGGGGCAAACCTCCCCTAGCGGACCCCCGCTCCGAGGCAACGGCAAGATGTGCCAGAGTTGCCACGTCCCGCCTGTGAGGACGTACCGTACGGCGCAACAGCCGGGACCAGGCGGGGTGACGGAAGGGGCAGCCGGTTTTGACCACGCACGCACCGCAGGCGGCAGCGTCGGTGACGCTGCCCGCCTCCCTGGACGAGGCCGTGGCCGCACTCGCCGCCACGCCCGCCGCCGTCCCCGTCGCCGGCGGCACCGACCTCATGACCTCCGTCAACGCCGGCCAGCTGCGCCCCACCGCCCTCGTCGGCCTCAACCGGGTCCGCGAGATCCGCGGCTGGCAGTACCTCGACGGGCACGCCCTGCTCGGCGCCGGACTCACCCACGCCCGCATGGGCCGCCCCGACTTCGCCGCCCTCATCCCGGCGCTCGCCGCCGCCGCCCGCGCCGCCGGCCCCCCGCAGATCCGCAACGCCGGGACGCTCGGCGGCAACATCGCCACCGCCGCCCCCTCCGGCGACACCCTGCCCGTCCTCGCCGCCCTGGAGGCCACCCTCGTCGTGGCCTCGCCCGGCGGCGGCCGCCGCGAGGTCGCCGTCTCCCATCTGCTGGCGGGCATGGACATGTTGCGCGGCGGGGAACTCATCGGCTGGGTCCGCGTCCCGCTGCTGCACGCCCCGCAGGTCTTCCTCAAGGCCACCGGCCGCACCGGCCCCGGCCGTGCCACCGCCTCCGTCGCCCTGGTCGTCGACCCGGCCCGGCGCGAGGTGCGGTGCGCCATCGGCGCCATCGCCCCCATGCCGCTGCGGCCCCTGGAGGCGGAACGCTGGGCCGCCTCCCTCATCGACTGGGACGGCGAACGCGGCCTGTCGCAGGAGGCCCTCACCGCCTTCGGGACGTACGTGGCCACGGCCTGCGTGCCCGATCCGGAGGCCCCGGCCGACGGCGGCGAGCCGCCGAAACTGTCGCCCGCCGTACTGCACCTGCGGCGCACCGTCGCCGCGCTGGCCCGACGAGCACTGGGAAGAGCGCTGTCATGACCGACGACGAGCGGCGCGAGGGGACCGGGGCGGCCCCCGGCACCTCCCTGGGCTGGGGTGCCATCCCCCACCAGGGCGGCGAGGAGTACGACGACGGGGCCACCGCCTTCGTCCAGCTCCCCGAGGGCATCGCCGACATCCCCCTCGCCGCCCCCGGCCAGGGGTATGTGCCCCCGATCACCGTCACCCCCGCCAACGGCCCCGCCGACCCGGCCGCCACGGGCGTGTGGAGCGTCCCCGGCACCGTCGGGGGCGGCGCCCCCGCACCCGACCCGTACGGCCAGGTGCCCGGCCAGGGCCCCGACCCGTACGGGACGCTGCCGCCGCAGGAGGTGCCGGAGGCCGCGCCCGGCCAGGTCGTCGCCGACGTGTACCCCGACGGTGCGCAGGTCCCCGGCGCCGACGGCTATCCGCAGCCCCCGGCCGACGCCTTCGCCGCCACCGACGCCTTCGGCGACACCCGGCCCCTGACCATCCCGCCCGGTCTCGCGGCCGACGGCCCCCGCCCCAACCTCGGCGACGCCTTCGTCGGCGCCGAGCGCGCCGGGCACCCGCACGACGGCCCCGCCATCCCCGGCCAGCAGCAGGGCCCCGGCTCGGCCGGCGCCGGCCAGGACGCCGCCGGCCACTGGGACTTCGCAGCCGCCCTCGACGAGAGCGCCCCGTCCGCGCCCGCCCCCGCGCACGGGGGCACCGGCCAGTGGTCGGTCCCGCTCGCCCCGGAGGACGCGCCCGAGGACTCCGGGGAGTACCCGCTCACCACCGCGGCGCAGACCGGCGGCTGGGCGGCCGCCCCGACCCACCAGGCGCCGCCCACCCTCCCCGGCGGCGCGAGGGCGCCGTGGGCCGAAGGCCCGGACGCCTCCCCCTCGGAGCCGGGGCCGGAGCCGGAGCCGGAGCCCGCCTCCCAGGCCGCCCCCGACCCCCTCCACGAGGCCCAGGACGGCCTGGAAGCGGAACGCCGGGCGGAAGTGCCCCCGGTCGCTGAGGCGCCCGGAGAGGCGGCGGAGGAGCCCGCCCCGGAGTCGGTACCGGAAGCCGAAGCGGAAGCGGGGGCGGACGCCGGCGGCGAAGCCGCGGACACCCCTGCCGAGGCGGCTGCCGACACGCCCCCAGAGCCCGGGGCGGATTCCGCGCCCGAGCCGGAGGCGGACGTGCTCCACGACGAGCGCCCGGTCGTCTCGTACACGCTCAACGTCAACGGCATCGACCGGCCCGTCACCGAGGCGTGGATCGGCGAGTCGCTGCTGCACGTGCTGCGCGAGCGGCTCGGTCTCGCCGGGGCCAAGGACGGCTGCTCGCAGGGCGAGTGCGGGGCCTGCGCCGTCCGCGTCGACGGCCGCGTCGTCGCCTCCTGCCTGGTCCCCGCCGCCACCACCGAGGGCAGCGACATCCACACCGTCGAGGGACTCGGCGCCACCGAGGACGGCGTCCCGGGCGAACCCTCCGACGTGCAGCGCGCACTGGCCCGCCGCTGCGCCGTCCAGTGCGGGTTCTGCATCCCCGGCATGGCGATGACCATTCACGACCTGCTGGAGGGCAACCCCCGCCCCACCGACCTGGAGACCCGTCAGGCCCTCTCCGGCAACCTCTGCCGCTGCTCCGGCTACCGCTCCATCGTGGAGGCGGTCCGCGACGTCGTCGGCGAACGCGAGGCCGTCGCCGAGGCCGCCGCGGCCGACGAGGAGAGCGCCACCGAGCCGGAGGCCGGCCCCGGCGCCGAGGCCGCCGACGAGGAGCCGGCCGACGTGGTGATCCCGCACCGGTCCGGCCCCGCCGACGACCCCGGCCATCCGTACGGCACCCTCCCCGACGGCTATGCCGACCTGCCCCAGCCCCCGCCCTCGTACGACACCGGCGGCCACCCGGCGCACCACGGCCAGGACGGCTACGGCTACGGCGAGCAGGGCCCGCACGACCCGCACGCACCCGGCCCGCACCAGGGCCACCACCCGGACGGAGGCCAGGCGTGAGCCACGACACCGCCACCGGCATCCCCGCCCAGGCCGGCACCGAACCGGCCCCGCACGGGCTCGGGGTCTCCCTGCCGCTCGCCGAGGCCCGCGCCAAGACCGAGGGCACCTTCCCGTACGCCGCCGATCTGTGGGCCGAGGGACTGCTCTGGGCCGCCGTGCTGCGCTCCCCGCACGCGCACGCCCGGGTGGTCTCCATCGACACCGGGCAGGCCGCCCGGATGCCCGGCGTGCACGCGATCGTCACCCACGAGGACGTGCCCGGCGAGAAGCTGCACGGCCGCTACGGCGCCGACCGGCCCGTCTTCGCCTCCGAGGTCGTCCGCCACCACGGCGAACCGCTGGCCGCCGTCGCCGCCGACCACCCGGACACCGCCCGGATGGCCGCCGCCGCGATCATGGTCGAGTACGAGGTGCTCCCGGCCCAGACCGACCCCGAGGAAGCCTTCACCGCCGAACCGCTCCACCCCGACGGCAACGTCGTCCGCCACATCCCGCTGCGCCACGGCGACCAGGAGGCGACCGGCGAGACCGTCGTCGAGGGCGTCTACCGCATCGGCCGCCAGGACCCCGCCCCCGTCGGCGCCGAGGCCGGCCTCGCCGTGCCCCGCCCCGACGGCGGCGTCGAGCTGTACGCCGCCTCCACCGACCCGCACGCGGACCGCGACCGGGCCGCCGCCGTCTACGGGCTCGACCCGGAGCGCGTCAAGGTCGTCGTCACCGGCGTCCCCGGCGCCACCGCCGACCGCGAGGACCCCGGTTTCCTGCTGCCGCTCGGGCTGCTCGCGATGCGCACCGGCTGCCCGGTCAAACTGGCCGCCACCCGCGAGGAGTCCTTCCTCGGCCACGCCCACCGCCACCCCACCCTGCTCCGCTACCGCCACCATGCCGACGCCGAGGGCAAGCTGGTCCGCGTCGAGGCGCAGATCCTGATGGACTGCGGCGCGTACACCGACTCCTCCCGCGAGTCGCTGGCCGCCGCCGTCGCCTTCGCCTGCGGCCCGTACGTCGTCCCGCACGCCACCATCGACGGCTGGGCGGTGCGCACCAACAACCCGCCCGCCGGGCACGTCCGCGGCGAGGGCGCCCTCCAGGTCTGCGCGGCCTACGAGGCGCAGATGGACAAGCTCGCCAAGAAGCTCGGCCTGGAGCCGGCCGAGGTCCGCGCCCGCAACGTGCTGTCCACCGGAGACGTGCTGCCCACCGGCCAGACCGTGACCTGCCCGGCGCCGGTCGCCGAACTCCTCCAGGCCGTCCAGGACTTCCCGCTGCCCGCGCTCCCCAAGGACACCCCCGAGGAGGAGTGGCTGCTGCCCGGCGGCCCCGAGGGCGCCGGTGAGCCCGGTGCCGTGCGGCGCGGCGTCGGCTACGGGCTGGGCATGGTCCACATGCTCGGGGCCGAGGGCGCCGACGAGGTCTCCACCGCCACCGTCCGCGTCCAGGACGGCCGGGCCACCGTCATCTGCGCCGCCGTCGAGACCGGACAGGGGTTCACCACGCTGGCCCGGCAGATCGTCCAGGAGACCCTGGGCATCGAGGAGGTGGCCGTCGCCCCCGTCGACACCGACCAGCCACCCGCCGGACCGTCCTGCCACGGCCGCCACACCTGGGTCTCCGCCGGTGCCGTCGAACGCGCCGCCAAGATGGTCCGCACGCAACTGCTCCAGCCGCTGGCCCACCAGTTCGGCATGTCCACCGAACTCCTCCAGATCACCGACGGCAAGATCACCTCCTACGACGGGGTGCTCTCCACCACCGTCACCGAGGCGATGGACGGCAAGGAACTCTGGGCCACCGCCCAGTGCCGCCCGCACCCCACCGAGCCGCTGGACGGCGCCGGGCAGGGGGACGCCTTCGTCGGCCTGGTCTTCTGCGCGGTGCGCGCCGTGGTCGACGTGGACGTGGAGATGGGCTCGGTCCGGGTGGTCGAGCTGGCCGTCGCCCAGGACGTCGGCCGGGTCCTCAACCCGGCACAGCTCGCCGCCCGCATCGAGGCCGGGCTCACCCAGGGGCTCGGCGCCGCCCTCACCGAGAACCTGCGCGCGCCCCAGGGCGTCCTGCGCCACCCCGACCTCACCGGGTACGCCCTGCCGACCGCGCTGGACACCCCCGACATCCGCGTCGTCCGGCTGGTCGAGGAGCGTGACGTGGTCGCCCCCTTCGGCGCCAAGGCCGCCAGCGCCGTACCGGTGGTCACCGCGCCGGCCGCCGTCGCCTCCGCCGTGCGCGCCGCCTCCGGCCGCCCGGTCAACCGCCTCCCGATCCGCCCGCAGGCGGCGGTGGCCCAGAGCTGAGGGCGCGGTGGCGCGCCGGGAACGGCACGGACGCCCCCCGCCCGCGGCCCGGCCGCCACCCCGGCCCGTACACGCCGACGGCCCCGCCCTTCTCCTGGGCGGGGCCGTCGGCGTGGTGGCCGGGACCGAGACCGTGGCGGGATTCGAACCCGCGTTCCTCGCTTTGCGGACGAGTCCCTGAGCCTCTCGGGCACACGGTCCTGGCCGGGGAGATCTGGGGGTTCCCCCCGGCACATCCATGACGGTAGGCCCGCCGGGAACCGGGCCTCAAGGCATCGGCCGCGAACGCAACGCGACTGCCACACCGCCGACACGACCGGGCCCCGGCCGCCTTTGCGCCCGTACCTCTGTGACCCCTGTCGCATCCCCCCGCGCCCCCGGTCCGGCGGGCGGGGAGGGTGCCGCGCCCGGGTAGGGTGGCCCGGTTGTCGTACGTGGGCCGGGGCGCGACCCGGCCCGAGCCGAGAGCACCGAATCGGAGACCGTGACTACTTCCGCCTCCCATCACCTCTCACCCGCCTTCCCCGGCCGGGCCCCCTGGGGTACCGCCGGAAAGCTGCGGGCCTGGCAGCAGGCCGCGATGGACAAGTACGTCCAGGAGCAGCCCCGCGACTTCCTCGCGGTCGCCACGCCGGGCGCCGGGAAGACCACCTTCGCGCTCACCCTGGCCTCCTGGATGCTGCACCACCACGTCGTGCAGCAGATCACGGTGGTCGCGCCGACCGAGCACCTGAAGAAGCAGTGGGCCGAGGCCGCCGCCCGGATAGGCATCAAGCTGGACCCCGGGTACAGCGCCGGGCCGCTCAGCAAGGAGTACCAGGGCGTCGCCGTCACCTACGCGGGCGTCGGTGTCCGGCCGATGCTGCACCGCAACCGCGTCGAGCAGCGCAAGACCCTCGTCATCCTCGACGAGATCCATCACGCCGGTGACTCCAAGTCCTGGGGCGAGGCGTGCCTGGAGGCTTTCGAGCCGGCCACCCGCCGCCTCGCCCTCACCGGCACCCCGTTCCGCTCCGACACCAACCCCATCCCCTTCGTCACGTACGAGGAGGGCAACGACGGCATCCGCCGTTCCGCCGCCGACTACACGTACGGCTACGGCAGCGCGCTCGGCGACGGCGTCGTCCGCCCCGTGATCTTCCTCAGCTACAGCGGGCAGATGCGCTGGCGCACCAAGGCGGGCGACGAGATCGCCGCCCGGCTCGGCGAGCCGATGACCAAGGACGCCGTCTCGCAGGCGTGGCGGACCGCGCTCGACCCGCGCGGCGACTGGATGCCCAACGTGCTGCGCGCCGCCGACCAGCGGCTCACCGAGGTCCGCAAGGCCATCCCCGACGCCGGGGCGCTGGTCATCGCCACCGACCAGGACCAGGCCCGCGCCTACGCCAAGCTGATCCGCGAGATCACCGGGAACAAGGCGACCCTGGTCCTGTCCGACGACGCGGGCGCCTCCCAGCGCATCGACGACTTCAGCCAGAGCCAGGACCGGTGGATGGTCGCCGTCCGGATGGTCTCCGAGGGCGTCGACGTGCCCCGCCTGGCCGTCGGCGTCTACGCCACCACCATCTCCACCCCGCTCTTCTTCGCGCAGGCCGTCGGCCGCTTCGTGCGCTCCCGGCGGCGCGGCGAGACCGCCTCGGTCTTCCTGCCGACCGTCCCCAACCTGCTCGGTTTCGCCAACGAGATGGAGGTCGAGCGCGACCACGTCCTCGACAAGCCGAGGAAGGACGGCGAGGAGGACCCGTACGCCGAGTCCGAGAAGGAGATGGACGAGGCCAACAAGGAACAGGACGAGGACACGGGGGAGCAGGAGCAGTTCTCCTTCGAGGCCCTGGAGTCCGAGGCCGTCTTCGACCGCGTCCTCTTCGACGGCGCCGAGTTCGGCATGCAGGCCCATCCCGGCAGCGAGGAGGAACAGGACTACCTCGGCATTCCCGGCCTCCTCGAACCCGACCAGGTGCAGCTGCTCCTCCAGAAGCGGCAGGCCCGGCAGATCGCGCACAGCCGCAAGAAGCCCGACAGCGAGGCCGACCTGCTCGAACTGCCCGCCGACCGCCGGCCCGTCGTCTCCCACAAGGAGCTGCTGGAACTGCGCAAGCAGCTCAACACCCTGGTGGGGGCGTACGTCCACCAGACCGGGAAGCCGCACGGCGTCATCCACAACGAGCTGCGGCGGGCGTGCGGGGGGCCGCCGAGCGCGGAAGCCACCGCCGGTCAGATCCGCCAGCGGATCGACAAGGTGCGGGAGTGGGCGACGCGGGGCTGACCTCCTCCGGGGGGTGCCCTGGGCAGGGCCCGGCCTTTCGGCTCGGGCCCCGCGGGCCTTGCGGAGGGGGCGGCGTCGAGCGCCGTCCGGGCCGGCGCCGGGATCAGACCTCCCAGGCGTCGGCCGGGTCGTCCAGCCAGGCCGACTGCCCTTCCCCGGTCACGGTCAGGCCGAGGCGCTCATGGCCCGGCCTGCCTCGCGCCTCCCACCAGGCGAGCGCCGCCTCGGCCTCGTCCCACAGCCGGCGCGGGCCGGACTGCCAGACGCGGGCCGTGTCGCCGTCGCGGAACATCGCGCACGCCCAGGAACGGTCGGTGAGTCCGTAGAACCACACCGGCCGGGCGCCGTCGCGCTTCTCGGCGACGACGTTCACGCACGCGGGGACGCGCAGCCCCAGCGCGAACCGCCCGGCGCCGAACCGGTCCCCGGTGAACGCCTCCTCCGCCACCGTGGTCATGGTCTCCTCGCCGACGGCCACCGTGTCCGGCACGTACGCGCGGTGCGCGACCGGCGGCAGCCGCTGGGACCGGAGCTTCATGAACTCCACCGGTCCGGCGAACGTCCCGGATGCGCTCCGCCCGTCCTCTGCGACGACCAGCCGGGCGATGGCATCCGCGTTGCTGTAGTGCGTCCCCCAGGGGGCCACGATGACGCCGCCCGGCCGGGACTGGCGCACCCAGGCGAACGGCAGGGACCGAAGGCCGCACGTCGCGATGACCCGGTCGTACGGCGCGCCCTCGGGGAAGCCCTGGAACCCGTCGCCGTGCACCACCCGCACCGGCGCCCCGAAGGCGCGCAAGGCGCGTTCCGCCCGTTCGGCCACGGCTCCGTCCACCTCCACGGTGACGACGTTCCCGGCGCCGGCCCGGTGCGCGAGCAGGGCGGCGTTCCATCCCGTCCCCGTGCCGATCTCCAGCACGCGCTGCCCCGCGCGCACGTCCAGCGCGCGCAGCATCCGGAACACCACGCTCGGCATGGACGCCGACGAGGTCGAGACCTCCCCCGGCTCCGTGCCCGCGTGCCGCCCGTCGTCCCACTGCGTGACGATCGGTACGTCGGCGTCGGCGTACGCGAGCCAGGAACCCGGGTCACTGGACCGTGAGACGGGCACGCTCCGGCCCGCCTCCATGGCGAACGGCCACATCAGCTCGGGCAGGAACGCCGAGCGCGGCACCTCGGTGAAGGCGGGCAGCCAGTCGGACGCGAGGGCCCCACCGGTCATGAGGGCGCGCCCCAGCCCGGTGCGGCTGGGGCGTCCCCGGTGTGCGTGGCCGGCCGCGGTCACGCGGCCCTCCTGGGAGGGTTCGGCACGCCCGGACCGCCGTCCGGGCTCGGCGGCTGGTGCGGTCCGGGGTAGGGCTCGCCGGGCAGGCCGTCGCCGCCGCCGCTCGAGTGCAGGTGGGTCTTCATGCTTCTCCTCGTGTGTCGTGTGTCGTGTGTGTTTTCGAGCCTCGCCGGGCCGGCGACCGTCACATCGGCGACCCGGCGAAGTGGGTGGGGCGCCCTGTCGTGAAGAGGGGGCGCGCGGTGAGCCGGTACCAGGCCGGGCCCTCGCGGGCGGTGAAGCAGTACGGGTAGCCGGTCGCGAGGTGGTCGGTGACCTCCTCGGCGTACGTCAGGTCTGCTGCCCAGAAACGGAGTTGAGAGGGCGCGTGCTCCGCCCCGGGCGGTGCGGGGAGCAGTGCGCGGGCCGGGAGGCGGGTGGTACGCGGGTCAGGGTCGAGGGCGTCGGCGAGGCGATGGGCCTGGCGGCGGAGCCAGCGGAGGGCGAGGCGGCGGGTCGGGGCGAGGGTTCCCCCGAGGAAGACGCCCCGGGCGCCCCTCCCGCCGTACGCGTCCGCCAGGTACTCGACGGGCTCGACGCCGGTCACGACTGCCCCCGCGCCCACCGGCGTAAGCGGTTCTCCTCGTTCATCCGGGTGCGGAGTTCGCGCAGGAGGGCGGAACCGTCCTCGCCGTCGTCCTCGTCCGGTTCGGGGCCGGGGCCGGGGCCGGGGCCGGGGCCGGGGCCGGGGCCGGGGGCGTGGCGCGGGCATGCGCAGGGCGGGAACCGGAGCGGGTTGAACTCCGGCGGCCCCTGTGCGGGCGCCGGCTCCTCGCCGGTCACCCCTCCTCCTGGGCTGCCGTGCACGTGCCGCTCTGCCGATGACGCTTGAGGAGAACGCGACAGTCGGTGGCCCGGCTGTAGTCGCGTTCCCCGTTGGCCACCGCTTCGGCGAGCGCGAACTCCTGGCAGGTGCGGCAGGGAGCCGGTCGCTCGGGTTCCGCAGGCATGACTGCTCCTCTCTGTAGCCGTTTCGCTACCGGGAGCGCACAGCTTGGCCTATCGTTCAGAGCGTCATCAACTGACGCAAAACGGCAGACGAGTTGGGTGCACCATGGTCAACCGTAGAGAGCTGGACCCGGAGCGGTCGCCGAGCGCGGCCTTCGGCGCGCTTCTCCGCAGGCTGCGAGACGAACGCGGCTGGACCCAGGATCAACTGGGCGAACACGTGGGCTGCTCCGGAGCCCACATCTCGGCGCTGGAAATTGGCCGACGTCCACCAACCCAGCGGCTCGCGACAAGGTGTGACCAGGCGCTGGGTGCGCGTGGGCGCCTGGTGAGCCAGAGTCAGGCGGTCCGGCACACGGCGCTCATCGAGGGCTTCCCGCAGTACATCGGGTACGAAGAGCGAGCCATGGAGGTGCGGTTGTACGAGGTCGGGGTGATACCCGGCTTGCTCCAGACGCAGGAGTACGCCTCGGCGCTGGAGGCGGACGCGGTGCGCAGGGAGGCCATCACTCCGGACCAGGCTGAGGAACGTGTCAGGCTGGTGGAGATGAGGCAAGCGGCCCTTGACCGATCGCCCGCACCTCTGCTGTTCGTCGTGCTGGACGAGGGGTGTGTACTCCGGCCCATGGGAACTCCGGAGATCATGGATGCACAGTTCGCGAAACTGCTGGAGTTTGCCGAACGCCCACACACCGTGTTGCAGATCGCTCCCTTCAGCATGGGCGCGCGGCGACCTCTCAGCCTTCCGTTGACTGTGCTGACCATGCGCGACCGGTCGCTGATCTCCTACGCCGAGTCCTCGCAGCATGGCCGTCTTGAGCGCAACAGCGAAGCCGTGCTCCCCCTGTTGGCGGCCTATCATCAACTACAGGCCGAGGCCATGTCGCAAGCAGCTTCCGTGGCCATGATTGAGCAGCTACGAAAGGGCACATCGTGACGAGTGAATCCCCTCGTTGGTTCAAGTCTTCCTACAGCGGCAACGGCGGCCAGTGCGTCGAGGTGGCCACCAACCTCGTCGCCTCTGACGGCCTGGTTCCCGTCCGTGACTCCAAGGATCTCGCCGGGCCGGTGCTCGGCTTCCCCGCTGCCGCGTTCGCGTCCTTCGTGGGCGGGGTCAAGGCCGGTGCGTTTCGGGCCGTCTGATCGGTTCGGTGGAGGTCCCGCCGGCGCACCGGCAAGGTGCGCGGCGGGGCCTCTTCGCATGTTCGGGGTGTGCGGCGATTATTCGCTCGCCGCAGGACCCCCCGTAGGCCACACTCCTCGCGATGACTCAGCGAACCGACACCCCCGCCGCCTGGGACGAACGTACCCAGCTCACCACCTTCCTCGACTACGCGCGGGCCACCGCGGTCGCCAAGTGTGAGGGGGTGTCGGCCGAGGGCGCGGTGAAGGCGCCGTTGCCCGGCTCGCCGCTCATGACGCTCTGCGGGCTGATCAGCCATCTGCGGTGGGTCGAGTACTACTGGCTGGAGGAGGTGTTCCTCGACGGGGAGGAGGCCGGGCCGCTGGTGCACGCCACCGAGGAGGACCCGGACCCCGAGATGCGGACGGCGGTGGAGGTGCCGCTGCCGCAGCTGCTCGCCGAGTACGAGGAGCAGAGCGCGCGGTTCCGGGAGCTGGTGGCCGGGCAGAGCCTGGACACGAAGGCGCGGCGGCCCATCCGGGACGGCCGGCACGTCGATCTGCGGTGGATCCTGCTCCACCTCATCGAGGAGATCTCCCGGCACAACGGGCACCTGGACGCGGTGCGCGAACTGGTGGACGGGCGCACCGGGATCTGAGGCGACCGGAGGGCCGGCGGCGGGGGGACAGGGGCGGGTCCGGCGGGACACCGAGGGCAAACCGGGGCGCACTCCCCGGTGATCGCCCGGATTCTGGACGGACCCTTCCGCTGAGCGGGGCCGCTCGCTACATTCCCGGCAACGTACACGCCCCGTGGCAGCGTCGCCGCGGAGCGCAGCCGGTGCCTTGCGCTCGGCGGCCTCTGACGCGCGTCGCCGCTGGGACCGGCGCCGCCACCCATCCGGATGCCGCCGCACCTCACCACTGCCGCACCCTCACACCTAAGGAGTGGGCGTCGTGACCGCGGAGACTTCTCAGACGCTCGACCGGGGCCTCAGGGTCCTCAAGCTGCTCGCCGACACCGACCACGGCCTGACCGTCACCGAGCTGTCCAACAAGCTCGGCGTCAATCGCACGGTGGTCTACCGGCTCCTGGCGACCCTCGAACAACACGCTCTCGTCAGACGTGACTTGGGCGGCCGGGCCCGGGTCGGGCTCGGGGTGCTGCGGCTCGGCCGCCAGGTCCATCCGCTGGTGCGCGAGGCGGCGCTGCCCGCCCTGCGCTCGCTGGCCGAGGACATCGGCGCCACCGCCCACCTGACCCTGGTCGACGGCGCCGAGGCGCTGGCGGTCGCGGTGGTCGAGCCGACCTGGACCGACTACCACGTCGCCTACCGCACCGGCTTCCGGCACGCTCTCGACCGGGGCGCGGCCGGCCGGGCCATACTCGCCGTCCGCCAGAACGAGCTGCCCGACCCCGGCTACACCCTCACCCAGGGCGAACTGGAGGCCGGCGCCTGCGGCGCCGCCGCCCCGCTCCTCGGGCTGACCGGGATAGAGGGCAGCGTCGGCGTGGTCATGCTGTCGGACGCCGTACCCGAGCGGGTCGGCCCCCGGGTGGTGGACGCGGCCCGCGAGGTCGCCGACGCGTTGCGCTGAGCGGAGGGGGGCGGGCCCGCGGGTGCGGTCGGAGGAGGTCGGCAAGCGGTACGGCCTGCGGGGCGGCTGGGTGCTCCGGGGCGTGGACGTGGCGTGCCGGGCCCGAGCGGCGAACTCGCCCTGCGGATCCCCCGGGAGGACGCCGACGCCCTGCTCCTCGCCGCCCGGCGCGAGCGCTGGTCGGTCGCCCGGGTGACGGAGGCCCCCCGGTGATCGCCCTCGCCCGCTGCGCGGCCGCCACCCTGCCGCACAGCCGGCGCCACCTGGCCCCCGTCCGCTCTTCACCGGCGTCCTCGCCGTGCTGACCGTCAACGGGAGAGGCCCCCTCCCCTCCGCCTACGCCTCCTCGGCCGGAGTCCTCCTCCTCTGCGCGACCTGGCTGACCGTGGTGGTGACCGGCCCGGACGACCCGGCACGGCGGGCGGTCCTCGCGGTGAGCGCGGGCGGGGCGTGGAAGGTGCTGCTCGCCACCGTCGCCACCGCGCCGGCCTGCTGCACCGCGCTGGGCGGGCAGCTCGCCGTCGCGGACGGGAGCGCGGAATGGTTCGGCTTCCCGGGGGTGGCGCGGGTGCCCGGACTCGCCTGCGAGGTGCTGCTGGTGCCGCTGCCCGGCCACTCGGCGGGGCACACGGGCGTCGCCGTACGCGACGGGGACGGCCGATGGCTCCTGCACGCGGGCGACGCGTACATGTACCACGGGGAGATCGAGCGGACGCCGCCGCTGGCCCACCCCGCCTTCGCCCCGGTCCAGCAGGGGGCGCAGACCGACGCCGAGGCCGTCCGGGCCACGCGCGAGCGGCTGCGTGCCCTGCGCCGCGACCACGGGGACCGGGTCACCGTCTTCAGCGCGCACGACCCGTGGGAGTTCGCCCGCCTCACGACGCCCCCGCCCCTGCCCGCCCCCGCGCCCCCGGGCCGCTAGATTGGGGCGCGTGTTCTCCAAGCTCGCCGCTCTCCCGCGCCCCCGTGCCCTCGCGATCTGCGCCGCGCCCGTGGTGGCGCTGCTGGCGGTGACCGCGCTCGCGCCGCTGCCGTTCGCGGTGGCGCAGCCGGGGATGACCGCCGATGTGCTCGGTTCCCAGGACGGGACCGAGGTCATCACGATCAAGGGCGAGGAGCCCCGGAAGACCACCGGTGAGCTGCGGATGACCACGATCGAGGCGACCGGCCCGCAGACGCCGGTGCGCGTCGGGCAGGTGGTGGACGGGTGGTTCCGCTCCGACCAGGCGGTGATGCCGGTGGACGCGGTCTACCCGAGCGGGGACACCCCGAAGGAGATCCGGCAGTACAACCGGGACCAGATGGTCCAGTCGCAGAACGTCGCCGTCGAGGCGGCGTTGAAGCAGCTCGGCCTGAAGCCCGGCAGCGTGGACGTGAAGCTGGAGCTGGCCGACGTGGGCGGGCCCAGCGCCGGGCTGCTCTTCTCGCTCGGCATCGTCGACAAGCTGGACGGGGACGGCAGCGGCGGCGACCTGACCGGCGGCCGCTCCATCGCGGGCACCGGAACCATCACCGCCGACGGCAAGGTCGGCGCGGTCGGCGGCGTCTCGCTGAAGACCCGCGCCGCCGCCCGGGACGGCGCCACCGTCTTCCTCGTCCCCAAGGCCGAGTGCGGGGACGCGCGGGCCGAGCTGCCCTCCGGCATGCGGCTCGTCCCGGTCACCACGCTGGACGGCGCGATCGACTCGCTGCGGGCCCTGGAGCGCGGCGGCAAGGTCCCGGCCTGCTGAAGGCGAGGCCCCGCGGGAGGTCTCGCCGGGGGCGTGGAAGAGGCCGCTGGTCCCCATCAGGGCGCAGAGCAGCCAGAACGGGAGCGCGTCCAGGTGGTGCAGGAGTGGGATGGCGCCGACGGCGGCGGCGCAGACCAGGTCGGAGAGGACGCTGGCCCGGCGCCGTCCGATCCGGTCGATCAGCGGGCCGCCGAAGAGGGCCGAGACGACGACGGGCAGCGTCGCGCAGAGGGCGACCACCCCGGCCCGGGTGGCCGAGCCGGTGGTCTGGAGGACGAACCAGGGGACGCCGATCACGGTGAGCGCGTTGCCCGTGATGGAGACCGTGTTGGCGGCGAGGGTGAGGGCGAGCGGGCGGCGGTCGCGTGGGGGAGCGAGGGCGTCGGCGGTCACCGGAGGACGGGGCGCGCGGCCGGCGGTATCGCGAGGCGCAGCCCGAGGGCGACCAGCGCCCAGCCGAGGCGGGCACGCGGGGTGGCGGGCGCCTCGCAGGGGGGCGGTTCGGCGGCCGGGCCGGCGGGGAGGGCGCGTACGGCCTGGGTGTGGAGGAGGTGGTGGACATCGGGATGCGGGGTCATGACCGGGCCTCCGGGGGAGCGGGGTTCTCCGAACGGTCGGCAGAGGTCTTGCGGGGGAAGGCGTGCAGGTGGACGCGGAAGGAGGCGGCGTCCTCGGCGTCGGCGTTCTGGGCCTCGTAGGCGCGGAAGGACTCCAGCAACTCTTCGGAACGTTCCCGGAGTTCTGTGGCCTGGGCCGGGGTGAGGCGGTAGCTGTAGTCGCTCAGGTCGTACGCCTCCTGCCACGCGGTGGGCCACTCGTGGCGGGTGCCGAGCCAGGTCGACAGCTCCTCGGTGTGGTTGTCGGCGACCTCGTGCATCAGCACGTCGACGGCGCCGCGCTGGACGGGGTCGGCGAGGTCGAGGCGGTCCGGCTCCAGACGGATGCCCTGTGAGGTGGCGCGCCACCACCGCTCGCGCCCCTTGCCGTGCTCGGGCGCGTCCTCCACGAAGCCGTACGCGGCGAGCTGGCGCAGGTGGTAGCTGGTCGCACCGCTCGACTCGTCCAGCCGGACGGCGAGTTGCGAGGCGGTCGCGGGCCCGCTCTCGCGCAGCGCCCGGAACAGCCGCATGCGCAGGGGATGGGCGAGCCCGCGCAGGGAGCGGGGATCGAGGGTGCGGACCTTGTGTTCCGAAGGCGCCGCGTGCTGGGGCGTGGCGCCGGACTCTGAGGGGGAAGGCATGTCGGAAACATAAGGTTGCAAAGACTGCTTTGCAAGCAGTTCTTTGCATGGATTCCTTTGCAAGGGGATCTTTGCAAGCGGACGCGCCCGTTCCTCGCGCCCGTTCCTCGCGCCCGTTTCTCAGTCCTTGACGAACCCCTCCGCGAGCATCCACTCCAGCGCGACCGTGTGCGGGTCCTGCCCCTGCACCGCCACCTTGGAGTTGAGTTCCTGGGCGATGGCGTTGTCGAGCCTGGCCGTGACGGGGGCCAGCACCTCGGCGATCGCCGGGTACTTCTCCAGCGCCTCCGTGTTGATCTCGGGGGCGACGTTGTAGTTGGGGAAGAACTTCCTGTCGTCGTCCAGGACCGTCAGACCGAGCGCCTTGATGCGGCCGTCGGTGGTGAACACCTCGCCGAAGGCGCAGGACCGGCCGCTGGACAGCTCGGTGTAGACGATGCCGCCGTCCATCTTCTGGATGTTGCGGGCGGGGATGTCCATGCCGTACCTCTTCTGCATGCCCGGCAGCCCGTCCTGGCGGGAGGCGAACTCGCTCTCCACGCAGAGCGTCACCGCCCCCGGGTCCCGCTTCGACAACTCCGCGACCTGCGAGAGGTTCGTGACGCCGTACTTCTTCTCCGTCGCCGGGTTCACCGCCAGTGCGTAGGTGTTGTTGAGGCGGGCCGGGGGCAGCCAGGTGATGCCGTTGGCCTTGTCCGCCTCGCGGACCGCCTCCCACTGCTCGTGCGGGTCGACGATCGGCTCGCTGTTGCCGAGGTAGGTGATCCAGGAGGTGCCGGTGTACTCGTACATGGCGTCCGCGTCGCCCGACCTGACCGCCTCGCGGGCGCCGATCGACCCCTGGATGCCGGTCCGGTCCAGGACCGTGGCGCCGGCCGCCTGGAAGGCGATGCCCATGACGGCGCCGAGGACCAGCTGCTCGGTGAACTCCTTGGAGGTGACGGTCAGCTGGGCACCCTCCAGCGGACGCCCCTTGCCGACGCTGCCGGGCCGGACGTCGTCCACCATCGGACTGCCGCTCTTGAGGCCGCACCCGGCCAGCAGCGCCCCGCAGAGCAGCAGCGCCGCCCCGGCCCGGGCCCGTGCCGCGCGTACCCGGATCACGTGCCCACCTCCAGGCCGCGCGGACGCAGCAGCAGTTCGGCCAGGGAGGCCAGCCAGTCGACGAGCAGGGCCAGCGCCACGGTGAGGATCGAGCCCAGCACCAGCACCGGCATGCGCTGGTTGGTGATGCCGGTGGTGATGAGGTCGCCCAGACCACCGCCCCCGCCGAAGGTCGCCAGGGTCGCCGTGCCGACGTTGAGGACCAGCGCCGTGCGCACCCCGGCGAGGATCAGCGGGACGGCCAGCGGCAGTTCCACCTTGAGCAGGACGCCGCGCGGGGACATGCCGATGCCCCGGGCCGCCTCCAGCAGCGTCGGGTCGTTGGCCTTCAGCCCCGCCACCGTGTTGGAGAGGACCGGCAGGACGGCGTAGATGATGATGCCGATGAGGGCCGGGCGCTCGCCGATGCCCAGCCAGATGACCATGAGGGCGAGCAGGCCGATGGCCGGGGTGGCCTGGCCGATGTTGGCGAGGGCGGTGGCGAGCGGGGCGGCCCGGCGCAGGCGCGGGCGGGTCAGCAGGATGCCCAGCGGGATCGCGATGATCAGCACGAAGAAGGTGGAGATCACGGTGAGCTGGACGTGCTGGCGCAGCCGCAGCCAGACGTTGCCGCCTCCCAGCGCGTTCTCCGAGATGGCGTCCAGGTCGGCGCTGTGGAACCACAGCGAGGTGGCGAGCAGTACCAGCAGCAGGAAGACCGGCAGGAAGGTCAGCTTCTGCCAGCTCACCCGCCGGGCGGGCTTCCCCGGCCTCCCGGGCGGCTCGGGGGCGGGCCGGTCGTCGTGGTCGGCCTCGCCCGCGTCACGGAAGACGTGGCCTCGCGCCTCGTGCGTCCCCGGGTCGCGGGGAGCGGGGTGGCTCATGCGCCCGCCTCCGGATCCCGCTCCTGCCCGGCGCGCTGGTCGGCCAGCTCCTGCTGGTGCTCCATGGCGTCGAGCCGGTCCTCCTCCAGCATCTCGTGGACCGAGTTCATCAGGGTCTCCATGTCGACCACCCCGGTGTACTCCCCGCGCCGCCCGGTCACCGCGACCCGGCCCGCGTTGTCGGTGAGGACCGCCTCCAGAGCGTCCCGCAGCGTCGCGTCCCGGGTCACCGTGTCGTGCACCAGCGTGCCCGCCGCCGCCAGCGAGCCCTTGGCGCGCATCAGGTCGCCGCGCCGGAGCCACTTGTACGGGCGGCCGCGCCGGTCCAGCATCAGCAGCTCGTTGGTACGCCCGGAGCGCAGTGCCTCGAAGATGCCCTGGAGCGGGTCGTCCACGCTCACCGTCGGCCAGTCGCCGATCTCCACGTCGCGGACCCGGGTCAGGTTGAGCCGCTTCAGGGCCGCGCCCGCGCCGACGAAACCGGAGACGAAGTCGTCGGCCGGGTTGGTGAGGATCGCCTCCGGGGTGTCGAACTGGGCGATCTGCGAACGGTCGCGGAGGACCACGATCCGGTCACCGATCTTGATGGCCTCGTCGAAGTCGTGGGTGACGAAGACGATCGTCTTGTGCAGCTCGTGCTGGAGCCGGATCAGCTCGTCCTGGAGATGGTCCCGCGTGATCGGGTCGACCGCGCCGAACGGCTCGTCCATCAGCAGCACCGGCGGGTCGGCGGCCAGCGCCCGCGCCACCCCGACCCGCTGCTGCTGGCCGCCGGAGAGCTGGCGCGGATACCGCCCCAGGAACTCGCCGGGGTCCAGGCCCACCAGGTCGAGCATCTCCTCGACGCGGGCCTTGATCCGGCTCTTGGACCAGCCGGTCATCTTCGGTACCAGGGCGATGTTCTGCCCGACCGTCATGTGCGGGAAGAGCCCCGAGGACTGGATCGCGTACCCGATCTTGCGGCGGAGCCTGACCGGGTCCATGTCGGTGACGTCCTCGCCGCCGATCCGGATGCGGCCGCTGGTCGGCTCGATCAGGCGGTTGATCATCTTCAGCAGGGTCGTCTTGCCGCCGCCGGACGGGCCGACGAAGACGACCGTCTCGCCCGCCTTGATCTCCAGGCTCACGTCGTCCACCGCCGGGACGGAGGTGCCCGGGTACCGCTTGGTCAGGTGCTCCAGCTCGATCGAGGCGCCCGAGGCCGCGCCGCCGCCGGGCGCCGCCTCGGCGAGCGTGGCCCCCGCCGCGGCGCCTCGGGGGGCGTCGGGGGACTCGGGCGTTGCGGGCGACTCAGGCACGGATACCCCTCGGAATCGTCAGGCGGCCGATCAGCACGTACGCCGCGTCGAACAGCAGGGCCAGCACGATCACGGCCAGCGTCCCGGCCAGGACCTGGTTGAGCGCGTTGGCGCTGCCCAGGGAGGAGATGCCGCGGAAGATCTCGTTGCCGAGCCCCGGGCCGGAGGCGAAGGCCGCGATGGCCGCGATCCCCATCAGCATCTGCGTGGAGACCCGGATGCCGGTGAGGATCGGCGGCCAGGCCAGCGGCAGCTCCACCCGCAGCAGCCGGGCCCACCGCGACATTCCGATCCCCTTCGCCGCGTCCACCAGCGTCGAGTCCACCCCGCGCAGCCCCACGATGGAGTTCCGCACGATCGGCAGCAGCCCGTACAGCGTCAGCGCGATCACCGTCGGCGCCACCCCGAGCCCCACCAGCGGGATCAGCAGGCCGATCATGGCGAGCGAGGGGACGGTCAGGATCGAGGAGGTGGTCACCGTCGCCAGATTCCCCGCCCACCCGCTGCGGTACGTGGCGACGCCGATCAGCACCCCGATCACCGTCGCCACCACCATGCACTGGAAGACGGCACTGGCGTGCTGGTAGGCGTCGGCGAGCAACTGCTGATGGCGGTTGCCGAGGTACTCCCAGAAGTTCATGGAAAACCGCACCCTTCGCCTTCGGGAGCGGTCGCGCTCAGGTCTCCCGGGCCGCCTGCTCCACCAACGGGATGACGCGCAGCGGCACCGGGTTCTCCATCACGATCGCCGTGGCGGCCCGGACGATGCCATCAAAACCCACAACCCGGTCGATCACCCGCTGGAGGTCGCCGTTCGAGCGGGCCACCAGGCGGCACAGCATGTCGCCCTCACCGGTGATGGTGTGCAGCTCCAGCACCTCCGGGACCTCGGCCAAGTGCGCCCGTACGTCCGGGCCCTGGCCCTGGCGGATCTCCAGCGTCGCGAAGGCGGTGACGCGGTAGCCGAGGGCCGCCGGGTCGACGTCCGGGCCGAAGCCGCGGATGACTCCGTTCGACTGAAGACGGTCCATCCGCGACTGCACCGTGCCGCGTGCCACCCCCAGCCGGCGCGACGCCTCCAGCACCCCTATCCGCGGCTCCCGCGCCAGCAGCACGATCAGCCGGCCGTCCAGCTCGTCGATCCCCATCAGGCCACCCTCCCCACTTCCACGTGGTCATCCTGTACAGATGAGCCGCCCATACTGACGGGTGACCGGGCACCTTGCCCAGTGTTTTCGCGAACTGTTGCGCACCTTGCGGAACGGCGCGAAGCTGCGGCCATGGCAGCGACATCGACGAACCCCCAGGCCCCCCAGTCCGCCCCCACCACCGCGCGCGAGGCCGACCCGTTCCCCGTCAAGGGAATGGACGCCGTGGTCTTCGCGGTCGGCAACGCCAAGCAGGCCGCCCACTACTACTCCACCGCCTTCGGGATGAAGCTCGTCGCCTACTCCGGACCGGAGAACGGCAGCCGCGAGACCGCCTCCTACGTCCTGGAGAACGGCGGGGCCCGGTTCGTCCTCACCTCCGTCATCAAGGCCGCCACCGAGCACGGCGCCTTCCTGGAGAGCCACGTCGCCGCCCACGGCGACGGAGTCGTGGACCTCGCCATCGAGGTGCCGGACGCCCGCGCGGCCTACGCCTACGCCGTCGAGAACGGCGCCACGGGCATCGAGGAGCCGCACGAGGTCAAGGACGAGCACGGCACCGTCGTCCTCGCCGCCATCGCCACCTACGGCAAGACCCGCCACACCCTGGTCGAGCGCTCCGGCTACTCCGGCCCCTACCTGCCCGGCTACGTCGCCGCCGAGCCCATCGTCGCCCCGCCGGCCAAGCGCACCTTCCAGGCCATCGACCACTGCGTGGGCAACGTCGAACTCGGCAGGATGAACGAGTGGGTGGCCTTCTACAACAAGGTCATGGGCTTCACCAACATGAAGGAGTTCGTCGGCGACGACATCGCCACCGAGTACTCCGCCCTCATGTCGAAGGTGGTCGCCGACGGCACGCTCAAGGTCAAGTTCCCGATCAACGAGCCCGCCATCGCCAAGAAGAAGTCCCAGATCGACGAGTACCTGGAGTTCTACGGCGGCGCCGGCGTCCAGCACATCGCGCTGGCCACCAACGACATCGTCCAGACCGTCCGCACCATGCGCGACGCCGGTGTCCAGTTCCTCGACACCCCCGACTCGTACTACGACACGCTCGGCGAGTGGGCCGGCGAGACCCGGGTGCCGGTCGAGACCCTGCGCGAGCTGAAGATCCTGGTCGACCGCGACGAGGACGGCTACCTGCTCCAGATCTTCACCAAGCCGGTCCAGGACAAGCCGACCGTCTTCTTCGAGATGATCGAGCGGCACGGCTCGATGGGCTTCGGCAAGGGCAACTTCAAGGCCCTCTTCGAGGCGATCGAGCGCGAGCAGGAGCGCCGCGGAAACCTCTGACCAGCAACCGCCCCGACGGGGGGCGACGGCCCGCCACCCACCCGCGTGCTCCGCGCGCGGGCCGGGTGGCGGGCCGTCGGCGTGCGCCCCTGGAACCGCTCAGGCCGGCGGCGGCCCCCACTCCGGCCCACCCAGCGCCGCCGGCTCCCGGCGCGCCCGCTCGGCGTGGAGTGGCGAGAACTCCGGGGCGAGCCGCAGCGCCCGCCCCCACTGCCGCCGGGCCGCGCCCTCCGCACGCCGGCGGCAGGCCCGCGCCGGCGGCGGCAGGCAGCCCGAGGACCCGGCGGCGCGGACGCCGCGCGGGCGGTGCCCCGGGCGTGGCGGAGGCCCCGGGCGGCAGGCGCGGGCGCGGTGCCCGCGCCGCCTCGGGGCACGGTGTGCGGCGGCCCGTGCGCTGGTCCGTACCGGGCCGGTCTGCCTCCCTTACCATGCCGCGCACCGTGCGCCGGTGCGACGATCGCACCGAAGCGGTGAGCCGCTGGTCGCCGACGGGTTCACACCCACGGCCGCCGGTGCCACCCTGTGCCCATGCCAGAGCCGCAGATGCCCGCGCCCCCCACCGCAGAGCCGCCCGCGCCCACCGGCCCCACCGCCCTCCTCGCCCGGCTCCGCGAGGGCCTGCCCGCCGAAGCCGTCCTCACCGACCTGGACGTCACCGCCGCCTACGCCCACGACATGGCGAGCTTCTGCGACGCGGGGAAGCCCGCCGCCGTCGTCCTGCCCCGCACCACCGAACAGGTCCAGCACGTCATGCGGACCGCGACCGCCTTCCGGGTCCCCGTCGTCCCGCAGGGCGCCCGTACCGGACTCTCCGGTGCCGCCAACGCCACCGACGGCTGCCTCGTCCTCTCCCTGGTCAAGATGGACCGCGTCCTGGAGATCGACCCCGTCAACCGCATCGCCGTCACCGAGCCCGGCGTCGTCAACGCGGTCCTCTCCCGCGCCGTCGAGGAACACGGCCTCAGCTATCCGCCCGACCCGTCCTCCTGGGAGACCTGCACCATCGGCGGGAACATCGGCACCGCCTCCGGCGGCCTGTGCTGCGTCAAGTACGGAGTCACCGCCGAATACGTCCTCGGCCTCGACGTGGTCCTCGCCGACGGGCGCCTCCTCAGCACCGGCCGCCGCACCGCCAAGGGCGTCGCCGGATACGACCTCACCCGCCTCTTCGTCGGCTCCGAGGGCAGTCTCGGCGTCGTCGTCAAGGCCGTGCTCGCGCTCAAGCCCCGGCCGCCCCGGCAACTCGCGCTGGCCGCCGAGTTCCCCTCGGCAGCCGCCGCGGGCGACGCCGTCTGCCGCATCATGGCGGAGGGGCACACCCCGTCCCTGCTGGAACTCATGGACCGCACCACGGTGCGCGCGGTCAACGCCATGGCCCGCATGGGCCTGCCCGAGACCACCGAGGCGCTGCTGCTGGCCGCCTTCGACACCCCCGACCCGGCCGCCGACCTCGCCGCCGTCGGCGCCCTGTGCGAGGCCGCCGGAGCCACCGGCGTCGTCCCGGCCGACACCGAGGCCGAGTCCGAACTCCTGCTCGCCGCCCGCCGGATGTCGCTCACCGCGCTGGAGGCGGTCAAGGGCACCACGATGATCGACGACGTCTGCGTGCCCCGCTCCCGCCTCGCCGAACTCCTGGAGGGCGTCGAGGAGATCGCCACCCGGTACGACCTCACCATCGGGGTCTGCGCCCACGCCGGCGACGGCAACACCCACCCCACCGTCTGCTTCGACGCCACCGACGCCGACGAGGCCCGCCGCGCCCGCGAGTCCTTCGACGCGATCATGGCACTCGGCCTGGAACTGGGCGGCACCATCACCGGCGAACACGGTGTCGGTGTCCTCAAGAAGGAGTGGCTCGCCCGCGAGCTCGGGCCCACCGGCGTCGAGGTGCAGCGCGCGGTCAAGGCCGCCCTCGACCCGCTCGGCCTGCTCAACCCCGGCAAGCTCTTCTGACCCGCCCCCGCGTCAACCCGGCGCACCGCGAGTCCCCTCGGCGCGCCCGGGCGCGGGGGCGGGCCGCCGCGCCGGGCACCGGCTCCCGTCACCCGCACGGGAGCCGGCGCCCGAAGCGGTGACCCGCCGGAGAGGCCGGGCGCCCGCCTGGCCGGGCTCACTCACCGTCCGGCCCCGGCGCCTCCTCGGGCCACGGATCGCCGCGCCACAGGTCGTCGGCCGGAGCCGGTTCCAGCAGCCTGGCCAGTGCCGCGTCCATCTCCAGCCGCTCGTGCTCCGTCTCCGCCGGCACGAGGGCCAGGGTGCGGTCCAGCCACGCCGACACCGCCGCCGACGGCGCCTGGAGCAGCGCGTCCCCGTCCGGCGAACTCAACGCCAACAGCAGCACGCCGCGCCCGTCGACCTTCGACGGCCAGATCCGCACGTCCCCGTGACCGCACGGGCGGAACACCCCCTCCACCAGCAGCTCCCGGGCGAACGTCCAGTGCACCGGGTTCTGCGAACCCAGGTGGAAGGTGACGCTCACCGCGAAGGGATCTGCCGCCGCGTACACCAGCCGCGCTGGAACGGCGATGCTCCGCTCGGGCGAAAGGACCAGCCGCAGTTCCAACTCGCGTTCCACAACGGTGTTCATCTCGGTGCGCTCCTCAGCTCTCCCGCAAGTTCCGGCCCCAGGAGCCGGACGTCCTGCCGTCCGCCTGCCCCGGCAGGGCCGCCGGACGGTCCGTCACCAGGCGAGAGCACGCCCGATGCCGGGCATTACGCGACTTCGGCGGGAAATTTCTCCGCCGCCACCGCGCGCGTCCGCGAAGCCCCCTCCGTACGGTGCCCGGCACCGTCCGTGAGCGGGCCGGTCCGCGCACACCGGCCCGCGGGGCGGGGAGTTCTGATAAATGTGGACGCCACCACACCACCTCCGAGCAGATACGGGACGACGGACCATGAGCGCCCCAACTCCGGCACCCGGTGACGACAGGCCCAGCCCGGCCTACTACCCCGACCCGTCCATTCCGGGCTACATCAGGTACTGGAACGGCGCCTCCTGGGTCCCCGGCACCAGCCGCCCGGCTCCCGCCGACGGTGAGCCCCTGCCCGCCCCGCCGCCGGGCTTCGTCCCCGCACCACCGCCCGCCACCCCGGCCCCCGCCGAGGAGACCGGCCCCGTCTTCCTCGACGAGGACCCGGCCGCCCCCAGCGCCGAGGGCCCCGCCCGCGAGAGTGCCTGGGGCGCCGACCCCGCCCGCCAGTCCGGCTTCGGCGGCGCCGCCGACCGGCGCGTCTCCTGGGGCGAGGAACCCGGCCGCGCCGTACCCGACCCCCGCACCGGCGAACCCGCCCGGTCCGCCGACGCCGGGTCCCTCGGCCAGCCCGCCGCCCCCGCCGTGCCCGTGGAGGGCACCCTGACCTTCCGCCGCCCCGCCGGGCCCGTCACCCCGGCCGCCCGCCGCGACGCCGCCGGCCCCGCCGGACCGCCCGGCCTCGGCCAGGCCCCCGTCGACCCGCGCGGCACCTCCGCCCCGGCCGCGCCCGCCACCCCCGCCCCGCGCCAGGCCCCCGGGACCCTGCCGATCCGCGCGCTGCCCCGCGCGGACGCCCCGCCCGCCGCCACCGAGCAGCCCGCCGCTCCCGGCGCCCTGCCCGCCCAGCCCCCGGTACCCGGCAACACGGCCCCGGCTCAGCCGCACCCGGCGCCCGCCGTCCCCCAGCCGCGCCCCGCGCCGCACGCGCAGCCCGCCCAGGCCCAGCCCGCCCAGGCCCAGCCCGGCTGGGCCCAGCAGCCGCCGGCGGCCGGTGCCCCGTCCGCGGCCGGGCCCGTCCGGGCCGACGAGAACGTCCCCGTGGTGCCGTGGAAGCCGCCCGTCGAGGACCCGTTCCTCGCGGCGGCCCGCGCGCAGGCCGCCGCGCGTCCCGCCGGACTCGGACGGCGGCTCGCGGCCCGGCTCATCGACACCCTGGCGGTGGGTGCCGTCACCGCCGCGGCCGCCGTACCGCTGGTGGCGAGCGCCCGCGAGCACGTCGACGCCAAGATCGAGGCCGCCAGGCTCTCCGGACGGACCGTCACCGTGTGGCTGCTGGACGGCACCACCGCCGGGTACCTCGGCGCGGTCCTCGCCGTCCTCCTCCTCTTCGGCGTCGTCTACGAGGCGCTGCCCACCGCCAAGTGGGGCCGCACCCTGGGCAAGAAGCTGTTCGGGCTGCGCGTCCAGGACATCGAGGAGCACGACGCCCCCGCGTTCGGGGCGGCGCTCAGGCGCTGGTTGGTGTACAGCGTCCCGGGGCTCCTGCTGATCGGCGTGGCCGGCGTCGCGTGGTGCCTCTTCGACCGTCCCTGGCGTCAGTGCTGGCACGACAAGGCGGCCCGCACCTTCGTCGCCCGATAGGCCCAGCCCCGCCCGCCGTGTCCCCCGGACGGCGGCCCGGCGGATGCGCGAGGGGGCGGGCCGGGGTCGACTCGGCCCATGACGACCGAACCGCCGCCCCCCGGGTCCGGCTCCTCGCCGGACGACGACCCGTTCCGCAAGCCGCCCCAGTCCGGCGGCGGCAGCCCGTACGACCCGCCCCCGCCGGGCGGCGGAGACCCCCACGGCCCGCCGCCCGGCGGGGGCTCCCCGTACGGCGGCAACCCGTACGACAACCCCCCGCCGCCCGGCGGCGGCGGTCCCTACGGTGGCGCCGGGGGAGGCGGCCCGTACGGCGGAGATCCGCTGGCGGGGATGCCGCCGCTGGCGCCGAGCGGCAAGCGCGTGCTGGCCCGCGTCATCGACATGATCATCGTCGGCGTCGTGGTCTGGCTGCTGTCCCTGCTGTTCAGCGTCGGCACCTGGGACACGGACGTCGACAACATCGACGCCGGCAAGTCCTTCGGCCAGTCCCTGATCGCCGCGATCCTCTACATCGCCTACGACACGGTCCTCACCGCCCGCACCGGCCAGACCGTCGGCAAGCGCCTGATGCACCTGCGCGTCGCCGACCTGAGCAACGGCGCGACGCCCAGCACGCAGACCTCGCTCATCCGCGCCGCGGTCCTCTGGATCCCGTTCGCCTTCTGCTGCGCCTGTGTCTGGACCCTCATCTGCGGTGGCTGGAGCTTCTTCGACCGCCCCTACAAGCAGGGCCTGCACGACAAGGCGGCGAAGACCGTGGAGGTGACCACGCCCTGACGCCGGGCCGGGCCGGGCCCGGTGCGGTGCCGGAGCCGGAAGGCGCCCGGAGGCGGCCTGCGACGACGGGCGGCCGAGCGAACGCGAGCGGCGGGAGCCGGCCAGGGCTGAGGCGGTCCTTGTGGTCAACCCGTTCGAGGCCGGCATCCTGGCCGGTGTGTGGGGGGCCTGGACGACGCCGACCGCTCCCGGCCCGTGTGTGAACCGGCCGGGAGCGTGCGCACGCTCGTGGACGGTGGCCGGATCGAGGTGCGTCGTACCGCGCCGTGGACGGCTCCGTCAGGGGAGCGGGGTTCCCCGCCCGGGGAACCGGGGCCGCGTCGTCAGCTCCCGGCGGTGCTCGCCTCACCCGGCCACCCGCACGTGGCCGGAGGACGGCGGCCGGACCGGCGCGGTGACCCGGCCGGGACCGAGGCGGACAGGAAGAGCGCCCACCGTTCTCCGAGGGGACGGCGGAGGGGCCCCCGGGCGCCTCGGCGCGCCGCCCCGCCTGAGGGGGCCCGCCCACCGGACGCCCGCTCCCCGCCCCTGCCGAGCGGTCAGCGGCGGGTGCCGGTCGACTCCCTGAGTGAGGCGGGGCCGACGGAGCGGACGGCCGCCGGGTGCTGCCCGGGCGCGTGCCGCACCGCAACGGTCGCGGCCGCGAGCAGGCCGAGGGCGAGTGCGGCGGCCGCGACCAGGACGATGCCGCCCGTGCCGGTCGTACCGGTGAGCAGCAGCAGGGCGACCGTGGCGAGGACCACGGTGGCCGCACCGGTGGCGTACTGGGCGGGGGTGGGGCGAGCCATGGCGGGACCGTCCTCGGCGTCTCGGGGGTGACGCGCCTCCCGGTCCGAGGGGAACCGGGCGGGCGGAATGGATTGGTGCGGCCGGCCGCGCGGGTGGGGCACCGGGCGGCCGGGCCAGGCCGTGGACGACCTCACCGGAGGCGATGCCCCGCGTCCCGCACCGGTACGCCGCGCTCCACTCCGGCGGCGAGGCACGCGGGGGCGCACGGGGGCACCGGGTGCGGAGGGCTGGCGCCCGGCGGGCGCGCGGCCGTACAGTCGGCCGCCGCCCGGCCGCCCGTTCCCGTCAAGTGGTCCGCCGCATAACGGTTTTGACCTGTCCAAGTCAAGATCTGTCTTTTCCCCCGCCACTCCGGTCGAATGTCGTCACTTGTGTTCCGTGCCGGGCGGAGACGTGGCAAGAGGCCGCAGTCCCCGGCGCCCGGCCTCTCGGGAGGACAGCGCACACGTGAGCAGACATCGGAGAGCCTTCAGGGCCACCGCCCTGAGCGTGGCCATAGCCGCGATAGGCGCCACCACCGCGACGATCGGCACCGCACAGGCCGCCGACCGCCCGGGGGGAGACGACTCGGCCGTCGAGCGCCGCGACCCGGCACCGGCCAAGGGCCACGTCGAGCACGACCTCGAAGGACCGTTCAGCGAGAAGCAGGAGAAGCAGCGCGGCGAGGCCCTGCGCCAGCTCATATCGGGCGACAAGAAGGCCAGCCAGCGCGGCGCCTCGCGCGTCCTGAGGCTCGACGACGGCAAGTACGTCGAACTGGGCCGCGAGAAGACGGACAAGATCTTCACCATCCTCGTGGAGTTCGGCGACAAGGTCGACGACACCACGATGTACGACCCGGACGGCCCCGAGGGCCCCGAGGACCCCGTCGTCAAGTACGGCGGTGAGCCCGGCCCGCTGCACAACCGGATCGCCGAGCCCGACCGGAAGAACGACAACTCCACGGACTGGAAGGCCGACTTCTCCCAGCAGCACTTCCAGGACCTGTACTTCGCCACGGACAAGAACAAGGAGTCCGTCAAGAAGTACTACGAGAAGCAGTCCTCGGGCCGCTACTCGGTCGACGGCGAGGTCTCCGACTGGGTCAAGGTCGACTACAACGAGGCCCGTTACGGCTCCAACTACTGCGGCGACACCAACTGCGCCAACGTCTGGGACGTCGTCCGCGACGGCGTGAACCAGTGGGCCGACGACCAGAAGGCCGCGGGACGCGGCGACGCCGAGATCAAGGAGCAGCTCGCCCAGTACGACACCTGGGACCGCTACGACTTCGACGGCGACGGCGACTTCAACGAGCCCGACGGCTACATCGACCACTTCCAGATCGTGCACGCCGGCGAGGACGAGTCCGCGGGCGGCGGCGCCCAGGGCACCGACGCCATCTGGGCCCACCGCTGGTACGCCTACGGCACCGACGCCGGCAAGACCGGCCCCGCCGGCAACAAGGCGGGCGGCGCCCAGATCGGCGACACCGGCGTCTGGGTCGGCGACTACACCGTCCAGCCCGAGAACGGCGGCCTCGGCGTCTTCGCCCACGAGTACGGCCACGACCTGGGCCTGCCCGACCACTACGACACCAGCGGCACCGGCGAGAACTCCACCGCCTTCTGGTCGCTGATGTCCTCCGGCTCCTGGCTCGGCACCGGCAGGACCGAGATCGGCAACCTGCCCGGCGACATGACCGCCTGGGACAAGCTCCAGCTGGGCTGGCTCGACTACGCCACCGCCAAGGCGGGCACCAGGTCGACGCACAAGCTCGGCCTCTCCGAGTACAACACCAAGGACAAGCAGGCCCTCGTGGTCGAGCTGCCCGACAAGGAAGTCACCACCACCATCACCGAGCCCGCCGAGGGCTCCTCGCAGTGGTGGTCCGACAGCGGCGACGACCTCAAGAACACCCTGACCCGCCCGGTCGACCTCACCGGCAGGTCCGCCGCCACCCTGGACCTCCAGGGCTGGTGGAACATCGAGGAGAACTACGACTTCCTCTACACCGAGGTCTCCACCGACGGCGGCGCGAACTGGACCGCGCTCGACGGCACCGTCGACGGCAAGCCGCTGCCCCGCGACGGCGGCGACACCCCCGCCCTGCACGGCGTCTCCGACGGATACCGCTCGCTCTCCTTCCCGCTGGACGCCTACGCCGGCCAGAAGGCCGAACTGCGGTTCCGCTACCAGACCGACGGGGGCCTGGCCGAGCCGGGCTTCGCCGCCGACGCGATCTCCCTGACCGCCGACGGCGAGGAACTCTTCGCCGACGGCGCCGAGGACGGCGACAACGGCTGGACCGCCAAGGGCTTCCAGCGCATCGGCGCCTCCTTCACTCAGGACTACCCGCAGTACTACATCGCCGAGAACCGCCAGTACGTCAGCTACGACACCACGCTGAAGACCGGCCCGTACAACTTCGGCTGGACCTCGACGCGCCCCGACTGGGTCGAGCACTTCCCCTACCAGAACGGTCTGCTGATCTGGCTGTGGGACACCTCCCAGAAGGACAACAACACCGGCGTCCACCCCGGTGAGGGCCGGGTGCTGCCGGTCGACGCGCACCCGAAGGCCGAGAAGTGGGCCGACGGAACGATCATGCGCAACCGCATCCAGGCGTACGACTCGCCGTTCAGCTGGTACCCGACGCAGGGCTTCACCCTCCACCAGGACGGCAAGCCCGCCAAGGTCAAGCCGAAGCTCGGCATCCCCGTCTTCGACGACGGTTTCCCGGGCCGGTACTACGACGCGTCGAACCCCACCGGTTCGGTCAAGGTCACTGACACCAACACCCGGATCACCCTCACCAAGGAGCCGCTGAGCGGCAAGACGATCACGGTGAAGGTCGGACCCTCGCTGAAGTAGCCCGCGAAGCCGCAGGTCACAGACGTATCGGCCGTCGCCCTCTAGCGGGCGGCGGCCGATCGCGCTTAGATGCACCCGTGACCGTCTTATTGACACGACTTCTCACGGGGGTGAGCTGAGGGATGGCCGCAGGTGGATTTGTCCGGATGCCGGGGGGTAGCGTGGTCGTCGCGCTGAGTCTCCCCGCGCCCCTGCCCGTGTCCGGGCAGGGGGAGCAGCGGGTGCGGGTGCTCGTCCATGCCAAGAACAGGGCCCGGGCCCTGACCCGGCTCCGCAACCTCGGCCTGCGTGCCGTCTACCTCCGGGGGAACGCGGCGCCTCCCACACCGGACGAGGTCACGGCCGTCCTGCACCACCCCGACGGCCTCATATGGCGCGCCGCCGCCCCCTCGGCCGGAGACGTGGCCGTCTCCCGGCCTCCCGAGCTCTGGCGTCCCATCCGGGCGCTGCTCGCCTGACGGCCGTCCGCGCGGCCGTTCCGGTTCAGTCCCGCCCCGCCTCCCCGGCGAGGGAGACCCCGGCCTCCCGGAGCTCGGCGACGGCCGCCGCGACCGTGTCGGGGGCGACCCCCGCCGCGAGGTCCAGAAGGACCCGGGTGCCGAACCCGGCGGAGAGCGCGTCCAGCGCCGTGGCCCGCACGCAGTGGTCGGTGGCGAGCCCGACCACGTCGACGTCGGTGACCCCCCGGGCGCCGAGCCAGTCGGCGAGACCGACCCCGTTCTCGTCGGTCCCCTCGAACCCGCTGTAGGCGGCCGTGTACGCCCCCTTGTCGAAGACGGCCTCGACCGCGCCCGAGGCGAGGGCGGGCGCGAAGGCGGGGTGGAAGCCGGCCCCCTCGGTCCCGGCCACGCAGTGCGGCGGCCAGGAGTCGCGGAAGTCGGGCCGGGCCGAGAAGTGGTCGCCCGGGTCCACGTGGTGGTCGCGGGTGGCGACGACGTGGTCGTACAGCTCCCGTCCGGGACCGTCGAGGTGCTCGGTTATCGCGGCGGCCACCTCGGCTCCGCCGGTGACGGCGAGGCTGCCGCCCTCGCAGAAGTCGTTCTGGACGTCGACGACGATCAGTGCGCGGCGCATGGCGTGTCCTTCGATGGCGTTGCGGATACGGAGGGTGCGGGCGGGGCCGGGCGGCTCACACTGCCGAGCCTAGGCACCGGCGGTCCCGTACGGCAGGGGCCGGCGGGGGTCAGCCCGTCCGCGGAGCGAGGTACTCGGTGGGGATGACCGGCTCGCCCTTGGAGAGCTGGGTGGCGGAGAGCGGCAGGGCGGCCCGGGCGGCGGCGTGCCGCTCGCGTGCCACGTCCATCGGCTCGCGCCCGACCACCTCGCCGTCGCGCACCAGCTCCACCAGCAGCTGGGCCTCGGCCAGCTCCGCCGGGACCGGCCCGGTCCCGACCACCTCGGCCTCGGCCACGCCCTCGGCGTCACGGCGCCGCGCCGCCCACTTGCGCCCGCCCAGTGAGGTCTTCCCGCCCAGCGACTTCTTCGCCACCGGCTCCAGCGGCGCCCCGGGCTCGGTCGAGCGGGCCCGCGCCACCAGCTTGTAGACCATCGAGCAGGTCGGGTGTCCGCTGCCGGTCACCAGCTGGGTGCCGACCCCGTACGCGTCCACCGGCGCGGCGGCCAGCGAGGCGATGGCGTACTCGTCCAGGTCGGAGGTGACGACGATGCGGGTGTCGCGGGCGCCGAGCCGGTCGAGCTGGTCGCGGACCCGGTGGGCGACGAGCAGCAGGTCCCCGGAGTCGATCCGGACCGCCCCCAGCTCCGGCCCGGCCACCTCGACGGCGGTCCGCACCGCCTCCCGCACGTCGTAGGTGTCGACCAGCAGGGTCGTGTCGCGGCCGAGCGCGGCGACCTGGGCCTCGAAGGCGTCCCGCTCGTTGTCGTGCAGCAGGGTGAAGGCGTGGGCGCTGGTCCCGGTGGTCGGGATGGCGTAGCGGAACCCGGCCGCCAGGTCCGAGGTGGTGGTGAAGCCGCCGATGTAGGCGGCCCGGGAGGCGGCCACCGCCGCCAGTTCGTGGGTGCGGCGCGCCCCCATCTCGATCAGCGGGCGCCCGGCGGCCGCCGAGGACATCCGGGAGGCGGCCGCGGCGATGGCCGAGTCGTGGTTGAGGATGGAGAGGATCACCGTCTCCAGCAGCACGCACTCCGCGAAGGTGCCCTCGACCCGCAGCACCGGCGAGCCGGGGAAGTACACCTCACCCTCCGGGTAGCCGAGGATGTCGCCGCTGAAGCGGTAGCCGGCCAGGTAGTCGAGGGTGGCCTCGTCGACGACGCCGTGGGTCCGCAGGTGGTCGAGCTGGGCGGGTTCGAAGCGGAAGTGCTCGACGGCGTCCAGCACCCGGCCGACCCCGGCCAGCACGCCGTACCGGCGGCCCTCGGGGAGCTTGCGGGTGAAGACCTCGAAGACGCACGGGCGGTCGGCCGTCCCGGCGCGCAGGGCCGCCTGGAGCATCGTCAGCTCGTAGTGGTCGGTGAACAGGGCCGTGGACGGCACCTCGACCGGCAGGCGCAGCGCGTCCTCGCCGGTCCGGGCCGGCCGGTCACCGGGTGCCGTGTTCCTGGATTCCGCAGTGCTCACGGGGACAACCTCGCATTTCCGGGTGCGGCCGACGACCGCCACAGCGGCGGGCACGGCTGGATGCTACCGCACTTAGCGTCAGTATGACGATTTCCGGGGCCGAGGCCCACCCGTGCGGCGCGGAACCTCGCGGGCCCCGCCGTTTGTGCGCTTGCGCGCCCCGGATGGCAGCATGGGCAGGGTGAGTGTGTCGCCCGCAGAGATCGAGCAACCCGCAGCGGCGGAGGAGACCTTCGCCGTACCCGAACCCGACCTGCCCTGGGTCACCATCGTCCACAACGACCCGGTGAACCTGATGAGCTATGTCGCCTACGTGTTCCAGGCGTACTTCGGGTACTCCAAGGAGAAGGCCAACAAGCTGATGCTCGACGTCCACCACAAGGGGCGCGCCGTCGTCTCCAGTGGCAGCCGGGAAGAGATGGAGCGCGACGTGCAGGCCATGCACGGCTACGGGCTGTGGGCCACCCTCCAGCAGGACCGCGTCTGATGGCCGGCTACTTCGACTCCACCGAGAAGGGCGCGGCGGCCGCGCTGGACGCCGTCGAGATCTCCATCATCCGCTCGCTCGCCGTCCAGCTCCTGGAGCTGATCGGCCCCGGCGACGACCACCTCGGCGACGACCCGCTCGCCGAGCTGTTCGCCGAAGGCCCGAGCGAGGCGCCGACCGACCCGGTCCTGCGCCGCCTCTTCCCCGACGCGTACGCCGACCCGGCCACCGCCACCACCGCGCAGGAGGCCGAGGAGCTGCGGGCCCGGTCGGCCGAGTTCCGCCGCTTCACCGAGAACGACCTGCGGGCCGCCAAACGCGAATCCGCCCTGCTGGTCGTCCGCACCCTCGACGCCGTCCCGGTCGACAGCGAGGGCGGCGGGATCGTCGAACTGACCGCGGACCAGTCCCGCCAGTGGATCGGCGCCCTGAACGATCTGCGCCTGGCCATCGCGGCCCGGCTGGACCTGCGCGACGAGTCCGACACGGACGAGTTGTTCCAGCTCCCGGACTCCGACCCGCGCAAACCCATGGTCATCGCCCAGCTGTGGCTGGCGGGCCTCCAGGAGAGCCTGATCGAGACGCTCATGGCGGGCGACTGAACCACCCCGGACGCCGGACGCCGGACGCCGGGTGCGGGGTGGTCGGCCGTCATCGGTTGAACCCCGCGCCCGATGCCGCTGCAATGGCCTGGAGGGTCGCGCTCCAGGGGGCGCGCGACCGCGTTCCCAGGGGAGGGGCCCACCCGTGCACACGTCACCACCGCCGTCCGACGCCACGACCGAGAGCGGGCCGCCGCCCGTTCCGCTCGGCGCCCTCGTCCCCCTGACCCGCCCCGGCTGGACCGAGGCGGGCCGCCATCTGCTCGCCGGCCTCGAGCTGGGAGTGGAGGAGGTGAACGCGGCCGGCGGGATCGGCGGGCGCCCGCTGGAACTGCTGGTGCGGGACACCGCGGCGGATCCGGGGCGGGCCGAGGCGGCCGTCGAGGAGCTGGCGGGGCTCGGGGTGGCCGCCGTGGCGGGGGAGTACCACAGCGTCGTCGCCCGGGCCGCCGCCGTCCGGGCCGAGGCGCTCGGGGTGCCGTTCCTCTGCTCCTCGGCGGTGCTCGACGCGCTCACCGAGGAGCCGGCCGCGTGGGTCGCGCGGCTGGCCCCGGCCCAGTCGCACGGCTGGCGGAGCTACGCCGGCTTCCTTCTCGCGGCGGGCCACCGCCGGATCGCCGTGGCCCGGCAGGCGAGCCTCTACTGGGAGGCCGGGACCCGCGTCCTCCGCGACCACCTCGGGCAGCGGGGCGGCACCGTCACCGAGCTGGACGCCGACGCGCTCACCCCCCGGGAACTGTGCGACGCGCTGGCCGAGGACGGTGCCACGGCGCTCCTGCTGCTCGCCGGGACCCCGCAACCGGCGGTCCCGCTGGTCCGTGCCGTCCGCGCAGACCGGCGGCTCGACGGGGTGCTGATCGGGGCCCCGGCCGGGCAGCCGGAGTTCCCGGGGTGGCTCGCGGCGCTCGGCGCCGACGGCTCCGGGGTCCCCTTCCTGCGCTACCTGCCGGAGCGGCCCGGTCCGCAGGCCGTCCGCGTGGGGGAGGCGCTGCGGACGCGGCTGGGGGAGGAGCCCTCCTTCGTCGCCTGCGAGGGGTGGGACACCGTGGCTGTCCTCGCCGAGGCGCTGCGGACGTACGGGACCGGGCGGGCGGACGTGGTCCGGGCCTGGGAGGGCGGGGCGGTCGCGGGCACCCGGGGGGAGATCCGGTTCTCGCGGGTGGCGGGGACCGGGGTGCGGCAGTGGGTGTGGCCGCCGGTCCAGGTGGCCGACCGGGACCCGGCGGAGCCGGGGCGGTTCCGCGTACTCCACCAAGGCTGAGCCCGCAAGGCGGCGCCCGGCTCCCGGGGGTCCGGAGCCGCCTTCCGGAGGCTGTCGGGTCCGCCCCGCTGTTCGCTCAACGGACGCCCAAATCCGTATAACGATGGCGTCAAAGGCCCGGCCGCCTATGCCGTCCAGCAAGCGGAATGTCCCCTTCTGCTTGTGGTGTGGCTCACAGGCGGCCAAGTGGAATGAAAGCTTCCGCGTGGTAGACCTTCACGACCACCCACGCGGACGCCACCCCTGTCCTCCTGGGGGCGCCTCCGCCGGCGGACCCCGGCGGGCGGAACTCCATATCCACATCCGGGGGGATCGGGACCCGGGCCACGGCCGACGGAAGGCCACGGCCCGGCGGAGAAAGGCGCACCACCATGTCCTCGACGCAGGTCGACACCGTCAGCGACGGAGAGCCGGGCCCCGGGCGGGGCGGCCCGCCCTCGCCGCACGGCGGCGAGGGATACCAGCGGGGCCTCGGCGCCCGCCAGATCCAGATGATCGCCATCGGCGGCGCCATCGGCACCGGCCTCTTCCTCGGCGCGGGGAAGGCCATCTCGAAGGCCGGCCCCAGCCTCATCCTGGCCTACGCCATCGCGGGCCTCGTCATCTTCTTCATCATGCGCGCCCTGGGCGAGCTGCTGATGTACCGGCCGGTCTCCGGGTCCTTCTCGGAGTACGCGCGGGAGTTCATCGGTCCGTTCGCCGGGTTCGTCACCGGCTGGACGTACTGGCTGTTCTGGGTGGTCACCGGCATCACCGAGGTGACCGCGGCGGCCCAGTACATGACGTACTGGTTCGACGTCCCGCAATGGGTGTCGGCCCTGCTGTTCACGGTCATCCTCTACGGGGCCAACCTGATCTCCGTGAAGATCTTCGGGGAGCTGGAGTTCTGGTTCTCCATGGTCAAGGTCACCGCCATCGTCGGCATGATCCTGATCTGCGCCGGCATCCTCACCCTCGGCTTCTCCGACGCCGGTGACACCGCGACCGTCGGCCACCTGTGGAACCAGGGCGGTTTCTTCCCGGAGGGCATCGGCGGCACGCTGATGACGCTCCAGATCGTCATGTTCGCCTTCCTCGCCGTCGAGCTGGTCGGCGTCACCGCGGGCGAGTCCAAGGACCCGGAGAAGACGCTGCCCAAGGCGATCAACACCGTGCCGTGGCGCATCGCCGTCTTCTACGTCGGCGCGCTCGTCATGATCCTCTCGGTCGTGCCCTGGTCCGAGTTCCAGCCGGGTGTCAGCCCCTTCGTCGCGGCCTTCGAGAAGATGGGGCTCGGCGTCGGCGCCGCCATCGTCAACTTCGTCGTGCTGACCGCGGCGCTCTCCTCCTGCAACTCCGGCATGTACTCCACCGGCCGGATGCTGAGGGACCTCGCCCTCAACGGGCAGGGCCCGAAGTTCTTCACCCGCCTCACCCGCAGCGGCACCCCGCTGGTCGGCACCAGCTTCTCGGCGGCGCTGATGATGGTCGGCGTCTGGATCAACTACCAGTGGCCCGGCGAGGCCTTCAACTACGTGGTCTCCTTCGCCACCATCTCCGGCATGTGGGCCTGGGTCATGATCCTGGTCTGCCAGATCCGCTACCGGGCCAGGGCCGACCGGGGCGAGCTGCCGGTCTCCTCCTTCCGGGCGCCGGGAGCCCCGTTCACCAGCTGGTTCGCGCTCTGCTTCCTCGCACTGGTCGTCGTGATGATGGGCATCGACCCGGACACCCGGATCTCGCTGTACTGCGCCCCGCTGTGGGCCGCGATCCTGCTCGTCTCCTACCGGGTGCTGCGCGCCCGCGACCCGCAGAACGCGTCGTTCGCGAAGAGCTGACACCCCGGCCCGGCCAGGCGCCGGAAGCCTCGTGTCCACCATGCGGGCCCGTCCGTACCACCCCTCGGTACGGGTGGGCCCGTCTGCTTATCCTGGGCCCATGCTGACCCTGACCCAGGCCCTCCACGACCAGATCGTCGCCCACGCGCGCGCCGACCATCCCGACGAGGCCTGCGGCATCGTGGCCGGCCCGGCGGGCAGTGACCGGCCCGAGCGGTTCGTCCCGATGCTCAACGCCGCCAGGTCCCCCACGTTCTACGAGTTCGACTCGATGGACCTGCTCAAGCTCTACCGGGAACTGGACGACCGGGACGAGGAGCCGGTGATCGTCTACCACTCGCACACCGCCACCGAGGCGTACCCGTCCCGCACCGACGTGACGTACGCCAACGAGCCCAACGCCCACTACGTCCTCGTCTCGACCGCCGACACGGACGGCGCGGGTCCGTTCCAGTTCCGCTCGTTCCGGATCGTGGACGGCGAGATCACGGAGGAAGACGTGCAGCTGGTGGCCGAGTACCCGGCCGCCGACTGAGGGCCGGCCGGAGGCCGCGGGAGGCGCCGGCCCTTCCGCGCCCTCCGGCCTGTCCGTCATGCGGCCGCAAACCGTCCGCCAGTCAAGACGGAGCTGCGGAACACCGTGCGGGAATCGATACGATGACCGCATGGTTCCCCATGACGTGAGCGACAGGACGCAGGGCACGGCGCCCATCGCACTGTGCGCCGCCTCCACCCTCCTCCTGGGAGCCTTCGGACGCGGGGCCAGTCAGCGCCTGCACGTCGACCTGTGCCGGATCACCAGCACCATCTGTCAGGGCTGAGCCCGCCCCGACCGCCCCGACCGCGGTCTCACGCCCCGACGGGGCACCCCGTGCAGCCGAGCCGCGCACGCACGCACGCCGTACCCACTCCACGACAGGAGCCCACGCCATGGCCATCGAGGTCCGCATCCCGACCATCCTCCGCACCTACACCGACGGCGCCAAGGCCGTCGAAGGCAGCGGCACCACGCTGGCCGAGCTGATCGACGACCTGGAGACGCGGCACACCGGGATCAAGGAGCGCATCGTCGACGGAGACCAGCTCCGCCGCTTCGTCAACGTCTACCTGAACGACGAGGACGTCCGCTTCCTCGACTCGATCAACACCGAGGTCGCCGACGGGGACAACGTCACCATCCTCCCGGCCGTCGCCGGTGGCTCCGCGGCCGCCCCCATGGCCGGGCGGCGCGCGGGCGCGCTCTGATGCGCTACGACTCCCCGCTCGCGGCCGTCGGGAACACCCCGCTGGTCCGGCTGCCGAGGCTGTCGCCCTCCGAGGACGTGCGGATCTGGGCCAAGCTGGAGGACCGCAACCCCACCGGCTCCGTCAAGGACCGCCCGGCCCTGCACATGGTCGAGCAGGCGGAGAAGGACGGCCGGCTCACCCCCGGCTGCACCATCCTGGAGCCGACCAGCGGCAACACCGGCATCTCGCTCGCCATGGCGGCCAAGCTCAAGGGCTACCGCATCGTCTGCGTCATGCCGGAGAACACCTCGCGGGAACGGCGCGACCTGCTCGCCATGTGGGGCGCGGAGATCGTCTCCAGCCCGGCGGCCGGCGGCTCCAACACCGCCGTCCGGGTGGCCAAGGAACTGGCCGCCGAGCACCCGGACTGGGTCATGCTCTACCAGTACGGCAACCCCGACAACGCCGGTGCCCACTACGCCACCACCGGGCCCGAGATCCTCGCCGACCTCCCCTCGGTCACCCACTTCGTGGCCGGACTCGGCACCACCGGCACCCTGATGGGCGTCGGCCGCTACCTGCGCGAGAACAAGCCCGACACCGCGATCGTCGCCGCCGAACCCCGGTACGACGACGTGGTCTACGGATTGCGCAACCTCGACGAGGGCTTCGTCCCCGAGCTGTACGACGCGTCCGTCCTCACCAGCCGCTTCTCGGTCGGCTCCGCCGACGCGGTCAGCCGCACCCGGGAACTGCTCCAGCGGGAAGGCATCTTCGCCGGGGTCTCCACCGGCGCCGCCCTGCACGCCGCCATCGGGGTGGGCCGCAAGGCCCTCAAGGCCGGCGAGAGCGCCGACATCGTCTTCGTCGTCGCCGACGGCGGCTGGAAGTACCTCTCCACCGGCGTCTACACCGCCGCCACCACCGAAGAGGCGATCGAGACCCTGCACGGCCAGCTCTGGGCCTGAACCCGCCCGGGCCGCCCGTCGGCCGACCCGCCCGCACCCGGCCGGGCTCCCCAGCGGAGCCCGGCCGCACGCGTGTCCGTGCCCCCCGCCGCCGCGCCACGCCCGGGCCCCGCGCCGCCCGCACACCGCCCGAACCCCGGCCTTCCCCGCACTCCGAACCGGTGACACGCCAGGTGAGTTGCCCCACAACCGGCCGACGCGTGTGACCGGGCGCCCTCTTCGGCCCGTAGTCTCGACGGACCCGCACGACCCCCCGTCCGTTTCCAGACAGCGCGGAGGTTCCAGCTCCATGAAGCTCACCGTCGTCGGCTGCTCCGGGTCGTTTCCGTCCGCGGAATCGGCGTGTTCGAGCTACCTCGTAGAGGCCGACGGCTTCCAGCTGCTCCTCGACATGGGCAACGGCGCCCTCGGCGAGTTGCAGCGCCACACCGGTCTCTACGACCTCGACGCGATCTTCCTCAGCCATCTCCACGCCGACCACTGCATCGACATGTGCGCCTACTTCGTCGCCCGGTACTACCGGCACGGCGACGGGCCCTGCGACGCGCTGCCGGTGTACGGCCCCGAAGGCACCCAGCAGCGGCTCATCACCGCCTACGGTGACAGCTCCGCCGAGCACATGCCGGAGGTCTTCGACTTCCGCACCCTGAAGGACGGCACGTTCGACCTGGGCCCCTTCCGGATCATCGCCGTCCGTGTCCCGCACCCCGTCGAGGCCTACGCCATCCGCGTCGAGCACGACGGCCGGTCGCTGACCTACTCCGGGGACACCGGGCCCTGCGCGGAACTCGACGCGCTCGCCGCCGGCACCGACCTCTTCCTCTGCGAGGCGGCCTTCACGCACGGCAAGGAGAACATCCCCGACCTGCACCTCAACGGCCGTGAGGCGGGCGAGTCGGCCCAGCGCGCCGGGGCGGGCCGGCTCCTGCTCACCCACATCCCGCCGTGGACCGACCCGCGCACCAACCTCACCGACGCCCGCGAGGTCTACGACGGCCCGGCCGCTCTGGCCGAGCCCGGCGCCACCTACCCGGTCTGACGGCACCAGCACGGCCGGCCGCAGGAGAACCGCCTGGCGGCCGGCCCCCGTCTCCTCTACGCTCCCGCCCATGGGCATCTCCGTGAGCTGACCGGGCCGCACCGGCCGCGCGCACCGCCGCTCCCCGCACGACCGAGGGGGCCGGGCGGCGCGCCGCCGATCCCGCGCCCGTACCCGGTACCCAGCTCAGGAGCAACATCGTGCCCCGCACCCCCGCACCCCGTCCCTCCGCCTCCCCGGCCCTCGACGCCCGCGTCGCCCGCCTGCGGCAGGCCGCACACGCCGAACCCCGGCTGGAAGGCGTCCTCCTCTACGGCTCCTGGACCACCGGGGAGGCCGACGCCCACTCCGACATCGAGGCGTACCTCTTCCTCGACGACGGGCACGCCGGCACCTTCGACGGGCCCGGCTTCCTCCGGGCGCTCGGCCCGCTGGCGCTCGCCCACACCAACCAGTTCGGCGTCCTCGCCGTCGTCTTCGACGACGACCTGATGCGCGGCGAATTCCACCTGGAGGCGGCCGGGCCCGGGATCGAGGCGGTCGCCGACTGGCGGGGGCTGGTCCACCTGCCCGACCCGGCCGCCGCCGTCCTCCTCGACCGCGGCGGTCGGCTCGCCGAGGCCGCCGCCCGCCTCGCCGCGCCGCTCGCCCCCGAACCGGCGAAGACCGCCACCCACCTCACCGGTGAGCTGGCCAACTGGACGCTGATGCTGGCGCACCTCCTCGCCCGCCGCGAGGACGCCCGCGCCCACAACCTGCTGCACGCCAGGGTCTCCCCGCTCCAGCTCCAGCTCTGCCGCCTGCTGCGGGGCACCACCGACCACTGGCTGACCCCGAGCCGCGCCGCCGAACGGGACCTGCCCGCGGCCGACCTTGACCGGTACACCGCCACCACCGCCCGGCTGGAGGCCGCCGGGCTGCGGGCCGCCGCCCGCGCCTCCTGGCAGTGGTCGCGGGAGCTGGCCGCCGAGGCGCACGGCCGGTGGGGGACGCCGGTGCCCCAGGGGCTGCACGCCCGGATCGCCGGCCTCCTCGACCGGGACTGACCGGCACCGGCGCCCGGCCGCGCGGGGCCGGGACGGGGTCACGCCTTGGTGGTGTCCTCGACCTCGTCCTCGTCCTCCCGGCCCGGCGTCTTCAGGTCGAGCTTGGTGATGAGGAGGCGGAAGACCACGTAGTAGACGACGGCGAGGATCAGGCCGATCGGGATGATGAGCCAGGGTCTGGTGGCCAGGCCCCAGTTGATGACGTAGTCGATCAGGCCCGCCGAGAAGCTGAAACCGTCATGGACGCCGAACGCCCAGGTCACCGCCATCGAGACGCCGGTCAGCACGGCGTGGATGACGTACAGCACGGGGGCGATGAACAGGAAGGAGTATTCGAGCGGCTCGGTGATGCCGGTGACGAAGGAGGTCAGGCCGACCGAGAGCATCAGGCCGCCGACCTCCTTGCGGCGGTGCGGCTTGGCCGAGTGGGCGATGGCCAGGGCGGCGGCCGGCAGCGCGAACATCATGATCGGGAAGAAGCCGGAGGTGAACTGGCCGGCCGTCGGGTCGCCCGCCAGGAAGCGGGTGATGTCGCCGTGCACGACCTGCCCGTCCGGTGCCGTGTAACTGCCGAACTGGAACCAGATGGGCACGTTGAGGAACTGGTGCAGCCCGATGACCAGGAGTGCCCGGTTGGCGACACCGAAGATGCCCGCGCCCCACGAGCCCAGCCCGATCAGCCAGTCGCTGAAACTCTCCAGGCCGTCGCCGATCGGCGGCCAGATCCACAGGCAGATCGCGGCGAAGGCGATCGAGACGAAGGCCATGATGATCGGCACCAGGCGGCGGCCGTTGAAGAAGCCCAGCCAGTCCACCAGCCTGGTGCGGTGGAAGCGCTGCCAGAAGTAGGCGGCCAGCAGCCCGATCACGATGCCGCCGAACACTCCGGGGTTCTGGTACTCGTACGCCACCACCGAGCCGTCGGCCGCCTGACAGCCGGCCAGCACGTCCTCGGTGTCGGCCGGGCAGGGCTTCGGGAACTGCTGGAGCACGTTGTAGTAGACGAGGAAGCCCGCGACCGCCGCCAGCGCCGTCGAACCGTCGGCCTTCTTCGCCATGCCGATGGCGACACCCACGCAGAACAGCAGCGGCAGGCCGATGTTCGGGTCGAGCAGGCCGCCGCCCGCGCCCGCCATCACCTTGGCGACGCCCGACCAGCCGAGCCCCTCGTCGCCGAAGACGTCCGGCTGGCCGAGCCGGTTGAGGATGCCCGCGGCCGGCAGGACGGCGATGGGGAGCTGGAGGCTGCGGCCCATCTTCTGGAGGCCCTGGAAGAGGCTGTTCCACCACCGCTTGCGGGGGATCGCCTCACTCGTCGCGCTCATCGGCTTCCTCCTGCGCGGGTCGGCCGGCCCGCTGTCGCCTGCTGGTGACCGCCATCCTTCGGGACGTCAGGATTCCCCGCCCGCGAAGTTGGGCCAACCGTGCGCTAACGTGACAAACCGGACCGGTCGCGACCGGTCGGCGCCCGCACACCCCCAAGGGAGAACCCATGGCCAGCAAGGCTGAGAAGATCGTCGCCGCGCTCGGCGGCATCGACAACATCGACGAGGTCGAGGGCTGCATCACCCGCCTGCGCACCGAGGTCCACGACCCGTCCAAGGTCGACGAAGCCGCACTCAAGGCCGCCGGCGCCCACGGCGTCGTCAAGATGGGCAGCGCCGTCCAGGTCGTCATCGGCACCGACGCCGACCCCATCGCGGCCGACATCGAGGACCTGATGTAGCGAGGGCCGCGGTGCGCGCCCGGGGCCGTCCCCAGCACGGGGGCGGCCCCGGTGCGTACGCCGGTGACCGGGGCGCCGGGGGCCGCCGCCGACCGCGTAGGCTCCTCGCCATGGATCGCATCGACGGCCGCACGCCCAGCCAGCTCCGCCCCCTGACCATCGAACGCCGCTGGAGCAAGCACGCGGAAGGCTCCGTACTGGTCTCCTTCGGCGACACCAAGGTCCTCTGCACCGCCTCCTTCACCGAGGGTGTCCCGCGCTGGCGCAAGGGCAGCGGCGAAGGATGGGTCACCGCCGAGTACTCGATGCTGCCGCGCGCCACCAACACCCGCGGCGACCGCGAGTCCGTCCGCGGCAAGATCGGCGGCCGCACCCACGAGATCTCCCGCCTCATCGGCCGCTCGCTGCGCGCCGTCATCGACTACAAGGCGCTCGGCGAGAACACCGTCGTCCTCGACTGCGACGTCCTCCAGGCCGACGGCGGCACCCGCACCGCAGCCATCACCGGGGCCTACGTCGCCCTCGCCGACGCCATCACCTGGGCCCAGGGCAGGAAGATCATCAAGCCCGGCCGCAAGCCCCTGACCGGCAGCGTGGCCGCCGTCAGCGTCGGCATCGTCGGTTCCACCGCGCTCCTCGACCTCTGCTACGAGGAGGACGTGCGCGCCGAGACCGACATGAACGTCGTCTGCACCGGTGACGGACGGTTCGTCGAGGTCCAGGGCACCGCCGAGGGCGCCCCCTTCGACCGCGCCGAACTCAACGCCCTGCTCGACCTCGGCGCCGCCGGCTGCGCCGAACTGACGCAGGGGCAGCTCGCCGCCCTCGCGGAATGAGCCTCGCCCGGTAAGGAGACGGCCGGAACACGCGGCAACCGGAGCCTTCTTCCGGGCGTCCACAGGTATGCGGGCCGGCACCGGCCGGACCCGCGTCGACGCCCGGGAGAGGACCCCCCATGCCCACCAGCCGCCGCCTCGCCACCGCGACCGCCGGTGCAGCCCTGCTCGTCCCCTTCCTGCTGGGATGCGGCGCGCTGGAGAAGGCCGCCGACTGCGTACGGACCGCCGACGCGATAGCCGACTCCGTCGCCGACCTCCAGCGGGCGGTCGACGGGGCCGCCGAGGACCCGGGTCAGGCGGCCGAGGCGCTCGACCGGATCGACAAGAACGTGGACGACATCCAGAAGGACACCGGTGACGCCGATGTCAGCAAGGCCGTCGACCACCTCGACACGGCCCTCGACAACGTCCGCTCCGCGATCGAGAAGGGGGACGAGGTCCCCGACATCAGCCCCGTGGTGGACGCGGCGGGCGAACTCACCAAGGTCTGCACCTCCTAGCCGGGCGCGAGACCGCCTCGAACGCCGGCCGGGCCGGTGCGCGGGCGCCCGAGGCCACCCGCGGGGCGTGCCCGATACTGAGGGCATGACCCGCCTGATTCTCGCCACCCGTAACGCCGGAAAGCTCACCGAGCTGCGCGCCATCCTCGCCGACGCCGGGCTCACCCACGAACTGGTCGGCGCCGACGCCTACCCGGAGATCCCCGACGTCAAGGAGACCGGCGTCACCTTCGCTGAGAACGCCCTGCTCAAGGCACACGCGCTGGCGCAGGCCACGGGGTTGCCCGCGGTGGCGGACGACTCCGGGCTCTGCGTCGAGGTGCTCGGCGGCGCCCCCGGCATCTTCTCCGCGCGCTGGGCCGGCCGCCACGGCGACGATCAGGCCAACCTCGACCTGCTGCTCGCCCAGCTCTCCGACATCGCCGACCCCCACCGCGCCGCCCACTTCGCCTGCGCGGCCGCGCTCGCCCTGCCCGACGGCACCGAGCGCGTCGTCGAGGGCCGCCTCACCGGCACCCTGCGCCACGTCCCCGCGGGCGAGCACGGCTTCGGCTACGACCCGGTCCTCCAGCCCGACGGCGAGACGCGCACCTGCGCCGAACTCACCCCCGCCGAGAAGAACGCCGTCAGCCACCGGGGCAAGGCCTTCCGCGCCCTGGCCCCCGTGGTCCGCGAACTCCTCGGCTGAACCCACCCACCTCGCCGTCACCGTCCCCGCCGGCGCTTCGGGCCGGCCTCCGGCGCCCGCGCCGAGGCAGAGGGGGCAAGGAAGAACCCGGGCCACCAGAAGGTGGCCCGGGTTGTGCGGCCGGAGGGACTCGAACCCTCACGGGCAATGCCCACTGGGACCTAAACCCAGCTCGTCTGCCAGTTCCGACACGGCCGCGAGCAGCGCCATCCTACCGGCAGCCCCGCGCCTCCGGCAGGGTCAGAACTTGGGATCGGGCGACTGGGCGTCCAGGATCTCCCGGGCCTCCTCCTCGGTCTCCACCGAGGGCGGCGACCCGGCGAGCGGCCGGTGCGCCGTCTCCTTCATGCAGGCCACCGCGATGACCCCGACCAGCGCCGCCGCCATCGCGTAGTAGGCGGGCATCATGTCGTCGCCGGTCAGGCCGATCAGCCCGGTGATGACCAGCGGGGTGGTGCCGCCGAAGAGGGAGGCGGAGAGGTTGTAGCCGACCGAGAGCGAGCCGTACCGCACAGGCGTCGGGAAGAGCGCGGGCAGCGCCGCCGACATGGTGCCGAGCAGGCAGACCAGGGAGAGGCCGAGCATCAGCATGCCGGCCGAGACGGCGAGCAGGCTGCCCTGCTTGACCAGCAGGAACGAGGGGATGGAGAGGAAGAAGAAACTGATCATGCCGGTCATGAGCAGCGGTTTGCGACCGAACCGGTCACTGAGCTTGCCGACCTGGTTGATGATCAGCATCAGCAGCACCATGACGCCGATGAGGATGAGCAGCCCGTGGCTCTCGTCGTACCCCATCTCGTCGGACAGGTACGTCGGCATGTACGACAGCAGCATGTAGTCGGTGATGTTGTACGCGCCGACCAGGCAGATGCAGAGGATCAGCGAGGGCCAGTAGCGGCGGAAGATCTTCGCCAGGTCACCCTTGTGGCTGGTCTCGACGCCGTCGGCGGCCTCGCTGGCGTGCGCGCTGGTGCCGTCCTCCAGCTTCTGGAAGGCGGGGGTCTCGTCCAGCTTGAGCCGCAGGTAGATGCCGACGAAGCCGAGCGGGCCGGCGACCAGGAACGGGATGCGCCACCCCCAGCTCTCCATCGCCCCGTCGTCCAGCACCGCGTAGAGCGCGGTGACCAGGCCCGCGGCGCCGGTGTAGCCGAGCAGGGTGCCGAGTTCCAGGAAGCTGCCGAAGAAGCCGCGGCGCTTGTCGGGCGCGTACTCGGCGATGAAGGTGGAGGCGCCGCCGTACTCACCGCCGGTCGAGAAGCCCTGCACCAGCCGGAAGAGGATCAGCAGCAGGGGGGCCCAGAAGCCGATCGAGGCGTAGGAGGGGATCAGGCCGATGCAGAAGGTGCCCAGCGCCATCATGACCATGGTCAGCGCGAGGACCTTCTTGCGGCCCAGCCGGTCGCCCATCGGGCCGAAGAACATGCCGCCCAGCGGCCGCACCAGGAAGGCGACGGCGAAGGTGGCGAACGAGGAGAGCAGCTGCACCGTGTCGTTCCCCGACGGGAAGAACACATGGCCGAGGGTGACCGCCAGATACGAGTAGATCCCGAAGTCGAACCACTCCATGGCGTTGCCCAGGGAGGCAGCCTTCACGGCGCGCTTGACGGCCCGCTCGTCGGTGACCGTGATGTCGCTCCGCCGCAGCCTCGGGTTCTTGCGCTGGCGCACGGCACGGAAGAGGCGGGGGTGCCGTTTGACCGCCTCCGGGTCGTCCTCCCCGGCGTGCGGGCCGCTGTCGGCCATGGCTGCTCCCTTTCCTCGGTGGTGGTTCCAGGAACTGCTTCTGCGCCCGCACCGCAGGCGCAAACCGCCACGCCGTAGAAGTGTGTCCCCGTTCACAGAAACCACGCGACCCCGCCGCGTCCGAGTGGCTGACGCGGCGGGGCCGGGCGGAGGACAGGCGGGTCAGACGCCCAGGTCACGCATGATCTTGGCGACGTGGCCGGTGGCCTTGACGTTGTAGAAGGCGTGCTCGACCCTGCCGTCCTCGCCGACGACGACGGTGGAGCGGATCACGCCGGTCACGGTCTTGCCGTAGAGCTTCTTCTCGCCGAAGGCGCCGTACGCGGCCAGTGTCTCCTTGGACGGGTCGCCGACCAGGGTGACCTTCAGGTCCTCCTTCTCACGGAACTTGGCGAGCTTCTCCGGCTTGTCCGGGGAGACGCCGATGACGTCGTACCCGGCGCTCGCCAGCGCCTCCAGGTTGTCGGTGAAGTCGCACGCCTGCTTGGTGCAGCCGGGGGTGAGGGCGGCCGGGTAGAAGTAGACGATGACCTTGCGGCCCTGGTGGGAGGCGAGGGAGACCTCGTTGCCGTCGGCGTCGGGCAGGGTGAAGGCCGGGGCGGTGTCGCCCGGCTTGAGTCGCTCACTCATGGAAAGGGTCTCCTCGCGGTACTGGTTCCTCGTTCGGGTTGAGCCTAATAGGGGTGCCGTGGGGTGAGATCAGGCCGGAGCTGACAGACTGTCGACGGACAGAGACGGCTCACGGGATGGTCCGGGTTTCCCCGGGTACCCGGAGACCCACGGGTACGGACGACGACGGAGGCAGCGCGGTGTCGGATGCCAGGACCCCTGCGCAGATCGAGGCGGACATCGAGCGGCGGCGCGAGACGCTGGCCGAGACCCTCGACGAGATCGGTGTGCGGGTGCACCCCAAGACCATCGTCGGCGACGCGAAGGCCCAGGTGGCCTCGCGGGTCGACGCGACGCTGGGCCGTGCCTACGTGGGGGTGAACCGCGCCGTCTCCCAGGTGCGCGCCGGTTTCACCCGTGAGGACGGCTCGCCGCGCCCGGAACGGGTGATCCCGGTGGCGCTGGTCGTGGTCGGCGTCGTCGGCCTGGTGGTGGTCTCCTCCCGCCGGAACTCCGGCAAGTAGGACACCGTGCGGGCCTCCCGCCGGCGGTCCGGGCCCTTCCTTCGTACGGGGGAGCGGTCGCCAGGTAGGTTCGGGGCGTGAGTGAGAACAGCCGGCACGACAAGTTGCCCATTCGCATGCTGCACGACCGCGTGCTGGTCCGGACCGACATCCCCGAGGGGGAGCGGCGCTCGACCGGCGGCATCGTCATTCCCGCGACGGCCGCGGTCGGCCGTCGGCTGGGCTGGGCCGAGGTGGTCGCCGTCGGACAGAACGTCCGAGCGGTCGAGCCCGGCGACCGGGTGCTGTACGACCCCGAGGACCGCGCCGAGGTCGAGGTGCGCGGCGTCGCCTACGTCCTGATGCGCGAGCGCGACCTGCACGCCGTCGCGGCCGACCGCTTCGAGGGGTCCCAGGACACGACGGGGCTCTACCTGTAGCGGCCGTGGCTCGTCGCCCGGCTCCCGGTGACCGACCTCACCGGGAGCCGGGCCCGGATCTTGCCACGGTGGAGGCACCCCGACGAGACGCGCCGTACCGGGCTGGTAAAGACGACGCACCCCCGTTGAACCCGCGTTTCCCGGAGGTGCCCCCGTGGCCTGGGTCCTGCTGCTCGTCGCCGGTCTGCTGGAAGTCGGCTGGTCGATCGGGATGAAGTACACCGAAGGTTTCACCCGGCTCTGGCCGAGCGTCTTCACCGCCGCCGGAATCGTCGCCAGCATGGTGCTGCTCGCCCAGGCGGCCAGGACCCTGCCGATCGGCACCGCCTACGGCGTCTGGGTCGGCATCGGCGCCGCGGGCGCCGCCGTCCTCGGCATGCTGGTCCTCGGCGAACCGGCGACCGCCGCCCGCGTCTTCTTCGTCTCCCTGCTGATCGTCGCCGTGGTCGGCCTGAAGCTGACCTCGGGGCACTAGGACCTGTCCGGCGGAACTTCGTGGGCCCGCGACGCCCGGCACGCACGCTTGCCGCACGACCGAAGCACCCGAGTACGTCCGGTACGAGGGAGACCCGGGCGCACGCCGAGAGCACGCACCAGACGCCGCGGACACCGCTCAGGACTCGGCACACCGCCCAGGTGTCCCGCCCCGGGAGGCGAACCGGTTCAGCTCGGGCCTGGCGTCTCCGGGCCCGGCGGGACCGGAATCGTCGTGGTCTCGCGTGGGTCGCGGGCCGGGGCGGGCGGCGCGGGTTCGGGCAGTGGGCCGGCGGGCGGGGGCGAGTCGCCGTTGCGGCCCGGATCGTCCTCCATGCCCGGAGGCACGTCGGTGGGGCCGCCGGTGTCGCCGCCGGGGGCGCTCGGGGAGTCGCCGCCCGGGTCGCGGGGGGAGGTGTCGCCGTCGCCCGGTTCGCTCGGCGCGTCGCTCTCCGGGTCCCCGGGGCTGCGGGAGGCCGCGCCGGACTCGCTCGGGGAGGCGGTGGGGGAGTCCTCGGCCGAGGTGTCCGCCTCCAGGTCGAAGTCGCGCGCCGGCTGCCCGGCGAGGGCGGCCCGGGTGAACTGGGCCCAGATCTCCGCCGGGGGGCCGCCGCCGTTGATCCGGGGCAGGCCGAGGGCGCCGTAGAGCGGGGTGTGGGAGCCGGACTCCGGGTCCTGGCCCATCACCGCGACCACCGTGGTCAGGTCCGGGGTGTACCCGGCGAACCACGCGGCCGTGTCCTCCTCCGCCGTGCCGGTCTTGCCCGCGGCCGGACGCCCGGCCTCCCGGGCCGCCATGCCGGTGCCGCCGCGCACCACGCTGCGCAGCACCGAGGTGGTGGTGTCGGCGGCGCGCCGGGACACCGCTTCCCGGGTCCGGTCCTGGGGCAGCTCCAGCTTCTCGCCGAGGTGGCTGATCTCCTGGACCAGCCGGTGGTCACGGTGGCGGCCGTGGTCGGCGAGGCTGGCGTACGCCTCGGCCATGTCGAGGACGCTGGCGGTGGCGGTGCCCAGCGCGATCGACGGGTACGGCTGGAGGTCCGGGGTGTCCTTCGGCAGCCCGAGCGCGATGGCGGTGTCCTTGACCTTCTGAGGGCCGACGTCCACGGCGAGCTGGGCGTAGACGGCGTTGACGGACCGGTCGGTGGCGACCTTCAGGGTGATGTCGCCGTAGTCCCGCTCGTCCTCGTTCTCCGGCTCGTACGGTCCGCCGCTCCAGCCCTGGACGCGTCGCTTGTTGGTGCCGTCGTAGCGGGCGTTGGGGTTGATGGTGCGGCCGTCCTGGGTGCGGGCCTTGTGCTGGAGCGCGGCGGTCAGCACGAACGGCTTGAAGGTGGAGCCGACCTGGTAGTCGCGGCGGGTCGCGTTGTTGACGTACTGCTGGGTGTAGTCGACGCCTCCGTACATGGCGAGGACCTTGCCGCTCTTCGGGTCGAGGGCGACGCCGCCCGCGCGGACGTTCCGGTCGGCCTTGCGCTTCTTCTTGTCGAGCTTCGAGGTCAGCCGGTCGTCGACCGCCTCGACCAGCGCGTCCTGCTGCTTCTTGACCAGGGTGGTGGTGATCCGGTGGCCGCCCTTGGCGAGCGCCGCCTCGGTCACGACGCCGTTGGCCACCAGGTACTCGTCGACGGCCTGTACCAGGTAGCCGCGCTGGCCGGAGAGGCCGCGCGGGAGGTGCTGCTGGTCGGGGGTGGGGAAGGAGAGGCGGGCACGCTCGGCGCCGGTCAGCCAGTTCTCCTTGACCATGCCGTCCAGCACGTAGTTCCAGCGGGCCTCGGCGCGGGACCGGTTGGCGGGCTGCGCGATCACGTCGTAGGCGCTGGGGGCGTTGAGGAGCGAGGCGAGGTAGGCGCCCTGGGCGGTGTTCAGATCGCTGGCGTCGATGCCGTAGTACGCCTGCGCGGCGGCCTGGATGCCGTAGGCGTTGCGGCCGAAGTAGCTGGTGTTGAGGTAGCCCTCCAGGATCTCGTCCTTGGAGGTCTCGCGGTCCAGCTTGATCGCGATGAAGAACTCCTTGGCCTTGCGGGTGACGGTCTGATCCTGGTCCAGGTAGTAGTTCTTGACGTACTGCTGGGTGATGGTGGAGCCGGACTGCTTGCCCTTGCCGGTGACGGTCTTCCAGGCGCCGCGGATCATCGCCTGCGGGTCGACGGCCGAGCCGGTGTAGAAGTCGCGGTCCTCGGCGGCGAGGACCGCCCGCCGCACCGGCTTGGGGAGGTCGGAGAGGGAGATGTTCTCCCGGTTGACGTCGCCGTCGCTGGCGAGCTGGGTGCCGTCCGCGTACAGGTAGACGTTGGACTGCTGGGTGGCGGCGGCGTTGGCGGCGGGGATGTCCACCAGCAGGTACCCGGCGACGAAGCCGCCGCAGACCAGGACCGCCAGGCCCAGGAAGCCGCCCAGCACCAGCCGCCAGCCCGGCACGAACCGGCGGATGCCGCGCCTCGGCTTCCCGCCCGGGTCGGGTTCACGCCCCTCCCACCCGGGCCACCGCCCGTGCTCCGCGCCCGCGCCCTTTGGCTGCCGCCGTTCCTCTCCCATGACTCCCCGATTCCCGAATTGCCGAGTACGCCCGGAATATCACTTTCGCATCATGTGTTCCGCCATGCCGACCGATACGCGCCCGCACAACGAAATCCCGTGGCGTCGGGTGGCGGCCCGCACCTAAGCTCCTGCCCTTTGGCGACGAAGTGGCCTCGGTCACACAGAAGGCGGACTTCGCCCGGTCGGCGGGCGTGTCACGGCGGAACGGAGCAGCGGCACGATGGTCCAGGGCTCAGGCGCGGCCGCGCTGTACGGGGCGGTGGCCGTCAGGGGATTCCGGCGGTTCGCCACCTACCGGGCGGCCACCCTCGCCGGAATCTTCACCAACACCGTCTTCGGGCTCATCCTCGCCCAGACCTACCTCGCCCTGTGGGCCGAGCGACCCGGCCTCGGCGGCTACGACCAGGCCCAGGCCCTCACGTTCGTGTGGATCGGGCAGTCCCTCCACATGGCCGTCGCCGCGATGGGCGGCGGCTCGGAGGAAGAGCTGATGGAACGCATCCGTTCGGGTGACATCGCCGTCGACCTCTACCGCCCCGTCGACCTCCAGCTCTGGTGGCTCGCCCAGGACGCGGGCCGTGCCTGCTTCCAGCTGGTCGCCCGCGGCGCGCTGCCGCTCGCCTTCGGCGCCCTCGTCTTCGACCTCGCGCTGCCCGCCTCGCCCGGCACCTGGGCGGCCTTCCTCGCCGCGGTCGCCCTCGGCCTGCTGGTCAGCTTCGGCATCCGCTACCTGGTCGCGCTCAGCGCCTTCTGGCTGCTGGACGGCGCGGGCGTCAACCAGCTCGCCTGGCTGGTCGGCATCTTCTTCTCCGGGATGCTGCTGCCGCTCAACGTCTTCCCCGGCCTGCTCGGCGAGGTGGCCCGCGCGCTGCCCTGGTCCGCCTTCCTCCAGCTCCCCGCCGACGTCCTGCTCGGCGTCCACACCGGCACCGGCCTGCTCGGCGTCTACGCCTTCCAGCTCGCCTGGGCCGTGGCGCTGCTGGCCGCCGGGCGCGCCCTCCAGGCCCTGGCGACCCGCCGGGTGGTGGTCCAGGGTGGCTGAGCCCGCCGCGCCCGCGCGCCCCGTCCCCGCCGAGGCCCCGTTCCGCTCGCCGCTGGTCGAGGGGGTGCGCGCCTACCGCCTCGTCGTCGCCATGTGGGTCCGCTCCACCCTCACCTACCGGGCGTCGTTCGCCATGGCCCTGTGCGTCAGCATCGCCGCCAACGGCCTCGACTTCGTCGCGATCCTGCTCATGTTCGGGCACGTCGACCGGCTCGGCGGCTTCACCCTCGGCGAGGTCGCCTTCCTGTACGGGACCTCCGCCACCGCCTTCGGCCTCGCCCACCTGGCTGTCGGCTCCCTGGACCGGCTCGGCCGCCGGGTCAGGGACGGTTCCCTGGACACCCTGCTGGTCCGCCCCGTCCCCGTCCTCGCCCAGCTCGCCGCCGACCGCTTCGCCCTGCGCCGCCTCGGCCGCATCACCCAGGGCGGCCTGGTGCTCGGGTACGCGCTGACGGTGCTGGAGGTCGACTGGAGCGCGTCCAGGGTGCTGATGGTCCCGCTGATGCTGGTCAGCGGCGCGGCGATCTTCGGAGCCCTCTTCGTGGCCGGGGCCGTCTTCCAGTTCTACGCCCAGGACGCCGCCGAGGTGCAGAACGCCTTCACCTACGGCGGCACCACCCTGCTCCAGTACCCGCCGACCGTCTTCGGCAGGGAACTGGTCGCCTCGGTGGTCTTCGTGCTGCCGCTGGCCTTCGTCAACTGGGTGCCCGCCGCCTACGTCCTGGACCGTCCCATGCCGCTCGGCCTGCCCGTCCAGGCCGCCCTCGCCCCGCCGCTGGTGGCCGCCGTCTGCTGTGTGGCGGCCGGGCTGCTGTGGCGGGTCGGGCTACGCGCCTACCGCTCGACCGGGAGCTGACCGGCGGACGGAACCACGGGCGCCGGCCGGCGACCCGGTGACCACGCCACACCACACCGAACCGAGAGGCAGGAGAACGACAGCGATGGACGCGACGGAGCGACCGGCGGCGGACGAGGGACCCGGAGCGGGGGCGGCCCCGGCGGTCCTGCCCGGCCAGCGCGGCGGCGAGGAGGTCATCCACCTCGACGGGGTCGAGAAGGTCTTCGAGGTACGCCGCCGCACGGGCCTGCTGCGCCGGGAGAAGCGGCAGGTCAGAGCGGTCGACGGGCTCAGCTTCTCGGTGGCGCGCGGCGAGGTGGTCGGCTTCGTCGGACCCAACGGCGCGGGCAAGTCCACCACCATCAAGATGCTCACCGGCATCCTCACCCCGAGCGGCGGCACCCTGCGCGTCGCCGGCGTCGAACCGGCCCGGGACCGGGCCCGCACCGCCCGCCGCATCGGCGTCGTCTTCGGCCAGCGCACCACCCTCTGGTGGGACCTGCCCCTGCTCGACTCCTACCAGCTCATCCACCGCATGTACCGCGTCCCCGACTCCCGCTACCGGGAGAACCTCGACCGGTGCGTCGAACTCCTCGGCCTCGGCGACCTGCTGGACGTCCCCGTACGCCAGCTCTCACTCGGTCAGCGGATGCGCGGCGACATCGCGGCCGCCCTCCTGCACGACCCCGAAGTGCTGTACCTGGACGAGCCGACCATCGGCCTGGACGTCGTCTCCAAGGCGAACGTACGGCGGTTCCTCGCCGATCTGAACGCCGAACGCGGCACCACCGTCCTGCTCACCACCCACGACCTCACCGACATCGAGCAGCTCTGCCGCCGCGTCATGGTCATCGACCACGGCCGCCTCATGTACGACGGCGCCGTGGCCGGTCTGCACCGGATCGCCGCCGCGGAACGCACCCTCGTCGTCGACCTGGCCACCGAACTCCCGCCCATCGCCGTGGAGTCGGCCCGCACCGTCAAGGTCGAGGGCCCGCGCCAGTGGCTCGCCTTCCCGGCCGGCCGCCCGGCCGCGCCGCTCGTCGCGGAGATCGCCGCCGGGTGGCCGCTGCTCGACCTCTCGGTCCGCGAACCGGACATCGAGGACGTCATCGCCCTGATGTACGCGGGGCGTCCGGCCGGCTGAGCGAGGGCGCGCCGGGCGGGCGGCGCGGCCGGCTGCCCGCCCGGTGACGAGATCGTTGCGGTCGGCCCGGCGGCCCTGTCCCGCCGGGCCCCGCTCCTCATAGGGTGACCGCATGAGTGAAGAGCTGCCCGAACTCCGCGCCTCCGACGCCGACCGGGAGAAGGTCGCCGAACGGCTCCGCGACGCCATGGCCGAAGGCCGCCTGGACATGGACGAGTTCGGGGAACGGCTCGACGCCGTCTACCGGGCCCGCACCTACGCCGAACTGGAACCCCTCACCAGCGACCTGCCCGCCACCGGCGCCCCCGCCGCCCGCGCCACCGGTGAACCCGGCCGGGAGAACTGGCCGGCCCGGATCGGCGGCACCGGGGACAACCGCTGGGGCATCGGCGTGCTCTCCGGCTTCCAGCACACCGGCCGCTGGACGGTGCCCGCCCGCTTCCGGGCGATCGCCTTCTGGGGCGGCGGCCAGCTCGACCTGCGCGAGGCGCGCTTCGAGTCCCGCGAGACGGTCATCGACTGCTGGACGGTGATGGGCGGCGTCAACATCGTCGTCCCGCCCGGCGTCCAGGTCGACGTGCGCGGCATCGGCGTCATGGGCGGCTTCGGCCGGCCCGTGGGCGACGACACGCCCGACCCCGACGCCCCGCGTGTCGTCATCCGCGGCTTCGCCTTCTGGGGCGGCGTCGGCACCGAACGCAAGCCCACCCGCGCCCAGCGGCGGCTGGAGAAGGAGCGGCGCCGGGACGAACGCGGAGGCGCGGACGGCGGGGACGACCGCAAGGAACTGGGCTGAGGCCACGAGCCGGGGCCCTCGCGCCCGGTCAGAGCTTCAGAGCTGGGCCGGGGCGGTCTTCCGCAGCAACGACAGGTCGAAGGACTCGCCCATCCTCCTGAAACCCGCGTCGCTCGGGTGCAGGTGGTCCCCGGAGTCGTACTCGGGGCGCAGCTTCCGCGCGTCGTAGGGGTCGCGGACCGCCTTGTCGAAGTCGACGTAGTGGTCGAAGACCTCGCCGGAGCGGATGGCCGTGTTGACCTCCTGGCGCATCTGCTCCTTCTCCGGCGTCCAGCCGCGGTGACCGCCGAACGGCATCAGCGTCGCGCCGGTGACCCGCAGCCCCCGCTGGTGGGCCTGGCGGGTCAGGTCGCGCAGGCCGTCGGCGATGTCGGCGGCGGAGTTGCCGTTCGGGTTGCGCAGGATGTCGTTGATGCCGAGGGCCACCACGATCCCGCGCACCCCCGACCGCGAGAGCACGTCCCGCTCGAAGCGGTTGAGGCCGCTGGGGTTGCCCGCGGGACGGCCGGGGCCGCCGGAGAGCAGACGGTTGCCGCTGATGCCCTGGTTGACCACGCTCAGGTCGAGGTTGCCCGGCTCGTCGCGCATCCGCTGGGCCAGCACGTCGGTCCAGCGGCGGTTGGCGCCCATGGTCGAGGTGATGCCGTCGGTCAGCGAGTCGCCGAGGACGACCACGGCGCCCTGCGAGTCGCTGCTGTGGACGTCCACCGCCGTCACGTACCGCCAGAACGGGCTCTGCTGCGTGTACGCCGCGCCCGCCTCGTCGTCGGTGCGCTCGCCGCGGGCGACGTAGCTGATCTGCCGGGCGTGCGGGTGGTAGGTGACCGGGCCCGACGGCGTCGGGCTGAACGTGGTGACCAGGAGATCCGAGCCGTTCGGTACGCGCATGCGCACCGCGTCGCTGACCCGCTGCTCGCCCGGGGGTATGACGACGTCGCTGCGGCCGTCGAAGGTCAGCGCGCGGAGCGTCCCCGGAGCGGCCGAGGGGTTGTTGGGGGCGGCGGTCAGCGCGATCGAGGCGCGGGTGAGGTTGAGCGGCTGCTGCCCGTAGAGGTTGGAGAGGGTGACGCGGGCGCTGGTGCCGCCGGTGTGCGTGTGCACCACGTTACGGATCGACTGCCCGGCGTAGCCGCGCAGTTCGGTGCCGGGCTCGCCGCCGACCGGGGAGGCCGACCACGCCGCGACCCAGCTGCCCGACGAGGCCGGAGCCGCCGAGCTGCGCGGGGTGCGGGCACCTTGGTCCGCCGACTCGTCGCGGGAGCCGCCCGTCCCGGTCACGCCCAGGTATATGGCGGCCGATATCAGGACGACGATCGCCGCGAGGGCGGCGAGCAAGGCATAACCGTGACGCTTGGTCATGCGCCTGTTACTCCTCGGGCCGAGGGAGCCCCGAGGCTCCGTGTGGATCTTCCATGATGCGTCATGGCGCGGAGAGTCGCGCGGGGCGCCCCCGGAGGGACAGACGCGACCGGACCGCCGTCCGTTCCGCCGGGAGGCGGGGAATCGGGCGATTGCGGGAGCCGGGGGACAAGGGGTGCACCGGGCGTTCCGGGACGGTGACGGCGGGTGAGATCCGGGTGCGCCGCGCACGTTCGCGCGTGCGGGGAGTCACGACGGGCCGGGGTGGGGCCGGGCCCGGGGGCACGGCCTCGGGCCGCACCCGCCGGCGCGCGTGCCCGCCGGGACCGGTGCGCCACACCGGCCGGCCGGGCGGGCGCCGTATCGTGCCGTACGGGGGCTTTTCCGGGCGCGCGGCGCACGGGCGGCCACGGACAGTGACGGTGAACGGGACGGGACGCCATGGCAGAGGACGACCGCAGCGGCGAGGGCGCGAGGGCGCGGGGGACGGGCCCCGGTGAGCAGCGCGGCGGCGGGGGCGCGCCACGGGGCGGTGCCCTGGGCGCCCTCCTCGGCGGCGCGGCGGGCGCTCCGGGGGCCGGCGTGGACCCGATGGCCTTCACCGCCGCCGACGAGGAGAAGCGGCGCGGCGTCCGCCGCATGAAGGTCACCGCCACCGGCCTGCTCGTCCTCGTCGCCGTCGTCTACGCCCTGGCCACCTGGGCCGAGCACTCCGGCGCCGGCGCCTGGGCGGGGTACGTCGCCGCCGCGGCCGAGGCCGGGATGGTCGGCGCGCTCGCCGACTGGTTCGCCGTCACCGCCCTCTTCCGCCACCCGCTCGGCCTGCCCATCCCGCACACCGCGATCATCCCGCGCAAGAAGGACCAGCTCGGCGCCTCGCTCGGCGCCTTCGTCGGCGAGAACTTCCTCTCCCCGGACGTCATCCGCACCCGGCTGCACGCCCTGCGGCTCGGCAGTCGCGTCGGCACCTGGCTCGCCCACCCGGAGAACACCGACCGTGTCACCTCCGAACTCTCCACCGCCCTGCGCGGCGCCCTCACCGTCCTGCGCGACAACGACGTCCAGGCCGTCGTCGGCGAGGCCGTCACCCGCCGCGCCGACGCCCAGGAGATCGCGCCGGGCCTCGGCCGGATGCTGGAGCGGATCGTCGAGGACGGCGGCCACCGCCGCGTCGTCGACCTGGTCTGCTCCCGCGCCCACGACTGGCTGGTCCTCCACAGTGACCAGGTGATGAACGCCGTCCAGGGCGGCGCCCCCGGCTGGACGCCGCGCTTCGTCGACAAGCGCGTCGGCGAGCGCGTCTACAAGGAACTCCTGCGCTTCCTCACCGAGATGCGCGACATGCCCGACCACCCCGCGCGCGCCGCCATCGACACCTTCCTCGCCGACTTCGCCACCGACCTGCGCACCGACCCCGACACCCGCGCCCGCGTCGAACGCCTCAAGTCCGAGATCATCCACCGCCCCGAGGTCCAGGACCTCATCGCCTCCGCCTGGTCCGCCGTCCGCGCCATGATCGTGGCCGCCGCCGAGGACGAACAGAGCGAACTGCGCCTGCGTGCCCGCGCCGCCCTCCTCTCCCTCGGCAACCGCATGTCCGCCGACCCGCGACTCCAGGACAAGGTCGACGGCTGGGCCGAGTCCGCCGCCGCCTACGTCGTCACCAACTACCGCGCCCAGATCACCTCCCTCATCACCGACACCGTCGCGAGCTGGGACGCCGAACACACCTCCCGCAAGATCGAGGCCCACATCGGCCGCGACCTCCAGTTCATCCGCATCAACGGCACGGTGGTGGGGTCCCTGGCGGGGCTGGTGATTCACACGGTGTCGCGGGGGCTGGGGGCGTGACGGGGGCGAGTTCCGGGGCGCCCGCCCAGGCGGCTCCTGGCAGCTCAGCATCGCCTTCCCACCGCCGGACGGCGGAGCCGTGGGTGCCGCGTCTCAGTCAACCCCTCGCCGCAGGCGCTGAACGGTCGTTGTGATCTGGAGGGCGCAGGCGTCAGGTGCCTCGTGTTCCCAGAAGCGGAGCACGGTCCAGCCTGCTTCGCGCAGCGCGTTGTCGGTGTCCCGGTCTCTGCGGACGTTCCGCAGCACCTTGTCCGACCAGTAGCCGCTGTTGGTTCTCGGGGGCACGTAATGCTCGGGGCACCCGTGCCAGTAGCAGCCGTCGATGAACACGGCCACCCTCGCCGGGCGGAACACCAGATCAGCGGTGCGCCGTAGTGCGGGCAGGGGGCGGCTGGATACGCGGTAGCGGAGGCCCCGGGCGTGTACGAGGCGTCGGACGGCCATTTCGGGAGAGGTGTCACGGCTGCGGATGGCCTGCATGTTCCGGCGTCGGCCAGCCGAAGACGCCCACGATCCCGCGGGAGGCTTCCACGGGGAGGAGGGTGGCTGCGCTGTCACGTCTGGTCCTAAGCGGTCGGGAGGACGTCGGCCTGTTATTCGGACGCGTGCGCGGAAGGCGGACCCGCCGGTTCCACTGTAAGACCCGTGGCAGTGGCGCTCCGGCGATGCAACGCGAGACTTTCGCGGAGGGCTTGCCACCGCCGCTGGACGCACGCGCCCGTCATCGCCCCGACGCCTCACTCCGCACCACCCCCGCCAGCACCGCCGCCCCCGCGCACAGCGCGCCCGCCCCCACCCACACCGGGTCGTACGAGCCGGTGAGGTCTCGGGCCAGGCCGCCGAGGTGGGCCATGGTGCCCGCGCCCAGTTGGTGGGCGGCGTTGACCCAGCCGAAGACGACCACCCCGTCCGACCCGAAGTGGACGCGGCACAGAGCCAGGGTCGGGGGCACCGTCGCCACGTCCAGCAGGCCGAAGAGGACGGCGAAGGCCACCAGCGGGACCCCGACCGAGGGCGACCAGAGCAGGGGGAGGGCCACCAGGGTCAGAGCGCGCAGGCCGAAGCAGGCGGCCAGGACGCGGCGGGCGTCGACCCGGTCGGTGAGGCGGCCCGCGGCTACGGTTCCGGCCACGTTGCAGACACCGACCACGGCCAGCAGGGCCGAGGCCGAGGTGGCGGGTATGCCGTGGTCGTGCGCGGCCGGGGTGAAGTGGTTCCAGAGCAGGCCGTTGGTCGAGGCGCCGCAGACGGCGAACACCCCCGCCAGCAGCCAGAAGGCCGGGCGCCGGGTGGAGGCGGCGAGGACGCGCAGGGTCCGGCCGACGACCCCCGGCGCCCCGGCGCCCGCCTCTCTCACGCCGGCCGGCGCCCGTACCTCCCGCAGCGCGACCAGGGCACACTCCGCCACCAGCACCGCCGTGCCCGCCAGGCCCCAGGCGGCCGCCTGCCACCCGTACTCCTCGACGACCCTGGCGAGCACGGGCAGGAAGACGAACTGTCCGGCCACCCCGGCCGCCGTCAGCAGTCCCGCCACCAGACCGCGCCGCCCGGCCCCGGCCCGCTCGGCCACGCTCGCCGCCAGCGCGGTCGACGCCGCGCCCGTCCCCAGCCCCACCCCAAGCCCCCAGGCCGCCGTCCACTGCGCGGGTGACCCGGCCACCACCGAACCGGCCGCCCCGCCACCTGCCAGCAGCAGCGCACCCACGACGACGCGCCGGACCCCGAGCCGGTCCATCAGCGCCGCAGCGAACGGCGCCGTCACCCCGTACAGCACCATGCTCACCGCGAACGCCGCTCCGATCGACGCCCGCGACCAGCCCCGTTGCTCGTGCAGCGGCACCAGGAGCAGCCCGCCGAAGGTGGTGAACGCCCCGGCCGCCACGATCGCCGCGCCCGCCACGGCGACGACCCTCCAGCCGTGGACCGCTCGGCCCTGTCGGAAACCCTGACGGGATGAGGAAATGGCCATGCCACGACGTTCCCGCGCGCCCCCGGCGCACGGCAGTGGCCAGAACGACAGCCAACAAAAGATTACGGCCACCCAGTGCCGGGCAGAGCCCCCACGGACCGCGGAACGCGCCGGTCACCGGCCCAGGCCACCCACCGACAGGACCCGCCATGCCCGCCCCGCACCGCGTCGCCGTCCTCATCCGTGACGGCGTCCTCCCCATGGAACTCGGCCTGATCCACCAACTGTTCGGCAGCGCCCGCGCCACCGACGGCACCCCCCTCTACGAGGTCCGCACCTGCGCCACCCGCCCCGGGCCCGTCCGCACCGACGCCGACTTCCCCGTGCACGCGCCGCACGGACCCGGGATCCTCGCCGAGGCCGGCACCCTCCTCGTCCCCGCCTCCCACGAACAGGACGAACACCTCGCCGGCGAACCCCTCCCCGCGGACCTCCGCGCCGCCCTCGACGCCGCCCGGGCTGCCGGCGCCCGCCTCGCCTCCGTCTGCACCGGCGCCTTCGTCCTCGCCGCGTACGGCCTCCTCGACGGGCGCCGCGCCACCACGCACTGGCTCTCCGCCGACCGCCTCGCCCGGGCCCACCCCCGCGTCGAGGTCGACGCCGACGTCCTCTACGTCGACGAGGGCGACATCCTCACCTCGGCGGGGGAGGCCGCGGGCATCGACCTCTGCCTCCACCTCATCCGCCGCGACCACGGCGCCGCCACCGCCGCCGACGTGGCCCGCCGCACCGTGGTCCCGCCGCACCGGGAGGGCGGCCAGGCCCAATACATCCGCCGCCCGGTCCCCGAACAGGGCGCCGCCTCCACGGCTTCCTCCCGCGCCTGGGCCCTCGACCACCTCGCCGAGCCCCTCACCCTCGCCGACCTCGCCGCCCGGGCCGCGATGAGCGTACGCACCTACACCCGCCACTTCCGTCAGGAAACCGGCCAGACCCCTCTGCGCTGGCTCACCGAACGCCGCCTGGACCGAGCCCGCCAGTACCTGGAGGAGACCGACCACACCATCGACCGCATCGCCACCGCCTGCGGGTTCGGCACCGACGTCTCCCTCCGCCACCACTTCCACGCGGCCCTGGGGACCACACCGCGGAACTACCGGGCGACGTTCCGGGGGTGAGGGTTGCCTGGCGTGGCTGTGACAGCGATGCCCGAGCCGGCGGGGGACAGGCGGTCTCCCCTTTTCGAGGACGTGCCGACGAGAGGGCGGCGTGCCGAATTCTCGCGCCGGCGCGGAACTGAGGCTTCCCGACAGGCGGCGGCCCCACCTGGCGCTGAGCGTGGCCAGCGGTCAACTGCCCCGTGCGGCGCTGGCCGCCACGGTGGCGGAGCTGAGAAGCAGCGTGGCGTCCTCGTACTGGTGGGCTTCGTGGAAGCACGCAGCTATGAGCAGGACGGCCTCCAGGTCCCTGCGCGCGGCATTGGTGATCACGGCGTCAGCGGCGTCGGAGAGCCCGGCTGAACGGCACGACGCGACCACGTTGGGAATCTCGGGAGCCGGGAGAGTCATCGCGGACTGCCAGATCATGAAGAAGGCGTCCTGCGTCTGATGCCGCAGAAGGCGGTCGATGAGTGTCTCCAGGCCCGTCCAGCCTTCACCCAGGACCGTGTGCGGGTGCCGGTCCCCCCTTTGAGGGGGGACCGGCACCCGCACACGCTTGTTCGCCCGCGATCTGCGCCGCCGGGCGTACTTCGTGCCGTGGCTCCGGTGCGAGATCCGGACGGCCGGCTTCTGGCTGGCTGGACGAAGGTCGTCGGTCTGGCTGGAAAGTATCGCCTCCAGCTCACGCAGGGAGTGCGGAAGGAGGACTCCGGACAGGTCGGCGTCCTTCTTTACGACGTGGTAGATCCGGCGGAGCATCTCTGACGTTGGCTGGTTCCGGGCGTTGAGGTAGCCGTTCAGTGTGCTCGTGGCGATCCCGCATTCCGCAGCGACCTGCTGCTGCGTGAGATCCGTGCAGTCCTTCACCTTGCGCAGGCAGGTGGCGAGCAAGCGCTTCTCGTCGGGGCATTCTGGCGGGAAGGCCTTCCAGCTCTGCGTTCTCGGGGCCACGGCATCCTCTCTTCGGGCGGTACGCCAGAACAGGTTAAGGGCCTGATTGTCGAAGAAGCCGTGGGTCAGGGAAAGGGCTCCAGGGCCGGTGTGACTTACGCGAGCCGGTGAAAGTCTCCGGGAGCTGGAATTGCCCTGGGTGGCCGGGTCATGGTTGTGGCGACCGCCGGGGCAGGCCCCGCTGCCTGGCCTCCCCCGGCGCGCTGACTGGCTGACCGATTCTCAGGGGGTGCGGTATGGGTATGCCGGAGTGGACCGATCCGAAGCTCGGAACGATGAAGCGGGCGGCCTTGTGGCTGGTCCAGGTCATCGGTGAGGGCAATACCTTCACCAAGACAGACGTGGCCGGCGCCTTTCCCGGCGTCGCCCAGGCGGATCGCCGCGTACGTGATTTGCGCCGCCGCGGGTGGCAGATCCATACGAACCGCGAGGACGTCACGCTCGGCCAGCATGAGCAGCGCTTCGTGCTGGCCGGCGAGGAGGTGTGGAAGCCCGGCAGCGGCGGCAGTTCCCCGCGCGCTTCCATCACGGACAAGCGCCGCCGTGAAGTCCTTGTCGCCGACGGCAACATGTGCCGGTCATGCGGTATCGCGGCCGGCGGGGAGTACAGCGACGGACTTGAGGCCGCGCAGATCGACATCGCCCGTAGGCCGGTAAGTCAGGCCGACGGCACGGAGAAGATCGAACTCGTCGCCGAGTGCAATCGCTGTCGCGTGGGCGGCCGCGGGCTGAAGGTGGAGTTTGAGAATATCGAGCTGAAGATCTCTGGCCTTGGTGGCTTTGAGCGCGACGTGCTCATCTCGTGGATGAAGAACGACCAGAGGGATTTCAGCAAGGTCGAAGAGATCTGGGCGTCCTACTGCACGCTCCCTGCTGAGTCCCGCGAGCGGGTCCGCGCGGTTCTCGGGATCTAGAAAATCCGCTCCTCTCTTTCATCCTGGGCGGGGCCGGTCGGCCCCGCCCAGATCCTGGCTGTTTCTTTCGGAGGAAAACATGAGCAAGGACTTCGGCGAGCCGCCTCGCGCCGCGGAGAACCGCGAGACCGTGGACCGACGTCTCAAGGAGGCGGCGACCGGTCAGGGCTTGAGGGAGACCCTGACCGTCGAGTGGCGGACCCAGCCGACGGTCGTCGAGGTTATCGACATGCCGGTGGCGGATCTCTACCTCAACCCTGCCACCCACCGCATCCGGGCCCAGCGGAGTTTCAGTCCGGAGAAGGACAGCCGGCTGGAAGACGATCCCTGGAGCCCGGAGAGCCAGGACTACCTGCAGGGTCTCCTGCAGGCCAAGCCGGATGATCCCTCCAGGCAGGACCCCGCGTTCGAGGAACTGAAGGACAGCCTCAAGGAGCACCGGCAGAACGAGCCCGGCCTGATCACCAGGGAAGGCGTCCTGGTGAACGGCAACACCCGTGCCGCCGCACTCAGGAAGCTGGGCGTTCCGCATATCCGCGTAGGGGTGCTGCCGGCCTCCTGCACCTGGGCGGATATCAATGCGGTGGAACTCTCGCTGCAGCTCCGCCAGGATAAGCGGCGTGACTACTCGTATATCAACGAGCTTATCGCGATGCAGGAACTGCTGGAGCTGGGGCGCCCGGTCGCAGAGATCGCGAAGATTTTCCGCAAGCGTGCTGAAACCGTAGAAGCGGATATGTGGATCCTCTCGACGCTTGAGGACCTGCGTAGAAGGTCGCGTGCCGGCGCCGTCCAGTTGCAGCTTCTTGACTTTGAGGATGCCAAGGAGAAGCTGCGTGAGCTTTACCGGGCGTGGGTGAAAGAGTCCAAGCAGAACCGGGACCGTGCGGACCTGATGAAGGAGAGCAGGCTCGCCGCGATCGCCCTGAAGTTCTCCAAGACCGATGTGCGTCTCATCGAATCGGACTTCCGGGACCGGTACCTGGGGACTCGTCTGCCGTCGTTCCTCAAGGGGGAGGTATCCGCTCCTAAGGAACGTAGCATCCCGGGGATGACGCGCACGGTGAAGACGGGCGCCCAGCCCTATCTTGAGGCGCAGGCGTTCACCAACGAGGTCCTGCGGGCCATGGCGCTTGAGCGGGCCGGGGGTGGCGCGGAGGCCGAGGGCGCTTCTCGAGTCGTGCGGGGCGCGCGGACGGCGATTGAGGATGCTCTGGAACCCGCTGGCAAGGACGCGCGTGTGCGTAAGCGGAAGCAGGCAGCGTCCGACCGTCTGAATGACGCTTGCCAGGACATCGAGCAGTGCACCGTCGACATCGGATTCGCCCGTGCGTCGAACAGCCTTGACGAGGAGTCGCTCGACGACTCCGTCCAGAGGCTCAGGACGAGCCTGGAGAAGCTCGCGCGGGAGGCCAGGCGCAGCGTGGCTGAGCCCGGGGACGGCGTGGCCTGGCTTCTCGACGTGATCAGCAGGGGGCGGGCGTGACCGAGTCAACTCAGTATTCGCTCACGGTTGGCTTCGACATCACCAGGACCAAGGTGGTGCTCCGCGCGTCCGAGCCGTTCCAGCGGGATCTGGCCTCGCTGTCTATACGTTTCTCCGTGGGCGGCCAGCGAAGCCTGCTGGTGGCTGAAGTCGGGCTTGACGACTTCCTCGCCGGCATCGAAGCGCTGGCTGACTGGCCTGACGACAACGTCGAGTGGGACAACGAGTTGCTGGCGCTCGTCGAGGGCGTCATGGACGACTCCGAGCTCGTGGAACGTCAGCTCCAAGGCGCGCCCGCTCAGCTCATCGGCGAGGACGAAGTCGTGAGCAGACTGGGCGCGAACTGGAGAGCGAACCTCACCAGCTTCCAGCGGCGGGACATCGCTCACCTGCTCTCCATGCAGCATGGCGCCAATTTCAGCGTCCCAGGCGCGGGTAAGACCCGCGTCGGGATGGCCGTGTACTCCGCGATGAAAGAGCAGGGCAAGGTTCGCCGGCTCCTCGTGGTGAGTCCGAAGTCCGCATACGAGTCCTGGCTGTCCGAAGCCGGTGGGTGCTTCAAGGAGTCGCCCGTCACCACCGTGATGGCGGGCGCCCCCGACCCGTCCGCTGAAATCCTCATCCTGAACTACGAGCGCCTCGACAAGTCGCTCAACGCCCTCGCGGCCTGGCTCCGTGCCGCCCCGTCCATGGTCATCCTCGACGAGGCGCACAGGATGAAGCTCGGCACACGTGGCATCTACGGCAGTGCGTGCATGGCACTGGGACCGCTCAGCCGGCGGCGGCTGATCCTCACCGGGACCCCGGCGCCCAACGGCGCCAGGGACCTGGAGAACTTGCTGTCCTTCGTCTGGCCGGGCCAGGGGGGCCGGATCGTCACCAACGCGGTCGGTGGTGGCGATCTCGCCTACGCCAGCCAGGTGCTGAGGCCGATGTTCACCAGGACGACCAAACGGGAGCTGGGCCTGCCGCCCTTCGAGACGCGGATCCGCTACGTCCCGTTCCCGGATGGGTCGCTGCACCGGGAGATCTATGACGCTCTGGTCGGCCGGTATTCCGCCCGGGCTTCAGCGGACCGCGAGAACTTCGACGCGCTTGGCAAGGCCATGCTTCGCCTGCTGATGGCAGCGACAAGCCCCGCTCTCCTCGGCGAGGCGGAGAGCCGGTACGAGCCGCTTACCTACCGGGTGCCGCCCCTGGAGGTGTCGGCCAGCGACTCGCTCTTCACGCTGATGAGGGAGCTGCCCTCGTATGAGCTTTCCCCGAAGTACAAGGAGGCGCTGAAAATCGTCTCCGAGAACGCCGCGACCGGGCGTAAGACTCTGGTCTGGACGACCTTCGTGCGCAGTTTGACGACCATGGAACGGTTGTTCGCCGCGTTCCAGCCGGCCGTGGTCCATGGCGGAACCCCGGATCGCGAGGAGGAGATCCGGCGCTTCCGTACCGATCCGGACTGCATGGTGCTGCTCTCCAACCCGGCCACTCTCGGAGAGGGGATCAGCCTGCACCGTGAGTGCCACGACGCGGTGTACGTCGACCGGGACTTCATGGCCGGCCGCTTCCTGCAGAGCCTCGACCGCATCCACCGCCTGGGCCTCGCGCCGGACGCCGAGACCCGGGTAACTGTCCTGGCCGCGGAGCGGACCATTGATGAGGTGGTAGCTCTCCGCCTGGAGCAGAAGCTGGAGTTCATGGGGAGGATCCTGGACGACCCCTCAGTCCAGCAACTCGCGGACCTGCAGGAGGAGCCCTCGATTGCCGCCGGTATGGACATGGGGGATGTGCGAGCGCTGATGAGTTACCTCGAGGACACTCGTCAGTAGTTGACTGGGCGTGCTCAGTGACGCCCGGCTCCGGGCCGGCGCCACCAGGTGTCTGCAGGGGGCCGGGCCGCTTCCAGGCTCCGTGGTCTGGGGTGACTGGCCCTGTCTCGGGGGCGGTCGCAGCCGGTGGGAGGGGGTTCAGTGTTCTCCTGGGGTGGCTAAGGTGCGACACTTGCGTGTCTGCCAGTACTGCACCCCAGGAGAAGCCGATCATGAGCACCGCCGACAGGCTGACCTCGATTGAGATCTGTGCCGGTGCTGGCGGTCAGGCGGTCGGTTTGCACGCCGCGAACTTCCGCCATCTGGCGCTCGTGGAGATCGACCCCCATGCCGCCGCGACGCTCGCCCGTAACGTGGCGAAGCATCCTCAGTGGGCATGGGAGCGGGAGCACTGCCTCATCCTGAATGAGGATGTCAACGAATTCAATCCGCTCGAAAGCGTACTGAACCCTTTCGCGTCAATGGAGAAGGAAGGGCGGCAGGGGCAGGCTGAATTCCTGCGGCCAGGAGATCTTGACCTCTTGGCTGGCGGTGTTCCCTGCCCGCCGTTCTCCGCTGCGGGCAAACAGCTCGGCCGCGACGACGAGCGGGATCTCTTCCCTAGAATGCTGGATCTCGTTGACCAGCTCCGTCCACGCGCGGTGATGATTGAGAACGTGCGGGGCCTAGTGGAGCCGGAGCCCAAGTTCCGGTACTACCGCAATCACATCAAGAACCGGCTGCGTAAATCCGACTATGTGATCTGTGGCTGGAACGTCCTGCACGCTCAGGATTACGGAGTTCCGCAACTGCGGCCGCGAGCGATTCTGGTAGCCATCCGGAAGGACCAGTACAGAGGGTTCGACTGGCCCGCGCCTCGCAAGACACTGACGACGGTGGCGGAGGCGCTTGAGGAGTCCATGGCCCGGCGTCTCGGTGGTAAAGACTCACCGCTGTTCAAGCAGTGGTGGGACCAGGCGAAGCTCGGTACGGTCGCGCCGACTCTGGTCGGGGGCTCGAAGAAGCACGGCGGCGCTGACCTCGGTCCTAGCCGGGCCAAGAAGGCGTGGAAGGCGCTCGGCGTCAATGGCATGGGGGTAGCCAATGACGAAGACAAGATCATCGACCGTGACCGGGATCTGGGGAACCTCACGCAGAAGCGCGGCCCCATGCTGACGGTCGAACAAGCTGCGCTTATCCAGGGCTTCCCCGCGTACTGGGAGTTCGAGGGGAAGAAAACGGCTCAGTACCGGCAGGTGGGGAACGCGTTTCCCCCTCCGGTGGCAGAAGCCGTCGGATACGCCATCGCGGAAGCTCTCCAGCGCACCGGAGAGCTTCACGATGACCCGACACCTGAGTTCGAGCCGGAAGAAGATCCCGCACTCACCGCGGTTCAGGAGAGCTTCTCCGATACCTGGCCGCGATCAGCCAGCGACCGGAGCATGGTGCCCAGCTAAGTCTGCAGCAAACTCCGGGCGATGGTGTGACTGGCCGGGCACCATGGCTGGCTTCTGGGATCAAGCCCGCCCTGTTCAGGGCCCCCAAGGCCTATGCCCCATGACACCCCCCGTACCCCCGCCCCGACCCGCACCAGCACTCCGCTCCCGGTGCCGGCGGCCAGGTCTCGGCGCGTCCACGGGCCGCCAAGGTGGTGGCGTACAGGGGGAGGAGGGACGGGTCGGTGGGGGTGGTGGCCTCGGCGGCGGCGAAGGCTTCGTAGGAGGGGAGGGTGGCGGAGACGGTGCCGAGGTTGGGGGTGCCGGTGGCGGCGAGTTCGCGGAGGGAGGACTCGACGGCGGCCAGGTGGGCCTCGTGCGAGGGGTACGCGGCGGTGAGGGCGGGGTGGGCGGTGAGGAGCTGGGCCAGTTCGTCCTCGGGCCAGTGCAGGACGGCGACCGGGAAGGGGCGGGAGAGGGCGGCGCGGTAGGAGCCCAGTTCGGCGCGGAGGCGGGCGATCTCGGCCTGGAGTTCGGCCGGGTTGTCGGAGCCGAGGGACCAGAGGCGGTTCGGGTCGTGCAGCTCGTCCAGGGGGACGGGCGCTTCGTGGAGGCGGTCGGCGAGGTCGTCGCGGGCGTCGTGGTCGGCGCCGAGCAGGCGGCGGACGCGGTGGCGGCCGAAGAGCAGCGGGCGGGTCTCGCGGGGCGGGTTCCGGGTGTCGCCGACGAGGAGTTCGGTGGCGTCGGTGAAGACAGAGTGGGCGCTCTCCAGCTCGTCGTGGGCCTCCAGGGCCTCGGCGGCGATGAGCCACGGCTCCGGGGAGCGGGGCGCGGCGAGGCGGACGCCGTCGATGATGGCGCGGGCCTCGGCCTCGTGGCCGTACTCCCAGAGGTTGGCGGCCTTCAGGGCGCGGACGAGGACCGGCCGCTCAGCGGGCAGGGCCAGCAGCCGGTCGTAGAGGGTGGTGGCCCGGTCGCGGTCGCCCGCGACCTCGTGGTGGGCGGCGGCCTGGAGCAGGAGCTGTTCGGCGTCCTCGGGGTACAGCGCGGCGGCGCGTTCGAGTCGTTCGGCCTCGGCGGTGTGCGAGGCGTGCGGCGTGGTCTCGTCGGGCGTGTCGGGGCGCATACGGGACACGGTACTGCCGGGGACGCACGGCGGAAGGGGGCGGTGGCGAGGGTGTGGGCGGGGCCACGGCGGGCTCCTGCCGCCTGGCAGGAGTGAGCGCGGCCCCGTCCTCCCGGCCCGCGAGCCCGACTCCACCCCCGGCACCCCTCCCGCGACCGCCGCCGCGCCGGGTACGCTGGCGGCGACTCCCGGCCCCGGCGGTACGCGGAAGGAGGCGGCCATGACGGGAACGGCCTCGGCCCCGACGGCTCGTACGGTCCGAGCGCGGCAGATGCGCCTCTTCGGCGTGCTGTTCCTCCTGCTCACCGCCCAGTACCTGCTCGCGGAGACCTCGCTCGGCGCCGCGGCCGTCGCGGTGGCCGCCACCGCCGCCGCCGGGTCCGCGCTCGCGCTCTGCGCGGTGGTCGCCGCCCGGGCCGTGCCCAGGGTGCCGGTCGCCAGGGTGCGGACGGCGCTCAGGGACCGGGCCCGCCGTACCGCCTTCCTGCCGCAGCGCGATCCCGACGCACCGGGCCGCCGCAGGCCCCGCGCACCCGGCGCGCCCCTCCCGACGGCCGCGTGACGCCCCACCCCAGCCGCCGGTCCGACCCGGTCCGGCTCCTCGGTGACGTGCGCCTCCGTCACGCCGCCGGCGTCGCGGTGCTCCCTCGCGGAAGCCGCCGGCGCCCTCCCGCGGGCCGGCCCGGCCGGCTCGCGTCCCCGGCCTGACAACCCCCGGCGCTGCCGTGCGCACGCGCCGCCACGGGAGGGTTTCCCTTGTCGTTCTTCTCCCCCTTCGCCGACCTCGTCGACGGGCTCGGCGACGTCCTCGAACCGGTCGCCGGCACCGCCTCGACCGCCGCCGCCATCGTCCTGTTCACCGCCTTCGTACGGCTGCTGGTGCTGCCGCTGTCCCGGGCGGCCGCCCGCGGCCAGAAGGCGCGGACCCGGCTCGCGCCGCAGGTCGCGGCCTTGCGCAAGAAGTACAAGAAGAATCCGGAGCGGCTCCGGAAGGCGACGCTGGAGCTGTACGCGGCCGAGAAGGTCTCGCCGTTCTCCGGCATCCTGCCGAGCCTGTGCCAGCTCCCCGCCTTCTTCCTGATGTACCACCTCTTCGCCTCCGCCGAGATCGGCGGCGCCCCCAACACCCTGCTCGGCCACTCGCTGTTCGCCGCGCCACTCGGCGACCGGTGGAAGGACGCGCTGGCCGACGGCGGCGTGTTCGGCGCACACGGCCAGGTCTACCTGGTGCTCTTCGCCGTCGTGGTGGCCGTCGCCGGGTACAACTACCGGCGCACCAAGCGCCAGCTCGCCGGCGCGGCGGCGGCCGCCGGCCCGGGCGGTGAGGCGGAGGCCCTGCCCGGCATGGGGGCCATGAACAAGATCGCGCCGCTGATGTCGTTCATGACGCTGTTCACCGTCGGCTTCGTGCCGCTCGCCGCCGGGCTGTACGTGGTCACCACCACCCTGTGGACCGCGGTCGAGCGGACCCTGCTCCACCGCGAGGAACCCGCCGCCGTGCCCGCGGCCGCCTGACCCCGCGGGCGGACCGTCCCGGTCCACCCGTTGAACGCGCCCTTGCGGCGCGGGCCGGCCCTCCGGCACGATCGGGCGGTCCTCCGGCGGCCGCACACCACCGGGCGGACGACTCGCTCAGGGCGCCACCCGGGCGGACGGCCACCGCGCCGTCCGCTCCGCCCGGTGCGCCCCTGGACGCCTCGGCGTCCCGGGGCGCACCGGGCCCGAGCGACCACGGGAGTTCGACCATGAAGCTGCTGCGTGTCGGAACGGCGGGCGCCGAGCGCCCCGCCCTGCTCGACCGGGCCGGAATCCTCCGCGACCTCTCCGGTGTCGTCGACCGCCTCGACGCCGCCCTCCTCGCCGCCGACCCCGCCCTGACGACGGTGCGCCGGGCCGCCGCCGACCCCGACGGACTGCCGCCCCTCGACCCGGCGGGGCTGCGCACCGGCCCGCCGCTCGAGGGCATCGGCAAGATCGTCTGTGTCGGGCTCAACTACCACGACCACGCCCGCGAGACCGGCGCCGCCGTCCCCGAGGAGCCGATCCTCTTCCTCAAGGCGCCGGACACCGTCGTCGGCCCGCACGACACCGTGCTGATCCCGCCGGGCAGCACCCGCACCGACTGGGAGGCGGAACTCGGGGTCGTCATCGGCCGCACCGCCCGCCACCTGCGGACGTCCGAGGAAGGGCTCGCGCACGTCGCCGGGTACACGATCGCGCACGACGTCTCCGAGCGGGAGTACCAGATCGAGCGCGGCGGCACCTGGGACAAGGGCAAGAACTGCGACACCTTCGGTCCGCTGGGTCCCTGGCTGGTCACGGCCGACGAGATCCCCGACCCGCAGGCGCTCACCGTCCGGCTCTCGGTCAACGGGGTGCTCCGCCAGGACGGCACCACCGCCGACCAGATCTTCCCGGTCGGCGAGGCCGTCGCCTACATCAGCCGGTTCATGACGCTCTACCCCGGCGACGTCGTCAGCACCGGCACGCCGGCCGGAGTCGCCATGGGCCACCCGGAACCCAAGCCGTATCTGCGCCCCGGTGACGTGGTCGAGGTCGAGATCGCCGGCCTCGGACGGCAGCGGCAGGTCATGGGCCGCGCCGAGGACGTGCCCCGGCCAGCCGCGGCGTGACGCCGGCGGGGGCAGGGCGGGCGGCGGCCGACACCGGACGCCCTGCACCACCCGCGGTGCTCAGCGGCGGCCGACCAGGTCCACCGTCGCGCCGGTGCGCGCCGACTCGCGGGCCGCCTCCAGCACGGTCAGGGCGTCCGCCGCCTCCAGCGCGGTGACCGGGTTCGGGCCGCCCTCGCGCAGGGCCGCGTGGATCGCCCGGTAGTACGCCGGGTAGTCACCGGGCAGGGTCGGTTCGGGGGTGCCGCCGCCGGTCAGCGGGGACTCGCCCGAGCCGACGTGGCCCCACATCGCCTCGCCCTCCTCGCCCCACGGCTCGCGCGGCAGCGGGCGCTCGCCCGCGCGCAGGGCCGCCTCCTGCGGGTCGAGGCCGTACTTCACGTACCCGGCCTGGGAGCCGAGGACCCGGAAGCGCGGGCCGAGCTGGGCGGCGGTGGAGCTGACGTACAGGTGGGAGCGGACGCCGTTGGTGTGGCGCAGGGCCAGGAAGGTGTCGTCGTCGGCCTCCGCGCTGGACCGGCGCACCTCCGCCTCGGCGTAGACCCGGTCGACCGGGCCGAAGAGATGCAGCGCCTGGTCGACGACGTGGCTGCCCAGGTCGTAGAGGAGGCCGCCGATCTCCTCCGGGCGGCCCGACTCGCGCCAGCCGCCCTTGGGCTTGGGCCGCCAGCGCTCGAACCGCGACTCGAAGCGCCACACGTCGCCGAGGGTGCCCGCCTCCAGCAGGGCGGCGAGGGTGCGGAAGTCGTTGTCCCAGCGGCGGTTCTGGAAGACCGACAGCAGCAGCCCGCGCTCCTCGGCCAGCGCCGCCAGCGACCGCGCCTCGGCGGCCGTACCGGCCAGTGGCTTGTCGACGACCACCGGCAGCCCGGCGCGCAGGGCCGCCTCGGCGAGGGCGACGTGGGTCTTGTTGGGGGAGGCGACGACCACCAGGTCCAGCTCGTCCGCGCGCGGCCACAGCTCGTCGGCCGTGGCGGCGAACCGCACCTCGCCGAACTCGGCGCGGGCCGCGTCCCGCCGCTCGGGCGAGGAGGTGACCACGGTGTCGAGGTCCAGCCCCTCGGTGGCGGCGATCAGCGGAGCGTGGAAGACGGAACCCGCCAGGCCGTACCCGACGAGGGCGACCCGGACCGGCGCGACCGCGGCGGAGGCGGCGGTGGGTGCGGTGGTGGCATCAGACATGGCCCCAGCCAAGCACGATCCGCCGCCCCCGCCCCACGGCCGCGCCCCCTTCGCCCCGCAATGGTCGGATTATCGGCCGACCGGGCGATCTCCCGCCGCGGGGCCCGGCTCGAACAGCCGAACCAGGCGTGGCGCGCGCCGCCGTGTCGGGCCCTGCGTGGCAGGGTCGCGCCAACGGCCGACGGCCCCTCCCAGTGCCGTCGGCCGCCGCCCGACCTGGAGGCACGCCCATGCGCTCGCGCACCCCCCTGGCCCTGGTCCTGGCGCTCGCCTCCCCCCTCACCACCGCCTCCGCCCACGCCGTGTCCCCCCAGGCGCCCACCGGGGCCGCCCACGCCCCCGCCGCCCCCGGCGCCCACCCGGCGGGCCCGCCCGTCCCGCTCTGCGTCCAGCCCGACGCGGCCCGGCTGCCGCTCACCGGGCGACTGCGGGACGGGCCCGCGACGCTGCGCGCGGGTGACGGGCCGAGCGGCTTCACGGTCCGGGTCCACAACACCGGCCGGGTCACCTGCCACCGCGTCCACCCGGTGGTCCTCCTCATCGACGAGGACCGTGCCCTGGCCCCCTCGCAGCTGCGCCTCGACTTCCACGACGGGCGGCGCTGGACCCCGGTCCGCCTGCACCACACCTCGCGCCGGGAGAACGTCGGCGTCCTCGACGGCGGCAAGGGGTTCCGCGGCTTCACCGTGGGCCCCGGCGAACGGCGGGACGTACGGCTGCGGCTCGCCGTCCGCGAGGACGCCGGGCCGGGCCGGGTCGCCGTCCGGACCGCCCTGGTCCAGCACCACGACCGGGACGGCCGCTGGGTCGGACACTCGGACACGTACACCTTCGCGCTCCGGGCCGCCGACGGTACGGGTCCCCGGCGGCCCGTACCGCCCCCGCACCCGCCGGGAAACGAGCAGCCGGCCGACCGTCGCGACGCCACCCCGACCCCCGTGCGGCCCCCCGCCGTCCCCGCCCCGCCGAGCCCCTGGCCCCTGCCCGATCCGTGGGTGACCGGGGAACCCCCGCCCGCGTCACGGTTCCCCACGGAAGCGCCCCTGCCGACCGGGCGGCCGGCGTCCCCACCGCCGCCCGGCGTACGGGCCTCGCCCGCCCACCCCGCCCCGAGCCGCCACGGCACCCCGCCGCCGAGCCCTGGGGCAGCCCCGGACGGGCCGGACGCCGAGCCGCCCACGGGACGGACTCCGGACGCCGAAGCGCCCACGGGCCCGACCCCGGAGGCTCCCGACGGTGCGCCGGGCCGCGCCCCGCGGAGCGGGCCCGGCGACTCCCCGCGCCACGACGGGGACCCGCGCCACCCCGCGAGCGGGAGCGGGGAAGGCCGCCCAGAGCTGGCCGAGACCGGGGACAGCGCCCTCTCGCCCGGAGTGCTCGCGGTGGTCCTTCCGGCCTCCGGCGCGGTTCTGCTGAGACTCGCCCGGCGTCCGCGCCGCCCTTGAGCGGCGTCGGGGCGAGCCGGCCTGTCGGTCCCGTACCGTCCGGGGTTCCCGGCCGCCCGCGCCCGGCTCCGTGCTCCGCCCGTAGGGCGCCCGCCCCCCCTCGCGGCGCGACGGTGAGAACACGGCCATCGCCGCGGTCACCCCCGCGACCAGCGGAACACCGCGACGACACCGAACGCGGCCAAGGCGTCACCACTCGGCCCGTGCGCCGGGGGGCGCGCCGCCCCTGCCGCAGCCGGCGAGGCGGAGCGGGCACGTCGCGCCTCCGCCGCGCCGGGCCGGTTCGGCGCGGCGGCGCCGTCAGCGGTGCCGAGGACCCGGTTTCACCAAGAAGGCGGCGAAGCCCGGCGAGGCGCCGAGGGCCGGCGGCACGGCCGGGCCCCCGCCGCCGGCTCCGGTCCCGGCCACGCGCGCCGTCGGTGGAGAAGGCGGCGACCCGGGGCCGGGCCACTTGGGCCCTGCCCGCCGCGGGCGCCCGACGCGGCTCCGGCCCGCGGCGCGTGGGTCGCCGACGGCACCGGCGGCCCGCCCGGCCCCGGGGCAGCCCCTAGATCCGGTCGACCAGGTCCGCGATCGAGTCCACGACCTCGGTCGCCCGGTACGGGAAGCGGTCCAGCTCGGAGACGGACGTCAGCCCGGTCAGCACCAGGTAGGTCGTCATCCCGGCCTCCAGGCCGGCGAGGACGTCGGTGTCCATCCGGTCGCCGATCATCGCGCTCGACTCCGAGTGGGCGCCGATGGTGTTGAGGCCGGTCCGCATCATCAGCGGGTTGGGCTTGCCGACGAAGTACGGCTCCTTGCCGGTCGCCTTGGTGATCAGCGCCGCCACCGAACCCGTCGCCGGCAGGACGCCCTCGGTGGACGGGCCGGTGTTGTCCGGGTTGGTCGCGATGAACCGGGCGCCGCCCTTGATCAGCCGGATCGCCTTGGTCAGCGCCTCGAAGGAGTACGTCCGCGTCTCGCCCAGGATGACGAAGTCCGGGTCGCTGTCGGTGAGGATGTACCCGGCCTCGTGCAGGGCCGTGGTCAGGCCCGCCTCGCCGATGACGTAGGCGGTGCCTTCCGGGTTCTGGCTGCTCACGAAGTTGGCGGTGGCAAGCGCGGAGGTCCAGATGTTCTCCACCGGCACCTCCAGCCCGATCCGCTTCAGCCGGGCGTGCAGGTCGCGGGCGGTGTAGATCGAGTTGTTGGTGAGCACCAGGAAGGGCTTGCCGGAGTCACGGAGCTTGGTGAGGAAGGAGTCGGCGCCGGGGATCGGCACTCCTTCGTGCATCAGGACGCCGTCCATGTCCGTGAGCCACGACTGAATCGGCTGACGCTCTGTCATGGGTGCGGGCTCCTGCCTACGCGTTGCTCATGGGATCAACAGCCTACCCAGGGCCCGGGACCCACGCCGCCGGGAGCCCGGCCGCCGGGCGGTCACCCGGACGGCGCAACCCTCGCCCGACGCGCCGCCCTTCCCCGCGCAGCCGAGTGGCGCCGCCCCGGAGGGCGGGTGAACCTGCGGAGGACAGGAGGTTCACCATGCGCATTCACCGCATCACCGTGCGTGCCGCCGCGCTGGCCGCCGCACTGACCCTGACCCCCCTCGCCGCCGCCTCCGCCGCGGTCGCCGGTGACGAGGAGAACCACGGCAACCACCACCGCCCGGGACGGGTCACCGTCTCCCCGTCCACCGTCTCACCGGGCGGCGAGGTCACCCTGCGCGTCGACGTCTGCCGGGGCAAGGAGGCCGTCGGGTTCTCGGAGGCGTTCGCCGGGGACGCCTGGTTCGCCCCCTCGGCCGACCGCGGCGAGCTCTACGCGGAGGCCCGGATCCGGTCGGACGCCGAGCCCCGCCAGTACGAGATAAAGGTGGACTGCAAGGACAAGGGCAACCGGCACGCCCGCGGTACGGTCACCGTCGTCCACCACAAGCCGCGCCCGCACGCCCCGGTGAGCGCCGGTGGCGGCGGCACCGCCGAGGTCGCAGCCGAGGCGACGGGCAACGAGGGTCCCGGCGTCTCGCAGGCGGTCGTCGGCGGCGCCCTCGTCTCGGCCGCGGTCCTCGCCTTCGCCGGCCACCGGCTGCGCCGCGGCAGGCGTACGGACTGACCATGGCCGAAGGCAAGCGCGCGCACAGCAGGCTGATCACCACCGCGGCGTGGGCCGTGCTGCTGCTCGGCCTGTGGATCTGGGGGCGCGAGGTCTCCGACGGCTCGCCGCCGCCGGGCACGGGCAGCGGGCGGTCCTCGGCGGTGGGCGGCGCGGCCGGCGCCGACCTGCCGCCCGCCCACGACCCGCTGCCCGCCTCGCCCCCGGTGCGGGTCGACGTCCCGTCCGTCGGCGTCTCCTCGGCCGAGGTCGTCTCGCGCGGCCTCGACGAGAGGGGAGCCGTCGCCCCGCCGTCGTTCGACACCCCGGACACCGTGGGCTGGTACGACTCCGGGCCCCAGCCCGGCGAGGAGGGCGCGGCCCTGCTCGTCGGCCACGTCGACACCCGCACCCGGCCCGCCGTCTTCTACACCCTGAGCGCCACCGAACCCGGCGCCCGTGTCCGGGTGGCACGGGAGGACGGCACGATCGCCGAGTTCACCGTCGAGGACGTCCAGGTGCTGGAGCGCGAGGGGTTCGACGCGCAGAAGGCGTACGCCCCGCGGCAGGAGGGGCGCGCGGAGCTGCGCCTGATCACCTGCGGCGGCACCTTCGACAAGGCCCGCAACACCTACACCGCCAACGTCGTCGTCTCGGCCTACCTCACCGGCACCGCCACCGCCGACGAGGCCGAGGCCGGGAACGCGGCCGAGGGCCGCACCGCGCGGGCCGCCCGCGCCGAGACGGCCGGCACCGGGCCCCTCACGGAGGCGGCCGTCCCGCCCCCGGCCGGGGTGCGCCGCGCCGGGAGCGGCGAGGCCCTGCTGCCCTCCATGGCGATGGCCCCCTGAACCGCGCGGTGCTCCCGTCGGCACGGTGGCCGTCTCCCCGCCCCGGGACACGGCCACCGCGCCGCCCGGCTATGTCAGGATTGCCGCACGACGGTGCACCCGAGGGGGAGTGGATGTACGGCAAAGACACCGGCCGCGGCCGAGGGTTCCGGCGCCGGGGGGCGGGAGCGGTGGCCGTGGGGGCGGCGCTGCTGCTGTCCGGCTGTTCCGGTTCCTCCGGCGAGGAGCCCGAGGCGAAGCCCGGCGTGAGCCAGCAGCCCAAGGGCGAGGACCCGTACTGGGTCAACCCGGACGGCAACGCGGCCCGGCAGGTCGCCACCTACGAGGACGACGGCAGGAAGGACGAGGCCGCGCTGGTCCGCCGTATCGCGGAGCAGCCCGTCGCCGACTGGCTGGGCACGGAGAAGCCCGAGGAGGAGGCGCGCGGCTTCACCGAGGCCGCCAAGGCCGCCGACCGCGAGGCACTGCTGGTCCTCTACAACATCCCGCACCGCGACTGCGGCAACTACTCGGGCGGCGGCGCCGCCGACGGCGACGCGTACCGCGCCTTCGTCGACTCGGTCGCCAAGGGCATCGGCGACCGCCCCGCCACCGTCATCCTCGAACCGGACGCCGTCCTCCACCTGGTCGACGGCTGCACGCCGGAGCAGTTCCACGAGGAGCGGTACGACCTGCTCAAGGGGGCGATCAAGACCCTCAAGGCGCTGCCCGACACCAAGGTCTACCTCGACGCGGGCAACGCCGGCTGGGGCAAGCCCGACCAGATCTTCGAGCCGCTGACCTGGGCGGGCGTCGCCGAGGCCGACGGCTTCTCGGTCAACGTCTCCAACTTCTACTCCACCGAGGACTCCGTCGCCTACGGCAAGGAGCTCTCCGCCAAGGTGGCGGACAAGCCCTTCGTGGTGGACACGAGCCGCAACGGCAACGGCCCCTTCACCGACGGCGACCCGGCCGAGCGCTGGTGCAACCCGCCCGGCCGCGCCCTCGGCGAGGCCCCCACCACCAGGACCGGCGACGACCTGGTCGACGCCTACCTGTGGATCAAGCGCCCCGGCGAGTCCGACGGCGAGTGCAAGGGCGGTCCGAAGGCCGGGCAGTGGTGGCCCGAGTACGCGCTGGGGCTGGCGAAGGCGGCGAAGTAGCGCCGGCCGGCCGGCGCCGGCACCCATGAGGAAGGGCGCCCCCACCACGGTGGGGGCGCCCTTCCTCATGCGCGGGCCGAGTCGGGTGTCAGCTGTCGATGTGCACCCAGACCGCCTTCGAGGGCGTCCCCGCGTCGTCCACGGCGAAGAGCATGTACCAGCCGTCCTGGACGAGGTTGCGGTTCTTCGGGATCGTCACCTCGATGCCGTCGTCCGTCTTCTCCATGTCCAGCGCGATCGAGCGCTGGTCCACGTCGGTGACGTGGGTGGAGGCGCTCGGCCGGATGAGCCGGGCCTCCTTGATGGAGGCGGCCTGCAGCGAGTCGAAGACGGCGCTCTCGCCCCGGGCCATCTCCTTCGGGCCGCCGCTCAGCGTCGGCCGGGCGTCCTTGTAGAGGTACGGCGGCGTGTAGATCTCGATGCGCTGGTCGAAGGTGCCCGGCTTGGTGTTGCCCTCGTCCGCGTAGAGCGGGTCCGAGCCGAAGATCACGACGCGGCCGTCGGGCAGCAGGATCGACCCGGAGTGGTAGTTGCGGCCCACCGCCGGGTCGGCCACCCGGCGCAGGGTGTTCGCCTCGGTGTCGTACAGCCGGGCCTCCTTGATGTCGGAGTCCCCGCGGCCCCGGTAGTCCTCGGAGCCGCCGGTGATCAGCACGCTGTCGTCGGGGAGGACCGAGGTCTGCGGGTAGCGGGTGCCCTTGTCGAGGGACGGCCCGTCGGTGAAGCGCGGGGTGTCGTCCTTCAGGTCGATGATCCGGGTCTTCTCGCTGGACCGCTCGGACTCACCGACCCCGCCGCCGCCGACCACCATGAACCGCTCGTCCTGCGCGGGCGGCAGCAGCACCGTCGCGGAGGTCTCCATCAGCTTCGGGTCGCTGAGCCCCGGCAGCTTGCGGAACTTGTTGGTCTCGAAGTTCCAGATGCCCGGGTCGCGGCCGACGTCCGCCGGGCCGTAGCCCGCGTTGGAGCCGGAGTAGAAGAGCTGGCCGTCGGGGAGCAGGAAGACCGCCGGGTAGGTCGGCAGTTGCCGGACGCCCTCGGTGTACGTCCACTTCTTGGTCTCGGGGTCGTAGACCTCGTTCTTGCCCGGGACGATCTGGCCGATCTCGTCCAGGCCGGAGAGGCTGAGGACCTTCCCGTCGGAGAGCGTGGTGAGGGTCGGGTACCAGCGGGCCTCGTTCATCGGGTCGACGGGTATGTACTTCTCCGCGACCGGGTCGAACTCGTAGGCGTCCTTGATGCCCTGGAAGTCCTTCTTGTCCAGGGCGAGCTTCTGTGCGATGCCGTACAGGTTGCGGGTGTCGGAGCCCTTGAGGCCCTGGATGCGGTAGTTGTCCTCGGTGCCGGTCTCGTACTCGCGGCCGCTGCGCTCCGCCTCGACGTAGACCCGGCCGAGGCCCGCCTCGGTCCGCAGGAAGGCGCCGGTCTCCTTGTCGAAGACCTTCTCGGCGCGTTCGACGGTGATGTTGTCCTTGGCGACGAACGTCCGGCCGTTCTCCTTGCCGGTGAACTTGGTCCCGGCCTTGATGGTCTTCGGCGCGTCCGGGTCCTCGTTGTGCACCACCATCAGGCCGCCGGCCTTGGTGACGTCGCCCTTCAGCTTCTCGTACCGCTTCGTGCCGCCGGCCACCAGCAGTTTGCCGTCGCCGAGTTGGGTGTGGCCGGTGCAGAAGAGGTCGTTGGGGGTGTGGATGTTCTTGAAGGTGTTCTCGGCCGGGTCCCACAGGACGGTGTCGAACTTCTTCGCGTCGAAGTTGGCCTGGTTGTTGCCGGAGCCGGCGACCAGCAGCACCTTCCCGGTGTGCAGCAGCGCCGCGTGGATGGTGTTGAGCCGGTACTTCGCCGGCATGTCGACGAAGTCCCAGTGCCCGTTCTCCGCCTTGTACTCCGGCCGGTTGATCTTGTACTCGTGGTACTGGGCGGAGCCGAAACGGTACAGCGCGGGCCCGTTCATGCCCGCGACGGCCAGGACCACGGCACCGCCGATGGCGAGACGGCGGGCCCGGCGGCGGCTGGTGAAGCGGTCGGTCATTTCTTACGTCCCCCGAGGGCTGTCTGCATCGTCTGGTCGTTCGCGGCCCAGGCGGGCCCGGCCGGGCCGTGGTCCGGCGGCCGGCCGTCCGGCTCCGGCGGGAGTGGTCCGGCGTCCGGCCCCGGAGCGGTGGGCAGGGGGCGGCCCGCCGCGTGCGCGGCCCTGCTCCTGCGCTCCTGGCGCATCGACAGGCGCCAGACGGCGATCGGCGCGGCCGTGATCAGCAGGGCGAGCGTGGCCCAGACGATCATGGCGGGGTGGTTGTTGCCGAAGAAGAACGACACCGCCACCGAGGCACCGAAGACGAGGATGAAGAAGAGGTGGATGCGGAAGGTGCCGAAGAGCGTGTCCGGGCTGGAGGAGTCGCCCTTGGGCGTCACCACGAACCTGCTCTTGCGGCGCAGCACCGAGTCCATCAGCGAGCGGGCGTACAGCGGCGCCGACATCGCCGACATCGCCATCCCCGCCACGCCGCCGGAGCCCTCCGGCTCGTGCGGGGAGACGTTGTGGCGGCGGTTCCAGATGTACAGGCCGATCTGGAGCGCGGAGGCGTTGCCGTAGAGCATCAGCCAGATCGTCGGGTCGATGTTGACGCCGGAGGCGCCGAGGCCGAGGAAGAGGGCGCAGGAGAGCGCGGCCAGGATCCAGTTCAGTGCCGACATCGGATAGAAGACGATCATCATCGTGTAGTTGAAGAGCTTCGTCGGCGGCAGCGAGTAGAAGCCCTTCCAGTACTGCTTGAGGATCGTCTCGTACGTCCCGCGCGACCAGCGCAGCTGCTGGGTGAAGAAGTCGGTCCAGGCGGTCGGGCCCTCACCGACGGCCAGTACGTCCGGCGTGTAGACGGAACGCCATTTCCTGCCCGTCGCCGGGTTCTTGGCGCGGTGCATCTCGAACCCGGTCGCCATGTCCTCGGTGATCGAGTCGTACAGGCCGCCGATCTGCTTCAGGGCCTTGATGCGGACCGCGTTGGAGGTGCCGACGAACATCGGCGCGCCGTAGCGGTTGCCCGCCCGCTGGATCAGCGCGTGGAAGAGGAACTGCTGCGACTCGGCGGCCTTGGTGACGAAGGTGTCGTAGTTGCCGTAGACCTGCGGGCCGATGACGAAGCCGACGTCCGGGTCGCGGAAGAAGCCGAGCATCCGCTCCAGGTAGTTGGGGAGCGGCACGTGGTCGGTGTCGACGGAGGCGAAGAAGTCGTAGTCGTCGCCGTGCGCGTCGAGCCAGGCGTTGTAGTTGCCGTGCTTGGTCCTGGCGCGGTGCGGGCCCTTCGCCTGGTTCCAGCGGGCCACGCCCTTGCGGGAGAAGTGGTGGACGCCGAGCCGCGCGCAGACCTCGCGGACCTCGGGGTCGTTCCCCTCGTCCAGCAGCCAGATGTGGAGCAGCCCCCGGTGGCGCAGCTTGACCGCCGCCTCCAGGGTCTTCGTCACCATCTCGATCGGCTCCTTGCCGGGCACGAACGAGGTGAGGAAGGCGACCTTGGTGCCCGTCTCGGGCACCACGGGTATCGGATCGCGGGCGACGAGGGTGGCGTGCGCGTTGGATATCACGTTCATGCAGCGGAAGAACTCGATCAGTCCGATCGAGACGAGCATGACCGTGTCCAGCGCGGGCAGGAAGTCGTACGCCGGGTAGTCCCGCTCGGTCCAGTGCTCGGGCTGCATCAGCCAGACGAAGAGGGTGAGCGAGAGCAGGGGAGCGGCGCAGAGCAGGGCGGCCGCGCGGATGCGGTGGGGCTCCTCGGAGAGGAGCGAGCGGTAGCGGACCTTGTACGGCTTGGACGGGTCCGGCTGCGTGAGCGGGCCGGCGAGCCGGCTGTAGTGCTCGTAGTCGTAGCGCGGCAGCGTCTTCTTGATGCGTCGCGCGCCGCCCGTGCGGTGCGACACCGCCCGCAGCTGGGTGGTCTGTGACGGGTCGGATTCGCTCCGCCCACCCGTCGGGCTCGACGTCATGTCTCATTCCCCCCGCACGCGGGCGCGCCCGCGTGGTCGTCGGTCCTTCGCCCGGCGAGGGTCTCCCCTGGACCTCGCGGACGCGTCAGTGGGAGGCGTGCCCGCGCCTGGGCGGCGCGGCGTCCCTCACCTCAGACAGTTCGGGCGGCCTTCCGGTTGCATGATGCCCTCAGCCGCGCCTGTTTTCGAACGGGCCCCCTCCCCGCCTCCCCCGCGCGGCCGTCCGGTCCCCCCGGTGTCCTGTGACGCCCGTCTCGTCCGGGCCCGCGGCTCCAGGTCAGGGTTCTACGCGCGCACGCATGATCGCAAGAGGGTCCCGTACCGGGGGCTCGCGAGGGCGGGGTGGGGGCGCGCATGGGCGGGAGCACGCCCCTGCGGGACCGGCTCCCGCCCCCGGGGGGAACAACGGAAGAGGCCCCCTGTGGAGCAGGGGGCCTCTTCCGTGTCTGTGCGCCGCCAGGGACTCGAACCCCGGACCCGCTGATTAAGAGTCAGCTGCTCTAACCAACTGAGCTAGCGGCGCGTGCTGACCTGCGCAACTCTACCCGACGTCGAGGGGTGGTCGGTGCACCCGCCCCGGCGGGGCCGGGAGTGACCCGCGTCACCGGGTCCGGGTGGCGGGCCGGTCGGCGGGGGCGAGCCGCTCCGCGTACGCGGCGAGGCGCCCGGCACCGCACCCTTTCGGCGGGCGCCCGCCGGCGCCGTCCGTCGTACCGTCAACATGCGCCCTTCGCCCCCAGTTGAGAAACTGACGCCCGTGCAGATGTGCGTCGAATTCATCACCGCCCGCGCGGGAGAGCGCGCGGCGATTCCCTTTTCCGAGGAATTCCGTCCGGGGATCGAATGCGGCTGTACCGGATGCGTCCGTTTCCGGCATTCCGGCGGGGAATCTCCGGCGGCACGCCGGGAGAGGCGGCGCGGCGCGCGCGGGGTACGCCGCGCCCTGTTGCTGGCGGCCGCCGCGGCCACCGCCGCCTGCGCCCATCTCACCCCCGCCCTCGCCGGCGAACCGCCACCGTCGCAGGGCCCCCCACCACGGGTCACGGAGGTCGCGCCGGGCAGCCCGCAGGGGGCGGTCGCCCCGCTGTACGGCCCGCCCGGGCCGACCGCCACACCGCTCGGCGGCCCGCCCGCGCCCAGGCCGACCACCCGGGCGGAGATCATCGAGCGGGCCGAGAAATGGACCCGTGCGAAGGTCCCGTACGCCATGGACGGGTACTGGTCCGACGGCTACCGGCAGGACTGTTCGGGATTCGTCTCGATGGCATGGAATCTGGGCCGGAGTGAATGGACGGGAAGTCTCGCGAGCGTCGCGGAACGCATCACCAAGGACGATTTGCAGCCCGGCGACATTCTCCTCTTCCACAATGCCGAGAACCCGGAGGGCGGCTCGCACGTCACCCTTTTCGGCGGCTGGACCGACAGCGCCCGCACCCGGTACACGGCGTACGAGCAGACCCGCCCCGCCACCCGCCGGCAGGCCACCCCGTACGCCTACTGGACGAACAGCGCGCGGTTTCTTCCGTACCGGTACCGCGGCCTGGCCGGCGGCGGCCGGACGGACCCGAGCGGGCCCGTCCGCGCCCGTCCGGGCGCCGACTCTTCCGGACCGGGCGCGCGGAACGCCCACGTGACCCGGCTCGGGCAGCGGCTGGTGGCGCGCGGCGGCGGGCGGCCCCACCAGGACGGGCCCGGCCCGCGGCGGCCCGAGGCCGACCGTCGGGCGACCCCGGCGTTCCAGCGCCCCGAGGGCTGGAGAGGGTCGCAGGCCGACGGGCTGCCGGCGCCCGTGACCTGGTCGTACCCGGCCGGCGGGAGCGGCGAGGGCGTCGCGGCGGGGAAGGCGGCCCGCCCGCCCGGCCCGCCGCCGTCCGGGACCGTGCCCGCCCACCCGGGGGCCGCCCTCTTCCGGCCGGGGCAGAGCCGTCCCGCGGTCGAGCGGCCCGGGTGGCGACCGGTCGCCGAGGGCTCCGGCCGCCACCACCGGCAGGGCCCCGGGCCGCGCCGGCCCGAGGCCGACCGGCGCGGCACCGCCGACTTCCAGCGCGCGCGGGGACGGCGGGGCAAGGACGCCGACGGATGTCCGGGCCGCGAGACCTGGCGGCGACTCTTCTCTTGACGGAGGCACGGATGAGCACCACCAGCAGCGGTACCGGCCGGGAGCGCGGCGGCCTCGCGGAACCGGTGGCACACGCCGGGCTCCCCGGCCCCGCCGACCCGTCCGCGGCCGGCCCGGACCCGGCGGTCCCGGGCACGGCCACGCCCGCCGGGGCGGAGCGCCCCGCGCCCCCCGACGCCGGCACGCCCGCCGGTCCGCCGGCGCCCGGACCGGGGGCCGCCACCGGGTCGGCCGTCGGCTCCGCCCCGGTCGCCGCCACCGAGACCCCGGAGGTCTCCCCGCCTCCGTCGCGGGCCGTCCGCCTCATCCGTAACGCGGACACCATGGAGATCCCCGTCCACCTGCTCTTCCGTGAGGAGCCCGAGGAGGGTGGGCGGGCGGCCCCCGGACGCCCGCCCGACCCGTTCACGCTGCGGCCGGACCCCGGCGCGCGGTACACCGCGGCGGTGGCGCGGGGCGCCGCCCGGCCGGCCGGGCCGGACGCCGCAGGGCATCGCGGACCGCTGCACTGCCCGCCCGCTCTGGACGCGGCGGTCCCGGCGGAACGGCCCGCGCCCTCCTTGCCGGGTGGCCTCGCGGTGGCCGTCGCGGCGGGCGGGGCGGCCACCGCCGGGACCGCCCTGTGGTGGGGCGGCCTGCTCCCGGCGGTGGCGTGGCTGCCCCCGGCCGGGGCGCAGCTCGGCGAAGTGGCGGCCTGGGGGCTGGCCGCCGGGGCCGGGGCGCTGACGGCGGTGTCGCTCGGCGGGCTGGCCCGGGGGAGGACCGGGTGGGCCTGGGTGCAGGGCCGCTTCGGCCGGTACCGGGGGACGGTGCGCCGGACCGGGCTGGTCTGGCTGAACCCGCTGCTGGCCCGCCGCCGGGTGGACGTACGGCTGCGGCACTGGCGCAGTGAGCCGCTGCCCGCGGTGGACGCCGACGGCGTGGCGGTCCGCGTCGTGCTGCACGTGGTGTGGCGGGTGACCGACACCGCGCGGGCCGCGCACGCCGTGGACGACGTGCCCCGCCACCTCGGCGAGTGCGCGGAGGCGGCGCTCGCCCGGGTGGTGTCACGGCGGCCGGTGGACGCCTTCCGGCCGGGTGTGCCGACGCTGCGGCACACCGAGGCGGTGGCCGAGGAGCTGACCGGGCTGGTGGCCGGGGCGGCGGCGGTGGCCGGTCTCGAGGTCTTCGCGGTGCAGCCGGTGCGGATCGAGTACGCGCCCGAGGTGGCGGCGGCGATGGGGCGCCGACGGCTGGCCGCGCTCGACGCACTGCACCGGGACACCCTGCTCGGCGAGGCGGTCGACGCGGTGGAGGAGACGGTGCGGCGGCTGACCGCGCGCGGCCTCGTCGAGCTGGACGGGTACGAGCGCAAGGCGCTGGTGCGCGACCTGACCGTGGCGTTCTGCACCGGGTGGACCGCCGGGAACTGAGCGGACGTCAGTGGGAGCGTACGGCTGCTCGGACGGACGCGCGCGAACACCGGCGGAACGCGGGGCGGCCCTGGGGCGAAAGCCGGCGGAAGTCGGGGAGCGGTTCACGTCAAGGGGCCGGATCGGGTGAAAACGCTCGATACCGGCCCCTGTACCTGTGTACCCCCGGCCTGCCGTGGTGGTTCCGAGAGGCCCCCGTTGACCTGCGCCTATTCCTGGGGCTGGTGAGACGCGGCGGTAGAGACCACTGGCGCCGGAGGGGGTGGCCGGAAGGTAATACCACGTCAGAGGTGCCGCTGTCCCAGTTCCGCGATTGGTATGGACATGGTGATGTGGCCGCTCTAATCTCGGCTTTGGTCTAGACCGCAGTGCGCACGCCTCACCGGAGTTCCCCCACGTCCCCCAGGGAGCGGCACCATGCGAAACAAGAAGACATACGCGGCCGTCGTCGGCGCAGCCACGCTCGGCGCGCTCGCCTTCGCCACCGGCGGCGCCAGCAGCCACGGCTACGTCGACCAGCCCATCAGCCGGGCGAAGCTGTGTGCCAACGGCACCGTCAGCAACTGTGGCTCGATCCAGTGGGAGCCGCAGAGCGTCGAGGGCCCGAAGGGCTTCCCGGCGGCCGGCCCCGCCGACGGCGCGCTCTGCTCCGCCGGCAACGCCGGCTTCAAGCAGCTCGACGCCGCGAAGGCGCCGAACGGGTCCGACTGGCCGGCCACCCAGGTCACCGGCGGACAGGGCTACACCTTCCGGTGGCAGTTCACCGCCCGGCACGCCACCACGGACTTCCGCTACTACATCACCAAGGACGGCTGGGACTCCAGCAAGCCGCTCACCAGGGCCTCCCTGGAGTCGCAGCCCTTCCTGACGCTGCCCTACGGCGGCCAGCAGCCGCCGGCCACCCTGTCCCACCAGGGCACCATGCCCACCCAGAAGTCCGGGAAGCACGTGATCCTGGCCGTCTGGAACGTCCACGACACCGGTAACGCCTTCTACTCCTGCGCCGACGTCAAGTTCTGATCCGACGCTCCGCAGCAGTCGGCACCGCCGCACCCCGGCGGTGACCCCCCACCCGCGCGGCATCGCGCCGCCACCGGACCCGCCGTCCGGCCGCGCCCCGTGAGCAGGCCGGACCGCGGATCGGGTGTGGCCCCGGAGACGGTCCTCTCCGGGGCCGCACCGCGTTCCGTCCTCCCGCTCCGCCCGGGGCCGGGACGGCAAAAGCCCCCCGCTTCCGCGAGGGGCTTCCGTCTGTCTGTGCGCCGCCAGGGACTCGAACCCCGGACCCGCTGATTAAGAGTCAGCTGCTCTAACCAACTGAGCTAGCGGCGCCTGCTGACGAGAAAATAATACCTGGTCCGCGCGGTGCTCCCGACCACGTGGCCGTGGCCCGCCTCACACCGGGCGCGGCCGCCCCGGCCGCGTCCGTTCGGGGGAGAGGCGGCGTCCGCGCGCGAGACCGGGGCCCCTGCCTGGCATCAACCCAGAGGACGGCCCAGCGGGCGGCGCGACGAAAGGACCCTTCCCATGGCACTCGACCGACAGGAGCGCGAGGAATTCCTCGCCGGCCGGCACGTGGCGTCCCTGGCGGTGGAGCGGGGCGACGGCCGGGCGCCGCTGACCGTGCCGATCTGGTACTGGTACGAGCCCGGCGGCCAGGTCCGGGTGATCACCGGAGCCGACTCGGCCAAGGCGCGGCTCATCTCGGCCGCCGGGCGCTTCAGCCTCCTCGTGCAGCGCACGGTGCCCACGTACGTCTACGTCAGCGTGGACGGGCCGGTGGTCGCCGCCACCCCCACGACCGTGGCCGACATGGTCACCGAGGCGTCCCGCTACCTCGACGCCGAGGGCGTCGACGACTACGTCTCCGGCAGCGGCGTGACCGCCACCGACTCCGCCGGGCTCCTCACCCTCAGCCTCCAGCCCGAACACTGGCTCTCCGCCGACCTCGGCTGGGGGCAGCGGGAGCCCTCCTGACCCGGGGCGGCCGCGGGTCACAGGGCCAGGGACAGAAGGACGGGAGCCGCGTGGCGGTTCAGGGCGAGGGCCGCGTCGTGGAGGCGGTGGGCGTGTTCCACCGGCAGGGAGAGCGCGAGGCAGTTGGCGGAGGAGCCCGCGGTCAGGGGCACCGCCGCGCAGACGGTCCCCACCGCGTACTCCTGGAGGTCGAGCACGGGCACACTCGGCACGTGCGCCTCCAGGCGGGTGAAGAGCGCCCGCTCGCTGGTGATCGTCCGCGAGGTCAGCCGCGCGGGCCGGTGCCGCGCGAGGTGGTCCCGCCGCCCGTTCACGTCGAGCTGGCTCAGCAGGCTCTTGCCGACGGCGCTCGCGTGCGCCGCCGACCGGAAGTCGACCCACTCGTTGACCCGTGGTGCCGCGGGCCCGTCCGCGACGTCGGTGACCCGGATCTCCCCGTCCACGTACCGGCTGACGTACACGGCCGCCCCGATGGTGTCACGCAGCCGCTCCAGGCGCCGCTGGAGCCGCCCGCGCACCACGGCCCCCGCGGGCTCCGTGCCGGGGGTCCCGGCGACGTACCCGCCCTCGGGCAGCAGCCGGACGTACTCCTCGGCGCGGAGCATCCGCAGCAGCGGGGCCACCTCGGAGCGGGGCAGGCCGGTGGCGGCGGCGATGCGTGACTCGCTGATGCCCGAGGAGTGGCGGGAGACGGTCTCCAGGATGCGCAGCGCCCTGCGTACGGAGCGGTACGGGGCGGCGGACTCGTACGTCAGTGCCACGGTTTCCCCCTGCATGGGCCGGACGTGGATCGCTGGGCTCATCGTCACGATAACCGCCAAGCCCCCTCATGCGCCCGGGTGTTGGACGACTGTCCGTCCCGCTGGTCAGGAACGCGCCACTCTGGCACATGCCGGGGGCATACCCGTGAGCGCACGGGGGCGCACGGCGAAGGGCCGGTGCGCCGTGGTGGCGTACCGGCCCTTCGCGGTGGGACCGAGGGTCAGAGGACCGCGCTGAGGAACTCGCGGGTCCGGGTGTGGTCCGGGTCGCCGAAGATCTTCTCGGCGGTGCCGGTCTCGATGATGTGGCCCTCGTCGAACATCATGACCTGGTCCGAGATGTCCCGGGCGAAGTTCATCTCGTGGGTGACGCAGAGCATCGTGATGTCGGTGCTGCGCGCGATGTCGCGCAGCACGTCGAGGACGCCCGCGACCAGTTCCGGGTCGAGCGCCGAGGTGACCTCGTCCAGCAGCAGCACCTGCGGCCGCATCGCCAGTGCGCGGGCGATGGCGACGCGCTGCTGCTGGCCGCCGGAGAGCTGCGAGGGGTACTTGTCGAGGTGCTCGGTGAGGCCGACCAGCTCCAGCAGGTCACGCGCGCGGGACTCCGCCTCGTCCTTGGAGAGGCCGAGCACGGTGACGGGCGCCTCGGTGATGTTCCGCAGCACCCTCATGTTGGGGAAGAGGTTGAACTGCTGGAACACCATCCCGATGTTCTTGCGCACCTCGCGGATGTGCTTCTCCCCGGCCGGGACCAGCTTGCCGCCCCGCTCCTCGTGCGTGAGGTAGTCGCCGTTGACCCTGATGGTGCCCTCCTCGGGCTTGAGCAGGGTCATCAGGAGTCTGAGGATCGTGGTCTTGCCCGAGCCGGACGGGCCGATCAGGGTGACGTGCTTGCCGGAGTCGACGCCGAAACTCAGGTCGTCGAGGACGGTGTTGCCGCCGAACCGCTTGGTGACCTTGTCGAAGCGGATCAGCTCCTTCCCGTCCACCGGGGGGTTGGCTTCCTGGTTGCTGGGGGTGGTGTCAGCGGACAAGACGACGCTCCAGGGCTCGCAGAAGAAGAGACGCCGGGTAGGCGATGAGGATGAAGGCGATGCCGACGACGGTCAGCGGTTCCGTGTACTGGAACGTCGCGGCGCTCTCCAGGCGGGACTGCTGGAGCATCTCCAGCACGCCGATACCGGCCAGCAGCGGCGTGTCCTTGAGCATCGACACGACGTAGTTGCCGAGGGCCGGGACGACGCGGCGGATCGCCTGCGGCAGGATCACCGCGGTCCAGGTGCGGCGGGCGGGCAGGCTCAGCGCGGTCGCCGCCTCCCACTGGCCGACGGGCACGGCGTCGATGCCCGCGCGGTAGACCTGCGCGGTGTACGTCGAGTAGTGCAGGCCGATGGCGATGATGCCGGTGGTGAGTGCGGAGAACTGCACACCCCACTCGGGCAGCACGAAGAAGAGGAAGAACAGCTGCACCAGCAGCGGCGTGTTCCGGATGAACTCGGTGACGACCGTGACGGGCCAGCGGACGAACCGCGTCGGCGCCCGGAAGGCGATGGCCCAGACGAGCCCGAGGCTGAAGGAGATGAGCGAGCCGATCACCGTGGCCTGGAGGGTGACGAGCACCCCGTCCCAGAAGCGCGGCATGAAGTCGGCGACAGCGGACCAGTCCCAGTTCATATGCCGGCACCTCCGGGCTTGTCGGAAAGCTCGGTCTGCTGCCGAAGGCCCAGTCTGGCCATGAGGCCCGGCCCCTTCTCCGGCTTCTGCCCGATGCCGGCCTTGGCCTTGGCCTCCAGGGCGCGCATGCCCCGGGTCAGGACGAAGGCGATGACGAAGTAGATGAGCAGCGAGATCGTGTAGATCTGCGCGCTCTCCTGGGTGGCCAGCCGCACCAGGTAGGCGGCGAAGGAGACGTCACCCACGCCGAGCAGCGAGACGATCGCGGTGCCCTTGAGCAGCTCGATCAGCAGGTTGTTGAAGGGCGGAATCATCTCGGGCACGGCCTGCGGCAGCAGGATCAGGCGCATCCGCTGCCAGGGCGTGAAGCTGAGCGCGACCCCCGCCTCGCGCTGAGCCGGGGTGACCGAGTTGAGCGCGCCCCGCACCACCTCGGCGCCGTACGCGCCGTAGGAGAGGCCGAGGGCCAGCACGGCGGCCCACATGGGCACGAACTGCCAGCCGAAGAGCGGCGGCACCACGAAGAACAGCCAGAACATCAGCACCAGCGCCGACGTGCCCCGGAAGATCTCCGTGTAGAAGCCGGCCAGGAAGCGCACGAACTTCGAGCGGTGCGTGCGCGCCATGCCGATCCCGAAGGCCACCACGGTGGCCAGGGCGGCACTGTAGACCGTCAGCTGGATGGTGACCCAGATACCGGGAAGGACCCAGTTTTCCCACAGACCTGTCGTCATGCGGCGCAGAGCTCCTTCGCCGTCATGGTGGTCATCTCGTTCTTCGTGAACCCGAAGGGGCGCAGGATGCGGAGGAGCTCACCGCTCTTCTTCATCTTGTGCAGCTCCTTGTTGACCGCGTCCCGCAGCTCGGCGTCGTCGAGGCGGAAGGCGAAGCCGCCGCCGTCGATCCGCTCCTTGCCGCCGACCAGCGGGGCGAAGGGCTCGGTGACCTCGGCCTTGCGGCTCTTGGCGACCACCGTGCGGGTGGTCAGCGCCGTCCCGGCGAAGACGTCGACGCGGCCGGACTCGACGGCGTTGAGACCGGCGACCTGGTCCTGGAGGATCACGATGTCCCGCTCGGGGACCCCCGCCTCCACGGCGTACTCGATCTCGGCGTACCCGGCGCCCGTGGCGAACTTGGCCTTGGACTCGACCACGTCCTGGTAGTTCCTGAGGTTCTTCGGGTTGCCCTTGGGGACGATGAAGGCGTCCAGCATCTGGTACTCCGGGTCCGCGAAAAGGACCTGGCCGCACCGTTCCTCGTTGATGTACATGCCGGCCGACACCACGTCGAACTGCTGGGAGCCCAGGCCGGGTATGAGCGAGCCGAACTCGGTCGCCACCGGCTGGACGTTGGCTATTCCCAGGCGTTTGAAGATCACCTTGGCGAGTTCCGGAGCCTCTCCGGTGAACTCGCCGCTCTCGTCGATGTACCCGAAGGGCACCTCCCCCGCGATGCCCAGGCGGACCATGCCGGCGGAGCGGAGCCGCTCCAGCGTGCTGCCCTCCGGCACCCGTGAACAGCCCGTCGTACCCACCGCCCCGGCCGTGCCCAGCACGGCCGCGCCGGCGAGGAGCGACCTTCGTCGTATGCCTCGTCGTCTACTCGGAACCATGGGCGCGCGGCTACCCGAACTCACGCAAGGTATGCGGACGAATTTGCGCCCATGTCGTGGGAGGTACCGGCGGGAGCCAGTGGGCACCATGGGTGCATGACCGAACGCTTCATCGACATCTCCCTGCCCGAGCGGGGAGTTCAGTGCACCGCACGGCTCCTCGACGACAAGGCCCCGGTCACCTGCGCGGCGGTGTGGGAGGCGCTGCCGCTGAGCGGCGACGTCTACCACGCCAAGTACGCCCGCAACGAGGTCTACGCCCTCTTCGAACCCTTCGCCCCCCAGGAACCGCCGCTGGAGAACCCCACGGTCACGCCCATCCCCGGGGACCTCTGCTACTTCACCTTCAACGGCACCCAGCTCGGCAACCGCGCCTACGGCTACGACACCACCGGGGCGGATGTGCGGGCCGGGGCGACCCTGGTCGACCTCGCCCTCTTCTACGAGCGCAACAACCTGCTCATCAACGGCGACATGGGCTGGATCCCCGGCATCGTCTGGGGCACGGTCGTGGAGGGCCTGGACGAGATGGCCGCCGCCTGCAACGACCTCTGGCGCGCGGGGGCGCTCGGCGAGTCCCTGAGCTTCCGCCGCGCCTGAGCGCGCCCCCCGCACACGCCCCCGGGGACCGGACACCGTCCGGCCCAGGGGCGTTACCGGGGACGCGGCCCCGGGCGTGCGCCCGTCGCGGCGGGCGCACGCCCGGTCAGAGCGCGGGGGGTGCGATCCCGGCGGCCCCCGCCGCGTACAAGGCGTGCGCCGCCCGCAGTACCAGCGCGTCGGCGTGGCGGGGCCCGACGATCTGGAGGCCGACGGGCCGCCCCCGGGCGTCGGTGCCGACCGGCACGGAGGCGGCGGGCTGCTGGGTGAGGTTGAACGGGTAGGTGAAGGGCGTCCACCCCGTCCACCGGCGGAGGCCCGAGCCCTTCGGCACCTCCAGGCCCGCGTCGAAGGCCGTGACCGGCAGCGTCGGCGTCACCAGCAGGTCGTACCGCTCGTGGAAGCGGCCCATCCGGCGGCCCAGCTCCATGCGGGTGTCGACCGCCGCCAGGTAGTCCAGCGCGCTGTACCGCTCGCCCTGCCCGCAGACCTCCCGCAGACCCGGGTCGAGCCGCGCCCGCGCCCGGGGCCCCAGCGGCTGCACCACCCGCGCCGCCCCGCTGAACCACAGGGTGTGGAAGGCGTCGACCGGATCGGTGAAGTCCGGGTCGTCCTCGCTCACCCAGGCGCCCAGCGCCGCCAGCCGCTCCACTCCCGCCCGCACCGCCGCCGCCACCGCCGGGTCGACCGCGACCTGCCCGCCGAAGGTGGGGGAGTAGGCCACCCGCAGCCCGCGCACCCCCTCGTCCAGACCGGTCCGGAAGCTCTCGGCGACCGGACCCGACTGCGACCAGTCACGTGCGTCCTGGCCGCTGATCACGTCCATCATCAGCGCCGCGTCCCGCGCGTCCAGCGTCATCGGGCCGACGTGCGCCAGCGTCCCGAAGGCGCTCGCCGGGTACAGCGGCACCCGCCCGTAGGTCGGCTTCAGGGCGAAGATCCCGCAGAACGCGGCCGGGATGCGCACCGACCCGCCGCCGTCCGTGCCGAGCGCCAGTGGGCCCGCGCCGACGGCGACCGCCGCCGCGCCGCCGCCGCTGGAGCCGCCGGAGGTGAGCGCCGGGTCGTACGGGTTGCGGGTCGCGCCGCTCAGCGGGGAGTCGGTCACGCCCTTCCAGCCGAACTCCGGAGTCGTCGTCTTGCCGAGGAAGACCGCGCCGTGTTCCCGCAGCCGCGCCACCGACGGGGCGTCCTCCTCCCACGGCCCGTGCGGCCCGGTCGTCCGCGACCCCTTGAACGTCGGCCCGCCGCGCTGGAGCAGGATGTCCTTCACCGTCACCGGCACCCCGTCCAGCAGCCCGGCCGGCTCCCCGCGCTCCCACCGGCGCGCCGACTCCTCGGCCCGCGCCAGAGCCGCCTCCTCGTCCACCCGGACGAAGGCGTTCACCGACGGCTCGGTCGCCGCGATCCGGGCCAGCGCGTCCCGGGTGGCCTCCACGGGGCTGAGGGTGCCCGCCCGGTAGGCGGCCAGCAGGGCGGTGGCGGTGGGCGGGGCGGGGCGGCCGCCCGCGCCGGGGGCGGGCATCCGGGGCTCGGGGGCGGCCGGGCGCGGTGCGGCGGCGCGGTCCTCGGTGTCGGTCGGTGCGATGCGGTCGGTCATCCGCCCCTCCTGGGGGTTCGCCCGGCCCGCGGGGGACCGGGTGCAGCCGATCAGTTCCGTACGGCCGTCCGCCGCGCGGGGGGTGGGCCCGGAGCGCGGCGGCCGTCGTCCCGCAAGCTCTCCCCGTCAGTGCCCGGGGACATACCCGCGCTCCTTGTCGACCACGTTCCGCAGCGGCCGGCCCGCCTCCCACAGGGCGTACAGCTCCAGGAACTGCTCGCCCAGGTCGTCGCGCCAGCCGACGGTGTCGCCGCTCATGTGCGGGGAGACCACCAGGCCCGGGGCCGCCCACAGCGGGCTGCTCGCGGGCAGCGGCTCGGTGGCGAAGACGTCGAGGGCCGCCCCCGCGATCCGCCCGGCCGCCAGCGCCCCGGCGAGGTCGGCCTCGACGACGTGCGCGCCGCGCCCGATGTTCACGAAGTACGCCGATTCCCTCATCCGGGCGAACCGGCCGGCGTCGAAGAGGCCGCGCGTCTCCTCGGTGAGCGGGGCCGCGCAGACCACCCAGTCGGAGGCGGCGAGCAGCGCGTCCAGTTCCTCCTGCCCGTGGATTCCGTTACGGGCCGTGCGGCCGACCACCGAGACGTGCACCCCGAGCGCCGTCAGCACCCGGGAGATGGCCCGGCCGATCGGGCCCGAACCGACGACGCAGGCGCGAGTTCCAGCCACCCGCCGCGTCTCCCGATGGCGCCACTCGCGGGCCGCGCCCAGCTCCAGCGTGCGCGGCAGATCCTTGGCGAAGGCCAGTACCAGCGCGGCCACGTACTCGGCGATGGGCTGGTCGAAGACGCCCCGCGCGTTGGTCACCACGGTGTCCGAGGCGACCAGCTCCGGGCAGATCAGCCGGTCCGCGCCGGCACTGGCGGTGTGCACCCAGCCGGGCCGCGGGCCCGGCCCGGGCCATGCCTCGCGGACCGCGTCGGAGAGGAAGTCCCACACCAGCAGAACGTCCGCCTCGGGCAGCAGCGAGGCCAGAGAGGAGGCGTCCGCGTGCAGGACCCGGGCCCGTCCGGCCAGGGATTCCAGCCGTGGCGGCGGGTCCGCGTCGAGCACCAGGAGGGTGGGCCCGGCGGACCGGCCCGGTGACGGGGGAGGCGGAAGCGCCTCGTCGGATACGTGCGGGAAACCCATGGGCAACGTGCTTCCGCTTCCGTGGTAGGTACCGGTCCGAAGCTGTCCGAGACGTGTGGATTGACCACGCTGGCACCCGAACCTACCGTCGTCAACAGAAGCCCTTCGCCACGGGGAATCGCCGATGTCACGGAGAGTTCTCGGCCGAGCACGCGCTTCAGGCTCTGTCCCGACGTCCCGGCGCACACGCCGGCATCCGCACCCCTCCCGGCTCCGGCCGGTCTCCGCAAGCACCCTTTCGAAAATTGGGGCCTGCTCATGGACGTCTCCTTTCTGGGCGGACCGCACCCTCAGCACGGCGTCGGTGTGGTCGCACCCTTCGACTTCGCACTCGACCGGGAACTCTGGCGATGGGTACCCGACGAGGTCTCGCTCCATCTCACCCGCACCCCCTACGTCCCCGTCGAGGTCAGCCTCGACCTCGCCCGGCTGGTCAGCGAACACGCCACGCTCCACGAGGCGGTCCGCGCCCTCAGCGCCGCCGAGCCCCAGGTCCTCGCCTACGCCTGCACCTCGGGCAGCTTCGTCGGCGGCCACGCCGGGGAGCACGCCATGCGCGCGGCCATGACCCAGGCCGGCGGTGTCCCCTCCGTCACCACCTCCGGAGCGGTGCTCGAAGCCCTGGCGGAGATCGGCGCCCGCCGGATCGCCCTGGTCACCCCCTACACGCGGTCGGTCACCCGGTCGCTGGAGCGGTACCTGGCCCGGGGCGGCATCGAGGTCACCGCACGGGCCAACCTCGGCCTCACCCACCACATCTGGCAGGTCCCCTACCGGGACGTCTCCGCCATGGCCCACCGCGCCGTCCGCCGCAAGCCGGTCGACGCCCTGTTCATCAGCTGCACCAACCTGCCCACCTACGACGTCATCCCCCAGCTGGAGGCGGAGTTGCGCGTCCCGGTGCTCTCCGCCAACCAGGTGACCGTCTGGTCCGCCCTGCGCCGCCTCGGCATCGGCGCCGTCGGCCCGTACCAGGCGCTGCTCAACCCGGCCGCCCGCCCCGGCGTGAGCGAGTTCGGCACGACGGCCCCGGGCCCGGCCGCACCCCGCAGAGGCGGCAGCGAAGAGCCGGCCCTGCCGGAGAGCCCGCTCCGGTAGCCACCGCCCCGGGGCGGGGCTCGCGGGACATGGCGGCCGGATGTGCGGGAATCGGAGCCAGTAAGCCCGTGAGGGAGACCAGAGGTCCCAGCGGCAACGTCGACAAAGGGAAAGGGCACACATGACAGCGCTCGGCTTTCTCTACCCGGGGCACTCCGCCGAGGACGACTACCCGCGCATCGAGGTGCTGATGGGCGGCAGCGTCCGGCTGCACGTCATCCACACCGACATCGGCGAGGACGCCCACCGTGTCGACGCCCTGCTGGAGATGGGCTCCGAGGCCCGGCTCGGTGCGGGCGTCGAGGAACTGCGCCTCTCCGGCGCCGAGGCGGTCGTCTGGGCCTGCACCAGCGGCAGCTTCGTCTACGGCTGGGACGGCGCCCACGAGCAGGTCCGCACGCTCGCGCAGGCCGCCGGGCTCCCCGCCTCCAGCACCTCGTTCGCCTTCGCCCACGCCGTCAAGGAGATCGGCGCGAGCCGGGTGGCGGTGGCGGCGACCTACCCCGACGACGTCGCGGGCCGCTTCTCCGGCTTCCTCGAGGCCGCCGGTACCGAAGTCGTCCAGGAGAGGGCCAGCGGCATCATCACCGCGGCCGAGGTCGGCACCTGGGGCTGGGACGAGGTCCGGGAGCTGGCCCGCTCGGGCGACCACCCCGACGCCGAGGCGGTCCTCCTGCCCGACACCGCCCTGCACACCGCCGCGTACGTCACCGAACTGGAGGAGGAGTTGGGCAAGCCCGTGCTCACCGCCAACCAGGTCACGGTCTGGGAGGCGCTGCGGCTGGCCGGGCGCCGGGTCCGCGAGCCCGCCCTGGGTACCCTCTTCCTCCAGAAGCCCCAAGTGGTCTCCTGAGCGGGCCGGTGGCCCCACCAGGGGCGGGCGGGTGGGGAATAAAACGGAGTCACCCTCCCGTTAAGGAGGGGTTCACACCCCCAGCAACAGGAGGCACCCCGGTGGACGACATCCGAGGAAAGGCCCAGGGCACCGCCCCGACCCCCCTCTCCGTACTGGACCTGGCCACCGTGGGCGCGGGCCAGACGTCCACGGACGCCCTGCACGCGGCGGTCCGGATCGCCCGGACCGCCGACCGCCGGGGCTTCACCCGCCACTGGGTGGCGGAACACCACTCCATGCCCGGCGTCGCCTCCTCCTCCCCGGCGGTGATCCTCGCCCACCTCGCCGCCCACACCGAGCGGGTGCGCCTCGGCTCCGGCGGCGTCATGCTCCCCAACCACGCGCCGCTGGTCATCGCCGAGCAGTTCGGCACCCTGGAGGCGCTGGCCCCGGGCCGCGTCGACCTCGGGCTCGGCCGCGCCCCCGGCACCGACGGGGCCACCGCCGCCGCCCTGCGCCGTACCGACCGGCTGCACGAGGGCGCCGACGACTTCCCCGAGCAACTCGCCGAACTGATCCGCTTCCTCGACGACGACTTCCCCGACGGCCACCCGTACCGGCGCATCCACGCCGTGCCCGGGCCCGTCCAGTCCACCACCGCGGGCGGCGTGCAGTCCCCGCACCGGCCGCAGATCTGGCTGCTCGGCTCCTCCGGCTTCAGCGCCCGCCTCGCCGGGATGATGGGCCTCCCGTTCTCCTTCGCCCACCACTTCTCGGCCCGTAACACCATCCCCGCGCTCGACCTGTACCGCGAATCCTTCCGGCCCTCGGCCGTGCTGGACGCCCCCTACGCCATGATCGGCGTCTCCGCGTTCGCCGCCGACGACCCGAAGGAGGCCCGTCGGCAGGTGCTCACCGGGGCCCTCAACATGGTCCGGCTGCGCCGAGGCGCGCCCGGACTGGTGCCCACGCCCGAGGAGGCCGAGGCGCACTCCTTCTCCCCCGTCGAGCAGGACTTCATCGAGGACTGGCTCTCCAACGTCGTCCACGGCACCCCCGACGAGGTACGCGCCGGCCTCGACGACCTCCAGAAGCGCACCGGGGCGGACGAACTCATGCTCACCGCCAACGCCCACACCCAGGCCGCCCGCGTCCGCTCCTACGAGCTCATCGCCGACGCCTACGAGATGCCCGACCTGGGATGACTCCTGCCCGGGCCGGCCGGGACCCGGCTGGACCCGCCGAGGCGGCAGGGCCGCGCCGGCCCCGGTGGCCTCGGCGGACGCCGACCCCCCCGGCCCGGCTTCCGCCGAGGCCGCCCCGGTCCAGTCGCCGTCCGAGCCACCCTTCAGGCCCGGACGGCGTCTGAGACCGCGTCTCCGGGCCGGGTGGCGTTCGAGGCCGGCAGCGACCGCCGCGGCTGATCCGGTGGACGGCGGATCAGCAGCCCGGGGCCGCCGGCCGGCGTTCGAGGCCGCCGGGCCGGGTCCCACCACCGGCCCCCGGGAGGCCGACGGAGCGGCCGTCACCCCTGTCGGCGCAGCAAACCGGCGATCCGCTCCGGCCCGACGGGCCGCGACCACAGCCACCCCTGCCCGGTGTCGCACCCGATGCCGAGCAACCGCCGCGCCTGCTGCGCGGTCTCCACGCACTCGGCGGTCACGGTCAGCCCCAGCCGGTGGGCGAGCGACACCATCGCCTCGACCACCACCTCGTCGGCGGCCCCGGGCGGCACGTCGTCGCGGAAGCTGCGGACGAACGACCCGTCGAGCTTCAGCACGGAGACCGGCAGCCGGCTGAGGTAGGAGAGGTTCGAGTACCCCGTGCCGAAGTCGTCGATCGCGATCCGCACCCCCATGGCGCTGAGCGCCTGGAGCACCCGCAGCGGCCGCCCGGCCGACCCCATCAGCGCCGACTCGGTCAGCTCCAGCTGCAACAGCTCGGGCGGGAGCCCGGTCGCCTCCAGCGCCGCCGCCACGTCCGCGACGAGGTCGGAGTCCCAGACCTGGCGCACGGCCACGTTGACACTGACGAAGATCGCCCGGCGCCCGGGCCGTGCCACCTGCCAGGCCCGCGCCTGCGCGCACGCCGTGCGCAGCACCCACCGGCCGAGCTGGACGACCGAGCCGTCCTCCTCGGCCTGGCCGATGAAGCGGCTGGGCGGCAGCGTCCCGAACTGGGGGTGCCGCCAGCGCACCAGCGCCTCCACCCCGCTGGTGGTCCCGTCGGCCAGCTCGACCAGCGGCTGGTAGTCGAGGACGAACTCGCCACGCCCGATCGCGGGCCGCAGTTCGGCGGCGAGCACCTGCCGGGTCATCCGGTGGGCGTTGCGCTCGGGGTCGAAGAGGGTCCACCGCCCGCCGCCGTCGGCCTTGGCCCAGTACAGCGTGGTGTCGGCGTCCTGCATCAGCTCGGTCGCGGAGGTCGCGGCCGCCGGCCGCTCGACGACGCCCACCGAGGCCGACACGGAGAGCCGCTCCCCGCCCGCGTCGAAGGGCTCCTCCAGCGCCACCAGCGCCGCCGACGCCAGCGAGGTGAGCTGCTCGGTCCCCGAGGAGTCGGGCACCAGCAGGGCGAACTCGTCGCCGCCGAGCCGCGCCACGAGCGGCGTACGGCCCCCGCGCGCTCCCGCGGCCGCGACCCGGATCAGCCGCTCGGCGACCGCGGTCAGCAGCAGGTCGCCGGTGCGGTGGCCGAAAGTGTCGTTGACGGCCTTGAAACCGTCGAGGTCCAGGTAGCAGACGCCGATCCGTCCGGTGCGGGCCTGTCCGGCCTCCGGCGGCCAGCGGTCCTCGGGGTGCTCGCCGTGCTCCGTGGCGCCCTCGGGACCGGTGGGCCCGGTCACGGAGGCGAGTCGTTCGAAGAAGAGCGCCCGGTTGGGCAGCCGGGTCACCGGGTCGTGCATCCGCAGGTCGCGGACGCGCGCCTCCAGCTCCCGCCGGGCGCTGATGTCGGTCACCGACAGCAGCGCACCGCCGGGGCCGTCCGCCCGGGGCGGGTCCACCGCCACCAGTAACCACCGCGCGCGCCCCTCGGCGTCCCGCACCCGCCGGGTGCGCCGGAGGCCGGCGCGTCGCCCTTCCAGCACCGCTCGTACCGCCTCGTCGCCGGGCCGTCCCAGCAGTTCGGCCGCCACCCGGCTCAGCGAGCCTGCGCCGGGTCCGGTGCCGAGCAGTGCCGCGAACGCGTCGTTGGCCTCGACGACCCGCCCCGCCCGGTCGAGCACGGCCATCGCCATGGGGGCGCGCCGGAAGGCGTCCGCGCGGACGTCCGAGGGGGAGTGGGCGCGGGCGCCCGGCACCGGCGGCCGCGCCTCGCACCCGGCGGGCGCCGGGACGGACGGCTCGTACGGCGGGGCGTCGTGCGGCGGCCGCTCCTGCGGCCTGGTCTCGTGGAGCCGGTGTTCCTGGGGCGCAGCCGGTGCCTGCCCGGTCGCGGCTGACGGGCCTTCGGTCGTTCCGCTCACCACTCGCTCCCGTTCCGTGAGGGGGACGCGTCCGGCCGGGCGCGCGGCCCATGAGCCCGGCCGCGCTGGCGTCGGCGTTCCGGCGTCCTCGTAGGGGAAGTGTGCCGATCATAGAGGCCGCGTGGAGAGGGCATCCAGCACGGCGCGTGGGGGCGCGCGCCCGGCGCTCAGGCGCATCACGCCTGCGCCGGGGGGTGCGGGACGACCGCCACGCGGCCCTCCGCCGCACGGTTGTCGCACCCACCGGGCACCGCCTCCACCCGAACGAGTCCCGCCAGGGGTTGCCCAGTTCGAGCGGAGATCACTCCTCCGGGCGAGACAAACGAGGCGTCGCGGCAGAAAAGCGACCAGGCTGGCCGGGATGTGCCGTCCCCGACCGAGCCGGAGGCCGCCTTGTCGCGTCAGGAGGACCCGCGGGAGCACGCGCCGGCCGGCCGGGCCGAGCGCCTGGAGCGCGTCACGCCCCGCGCGCTCGGCGCGGGCACCGTGGCCCTGCTCGCCCTCGCGGCGACCACCCTGGTGGCGGGGCCCGCCTCGGCCACGCCCCCGGGCGGCCCCTGCGCGCTCCCGCGCACCCCGGCCCACCACTCGGAGGGCCTCGACACCTGGAACGACGCCTACCCGCGCCCCCTCGGCAGCCTCGACGCCGTCCTCGTCTTCCTGTCGTTCCCCGACGCCACCCCGCGCACCACCCCCGCCGAGCTGACCGCCGACTACTTCCCCGACGCCACCAACTTCTTCGACCGCTCCTCGTACGGCCGCTTCACCCTGCGCCCGCACCCCCAGAAGGAGTGGCTGACCATGCCCCAGCCCTCCACGGCCTACGAGATACGGCGCGACTGGAACGCCGCCGCCCGCTCCGCCTACCTCCGCGACGCCCTCGCCGCCGCCGATCCGGTCGTGGACTTCTCCCGCTACGACATCGTCTACTTCGTCGCCGACCCGGACGCGCCCGGTGTCGACTCCGACGCCACCAAGGTGGTCAACTTCAGCCGCCCGCTGGAGGCGGACGGGACGAGCATCCGCCGCGTCGTCACCCTCTTCGAGCACCACCCGCCGGACCGCAACGTCCTCGCCCACGAGACCGGCCACGTCTTCGACCTGCCCGACCTGTACGACCGGCCCACCGACGACAAGGGCGACTGGGACACCCACGTCGGCGACTGGGACCTCATGGGCAGCCAGTTCGGAATGGCTCCCGACCTCTTCGCCTGGCACAAGTGGAAGCTCGGCTGGCTCGGCCACCGGCAGATCACCTGTGTCCAGGGCGGAGGCTCCCACCGCCTCTCGCTTGAGCCCGTGTCCGCCGGGGCCCCGCTCCCCGGCTCCGGCACCCGCCTCGCGGTCGTCCCCGAGGGACCCGGCACCGTCATCGCCGTCGAGGCGCGGACCGCCGAGGGCAACGACGTGGACGTCTGCCGCGAGGGCGTCCTCGTCTACCGGGTCCGCACCGGCCTCCCCTCCGGCGCGGGCCCCGTCGAGGTCCTCGACGCCCACCCGGGCACCGCCGCCTGCTGGGGCCGCTCGGTCTACCCCGACCTCGCCGACGCGCCCGTCCAGGAGGGCGAGACCTTCACCGTCCCCGGTACCGCCCCCGGTGAGGGTGTACGGGTGGAGGTGGAGGACCGCACGCCCGCCGGAAGCTGGACGGTCAACCTCACCACGCGACTGTGACCGGCTCCGGCGGTCCTCGCGCGGCCAGACCTCGGACACATGAAGAAGCCCCCCGCTTCCGCGAGGGGCTTCTTCATCGTCTGTGCGCCGCCAGGGACTCGAACCCCGGACCCGCTGATTAAGAGTCAGCTGCTCTAACCAACTGAGCTAGCGGCGCCTGCTGACGTCGTAGACCTTAGCACCAGGACGGACGGGAGGAAAAATCGATACCGGGCGGGTGCTCCGTGCCGCCCGTACGCACGCCCAGCGCAGGACGTCGGCCCCGGGCAGCCAGGGGTACCGGGCCCCCGGCGCCACCAGCCACCGGTCCCCGGCCCCGGCCCCGCGCGGCTCCGGCGGAGCCTCCCGGGCGCCGCCCGGCCCGCTCGTGTGCTCCCGTTCCCGCTCCCCGTCCCGGGGGTGGAGGTCCGCCGCCCGCAGCGCCGGTACGGGGGCCCCCGCGTCCTCGACCGTGTCCGGGCCGGGCACCGTCACCGCGTCCCCGACCCCGTGGCAGAGCAGCGGGGGGACGGCGCTCCCGCACTCCTCCCAGCGCAGCAGGGCGGGCAGCCGCTGGGCCGTCCCGGGTGCGGCGAAGAGGAGCAACCGGCCGCGCTGCACCGCCGCCGGGCCCGACCCCGGACCCTCCTCCCACAGGCGGTCCAGCATCCGGTGGCCGAAGACCGGCGGGACGTTCACCACGTCGAAGGTGAGGCCGCACCGCAGGACCGCCGACCCCGCCACTCCGGGGTACGCCCCGGCCGAGGCGAGCCACGCCGCGCCCTCCGCCGTCACGCGGGCCGACTGGTCCTGGCCGTCCAGCGGCCCCGAGGACGAGCGGGCTCCGGGGGCGAGGGAGCGGTGGCGGGCGGTGGCCGTCGCGGTGGCGGTGACATGTGGGCTGCTCATGCGCACAGATCTACCGGGGGTGAGCGAGCGGTGCCGCAGAGTTGCCGAAAGGCGGGACATCGGTGACGTCCATGAGGTACCTTGCCCCCTCACATATCCCTAGGGCATATGCCAGGGTCCCCTCACCCTCTGGCAGCCCTCGCCCGCAGCAGGTCACGCCCGAACTCGATCATCTTCTTCGCGTACGCCTCGGTCCACTGGGCCCGTTCTCCGACGGCCTCCGGGCTCAGCCGGTCGAACCGTCGCGGGTCCGCGAGCTGCGCCGCGGCCATCGCCTGGAACTCCATCGACCGGTCCGCGGCCGCCCGGAAGGCCACCGTCAGCTCGGTCGCCCGGTCCAGCAGGGCGCCCGGGTCCTCCATCGACTCCAGATCGAAGAAGTGCTCCGGATCCCCCACGGCCTCCGCCGGTTCGAACAGCAACGGCGCGGGCCGCAACCTCGGCCCGTCCCGCTCGGACTCCGCCATCACGTTCCTCCAAACCCAGGACCCACGCCCCAGAACCACCCTCCATTGTCCCCACCCACTCCACCCCCCACCCACCAACGGCCGAACCCACTCGCCGGCGGCCTTCGCCACACCCCCACGACCCGGCCGGGCGGTGGGGCCCCCGCGAGGCTGACCACCGACGGCCCGGCCGGCGCCGGAGCCCGGACGGACCCGGCGGCGGTCCACGGCCGCACCCCCACGGCCGGTCGTGACCACGGGCGGGCTGGGAGAGGACTCACCAGGAACGCTCCGCGGCCGTCTCCCGCGGCCCGGCCCTCGCTCGGGGCCACCGATGTCCGTGACCACCAGGCGCACGCCCCTGAGCCGGGGGCCGAGCCCGGCACCCGATCGGGGCCTGCCGTCAGGTCACCCGGGCCGGCAGCCAAGGTCACCCGGGCCGGCCGTCAGGGTCACCCCAGTCGAACCCGATGCCCGCCCAGCACGCCCAGCACGGAGTGATGGGCCTCCCAGCCGTCCGGGAAACGCACCCCGACCCCCAGCATCACCGGCTCGGTGGAGGGATGCGCGTCCAGCACCTCCCGCACCCCCGCCCGGCACACCACCACGCACGCGTGCCGGTGCCGCGAGGCCAGTACGCACAGCCGCCCGGTCTCCAGGTGGAAGGCCGTGGCGTCGGGGCGGCCCGACAGCGGGTGGAGCACGACGGTCACGTCGAACTCGCGCCCCTGGAGCCGGTTGGCGGTGTCCACCGCCACCCCCTCGACGCCGAGCGCCGCCAGCTCGGCGCGTACCGCGGCGGCCTGGTCGCGGTGGGCCGTCCCGACGGCGATCCGCCCGGGCCCGAGCGGCACCGGCTCCGGCCCGGTCTCGGAGACCGCCGCGCCCTCCCGGTCGAGGAGCCGCCGCACGACCACGGCCACGGCCCGCACCGCCTCCGGGTCGGTCCTCGGCGTGTGCTTCGCGGGCAGCTCCAGCAGCCCCCAGCCGCTGCGGGCCGCCTCGTCGATCACCTCGTCGTACGGCGTCCCCGCGGACTCCACCCCGAAGCCCAGACGGCGGTCCCCGGGGCCGGTGCCGCTGCGGAACGGCGTGAAGGGGTAGAAGGCGTCGGAGACCAGGGGCGCCGCCGAGGCGGGCAGCCGCCAGGAGACGGGCAGCCGGAGCTGGGGCAGCTCCGGGTTGTGCGCCAGCAGCGTCGCCACGGCGCTCGCCGAGGGGTCGTAGGACAGCCCGGCCCACTGCTCGGCGCCGACCAGTGCGAACGGGTCGAGCTGCCCCGGGTCGCCGACGAACAGCGCCCGCTCGAAGAGGCCGGCGACCGCCAGCAGCGCGTCCGACCGCATCTGGTACGCCTCGTCCACGATGGCGTGCTGCCAGGGCTCGACGTCCTTGACGTGCGCCCACTTCGCCGCCGTGGAGACCACCACGTCCATCCCGGCCAGGTCCTTGACCTTGGTGGAGGTCCGTACCGAGGGCAGCGGATCGAGCGCCTTGTCGTAGGCGTCCCGGTCGCTGCTGTGCAGCCGCCCCACCGGCAGCTCGGGGTCCTTCGCCGCCAGGCGCAGCACGAGGTCGTCCACCTGCGCGTTGGTCTGCGCGATGACCATGAGGGGCCGGCCCGCCGCGGCCAGCTCCCGGGCGGCCCGCACCACCAGCGTCGACTTCCCGGCGCCCGGCGGGGAGTCGACCACGACCCCGCGCGCCGCGCCGTGCAGGGTCGCCGCGAGGATCTCCTCGGTGGCCCGGGTCGCCTGCTCACCGGGGGAGCGCTCCCCCCTCCGGGACGCCTCGCCCGCCGCCTCGCCCGCCACCGTCATCCCGTGCTCTTCCTCGTCGCCTCGTGCCGGTCTTCGTGTCCGCCGCCTGCCCGGAGCGCTACCGCCGGGCCCCTCCGCGTCACAGCAGGTCCTCCGCCGTCACCGGGTCGGGGGCGGTCGCCGGGCCGGGCAGCGCGTCCGGCGGTTCCGGCGGGCCGCCGTGGGTCCACGGCGTCTCCTCGGGGCCGGGCAGCCTGGGGCCGCCCCGCTGGTCGTGCTCGAAGAGCGTCCAGCAGATCCGGTCGCCCTTCTCCGGGACCGACCCGTCCTCCGGCTCGCTGCCCCGGCCCATCCGGTCCAGCACCCGGAGCAGGAGCAGCCGCTCCCCGGGCCCCGCCCCGTCGTCCCCCGCGGGGGCCTGGCCCGGGCCAGCCTCCGGGTCATCGCCGGCCTCCGGGTCCTCGCCGGCCTCCAGGGGCGCGAGGATCTCGGCGGTCTGCGGACGCCCGTCCAGCTCGCGGTAGACCTTGGCGCCGGCCGGCGCGTGCGGGGCGTCCTCCGTGCGGACCGTGAGCACCGGCCGCGGACCGGGCCGCCTGCTCTCGGTGTACGTCATCCGCACGTCCAGCACCTCCGCCGCGAACGCCTCCCCGGCCAGCCGCCGCCCCGCCATCACCAGCGGGTCGTCCAGCGCCTCCTGAGCGTCGAGCCGGGCCTGCTCGCGCTCCCGGGTGGCGAGCTTCTGGGCGGCGGTCACCGCGTCGTCGCGGCGCGGCTGCGGCGGCTCCCCGGCGGCCAGCCGGTCCCGGTGCGCGGTGAAGGACCAGCGGTCGCGGGTCCAGCGGTCGGTGACGTGGGCGCCCTCGGGCAGCTCCCGCAGCAGGTCGATGCCGCGCCAGACCGCGTCCCAGGTGGGCCGGGTCCGGCTCTCGACCAGGCCGCGCAGCTCCCGCTCGGCGGCGGTCGTCCCGGCCAGCAGCCGGTCGGCGCTCGCACCGTCCTGGGCGTCGGCCAGGGCACGGCGGGCCCGGTCGTACCGCTCGACGGCGGGAGCCAGCAGCTTGTTGTCGAAGGCGGGGTCGGTGGCCGGTCCGGCGGGCGGGCAGAGCAACTGGCCCGCCTCGTCGCGGGCCAGCTCGGCCCGGCGCGCGGCCCGGTCGCCGTCGTCCCCCGCCGGCGGGTCGATCCACGCGAGCAGCGCCCCGAGGTGCTGGTCCTCCAGCGCGCTCTGGCCCGTCGCCCAGTGCCGGGCCAGCAGATCCGTCATGGCGACCAGCAGCGAGGAGCCCGGCACCCGGGCCCGCTCGCCGAGGTGGGTGAACCAGCGGCCGAGCAGCGGCACCTGCTCCGGCGCCGGGTACGGGCCGTCCGGGTCCTCCTCGGCGGTGCGGCGGAACCGGTTGGCCCGCCCCAGCAGCCGCACCAGCTCGATCCCGGCCCGGCCCGGCACCACGAGCTGCGGGGCGTCCGCGCACAGCTCGGTGACGACCTTGACGCGCTTGCCCGTCTCCGGGTCGGCCTCGGTGCGCTCGGCGGGCTCCACCTGGGCCGCGTACTCCTCGATGTACGGCAGGACCACCGAGGCGAGCCGGGCGAGGAAGGCGAACCGCAGCTCCCGGTCGGCGGGCTGCGGCACCACCAGCAGGCGCGGCTCGGCCCGGTCGGTGCCGACGAGGGCGCCGAGCGGCGCCCCGGCCTCGCCCGCCGTGGTCAGCGGGACGAGGACCAGCGGGCGGTCGGAGAGGTGGCGGTGGAGCACGGTGGAGGCGGGCTGGGCGCGGCCCGTGCGGACCGCCTCCAGCCGGGCGAGGGTGCTGATCAGCGACATCCCGGCCCCCGCCCCCGCGCCCCGGCGCCCGCGGCGGCCAGCGCCTGCGTACGCAGCCGGGCGGCCCGGCGCAGCGCCGCCACCGTCGCGTCCGCCCCCGGGTCGGCGCCCTCCCCGGCGCTCTCCGGGGAAGCGGCCGCCGTCAGCACCTCCTCGACGGAGGTCAGTCCGCCCAGCTCACCCCGGACCGAGCGGCCCAGCGCGGACACGTCGCCCGCGGCGCGGGCCCGCTCGCGGCAGTGGAAGGCGAGCTCGCAGGCGGAGAGGCACTCCGGCGCGTACGCGGCGGGGACCGACTCGACCGACCGCAGCAGCGCGTCGGCGGGCCGGCCGGGGTCGAAGCAGACGTCGTCCGGCAGCGCGGCGGCCAGCTCCTCGACCCGGGTCAGCCGGGAGAGCTGGCGCCTGGTCACCGCACGCTGCTTGCGCACGTCGACGGCGGCGCCGGTGGGGAGGTTGGAGAAGTCCTTGGGGCAGACCAGCAGCACCTGGTGGCGCACGTCCGGGGGCCCGCCCGGCCGCTCCGGGAGCCGGGCGGCGGCCTCCTCAAGTGCCAGGACGTAGACGGCGGCCTGCCGGGCGGCCGCCCCGACCTTGGCGGCGTCCGCCGAACCGTCCAGCATCGGGAAGGACTTGATCTCCACCACCGACCAGCCGCCGTCGGGGTGCACCACGACGGCGTCCGGCTCCAGGAAGGCGTCCGACCCGGCCACCTCCAGGGCGAGCATCGGGTGGTCCAGCAGGGTCCAGCCGCCCGGGCGCCCGGCCGCCTCCCGCAGCGCCTCCCCGGTCCGCGCGGCCCGCTCTGCCGGGCCGGGGGCGGCCAGGTCCGGCACCTCGCCGCCGCCGTCGGGGGCCGGGCCGCCGCCGAGGCAGGCGTGGGCGAGCCGCAGCAGCTCGGCGCCGCCGTCGGCCTTCACCCGGGCCTCGAAGGCGTGCCCGCGCATGAAGGCGAACTGCGACTGGCCGAACCCCGAGGGCACCCCCAGCGCCTCGGCGAGCCTGGGCTTGTCCACCCCCGCCCCGTCGAGCAGGGCGCGGCGATGGCACCCCGGGTTGGCGGCGAGTGCCGCCAGGGCACGGGCGTCGAGCGGCCGGGGCGGTACGGAGACGCCCCGCACCCGGGCCAGCCGCTGCCGGAGTGCGGGGGCCGCGGACGCGGCGCCGTTCGGGTCTTCGCTCACGCGGGCAGTCTGGCATCCCGCACCGACAGCCCACCGGACACGCCCGTGGGGCGCCCCCGTCGACGCGACCGCCCGCGACTGCGCCCCGCCCGCCGGCCGGGCCCGGTCCTGGGGACGCCGCGCCCCGGAAGCGTGCGTGGCGGGCGGGCCGCGCCTTGGTGACCGCGGGCCGCCTACTCCGCCCGCGCCCCCAGTTCCCGCAGCGCGGGCAGCTCCCCGTCGGCCGCCTTCCGCAGCGTCAGGCGGATGCGGCGGACCGGCGCCCCGCTGCCGAGCCCCTGCCAGCGGCGGCCGTCGGCGGAGACCTCGACCCGGTACGAGGCGGGCCGCTGCGCCCAGTCCGGGGTGACCGAGGTGATCCGGGCGGGCGAGACCAGCTCGGCGGTGAGCGTCGCCGTGGTGGCGTCGGCGGCGGGGGACCAGACCGTGGCCCCGGCCCCGTCGACGGCCGCCTCCGCGTACCGGCCGGGCTCCTCGGAATCGGCGTGTACGGGGGCGCAGCGCGCCGGGTCGGTGGTGGGGGCGAGGTCGGGGCGGCGGGTCCTGAGAGTGAGGGGTGCCTCGGCGGAGACGGTGGAGCGGCCTTCCGGGGTCTCGACCGTGAAGGGGGCGCCGGAGGTGAGCCGGACCTCGCTCGTCCCCGGGCCGATCGTGAGGTCGAAGGCGCGTCCGCGCCAGCGCAGGCCCCGCAGGGTCACCCGGCCCGACTCGGTGCCGTCGGCGGTCCGGGCCAGTTGCGGCGGCAGCACCGGATCGAGGTGGAGCCGGTCGGCGGCGCGCAGCCGCATCCCGGTCAGGCCGTGGGTGAAGGTCTGGAGGAAGCCGCCCTTGCCGGTGAGGAAGTCCTCCGCCGGGGTGCCCGAGAGCGGGTCGTCGGCGCCAGACTTGTCGCCGCGCGCCTCGGCGAAGAGGGCGTACGGGCCCCGGGTGAAGGGACGGACGGAGCGCTCCAGGTAGGTGTAGGCGGCGCAGCCCGGCTCGTCGGCGGCGGCCGCGACCACCGAGTGGACCGAGTCGGTCATGGCGGGCCCGTCGGGGTCGGTGCGGGCGGCGTAGTGGTCGAGGGTGGCGGCGGCCGCGCCGTCGGGCATGGGCAGGTCGAGCGGGTAGGCGAGCAGCACGGCGTCGGCCTGCTTGATGCGGGAGCCGTCGTAGCCGTCGTACTGGAGGAAGATCTTGCGGTCGGCGTCGTAGGGGATGCGCAGGTTGTCGGCGATGCGGCGCCACTCGGGCGGGGCGGTGGCACCGGTCTCCTCGGCGGCGTCCGCGGCGTGGCGCAGGGCGGTGGCGGCCACGGCGTTGGTGTAGGCGCCGTCGTCCACGCCGTTGCTGTACTCGTCGGGCCCGGCGACGCCCTCGACCGAGTAGCCGCCGTCGGCGTTGGCGGTGACCCGGGACGCCCAGAACTCCGCGAGGCCGCGCAGCAGGGGCGCCCCGTCGCGGCGCAGCCAGGCGCGGTCGCCGGTGGCGAGCCAGTACTGCCAGGCGGCGAGCGCGATGTCGCCCTGGAGGTGGTTCTGGGTGACGCAGTGCGGCGGGTTCCAGCTCTGGCACTCGTCCCACAGGTCGCCCGAGGAGGCGCTGGTCCAGGGGAAGAAGAGGCCCTCGAAGCCGAGTCTGCGGGCGTTGTCGCGGGCGGCGGGGGAGGTGCGCACGCGGTAGTCCAGGACGGTCCTGGCCAGGTCGGGGTCGGTGGCCAGCAGGGCGGGGAACATCCAGGTCTCGGCGTCCCAGAAGATCATCCCGGCGTAGTTGTCGCTGGTCAGGCCGGTGGGTCCGAGGGAGTCGCGGGCGCCGGGCCGGATGGAGGAGAGCAGCCCGTAGCGGGCCGAGCGGAGCCAGAGCCGCACCTCCTCCTGCCGGGCGGTCGGCTCGGGTGCCGTCCCCCGGCCGGGCGGTGCCCCGGGGCCGGTGTCGAGGCCGGCACCGGACTCCCACAGCGTGCGCCAGGTGTCCGCGTGCGCGTCGAACAGCGGACGCCAGCCGCGCCGGGCCCCGGCCCGGGCGGCGTTGACGGCGGCGGTGCGCGGGTCGCGGGAGGTCAGTGAGGTGTCCACGCCCACGTACTTGACGGCCTCGTAGGTGCGCCCGGCGCGGACCGGGAAGGACGCCGACTGGCTCGTGCTCAGTTCCCGGGCCACCTCGGCGGGGCGGACGGTACCGGCGGGCGGCCGCAGCACGGAGGCGACGGCGCCCCGCACCCCCGTGCCGTCGGTGCGGAAGGCGACCGCCATGGCGCCGGGCGCCCCCGGCCGGGCGCCGCCCCCGGTCTGCGCCATGCGGCGGGCGGCCCGGCCGTCGATCCGGTCGGTGACGGTGGCCGTCCCGGACCAGTGCGGGGTGATCCGCAGGCGGACGGCGGCGCCGTGCGGGGCGTTCCGGTCGGCCAGCACCTCGTACACCAGGTCGGTGCGGCGGCCGTCGGCGGCGGTCCAGGTCAGGGCGGTGCGGACCAGGCCGCAACGCAGGAGGAGGGTCTGGCGGTAGCCGGTGACGCGGGAGGTGGGGCCGTAGGTCTCGCCGCCCGCCGTGAGGTCCAGGCCGGTCCAGTTGGGGAGGGCGGCCACCGCCTGGCGGCCCGCGGTGTTCTCCGGTCCCCGGGCGTAGAGGCCGGAGACGAACGCGCCGTCGTAGCGCGGGGTGAACAGGGGCCAGCCGGTCTTCTCCCCGGGCCCCCCGCCGCCCGGTGGCCGGAACCCGGCGCCGGCGGCGGGGACGCGTACGGCGAGGTAGCCGTTGCCGGCGTACGCGTGGGCGGCGGCGGCGTCCTCGCGGCGGCCGGCCGCCGGGGCCCAGCCGGGGGAGGGCGCGCACCGGGCCGGGCCGGCCGGGGCGGAGGGGCCCGGGCCGGGGGCGGCCCCGGCCAGGTGAGCGGGGGTCAGGAGGGCCGCCACGAGGAGCGGGGCCGTCGTCAGGCGGGTGGCACGGGTGATCCTCACCCAGGAGACGATGCGGGCCCGGAGCGAGCCGCGGGCGTGGGCGCGGCGGTGGTTCCCACGGATGGGGGAGCGGTGCGCGGGTGGTCCGTCCCCGGGTGCCGGATTTCGGCCACGGGCTTGCGGAGGAAGCGTGACCGAACGCCAACTTCCGTGTGTGACAGGGGTGTTAACCCTGTGTTCGCCCTCTTGTGGGATTCCTATGGATCGGTCAATCTTTCGACGGCGACGCGGGCGGCACTCCGCCCTCGGGGTTGTCATGACCCTGACTCGTTGCTGTGGCCGGTGCGCCCCAAAGCACCGTCACGCACCGCCCCCACCAGTGCACCATCGACGAGGAGGACCCCTCAGATGGCAGTGATGCGTCAGAACCGCCGAAGAATGGCCGCCATCAGTGCGACGGCCGTGGCCGCTCTCGCCTTCGGCGGCGTCGCCGCGCTCCCCGCGAGCGCCGCGCCCGATCCCTCGGGCGCGAGCCTGATCGTCAACGCGGACGCCCCCGACCGCGTCAAGGACAGCTACATCGTCACCCTCGACGCGGACAAGGTCGGCAAGTCGACCTCGGCGAAGAGCAAGGCGCTCGCCAAGGAGTACGGCGCCACCATCGAGCGGACGTACAAGGCCGCTCTCAACGGCTACGCCGTGGAGCTCAGCCGCGCCGAGGCGGAGAAGTTCGCGGCGGACCCGGCCGTCGAGTCGGTCATCCAGAACCGCACCTTCACCATCGACGCCACCCAGACCAACCCGCCGTCGTGGGGCCTGGACCGGATCGACCAGGCGTCGCTGCCGCTGGACGGCGAGTACACCTACCCGGACAAGGCCGGTGAGGGCGTCACCGCCTACATCATCGACACCGGTGTCCGGATCAGCCACAGCGACTTCGGCGGACGCGCGGCCAACGGCTACGACGCCGTCGACAACGACAACGTCGCGCAGGACGGCAACGGCCACGGCACCCACGTCGCCGGCACCGTCGCGGGCAACGCCTACGGCGTCGCCAAGAAGGCGAAGATCGTCGGCGTCCGCGTCCTGAACAACGCCGGTTCCGGTACGACCGCCCAGGTCGTCGCGGGTATCGACTGGGTCACCCAGAACGCCGTGAAGCCGGCCGTCGCCAACATGAGCCTCGGCGGCGGCGCCGACACCGCCCTCGACCAGGCGGTCCGCAACTCCATCGCCTCCGGTGTCACCTACGGTGTCGCGGCGGGCAACGAGAACCAGAACGCCGCGAACGTCTCCCCGGCCCGCGTCGGCGAGGCGATCACCGTCGGCTCGACGACCAGCACCGACGCCCGCTCCTCGTTCTCCAACTGGGGAAGCGCCGTCGACATCTTCGCCCCCGGCTCCTCGATCACCTCGTCGTGGAACACGAGCGACTCGGCGACCAACACCATCTCCGGCACCTCGATGGCGACCCCGCACGTGGTCGGCGCCGCCGCGATCTACGCCTCGGAGAACCCGTCGGCGACCCCGGCCCAGGTCAAGGCCGCGCTGAAGGCCAACGGCACCAGCGGCGTCGTCACCAGCCCGGGCACTGGCTCGCCCAACCTGCTCCTGCGCGTCGGCTCCGGCGGCGGCACCACCCCGCCCGCCGGCCCGCTCTTCGAGAACAAGACCGGTTACGCCCTGCCGGACAGGACCACCGTCGAATCCCCGGTGACCGTCAGCGGGGTCGCCGGAGCCGCGCCCTCCACCCTCGGTGTCAAGGTCGACATCTCGCACACCTACATAGGTGACCTCCGCGTCCAGCTCGTCGCGCCCTCCGGCACCGTCTACACGCTGAAGTCCTTCGGCACCGGCGGCAGCACCGACGACATCAAGACCACCTACACGGTCAACGCGGCCGGCCAGAGCGCCAACGGCGTCTGGAAGCTCCGCGTCACCGACAACGCCACCTACGACACCGGGCGCATCAACTCCTGGGGTCTCCAGTTCTGACCCGCACCGGAGCGGCACCGGCCGGCACTGAACCGTGCTGAGCGGTGGTGATCCGCACCGGCCGCGGGGCTGGGGCGTGTGCCGCCCCGCCTCCTGAAGCCCCGGCCCGGGACGCCGCTCGTACGGCGTCCCGGGCCGACGGCCGTGCGCGGCCGCCGTCCCGTCGGCGCCCGCGCATACGATGCGCTCCCAGGACCGCGCGCACGGCGCGGCGCGCGGGCGGCGCCCCCGGCGACGGGGGCGTGCGGCCCGCGGGAGGGGACCAGAGGAGCGAGCGAGCGTGGCCACACCGCCGACCCCGGGGATGCCGCCGGGCCAGCCCCGGCAGCCCGGACCAGGGGGCCGGCCGCCCCCGCCCCAGGTACCCCCGCAGGGTGCCTCGGGCCCCTACCGGACACCGGCCCCGGGCCCGTACGGCGTGCCTCAGGGGCCCCCGGGGACGCCGCCGGGCCACCCGGGCCACGGGTACGGGTACGGCTATGGGTACGGGTACGGCTATCCGGCGCCGCAGCCACCGGTCAGCGGGCTCGCCATCGCCTCGTTCGTCACCGGCGTCCTGCTCTGCGTCCCGGCGGTCGGCCTGGTCCTGGGCGCCTTCGCGCTGCCCGGCCTCAAACGGCGGGGGGAGCGCGGCAAGGGGCTCGCGGTGGCCGGCATGGTCCTCTCCTCCTGCGGGCTCGCCCTGTGGACGCTGATGATCGCCACCGGCGGCTTCTCCTCCTTCATGGAGGGCTTCCGCGAGGGGATGCGGGAGGGCGGCGGCACCGCCTTCTCGCTGCGCGCCGGCGAGTGCTTCGACGTCCCGGGCGGGCAGGGGCTGGAGGGCGAGATGTACGACGTCGACAAGGTCACCTGCGCCCGCCCGCACGACGGCGAGGTCTTCGGCGTCTTCGACCTGCCCGACGGCCGCGCCTACCCGGGCGAGGACCGTATCGACGCCATCGCCGACCGCCGCTGCACCGCCCTGGTCGAGGGGTACGCCGGCCGGCCCGCCGAGGAACTGCCCGAGGACGTCTTCGTCTTCTACTACCTGCCGACCCCCGAGAGCTGGGCGCTCGACGACCGCGAGGTCAGCTGCCTGTTCGGCAAGGACGGCGGCAAGCTCACCGGCAGCCTGGCCGACGGGAGCGGCCAGGACGGGAGCGGCGGGGCGGGGGAGGAGGAGCCGCCCGGGGAGATCTCGCCGGTGGGTCACCCGCGTCCTGCGGGATGACCGGGGCGGGCGGGAAGAAGGTCCCGGTCACCGGCCGGTTCGTCACTTCGAGTGATCCTCTGGCCCAAGGTTGCGGGCGGCAACCTACGGTTGTCAGGCTGTCGCTGTCTGTCAAGCTGATGGGAGTGGCCAGTGACGTTCGGTGAGCAGCCTGCGTATCTGCGCGTGGCGGACGATCTCCGCAGGAAGATCGTCGACGGTGCCCTACTGCCGAACACCCGCCTCCCCTCGCAGGCCCGTATCCGGCAGGAGTACGGCGTCTCCGACACGGTCGCGCTGGAGGCGCGCAAGGTCCTGATGGCCGAGGGGCTGGTCGAGGGCCGCTCCGGTTCCGGGACGTACGTGCGCGAGCGGCCCGAGCCCCGCCGGATCGCCCGCACCGGGTACCGCGACCCCGGCGGGTCCACGCCCTTCCGGCAGGAGCAGGCGCTGAGCGGGGTGCGCGGGACCTGGGAGTCGCGCAGCGAGCAGGAGGCGGCCTCGGCCGAGGTCGCCGAACGGCTCGGCATCGAGCCCGGCGACCGCGTCATGCGCACCCGGTACGTGTTCCGGGAGGCGGGCGAGGCCATGATGCTCTCCACCTCCTGGGAGCCGCTGGCGCTGACCGGCCGCACCCCCGTGATGCTCCCCGAGGAGGGTCCGCTCGGGGGCGCCGGGGTGGTCGAGCGGATGGCCGCCATCGACATCGTCGTCGACAACGTCGCGGAGGAGGTCGGCTGCCGTCCCGGCCTCGCCGAGGAGCTCCTCGCCCTCGGCGGCGTCCCCGGACATGCCGTCCTCACCATCCGGCGCACGTACTACGCCTCGGGCCGCCCCGTGGAGACGGCCGACGTGGTGGTTCCCGCCGACCGCTACCGGGTGGCGTACCACCTTCCGGTCAAGTGAGTCCGGGGGCGGGCAAGGCCCGCTGGGCGCGCGCGTATGCCGGGGGCGTGCGCCGTAGGTGACGGGCGCTCGGCATTCGCGGCGTCAACCTTGGTCTTCCCGCTGGTGATTGAAGAATCAACCCGTTCCCGAGGGGGCGCGTCCATGCGGATGCGCCCCCTCCGGCTTGGCTGGTTGCTTACCTCTTTGTGCTATTCCGTATCCGCTGAGTGAAGGTCGGGCGTAGGCTCCGGCATATGCGGAGTGCGGTTTCCCCGACGAACGGAGCGAGAAGTGAGCCGGGTGCAGGAAGTGAGGCGCGCGATGGGTGAGGGCGGTACCGCACTCCCCTGGCACGTCATACGGCAGGAAGCCAACGGAAACCGGTACCGCGTGGCCGCCTGCGCCACGCGCGCCGAGGCGCAGAAGGTCGTCGAGTCGCTCGGCGCCCGCGGTGCCGAGCAGCGCTACTGGGTCGAGCGGCAGTCCGCCTGACCCCGGGGGCCGCCCCCTGGGGGGCCGGGTGCCGCGTAGGCTCCCGCGCATGACGGAACAGATCGTGGTGGTCGCCGCCGCGCTGCGCGACGCGCGCGCCGACGGCCGGGGCGGACCAGTGACCGAACGCCTTCTCGCGGCCCGCCGCAGCGCCCCGCCGGAACTCGCCGGCCGCTGGGAGCTGCCGGGCGGCAAGACCGAGCCCGGCGAGCAGCCCGAGACGGCCCTCGTCCGGGAACTGCGCGAGGAACTGGGCGTACGCGCCGAGCCGGTGGAGCGCATCCCCGGCACCTGGGACCTGAAGCCCGGTTACGTCCTGCAGGTGTGGACCGCCCGCCTGGTCGAGGGTGAGCCGGAGCCGCTGGAGGACCACGACGAGTTGCGCTGGCTCTCCGCCGAGGAGGTCTGGGACGTCGACTGGCTGCCCCAGGACCGCCCCGCGGTGATGGAGACCGCGCGGCGGATGGAGAGCCCGGCACGGGACTGAGCCGCCCGGAGCGTCTCCGGTCCGGCTGGGCCGACGGGGCGACAGGGGAGCGTGAATATCGGGCGGTGCGCTATGAACGGGGAGCGATCGGGCAATAGTCACCGCAACCGCCCGGTGTTCCTCCTCGCGGGAGCACCGACGCGTGTCCGTCGTCCCTTCGTCCCGCAGTCGTCCCCCGCCCACGCCCGGCGGCGCGCCCCGCGGCTCCCACCGCGACGATCCCCGCCCCGCGCCGGCGGCGGAGACCTCTGCCGGTGTTTGGAAGTGATCGGTGTGATCGACACCCGTGGCGACTGCGCCGCGTGGATCTTCCCCGCCGACCCGGGGGTCGTGCGCACCGCACGGACCGTGGTCCGGCGGCAACTGGCCGCCTGGGGACTGGACGCCCTGGAGGACGTGACCGCCCTGCTCGTCAGCGAACTGGTGACCAACTCCTTGCGGTACGCGCACGGCCCCATCGGGGTCCGCCTCACCCACCCCGAGGAAGCCGGTTCGCCGCTGCTGGTGGAGGTCTCCGACCCCGTGCCCGACGCGCCCCGCGAGCGCCGGGCGGCTCCCGACGAGGAGACCGGGCGCGGCCTCCAGCTCGTCGCCTGCACCTCGTGCCGCTGGGGGACCCGGCGAGGGCGGCGGGGCAAGACCGTCTGGTTCGAACTGGCACTCCCCGGGTGACGCTCCGAGGCCGAAGCGGGCGGACCGCGCCACCCGGCGGTCGGTTCCGGGCGCGTTCGGTCCGTACGGACGGTGACCGGTCGTGTCCGGTCGCCGGCGTGCGATCTCGTGGGCTCTCGTTCGTTCTCGGTGGGCCGCGCGAGGTTAGGAGGGCGTTCCCCATGGTTAGGAGTGTCAGTGCGTCGGACTCGAGGGCGCCCGGCAGGCCGGACCCGGCCTGAAAGCGTCGAGACCGTGCTGTGATCGTGAACGAGATGTGATGTCGCGCCGTAGTGCTGGATACTGCGGTCAGCTGCCCCGGTAACCGGGTCCGGGGGCGGTGAGCTGGAGGGGACGGTTCGCGTGAGCGAGATACCAGCGAAGGCCACGGCTCACCAGGAGCCGGCGGGCCGGATCGTGTGGCAGAGCAGCCCACCCGGGTCGATCTACGACTACATCAAGGTCGCCTCCTTCTCGATCGGCCCCGACGGGCTGGTCGACCAGTGGAGCGACCGCGCCGAGCGCATCTTCGGCATCCGCGCCCAGGACGTCCTGGGCCGCGACCCCATCGAGGCCTTCGTCCCCGGGCACCTGCGCGAACGCGGCCACCGCAAGATGGCCGAGATTCTCGACGGCAAGGAGTGGACCGGCGTCCTGCCCGTCCGGCTGCCCGCGCCCCGCGCCGGTGACTCCGCGGCCGCCGCACCCGGCACGGAACCGGTGACCACCCGCACCGCACCCGACGACCCTCCGGCGGCCGCGACGCGCGAAGGGGTGGCCGAGATCTACGTGATGCCCACCCGCACCGAGGCGGGCGACCGGGCCGCCGTCTGCATCGTGGTCGACGTCCGCACCCTGCGGAGCATCGAGTCGGGACTGGCCGCCTCGGAGGCGATTTTCGGCCAATCCCCCATCGGATTCCTCGTCTTCGGCCCCGACCTGCGCATCCAGCGGGCCAACCAGCGGTTCGCCTCCGTCTTCGGCGGCCACGCCGAGGCCCACCGGGGCAGGGCCGCCGAGGACTACCTGCCGCCGCGCGAGGCCGACCGGCTCAGCGCCGCCCTGCGTCGCGTCCTGGACACCGGCGACCCGGTCAACGACCTCCAGCTCGCGGGGCCCGCCACCGACCCCGGCGAGCGGCGCCACTGGTCGGTCAACCTCTACCGCGTCCACGACGGCGCCGGACGACCCCTCGGCGTCGCCGCCATCGGCACCGACGTCACCCGCCGCGACGCCGCCGCCCGCGAAGCCGCCCACGCCCGGCGCAACCTCGCCCTGCTCAATGACGCCGCCTCCCGCATCGGCACCAGCCTCGACCTGGACACCACCGCCCGCGAACTCCTGGACGTCACGGTCCCCGCCTTCTGCGACCTCGCCTCCGTCGACCTCTACCAGGCGCTTCTGGAGGGTGACGAGGCGCCGCAGAGCCTGTGGGGCCAGTCCACCGCCGACGGCGGCCGGGTCGGCGCCGACCTGCGCCGCGTCGCCTTCTCCAGCGCCGTCGCCGACACCCCCTTCAGCCCCGGCATCGGCGACGAGGCGGGCCGCCCCGGCACGGCGCCCGTCCCGGTCAACTCCGTCCACCACTACGCGCCCGGCTCGCCCTGCGCCACCGCGCTGCGCACCGCCCGCGCCCAGAACGTCGAAGGCTCCACCGGCCTCGTCCACTCCACCCTCGCCGTGCCGCTCGTCGCCCGGGACACCGTGGTCGGCCTGGTCAAGTTCTCCCGCACCAAGGGAAGCGAGCCCTTCAGCGAGCGCGACCGGGCACTGGCCACCGAACTCGCCGCGCGCACCGCCGTCTGCATCGACAACGCCCGCCTCTACCGCCGCGAGCACGAGCGCGCCCTCATCCTCCAGCGCAGCCTGCTGCCGCCGGGCGCCCCCGAGGCGTCCGGACTGGACATCGCCTGCCGGTACCTGCCGGGCAACGCGGCCACCGAGGTCGGCGGCGACTGGTTCGACGTCATCGAACTCCCCGGCCACCGCACCGCCCTGGTCATCGGCGACGTGATGGGCCGCGGCCTGCGCGCCGCCGTCGCCATGGGCGAACTGCGCACCGCCGTCCGCACCCTCGCGCTGCTCGACCTCGAACCGGCCGAGGTCCTCTCCCACCTGGACGAGATCGCCCGCGGCCTCGGTGCCCCCGCGCGCGGCCCCGGCTCCCAGCAGTCCACCCGCGCCGCCCTCCAGAACCGCGACGCCGACCTCTCCGAGGTCTACCTCGCCACCTGCGTCTACGCGGTCTACGACGCCGTCACCCGGCGCGTCACCTTCGCCAACGCCGGACACCTGCCGCCCGTCGTCGTGGAACCGGGCGAACCCGGCGAACCCGCCCTCCTCCTCGACGTGCCGCCGGGCCTGCCGCTCGGCGTCGGCGGGGAGCCCTTCGAGGAGGTCGAGGTGGAGCTGCCCGAAGGGGCCCTGCTCGCCCTCTACACCGACGGCCTCGTGGAGTCCCGCGACCAGACCCTGGACGACGGCCTGAGCGCCTTCCGCGCCGCCCTCACCGGGCCGGAGCTGCCGCTCGAGGACGTCTGCGACCACGTGCTCTCCACCCTCGACACCCACCACGGCGAGGACGACATCGCCCTGCTCATGGCGCGGGTCCAGGGACTGCCCGCCGGGAACGTCGGCGACTGGACGCTGCCGCGCGAACCCAGGTCGGTCGGCCGCGCCCGCGAACTGGCCCGCACCCAGCTGGAGGGCTGGGGCCTCGACGCCCTCGTGGACACCGTCGAACTCCTCGTCAGCGAACTCGTCACCAACGCCCTGCGGTACGGCGAGGGGGAGATCCGGCTCCGGCTGCTCCTCGACCGCACCCTGGTCTGCGAGGTCTGGGACGCCGGGCTGGTCCAGCCGCGGCGCCGCCGGGCCCGGGACACCGACGAGGGCGGGCGCGGGCTCCAGCTCGTCGGGTTGCTCAGCGCGTCCTGGGGCGCGCGGCGCACGCCCCGGGGCAAGACCGTCTGGTTCGAGCTGGCGCTGCCCGACGGCGGAGAGGCGCCCGACCCGACCGAGGCGCTGCTCAGCCTCTTCTGAGCGCGGCGAACGCGGGGGCCTCCGCCTTCAGGACGGCGTCGGCCCGTGTGCTGTGCTCGCGCACCGCCGCCGGGTCCTCGCCCTTCGCCCACTGCCGCCGGGCCTCCGCCAGTTCCGTACGGGCGGTCGTCAGGGCGGCCTCGGCGGCGGCCAGCGCGGCCGGCGGTGCGTCGGGGGAGGCGGCCGCCACCTGGGCCGCCCTGATCCGGATCGCGTCCTCCGCGTGTGCCAGGGCCTCCGCCGGGGAGAGCGCCGGAGTGCGGGTGTCCCCGCCCGCTCCCCACATCTCGGAGCCCCCCGGGGTGGTCCGGGTGCTGACCCGGCGCCTGCGCCCGCGGTACGAGTACACGGCGGCGGCCAGCGCGGCGGCGAGCACCAGGATCGGCAGGATCAGGTCCGCCCGCACCGTGCCACCCTTCGCCGTGCTCGACCGCTCCTTCGGAGGGTAGGGCGACGGGATCCTGGTGGCGAGCGGGGCGGAGGGAAACTCCGCTCAACGTGGGGGGTCCCCGTGGACGAGCCCGCCCGGCCCGGCGCGGGCCCCGGGGCGGCCTCGCACCCGGGCGGGCCCGGATGCCGCCGGCCGGGGCCGTCAGCTACCCGCGCGGACGGGCGGCGCGCACCCCGGATACCCGCGCGGACGGGCGGCGCGCACCCCGGACCACGGCGCGGCCGGCGTGCGAGGGGGTCCGCACGGGTGGAACCCGTGGCCGGGTACGGCGTGTCGGCGGGGTCGGCCCGCGCCGGAGGCGTTCCGTGGCGATAGATGTGATCAGCTCCATATACCGCCAAACGTGATCAAATCCCGGTGACCCCCGGAGGTACGCCCCATGTTCCACGACGGCGCAAGACGGCGTTCGGTCGCGCTCCTGACGACCGGAGTCCTCGCACTCCCGGCCGTCGCGGCGTGCGGCGCGTCCGAGGAAGGAAACGTTCCGGCAGCCCGCCAGGACATCGAACCCGCCGGCCGCGACCTGGTCGCCGACGGCTCCACCCTGGCCTGGGCGATCGACGCCGTTCCGGGCACCCTCAACGCGTACCAGGCGGACGCGGACGGCGCGACGAACCGGGTGGCCGGCGCCGTCCTGCCGGCCCTGTTCACCCTGGACGACCGGGGCCGCCCGCAGGCCAACCCGGACTACCTGGAGTCCGCGGAGGTGGTCGAGCGCGAGCCGCGCCAGGTCGTGGTCTACCGGCTGAACCAGAAGGCGGTGTGGAGCGACGGCCGGGAGGTCGGCGCCCCCGACTTCGCGGCCCAGTGGCGCGCCCTGCGCGGCAAGGACCCGGCGTACTGGACGGCCAGGAACGCCGGGTACGACCGGATCGCCAAGGTCGAGCGGGGCAAGGACGACCTGGAGGTGCAGGTCACCTTCGACAAGCCCTACGCGGAGTGGCGCAGCCTCTTCTCCCCGCTGTACCCGAAGGACGTCATGGGCACCCCGGACTCCTTCAACGACAGCGCGCGCGGCACCCTGAAGAACACGGCGGGTCCCTTCAGCCTGAAGAAGGTCGACCGGAAGACGGGCGACATCACCCTGGACCGCAACCCCCGCTGGTGGGGCGACCAGCCCAAGCTCGACCGACTGGTCTTCCGGGCGGTCGCCCCCGAGGACCGCACGAAGGCGCTGACCGCGGGCCGCGTCGACCTGGCGCCGCTGACCCCCCGCGAGGCGGAGCGGATCTCGCTGGCCGGGCGGGACAAGGGCGCCAGGGGGCCCCTGGCCCACGGGCCGGGAGCCGGGCGCACCCCGGCGGACGCCCTGATGTCCTGGGCGGTCGCGCACGGCACCGAGCAGGAGGCGGCCGCGGCCGAGCAGGTGGCCCGCGAGCAGACCCGCGAGGCCGTCGCCACGTACGCCTCCGAGCAGAAGTCGCTCGGCGCCTACGAGGTCCGCAAGGCGCTGGAGCCGGCCTTCACCCAGCTCGCGCTGAACGGCGCGGACGGCCCGCTCGCCGACGAGCGGGTGCGCCGGGCGGTGGCCCGCGCCCTGGACCGCGAGGAGCTGGCCGAGACCGTGCTGAAGCCGCTGGGCCTGCCCGCCGAGCCGGTCGGCAGCCACCTGGCGCTGTCCGGGCAGGAGGCGTACGAGGACGCGAGCGGCGCGCTCGGGCAGCAGGACTCCGCCGAGGCGCGCGCCCTGCTCGCCGAGGCGGGCTGGAAGCCGGGCGAGGGCGCGGCGCGCCCCAAGGGCGCCGGGGCCTCCGGGGAGCCGGCCGAAGAGGGGGCCGAGGGCGTCACCGACTCGGGGAACGAGGACCGGCCGGGCGACGACGGGGGCGAGTACATCGTCGGGGAGGACGACGGCAAGCCCGGTGAGCGGGGAGGCCCGATGCTGCCGCACCCGGTGGCCGCGGGTCAGGGCGCGGCCCTGTGGCGCCAGGCCGACGTGGCGGCCCGGCAGGACGGCGACAGCAGGGCCGAGCAGGGGGCGCACGCCCAGCAGGGGGGCCCGCCCGGCGCGTACGCCCCCAAGGGCACGGCGGCGCCGCAGGAGGCGCGGAGCCCGGACGCCGAGGGCGCGGCGGGGCCGGCGGCCAAGGACGGGCAGCAACTGACGCTGCGCTTCGTGGTGCCCTCGGGAGCCGGGACCGAGCAGCTCCGGGCGGTGGCCGACAAGATCGCGGAGCAGCTGGAGAAGATCGGGGTGACCACGGCGATGAAGAAGGTGCCGAGCTCCGGCTACTTCACCGACCACGTCGCCTCCGGCCAGTACGACCTGGCGCTCTACTCCTGGCCGGGGACGGCCTACCCGGCCACCGACGGCCGCCCCATCCACGCCAAACCGGTCCCGGCGGCCGACGGCTCGCTCAACGTCGCGCAGAACTACACCCGGGTCGGCACCGACCGCATCGACCAGCTCTTCGACCAGGCCGTCGGCGAGCTGGACGACAGCGCCCGGAAGAAGCTGATCAAGGAGGCGGACGCCCGGATCTGGGCGGTCGCCGGAGCGGTCCCCCTCTACCAGCGTCCGGAGCTGGTCGCGGCCCGGCCCCGGGTGGCGAACGCGGGCGCGTTCGGCTTCGCGACCCCGCGCTACCAGGACATCGGCTTCCTGAAGAAGGGCGTCGAGCCCGGGGCGCGGAACCGCGAGACCGGTTCCTGACCGCGCCCGGAACCCGCACCTCAGAACTGGCTCAACTCCCTTGCCCGCCGGCCCGCCCGGCGGGCAAGGTCGTTCCGGCCCCTTGACCAGGCCGACGCTCTACGGATTCCCCCCACCCCACCCGCCGGCCCGGATCCCCCAAGCTCCGGGCCGGCGGTGTCGCGCCCCGGGGCGTGCCCCGCGCCGCCGCGGGACCGCGTGTCCGGCCGCCGGCGCCGGGCCGCGCGGACGTGATCCGCACGTCGCAAGAGCGGACGGCGACGGCGTCGCGTTCCGCGACGGCGGTACCCGTCGAGTGGGCCCGCGCCACCGCCGTCACCGTGCGGTCCCGGCCGGAGTGCGGGGCCCGGCCGAGGCCCGCGGACAGGCGCCGAGCCGGATCGTGGACGGCGCGGGCGCGCAGCGCCGCGGTCCGCCCTGACCAGCGCGGACGCCACCGCCCGGGCCGCCGGCCCGCTCTGCTGGGCGGACGACGGCCCGGCCGGCTCCGGGCGGGAACCGAAGTCCCCGGGCAGGATCGCCGGCCCGCGGCACCGACCCCGCCTCCGGACGCCGTCGGCGGTGCCGCACGCGATCCGGCCGCCACGGTGCCGCCGGCCCCCGGAAGCCCTGTGTTCGGCGGGGGTTGTCCGCGCCCCGTACCATGGGACGAAGCCGTGGCGGCTCCGCCCGGCTTGGCGTACGAAGGACGAGACGCCTGATTCCCCGATCCGAGAGAAGCGCTAGCAAGCATGCCCACGCGTCACGACATCCGTAACGTCGCCATCGTCGCCCACGTCGACCACGGGAAGACCACTCTGGTCGACGCCATGCTCAAGCAGGCGGGCGGCTTCGCCGCCCACCAGCTCGATTCGGTCGACGACCGGGTCATGGACTCCAACGACCTGGAGCGTGAGAAGGGCATCACGATCCTCGCCAAGAACACGGCGGTGAAGTACCACCCCAAAGACGGCGGGGACCCGATCACGATCAACATCATCGACACCCCCGGCCACGCCGACTTCGGTGGCGAGGTGGAGCGTGGTCTGTCGATGGTCGACGCCGTGGTGCTGCTCGTGGACGCCTCCGAGGGCCCGCTTCCGCAGACCCGCTTCGTGCTCCGCAAGGCGCTCGCGGCCCGGATGCCGGTCATCCTGTGCATCAACAAGACGGACCGCCCGGACTCCCGCATCGACGAGGTCGTCAACGAGACGTACGACCTCTTCCTCGACCTGGACGCCGACGAGGAGCAGATCGAGTTCCCGATCGTCTACGCCTGCGCCCGGGACGGCGTCGCGTCGCTGACCAAGCCGGAGGACGGCACCGTCCCGCCCGACAGCCAGAACATGGAGCCGTTCTTCACCACCCTGCTGGAGACCGTCCCCGCCCCCCGGTACGACGAGGCCGCCCCGCTCCAGGCGCACGTCACCAACCTGGACGCCGACAACTTCCTCGGCCGTATCGCGCTGCTCCGGGTCGAGCAGGGCGAGCTGAAGAAGGGCCAGACCGTCGCCTGGATCAAGCGCGACGGCACCGTCTCCAGCGTCCGCATCTCCGAGCTGATGATGACCGAGGCGCTCACCCGCAAGCCGGCCGAGAAGGCGGGCCCCGGTGACATCTGCGCCGTCGCCGGTATCCCGGACATCATGATCGGCGAGACGCTGGCCGACCCGGAGAACCCGGTCGCGCTGCCCCTGATCACGGTGGACGAGCCCGCGATCTCGATGACCGTCGGCACCAACACCTCCCCGCTCGTCGGCCGAGGCGGCACCGGCAAGGGCGCCGACGCCAAGGCGGCCGTCAAGGACCGCAAGGTCACCGCCCGCCAGGTCAAGGACCGGCTGGACCGCGAGCTGATCGGCAACGTCTCGCTCCGCGTCCTCGACACCGAGCGCCCCGACGCCTGGGAGGTGCAGGGCCGCGGCGAGCTGGCGCTGGCCATCCTGGTCGAGCAGATGCGCCGCGAGGGGTACGAGCTGACCGTCGGCAAGCCGCAGGTGGTCACCAAGGACGTGGACGGCAAGGTCCACGAGCCGATCGAGCGCATCACCATCGACGTGCCCGAGGAGCACATGGGCGCCGTCACGCAGCTCATGGGCACCCGCAAGGGCCGCATGGACAACATGTCGAACCACGGCTCCGGCTGGGTCCGCATGGAGTTCATCGTCCCCTCCCGCGGCCTCATCGGCTTCCGCACGGAGTTCCTCACCAACACCCGCGGCACCGGTATCGCCCACTCGATCCACGAGGGCCACGAGCCGTGGTTCGGCGAGCTGAAGACCCGCAACAACGGCTCGCTGGTGGCCGACCGCGCCGGTTCGGTCACCGCTTTCGCGATGACCAACCTCCAGGAGCGCGGTGTGCTCTTCGTCGAGCCCGGCACCGAGGTGTACGAGGGCATGATCGTCGGCGAGAACTCCCGCGCCGACGACATGGACGTCAACATCACCAAGGAGAAGAAGCTCACCAACATGCGCTCCTCCACCGCCGACGTCACCGAGTCGCTGGTGCCGCCGCGCAAGCTCTCCCTGGAGCAGTCGCTGGAGTTCTGCCGCGACGACGAGTGCGTCGAGGTGACGCCGGAGTCGGTCCGCATCCGCAAGGTGAACCTGGACGCGCGTACCCGCGCCCGCGCCGCCTCCAAGGCCAAGCACGGCTGAGCCGCACCGCCGGCCCGACGGTGCCCGGCACCGCGCCCCCTCACGGGTGGTGCGGTGCCGGGCACCGGCCTTTCGCGGCCGCGGAGTTGGGCGAAGGGGATGCGTTTCGCGGGCGCGGGCTGAAAGATGCTCACAGTCCTCGCGGCGGCGCGGCCCGCCAGCCGACCGCCGCGCGCGCGGCGACGGTCGCCTCTCCGTGGCCCGGCAACCGGATTTCCAGGCCGGAGTGTCCGCTATCCGGACAGTCACGCCCGATAGATGTGTAACGAGTCCGTTTCGCAACCATCTATCTCGGATCGGTTTGTCCGGATTTTGGAAGTTGTGAGTGTCAGGTGTGATCGAACCGAGACCAAAAGGGTGTGGTCGGGCCGAACACCATGGCTAATAGTTGAGCGCGTAGAGCTCGGGTCAATGGGTCACGCGCTGTGGGGAGCGCCGACTCACGAGCACACTGGGGCACTCGATCTTCGCCGTCAGGGGTGTCGGCGGATCGTCCTGTGCCCTCTCTCGCAGTGAACAAGTGGACTCATGAGGAGGAACCCATGCGTGGTGCCAAGAGCGCCAAGTGGGTCGCGGGTGCGATAGTCGTCGCCCTGGCCGCGACCGCCTGCGGTGGCAACGACGACGGTGGCGACAAGCCGAAGGCGTCGGGCAAGCCCGCCGGCTACGTCTCGATCGACGTCGGCGAGCCGCAGAAGGCCCTGATCCCGGCCGACACCAACGAGACCCTCGGCTCGTACGTCATCCAGTCGCTCTTCACCCAGCTCCTGGACTTCGACTCCGAGGGCAACATCGTCTACACCAACGCCGAGTCGATCGAGACCAAGGACTCGAAGACCTGGACGGTGAAGCTGAAGAAGGGCTGGAAGTTCCACGACGGCACCCCCGTCACCTCCCAGTCCTACATCGATGCGTGGAACTGGTCCGCGAACATCGAGAACAAGATGCAGAACGCGTTCTGGTTCGAGGACATCAAGGGCTACGAGGACGTCCACCCCGACGGTGAGGGCGCCAAGCCCAAGGCCAAGGAGATGTCCGGCCTGAAGGCCGTGGACGACACCACCTTCACCATCGAGCTCGACAAGCCGGTCCCGTACTTCGAGTACAAGCTCGGCTACGCCACCTGGGCCCCGCTGCCCAAGGTCTTCTTCGACGACCCGAAGGCGTTCGGCCAGAAGCCGGTCGGCAACGGCCCGTACTCGTTCGAGAAGTGGACGCACCGCAAGCTCATCCAGGTCAAGGCCAACGCGGACTACACCGGTCCGAACAAGGCCAAGAACAAGGGCGTCCAGTTCAAGAACTACGCCACCGTCGAGGCCGCCTACCAGGACGTCCTCTCCGGCAACCTGGACATGATCCGCCAGGTCGGCCCGAAGGACCTGCCGAAGTACAAGTCCGACCTCGGTGACGGCGCCGTCGAGCAGGAGTACGCGGCCGTCCAGTCGATCGTCCCCGCCTTCTACACGAAGCAGTGGAAGGACGTCGACCCCAAGGTCATGCAGGGCCTGTCGATGGCGATCGACCGCGAGACGATCACCAAGACCGTCCTCAACAACACCCGCAAGCCGGCGAAGAGCTTCACCCCGCCGCAGGTCAAGGGCAACCAGGACCTCGACACCGAGGTGTTCGACTACAACCCGGACGAGGCGAAGAAGCTCATCAAGGAAGGCGGTGGTGTGCCGGACAACAAGATCTTCATCCAGTACAACACCGACGGTGGGCACAAGGAGTGGGTGACCGCGGTCTGCGAGTCCATCCGCAACGCCACCGGGGTCGAGTGCCTCGGCGACGCCAAGCCCGACTTCGCCACCGACCTCGAGGCGCGCGACAACGACGAGGTCAAGTCGTTCTACCGCGGTGGCTGGGTCGCCGACTACCCGCTGAACGTCAACTTCATGCGTGAGCTGTACGGCACCACGGCCGAGGCGAACAACGGTCGATTCTCCGACAAGGAGGTCGACGACCTGTTCAAGAAGGGCGACAACGCCAAGACGCTGGAGGAGTCCATCAAGCTCTACCAGGAGGCCGAGAAGGTCCTGGTCGAGAAGATGCCCGCCATCCCGCTCTGGACGTACCAGATCAACGGTGGCCACAGCAAGGACGTCGACAACGTCAAGGTCGACTTCCACGGTGACTTCGAGGTCACCGAGGTCACGGTCAAGTAAGCGCGCCCACGGGCCAATTCCCCACTTCGGCCATCACCCCGGCACCGGGCCGCTGACCCGGTGCCGGGGGGACCGGGGGCCGTTCCCGTACGTTCGGGGACGGCCCCCGGCCCCAGTTATCCACACGGAGGCACCCCATGGGGCGTTATGTCGCACGACGACTGCTCCAGATGATCCCGGTCTTCATCGGGTCAACCTTGCTGATCTTCCTGATGATGTTCGCGCTGCCCGGCGACCCCGTGAGAGCGCTGGCGGGAGAGCAGGCCGTCGACCAGGCACAGATCGCCGCGCTCAAGGCCGAACTCGGCCTCGACCGGCCGATCCTGGTGCAGTACGCCTCGTACATCGGGAACGTCTTCCAGGGCGACTTCGGCACGCAGATCGCGAGCCAGCGCCCCATCTCCGAGGTCATTCTCGACGCCTACCCGATCACGATCCAGCTGGCGCTCTTCGCGTTCACCTTCATCGTGGTCGCCGGCATCCTGCTCGGCCTGATCGCCGGCCTCAAGCCGAACTCGGTCCGCGACCGCGGCCTGCTCGGTCTCACCCTGCTGCTCATCGCCGTCCCGTCCTTCGTGACCGGTTACACGGCGCAGTTCGTCTTCTCGTTCAAGCTCGGACTGGTTCCCCCCAACGTCGGACTCGAACCCTCCTGGGACGAGATGCTGATGCCGGCCATGGTGCTGGCCTCGCTCTCCCTGGCGTACGTGGCGCGGCTCACCCGTACCTCGATCGCGGAGAACCTGCGAGCCGACTACATGCGTACAGCGGTCGCCAAGGGACTGCCCAAGCGCCGCATCATCGGCGTCCACCTGATGCGCAACTCGCTGATCCCCGTGGTCACCTTCCTCGGCACCGACATCGGCTCCCTCATGGGCGGTGCGATCGTCACCGAGGGCATCTTCAACATCAAGGGCGTCGGTGGACTCATCTACGAGGCTCTGGGCCACCGCGAGGGAGCGACCGTCGTCGGCGTCGTCACCGTCATCGTGATCGTCTACCTCCTCGCCAGCCTGATCGTCGACCTGCTTTACGCGGTCCTGGACCCGAGGATCCGGTATGCCTGACAAGACCGCAGACCTGGAAAAGAAGACCGAGGAGAAGGCCGTGATGCCTTCCTCCACCGAGGTCCCGCTGACGCTGGACGCCGGTCCCGCGCCCGGCAAGCCGCGTTCGCTCTGGTCGGACGCCTGGCACGACCTGAGGCGCAGCCCGCTCTTCATCGTCTCCGCGCTGCTGATCCTCTTCCTGATCGTCATGGCGATCTGGCCGAGCCTGTTCACCGACGCCTCCCCGCGCGACGCCGACCTGAAGAACCACTTCCTCCAGCCCCCGAACTGGTCCCACTTCTTCCAGGCCGACTGGTTCGGATACGACCCGCAGGGCCGCTCCATCTACGCCCGGGTGGTGCACGGAGCCCGCGCCTCGATCGCCGTCGGCGTCGTCGTCACCCTCGCGGTGACGGTCATCGGCACCATCGTCGGCATGATCGCCGGCTACTTCGGCGGCTGGGTGGACAGCGTGCTCTCGCGCATCACCGACGTCTTCTTCGGTGTGCCGTTCATCGTCGGCGCCATGGTCATCCTGACCACCTTCGAGGAGCGCGCCGTCTGGGTGGTCATCCTCGCCCTGGCCTTCCTCGGCTGGACGCAGATCGCCCGTGTCGCCCGCGGCGCGGTGATCACCATCAAGCAGTCCGACTACGTGGTGGCGGCCCGGGCTCTGGGTGCCTCCACCAGCCGGATCATGTTCAAGCACATCCTGCCCAACGCCATGGCGCCGATCATCGTGGTCGCCACCATCGCGCTCGGCGGCTACATCGGTGCCGAGGCGACCCTCTCGTACCTCGGTATCGGTCTCGCCGAGCCGACGGTCTCGTGGGGTATCGACGTCGCGTCCGGCAAGGACCAGCTGCGCAACGCGCCGTACGTCCTGATGATCCCGTCCGTCATGGTCGCGATCACGGTGCTGTCGTTCCTCATGTTCGGCGATGCGGTCCGCAACGCCCTCGATCCCAAGATGCGCTGAGGGAGGCGTACGTGACCACCACCGCCAAGACCGCGACGGTCCCCGGACCGCGCGCGGCCGCCGACCACGACGGCCACCTGCTCGAAGTCCGCGACCTGCACGTGGAGTTCCACACCCGCGACGGTGTCGCCAAGGCCGTCAACGGGGTCAACTACACCGTCGACGCCGGCGAGACCCTCGCCGTCCTCGGTGAGTCCGGCTCCGGCAAGTCCGTCACCGCCCAGGCCATCATGGGCATCCTCGACATGCCGCCCGGCCGCATCCCCAAGGGCGAAGTGCTCTTCCGCGGCCAGGACATGCTCACCATGGGCAAGGAGGAGCGGCGGAAGATCCGCGGCCAGAAGATCGCCATGATCTTCCAGGACGCGCTCTCCTCGCTCAACCCGGTGCTCTCCGTCGGCTACCAGCTCGGCGAGATGTTCCGCGTCCACCAGGGCCTCTCCAAGAAGGAGGCCAAGGCCAGGGCGATCGAGCTGATGGACCGGGTGAAGATCCCGGCCGCCAGGGAGCGGGTCAACGACTACCCGCACCAGTTCTCCGGCGGTATGCGCCAGCGCATCATGATCGCCATGGCGCTCGCCCTGGAGCCGGACCTGATCATCGCCGACGAGCCCACCACGGCGCTCGACGTGACGGTGCAGGCCCAGGTCATGGAACTGCTCGCGGAGCTCCAGCGCGAGTACAACATGGGGCTCATCCTCATCACCCACGACCTCGGTGTCGTCGCCGACGTCGCCGACAAGATCGCGGTGATGTACGCCGGGCGGATCGTCGAGACCGCCCCGGTGCACGAGCTGTACGCCCGCCCGGCGCACCCCTACACCCGGGGTCTGCTCGACTCCATCCCGCGCCTGGACCAGAAGGGCCAGGAGCTGTACGCGATCAAGGGGCTGCCGCCCAACCTGACGCGTATCCCGTCCGGCTGCGCCTTCAACCCGCGCTGCCCGATGGCGCAGGACATCTGCCGGACCGAGGTGCCGCCGCTGGCCCCCGTCACCGAGCAGGACGGCACGGACCTGCCCGGCCGCGGCAGCGCCTGCCACTTCTGGAAGGAGACGATCCATGGCTGACATGGCCAAGAAGAACGAGCCGGCCGACGCCACCCCGAACGTCTCCGACGTCGACGTGGTCGCCGACCCCACCAAGGACGAGGCCATCGAGGCCATCACCGCGCCGGTCGAGCGCGGCGAGCCCATCCTGCAGGTGCGGAACCTGGTCAAGCACTTCCCGCTGACCCAGGGCATCCTCTTCAAGAAGCAGATCGGCGCGGTCAAGGCCGTCGACGGGATCTCCTTCGACCTGTACCAGGGCGAGACGCTCGGCATCGTCGGTGAGTCGGGCTGCGGCAAGTCCACCGTCGCCAAGCTGCTGATGACCCTGGAGACCGCCACCTCCGGTGAGGTCTTCTACAAGGGCACCGACATCACCAAGCTGTCGGGCCGGGCGCTGAAGGCGGTCCGCCGGAACATCCAGATGGTGTTCCAGGACCCCTACACCTCGCTCAACCCGCGGATGACCGTCGGCGACATCATCGGCGAGCCCTTCGAGATCCACCCCGAGGTGGCGCCCAAGGGCGACCGCCGCAAGCGGGTGCAGGAACTCCTCGACGTGGTCGGGCTGAACCCGGAGTACATCAACCGGTACCCGCACCAGTTCTCCGGCGGGCAGCGCCAGCGCATCGGCATCGCCCGCGGCCTCGCGCTCAACCCGGAGATCATCGTCTGCGACGAGCCGGTCTCCGCGCTCGACGTGTCCGTGCAGGCGCAGGTCGTCAACCTGATGGAGAAGCTCCAGGACGAGTTCAACCTCTCCTACCTCTTCATCGCGCACGACCTGTCCATCGTGCGGCACATCTCCGACCGGGTCGGCGTGATGTACCTGGGCAAGATGGCCGAGATCGGCTCCGACCAGCAGATCTACGACCACCCCACCCACCCCTACACGCAGGCGCTGCTCTCCGCGGTGCCGGTCCCGGACCCCGCCACCCGCGAGGGGCGCGAGCGCATCATCCTCTCCGGTGACGTGCCCTCGCCCGCCAACCCGCCGTCCGGCTGCCGTTTCCGCACCCGCTGCTGGAAGGCGGAGGAGCGGTGCGCCACCGAGGAGCCGCTGCTGGCGGTGCCGCAGCGCTTCACCGGGAAGGACACCCCGGCCGCGCACGAGTCGGCGTGCCACTTCGCCGAGGAGAAGGACGTGGTCAACGCCGCCTGAGGCGGTCGACCAGCTTCCGCACCGAACACGGGGCGCCCCCGGCCGTACGCGGCCGGGGGCGCCCCTTTCGTGCGCCGCCCGGCGGGGGACGGCCCGGCCGGGCTCCCCCGGACGGGCCCGGTGCGCGTGCGGTACGGCCGGGTTCGCGGTGGTATGGGGGCCGGAGTGCATCAGCACCGGACCCCAGAGGGAGGCACCTCATGCGCGGAGCCACGCACGCCAGGTGGACCGCCGTCGCCGTCGCCGTCACGCTCGCGGCCACGGGGTGCGGCGGGGGCGGGAACGGCGGGGGAGGGGGAGACGGTGCCGGGATCGTCAGTTCCTCCTGGGGCGACCCCCAGAACCCGCTGGAGCCGTCCAACACCAACGAGGTGCAGGGCGGCAAGGTCCTGGACATGATCTTCCGGGGTCTCAAGCGGTACAACCCGAAGACCGGTGCCGCCGAGGACGCCCTCGCCGAGAAGATCGAGACCGACGACTCGGTCAACTACCGGATCACCGTCAAGGACGGCTGGACCTTCTCCAACGGCGAGAAGGTCACCGCCAAGTCCTTCGTCGACGCCTGGAACTACGGCGCCCACCTGGACAACAACCAGAAGAACGCCTACTTCTTCGGCTACATCGACGGCTACGACGAGGTCCACCCCGAGGAGGGCGACGCCACCGCGCGCACCCTCTCCGGGCTGAAGGTCACCGGCGAGCGCACCTTCACCGTCAAGCTGAACCAGAAGTTCTCCACCTGGCCCGAGACGCTCGGCTACGCCGCCTTCGCGCCGCTGCCGACCGCCTTCTTCGAGGACCACGACGGCTGGCTCGCCAAGCCGGTGGGCAACGGCCCGTACACGGTGGACAACTACGCCAAGGGCTCCCAGATGTCGCTGCGCACCTGGAAGGACTACCCCGGCGACGACAAGGCGCAGAACGGCGGCGTCGACCTCAAGGTCTACACCGACAACAACACGGCCTACACCGACCTGACCGCGGGCAACCTCGACCTCGTCGACGACATCCCCGCCTCCCAGCTCAAGAACGCCAAGAACGACCTCGGCGACCGGTACCTCAACACCCCCGCCGGCATCATCCAGACCCTGTCGTTCCCCTTCTACGACGAGGAGTGGAACACCCCCGACGGAGCCAAGCTCCGCCAGGGCATCTCCCGGGCCATCAACCGGGAGCAGATCACCAAGACCATCTTCCAGAACACCCGCACCCCCGCCACCGACTGGACCTCACCAGTTCTCGGCAAGGACGGCGGCTACAAGGAAGGGCTCTGCGGCGAGGCCTGCGAGTACGACCCGGAGGCGGCCAAGCGCCTGGTCAAGGAAGGGGGCGGCATCCCCGGCGGCACCATCCGGCTCGGCTACAACGCCGACACCGGCAGCCACAAGGACTGGGTCGACGCGGTGTGCAACAGCATCAACAACGCGCTGGGCCAGGACCGCGCCTGCGTCGGCGACCCCACCGGCACCTTCGCCGACTTCCGCAACAAGATCGGCGACCGGAAGATGCCCGGACCGTTCCGCGCCGGCTGGCAGATGGACTACCCGCTGATCCAGAACTTCCTCCAGCCGCTCTACTACACCAACGCCTCCTCCAACGACGGCGAGTGGTCCAACGAGAAGTTCGACAAGCTGGTCGACGAGGCCAACGCCGAGTCCGACACCACCAAGGCGGTGGAGAAGTTCCAGCAGGCCGAGGAGGTCCTGCGGGACGAGATGGGCGCCATCCCGCTCTGGTACCAGAACGGCAGCGCGGGCTACTCCGAGCGCATCTCCAACGTCGAGCTGAACCCCTTCAGCGTCCCCGTCTACAACGAGATCAAGGTCGGCTGAGCGCCCCCGCCCGGCCCGGCCGCCGCCCCGCGCGGCACCGGGCCGGGCGCCCCGTACCCGCCCGCCGCCCGATCCGAACCCGGAGCCGTCCATGGGACGTTATGTGATCCGGCGCCTGTTGCAGATGATCCCCGTCTTCATCGGCGCCACGCTGCTGATCTTCCTGATGGTCAACGTGATGGGCGACCCCGTCGCCGGGCTCTGCGGCGACCGGCAGTGCGACCCCGCCACCGCCCAGCGGCTCCGCACCGACCTCGGCCTCGACAAGCCCGTCTGGCAGCAGTACCTGACGTACATGGGGAACGTCTTCACCGGTGACTTCGGGACGGCGTTCAACGGCCAGAAGGTCACCGAACTCATGGGCACCGCGTTCCCCGTGACGATCCGGCTGACCATCGTGGCGATCGTCCTGGAGATCATCATCGGGATCGCCCTCGGCGTCGTCACGGGCCTGCGCCGCGGCAAGCCGGTCGACACCGGCGTCCTCGTCCTCACCCTCGTGGTGATCTCCGTCCCGACCTTCGTCACCGGCCTGCTCGTGCAGTTGCTGCTCGGCGTCAAGTGGGGCTGGATCAAGCCGGCCGTCTCCGCAGAGGCCACCTTCGGTGAACTCTTCGTCCCCGGCCTCGTCCTCGCCTCGGTCTCGCTGGCGTACGTCACCCGGCTCACCCGGACCTCGATCGCCGAGAACCGGCGCGCCGACTACGTCCGCACCGCCGTCGCCAAGGGGCTGCCCCGGCGCCGCGTCATCACCCGGCACCTGCTGCGCAACTCGCTGATCCCCGTCGTCACCTTCATCGGCACCGACATCGGCGCCCTGATGGGCGGCGCCATCGTCACCGAACGGATCTTCAACATCCACGGCGTCGGCTTCCAGCTCTACCAGGGCATCCTGCGGCAGAACACGCAGACCGTGGTCGGCTTCGTCACGATCCTGGTCCTCGTCTTCCTCGTCGCCAACCTCATCGTCGACCTCCTCTACGCCGTACTCGACCCGAGGATCCGCTATGCCTGACCCGCAGCAGCCCGGCCTCCCGGACGACAAGTCGGCCATCTCGGCGGCCGGGGCGGGCGCCGCCACCGACATGGCCATGAGCGAGGGCATCAGCCTGGAGGGACGCGATCCCGAGGACGGCGGTCCCGACACCAGGCCCCGCTCCCTGTGGTCGGACGCCTGGCGCGACCTGCGCCGCAACCCGGTCTTCCTGATCTCCTCGCTGATCATCCTCTTCCTGGTGGTCATCTCGGTCTGGCCCTCGCTCATCGCCTCCGGGAACCCGCTCTCCTGCGACCTCGCCAAGTCCCAGGAGGGCTCCCAGCCGGGCCATCCCTTCGGCTTCAACCAGCAGGGCTGCGACGTGTACACCCGGACCGTCTACGGCGCCCGCACCTCGGTCGCCGTCGGCGTCCTCGCCACCCTCGGCGTCGCCGTCCTCGGCAGCGTCCTCGGCGGCCTCGCCGGTTTCTTCGGCGGCGTCTGGGACGCGGTCCTCTCCCGGATCACCGACATGTTCTTCGCCATCCCGGTCGTCCTCGGCGGACTCGTCCTGCTCTCCGTGGTCACCTCCACCACCATCTGGCCCGTCATCGGCTTCATGGTGCTGCTGGGCTGGCCGCAGATCTCCCGCATCGCCCGCGGCTCGGTCATCACCGCCAAGCAGAACGACTACGTGCAGGCGGCGCGGGCCCTCGGCGCGTCCAACACCCGGATGCTGCTGCGCCACATCACGCCGAACGCGGTGGCCCCCGTCATCGTCGTCGCCACCATCGCGCTCGGTACGTACATCGCGCTGGAGGCGACGCTCTCCTTCCTCGGCGTCGGGCTGCGGCCGCCCACGGTCTCCTGGGGCATCGACATCTCCGACGCCTCCGCCAACGTCCGCAACGCCCCGCACATGCTGCTCTGGCCGGCCGGGGCGCTCGCCATCACCGTGCTGGCCTTCATCATGCTCGGCGACGCCGTCCGTGACGCCCTCGACCCCAAACTGCGCTGAGGAGCTGCTGCCGATGTTGCTCGACGTGCGCGACCTCCAGGTGGAGTTCCACACCAGGGAAGGCGTCGCCAAGGCCGTCAACGGCGTCTCCTACTCCGTCGACGCGGGGGAGACGCTGGCCGTCCTCGGTGAGTCCGGCTCCGGCAAGTCCGTCACCGCCCAGGCCGTCATGGGCATCCTCGACACCCCGCCCGGGCACATCACCGGCGGCCAGATCCTCTTCGAGGGGCGCGACCTGCTGCCCCTCAAGGAGGACCGGCGGCGCAAGGTGCGCGGCGCGGAGATGGCGATGATCTTCCAGGACGCGCTCTCCTCGCTCAACCCGGTGCTCACCGTCGGCGACCAGCTCGGCGAGATGTTCACGGTGCACCGCGGCATGTCACGCAAGGACGCCAAGGCGAAGGCGGTCGAGCTGATGGACCGGGTCCGCATCCCGGCGGCCGCCGAACGCGTCAACCAGTACCCGCACCAGTTCTCCGGCGGTATGCGCCAGCGCATCATGATCGCCATGGCGATGGCGCTGGAGCCCAAGCTGATCATCGCCGACGAGCCCACCACGGCGCTCGACGTGACGGTGCAGGCCCAGGTCATGGAGCTGCTCGCGGAGCTCCAGCGCGAGTACAACATGGGGCTCATCCTCATCACCCACGACCTCGGTGTCGTCGCCGACGTCGCCGACAAGATCGCGGTGATGTACGCCGGGCGGATCGTCGAGACCGCCCCCGTCGACGACATCTACCGGGCCCCCGCCCACCCCTACACCCGCGGCCTGCTCGACTCCATCCCGCGCCTGGACCAGAAGGGCCGCGAGCTGTACGCGATCAAGGGGCTGCCGCCCAACCTGCTGGCCATCCCGCCGGGCTGCGCCTTCCATCCGCGCTGCCCGCAGGCCCGCGAGGTCTGCCGCACCGACGTGCCGCCGCTCTACGAGGTGGACCCGCGCCGCCGGAGCGCCTGCCACTTCTGGAAGGAGACGCTCGATGGACCCCGATGAGCGGCCCGGCCCCGACGAGGGCGCGGCGAACACCGGCGCGACCCGTGACGACGCGACCGTCCGCAACCAGCCCCCGTCCACCGAGGACCTGCTGACCCGCTCCCGCCTGGAGTCCACCCGGGCGGCCGGCGAACCCGTCCTGGAGGTCCACCACCTGGTCAAGCACTTCCCGCTGACCCAGGGCATCGTCTTCCGCCGCCAGGTCGGCGCGGTCAAGGCGGTCGACGGGGTGTCGTTCGCCCTGCACGAGGGCGAGACCCTCGGCATCGTCGGCGAGTCCGGCTGCGGCAAGTCCACCGTCGCCCGGATGCTGGTCCACCTGGAGCGCCCGACCGCGGGCGAGATCCGCTACAAGGGCGAGGACGTCTCCCGCCTGTCGGGCCGCGCGCTGAGGGCGGTCCGCCGGAACATCCAGATGGTCTTCCAGGACCCGTACACCTCGCTCAACCCGCGGATGACCGTCGGCGACATCATCGGCGAACCGTACGAGATCCACCCCGAGGTGGCCCCCAAGGGGTCGCGGCGCAAGCGGGTGCGGGAACTCCTCGACGTGGTCGGGCTCAACCCGGAGTACATCAACCGGTACCCGCACCAGTTCTCCGGCGGGCAGCGCCAGCGCATCGGCATCGCCCGGGGCCTGGCCCTGCGCCCGGAGATCATCGTCGCCGACGAGCCGGTCTCCGCCCTCGACGTCTCCGTCCAGGCGCAGGTCGTCAACCTCCTGGAGCGGCTCCAGGACCAGTTCGACCTCAGTTACGTCTTCATCGCGCACGACCTGTCCATCGTGCGGCACATCTCCGACCGGGTAGCCGTCATGTACCTCGGCAAGATCGTCGAGACCGGCACCGACGAGGAGATCTACCAGCACCCCACCCACCCCTACACCCAGGCCCTGCTCTCCGCCGTCCCCGTCCCCGACCCGGGCGCCCGCGAGCGCCGCGAGCGCATCATCCTCACCGGCGACGTCCCCTCGCCCGCCAACCCGCCCTCGGGCTGCCACTTCCGCACCCGCTGCTGGAAGGCGCAGGACCGGTGCGCCCTGGAGGAGCCGCTGCTCGTCGTCCCCGCCGTCCTCCAGGGCGCCAAGGGCCCCGCGGCCCACCCCTCCGCGTGCCACTTCGCGGAGGAGAAGCAGATCGTGGTGCAGGCCGGGGAGGAGTCCGGCGGCGAGGCCGGGGGCGAGGGGGACGACGGGCGGGGCGCCGGTCCGGCGGACTCCTGACGGGGAGGACGATTCCGGAGCAACCGCGTTGACGCGACGGCAACATGACGGACACGGTCGCGACGTACGGACGGTGCAGAGTCGACAGCGTACGGCCGTGCGGGTGCCGTAGGCCGACCGGAGCGTCCGCGCTCCGGTCGGTCCGCCTTCTCGCTCCCGCGATGCCTCCGGGGCGCCCGGCGCGCGTCAGACGATGCCCAGCGAGCGCTTCAGGAAGTCGACCTGGAGCAGGAGAAGGTTCTCCGCGACCTGCTCCTGCGGGGTCATGTGGGTGACGCCGGAGAGCGGCAGCACCTCGTGCGGGCGGCCCGCCGCCAGCAGGGCGCTGGACAGGCGCAGGGTGTGCGCGGCCACCACGTTGTCGTCGGCGAGGCCGTGCACGATCATCAGCGGGCGGTGCGGGCCGGCGGCGCCGGACAGTCCCTCGTCGGTGACCAGCGAGTTGCGGGCGTAGACCTCCCCGCCGGCCTCCGCGGGGTCGCCGAGGTACCGCTCGGTGTAGTGCGTGTCGTAGAGCCGCCAGTCGGTCACGGGGGCCCCGGCGACGCCCGCGTGGAAGACGTCGGGGCGGCGCAGTACGGCGAGCGCCGCCAGGTATCCGCCGTACGACCAGCCGCGGATGCCGACCCGGGTCAGGTCCAGCGGGAACTCCTCGGCCAGCGCGTGCACCGCCTCCACCTGGTCGTCCAGGGTGGCCGTGAACTCGTGGCGGATCGCCTTCTCCCAGGCGGGGGAGCGGCCCGGGGAGCCCCGGCCGTCGGCGACGACCACCGCGAACCCCTGGTCGGCGAACCACTGGGAGGTGAGGTGGGCGTTGTGGGCGGCGAGCACCCGCTGGCCGTGCGGGCCGCCGTAGGGGTCCAGGAGCACCGGGAGCGGCCCGTCGCCCGCCCGGTGGCCGGAGGGGAGCAGCACGGCGGCGGGGATCCGGCTCTCGCCGGCCAGGGTGAGCGTCGGCCGAGGGGCGATTACCGGACTTTCTGCGTGCGAGGCGATGACGGCGACCTCCTCGCCGCCGCGCAGCACCCGGGCCCGCTGCCCGGGCCGGTCGAGGACCGAGGAGACCAGCACGGTGACCGGGCCGCCGCGGACCGCGCCGTGCACCCCCGGTCCGGTGCTCACCCGCTCCGTGCCCAGCTCGTTGACGCGCAGGACGTGGACCTCGCCCGTCTCCGGCTCCTCGGCGCCCGGCCCCGCCGAGACCGAGACCAGCAGGTCGTCGGCGCCGACGTCGAGCAGGCCCCGGACGTGGAAGGCGTCCCCGGTCAGCGGCCGGTCGCCGACGGCCAGCACGCGAGCGCCGCCCTCGTCGGCGATCCGCACCAGCCGCCCGTCCGGGGTCCGGGCCGGGGCACCCGCGTGCAGGTCGAGCCAGCTCGGGTCCTCGTCGGCGTGGATCATCCGCGTCGCGCCGGTGGCCGGATCGGCGGCCAGGTAGAGCTGCTCGCGCTGGTCACGGGCCTGCACCAGCAGCAGCGGACCGGTCGCGTCCCACAGCACGCGTGCCAGGTACGGATGACGGGTCCGGTCCCAGCCGATCTCGGTGCGGGCGGTGCCGTCCAGCGGGTACGCGAAGAGGCGCACCTCGGCGTTGGGGGTGCCCGCCGCCGGGTACGCCACCCGGGCCGGTTCCGCCGCCGGGCGGGCCGGGTCGGCGATCCACCAGCGGGCCACGGGCGCGTCGTCGGCCCGTTCCACCAGCAGCGCCGAGCTGTCCGGCGCCCACCAGAAGCCGCGCGAGCGGTCCATCTCCTCGGCCGCCGCGAACTCCGCGAGGCCGTAGGTCACCGACTCCGACTCCGGCTCGGCCACCGGCCGGTCGCCGCTGCCGTCGGCCGCCACCACCCGCAGCGCCCCGCGCACCGTGTACGCCACGTACCGGCCGTCCGGCGAGGGGCGCGGGTCGATCACCGGGCCGGGCACGTCGAGTTGGCGCACCGGCGCCGGAGCGGTCCCCTCGGCGCGCAGGTCGGCCACGTACAGCCGTCCCGAGAGGGTGAACGCGGCCGTCTCGACCGCCTCGTCCACGGCGTACCCGACGATGCCCGCGCCGCCCTCCCTGCTGCGCTCGCGGCGGGCCCGCTCGGCGGCCGAGAGCTGCTCGCCGGCACCGGCCAGCAGGGCCGCCGGGTCGGCGACGGGACGCTCGTGGGCGTCTGCGTCCAGATCCAGCACCCAGAGGCCCTGGGCCCGTTCGGTGCCGGAGGCGGAGCGCAGGAACGCGACGCGGGAGCCGTCCGGGGCCACGGTGAAGGCCCGGGGCGCCCCCAGGGTGAACCGCTGGGTCCGCGCGTGCTGCCGCGGGAAGGTGAGGTGTTCGGTAGACATGCCAGGAGACTATGGCTCAAGCGCCCCCTTGTGCTGCCGTGCGCCGATCCACGCGCGTGTACGGATAGTTATGATCCGTAGCGCCTGGTGGGTAGGTATCTGCGTACCGGGCTGTTCCGCCCTGCCCGCACACGAGTTGACCGCGCCGCCCCGCCCGGGACGGCGTCCCAGATCCAAGAGATCGGTCCACCGAGGAAACCGGAGGTGATCCGCCGTGGCACTCTCGATTTCGGCGGTGGTGCTGCTGCTGATCGTCGTCTTCCTGCTGATCCGCAAATCGGGTCTCAAGGGAGCGCACGCCCTGGTCTGCGTCCTGCTGGGCTTCTACCTGGCCAGCTCGTCCGTGGGCCCGATGATCGGGGACTTCACCTCGAACGTGGCGGGCATGATCGGCGGCATCAAGTTCTGACGCCGTCCGGGGTGGCGGCGCGGCCCGGCGCCGCCACCCCGGGCTGCTCCGCCGTGCGCCCCGCCGCCTCGTAGGGTGGGCCCATGACGGATCTGCCCGCCCGCCGACTCCTGCTCGTCCACGCGCACCCGGACGACGAGTCCATCAACAACGGCGCCACCATGGCCCGCTACGCCGCCGAGGGGGTCCACGTCACCCTGGTGACCTGCACCCTCGGCGAGGAGGGCGAGGTCATCCCGCCCGAACTGGCGCGGCTCGCCGCCGACCGGGACGACGCGCTCGGCCCGCACCGGGTCGGCGAGCTGTCCGCCGCCATGCGCGAACTCGGCGTGCAGGACCACCGCTTCCTCGGTGGCGCCGGACGCTACCGCGACTCCGGGATGATGGGCCTGCCGCAGAACACCGCGCCCCGCGCGTTCTGGAGCGCCGACGTGGACGAGGCCGCGCTCCACCTGGTCGAGGTGATCCGCGAGGTCCGCCCGCAGGTCCTGGTGACCTACGACCCCGACGGGGGCTACGGCCACCCCGACCACATCCAGGCCCACCGGGTCGCCCACCGCGCCGCCGAGCTGGCCGCCGACCCCGGGCTGCGCCCCGAGCTCGGCCCGGCCCACCGGATCACCCGGATCTACTGGAACCGCGTACCGCGCTCGGTGGCGGACGAGGCGTTCGCGGCGCTGCCCGAGGCGCTGGCCGACTCCCCGTTCACCCAGGCCGGGGAGGTCGCCGACCTCCCCGGGGCGGTCGCCGACGCACAGGTCACCACCGTGGTGGACGGCACCGCGTACGCCGGCGCGAAGGCGGCCGCGATGCGCGCGCACGCCACCCAGATCACCGTCGCGGAACCGCTCTTCGTCCTCTCCAACGAGCGGGCCCAGCCGCTCTTCGCCGTCGAGTACTACGAGCGGGTCGTCCCCGCGCCCCAGGCACCCACGGACCCGTGGGAGACCGACCTGTTCGCCGGGCTCGACCCGGCCGACGGAGCGGACGGCGCCCCGGCCGACGCCGGGAGCGCGCGATGAGCGCCGCCCGCGGCGGCTCCGCTCCCCGGCCCTCCGGAGCCACCCGCGCCGGGGCGGGGCAGGCGCCGCCGTCCGCGGCACAGCTGCTCGGCTTCTCCGGCGGCGGCTTCTCCGCGCGCCGACTGGCCCTGTACGTCCCGCTGTTCCTGCTCGGCGCCGTCGTCGGCGTGGCGGGGAGCCTGCTCCAGGCGGCCTGGTTCCCCGGCGGGCTGCTGCTGGCCCTGGTCGCCGCCGTGGGGGCGTTCACCGGTTCGGGGCTGTTGGCGCGGGCGCGGGGCGGGGCGGTCTCCTCGGCCGCGGGGTGGATGCTCGCGGTCATCCTGCTCACCACCACGCGCCCCGAGGGCGACTTCGTCTTCGCGGCGGGCGGCGGCTCGTACCTGTTCCTCCTCGGCGGAATGGCGCTGGCTGTGATGTGCGCCACCGTCTGGCGTCCGAGCCCGGGCGGCGCCTGACGCCACGGCGTCCGAGCGCCCGAGCCGTCCCAGTTGGGCACGGACTTACCACTTCCCCCACATGAGCACCATGAGCCCCACGGATGGTTTGAACGCCAGGCGCACGTTGCGGACCGGTGGCGGCCAGTATGGTGGTGCGCGCCGCCGAACCGCCCCAGGGGGTGTCTGACAAACCCCGAGCAAGGCCGACAGGGGCGGTGGAGCCGATCGGGAGAACCTGCCTTGAGTCGTGAAACTGACAGTTCGTCGTCCGGACCCCAGGGCCGCGACAACACCGCCTACCCCTCGGGGACCCCGCCGTACGGGGCGTCCGCCGCGGGCGGCGCCGACGAGCGCGGCCCGGCCGCGGCCGACCGGGGCGACGCCGAACGGAAGACCGAGACCACGCTGACGACGCGTATCCGGATCAACATCCCCGGATCGCGGCCCATCCCGCCGGTCGTCATGCGTACCCCCGTCGCCGAGAAGGACGCCGACGCCGAGACGGGCGAGACGGCTGCGCCCGCGCCCGCCGCCGAGCGGTCCGGCCCGTCCGCCAGGGGCGGCGGGGAGCGCCCCGGCGGCAACCCCGGTGCCGAGGCACCCGCCGAAGAGGCGCCGCGCGCCGCCGAGAAGCCCACCAGCGACTGGTTCGCCCCGCGCAAGAGCGCCGGTCGTCCGGCCGCCACCGGCGGCGGCGCGGGCCAGAGCGGCGGAACACCGGCCTCCGCCGGTCCCGCCGGCGCCGCGGCCGGCGGTCCCGGTGGTCCCGGCGCCGGTAAGCGGCCGGGCGGTTCCGGGCAGGCGTCCTACGGTTCGGGCGCCACCGGCGACACCGGCCCGACCGGCACCCCCGGCCGTAACGGCACCACCGGGTCGTTCGACGTCTCCCGGGCCGTCGCCCAGGGGCCGTTGGGCCCGGGCCCCGCCCGTCCGGACGGCCCCACCGGTGGCCCGGTTAGCGGCGACTCGACGGTCCGCCCGGTGCTCTCCGACGGCGGCCGGGCCCCCGGCGGGCAAGGCGACACGGGCGGTGTGCCGCGTGTCGGCGACACCGGGAGCCCTCCGCGCCCCGGCGGCCCCCGCGGCCCGGCGGGACCGATGAGCGACGACACCGCGGTCCTCACCCCGCAGAAGCCCGCCCCGGAGCGGCCCGCCGAACGTGAGCACGTCTCCGGCGACACGCTCACCAGCGGCCTGCCCGTCGTCCCGCCCGGCCCCGCCGCGGACGCCCCCGGCGGACCGTTCGGACCCGGCGGCCCCGGAGGGCCGGGCGCCCACCGCGACGGGCCGCTGCCGCACACCCCGCCCCGGCTGCCCGAGCCGCTCGGCGAGCCCGAGCCGGAGACCTCCCGCCCGGCGAAGAGGAAAGGCCGCAACAAGCTGGTCCTGCTCGGCGCGGCCGTGGTCGTGGTCGGCGCCGGGCTGTACGGCGCGGGGCTGCTCATGGGCCACGCCGACGTGCCGAAGGGCACCACCGTCCTCGGGGTGGACATCGGCGGCTCCACCCACGACGAGGCGGTCAAGAAGCTCGACGCCGCCTTCGGCGAGCGCACCGCCCTGCCGCTCGCCCTCGACGTGGACGGCAAGCAGGCCGAGTTGAAGCCGGCACAGGCCGGGCTCTCGCTGGACAGCGAGGCGACCGCCCGGTCCGCCGCCGCCAGCGACTACAACCCGGTCACCGTCGTGGGCTCGCTCTTCGGCCAGGAGCGGGTGGTCGAACCGACGATGCCCGTCGACAAGGAGAAGCTGGCCGACGCCCTCGACCGGCTCGCGGGCACGGCCGGGTCCGCCGTGGAGGGCTCGATCTCCTTCAAGAGCGGCGAACCCGTCCCCGTCTACGGCAAGGCCGGCAAGACCCTCGACGTGAAGGGCTCGGTCAACGCCGTCGAGCAGGCGTACCGCACGCAGGTGGCGAGCGGGGAGAGCGCACCGGTGGCGGTGCCGATGGCGACCCGCGAACCGACCGTCTCCAAAACCGAGGTGGACCGCATGATGAAGGAGTTCGCCGTCCCGGCGATGTCCGGCATCGTGACGGTCAAGGCCGGGGAAGCCTCCATCCCGTTCGGCCCCGAGCGCTCGCTGCCGCAGATCCTCAGCGTGCAGGCGGTCGACGGCAAGCTGGTCGAGAAGTACGACCAGGCCGCGCTGAAGAAGCTGTACGGCAACACCTTCGACGGAATCATGATCACCCGCGGTACCGGCGACAGGACGCCCGTCACCCCCGAGGACGTCATCGGCGCGATGCGCCAGGCGCTGCTCGGGACGACGCCCGAGGAGCGCGTCGGCGTCATCGAGACCGACGCGAGCTGACCGAGCCCACGACGGCCGCCCACCCCTCCCGGGGGTGGGCGGCCGTCGGGCTTCCCGCCCAGCGGGCATGTGCCGGCCGAATGGCCGGTCAAGGGGGGCGGGCGTCAGGCGGGGGTTGTGCGGAGCCATCGGCGGGCGGATGGTGGAGCCCGGCAGGAACCGGGCGAGTGTGCGAAGGGGCGGGTGGCGTATGGCGTGGGAGTTCACCGACGACCGGGGTGTCACGGTGCGGTCGGAGCACAGGCCGCGGCGGGTGGCGGCCTACCTCAGGGCGGGCGCGGTCCTGGCCGATCTGGGGGTGCGGCCCGTCGCCGTGTTCGGTTCCGGGCACGACGGGGAGCGTCCTGATCCGGCCAAGTGGGGCGCGGACGCCCCGGCGGACGTGCCCTACCTCGGGCCGTCCGGCGCGCTGGACGAGGAACGGCTGCTGAGCGAGGGCCCCGAACTGATCGTGGACGTGACGTACGACGGGAAGCACGCCTACGCCGTGGACGACGGGACGGCCGAGCGGGCGCACCTGCCGGTCATCGCCCTGTCGGTCGCCGGAGAGGTGCCGCAGGCCCGGCTGCTGGAGCGGTTCGCCGAGCTGGCGGTGGCCCTCGGCGGGCGGGCCGAGGAGGGCGCGGAACGGCTGGTGGCCGCCGAGGAGCGGCTCGCCGCCGCCGCCCGGCGCGCTCCCGGGGTCCGCGTGCTGGCGCTCTCCCCGGCGGGGCCGGAGAAGGTCCACCTGGCCCGTCCGTCGGCCTGGCCGGAGCTGCGCCGCCTGGCCGACCTCGGGGTGCGGCTCACCGACCCCGGTGAGGAGGGTGGCGTCAACTGGCGTACGACGGCCTGGGACAAGGCCGTCGGACTCACCCCGAACCTGGTCCTCAGCGACGCCCGTAGCAACGCCGAGCAGCCCCGGACACCGGCGGGGTCGGCCGCCTGGCGCACACTGACCGCCGACGCCCCGGTGCTGCCGTGGAACCCCGAGCTGCCGTGCAGCCGCCGGGCCACCGCCGCCTTCCTGGAGGAGGTGGCCGAGGCGCTGGAGGGGCTGGCCGGGCCGGTCTGAGCAGCCCGAGCAGGTCGTGCCCCGCCCCCGGTACCAGGACCTGTACCGGGGGCGGGGCCGCTTCCCGTGGGGGCGGTCAGGGGGCCCAGGGGGCTTCCAGGGCCCAGGTGGTGTCGGCGGTGAACTTGCTCAGGGTGTCGTAGGGCTGCTTGCCGCCGGGGGTGGCGAGCCAGACCTCGGAGTCGTGGTGGCGCAGGTAGCTGCCGGACATGTTGAGGCTGGAGAGGCGGACGCCGCCCTCGCCGGGGACGGCGCACCAGGTCGCGTCGGCCTCGAACAGCCGGGTGCCGTCGTCGGCGTCGCGGCGGACCCGGGACTCGCGGTGGCGCAGGTACTCACCCGGGTGGTTCCGGGATTCGAGCGAGTAGCAGGTCTCGTCACCGAGGCCGGGGACCACCTTGTAGGTGGCGTCGGCCTTGAGGGTGGCGCCGCTCTCCTCGGTGACCGGGGCGGTCCAGGCGAGGCCGTCCTCGTGGCGGAGGAACCTCTCGGTGTGGCCCTCGGTGGTGACCCGCAGGGAGCGGTTCTCGCCGGTGGGCAGGGTGACCGCGCCGGGCAGGTCGCGGGAGGCGTCGATCAGCGCCTGGTTGGCGGCGCGGACCCGGTCCTGGTCGACCTTGACGACCTGTCGGTCGTAGGTGAGCAGGCCGTTGACCTCGTTCTCCACGTCGGTGATCTCGGTGTAGACGGAGGCGGAGAGGCCGGCCGGCATCTGGCCCTGGCGGATGCCGTCGAGGAGCCCGGTGAAGCGGTCGTTCAGCGCCGCCGTGTCGGCCTGGTCCTCGTAGCTGAAGCCGCCGCCCGGGTACCACTCGTGGCCCTCGGTGCGCAGCCCCAGGCCGCCGAACTCGCCGAGGACCGCGGCCCGGCCAGGCTCGGGGGCGGTGTTGCCGGGGCCGACGTAGACGTGGTTGTCGACCACGTCGCCGTTGCCGCCGTCGACCGCGCCGCAGCAGTTGACCCCGCTCATGTTGTTGACCAGGCGGGAGGGGTCGGCCGCCTTGACCTCGTCGGCGATGCGGGCCTGGTCGTACTGGCCCCAGCCCTCGTTCTGGTTGACCCACATGACGACCGACGGCGACGAGCGGTGCTGGTCGATGATCCGGTGGTACTCCTTCTCCCACTGCTTCCGGGCGGCCGCGTCCGGGACCTTGCCGGTGTCCATCGACGGCATGTCCTGCCAGACCAGCAGGCCCAGCTTGTCGGCCCAGTGGAACCAGCGCTGCGGCTCCACCTTGATGTGCTTGCGGACCATGTTGAAGCCGAGGTCCTTGTGGGCCTGGAGGTCGTACTTGAGGGCCTCGTCGGTCGGCGCGGTGTAGAGGCCGTCCGGCCAGTAGCCCTGGTCCAGGGTGCCGGTCTGGAAGACGAACTCGCCGTTCAGGACCGGGCGCTGGACGCCGTCGATCTTCTTCAGGCCGATCGAGCGCATCCCGGCGTAGCTGCCGACCTCGTCGCCCGGGGCGTCGCCCGCCGGCGGCAGTTCCGCCCGCACGTCGTAGAGGAACGGGTCGTCCGGGGACCACAGGCGCGGGTCGGGGACGGAGACCGACAGCTCCTCGCCGGCCGCGCCGGTGGCCGTGCCGACCTCCTTCCCGCCGTCGAGGACGGTGACCCTCACCTCGCGTCCCTCGGCGCCCTCGGCGTGCACGGTGGCGCGCAGGGTCTCGTCGCCCAGCTCGGGGGTGAGGTCGAGGCGGGTGATGTGGGCGGGCGCGACCGGCTCCAGCCACACCGTCTGCCAGATGCCGGAGGCGGCGGTGTACCAGATGCCGCCGCCCGGGTGCGGCTCGATGTCGTGCTCGTCGTCCTGGCGCTGCTTGCCGACGGCGCCGCCACCGTGCTGGGTCGGGTCCCAGACCGAGACGGTGACGGTGTTGGCGCCCGCCTCCAGGTGGTCGGTGACGGTGAAGTCGAAGGCGTCGAAGCCGCCCTTGTGCTCCCCGGCCTTCTCGCCGTTGACCCAGACCGTGGTCTGCCAGTCGGAGCCGCCGAAGTTGAGCTTCACATCCCGGCCGTCCCAGTCCTCGGGGACGGTGAACTCCCGCTGGTACCAGAGCTTGTCGTCGGGGGTGATCTTCCGCTGGATGCCGGAGAGCGCCGACTCGGCCACGAACGGCACGCGGATCTGCTCGTCGAAGGAGTCGGGGACGCCCGCGTCGGCGTCGGTGACCGCGAAGTCCCACAGGCCGTTGAGGCCGGCCCAGTCGGGGCGGGTCAGCTGCGGACGCGGGTACTCCGGGAGCGGGTCGTCGACCGGCACCTGGTCGGTCCACGGGGTGGTCATGGGGGCGGGCACGGGTTCCCAGGCGGCCTGGCCGGCGGCGCCGGCGGGCGTCGCGGCCAGGCCGGTGGCGGCCAGGGCGCAGGCGGCGAGCGCGGTGGTCAGCCGCCGCCAGGGCCGTGAGCGGGGGCGGCCGCCCTGGCCGGGGTCGGGGGTGCGGGTGTCGGTCACCGGTCGGTCTCCTTCTCGGGCGGTGGGGGGCGCCCCGGCCGGTCGGCCGGGAGCGGTCCTGCGAGGAGGTACGGGACGGGGCACGGCCCGGGCGCCGGGTGAGGCCCGGGACGGATCCGGGCGCGGCGTGCCCCGGACGGGTGGGGACGGGCAGGGCGCGTTGCTGCGGCTCTGGCGTGGTGCGGCGGTGCGGCTCGCGGCGCCGGGCAGGGCGGACCGTGCCCCGTGCCGGTGCGGCGGCGGGGCCGGGGCCGGTTGTGCAACGTTGGAAATCCGGCGCTCGGCGGTATGACAGCACGGTGTGCGGCGGCTGTCCAGAGATCCGGCAGGGGCGGGGGTGAGGCCCCGTCGCCCCGCCGTAGAGGGCCCCGAAGGGGCCTGGCCGGGCTCGGGGAAATCTCCCGGCGACGGTCTTGCCGCCATGACCGGCCGCCTGTATAACGTTGTAAATCGCGCCGCCGGACGGCCCGAACTCGCCGCCGGGCCAGGGAGTTTCGGCAATCGGGCCCAGGTGGCGCGTGCCGGGGCGGCGCCCCTGCACCGCCCCGCCCCCGGCGGGTCGGCCCGCCGCCCGGCCCAGCACTGCGTGCCACCGCACCGCGTACGACCGCTCCGCCCGTACGACCCGCACCGCGTACCGCCGCACCGCCCGTACGACCGCCCGACGCCGCCGCGCGGCCGCGTCGGGCCCGCGCACCGTCCGTACCGCCGCCCGTCCCCGCACGCCGGGCCATGGCCCCCGCCGCCCGGCCGTGCGGCGTACGCCCGTCCCGCCCTGACAGCCTCCCGGCCCGCCCAAGGAGCGTTCGAGGATGAACACCCCGCGCCGCACCCGCACTCTCGCCCTGGCCTGCCTGCTCGCCGCCACGGCCACGCTGGCCGCCTCCGGCTGCTCCAAACCGGAGACGGCCGACACCTCGAAGGGCGACGCGGCCGCGGGCGCCCAGGCCACCCGGCCCGCCGGCACCTCCGGGAAGGGCTGTTCCCTGGAGACCTACGGGGCGCCCAGACTCGACCTCAAGGACGCCGTGGTGGGCTTCTCCCAGTCGGAGAAGGAGGCCAACCCGTTCCGGATCGCCGAGACGCAGTCGATCAAGGACGAGGCGGCCAAGGCCGGAGTCAAGAAGCTGCTCACCACCAACGCCCAGTCGCAACTGCCCAAGCAGATCAGCGACATCCAGGACATGCTCGCGCAGGGCGCCCAGTTCCTGATCGTCGCGCCACTCAACTCCGACGGACTCGAGCCCGCGTTCAAGGCCGCCGCCGCCAAGAAGGTCCCGGTCCTCACCATCGACCGTAAGGTCAACGCCGAGGCGTGCGAGGACTACCTCTCCTTCCTCGGCTCTGACTTCGTGGAGCAGGGCGAGCGGGCGGCCGACGCGATGATCGAGGCGACCGGCGGCAAGGGCGAGGTCGCGATCCTCCTCGGCGCCTCCGGCAACAACGTCACCACCGACCGCACCAAGGGCTTCGTGGACCGGGTGAAGGAGAAGGCGCCGGACCTGAGGATCGTCGCCCAGCAGACCGGTGAGTTCGCCCGCGACAAGGGCCAGCAGGTGATGGAGCAGCTCATCCAGTCCAAGCCCGGCATCACCGGCGTCTACGCCGAGAACGACGAGATGGGCCTCGGGGCCGTCACCGCCCTCAAGGCCAACAACAAGAAGCCCGGCGAGGACGTCAAGATCGTCTCCGTCGACGGCACCCGCAACGCCGTCCAGGCCCTCGCCAAGGGCGAGATGAACGCCGTCATCGAGTCCAACCCGCGGTTCGGCCCGCTCGCCTTCGCCACCGCCGAGAAGTTCTACGCCGGAGAGCCGATCCCGGAGAACGTGCTGATCACCGACCGGGAGTACGACCAGGAGAACGCCGAGGAGTCGCTCGGCGGCGCCTACTGATCCCCGGGCGAGCCCGCCGTCCGGCCCGCCCGTACCCCTGAAGCCGCCCCGCGCACCGGAAGGTCAGCAGCCCATGGCACCACCCGAAGCAGCCACCCCCGGGGTGCGGAAGGAGACCGGCCCCGGCGGCGCGCCGACCGCCCCGGCGGCCGGGACCCCGGTCCTCCGGGCGCGGGGGATCGGCAAGCGGTTCCCCGGGGTCGTCGCCCTCGACGACGTCTCCTTCGACCTGCGGGCCGGTGAGGTGCACGCGCTGGTCGGCGAGAACGGCGCGGGCAAGTCCACCCTCATCAAGGTGCTGACCGGCGTCCACCGGCCCGACGCGGGCGAACTGAGCCTGGCCGGGGAGCCGGTCCGCTTCCAGCGGCCCTTCGAGGCGCAGCAGGCGGGCATCTCCACGATCTACCAGGAGGTCAACCTCGTCCCGCTGATGAGCGTGGCCCGCAACATCTTCCTCGGCCGCGAACCGCGCACCCGCCTGAAGCTCATCGACTTCCCCCGGATGAACCGCGAGGCCGCCGCCCTCCTCGACGGCTTCGGCGTCCGGGTCGACCCGCGCCGTCCGCTGCACACCCTGGGGCTCGGCACCCAGCAGATGGTGGCGCTCGCCCGGGCCGTCTCGGTCCGCGCCCGGGTCGTCGTCATGGACGAGCCCACCTCCTCACTCGAACCCCGCGAGGTCGAGACCCTCTTCCGGGTCATCGAGGAGCTGCGCGGCCGCGACGTGGCCGTGGTCTACGTCAGCCACCGGATGGACGAGCTGTACCGGATCTGCGACCGGGTCACCGTGCTGCGCGACGGCCGCCACATCCACACCGGGCCGCTGGCCGGCCTGGAGCGGACGCGGCTGGTCTCGATGATGCTCGGCCGGGACATGGCCGAGGTCCGCCGGGACGGTGTCGCCGGCTTCGCCGCCGACGGGCACGCCGCCGCCCGCACCCCCGTCCTCACCGCCGACGGCCTCACCCGCCGCCACCAGCTCGACGAGGTCTCGCTCTCGCTCCACGCCGGGGAGGTGCTGGGGCTCGGCGGGCTGCTCGGCTCCGGCCGCAGCGAGACCGCCAAGGCGCTCGCCGGGGGCCTCGCCCTGGACTCCGGCGAGGTCACCGTGGCCGGGAAGGTGCTGCGCCGGGTCACCCCGGCCGCCGCCATCGCCCACGGGATCAGCATGCTGCCCGAGGACCGCAAGGCGGAGGGGATCGTGCCGGGGCTCTCCGTGCGGGAGAACATCGTGCTGGCCGCGCTGCCCCGGCTCTCCCGCGCCGGGATCGTCTCCCGGGCCCGGCAGGACCGGGTCGTGGAGATCTTCATGCGGCGGCTGCGCATCAAGGCGTCCAGCCCCGAGCAGAAGGTCGGCGAACTCTCCGGTGGCAACCAGCAGAAGGTGCTCCTCGCCCGCTGGCTCTGCCTGCAACCGCGCGTCCTGCTGCTCGACGAGCCGACGCGGGGCATCGACGTCGGCGCCAAGGCCGAGGTGCGGGGGCTCATCGACGAACTGGCCCGGGAGGGGCTGGCCGTCCTGCTCATCTCCTCCGACATCGAGGAGCTGATCGAGGGCGCCGACCGCGTCGTCGTGCTGCGCGCCGGCTGCCTCGCCGGGGAACTCGCCGGCGACGCCGTCACCGAACCCGCCCTGCTGGAGATCCTCGCCGACGGCGCCCCCACCCCCCGCCCCGCCGAGGAGGCCGAGCCCCGATGACCCAGGCCCCCGCCACCGCACCCGGTCCCGCCGCGCCGCCCGCGTCCGCACCGTCCTCGCCGGCCGCCGGCCGGGCCCGGCCCTGGTACCGCGACCCGGCCTGGTACCAGGCGTACGGCGTGTACGTCGCCGTCGGTGTACTGCTGCTCTTCAACGCCCTGTTCACCGACCGCTTCCTGACCACCGGCAATCTCACCACCCAGCTCGTCCAGGTCGCCCCGGTCGTCATCGTGGCGCTCGGCATGGCCCTGGTCATCGGCACCGAGGGCGTCGACCTGTCGGTCGGCTCCGCGATGGCGCTGGCCGCCGCGCTGCTGCCGCTCTACCTCGGCCACGGACTCGTCCCGGCGCTGGTGCTGGCGCTGCTCGCCGGAGCCGTCACCGGGCTGGTCAACGGCGTCCTGGTGTCGGTGGTCGGGCTCCAGCCCATCGTCGCCACCCTCGCCCTCTTCGTCGGCGGGCGGGGCCTGGCCCTGGTCCTCGCCGACGGCCGGCTCAAGCAGATCATCAACCCCGACCTGCTCTCGCTGGGCACCGCGAGCCTGCTCGGCGTCCCCGTCGTCGTCCTCGTCGCCGCCGGACTCGCCCTCGCCGTGGCCTTCCTGGTCGCCCGCACCACCTTCGGCCGCCAGATCGTCGCCGTCGGCGGCAACCGCGAGGCCGCCGTGCTCGCCGGACTCCCCGTCAAACGCGTCCTGACCGGCGTCTACGTCCTCTGCGGCACCTTCGCGGCCCTGGCCGGCGTCCTCGCCACCGCCCGGCTCACCGCCAGTGACCCGTCCTCGCTCGGCACCCTGATGGAACTCTCCGCCATCACCGCCGTCGTCGTCGGCGGCACCCCGCTCAGCGGCGGCTCCGTCCGGGTGCTCGGCACCGTCGCCGGAGCCGTGCTGATGCAGCTCCTCCGCGCCACCCTCGTCAAACACGACCTGCCCGACTCCACCGCCCAGATCGCCCAGGCGGCCATCATCGTCGCCGCCGTCCACATCGCCCGGGAGCGCCGGTCCCGATGAACGCACCCCGCCCGGCGGAGCAGACCGCCGCCCCCGCCCCCGCCCGCGCGAAGGCGGCCCCCGCGCCCCTCGCCGGTGCCCCCTCGGTCCGGGCCGGGACCGAGGACCCCGGCCGCCGCGAGCGCCTCCTCGGCCTCGTCCAGCGCCAGGGCGTCCTCGCCGTGCTGCTCGCGGTGATCCTCGTCGCCTCGCTGCTCTACCCGTCCTTCGCCACCCTCGACAACGCGCGCGGCGTCACCGTGCAGGCCAGCTTCCTGGCGATCGTCGCGCTCGGCATGACGCTGGTCATCATCACCGGCGGCATCGACCTCTCCGTCGGCTCCGTCTTCGCCCTCGGCGGGGTACTCGCCGCCTGGGCCTCCCCATGGGGCCTGCTGCCCGCCCTGCTCGTCCCCCTGCTGGTCTGCGGCGGCATCGGCCTCGTCAACGGCCTGCTCATCGGCCGGGCCGGCCTCGCCCCGTTCATCGTCACCCTCGCCACCCTGCTCGGCGCCCGCGGCCTGCTCCTCGCCTTCACCGACGAGGGCGCCACCACGTACCTCGTGCCGAAGGACTCCGCGTTCTCCTGGCTCGGCGGGGGCACCGTCTGGGGATTCGGCGTGCCGCTGTTCCTCGCGCTGGCGCTGTTCGGCGGGGGCGGGCTGCTGCTCCAGCGGACCCCGTTCGGGCAGGGCCTCTTCGCGGTGGGCGGCTCCAGCGACGCCGCCACCCTGATGGGGCTGCCGGTGGCCCGCACCAAGGTGCTCGTCTACACGCTCAGCGGACTGCTCGCCGGATTCGCGGGGGCCCTCAACGCGGCCCGGCTCCACTCCGGTGTCACCATCCTCGGCGTGGGCATGGAACTCGACGCCATCTCGGCGGTCGTCATCGGCGGCACCCTGCTGACCGGCGGCGCCGGATCGGTCAGCGGCACCCTGTGGGGCGTCCTGCTGCTCGCCGTCATCCAGAACCTCATCAACCAGATCGGCTCGCTCAACTCCTCGTACCAGTCGGTGGTCAGCGGCGGCTTCCTCGTGGTGGTCGTGGTGGCCCAGCGCTACCTGGCCCGGGGCCGCAGATCCACCTGAGCCCACGGGACCGTCCCCGCGGCGGTTTCCCCGGAGCAGCAGCCGAGAAGCGTCACGAAGCTAGGAGTGCCGTGGGCGTCAGTCTCAAGGACGTTGCGCAGCGTGCGGGCGTGTCCGTCAAGACCGTGTCGAACGTCGTCAACAACTATCAGCACGTCACACCCGGTATGCGGGCCAAGGTCCAGCGGGCCATCGACGAACTCGGCTACCGCCCGAACCTCACCGCCCGCCACCTGCGCAAGGGCCGCACCGGGATCATCGCGCTGGCCGTCCCCGAGTTCGGCAACCCGTACTTCGCCGAACTGGCCGGCGCCGTCATCGACGCCGCCGCCCGCCACGACTACACCGTGCTCGTCGACCACACCGCGGGGCTGCGCGAGAACGAACTCCTGGTCAGCCAGGGCTTCCGGGCGCAGGTCATCGACGGCCTGATCCTCAGCCCCATCCACCTGGAGACCGAGGACCTCACCGGCCGCACCGGCGCCGCCCCCCTCGTCCTGCTCGGCGAGCGCGAGTACGAGGCGCCCTACGACCACATCGCCATCGACAACGTCGCCGCCGCCCGCGAGGCCGTCCGCCACCTGCTCGGCCTCGGCCGCCGCCGGATCGCCTTCCTCGGCTCCCGCACCGGCCGCGAACGCCAACCCGCCCACCTGCGGCTGCGGGGCTGGCGCGAGGAGCTGGAAGCGGCCGGCCTGCCCGCCGACGACTCGCTGGTGGTGGTCACCGACGGGTACGGGCGGGCCGACGGCGCGCACGCCATGGCCGCCCTGCTGGACCGCGGCGCCGCCCCCGACGCCGTCTTCGCCTACAACGACCTCATCGCGATCGGCGCCATGCGCACCCTCGCCGAACGCGGCCTGAGCGTCCCCGGCGACATCGCCGTGGTCGGCTTCGACGACATCGAGGAAGCCCGCTACGGCGCCGTCTCCCTCACCACCGTCTCCCCCGACAAGGAGGCCATCGCCCGCCTCGCCGTGGACAGCCTCGTCGCGCAGCTGAGGGACGGCACCCCGCCGACCGGACCGCGCCGCCCGCGCCCCGGCCACCGCCTCGCCGTCCGCGAGTCGGCCCCCGCCCGCCCCGGCGGCCCGCGGTGAACGCCGCCACGGCCCCCGCGGTCCGCCACGAACCCCACGGCTACGCCCCCGACGGCACCCCGGTCCAGCGCTGGCACCTCGACTCCGGCACCGGCACCACCGCCGCCGTCCTCACCTACGGCGGCATCCTCCAGCACCTCACCGTGCCCGCCACCGACGGCACCCGCGCCTCGGTCGTCCTCGGCCTGCCCACCACCGAGGCGTACGCCGCCGCGCGCGGCCCCTACCTCGGCGCGCTGGTCGGCCGGTACGCCAACCGCCTCGCCCACGGCCGCTTCCCGCTGGACGGCGCCGGCCACACCGTCCCCGCCAACGACCGGGGCCACGCCCTGCACGGCGGCCCCGACGGCTTCGACCGGCGCGTCTGGCGGGCCACCCCGGCCCCCGGCCGGCACGCCGCCGTCCGCCTGACCCTGCTCAGCCCCGACGGCGACATGGGCTTCCCCGGCGCCCTGGAGGTGGCCGTCACCTACCGCCTCGGCGCCGACCACACCCTCATCCTCGACTACGAGGCCCGCACCGACCGCCCCACCGTCGTCAACCTCACCCACCACGCCTACTTCGACCTGACGGCCGGCCAGGACGGCCTGGCCGCCCACACCCTGCGCGTCCCCGGCACCCGCTACCTGCCCGTCGACGCCGAGGCCATCCCGGTCGGCCCGCCGGCACCCGTCGACGCCACCCCCTTCGACCTGCGCGAGGCCACCGTGCTGGGGCCGCGCCTCACCCCGGAGGCCGTCGCCGCCCACCCGCAGCTCGCCGCCGCCGGGGGGTACGACCACACCTGGCTCCTCGACGGCGCCCCGGGCCCCGACGGCCTGCGCCCCGCCGCCACCCTCGCCACCCTCGACGGCAGCCGCGCCATGGAGGTGTGGACCACCGAACCCGCCGTGCAGGTCTACACCGGGAACCAGCTCGACGCCTCCCTCACCGGCACCGACGGCCGCCCCCTCACCCGCCACCGCGCCGTCTGCCTGGAGACCCAGCACCTGCCCGACTCGCCCAACCACCCCGAGTACCCCACCACCGTCCTCCGCCCCGGCCAGAAGCTCCGCAGCCGCACCGCCTACCGCTTCCCGCATCTCGCGGGGGCCTGAGCCGTGCGCCGGACCGGCCCGCACCGGGGACGGGGCCGCCCGGACGACCCGCTCAGTTCAGCCGTGCCCGCGCCGCCCGGGCCTGGCCCCTGATCAACTCGGCCGCCTCCGGGTCGACGGCGGCCACCACCTCGGCGTACGACTCCAGTTCGCGGGCGCCCCCGACGAAGTCGGCACACTTCACGAGGAGTTGTGCGTGCTCGTAGCGCAGGTCCGCCGGGTGGGAGGGGAGCAGCAGTGACAGCTCGACGGCCCACAGGGCCACGTCGGTGCGTTCGGGGCGGGCCGCCGCCCAGGCGCGGATGTTGTTCAGGACCCGGCGGATCACCTCCAGCGGATCGGCCGGGCGCAGGAGAGAGGGGTCGAGCGGCGCTCCCGTCACGCCGGTGACGATGAGGGAGGCGTCGGCGGGGGAGAGCAGCGTGCCGCCGTCGAAGGGGTCGGCGAGCACCAGGTCCTCCGGCGGGCCGAAGCCGACCGTGAAGTGGCCCGGCAGCGCCACCCCGTGCACCGGGGCACCCGCGCGGCGGGCCACCTCCAGCCACACCACCGACAGCAGGATCGGCAGGCCCCGGCGGCGCCGCAGCACCTCCTGGAGCAGTGAGGACTCCAGCCGCCGGTAGTCGGACTCGGTGCCGTGGAAGCCGTAACGGGTGCCGAGCAGTTCCGCCAGCGCAAGCGCCCACTCGCGCGGCGAGGCGGGCCGGTACGGCAGTTCACCGGCGAGCCGGTCCAGTTCCACCTCGGCCGCGTCGATGCCCGGCTCGCCCCGGGCGGGGTCGGCGACCGCCCCCACGAGCAGGCAGAGCCGTGCGAGCCCCGGCCGCTCGGAGCGGGCCTCCTCGGCGAACTCGGTCCGCAGCCGCAACGGGTCGGGGAGTTCCATCAGCACCGGTCCCCGGGGTCCGCCGCACCCGTCCCCGGAGCGCGATGATGGTGGTAGTGGTGGTGCACGCCGAACCCGGCCCGCTCGTACAGGGCGCGGGCCGCCGTGTTCTCCCGCTCCACCTGGAGCCAGGCCGCCGAGGCGCCCTCGTCCAGCGCGCGGGACGCCAGCGCCGCCATGACGTCCGAGGCCAGACCGTGCCGTCGGCGCTCCGGATCGACCTCGACCGCCGCGAACCCGGCCCAGCGCCCGTCCACCACGCACCGCCCGATCGCCCGCGCCGGGCCGCCCGGTTCGCCGTCCACGACGGCGAACCAGACCGAGGGCCCGCCGGTCAGCACCGCCGTGACCTCCGGCCGTACCGTCCCCACCCGCTGACAGCGGCTCAGCCACGCCGCGTCCGGCCGGCGCGTCAGCCGGACGGCCGCGCCCGGCGCCCGGTCGGCGAGCGGCGCCAGCGCGCCGGTGCGCAGCTCGGCCGAGACCTCCCGGGCCCAGCCCAGCTCCTCCAGGCGGGCCGCCAGCCGCTCCTGCGTCCCCTCGCCGCCGGTCGAGGTCTGGACGTAGGCGGGCAGGCCGCGCGCGGCGTACCAGCGGGCCACCGCCGCCAGCGCCTCCGGCAGCGCAACGCCCGGATCGCCCAGCGGCAGCGCGGAGTTGGCGCGCCGGGTGAAACCGGCGGCGGCGCGCAGCCGCCACTCGCCGAGCCGCTCGCTCTCGACGGGCGGCCAGCCGCGCGCGGCGACGCGGGCCAGCTCCGGGTAGGAGGCGGCCGGGCCGCGGCGGCGGGCGGGGGCCGCCGGGACGGTCTTCGCGGCGGCCAGCGCCGCCTCGGCGACACGCACCGACTCGCCGGAACGGCGTGTGATGCTCAGCACGCCGCCGGTCCATGATGTGAGAACCCCCACCGTGTCGGTGAACCGCGCGTCCCCCGTTCCGGTGTCGGTGAAGGCACGCACCGATACACGTTTTCCCACGTCAGCGGGGGTGATGCGGACTTCGAGCTGTCCGCCGGCAGTGAATTCCACGGCTTCGGCCGCCCCTCCTGTTCGGATCATCTCCCGGAACGGAGATACTAGGGGCGGGCATCGACGACGCCGCGCTCCCGCGCGCCAGGCGGCGGAGCCTGTAGAGACGGCCCGCCAGCGCCCTATCGAGGAGGAACGACAGCGTGACCTACGTCATCGCGCAGCCTTGTGTCGACGTGAAGGACAAGGCGTGCATCGAGGAGTGCCCGGTCGACTGCATCTACGAGGGCCAGCGGTCCTTGTACATCCACCCGGACGAATGCGTCGACTGTGGAGCCTGTGAGCCGGTCTGCCCGGTCGAGGCGATCTTCTACGAGGACGACACTCCCGAGGAGTGGAAGGACTACTACAAGGCGAACGTCGAGTTCTTCGACGAGCTGGGTTCGCCCGGCGGGGCCAGCAAGCTCGGTCTCATCGAGCGTGACCACCCCTTCATCGCCGAACTGCCGCCGCAGAACCAGTAAGGGCCCCGGCCCGGTTCCGCAGACAGTTCGTACGAGGTCCCGCCGGTTCCGCACCGGCGGGACCTCGTCGTTCCCGGCACCATCGCCCCACGGGAGCGGGTGTCCGGAGTCCCGGCCCGACCCCGACCAGACCCCACCGCACCAGGACCCGAAAAGAGCAGCCGTGTCCGCAGCCGCGTCCTCGCCCGTCTCCGCCCTCCTGCCCGCGTTCCCCTGGGACCGGCTCCAGCCGTACAAGGCGACCGCCGCCGCGCATCCGGACGGCCTCGTCGACCTCTCCGTCGGCACCCCCGTCGACCCGGTCCCGCACCTGGTGCGCGAGGCGCTGACGGCCGCCGCCGACTCCCCCGGCTACCCGACGGTCTGGGGCACCGCGGGACTGCGCGCCGCCGTCCTCGGCTGGGCCGGGCGCCGCCTGGGCGCCGAAGGGCTGACCGAGCGGAACGTCCTGCCGGTGGTCGGCTCCAAGGAACTCGTCGCCTGGCTCCCCACCCAGCTCGGCCTGGGGCCCGGCGACACCGTCGCCTTCCCGCGGCTGGCCTACCCGACGTACGAGGTCGGCGCCCGTCTGGCCCGCGCCGAACCGGTGGTCTACGACGACCCGGTCACCGACCTCGACCCGGGGCCGCTCAAGCTGCTCTGGCTCAACTCGCCGTCCAACCCGACCGGCCGCGTCCTCGGCAAGGACGAACTGGCCCGCATCGTGGCCTGGGCCCGTGAGCACGACGTGCTCGTGGTCAGCGACGAGTGCTACCTCGAACTGGGCTGGGAGGCCGACCCGGTCTCCGTCCTGCACCCCGAGGTGTGCGGCGGCGGCCACGAGGGGCTCGTCGCGGTGCACTCGCTCTCCAAGCGCTCCAACCTGGCCGGTTACCGCGCGGCGTTCGTCCTCGGTGACGCGGCCGTCCTCGGCGAGCTGCTCCAGATCCGCAAGCACGGCGGGATGATGACGCCCGCCCCCGTGCAGGCCGCCACCGTCGCGGCCCTCGGCGACGACGCGCACGTGGCCGAGCAGCGCGAGCGGTACGCGGCCCGCCGCACCGCCCTGCGCGAGGCCCTGCTCGCCCACGGCTTCCGCGTGGAGCACAGCGAGGCCGGTCTCTACCTGTGGGCCACCCGGGACGAGCCCTGCTGGGACACCGTCGCCCATCTGGCCACGCTCGGCGTCCTCGCCGCCCCGGGCGACTTCTACGGCCCGGCCGGGGACCGCTTCGTACGGATCGCCTTCACCGCCACCGACGAACGCGTCGCGGCGGCCGTCGCCCGGCTCACCGCCGCCTGAGGGTCCGGGTGCGCCGCGGGGCCCGGAAAGTCAGCGCTCCCCGGGCCCCGCGTGCTCAGCCGCTCGCCGCGCGGCCGAGGGGATGTCAGCCGATCGGCAGGCCGCCGACGGGCAGGCCCTTGCCGGGCAGTCCGCTCTGGGCGGCGGAGCCGGCCGTGTCGCCGACCGCCTTGCCCGCGGAGCCCGCGAGGGTCCCGGCGGCGTCCTGGGCGGCCGGGGCGACGGTCCTGCCGGTCTGGCCGAGCGTCTTGCCCGCGGCGGGCAGCGCGGTGCCGACGGCCTCGGAGCCGGTCTTCCCGGCGGCGCCGGTGGCACCCTGGGCGGCACCGTCGACGGTGTTGCCGAGGCCCTCGCCGTCCAGGGCGGTCAGCCCGCCCAGGTTCGACCCGGCGGGCAGCTCCACGGCGTTGGCGGCACCGGCGGCGCCGACCACGGGCGCCGCGGTGGCGGCGACGAGGAGGGCGGCACGGGCGATCCGGCGGCTCAGGGGGAGGGACATGTTGCTCCTTCTGGGGGGACGTGGGGCGCGGGCCGTGAGGCGGCCGTCGCGCCGTCCGGGCCGGTCCGCCCGGCCCTGCGACGCCGTGACTACCGCGCCGGAGCGGCGAAGGTTGCGGCACCACGGGATCACGAATCGGTAACGCGTCAGATTGTCGGCCTCCCCGACAAGCGGCCCGGTGGCTCCTCGGCCGAATGCTTTCCGCAGCCTCTGAACTAGGCGTATCCGCGCCCGCCCGGCCGCCCCGCGACCGCCCGCGCACCCCCGGCCGGCGCTCCGCACACCCCACCGTCCGGGCGACCCCCTCGCACGGACGTGCAGCCGGTCCGCGGCGGCCCCGAACGTGCGGCTCGGCCACTGCGGGTGGCACCCGGCGGCTCGCCTCGCCGGGGCCCGGGCCGTTCACCACGACAGGTCCCGGACCACCGGCGGACGTTCCGGCACGCACCGCACCAGCCGGGCCGCCGGGTCGTCCAGGGACGCCGTGAACCGCGCCGGCCACGTCTCCTCGGGGCCGAGGTAACGGGTCAGTTTGCGGACCGCGCGCGACCGGTCCAGCGCGACCACCTCGGCGGTGCCCCGGCAGGTCACCGAGAGCACCTGGCCGGTGGCGAGGTCGCAGGTGTCCACCACCAGGGCCACGGTGGGGTCTTCGGCCAGCCGCCGCTCCAGCCGCGCGTACGCCCCCGTGAGCCACCAGAACGCGTTCTCCTCCCAGAGGAACCACACCGGCCGCACGGTCGGTCCTGCGGTGGCGACGCGGGCCACCAGGGGGCGGGACAGGAAGTCGTGCACGTCGAAAGAGCTCATGTCCGAACGGTAAGGGCCGCCGCCGTGGCCGCCGGCCCGTCGAAAGGCCGGGTCAGCCCGCGGAGAGCACGATCCGCACCTCGCCGGTGCCGTCGCCCGCCGCCTCCCGGGCCGCCGTCTCCCAGCCGCCTCCGGTGCGCCAGGAGCGGCCCGCGTAGGTGACCTCGGTCACCCCGAGCTTCGTGGCGTGGGCGACCGCCCAGTGGGCCAGCTCCCAGCCACGGCGCTTGCCGTCCGCCGAGGGGACGGGCACCTCGACCACCCGGGGACCGTCCGCCGCCCCGTCCGCGCCGGACGCCGAACCGGCCGCGCCGGCGGCCGGCAGCACGTCCTTGCCGAAGTCCCGGGTCAGCGCCGCGCGGACCGCCTTCTCGTCGCCGGGCTCCTCGGTGGCGCCGCCGCAGGTCAGCGTCTCGGCGGCCCGGCCGGTGAGGGCCGCCGCCAGCAGCGAGGCGTCCCGCTCGTGCTTGGCGTACGCCTGCGGGAAGCCGCTCTTCTGGACCCGCTGGGCCGCCACCGTCAGCGGCAGCCGGGAGTAGCCGGGGACCTCGGCCAGGTGCTCGTAGAACTTCTCCGAGGAGTAGACCGGGTCCATGATCTGCTCGGGTGTCCCCCACCCCTGCGAAGGCCGCTGCTGGAAGAGGCCGAGCGAGTCGCGGTCGCCGTAGTCGATGTTGCGCAGCGAGGACTCCTGGATGGCGGTGGCCAGCGCGATCGTCACCGCCCGCTCGGGCATGCCCTTGCCGGTGCCGACCGCCGAGATGGTCGCCGCGTTGACCGCCATCACCGCGCTCAGCTCGTAGGTCTCGGCGGGGTCGTCGGCGGACCGGACCACGCACCGGGCGCTCGCCGGGGCACCGCCGCGCTGCTGCGCCGCCAGGTACCCGGCGAGCGCCAGCAGCACGACCAGGGCCGCGCCGACGCGCAGCACACGGCCGCGCCGGAAGAAGGAGGGCTCAGACACGCTGCCCAAGGTACTGGAGCGGCCCGGGGGAGTGCCGGGGCGCCCGGGATCCCCGCGTTAGGGTCGCGGTCATGGCTCAGACTCCCCTTGACCTCACGCTCGACGCCGCCGCCCTCACCGCCGCCCTCGTCGACCTTCCCTCCGAGAGCGGCGAGGAGCGCGCCCTCGCCGACGCGGTCGAGGCGGCGCTGCGCCCGCTGCCGCACCTGACCGTCGACCGGTTCGGCAACAACGTCGTCGCCCGGACCCGCCTCGGCCACGACGAACGGGTCATCCTCGCCGGGCACATCGACACCGTGCCGATCGCCGGGAACGTCCCCTCCCGGCTCGACCCGGACGGCGTCCTGTGGGGCTGCGGCACCTGCGACATGAAGTCCGGCGTCGCCGTCCAGCTGCGCATCGCCGCCACCGTCCCCGAGCCCAACCGCGACCTGACCTTCGTCTTCTACGACAACGAGGAGGTCGCCGCCGACCTCAACGGTCTCGGCCACGTCGCCACCGCCCACCCCGACTGGCTGGAGGGGGACTTCGCCATCCTCCTGGAGCCCTCCGACGGCCAGGTCGAGGGCGGCTGCCAGGGCACCCTGCGGGTGCTGCTGCGCACCACCGGCGAGCGTGCCCACTCCGCCCGCTCCTGGATGGGGTCGAACGCCATCCACGCCGCCGCGCCCGTCCTGGACCGGCTCGCCGCCTACCAGCCGCGCTACCCGCTCATCGACGGCCTGGAGTACCGCGAGGGCCTCAACGCCGTCGGCATCGAGGGCGGAGTCGCGGGCAACGTCATCCCGGACGCCTGCACCGTCACCGTCAACTTCCGCTACGCCCCCGACCGCACCCCCGAGGAGGCCCTCGCCCACGTCAAGGAGGTCTTCGACGGCTGCGGCGTGAGTGAGTTCGTGGTCGACGACCACAGCGGCGGCGCCCTGCCCGGTCTCTCCCACCCGGCCGCCGCAGCCTTCGCCGAGGCCGTCGGCGGCACCCCGATGCCCAAGTACGGCTGGACCGACGTGGCGCGTTTCAGCGCGCTCGGCGTCCCCGCCGTCAACTACGGTCCCGGCAACCCGCACCTCGCGCACCGGCGCGACGAGCGGGTCGACACCGCCAGGATCCTGGACGCCGAGAAGCGCCTGGCGAGCTGGCTCACCGCCTGAGCCGCGGGCCGGCCCCCGCCCGCCCGTTCACCGCTTCCGGGCGGCCACGGCCGCTTCCGCCCGCCGTAACAGCGCTCCGCCTAGGCTGACATGGCAAGACGTACGCCGGGACCCCCGGCGGACGGCGCCGGAGTACCGGAAGGGAAGGGGAGTACATGGCCACTCCACAAGCAGCGGATGTGCCCGAGGAGCAGCGGCTCGGCCCCGTCGTGCGGCGGCGCGAGCAGATCCAGCCCGGCACCACCGACCAGCGGCTGCTGGACAGCAAGAGCGACTCCAGCTGGGTGCACACCGACCCGTGGCGGGTCATGCGCATCCAGTCGGAGTTCGTGGAAGGGTTCGGCGCGCTCGCCGAACTCGGCAGCGCCATCAGCGTCTTCGGCTCGGCCCGCACCGGCCCGGAGTCCTTCGAGTACCAGACCGGCGTCGAGCTGGGCAAGGCCCTCGTGGAGGCCGGGTTCGCGGTCATCACCGGCGGCGGGCCCGGCGCCATGGAGGCGGCCAACAAGGGCGCCCGCGAGGCCGGCGGCGTCTCCGTGGGCCTCGGCATCGAGCTGCCCTTCGAGCAGGGCCTCAACCGGCACGTCGACATCGGCGTCAACTTCCGCTACTTCTTCGTCCGCAAGACGATGTTCGTGAAGTACGCGCAGGGGTTCGTGGTCCTGCCCGGCGGCCTCGGCACGCTGGACGAGCTGTTCGAGGCGCTGACGCTGGTGCAGACCCGCAAGGTGACACGGTTCCCGATCGTGCTGTTCGGCAAGGAGTACTGGAGCGGGCTGGTCGACTGGCTGCGGGACACCGTGGTCGCGCAGGGCAAGTGCGCCGCCAAGGACCTGCTGCTCTTCCACCTCACCGACGACGTCGAGGAGGCCGTCGCCCTGGTCACCAAGGAGACCGAGCCCCGCCGCCACCCCGGTTCGGGCCCGGCGGTCGCCATCGGCTCCTGACCGTGCCCCGGCCCGCCGCCCCGGTACCGGCCGGGGCGGCGGGGGGCCGGGTCAGCGGCCGGGGGCGCCGGTGCGGGCGTAGCGGCCCGGGGCGGTGCCCACCACCTTCCTGAAGTGCCGGTCCAGGGGCGACTGGTCGTAGAAGCCGGCCGCCACCGCCACCTCGCCCGGCGGCAGTCCGTCGAGCAGCAGGCGCCGGGCCCGGCCGACGCGCGGCGTCGTCAGGTACTGGCGCGGCGCGATGCCGAAGGCACGGACCAGGTGGGCGGGGTGGGTGTGCGGCAGGCCGGCCGCCTCGTCCAGGGTCAGGCCCTGGCGCGGCCGCCGCCCACGGCGAGGCGCTGGCCGGGGCGCTGCCCCGGGCCGTCCTCACCTCGGACCTCTTCGCCACCGGCCACGACCGCGACAACCGCGCCGCCGTGCGGGCCGTCGGCAAGGACCGGCCGGACCTGGTGGGCCTCGCCGTGCACGGCCCGCGCAACGCGGTGGACAAGGTGCTCAAGGGCGCGCGGACGCACCCCTGAGCACCGGCGCCCGGTCAGTCCTCCGGCGCCGTGTCCCGGCGGGCGGCCAGCTCGCGGAGTTCCTCCTCGGCGAGGGCCAGCCCGAACACCTCGCGCAGCGTCCCGTCCAGGGCGTCCGGCGCGACCTCCCGCTCGGTGGTGGTCCCGTCGGGGCGGGTGGTGACATGGGTGAGGCCGTCCAGGGCGTGGTGCAGCGCGGGGGTCATGCGCTGGACGAAGAGCCGCCGGACGAACGGGGAGCCCGGGTGGCTGCCCACGTAGTGGCTGGCGACGGCGTAGTCGACCGGGTACTGGGCGGTGAGCGTGAAGGTGAGCCGGTCGATCCAGGAGCCGGGGACCGCCTCCGTGCCGGGTGCCGACTGGTACAGCCACCACTGGTCGATCCCGTGGGTGCCCGGCCGCCGCTCCAGCCGGTGCCGCCAGCCGTCGTACGCGGCACGGGCCCCGTCGGCCAGCTCGATGGGCCCGAGCGGACCGGAACCGAAGCCCACGTCGCACAACCACGTGCGGGCCTCGCCGGGAACCCGCACCGCGAGCAGGCCGTGGCTGGCGGGCAGCACCTTGGCCGCACCGAGGCTGATCCGGCCCATCAGGCCGGTGACGTGGAACCCGAGGCGCTCCACGGCGGCGGCGAAGAGGCCGGCGTGCTCCAGGCAGTAGCCGCCCCGCCTCCCGTGGACGAGCCGGGCCTCGACGGAGGGCAGGTCGAGCGGCAGCTCCCGGCCGAGGGCCGCGTGCACGTTCTCGAAGGGGATGCCGGTGGTGTGGGCGCGCTGGAGGGCCCGCAGCACGGGGAGCGTGGGCTCACGCGGACCCTCGTAGCCGATCCGGGCCAGATAGGCGTCGAGGTCGAGCAGGGCGCCGGACCACCGGTCGGGCCGGTGGCCGGTCGGGCTGGGCAGGTCACGGGCGGGGGCGGCGCTCGACACGCCCCCGAGGTCGACTGACGGGCTGGTCATGCCCTCAGCCTCGTACCTTGAGGGCGCTTGAGGTCAAGCCAGCCCCCGCCGCGCCACCGCCGGCTCCCGGCGGCCCGCGATCGAGGCGACCATGTCGAGCACCTGGCGGGTCTCCGCCACCTCGTGGACGCGGTAGACCTGCGCGCCCAGCCAGGCCGAGACGGCCGTGGTCGCGAGGGTCCCGAGCAGGCGCTCCTTGACCGGGCGGTCCAGGGTCTCGCCGACGAAGTCCTTGTTGGAGAGGGAGACCAGGACGGGCCAGCCGGTGGCGGCCAGTTCGCCGAGGCGGCGGGTGGCCTCCAGGCTGTGCCGGGTGTTCTTCCCGAAGTCGTGGCCCGGGTCGATCATGACGCGGTCCCGGCGCACCCCGAGCGCGACCGCCCGCTCGGCGAGCCCGGTGGTCACATCGAGGATGTCGGCCACCACGTCCTCGTACGCGACCCGGTGCGGCCGGGTCCGCGGGCGCGCGCCGCCCGTGTGGGTGCAGACCAGACCCACGTCGTGGCGGGCGGCCACCTCCGCGAGTTTCGGGTCGGCCCCGCCCCAGGCGTCGTTCAGCACGTCGGCGCCGGCCTCGCAGACCGCCTCGCCGACGTCGTGGCGCCAGGTGTCGACGCTGATCACCACCTCGGGGTGGCGCTCGCGGACCCGGGCGACGAAACCGACCGTGCGGCGCGCCTCCTCCTCGGCGTCCACCTCGTCGCCCGGACCGGCCTTGACACCACCGATGTCCACGATGGCGGCGCCCTCGGCGACCGCCCGGTCCACCCGCTCCAGCGCCGGCAGGTCGTCGAAGGTCGCCCCCTGGTCGTAGAAGGAGTCGGGGGTCCGGTTGACGATCGCCATGATCACCGGCTCGTGCGGCGCGAACTCACGCCGTCCCAGACGCAGCATCCGTCGTACTCCTTCTCGCTCATGGTCGCCTGCGACCTTAACCGCCGTGCGCGCATGGCACGATCGGGGTCCGGCGCGCACGGGCCACGGACCCGCGCGCGTGATCCTCACAACGTACGAGCGGTGGAGTCCCCGAGATGGTCATGTTCGTGTTCCTGGTCATCGCGCTGGTCGTGGTGGTGGCGGCGGTGACGCTCGCCGCGGTGGGCGGCGGCTCGCGGCCCGTGCTGCCCGAGGCGGAACCCGAGACCGTCGCCGACACCTTCCCCGAGGACCGGCCGCTGGCCCGCGCCGACGTCGACGCGCTGCGCTTCCCCGTGGTGCTGCGCGGCTACCGGATGGCCGAGGTGGACGACGCGCTCAGCCGCCTCGGCGCCGAACTCGCCGAACGGGACGCCCGCATCGCCGAACTGGAGAGCGCCCGCGCCGGCGACCAGGCGCACGCCGTCGGCGGCCCCGGTCTCCTCGCGCCACCCCCCGAACCGGACACGGGCGAGGAGGGCCCCGCCGGTACGCCGGGCGAGGGGGAGCGGCGATGAGCGAGACGCCGACCGTCCCGGCCCGGCCCGCGGCCCCCGCCGAGGGCGCACTGCCCGGCCCCGACGGTGCCCCGCGCTGCCCCTGGGGTCTGTCCGCCGAGGACTACCTCGTCTACCACGACACCGAGTGGGGCCGCCCCGTCCACGGGGACGACGCCCTGTTCGAACGGCTCTGCCTGGAGGCGTTCCAGTCGGGGCTCTCCTGGATCACCATCCTGCGCCGCCGGGAGTCCTTCCGGGCCGCCTTCGCCGGCTTCGAGATCTCCGCCGTCGCCGAGTTCACCGAGGCCGACCGGGGCCGGCTGCTGGCCGACCCCGGCATCATCCGCAACCGCGCCAAGGTCGACGCCACCCTCGCCAACGCCCGCCTCCTCGCCGACTGGCCCGAGGGCGAACTCGACGCGCTGATCTGGTCGTACGCCCCGAAGAGCGCGGGCCCGGCGCCGCGCACCCTCGCCGACGTGCCCGCCGTCACCGACGCCTCGACCGCGCTGGCCAAGGAGCTGAAGAAGCGCGGCGTCCGCTTCATCGGCCCGACCACCGCCTACGCGCTCATGCAGGCGTGCGGCCTGGTCGACGACCACCTCGCCGACTGCGTGGCCAGAGGAACGGCCGGCCGCTGACGGGCCCGGTGCCGCGCGGGGAGCGGGTCGTCCTGCGCTCCACCGTCCCCGCCGGCGCCGACCTCCTCGACCGGACCGTCCGGGAGCCGGAGGTCGCCCTGCGGCGGCCGCCGCCCGAGGACCACGCCCGTGTGCTCGCCGTCCTCGTCGAGGGCGAGGCGGCCGGCGCCATCCGGTTCGGCGAGGAGACCGCCCCGGAGTTCCGCCACGCCGCACCGACATCTTCCCGCCGGTCCGGTGACACGGGCAGGGCCCGGGCCCCGGCGCCGTGCGCACCCTGGCCCGGTGGCTGGTGGACGAGCGCGGCCACCACCGGCCGGTGAGCGACCCGGCCGCCGCCGACACGTACGCCATCCGCGGCTACCGCGAGGTCGGCCTCGCCGCGGTCGGGACCGTGCGCGCCTCCTGGCACAACCACCGCACCGGCGCGTGGGAGAAGGGCCTGCTCCTGGAGCTGCCGGCGGCCGAGCTGACCTGAGGGACGCGGACGGCCGCCCTCCCCCTTCGGGGCAGGACGGCCGTACGTGGTGCCGGAGCGGCCCGGGCTCAGCGGCCCAGGTACTTCGGCTCCTCCTTGGCGAGGAAGGCGCGGACCGCGATGACGTGGTCCTCGGAGGTCCCGGCGCGGGTCTGGAGCTCGTCCTCCTTCTCCAGGGACTCCTCCAGCGTGTGCCCGGCGCCGAAGGCCACCGCCTCCTTGATCGCGGCCAGCGCCACCGTCGGCCCGGCCGCGAGGCGCCGGGCCAGCTCCAGCGCGGTCCCGGCCAGTTCGTCCGCGGGCACCACGCGGTGCAGGATGCCCAGCTCCAGGGCGCGCCCGGCGGTGATGTTCTGCGGGAAGAACAGCAGCTCCGTGGCGCGGGTGGTGCCGACGACGCGGGGCAGCGTCCAGGACAGGCCCGAGTCGGAGGAGAGCGCCACCCCGGCGAAGGAGGTGTTGAACTTCGCGGTGTCCGCGGCGATCCGGTAGTCGGCGGCGAGGGCGAAGCCGAAACCGGCCCCGGCGGCCGCGCCGTTGACGGCGGCCACGACCGGCTTGCGCATCCGCGTGATCGCCAGCGTGATCGGGTTGTAGTGCTCGCGCACCGTCGTCATGGTCAGCTCGGTGCCGGACTCCTTGTCCGACATCAGGTTGCCGACGTGCTCCTTGAGGTCCTGGCCCACGCAGAACGCCCGCCCGGTGGCGGTCAGCAGCACGGCGCGCACCGCCTCGTCGGCCTCGGCGGCCAGCAGGGCCTCGCGCAGCGCGACCTTCGCCTCGGTGTTGAGGGCGTTCATGGCCTCGGGTCGGTTCAGGGTGATCGTCGCGAGTCCGTCACTGACCTCGTACAGCACGGCGTCGGCCATGAGCCTGCTCCTCACAAGTTCTGCGTGTGCGTCCCGGCCCGGCACCGGGTTCCCGGGCAAGCATCCCCCAGGGGCGGCCGCCTCGTGCGGCGCGGGGGTGTGTGACCTGCGTCAAAGAAAATCGGGCCGCCAGGGTGTATGCGGCGGCGCAGTATCGCAGCCGCATCGCCGAATTGGGTGGTTTTGCTCAAGCGCGTTGCGTAAGCGATGCCGGCCGATGTTGGTCATCGGGTCCGGGGATGCGGGATAATGGCAGGGAAGCAATGTGTTCGATGCCGGTGACACAGCGCCTGTCATGGGGCCGCCGGCTGCGACGAGCTGGTTTCAGGAAGGGGAACGAGCATGGCGGCCATGAAGCCGCGGACGGGTGACGGCCCGCTCGAGGTGACCAAGGAGGGGCGGGGCATCGTCATGCGGGTTCCGCTCGAAGGTGGCGGGCGACTCGTCGTCGAGCTGACCCCGGACGAGGCGGACGCACTGGGCGATGCCCTCAAGAAGGTCGTCGGCTGACACACATAGCGATGAACCTGTGAAGCCGCCCCCGGCACCGTACGCGGTACCGGGGGCGGCGTCGTGCCCGGGGTCGGGGCCGGCCGTGTCAGCGCCTGACGCCGCAGAGCAGACCGTCGCCGACAGGCACCAGCGAGGGGATCAGCTCCGGGCTCTCGCGCACCGCGCGCACCAGCTCGCGCAGCCGCACCACCTCCACCGGCTGCGGGCCCGACTCCACGGTCCGGCCGTCGGCCAGCACGCCCTCGAAGCAGACGAGCCCGCCGGGACGCAGCAGGCGCAACGATTCAGCGAGGTACTCCAGCCCCTCCATCCGGTCTCCGTCGCAGAACACCAGGTCGTACCCGCCGTCGGCGAGGCGCGGCAGCACGTCCAGGGCGCGGCCGGGGATGAAGCGGGCCCGGTTCGCGGCGAAACCGGCCGCGCGGAACGCCTCCCGGGCGAACTGCTGGCAGTCCGGCTCGGTGTCCACGGTGGTGAGGACCCCGTCGGGGCGCATCCCGCCGAGCAGGTGGATGCCGGAGACACCGGTGCCGGTGCCGATCTCCGCCACCGCTTTGGCGTCGAGGGTCGCGCAGAGCATCCGCAGCACGGCCCCCGTCCCGGGGGAGACCGGCCGCAGTCCCGCCGCGTGTGCCTGGTCCCGGGCCCACAGGAGCGCCTCGTCCTCGGCTACGAAGGCGTCGGCGAACGTCCAGCTCGTCTGCCGGTTGCCGGTAATGGCCCTCTCCTGTCCCCAAAGTTGCCTGGCGGTGACTGTAACCGTTGGCACCGGGAACCCGCAGATGGGACCGGGCGTTGAGGAGGGGAGAGAGCGGGCCGCGCGAGGCGTCCCGGCGGGCGGACGCGAGGAGTGGCCCATGACGGCGGTGGCGGAGGCGGTGACGACGACCTGCCGCGCGGCGCGGGGAGCGCCCCGCACCGCTGTGAGCAGCGCGTTCGTGATGCCGGCCGGGGCCGGGCAGGCCGGCGAGGGCATCCGCGGGACGGCTCCGGGCGCGTCCGCGCACCCCGCACCAATTCCTGGTAAAAACTCTTATCCCGAGCTAACGGCAGGGGTGGCTATGGTAGGGGCTCCACTGGACACCACCAGAGCCGACAGGGGAGGTGCGGCTGCGGCCGGTGACCGGGGAGGTGTGCTCAGACGTCTTCTCAGGTCGGCCGGCGAGCCGAAATCCGTGACCGACACCGCTGACCGAAGCCTTCCGCGCCGCCGTACGGCAGCCCAGGGAGGTGCGCCCGCCGCCGAATCCGTGCAGACCGCGACCTTCGCCGCCGACGCGGACTCGCCGACGTGGACGCCGCCCAGCTGGGAGGAGATCGTCAGCACCCACAGTGGTCGCGTCTACCGCCTCGCCTACCGCCTCACGGGCAACCAGCACGACGCGGAGGACCTCACCCAGGAGGTCTTCGTCCGCGTCTTCCGCTCGCTGTCGACGTACACGCCCGGCACCTTCGAGGGCTGGCTGCACCGCATCACCACCAACCTCTTCCTGGACATGGTGCGCCGCAAGCAGCGCATCCGCTTCGACGCCCTCGCCGAGGACGCCGCCGAGCGGCTGCCCAGCCGCGAGCCCTCCCCGCAGCAGGTCTTCCAGGACACCCACTTCGACGCCGACGTGCAGCAGGCGCTGGACACCCTCGCGCCCGAGTTCCGCGCCGCCGTCGTCCTCTGCGACATCGAGGGCCTGTCGTACGAGGAGATCGCCGCCACCCTCGGCGTGAAGCTCGGCACCGTCCGCAGCCGCATCCACCGGGGCCGCTCGCAACTGCGCAAGGCGCTCAAGCACCGTTCGCCCGAGGCCCGCGCAGAGCGCCGCTCCCTGGCCGGGGCGGTGGCTCCGATGCCGGGAGGAGGAGGCGCGTCCACGTGAGCGGTTCACGTCCGACACCTGTCGAGCAGCACCTGGGGGACCGCCTCGCCGCACTGGTCGACGGCGAGCTGGGCCACGAGGCCCGTGAGCGGGTCCTGGCCCACCTGGCGACCTGCTGCAAGTGCAAGGCCGAGGCCGACGCCCAGCGCCGTCTGAAGTCGGTCTTCGCCACGGCGGCGCCCCCGCCCCCCACCGAGAGTTTCCTCGCCCGCCTCCAGGGGCTCCCGGCGGCCGGCCCCGACGGGCCGACCGACTCGGGTTCCGGCTTCGGCTCCGGTCCGGCGTTCGGCAGCTCCGACTTCGGTGCCGCTCCGAGCGCCTTCCGGTACGCCCCCCTCGCGCCGCCGCTCCCCGACGAGCCGGGCAAGGGCTTCCGCATCCACGACATCGGGCGCGCCGAGGCCGAGCGTTCCGCCTCGCGGGGGCGCCGGTTCGCCTTCGCCGCCGCGGGGGCCGTCTCGCTGGCCGCGCTGGCCCTCGGCGGGGTCGCCGCGGGCACCCCCGTTGACACCACGGAGCGCGCGGGCGGCAGCAAGAGCAACGTCACCCCGCTGCGCACCCAGTCCGGCACCGGGCAGGCCGCCCCCGACTCCCGCGGCCGCCGGGGCGGCTCCCCGCCCGCCTTCGCCGCGCAGGGCGAGACCCGTTCCGGACCCAGGGGCGAGGTCTCCGCCACCGCCCCGCGCCGTCCGGGCACGCCGCCGCTCCTGGAGGAGCTGGAGCCGTACCCGTACTCCGCCGCCCTGCTCAAGGCACCCGGTCCCGCGCCGCTGGACCTCCGCTCGGTACCGCTGCCCCTCGCCGCGCGCCAGGACTCCGCCGACCCCGGGGTCGCCGCCGCGCCCCCGGCCGGTGTCCCCGCCGGACCCGGCCTCTCCGCCACGCCCTGACGCGGGCTCCACCCCGCCCGCGGAGCCCGCCACGGGCCCTCGGAGAACCTGGTTGAATTCTCCGGGGGCCGCGCCCGGCCGCCGGGGGCGCGTCGGACACCCCTGTGCCAGGGCGGGCCCGGCACTCGATCCGACGGAGCAGGGCCGCCGCGCGTCCGCCGTACGCCCACCCGTCATCAGGCTGCGGGGAGACCATGGACCAGGCGAAGCCCACCGGAACGCCCGACGAGGCCGTCCCCGAGGCGGCCGGGGGCGAGACGGCCCGCACCATGACCGGCACCTCCCCGGGGGCCTTCCGGGAGCCCGGTCCGGACCGGGGCGCGTGCGACGGGACCGCGCCGGTGAGCGGTGACCGGGAGGAGCGGGGCGCGGCGTCGCACGGCTCCGCCGTCGCTGCGGAGACCACGTCCGACACGGCCCCGGACGCCGCCGAGCCGACCGCCCCGCGACTCGACCTGGGCAAGCCAGCGGGCACGACGACCGTTCCGGGCCCCCGCTCGGCGGCCGCCCCGGACGCCCCCGGCGCGGCCGACGCCCCGGCCTTCGCCGAACGCCCGCGCCCCTTGCACGCCCCCGACCCGTACAGCACGCCGCCCTACGGCGAACCGGGCCCCTGGGCCCCGGCCCCGCCGGTCCAGCGGCCGGTGCCGACCCCGGCCCACGGCACCCGTCTGCCGCCCGGGCAGTACCCCGGCACCCCGGCACACGGCACTCCCGTCCCCGAGGGCGCCCGCCCCCAGCGGGGCGGCGGCGGTGACTGGGGCCGCTACGACCCCTGGGCGGCGCCGGGAGCGCCGGCCGCGGAGGCCGGCGGCGGGCCGGGACAGCGGCGCCGGGAGCGGCGGGCCGGGCGGGGGCGGCTGGCGGGCGCGGCGCTGGTGCTCGCGCTGGTCGCGGGCTCGGTCGGCGGATACGTCGGGATGCGGCTGGAGCGGCACGGCGGCCTCGGGGCGGTCGAGCTGGAGCAGGCGGCGGGGGAGGCCGGGGAACGCGCCCCGGACAGCGTCGCGGGGATCGCCGCGCGGACCCTGCCCGGCGTCGTCACCCTGCACGTCAGCGGCGGCGAGGGCGGAGCGCTCGGCACCGGCTTCGTGCTGGACGACCGGGGCCACATCCTCACCAACCAGCACGTCGTGGACTCCGCCGGGAACGGAGGCTCGATAAGAGTCACCTTCAACGGCGGCGAGACCGCCCGGGCCCGCCTGGTCGGCGGCGACCCCGGCTACGACCTGGCCGTGGTGAAGGTCTCCGGTGTCTCGGGGCTGACCCCGCTGCCGCTCGGCGACTCCGACGACGTGCGCGTCGGCGACCCGGTCGTGGCGATCGGCGCCCCCTTCGACCTGGCCAACACCGTCACCGCCGGCATCATCAGCGCCAAGGAGCGCCCCATCACGGCGGGCGGCGAGAAGGGCGACGGCACCGACATCAGCTACGTCGACGCCCTCCAGACCGACGCCCCGATCAACCCGGGCAACTCAGGCGGCCCCCTCGTCGACGAGCGGGCCCGCGTCATCGGCATCAACAGCGCCATCCACGCCCCCGGCGGCCCCGCCCGCCAGGACGACTCCGCCGGCAGCGTCGGCCTCGGCTTCGCCATCCCCGTCAACCAGGCCAAACGGGTCGCCGAGGAACTGATCAACCACGGCCGCGCCACCCACCCGGTGATCGGGGTGACCCTCGACATGGGGTACGAGGGCGAGGGTGCCAAGGTCGGCGGCCAGGCGGCCGGGGGAGGCTCCGCCGTGACCCCGGGCGGGCCCGCCGACAAGGCGGACATCGTCGCCGGCGACGTGATCACCGAGGTCGACGGAGTCCCGGTGGCCTCCGGCGAGGAACTGATCATCAAGATCCGCTCGCACCGGCCCGGCGACCGCCTCGGCCTCACCGTCGAGCGCGCCGGCGAACCCCGCGAGGTCACCCTCGAACTGGGCTCCTCGGACGCCTCCTGAGCCGCCCGGCACCCCGCGCACGGGGACGTACGGAAGGCGGCGCGGGGGCGAACGGGGGGTGCACGGTGAGACGGGTGGGGCGGCACGGTACCGCCCGCCGGGGCGCTCCGGGTAACGTGGACCGGGCCCCGGTCGAGTGATGTCCAGCCGTGGGGCCGCGGACCGCCGCAAGGAGCTGCTAGGTGTTCAACGACATTGGTCTACTCGAGGTCCTGACGATCGTCGTGCTCGCCGTGCTCATCTTCGGCCCCGACAAGCTTCCCAAGGTCATCCAGGACGTCGCGGGCTTCATCCGCAAGATCCGGGAGTTCTCCGACAGCGCCAAGCGGGACATCCGGGAGGAACTCGGCCCCGAGTTCAAGGACTTCGAGTTCGAGGACCTGAACCCGAAGACCTTCATCCGCAAGCAGCTGGAGAGTGACGACCTCGGTCTGAAGGACATCCGCGACAGCTTCGACCTCCGCAAGGAGATGGGCGACGTCGCCGACGCGGTCAACGGCCGCGAGGAGGCCGAGTCGGTCGCCGGGCCCGCCGCCGACGGCCCCGTGGACCTCACCAAGCGCCCGGAGAAGAGCGCCCCCGTGGCGGCGGGCGAGCGTCCGCCGTTCGACATCGACGCCACCTGATCGCCCGGCGTCCGGACCAACCCGGCACCCGCCCGGCCCGTTCAATCCCGTGTCCCCGAAGCGGGGTGGCTATTCTCCCTTTGTTGTTGTCCGGACCGAGGACGCCCGAGGGGGGCGGGCCGCTCCGGACGGACGAGAGCGAGGAAGGGCCCGCAAGATGGAGACCACGGACAAGTCCCAGAGTGAGTCGTCGACCGTCCTGGACGGTCCCGGCACGGAGGACGGGGGCAACGGTGAGGCGTCCGGCGCCGAGGCGCTGAGCGGTGACGGCACGGCCCCCGACGAGGCGGGCGGCGGACCGGAGCCCGAGGAGGAACGACCCGCCCCGGCGCGCCCCAAGCGCCGGGTCCCCGTCGACGGTTTCCTGGCCGCGCCGTTCCCCTGGTACGCGCTGGACGAGGCGTACACCGGGCCGCGCCGCCTGCACCACATCGGGCAGGACGCCGACGGCACCGTCCAGCACGGCTCGCTCGGTCACGGGGACGAGCCGGTGGTCCGGGCCGACCTCGGCGACGCCGACAGCCCCCGTGAGAGGTTCGCCGTGGTGGTGACGGTCGGCGACAGCCCGGTCCGCCGCAGCGCGGACGGCACCGGTGTCCTGGAGGCGACCTCCGAGGCGTCGGCGGCCTGGCTGGCGGGGCAGGGCCTGCTCGCCGTGACCTGGCCCGCGCAGATGGACCACACCCTGCGCGACGACTGGCTGGAGCAGCAGACGGAGACCGCCTGGGCGCTCGCCGACGACCTCGACGGTCCGGCCTGGTCGACGCTGATGCTCCCGGTCGACGGGGTCTCCACGCCCTTCCACCACCGCGAGTCGGAGTTCGGCTGGGTCCTGGCCGGCTCCACCCCGGGCGGCGTCCACCTCGGCGCGTACGGGCGGGGGCTCAGCGCGTACGGGCTCGGCTTCGCCGTCGTCAAGGACGTGGCGGACTACGCCGACCCGCGGTGACACCGTTCCCGTGCTCCCCGGAGCGCGGGACGGGGCGCCTCCCCGACGGGAAGGCGCCCCGGAACTCCGTGTGCGCGAAGGCGCGCGGTCAGAACTTGTTGCGCGGGGTGATTCCCAGCGAGAGGCCCGACAGGCCGCGCTGACGGCCGCCGAGCTTCCCCGCGATGGAGCGCAGCGCGCTGCCGGCGGGGGACTCCGGGTCGGTGAGCACCACCGGACGCCCGTCGTCGCCGCCCTCGCGCAGCCGCACGTCGATCGGGATGGAGCCGAGGACCGGCACGGTGGCGCCGGTGGTCCGCGTCAGGCCGTCGGCGACGACCTGGCCGCCGCCGGTGCCGAAGACGTCGACCATCTCGTCGCAGTGCGGGCAGGGCAGGCCCGACATGTTCTCGACCACGCCGACGATCTTCTGGTGCGTCTGCACGGCGATCGAACCGGCCCGCTCGGCGACCTCGGCGGCGGCCTGCTGCGGGGTGGTCACCACCAGGATCTCGGCGTTGGGGACCAGCTGGGCCACGGAGATGGCGATGTCGCCGGTGCCGGGCGGCAGGTCGAGCAGGAGGACGTCCAGGTCACCCCAGAAGACGTCGGCGAGGAACTGCTGGAGCGCCCGGTGCAGCATCGGTCCGCGCCACACCACGGGCGCGTTGCCGGGGGTGAACATACCGATCGAGATGACCTTCACACCGTTGGCCGACGGCGGCATGATCATGTCCTCGACCTGGGTCGGGCGGCCCTCCACGCCGAGCATGCGGGGCACGCTGTGGCCGTAGATGTCCGCGTCGACCACACCGACCTTCAGGCCGTCGGCGGCCATCGCGGCGGCCAGGTTGACCGTCACCGAGGACTTGCCGACGCCGCCCTTGCCGGAGGCCACCGCGTAGACCCGGGTGAGGGAGCCCGGCTTGGCGAAGGGCACCTCGCGCTCGGCGGTGCCGCCGCGCAGGGCGTTCGCCAGCTCGCGGCGCTGCTCGTCGCTCATCACGTCGAGGCTCACCTCGACGGCGGTGACACCCTCCACGGCCCGCACCGCGTCGGTGACCCGTTGGGTGATGGTCTCGCGCATGGGGCAGCCGGAGACGGTGAGGTACACCGTGACAGCGACCGCTCCGTCCGCGCCGATCTCGACCGATTTGACCATGCCGAGTTCGGTGATCGGCCGATGGATCTCGGGGTCGTCCACTGTCGCCAGTGCCTCGCGCACCGCGTCTTCCGTAGCAGCCATACCCCCGATAGTACGGGGGACGTCCAGGCTTTCGGGCAGGGCGGGGGACGGGCCCCCGGCGGGAACGGGAACAGATGCTACTGGTCAGTAGAGGCGGGGCCCCCGGTCACCGCCGGGCGCCGGGCCCGGCTGTCTGATGCGTCACGCCGCTCAGGAGCCGGTCGCGCCGCCCTCGCCGGAACGGTTCTCCCCGTGGCCCGCGCCCTCCTCGGCCGGGCGGCCCCGCTCGTCCAGCTCGCGCAGCAGGTCCTGGAGCTCGGAGCGGATCCAGTCCCGGGTGGCCACCTCGCCGAGGTTCTGCCGCAGCGCCGCGACCTCGCGGCTCAGGAACTCGGTGTCCGCGATCGACCGTTCGTTCTGCTTGCGGTCCTGCTCCAGATTGACCTTGTCCCGGTCGTCCTGCCGGTTCTGCGCCAGCAGGATCAGCGGCGCCGCGTACGACGCCTGGAGGGAGAGGGCCAGGGTCAGGAAGATGAACGGGTACTCGTCGAAGCGCACCGAGTCGGGGGCGGAGACGTTCCACACCACCCACATGATGATGATCACCGTCATCCAGACGATGAACCGGCCCGTCCCCAGGAACCGCGCGATCCGCTCGGAGAGCCGCCCGAACGCGTCCGGGTCGTACTCCGGCAGCACCCGGCGGCGCGGTGCGCGCGGCACGTCGAGGCGGATGCGGGGGCGTGCCGACTCGTTCACCCGGCGCTCGCGCTCCCGGCTCTCCCGCGCCTCCCTCGCCTCCCGCGTCTCCTTGCCCCGCTCACTCATCGTTCGCCTCCCCCGACAGCAGGAACTCCGTCTCGCGCCAGTCGTCCGGCAGCAGGTGGTCCAGGACGTCGTCCACCGTCACCGCGCCCAGCAGCGACCCGCTCTCGTCCACCACGGCCGCCGCCACGATGTCGTACGTCGCGAAGAACCCGGCCACCGCGCGCAGCGGCGTGTCCGGCGACAGCGGCTGGAGGTCGTCGTCGAGCATGGCGCTGACCAGCGTGTACGGCGGATCGCGCAGCAACCGCTGGAAGTGCACCGTGCCCAGGTACTTGCCGGTCGGCGTCTGGTCGGGCGGGCGGCAGACGTAGACCTGGGCGGCCAGCGCCGGCGAGAGGTCGGGGTTGCGCACCCGGGCCAGCGCGTCCGCCACCGTCGAGTCGGGCCGCACCACCACCGGCTCGGTCGTCATCAGACCGCCCGCCGTCCGCTCCTCGTACGACATCAGCCGCCGCACGTCGGCCGCGTCGCTCGGCCGCATCAGGGTGAGCAGCCGCTCCTTCTCCTCCTCCGGCAGCTCCGCCAGCAGGTCCGCCGCGTCGTCCGGGTCCATCGCCTCCAGGACGTCGGCGGCCCGTTCCTCCTTCAGCTTCCCGAGAATCTCGATCTGGTCGTCCTCCGGCAGCTCCTCCAGCACGTCGGCGAGCCGGTCGTCCTGGAGTGCCGCCGCCACCTCCGCACGGCGCTTGGGCGTCAGGTGGTGCAGGACGTTGGCGAGGTCGGCCGGGCGCAGCTGCTCGAAGGTGGCCAGCAGGCTCTCCGCGCCCTGGCCCTCCTCCTCCAGCGAGAAACCGGTGACCGCCGACCACTCGACCGTCAGCGTCTCTCCGCGCCGCCGCAGCGCGCCACCGCGCCCCTTGCGGACGAAGACCCGGTCGATCTCCCAGTCGCGCCGGGCCGGCAACTGGCGGATCGCCACGTCGAGGACGGTGGCCTCCTCGCCGGTCTCCAGGAGCCGCACCCGCCGGTCGAGCAGTTCCCCGATGACCAGCCGCTCGGTGGGCCGCTGCTCGAACCGGCGCACGTTGAGCACGCCGGTGGTGATGACCTGGCCGGACTCGATGCCGGTGACGCGGGTGATGGGCAGGAAGATGCGGCGGCGCGTCGCCACCTCCACCACCAGCCCGAGCAGCCTCGGCGGCCTGCGCCCCACCCGCAACATCGCCACCAGGTCCCGCACCCGGCCGACCTGGTCGCCGTTGGGGTCGAAGACGGCGACACCGGACAGGTGCGAGACGAAGATCCTCGGAGTGCCTCCCGCCATGGGCCGCGCCACCTCCTCCTCGGGGACCGGTACCTACCGCGCGTTCCCCAAGATCGGGAACGAAATCAGGCTAGCCCGTCCGGAACCCCGCCGCCCGGCCCGCAGGCCCGTCCGGCCCGTGGGGCAGGTGCCGCGCGCGGCCCCGGCGGACCGCGGAAGGGGGAGCTCCGGACGGCGGCTGTGACCCCGGGTACGCTGCCGTACTGCCGCGTACGGCATCCGGCCGGACCCGCCGCGCCCGGCCGACCCCGACGCCCACCGACGAGAGGCAGCGACCGACGTGACTGTGATTTCCCTGGGCCGTGCCCGCAAGGCCGCGCCGCGGACGACGGCCCTGTGCGCCGGGCTGCTCGCCGGGATCACCGTGCTCACCGGCTGCTCCTCGCCCGACCCCGACGAGGGCACCAACGGTGTCGGCAAGCTCTCCGCCACCCGGATCCACGCCAAGGCCAAGAAGGCGGCCGCCGCCTCCGCCACCGTCCGTCTCACCGGCTCCCTGATCAGCGAGGGCGAGACCTTCAAGCTCGACATGCGGCTGAAGGAGGACGGCGGCCTCGGCAAGGTCACCTCGAAGAACGGCGAGTTCCAGCTCATGCGGGTGGGCGAGCAGCTCTTCCTCAAGGCCAAGGCCGCCTTCTGGACCCACGACCAGGGCGACGGCAAGCCGAGCGAGGCGGACTCCGAGGCCGCCGACAAACTGGACGGCATGTTCGTCAAGGTCCCCGAGGGCGACCCCGCCTACAAGCAGCTGACCACCTTCACCGACAAGGACGTCCTGCTGGAGGGGCTGCTCACCCTGCACGGCAAGGTCGCCACCGGCAGTCGCGGCAGCGTCGGCGGCACCCGCACCGTCGCGGTCTCCGGCGACGGCGGCGCCGGCGGCACCCTGGACGTCTCGCTGGAGGGCACCGCCTACCCGCTGCGCCTGACCCGGGCCGGGGACGCGGGCGCCCTGCGCATGAGCGACTGGAACAAGACCTTCACGCTCAAGGCCCCGGCCGAGGACGAGATGGTCGACTACGGCCGCGAACTCCCCACCGACTGACGCCCCGGCGCGGGCGGCCGCTTCAGCCCTCCCCGCGGGCCTTCCGCCGCCCCAGCCCGAACAGCAGCCTGGGCAGCGCGGCCGGGACCGCGTCCCGGGTGGTCGCCGGAGTGGCGGCCGGGGGCTCGGCCAGGCTGGAGTCCGGGAGCGGGTCGAGGTCCCCGGTCGGGGCGAGCCGCACCACCCGGCACTCGGCGGCCCAGCGTCCGGTGAGGCGGTCGCTGTCGGGCGCGTTGAGCCGCTTGCCCTTCAGCTCGGCGGCCGCCGCCTCCCACGCCTCGCTCCCCGGTGCCAGCTCGGCGACCTCGGCCCGCCAGGTCAGCAGGCGCCCGCCCTTGTCCTTGCTGCGGACCGTCACCGACGCCTCGCCGCCGTCCGCCAGCCCGGGCAGCGGCTGCTCGCCCGGGCCGTCACCGACCAGTACCGCGGCGCCGTCCAGCCACGCGTGCCACACCGGCCGGGGGCCCCCGGCTCCGCCCTGGACCCAGATGAGCCCCGACTTCTTGGTGGCCTCCTCGATGAGGGCCCGCTCCAGCAGCGTCGTCCGCGTCATGCCGGTAAGCCTAGGGGGCTTCCGACAGGTCCCGCACGGCGCCCAGGGCGCCCGGCACGCGCCCCCGGCTCTCCGCTTCGTCCGCGAGCGGGAGGCCGGCCGAGGACCTTCGTCCGGCGCGTCGGGAGCACGCGCCGACCACCGCCGCTCTCGCACGGGTGCGCCGGCCGGCCCCGGAACCACCCGGATCAGAAGGGGCGGCGGGCCTCGACCAGGGTGCGGGTGGAGTGGGCGACGAAGGGGCCCTCGGCGGTGATCCGTTCGTGCAGGGCGCGCAGCCGGTCGCGGTACGCCTCGACGGTGAAGCCCGGCACCGTCCACACCACCTTGCGCAGGAAGTGGACGACGGCGCCGACGTCGTGGAACTCCATCCGCAGCCGCTCGGTGCGCTGGTCGGCGATCTCCAGCCCGGCCCGCTCGGCCTGGTCCCGTTCGACCTCGGGGTGGCGCAGCCGGCGCACCTCGCGACCGAGCGGGCCGAGGAAGAACTCGCTCAGCTCGAAGACGGTCTCCGGGCCGACGTGCTGGGCGAAGTAGGCGCCACCCGGCGCCAGCACCCGGGCGATCTCCGTCCACCACACCGTGGCCGGGTGGCGGCTGGTGACCAGGTCGAAGGCGCCGTCGGCGAAGGGCAGCGGGGGCTCCTCGGGGCCGGCGACGACCACCACACCGCGCGGGCGGAGCAGCCGGGTGGCGCGGGCCAGGTTCGGGGGCCAGGACTCCGTCGCGGCCATGGCGGGCGGGTAGGGGCCGGCTCCGGCGAGGACCTCGCCGCCACCGGTCTGGAGGTCGAGGGCGGCGCCGACGGCCGGGTCGGCCAGCCGTGCGGTCAGCAGCCGCTGGTAGCCCCAGGAGGGGCGCTCCTCGGTCGCCCGCCCCTCGAACCAGGAGAAGTCCCAGCCCTCGGTGCCGACGGCCCCGCCCTCGGCGACCAGCGCGTCGAAGGCGGCGGAGCGGGGGAGGGGGCCGGGGACCGGGGGCGGGGTGGAGGGCATCGGGCCATGATGGCCGCGTACCGGGCCCGGGACCACCGCTTTCCGTGGTCCCGGGCCCGGTACGCCCCGCTCAGAGCCAGCCGTTGCGCTTCAGCGTGCGGTGGATGGCGACACAGGATCCGAAGATCACGCCGAGGACCAGCGGATAGCCGAACCTCCACTTCACCTCGGGCATGTTCTCGAAGTTCATGCCGTAGACGCCGCAGATCATCGTGGGCACGGCGATGATCGCCGCCCAGGAGGTGATCTTCCGCATGTCGGCGTTCTGGGCGAGGGTGGCCTGCGCCAGGTTGGCCTGGAGGATCGAGTTCAGCAGCTCGTCGAAGCCGAGGACGTGCTCCTGGACCCGGGTGAGGTGGTCCGCGACGTCGCGGAAGTACTTCTGGATGTCCGGGTCGATCAGCCTCATAGGCCGCTCGCTGAGCAGCTGGAGCGGCCGCGACAGCGGCGCCACCGCCCGCTTGAACTCCAGCACCTCGCGCTTGAGCTGGTAGATGCGTCCGGCGTCGACACCGCGCGAGGCACCCTTGCCCGCCGGCGCCGTGAAGACCTCCGTCTCCACCTCGTCGATGTCGTCCTGCATCGCGTCGGCCACCGCGAGGTAGCCGTCGACGATGTGGTCCGCTATGGCGTGCAGCACCGCCGAGGGGCCCTTCGCCAGCAGCTCCGGGTCCTCCTGGAGGCGGCGGCGCAGCGCCCGCAGCGAGCCCTGGCCGCCGTGCCGGACGGTGATGAAGAAGTCCCGGCCGGTGAAGCACATCACCTCACCGGTCTCCACCACCTCGCTGGTCGCGGTGAGTTCGGCGTGGTCGACGTAGTGGATGGTCTTGAAGACGGTGAACAGGGTGTCGTCGTACCGCTCCAGCTTGGGCCGTTGGTGGGCGTGGACGGCGTCCTCGACCGCGAGCGGGTGCAGCCCGAACTCGGCGGCGATACCGGCGAACTCCTCCTCGGTCGGCTCGTGCAGGCCGATCCAGGCGAAGCCGCCGCCGCGGCGGACCCGCAGCATCGCCTCGTGCGGGGTGAGCGGCTCCTCGTGGACGAGGCGCCGCCCGTCCCGGTAGACGGCGCAGTCCACCACCGCGGAGTGGGCGGAGGCGGAGCGGGTGGCGTCGTAGGCGGCGCCGGACGGACTGGCCTTGCGCAGCGAGGGCCGGACGGCGGCGCGCAGGTCACGGATCATCGACATGGGCTGGCTCCTTGCGACGGGGCCGCCGCCGGGTGGAACTACCCGGAATGGGGACGTCCGGACCAGGTCGGCCGGCTCATCCGCAAAGCGGGGAGCACCGCACCGGCGTACTGGCGGCCAACGCGGCTGAACGGGGGGGGGAACGGGCTTGGTGCCTGAGCCCTTCCGTCGAGCCGCGCGGAGGGAAAGCCGAGAGGTTTGACCGGGCCTGGCCCGGGTGGTTCAGCTTCGGTTCCGCGGAGAGCAGCTGGCGGCGGCGACGTTGCCGCCGGAGGAAGGGCGGGTCGTACTGCACGGTCGACTTCGATCCATGGCAGCCCCACCTCCTCCGGCCGGTCCCCCTTGAGGGATGACGATGTCGGGCGAGAAAGCACGCTCTGCGCGCTGCCCTGACCGGCGGCCAGACTAGCAGCAGCTCACGGTGTCAAGTCCCCACTTTGCCCGTTCCATACGCGGCACTTCACACCTGTGGCCCGCGCCACGTACGCGGTTGCGCCACCCGGCCGTACCCGCCCCGCCGCCCCGCACTCCGCCCGCCCCCGGAAGCGCGCCCGGGCGCCGGTTAAGGTCACGGCATGGCTGATGTACTCCCGCTGGTCGAGGCCCGGCTGCGCAGCGCGCTCGGCGAGCCGGACGCCCGCGCCGCGATCACCTTCCTCGGCACCGACCGCGTCGAGGTGCTGCGCTTCCTCGACGCGGGTGCCTCCGGACCCGCCACCGCGGCCGACCGGCCGCTGGTGCGGTACGCCACCCTCGGCATGTCCGCCCAGCCGATGGCCGACCCCACGGCGACCCTCGCCGACCCCGTCAAGGGACCCCGCGCGGAACTGGTGCTCACGGTGGCCGCCGGGCTCGCCGACACCGACAAGGTGCTCCGCCCGCTGGCGGTGCTGGCCGCCTCCCCGCAGGTGGAAGGGGTGATCGTGACCCCCGGCGCCTCGCTGGACGTGGGTGAGCCGCTCTGGCCGGGGGCGCCCTTCAGCTCCGTCCTGGTCGCCGAGCCCGGCGGGCTGGTCGAGGACCTGGAGCTGGACGCCCCGATGGAACCGGTCCGCTTCCTGCCGCTGCTGCCGATGACGCCCAACGAGGCCGCCTGGAAGCGGGTGCACGGTGCGCAGGCCCTCCAGGAGCGCTGGCTCACCCACGAGACCGACCTGCGCGACCCGCACCGGAACTCGGTGCCGCTGGACTGAGGCCGGCCCGGGCGCCCGCGGTCACTCGGCGAAGGCGGCGACCCCGTCCTCCACGGCGTGGCGCGGCTGCTCCTCCACGGCCTCCTCGGCGAGCGAGCGGCGCCGTACCCGTACGACGCCCGCGCCGAGGACGGCGGTGACCGCCGCGACCACGAACGGGACGTGCGGGTCGGTCCACTCCGCGATCTTCGGGGCGAGGAACGGGGCGGCCGCCGCCGCGAACCAGCGCACGAAGTTGTACCCGGCGCTCGCCACCGGCCGGGGCGCGTCCGAGACGCCCAGCGCCAGCTCGGTGTAGACGGTGTTGTTGACGCCGATGAAGGCGCCGGTCAGGACGGTGCAGGCGACGGCCGCGGTGTGGTCGCCGTAGCCGAGGACCAGCACGTCCACCGCGAGCAGCAGCAGGGAGCCGCCCAGCACCTTCAGCGAGCCGAACCGCCGCTGGAGGCGCGGTGCGACCAGCACCGAGAAGACGGCGAGCAGCAGACCCCAGGCGAAGAAGACGGCGCCGGACCTGTACGGCGTCATGTTCAGCACGAACGGGGTGAAGGCCAGCACCGTGAAGAACGTGTAGTTGTAGAAGAACGCCGAGGCGGCGACCGAGGCGAGGCCGCCGTGGCCCAGCGCCTTCAGCGGGTCCAGCAGGCTCGTCCTGCGGGCGGGCTTCGGCTGTTCCTTCAACAGGGCGGTGATGGCGAGGAAGCCGACGGCCATCAGCGCGGCCGTGCCGAAGAACGGGTAGCGCCAGCTCGCGTCGCCGAGGACGGCACCGAGCAGTGGACCGCAGGCCATGCCGAGGCCGAGCGCCGACTCGTAGAGCAGGATCGCCGCGGCGCTGCCGCCGGCCGCCGCGCCGACGATGACGGCGAGCGAGGTCGAGACGAAGAGGGCGTTGCCCAGGCCCCAGCCGGCCCGGAAGCCGACCAGCTCGCCGACCGAGCCGGAGGTGCCGGAGAGCGCGGCGAAGACCACGACCAGCGCGAGACCGAGCAGCAGGGTCCTCCGGCCGCCGATCCGGCTGGAGACGAAGCCGGTGACCAGCATCGCCACGGCGGTGATCAGGAAGTACGAGGTGAACAGCAGGGACACCTGGGAGGCGTCGGCGTCCAGCCCGCGGGCTATCGAGGGGAGGATCGGGTCGACGAGCCCGATCCCCATGAAGGCGACCACCGAGGCGCCGGCCGTGGCCCAGACAGCCATGGGCTGACGCAGCAGCGAGGGGCGTTCCGCGCCGGCGGTGAGGGGATCTGGGGCCGAGGTCCTGCTCCGCATGTGGACACTCCTTCTGCTTCGGTCCGGGGGTGAGGTACGGCCACGTTAAGTTAGATAAGCTAATTAGTGCAAGATGCACCTAGTTTGGTGTGGCGAAGCAGTCGCCCACGCCTCCCCGGCCGGCGGCTCGGCGTGTCGGCTTGCCCCGGCGCGTCCCGTTATCCTCTTCAACGGGCCCGTACGCGCGGCCCGCAGAAAGTGCCCGCCCCCCCCACGTCTGGAGTACCGCGTCGTGCGTATCGATCTGCACACCCACTCCACGGCGTCGGACGGTACGGACACCCCCGCGGCCCTCGTCCGCGCGGCGGCCGCGCAAGGACTGGACGTCGTCGCCCTCACCGACCACGACACGACGCGCGGCCACGCCGAGGCGGCGGCCGCGCTCCCCGAGAAGCTCACCCTGGTCCCGGGCGCCGAACTCTCCTGCCGCCTCACCGGGCCCGAGGGCCCCGTCGGCGTGCACATGCTGGCCTACCTCTTCGATCCGGCCGAGCCGGAGCTGCTGCGCCGGCGCGAGCTGGTCCGCGACGACCGCGTCCCGCGCGCCCGCGCCATGGTCGGCAGACTCCGCGCCCTCGGCGTCGACGTGACCTGGGAACAGGTCGCCCGCATCGCCGGCGACGGCTCGGTCGGCCGCCCGCACCTCGCCGAGGCCCTGGTCGAGCTGGGCGTGGTCGACTCCGTCTCGGCCGCGTTCACCGAGGAGTGGCTGGCCGACGGCGGCCGGGCGTACGCCCCCAAGTACGAGCTGGACCCCTTCGAGGCCGTCCGCCTGGTCAAGGCGGCCGGCGGCGTCACGGTCCTGGCCCACCCCTTCGCCGCCAAGCGCGGCCGCGTGGTGCCCGAGGAGGCCGTCGCCCGACTCGCCGAGGCCGGCCTCGACGGCGTGGAGGCCGACCACGCGGAGCACGACGCGGCCGGCCGCGCCCGGGTGCGCGCCCTCGCCGCCGATCTCGGCCTGCTCGTCACCGGCTCCAGCGACTACCACGGCACCCGCAAGGACATCGCCCTCGGCGCCCACACCACCGACCCCGAGATCTACGGGGAGATCACCCGCCGGGCCACCGGGGCGTTCCCGGTCCCGGGTGCGGGTGGATCCCCCCGCACCTGACCGGCCGGCCGCAGGCCGCCCCGCACCTCCCGGCGCCCAGCGCGCCCCCTACATCCGTACGACCCTCCGCGGACCCGCGGCGGCCTCACCGTGCCGTCGTGCCCGCCCCCGAGCAAGTCAAGGCCCCACCGTGTTCGACGTCGCCGTATTCGCCTCCCTCTTCGTCACCCTCTTCGTGATCATGGACCCGCCGGGGATCATGCCGATCTTCCTGGCGCTCACCGCGGGACGCCCCGCCAAGGTGCAGCGGAAGATGGCCTTCCAGGCCGTCTGCGTCGCCTTCGGCGTCATCGCCGTCTTCGGCGTGCTGGGCCACCAGATCCTCGCCTACCTGCACGTCTCGGTACCGGCGCTGATGATCGCCGGCGGCCTTCTGCTCCTGCTCATCGCGCTCGACCTGCTCACCGGCAAGACCGAGGAGCCGCAGCAGACCAAGGACGTCAACGTCGCCCTCGTCCCCCTCGGAATGCCGCTGCTGGCCGGGCCGGGTGCCATCGTCTCGGTGATCCTCGCCGTCCAGGACGCCGACGGCGCCTCGGGGCAGATCTCCGTCTGGGCGGCCATCGTCGCCATGCACGTGGTGCTCTGGCTGACGATGCGGTACTCCCTGCTGATCATCCGCGTCATCAAGGACGGCGGTGTGGTCCTGGTGACCCGGCTGGCGGGCATGATGCTGTCCGCCCTCGCGGTGCAGCAGATCATCAACGGCGTCACCCAGGTCGTCCAGGGCGCCTGACGGGGGTCCGCCCACGCGAAAGCCTCCGCACCGGTGGATCCGGTGCGGAGGCTTCCGTCCGCGTACGTGCCCGGGGGCGGGCGCGGCGCGGTGCTACGAGGCGGAGGTGTCCGCCGGGCGGATGTAGAGGCGCTGGCCGATCGCGGCGGCCTGCTGCACGATGCGGTTCACGGAGTCGGCGTCCACCACGGTGCTCTCCAGCGCCGTGCCGTCGATGTCGTCGAGTCGCATGATCTCGAAGCGCAAATGCTTCTCCCTTCGTCGGTCCTCCGGCCGGGGCGCCGGGGAACGCGTGGTGCGGGACATCAGTCTTGACCTGTTCCGGTGCCGCGGCATTGCCGGACGGTCGAGACTGAGGTGCTGACGGAGCCCGCCGACCTCGCGGGCGGCACCGGGTGCGCGGGGCACGGGGCACCTCGCGGGGCAGGGCTCCGAGTCGTTCAACGACAGGGGCCGGGAGAACATTCCCTACGCTAACGAAAATCTTCGCGTATCTAATTACTGACGGGTGCGCACCGGGGCGCCGGGCGTCCCCCCGGGAGGCCCGGCGCCCCCGGCGGCGACAATGGACCGGTGCTGAACGACGACGACCTGACCGCGCTCCACGCCCGCATCGACCGCACCAACGAACTCCTGGAACGCATGCTGGTGGAGGTGGCGAAGACCCCCTCCACCCACGCCGTCTTCGTCGACGCCGGATACCTCTACGCCGCCGCCGGACGCCTGGTCACCGGTACCGAGGAGCGCGGCGCCTTCGACCTCGACGCCGAGGGGCTCATCGACGCCCTCATCGACCGGGCCCGCCAGATCTTCGCCGACAGCCGGCTGCTGCGCGTCTACTGGTACGACGGTGCCCGCCGCCGCATCCACACCGCCGAGCAACTCGCCATCGCCGCCCTGCCCGACGTCAAGGTGCGCCTCGGCAACCTCAACGCCAACAACCAGCAGAAGGGCGTCGACTCCCTCATCCGCGGTGACCTCGAATCCCTCGCCCGCCACCGCGCCCTCAGCGACGCCGTCCTCCTCGGGGGTGACGAGGACCTGGTCTCCGCCGTCGAGTCGGCCCAGGGACACGGCGCCCGCGTCCACCTGTGGGGCATCGAGGCTCCCGAGGGCCGCAACCAGGCCGACCCGCTCCTGTGGGAGGTCGACACCCAGCGCACCCTCGACCTCGCCTTCTTCCAGCCGTACCTGACGCGCCGCGCCACCACTCCCTCGTACGACGCCACCGGCACCGTGCGCCCCACCCGCGACGACGTGCGCTTCACCGGCGCCCGCGTCGCCGCCCAGTGGCTCGCCGAACGAGGCCGCACCGCCCTGATCGACCTGCTCCCGGGCCATCCCTACCTGCCCGCCGCCGACGACCAGGCCCTGCTCGTCGAGGCCGAACGCCAGCTCGCGTACTCGCTGCGCGGCCAGTCAGACCTGCGCCGCGCCCTGCGCGACGGCTTCTGGGACCACCTGCGCACGCAGTACTGAGCCACCCGGCCGCTACCCGTGGGCGGCCCAGAATCCGGCCAGGGCGCGTGCCGTGTCCGCCGGGTTGTCGGTGTTGGGGGAGTGCTCGGCGCCCGGGACCACCACACGGGCCGCCGTCAGCCGACGGGCCATGTCGTCCAACAGCTCCACCGGCCAGGTGTCGTCGCGCTCGCCCGAGACCACCTGGACCGGCACCCCGCACGCGGCCAGCTCCGCCACCAGGTCCGGCTCGGTCCGCAGCTGGCGGCCGGTCGCGGTGAGCTGCGCGGGGGAGTGCCCCAGCCAGCGGGCGCGCAGCGCCGCCTCGGCCCGCACCTCGTCCTCGTCCGGCTCGGCCAGGTCCTCCGGGGTGGTCAGCGCCTGCATCGCGTCCCAGACCTGCCCCATGTCCATCGCGGCCATCGCCGCCGTCAGCAGCTCGATGCGCTGCCGCTGCTCCTCGGACACCTCGGCGGGTCCGGAGGACAGCAGCGTCAGCGAGCAGAACGGCTCGGCGTCCCGCAGCACCGCCGCCCGCGCGATCTGCCCGCCCAGCGAGTGCCCCAGCAGGTGCACCCTGCCCGGCCCGCGCACCGCCGCCGCCTGCGCCAGCACGTCCCGGGCCAGCTCCGCCCGCGCGTACGCCGCCTCGTCCTCGGGTCCGGCCGTCTCGTACTGCCCCCGCCCGTCCACCGCGACCACCCGGAACCCCGCCTCGGCCAGCGGTTCCAGCAGCGCGATGAAGTCCTCCTTGCTGCCGGTGTACCCGGGCAGCAGCAAAGCCGTGCCCCGCACCGCCCCCGCAGGGCGCGCGTCCAGTACGGCGAACTCCCCGCGCTCCGTGACGAGCCTCTCGGCGCGGGCGCAGGCGGGCGGGACGAAGGTGGGCGGCTTACTCATGTCCCGCAGGCTAGCTTCCCGCGGCTCCCATGCCGACGGCCCGGCCCCCCGAAGGGGAGCCGGGCCGTCGGGCCGGTCGCGTGCGCCGGTTACTCGGCTTCCGCCGGAGCGGCCTGCGCGGCCTTGGCCGCCGCGGGCCGACGGGTACGGCGACGCGGCTTCGCCGGGGCGGCCCCGGCGCTCTCCACCGCCTGCTCGCCGGCGGGGCTCTGCGCGGGGATCTCCGCGTCGGCCGCCGCGGTGGCCGCCTTGCGGGTGCGGCGGCGCGGGGTGGCCGCGGCCGTCGTGCCCTCCTCCTCGGAGGAGGCGCCGGCCGCGGCCGCCGCCGCGCTCTCGACGGTCTGGAAGGCGAGCGGCTCCTGCTCCCGCACGGGCCGGGTCCGGCGGCGCCGCCGCGGGGCGTGCGCCTCGGTCAGGGTCTCCGCGCTCTCCGAGGCGGCCACCGCCTCCTCTGCCTCGGCGGGAGCGGTGGTCTTCCCGGCCTTGGCCTTGGCCGGGGCGGTGGTCCTCCCGGACTTCGCCGGGGCCCCGCTCTGCTCCGGAGCGACCGTCGCCTCGGCCGTCGCCGGGGCGGCGGTGCCGGCGGCCAGGGGCTCACCGGAGCGGGTCCGGCGGCGGCGCGGCTGGCGGGCCGGACGCTCGCCCGGCTCGCTCCGCTCCTCCTGGCGCTCCTCGCGCCCCTCGGACCGGCCGCCCTTGCCGCGACGCGTGTCCCCGCGTCCACCCCGGGCGCCCCGCCCACCGGTCTCGCCGAGGTCCTCGACCTCTTCGGCGGCCAGCCCGGCACGGGTGCGGTCGGCACGGGGCAGCGTGCCCTTGGTGCCCTGCGGGATGCGCAGCTCCTCGTAGAGGTGCGGGGAGGTCGAGTACGTCTCGACCGGGTCGTTGAAGGTCAGCTCGAGCGCCTTGTTGATCAGCTGCCAGCGCGGGATGTCGTCCCAGTCGACCAGCGTGATCGCGATGCCGGTGCGCCCGGCGCGGCCGGTGCGGCCGATCCGGTGCAGGTAGGTCTTCTCGTCCTCGGGCGTCTGGTAGTTGATGACGTGCGTCACGCCCTCGACGTCGATGCCGCGGGCGGCCACGTCGGTGCAGACCAGGACGTCGACCTTGCCGTTGCGGAAGGCGCGCAGCGCCTGCTCGCGGGCGCCCTGGCCGAGGTCGCCGTGGACCGCGCCGGAGGCGAAGCCACGGCGCTGGAGCTGCTCGGCGATGTCGGCGGCGGTGCGCTTGGTCCGGCAGAAGATCATCGCCAGCCCACGGCCCTCGGCCTGGAGGATGCGGGAGACCAGCTCCGGCTTGTCCATGGAGTGGGCACGGAAGACGTGCTGGGCGATGTTGGCGACGGTGGCGCCCTCGTCGTCCGGCGAGGTGGCGCGGATGTGCGTGGGCTGCGTCATGTACCGGCGGGCGAGGCCGATGACCGCGCCCGGCATGGTCGCCGAGAACAGCATGGTCTGGCGCTTGGCCGGCAGCATCGTCACGATGCGCTCGACGTCGGGCAGGAAGCCCAGGTCGAGCATCTCGTCGGCCTCGTCCAGGACGAGGGCCCTGACGTGCCCGAGGTCGAGCTTGCGCTGGCCGGCCAGGTCGAGCAGGCGGCCCGGGGTGCCGACGATGACGTCGACGCCCTTGTTGAGCGCCTCCACCTGGGGCTCGTAGGCGCGGCCGCCGTATATGGCGAGGACGCGGACGTCGCGGACCTTGCCCGCGGTGAGCAGGTCGTTGGTCACCTGCTGGCACAGCTCGCGGGTGGGGACGACGACGAGGGCCTGCGGCGCGTTGGTGAGCTGCTCGGGCTTGGCCCGGCCCGCCTCCACGTCGGCGGCGACGGTGACGCGCTCCAGCAGGGGGAGGCCGAAACCGAGGGTCTTGCCCGTGCCGGTCTTGGCCTGGCCGATGACGTCGGTGCCCGAGAGGGCGACCGGCAGCGTCAGCTCCTGGATCGGAAAGGGATTGGTGATGCCGACGGCTTCTAGGGCCTCGGCGGTCTCGGAGAGGATTCCGAGTTCTCGAAACGTAGTCAGGGCGCTGGCCTCTTCTGTGAGACGCGGTACGAGGCGAACGCGGGGATCTTGACCGTGCCGTTACCGCCGGCCGCCGCCGCGGAAGGGGCGGGCCGGGTGGCACGGGACCACAGCCGACGCTCGAGCGATCGTGCCGCTGAGGGTCCCGCCGTACGTCGCCCGCGCGACTGCGATCAGAGCTGATCACCGCACGGTCCGGCGCCGGAGGGCTGTCGGGTCGGAGCCGATCGGGCCACCGACCGGGCATCCTCATTCGTACGGCCCGCCGAATATTCGACAGGCGCTTTACCACTGTACCCCGGATTCGCGCATACGTGTCGGTCGAATTGACGACGTAGCCCGTCTCACAGCCCGCGACCGCTCCTGTCGGCCCGGGGGCACCGGGCTATTGTGCGGTCCTGCGGCACCATTCCCCGGCCCGCCGGGAGGAGGGCGCCGCCGGCCCGGAGGGCGCGGTCCAGCCCGCACCGCGTCCCCGCGGTGACCGACCCACCCGACCGGGGACAGCGCGTTCCCGCAGCCGGCCCGTGCCGGCGGCCGTTCGCTAGGAGACTGATGGAGACGCCCGAAACCCCCGCAGCCGAGACGCCCACGGGCACCGCCGCCCAGGACTGGGAGGCGGCCGCGGCCGAGCCCACGTACCGGGCCGCCGTCGTCGACCTGCTCGGCGCGCTCGCCTACGGTGAGCTGGCCGCCTTCGAGCGGCTCGCCGAGGACGCCAAGCTGGCGCCCACGGTGGCCGACAAGGCGGAGCTGGCGAAGATGGCGTCCGCCGAGTTCCACCACTTCGAGAAGTTGCGCGACCGCCTCGCCGCGATCGACGTCGAGCCGACCGAGGCCATGGACCCCTTCGCCGCCGCCCTCGACGGCTTCCACCGGCAGACCGCGCCGTCGGACTGGCTGGAGGGCCTGGTCAAGGCGTACGTCGGGGACGCCATCGCCAGCGACTTCTACCGGGAGGTCGCCGTCCGGCTCGACACCGACACCCGCGACCTGGTCATGGAGGTGCTCGACGAGACCGGGCACGCGGAGTTCGCGGTCGGCAAGGTCCGGGCGGCCATCGAGGAGGACCCCCGCGTGGGCGGGCGGCTCGCGCTGTGGGCGCGGCGGCTGATGGGAGAGGCGCTGTCGCAGGCGCAGCGGGTCGTCGCCGAGCGCGACGCCCTCTCCACCATGCTCGTCGGCGGTCTCGCCGACGGCTTCGACCTCGCCGAGGTGGGCCGGATGTTCTCCCGGATCACCGAGGCGCACACCAAGCGGATGGCAGCGCTCGGTCTGGCCTCCTGAGCCACCGCGTCCAGGTCCAGGTCAGGCGGGCCGGGCGGGCCGGGCGGCCGGGCGCCGTCCGGCGGGCCGCACCAGCAGTGACAGCAGCGTGGCCGCCAGCACCAGCGCGCCGCCGAGGACGGCCAGGGGCTGGGCGCCGCCGAGCGCGGTGTGCGTGACGAAGGCGCCGAGCAGACCGCCGGCCGCGCCGGTCGGGCCGACCAGCCGGGGGTCGGGGAGACGGTGCGGCAGCCGCCGCAGGGCGAGCCACGCCACGCCGAGTCCGATGGCCAGGGCGCCGACTGTCTCCACGATCACTGGTCCCCCTCACTGGGCTCCGCGTCCGTCCCCGCCGGCCGGCGGGCGGCTCCGTGGCCGGCCCGTCCGCCGCGAACCGGTCGTAACCGGTCCTACCCGTGCCGTCCGGGCGGCAATCACCGGCCGGGAGGCTCCTGGGTGCCGCACGGCGCCCAGGAGCCGTGCGGGGCCGGACCGGGCCCGTGGCCGGCGCCCCGCTCAGGAGCCATCCGTACGGAGCAGGCGCACCGCGGCAAGGCACGGGGTGCGCCCAGGCACGCGGAAGGGGCGCCTCCGTGACGGAGGCGCCCCTTCCGGCCTGATTGGACGGCTCCCGGCGGGCCGGGGGAGTCCAGGTGCCCTACAGCGCGGCGTTGAAGCCCACCCGGCGGGTGGTCGGCTCGCCCAGCTCCACGTAGGCGATCCGGTCCGCGGGGACCAGGACCTTGCGGCCGTGCTCGTCCGTGAGGGACAGCAGCTTCGCCTTGCCGGCGAGCGCCTCGGTCACGGAGCCCTCGACCTCCTCGGCGGTCTGCGCGCTCTCCAGAACGATCTCGCGCGGCGCGTGCTGCACGCCGATCTTGACCTCCACGGCTATGTCCCTCCGAGGGTCGGTGTTGTGCGCGAAGTGCGCTCTTCGCGCCCACATTAGCCCGGTCGTGCCGGGCGGCGGTCCGCCCTGCCGAACGCCGGTAGCGAACAGCGGGCGCGGATCCCCGGCGACCGGCTCCGGTCAGCCGCCCTGCTCGCTGTGTTTCGGGAAGCCGGCGATGCCCCGCCAGGCCAGCGAGGAGAGCAGCTGCACCGCCTTGTCGCGCGGGACCGGGCTGGCGCTGGAGAGCCAGTACCGTGCCACCACCTGCGAGAAGCCGCCGAGGCCCACGGCCAGCAGCATCGACTCCTCCTTGGGCAGCCCGGTGTCCTCCGCGATGACGGCGCTGATCGCCTCCGCGCACTGGAGCGTCACCTTGTCGACGCGCTCGCGCACCGACGCCTCGTTGGTCAGGTCGGACTCGAAGACCAGCCGGAAGGCGCCGCCCTCGTCCTCGACGTACGCGAAGTACGCGTCCATCGTCGCGGCCACCCGCAGCTTGTTGTCCGTGGTGGACGACAGTGCCGTCTGGACGGCCTGGAGGAGCGCCTCGCAGTGCTGGTCGAGCAGGGCCAGGTAAAGATCGAGCTTGCCGGGGAAGTGCTGGTAGAGCACCGGCTTGCTGACGCCGGCGCGCTCGGCGATGTCGTCCATGGCCGCCGCGTGGTACCCCTGTGCGACGAAGACCTCCTGGGCCGCGCCCAGCAGCTGGTTCCTGCGGGCACGGCGCGGCAGACGTGTCCCCCGCGGACGAGCTGCCTCTGTCTGCTCGATGGCTGTCACGCCGCCTCCCATGATCGTTGCGTGTGCGGTGTGCGCCGCGTCGGCCATCGTACTTTTCGGTAACCGGGGCGTGCGCGGTGCGAGCGCAGAATTTCACGGAGCGAGCGCTTCCGGAACCGCCCGTGGCCAGCCGGAATACCACCGGAAGCGGACATACGTGAAGAAGCCGCCGGGGTCGTCCCGCCTTGCCGGCCGGCCCCGGCCGCTCAGCGGTAGTCGTCCTCGTCCTCCTCGACCACCAGGAGCTGCTCCACCGCGTCCGCCTCGTTGGCGGTGCCGGGGTCGATGTCCTCCAAGGACTCCTCGATGCCCTCCGGGTCCTCTGGGTCCACCGGTTCCCGCTGCTCGGCCGTGTCCCCCTCGGGCGCCCGCAGCAACGGGTCGTCCTCGGTCGCCGGGGTCGGCCGGTCGGGTCCGGTACCGGTCGGGTCGGTCGTCATGGGGTGCCGCCTTTCCTCGTGTGCGGGGCCTCGCGTCACCAGGGCTCCCCCGCCTTCCGAGCGTAGGAGAGTCGGCCAGGGGACGCGAGGCGGTGCGCGTACCCGGCCGGGCCGCCGCGAACGCGGCACCGGTGCCGGTGCGCACACTGCGGGTGACCGCCGCCGGCCGCCCGGAAACGCGCCCGCGCGCTGTGATCCCGAACACGCCGAAGGTGGTGTGATCCTCTCGTAACATTGCCGCATGTCTTCGACCGACCTGCCCGACGTGACCGGTGCCGTACTGCCCAAGGTGAGCGCCGTCCGCGTCGAGGAGGGGGAGCGGCTGCGCCAGGTCGGCCTGCCCGGACTCACGCTGACCGTGCGTTCGTGCCCGCCGTCTCGTGAGGGCCTGCCCCCCGCCCTGTACGTCCACGGCCTCGGCGGCTCCTCGCAGAACTGGTCGGCCCTGATGCCGCTGCTGGCCGACACCGTCGACGGGGAGGCCCTGGACCTGCCCGGCTTCGGCGAATCGCCGCCGCCGGACGACGGCGACTACTCCGTCACCGCCCACGCCCGCGCCGTCATCCGCCACCTCGACGCGGCCGGCCGCGGCCCGGTCCACCTCATCGGCAACTCGCTCGGCGGCGCCGTCTCCACCCGCGTCGCCGCCGCCCGTCCCGACCTGGTGCGCACCCTCACCCTGGTCTCCCCGGCCCTGCCCGAACTGCGCATCCAGCGCTCCGCGGTCCCCACCGGCCTGCTGGCGCTGCCCGGCATGGGCGCCCTGCTGACCCGCGCCGCCCGTGACCTGACGGCCGAACAGCGCACCCGCGGCGTCCTCGGCCTCTGCTACGGAGACCCGGCCCGGGTCTCTCCCGAGGCGTTCCGCAACGCCGTCGAGGAGATGGAGCGCCGGATGGCGCTGCCGTACTTCTGGGACGCCATGGTCCGCTCCGCCCGCGGCATCGTCGACGCCTACACCCTCGGCGGCCAGCACGGCCTGTGGCGCCAGGCCGGCCGGGTGCTCGCGCCCACGCTGCTCGTCTACGGCGGGCGCGACCGGCTCGTGGGCCACCGGATGGCGCGCCGCGCGGCCGTCGCCTTCCGGGGTTCCCGGCTGCTGACTCTGCCGGACGCGGGACACGTCGCCATGATGGAGTATCCGGACGAGGTCGCGGCCGCCGTCAGGGAGCTGCTCGCGGACACGGGGGAGACCCTGCCGCCCGCCTCCCGCCGGAGCGCCGGGTCCGTCGTGACCGCAGACGAAGCGTTGCCCGCCGACGGTGCGGGCGACCCGACCCAGGGGAGCTGAACCCGCGCGTGGGACGTCACCGCCGCCCCTCGTCGTCCGCCGGGTCCGCCGCGCAGGCGCGGGCCAGGCCGGGCGAGACCGGCGCCACCGAGCAGTACCGGCCCGACGAGCCGCCACCCGACGCGGCCGCGCGTCGCGCGCCTCGGGGGACGCCGCCCGGACGCGGCCCGGTTCCGTCGCCGCTCGCCCCCAAGGGTGTCCGGGGCGACGGCCATCCCGAGCAGCGCGAGCCCGGCGGAGGCTGGGGGCTCCCGCCGCACGGACCGCCTGACGCGGCCGGCGGCCGGGAGATGCCCGGACCGCGCCAGGAGTACCTGGACGCCTTCGAGGACGAGGACCTCTTCGCGCCCGGAGCGCCCCGCAGGTCCCCCGTACAGGTGACGGGGGAGCACGGCGGGCGCGCTCCGGGCGCCACCGCGTACGCCCCCGGCGGCTTCTTCCCGCCCGAGGAGCCGCCCGCGGCCGTCTCCGAGGCGGATGGCCGAGACGGCGGCGACGGTGGTGCGGACGGCGGCGAGCCCACCGCGCCGGGCCGCCGCCGGCCCGGACGCGGCTGGGCCGCCGCCGGTGTCGGCGCGGCCGCCGTGGTCACCGTGCTGGCGGTGGTCGTCGGCGGGCAGCTGCTCGGCGGCCAGGACGACGGGGCCGATTCCCGGTCCGCCTCCGACAACTCCGGCCGGGCGGCCGAGGGCACCGCCTCGCGCTCCGAGGGTCGCCCCACGCCCGCCTCCCCGGCGCCCGCGCCGAAGTCGGCGCGGCTCACCTACGCGCAGCTGATGGACCAGAAGGTGCCGCTCGACCCCGAGCTGACGGCCGACGGCGACTTCGCCGCCGTACCGGGCATCGACAAGGCGCCGGGCAAGGGGCAGCTGTTCCGCTACCGCGTCGACGTGGAGAAGGGGCTCGGCCTCGACGCGGAGCTGTTCGCCGAGGCCGTGCGGAAGACGCTCAACGACGACCGCAGCTGGGCCCACGACGGCGCCCGCACCTTCGAGCGGATCGCCACCGGCCGGCCCGACTTCGTGATCACCCTGGCCAGTCCCGGCACCACCGCCGAATGGTGCGCCAAGTCCGGCCTGGACACCACCGTGGACAACGTCTCCTGCGACTCCGCCTCCACCGACCGGGTCATGATCAACGCCTACCGCTGGGCGCAGGGCGCCGAGACCTACGGTGACGCCATGCACGCCTACCGGCAGATGCTGATCAACCACGAGATCGGCCACCGGCTCGGCTTCAACCACGTCAACTGCAGCCGCGACGGCGCCCTGGCGCCGGTGATGCAGCAGCAGACCAAGTTCCTGTCCCTGGACGGCATCACCTGCGAGGCCAACCCCTGGGCCTACCCGAACTGACCGGGCCGCCGCCCCCTTGGGGCTCGTCCGCGCCGCTCGCGGGCGCGCGCTCCGGCGCACCCGGCCGCCGGGGGTGGTGCCGGGCCGAGCAGCCGGTGGCCAGGACACGAAGGGCTGCGGGCCGAAGGGCTGAGCTGCGGGTCGAAGGGCTGAGCTGCGGGCCGAGGGGCTGCGGGCCGAAGCGCAGGTCGTCGCCCGTGGCGGGCACCAGCCGGGTCACGGCGCCACCGCCGCTCCCGGCCGCCCGCCGTCACCCGCGGACGAGCGCCGGTGTGCGGCCCCGGGGCACCTCCATGACACCGGCCACGCACACCCGGTGCGGCCACGCGGGCGACCGGTCGTGTCCCTCCCCGCCCCCGCCCGTGCCCCCGTCGTCCCCGCGGCGGCCTCTCGGCGTCGACCTGGCCGCGATCAGCACGGAAAACGCCTCCGGGCAGGGAAAGTTACGCCTGTTCACCCCTTTTGATGGTGCGACGGACAACCGTCCGGCGTACCACCCTCCTGTCCGCATACGTTCTTCCCGCTGCGGGGTCCACGCCCCCGGCGAGACGACAACGGCGGCTCCCCGCATGGGAGATCGGAGGTGGACAGATGCGCATCGGACTGCTGACCGAGGGCGGTTACCCGTACGCGGACGGCGAGGGCGGACTGTGGTGCGACCGGCTCGTGCGCGGGCTGGCGCCCCACGAGTTCGACCTCTACGCGCTCAGCCGTACCGCCTCCCAGGAGGAGGCCGGCTGGGTCACGCTGCCCGTGGAGATCCACCGGGTGCGCACCGCGCCCCTCTGGTGTGCCGAGGGGGACGGCGCCACCCACGGCCGCCGCGCCCGGCGCCGCCTCCACACCCATTACGCCGATCTCGCCGCCGCCGTCTGCTCCGGCGCCCCCCGCTCCGACGAGGGAGCGCTCCGGGTCCAGAAGGACCGTTTCCGCAAGGGGCTCTACGGCCTGGCCGACCTGGCACGCGAGGAAGGCGGCCTGGTCGCCGCCCTCCGCTCGGAGGACGCCGTCCGCATCCTCGAACGCGCCTGCCGGGCACCCGGCGCCCTGCGTGCCGCCCACGACGCCCGCGTCCCGGACCTCCTAGCCGTCGCCGGGCTGATCGAGCGCGCCCTGCGACCCCTCTCGCTCGACTGGTACGCCGAGAGCGACGCCCGCGGGGCGCACTCGGGCGGCGCGGGACGGGGCGGGCTCGGCGGCGTCGACCTCTGCCACGCCGCCTCCGGCGGCACCGCGGCCCTTCCCGGCCTGCTGGCCCGGCACTTCTTCGGCGTGCCGCTGCTGGTCACCGAGCACCACGTACCGCTGCGCAGCCACTACCTCGCCGCCGCCGGACGCGGCTCGACCCCCGCCGTACGCGCGCTGGGCGCCGCCTTCCACCAGCTCCTCACCGCCGAGGTCTACGACCGGGCCGCCCTGATCACCCCCGGCAGCGCCCATGTCCGACGCTGGCAGGAGCGGTGCGGCGCCGCACCGCACCGGCTGCGCACCGTCCACCCCGGACTGGACGCCCGGCGCTTCGCCGCCGTCGGCGAGGGGCCCGCGGGCGATCCGCACACGCTGGTCTGGGCCGGCCGGATCGAGCCCGGCAAGGACCTCGTCACGCTGCTGCACGCCTTCGCCGAGATCCGCCGGGCCGAGCCCGGCGCCCGGCTGCGCCTCGTCGGGCGGCTCGCGCCGGGCGCGGAGCCCGCCGCGTACCTGGCGCACTGCCGAGAACTGGCGCAGGAACTGTGCCCGTGGAACCGGGTGGAGGCTGCGGAGGACGCAGGGGGCGCGCCGGTCAGCTTTGAGGAGCTGAGCGAGGCGGAGGCGGACTCGGCCGACCTGGCCGCCGCCTACGCCTCGGGCGCCGTCGTCGTCCTCTCCAGCGTGGTCGAAGGATTCCCGGTGAGCGTCGTCGAGGCGATGCTCTGCGGCCGCGCCACCGTCTCCACCGAGGTCGGCGCCGTCGTCGAGGCCGTCGGCGGTACGGGCCTCGTCGTGCCGCCCAAGGACCCGGCCGCCCTCGCCGAGGCGTGCCTGGCCCTGCTGCGCGACCCGGCCCGACGCGACCGCCTGGGCGCCGCAGCCCGCTCCCGCGCCCTGGAACTCTTCTCCGTCGACGAGAACGTCGAACGCTTCCGCGCCCTCTACCTGGAGATCGTCTCCCACTACCCGGTACGCCGCCCCCACACGGACGAGGAAGGCACCCCCATGCCCTTCGCCCACCCCGCGGAGACCCGGGTCCCGGGCACATGGGCCGAGGCCGCCCGCCCCGACAGCACCAGCACCCCCACGACCTGGGGCGTGGCCGCGGGCGCCCCCCGTGAACCCGACCTGCTCGCCCCCGCCTCCACCGTCCCCGGCACGCCCGCCCGTCCCTCGTCCGCCGACGGGCCGGTCGTGGCCAGCGGAGCGGCCCTGCGACGAGTCCCCACCTGGGCGGTACTCGACGAGACCGCGGCGGCACGCCGGGCGACCCGGGCGTCGGCTGACGGGAGCGGCCGGCCGGGGGCGGGGTCGCGGCACGGGGCCGGCTCGGGCGGTGCGGCTCAGAAGCCCGGCCGGGCGGAGGCGCTTGGTGCGACCGGGGGGCCGGTCTTTGTGGGAGGCGAGCGCGGTGCCGGTGGCGGTGCCGCTGACGAGGCCGAGGGACGCGTGTCCGGTGGCGGGGACGCGGCGGCCGAAGAGGACGTACCGCTCGGGGAACGGGTGACGGAGGCGGTGGGCCCGCAGGCGGCCGTGCACGAGGCGCTCATGGGGCCGGCGTTCCTGGGCTCGGAGGGGAGCTGGGAGAACGGGGGCGGCGGGGACAAGGTGGGCAGCTGGGACAGCGGTGATCCGGCGGCGCCGTCGGCGCGTGTGGTCGCTGAGCGGGCCGAGCGGGCCGAGCGGGCTGGGCGGGCTGGGCAGGGGGGAGATGCGGCGGGAGCGGGGTCGCGCGGGTGGGCCGGTGCAGGCGAGGTCCGGGCTGGATCGTCGGCCGGCGGGAGGGAGGCTGACGGGCGCGGTGAGGGTGATGGGGGGATGCCTGCGGCCTGGGGAGGGATTCCCGTGGGGCAGGTGGCGAAGGTCGCCGCGGTGACTCCGCCCCACAGTGGTGCGGGGACCCGCGGGGAGCAGGGCCGGGTCGCGCGGGAGTGGGGAGCGGCTGAGGAGTGGGGGGCGCCGGAGGCTTGGGGCGACGCGGCCGGGGGCACGTCGACCGGCTGGGGCGCCGGGATGGCGCTGGGCGCCTTCGGCGAGACGCCTGGGCCGGGGGAACGGTGGGCGGAGAGCGGGGCGGGCACCGGGACCGCACCGGTCGCCGGGGCCGGCGCGGAGCCGGACCGGCCCGAGCGGAACTGGCGGCGCGACGGCGTGCCCGACGATCCCGCCGTGGATACGGCTCGCCGCACCGCGTCCGGCGAGGGGTTCGCCATGGAGGCGGACACGAGCACCGGCGAGCATCGCTCGGAGACCGGGCCCGGGACGGAGACCGGGCCCCGGAGTCGGCCGCGGACACGGACACGGACGCACATGGTGACTGGGACGGAGTCCCGGGCCGGGGATGAGTCGGGGGCGGGAGCCGGGGCTTGGTCGTGGTCGTGGTCGCAGACGCAGACGCAGACGGGAGTTGGAGACGGGGCCAAACCCGAGTCGCAGGTCAGGGCTGAGGTTCGGTTGCGGTCGCAGTCGCAGTCGCAGACGCAAGCCGGGTTTCAGGCCGGGGCTGGGACGCGAACGCGGTTGCAGACGGGAGCCGGGTTTCAGGCCGGGGATGAGGTGTGGACGGGGACCGGGGCACAGGCCGGGGGCTGGTGGCATTCCCGGACGTTGCCGGAGGCTGGGTGCCAGGCCGAGGCCGGCGCGGAGTCCCGGGGCAGGGCTGAGACGGGAACGCGGTCGCAGACGGGAGCCGGGTTCCAGGCCGGGGCTGAGGCGCGGGTGGAGGTCGAGTCCCGGGCCAAGGCGGAGATGCGAATGCCGTCGCAGGCAGGGGCGGAATTCCAGGCCGGGGCTGAGGCGCGGGTGGAGGTCGAGTCCCGGGCCAAGGCAGAGACGCGAATGCCGTCGCAGCCAGGGCCCGAATTCCAGGCCGGGGCTGAGTCGTGGGCCGGGGCCGGGGCCTGGGCCGAGGCCGAGGCTTGGTCGCGGTCGCGGTCGCGGTCGGAGACGCAGACGGGAGTGGGGTCCCAAGCCGAGTTCGAGGGGCGGGCCGGGGCCGGGGCCGCAAGCGGTGCCTTGCCCTCGGCGCCATACGTGGCTTCCGGTACCGGAAGCTCCGACCCAGTGGCCTCAGTGCCTCCTTCTCCCGCAACGCCGCTTACACACCCCGGCGTTCGAGCACCCACCGTGCACCGCGGCGCGCCGGCGCCCCCCGGGCCCGCCAGCATCCCGGCACCCGCCGGGTCCGCCGGCATCCCGGCGCCCGCCGGGTCCGTCGGCATCCCGGCACCCGCCGGGTCCGCCGGCGTCGCGGCAACCGCCGCGCCTTCCGGTGTTCCGACGGCTACTGCCCGCCTCGGCGCCCGGACACCCGTCGTGGGCACCGGCACCTCAGCACCCGCCACGTGCCTCCAAGCTCCGCACTCCCCTGCATGTCCCGACCCTTCGGCGTCCGACGCGCAGGCCGGCGTTCCGGCTCCCGGCATCCGGTCCGACCGCGCGGCGTCGCCGACGTATCCCGGCGCCGCGGCCTTCGCCGTGCCTCCCGCCGGTCCGGTGGCGGGCGCGAGTGGGGAGGCGGCGGGATGAGCGCAGGAAAGACGGAGAGTGCCGCCGCGCCCTCCACCGCGGCCAGGCCGCAGAGGAACCTCAGGGAGCACACCCCCATGACCACACACCACGCCCCGGGCCCGATCGACGTGCCCGGCCACCCGGCACGGTCCGCCCTCAGAAGGCCGGACGAGACGGATGACGGCACGGACCCCACGGCTCCCGCTGTGCCGGCCGGGCACCTCGCAGCCGGAGCGGCTCACCGGCGGTGCGGCATCGGCGAGCGCGCCGAGAGCGGCACCGCTGAGCGTGCCGAGGGCGGCGCGGGGAGGCCGCAGTCCGCGGGGCACGACGCCGGTGGGGACCCGGTCAAGGCGCTCATGCACCGCCACCGCGACCTCTGTGTCCGTGCCGTCGACCCGCTGGATATCGCCGCCGCGCTGGAGGCGCACGGGATGACGGACCGCGCCGCCGCCCGCTTCCGGCACCGGGACGTCTTCTCCCTGGCGGAGGAGATGTACGCCCGGGTGCCACACCACAGCTCCGACCACTCCAGCGTGTACGTGTCCTCGCACGCCGCGTCGGAACCGGTCGCTGACGCCGCCGTGAGCCCGCTCCCGTCGCGGCTGCTCACCCTCGTCCTGCTGCCCGCTCTGCCGGGCGTTCTCTGCGCGGGGCTGCTCGCCGGTCTCGCCCAGGCACCCGCCGGCCGGGCCCGGACGCTCGCCGTGGTGGCGGGCGTGCTCGCGGTACTCAGCGCGGTCCAACTCTGCCTGCGGCACGGCCCCCTGCGCGCCCCCCGCCCGGCCGGGGCGGCCGTCCAGCTCGCCACCCTCTGGCTGCTCGGCTACGCCGTACTCGGCAACGGTCTCCTCGACGCGGCGGTCCGCGGCGGCCCTGACCGACTCTGGCCGGTGGACACGGCGACCGCTCTCGGCCTCGCCCTCGCGACGTGGCCCGCCGTGCTGTGCGCCCGCCTCTTCACCGGAGGCGCCCGGCGCAGGCTCGCCCGCAGCCGGGCACTCGGCGAGTTCGCCGCCGCCACCAGGCCACTCCTGCTCGCCTCTCTGACCTGTTACCTCGCCGTCCTGACCGGCCTGCTCGCGCTCGCCGGCGCCGTACGGGGCGGCTCCCCGGCACTCGCCGGGGCCGGAGCGCTCGGCACCCTGCTGCTCCTCGCCCGCCTGCTGCTGGTGCACGGGCACCGAGCGGCCCCCACCGTCGCCCTCGCCACCGCGGCGGGGGTCGAGCTGGCGGCCCTGTGCAGCGTCTTCGCGGCCCGGTTGCCCGGCTGCGGCTTCCTCGCCCTGCCGGTCGAGACGCTCATCGAGGTGTGCGGCGCCGAGGCGGTGCCCACCCTCGCCTGCGCGGTCGCCGCCCTCGCCCTGTTGGTCCGTGCCGTACCGGCGCTCTCCCGAGCCTCCGCCCACACCGATCCGGGCACCCACTGACCCACCCGGCCACCGGCGCCGGACACGGTCCGTCGACGCGGCCCCCGGAGCGCACGGCGCCGCACCCGAACCGCACCCCTTCCGAAGGAGACCACCAGATGACGACCAGCCGACGCAAAAACCGCTCGGGGGCCGACCGATGAGAGTGCTGCTGATCGGAGCCAACGGATACATCGGCCGCTTCGTCGCCGACCGCCTGCTCGCCGACCCCGCCGTCCAGCTCACCGCACTGGGGCGCGGTGACGACGCCGACGTGCGGTTCGACCTCTCCACCGGCAGTCCCGGCGCGCTCACCCGCTTCCTCGACGCCGTGCACCCCGGGGTGGTCGTCAACTGCGCGGGGGCCACCCGTGCCGGAGCCCGCGAACTGACCCGGCACAACACCGTCGCCGTCGCCACCGTCTGCGAGGCACTGCGGCGCAGCGGCTGCGGCGCCCGGCTCGTCCAGATCGGCTGCGGCGCCGAGTACGGGCCGAGCCAGCCCGGCTCGTCCACCGCCGAGGACGCCGTGCCCCGCCCCGGTGGCCCCTACGGCGTGAGCAAACTCGCGGCCACCGAACTCGTTCTCGGCTCCGGACTCGACGCCGTCGTCCTGCGTGTCTTCTCGCCCGCCGGACCGGGTACCCCCGCCGGATCGCCGCTCGGCCGGCTCGCCGAGGCGATGCGCCGCGCCATGCAGTCCGGTGACGGTGAGCTCAAGCTCGGCGGCCTCGGCGTGCAACGCGACTTCGTCGACGTCCGAGACGTCGCCCGGGCCGTCCATGCCGCCTCTCTCTCCGCCGCTCAAGGCGTGATCAACATCGGTTCCGGTCGCGCCGTCCGACTCCGGGACGCCGCCGCCGTCCTCGCCCGCGTCGCCGGCTACGGCGGAGCCCTGCACGAACTGGACACCCCCTCCGGCTACCCGGCCGCCGCCCCGGGCGGGCTGCACGCCCGCGCCGACCACGGCCAGGGCGGACTGCGGGCCGCCATCGGCCACCCCCGGCCCGACCCGGACCTCGCGCCCTCGCCCGCCGCGTACCCGTACCCGGACGGCTGCGGGAGCTGGCAGCAGGCCGACGTCCGCACCGCCCGCGACCGGCTCGGCTGGCGGCCGCGCATCAACCTGGAGGAGTCCCTGGCCGACATCTGGATGGAGGCGGCGTGCCGTATCTGACGCAGCCCGGCACCCAGCCCGCCGTCAGTGCCGGACAGCTCCGCCTCGGCGTCCCCGGCTACGCCCACCCCCTGCTGGCCCCACGCGAATGGGAGGCGCTCCCGCGCGTCGGCGCCGGAGTCCACTGGGCCGTCCTCAACATCGCCGACGGCCCCGGCGAACGCCCCGACCCGCATTGCCTGGAAGCGGCCGGCCGCCTGCGGAACGCACAGGTCCGCGTGATCGGGCAGCTGGATCTCGCGGGTGGCCGGCGAACCTTCGGCGCGCTCCTCTCGGACGCCCACCGCTTCCGCGACTGGTACCTGGTCGACGGCTTCTACCTCGACCGTTGCCCCGTCGAGCGCGCCGCCCTGCCCGAGCTGCGCCGGGTGGTCGGGGCGCTGCGGGACCTGCTCGGCGGTGGACACCTCGTCACCGCCCACGGCACCCACCCGCATCCCGGCTACGCCGAGGTCGCGGACCAACTGGTGACCTTCAGCGGTCCCTGGCACGACTACCGCTGGTCCCAGGCGCCCGAATGGACCGCCGCCTACCCGCCGGAGCGCTTCTGCCACCTCGTCCACGGGCTGCCGCGCGGCCACCTCGCCCAGGCGCTGCGCGTCGCCCGCTGGCAGGGTGCGGGCACTGTCTGGTTCACCGACCGCACGGCCAAGGAGAGCCGAAGTGCCTGCTGGGAGACCATGCCCGGTTACTGGGACACCCTCGTCTCGCAGGTCGGAACGGGTGTCTCGGAATGAAGAAGGGCGTGGCAGTGTTACGGCTAGTGGTCCCCGCCCGTGCGGGGGTTGTCCTGTCCCCGATCGACCAACGGAGTCCCCGTGTCGCTGCCACCCCTGGTCGAGCCAGCTGCTGAGCTCACCGTCGACGAGGTCCGCAGGTACTCCCGCCACCTGATCATCCCCGACGTCGGGATGGCCGGGCAGAAGCGGTTGAAGAACGCCAAGGTGCTCTGCGTGGGCGCGGGCGGCCTCGGTTCGCCCGCTCTCATGTACCTGGCCGCCGCCGGCGTGGGCACGCTGGGGATCATCGAGTTCGACGAGGTCGACGAGTCGAACCTCCAGCGCCAGATCATCCACAGCCAGGCCGACATCGGCCGCCCCAAGGCCGAGTCCGCCCGCGACAAGGTCAAGGGCATCAACCCGTACACGAACGTCGTCCTTCACGAGATGCGGCTCGAGGCCGACAACGTGATGGACATCTTCAGCCAGTACGACCTGATCGTGGACGGCACCGACAACTTCGCCACCCGTTACCTGGTCAACGACGCCTGCGTGCTGCTGAACAAGCCGTACGTCTGGGGCTCCATCTACCGCTTCGACGGCCAGGCGTCGGTCTTCTGGTCCGAGCACGGCCCCTGCTACCGCTGCCTCTACCCGGAGCCCCCGCCCCCCGGCATGGTTCCCTCCTGCGCCGAGGGCGGCGTCCTCGGCGTGCTCTGCGCGTCGGTCGGCTCCATCCAGGCCACCGAGGCCGTCAAGCTCCTCGCCGGTCTCGGCGATCCGCTGGTCGGCCGCCTGATGATCTACGACGCCCTGGAGATGCAGTACCGCCAGGTCAAGGTGCGCAAGGACCCCGACTGCGCGATCTGCGGTGAGAACCCGACGGTCACCGAACTCATCGACTACGAGGCGTTCTGCGGCGTCGTCTCCGAAGAGGCCCAGGAGGCCGCGGCCGGTTCGACGATCACTCCCAAGCAGCTCAAGGAGTGGATCGATGACGACGAGAACATCGAGATCATCGACGTCCGCGAGCCCAACGAGTACGAGATCGTCTCGATCCCCGGCGCGCGCCTGATCCCCAAGAACGAGTTCCTGATGGGGACGGCGCTCCAGGATCTCCCGCAGAACAAGAAGATCGTCTTGCACTGCAAGACGGGTGTCCGCAGTGCGGAAGTCCTCGCCGTCCTGAAGTCCGCGGGCTTCTCCGACGCTGTGCACGTGGGTGGTGGCGTCATCGGCTGGGTCAACCAGATCGAGCCGGAGAAGCCCGTCTACTGAGCCCGACGACGCCTCGGAAGCCCTGCCCCGCAGGGATCCGGACGCCGGGACAGCCGTCACCTTGACGAGGCCCGGGGCCCGTCCGCCCGCGGGGCGGACGGGCCCCTCGGCTGCCCGGACCGAGGCGGCGGCGGAGCAGACCGAGTGAGGGGCGCCCGCCCTCTCATCTCCTGTCCGCGGCGCATTCCGTACCGTCCTTCGGAGCGGTGCCGTCCAGGAGGTAGGCATCCACCGTCCGGTCCACGCACCGGCTCCCCGACCCGTAGGCCCCGTGCCCCTCACCCCGGTGGGTGAGCAGGACGCCGACACCTTCCCCGAGGCCGTCCGCCAGGCGCCGTGCGCCCTCGTACGGAGTCGCCGGGTCGCCGGTCGTGCCCACGACCAGCACCGGCGACGCACCCTCGGCCGCCACGCCCGGAGGTTCCGGCACTCCGTCGGCCGGCCACTCGTGGCACCAGCCGGCGGTGTCCCAGCCGAGGAACTCACCGAAGACCGGCGAGATGCCGCGGAACTCGGGCAGCAGCTTCCGTGCCTCCTCGGGGGTCGGCCGACCGGGATCGTCGGCGCAGGATATCGCCCGTTGTGCGTGGCTCTGCGTGCCGTAACGCCCCTGCTCGTCACGGTCGTTGTAGGAGTCGGCGAGGCGCAGCAGGGCGGTCCCCGACCCCCGCTCGGCCTGTTCCAGCGCCTCGGTGAGGCGCGGCCAGCTCCGCTCGCTGTAGAGCGTGGTGACGATCCCGGTGAGGGCGAGGGACTCGGTCAGCTTCCGGCCCGACGCCGTGGGCAGCGGCCGGCGGTCGATCCGCTCGAGCAGGGCGGCGATCCGGCGACTGCCCTGTCCGGGGTCGCGACCTTCGCTGCGCAGGTAGTTCTCCAGAGCCCGCTGGAAGCCCCGGGCCTGGTTCTTCGCGTGGCCGATCACGTCGGCCTCGGGGTCGACGGCGGCGTCCAGCGCGAGGCGTCCGGCCCGGTCGGGGAAGAGGTGGGCGTAGGCGGCGCCCAGTTGCGTTCCGTAGGAGATCCCGAAGTAGTGCAGGGACGGGTCTCCCGAGCGTGCCTGAGCAGGTCCAGGTCGCGGGCGGCCTCGGCCGTGCCGACGTGGGGGAGAAGGCCGCCCGCGTCCTCGGCGCAGCCCCGGCCGAAGTCGGCCGCGTCCTCGAAGTACGTCTTCTCCTCGGCGGTGTCGTCAGGCGTCAGGTCGACTCTGGCCTCCGCCGCGGCGATGCGCCGGTCGTCGCGGCACCGGATGCCGGAACTGCCCGCGACGCCGCGCGGATCGAAGCTCACCAGGTCGTACCGGGCGCGGAGCCTTTCGTAACCCGGGGCGAAGGACGGGAGCATGTCGACGCCGGAGCCACCGGGCCCCCCGAAGTTGAAGAGCAGCGAGCCGATGCGCCGGTCCTCCGGGCCGGTGGCGGCCGTCTTGATCAGGGCGATGCCGAGGGTGTCGCCCCGTGGCTCGGCGTAGTCCAGAGGGACCCGCAAGGTGGCGCAGCGCCATGCGGAGCCGGGAGCGGGCGGAGCGGTGCGAGCCGCGCAGCGGCCCCAGTGCAGACGCTGGTCGGTCAGTTTCCTCGGCAGGGGAGGATCGCCCTCCGCCACGCCTGGGCCCCGGGCGGGAGCGGCCGACGCGGTGGCGTCCGGAGCGGACGGAGTGTCACCGTCGGCCGGTGAAGGGGCCTTGGCGTCCGGGCGCTCCTCGGCCGAGCAGCCGAGGGTGGCCGTGGCGGCGAGCAGGCCCGCGAGCAGCAGGGCGGCAGCGCGCAGCAGGCGTCCAGGCATCATGAATCCCCCGTGATTCCCCTTGCGTCCCGAGGTCCGGGACGGCTCCGCCATCGTAGGGTCGACTACGGAGAGTAATCAAGCGGAAAGTGGGCGGACTTCCGGAGTTGATCGGTCCGTATCCCGGAAGGCGCAGGTGGGAGTGGTGCAGGAGGCGAGAAAGAAGGCCGAGGAATCACGCGTGGGCCTGCCGGGGGCACCTGCGCACGGCGAGAGCGGTGGCGGAGAGTGGGTCGCTGCTCTCCGCCACCGCCCGAGCGTTCGGTGAGACGCAGGTCAGGAGCAGACCGTCCCGTTCTTCGGTACGGTCCCGTCCAGCAGGTAGCCGTCGACCGCCTTGCGGACGCACGCGTTGCCGCTGTCGTAGGCGCCGTGGCCCTGCCCCTTGTAGGTGATCTCGACGCCGACGCCCTTGCCGAGCGCCCGGGCCATCTGCCGCGCGCCCTCGTAGGGGGTGGCCGGGTCCCCGGTGTTGCCGATCACGACGATGGGCGCGGAGCCCTCGGCCGACACGTCGGGGTGCTCGGCCGCGCCGGCCACGGGCCAGTCGGTGCAGCTCAGCAGCCCCCAGGCGAGGAAGTCACCGAAGACGGGGGAGGCCTTGCGGAACTCGGGCAGCTTCTCGCGGACGTCGGCCTCGGTGTAGCGGGGCTTGTCGTCGGCGCAGTTGATGGCGATGTTGGCGGCCTGCAGGTTGCTGTAGGTGCCGTCCTGGTTGCGGCCGGTCATGCTGTCCGAAAGGGCCAGCAGGATGCGGCCGTCCCCGTCGTAGGCGTCCTCCAGACCCTGTGTCAGGTACTCCCAGAAGTCCTCGGAGTAGAGCGACTGGGCGATGCCGTTCAACGCGGCGGCCTGGGTCAGCTCGCGGTCGCCGTCGGCGGGCAGCGGCTTCTTGTCGAGGGAGGCGAGCAGGTCGGCGATACGCTTCTTCACGTCCGCGGGATCCGACCCGACCGGGCACTCCTCGGTCGTCGCCGTGCACGCCTCGGCGTAGTTGTCGAGCGCCAACTGGAACCCCTTGGCCTGGCCCAGCGAGCCCTGCTCGGCGTCCTGCGTCGGGTCCACGACCGCGTCGAAGACCGCGCGGCCGACCTTGTCGGGGAAGAGATGGGCGTAGACGCCGCCCAGCTCGGTGCCGTACGAGATGCCCATGTAGTAGAGCTTCTCGTCGCCGAGCACTTGGCGCATCAGGTCCATGTCGCGGGCCGCGTCGGTCGTGGTGACCTGGGGCAGCACCTTCCCCGAGTTCTTCTCGCAGGCCGCGTTGAACTGCTGCGTCCGCTTCATCAGGTCGGCGCGTTCGGCGGCGTCGTCCGGCGTCGAGTCGGCCTGGAAGAAGTCGTCGAGCTGCGTGTCGTCGAGGCAGGTGACGGGGGCACTGCGACCCACCCCGCGCGGGTCGAAGCTGACCAGGTCGTACCGGCCGCGCAGCGTCTCGTAGGTGTCGCCGAAGGCCGGCAGGGTACTCACCCCGGAACCGCCCGGTCCGCCGAAGTTGAAGATGAGCGAGCCGATCCGCTGGTCCTCGTTCTTCGCGCTGCTCCTCGCCCGCACCAGCGCCAGGTCGAGGGTGTCACCGTCCGGGGCGTCCCAGTCGAGGGGGGCCTTCATCGTCGCGCACTGCCACGCGGTGCCACCGGGCAGCGGGGAGGGAGCGGTGCCGCCGCCCTGGGTGTCGTCGGGCGCGGGGCACTTCGACCAGTCGAGCTTCTGCGAGGCGAGCCCGCCGGCCGGAGTGGAGCCGTTCTGGCTGCCCGGCTCGTCGGTACCGGAGTCCGAACAGGCGGAGAGCGAGGCGGCGACGGTGAGCACCAGTGCGCTGGACAGCAGGGCGGTGCGGCGGCGGTGGGGGCGATTCGGCATGCCCCCATCCTGCGCGCCGTGCACCCCCGGCGCGCGGGGCGGGGTCCGTGCGAGTGAGTGCGCCCCGGCACCGGGAGCACGCCCCATGCCCCCGAACGCCTTACAGATACCCCTTACGTGTCAACTGGTTGAAGAACAGCCAGCCCGGCAGCACGGGCAGCCAGAGCGTCAGGAGCCGGTACAGCAGCACCGCCGGGGCCGCCACCTCCTTCGGCAGGCCGATCGCGATGAGGCCGACCGTCAGCGTCGCCTCGACCGCGCCGACGCCGCCGGGCGTGGGGGCGGCCGAACCGAGCGCGTTGCCGGCCAGGAAGACGACCGCCACGCCCGCGAGGGACACGGTGGTGCCCCCGTCGCCGAAGGCGCGGACGGAGGCGGTCAGGCACATCACGAAGCAGGCGGTCAGCAGCAGCATGCCGCCGATACCGGTGAGCAGCTTCTGCGGCCGCTGGAGCACGTCGAGCATGCGCGGCACCACACCGGCGAAGAGCGACCGTACCCGCGTGACGATGAACTTCCGCAGGAATGGCACCGCGGTCACCACCAGCACCAGCACGGCGACCGTGAGGAGACCGGCGATCACCGTTCGGGACGGCGTGAGGGACGGGGTCTTCTCGGTGCCCGTGACGTAGCCGAAGAGGAGCAGCAGCAGAATGTGCGAACCCAGCCCGAAGAGCTGCGACGCGCCGACACTGGCCACGGCGAGTCCGGGGCGTACGCCGGAGCGCTGGAGAAAACGGGTGTTGAGCGCCACGCCGCCGACGGCCGCCGGAGCGACGATCTTCACGAAGGAGCCGGCGACCTGCGCCCCGACCGTGCGCAGGAAGGAGACCCGCTCCGGTACGAAACCGAGCAGGCTCATCGCCGCCGCGAAGTAGCTGAGTGAGGAGAAGAGGACGGCCGCCGCCATCCAGCCCCAGTGGACGTCCGAGAAGAGCGTGCCGAACTCGATGTGCGTCAGCTGCGACAGCAGGAAGTACCCGCCGATCGCACCGGCGATGAAACTGACCAGGGTACGGGCCTTGATCCGCTCCAGACGGGCCGGTTCGACCGGGGCCTGCGGCCGGATGCGCAGCACCTGGTGGCGGATCTGGGTGAGCAGGTCCTCCTCGCGGGCCTCCTCCAGCGCCTCGTCGATGGCACGCTTCTCGGCCTGCTTCTCGGCCTTGACCGTCTTCCGGTCCTCCTGCTGCCCGGTCTCCCGGCGCTGCTGCTTGGTCTCCTGGGAGGCGTCCAGCACAGCTTCACGCTCACGCTGCGAGCGCTCCCTGGCGAGCCGCCGCAGGGTCGCCCGGGTCGAGCGGGTCAGCGCGATCGGCTGGAGCAGGGGCAGACAGTCGGCGATGGTGTCCGGGCCGAGAACCGCCACGGCGGCGGCCACCGAACGCTCGGCGCCGACCCGCAGCCCGAAGGTCGTCAGGAGCTGCGCGATGTCCATCCGCAGGACCAGATCTCCGGCGGCGATCTCGCCGCCGCGAAGGTCGGTGATGATCACCTTGCCGGAACGATCCACCAGGACGGCGTCCCCGGCCAGCCTCCGGTGGGCGATCCGGCGGGACTGGAGCGCCCTCACCTGCTGCCAGGTGTCGCGCATCAGCTCGTCGGTCACCTCCTCGTCGGCCAGGGAGTCCAGCGAGCGGCCGCCGATGTGCTCGTAGACGAGCATCACGGCGTCCGGGCCGAGTTCGGAGGTGGCGATGAGCTTGGGCGCGTTGGCCCCCGCGGCGATGGCGGCGTAGGCGAGGAGCGCCTCCTGCTCCAGCGCCTGGCGCAGGGACTGGAGGCTGCGGCGGGTGGTGATGGTGCGCAACGTCATCCGGCGCCACACCCGGTAGAAGAAGCCGTGGGCCTGCTGCTCCCGGTCGACGACCGTCACGTCGAGCGGCGGACCGTCCTCCAGGGTGACGAAGTAGCGGCGGCCGCGGTCGCCCTGGTCCGGAGGCGACAGGCCGGTCCGTCCGGCGAGGCCCCCCGCGGGCTCCGGGACGTCCTCGGCGCGGGCCGCCGCGACCGGCCGGAACCCGACGTGGCGCAGGCCCGCGAGCAGCGTCTGACCGGTCGGCCGGACGTTGGGCGAACCCACGGTGTACAGCGTTCCGTAGGCGACGCTCCAGCCGATCAGGATGGTCAGCACGATGGAGAACGGCGTGGTGTAGCCGGTGACCAGCATGGCGAGCGCGTCGAGCAGCAGCACCACCCACAGCACCACACGCCACCGGGGCCTGCGCGCCATGCCCACGGCCGTCATGTACGCGATGACCGGAGCGAGGTAGCCGTGCACCGGGTCGGTGAGGGCGTGGATGTCGCCGGGCGAGGGCTGGGTCAGGGCGTCCTGGATCGACCCGGGGGCGGACTTCGCCACCCACAGGTCGGTGGCGAGGGTCACGCCGTGGGCCAGTACCGCCGCCAGCACGCCGTCGGCGATGCGCAGGCCGTCGCGTTTGACGAGCCGTTCGATGGCGAAGGCCACCGGTACCAGCAGCACGGCGATGCTCGACGCCAGGCCGGCGAACTTGATCAGCAGGTCGGGGGCCTGGCCGGTGCCCTCGCGGATGTCCTGTTCCAGCCCGGAGGTGGTGCCGTGCGCGAAGGCCGCCACCGCGAGCAGCACCGCGATGGCCATGACGCCGATGAGCAGCCGCATCAGATCCGACGGCCGGTGCACCCGGGCCGCCAGCAGCGGCTCGTCCACCTCGACCTGGTCGCGCTCGGCCGCCTCGGAGGTGTCCTCCGGCCGGGGGTACTTCAGAAGACCGGGGTGCGGGTCGGCCGATGTGGCGCCCTCTTGCCCCCGTGCGGTACGAGCGGACGCGCCGGAGCCGCCCGTGGGGGCGCTCTCGCCGGGGGCGCCGGGGCGTGCGCCGTCGTGCGACTCGGTACGCGCGCTCTCGCCGGTCTCGTCGTCGGCGCTCATCGGACCGCCTTTCTCCCGGCCGGCGGGACGGCTGCCGGGAACGGCCCGGGCGGGATCGTCGTCACCGGGACGCGGCGGCACCGGTGCCGTGCTCCGTCGTGCTTCGGCACTCACACCCGTCCGTTCCGTCGTGTCCTGTCGATCTTGTCTCACCTGTCACCGCCCGCACGATGGTGGCACGAGCGGACGACACCGCGAGGCATGAGGGGGCAACGCACGCCGGAGAATCCGCTCTGATAAGCCCCGCGGCCCCCCGCTCCCGCCCCCTCCCGGCACTGCGGGCACCGGGTCCTCCCCGCTGCCCGGTCCGGTGTCGGTGCCGTACGGCAGGATGGGCGACGTGAGCCAGGACCCCCCGCCGCCCTCGGAGCCGCCCGCGCTGCCGCCCTACGCCGAGCGGGTGCTCGACGTGGCCGAGCTGATCCCGCCGGGCCGGGTGATGACCTACGGCGACATAGCCGAGTGGCTGGAGGAGGGCGGCCCCCGCCAGGTCGGCCGCGTCATGGCGCTCTACGGCTCGGCCGTGCCGTGGTGGCGGGTCGTCCGCTCCGACGGGGCGCTGCTCCCGGGCCACGAGCGGCGCGCCCTGGAGCGGTACCGGGCGGAGGGCACCCCGCTGCGCGAGGCCCGGCGGACGGCCGGGGCCCCCGGCGTCGCCGCCCGGCTCGACATGCGGCGGGCCCGCTGGGACGGCACCACCGGTGACGCACCTCACTCCTGACGGCCCGCTCGGGCGGCCCCGCTCGGCGCGCCACCCGGCTCCGCCGCGCTGACCGGGGCGCCTGGCGCGGGGCTCGCTTCCGAAAGGCTCGCGCCAGGCCGCGCCCCGCGCGCGCTGCGGGGCGCACGGCAGGGGAAGCCCGCCGGAGGCGAGGCCGCTCGGGGTACGGTCGGTGGTCGGCACCTGGCCGGCCCGGCCGCAGCGGGCAGCCCGGCGGACGACGCCGGCCGCCCTTTCTCCCCGGCCCGCACCGAGCGCCTTCCACCAGCACACCCACCAGGACCGGCGATGCACGTGAGCTCCTCTCCTCCCAGCGGCCGCCTGCCCCAGCAGCAGGCGCGGCAGAGGGCCTCCGGCACGTACCGACTGGTCCGTTCCGCCCCCGTGGCGGAGGAGCCCCCTCGACTGGACGCAGCCCAGCAGGGTGTGGTTGACCACGAGTCGGGCCCGCTGCTGGTCCTCGCCGGACCGGGCACCGGCAAGACCACCACCCTGGTCGAATCCGTCACCGCCCGCCTGGCCTCCGGAACCCCGCCCGAACGGATACTGGTCCTCACCTTCAGCCGCCGCGCCGCCGTCGACCTCAGGGACCGCCTGGCACGGCGCCTCTCCACGGCGACCGCGCCTCGCGCCACCACCTTCCATTCCTTCTGCTACGCCCTGGTCCGCGCCCACCAGGACGCCGACCTCTTCGCCGAACCCCTGCGGCTGCTCTCCGGCCCGGAGCAGGACGTCGCCGTCCGCGACCTGCTCGTCGGCCAGATCGAACTCGCACGCCACGGACGCGCCCGCGTGCACTGGCCCGACGAACTGCGCGCCTGCCTCACCACCCGAGGCTTCGCCGACGAGGTCCGCGCCGTCCTCGCCCGCTCCCGCGAACTCGGCCTCGGCCCCGACGCCCTCGCCGAATTCGCCCGGCGCGGCGGCCGCCCCGACTGGTCCGCCGCCGCCTCCTTCCTCGCGGAGTACCTCGACCTGCTCGACGCCCAGGGCACCCTCGACTACGCCGAACTGGTCCACCGCGCCGTCCTGCTCGCCGAACGGCCGGAGACCGCCCGGCAGCTCGCCGACGCCTACGACGCCGTCTACGTGGACGAGTACCAGGACACCGACCCCGCCCAGGTCCGACTGGCGCGGGCGCTCGCCGGAAACCAGGGCCCCGCCGCGCCCGGCGCGGGCGGCGGACGCACCCTGGTCGCCTTCGGCGACCCCGACCAGTCGATCTACGCCTTCCGGGGTGCCGACGTGAACGGCATCCTGGAATTCCCCGAGAGCTTCCGCCGCGCCGACGGCGCGCCCGCACCCGTCGCCGTGCTCACCACCGGACGCCGCTCCGGCGCACACCTGGTCGACGCCACCCGGTTCCTCACCCGCCGGATGCCGCTGACCAGGCTCCCCGCCGACACCGTCCGTGCTCATCGCTCCCTCAGCCCGGCCCGGGACGGGGGCCGCGTCGAGGCCTACACGTACCCCACCGCCGGTGCCGAACTCGACAACATCGCCGACATCCTGCGCCGCGCCCACCTGGAGGAGGACGTTCCGTGGGGAGAGATGGCGGTTCTGGTGCGCTCCGGCGGCCACACCATCCCCGCCGTCCGCCGGGCCCTCACCTCCGCGGGCGTCCCGCTGGACATCGACGGCAACGACCTCCCGCTGCGCCACGAGCCCGCCGTCGCCCCGCTCCTCACCGCCCTGCGCGCCGCCGCCACCGCGGCCCTCCACGACCGGGCCGCCGAGGACGCGGACCCCGCGGCCGACCCCGGACCCGGACACGGCCCCGCAGGCGCGGCGCCCGCCTGGCTCGACACCGAGACCGCCCTCACCCTGCTGGCCTCGCCGCTCGCCGCCCTCGACGCCGCCGACCAACGCCGGCTCGGACGCGCCCTGCGCGACGAGGAGCGGGCCGCCGGCAATCCACTCCCACCGCCCTCCGACACCCTGCTCGCGCGGGCGCTCGCCGAACCGGAACGGCTCGTCACCCACGAGGGGTACGCCCACGGCGCGCGTCTCCTCGGTGAACTGCTGCGCCGCGCCCGCACCCTCCTGGCCAAGGGCGGCAGCGCCGAGGAGGCACTCTGGGAGCTGTGGGACGGCACCACCTGGCCGCAGCGCCTGGAACGGTCCGCGCGCCGGGGCGGCGCCGCAGGGCGCAACGCGGACCGCGACCTCGACGCCGTCTGCGCCCTCTTCGCCACCGCAGCCCGCGCCGAGGAACGCACCGGAGGCCGGGGCGCCCTCAACTTCCTCGCCGAGACCGAGGCGCAGGACATCGCCGCCGACACCCTCACCCGCCGGGCCGCCCGCCCCGACGCCGTACGGCTCATGACGGCGCACCGCGCCAAGGGTCTGGAGTGGCAGCTCGTCGTCGTCGCGGGAGTACAGGAGGGCGTCTGGCCGGACCTGCGCCGCCGTGGCTCGTTGCTGGAGGCCGACCGCATCGGACGTGACGGCCTCGCCGAGCCCCTGCCCCCCGGCGCGCTCCTCGCCGAGGAACGCCGCCTCTTCTACGTCGCCGCCACCCGTGCCCGCGAGCGCCTCGTCGTCACCGCGGTCAAGGCACCCGCCGAGGACGGCGACCAGCCCTCGCGCTTCCTCACCGAACTCGGTGTCGAGCCGAAGGACGTCTCCTCCCGGCCCCGCCGCCCCCTCTCGGTGGCGGCCCTTGTCGCCGAACTGCGCGCCACCACGGTGGACCCCCGGGTCTCCGACACGCTCCGCCAGGCCGCCGCGCACCGCCTCGCGAGGCTGGCCGCCCTCACCGACGAGGACGGCCGCCCCCTCGTCCCCACCGCGCACCCCGACCGCTGGTGGGGGATGCGCGAGCCGACCCGCTCGGAGGTGCCGCTGCGGGACCGCGACGCCCCCGTCGTCCTCTCCGGCAGCGCCCTCGACCAGCTCGCCAACACCTGCGCCCTGCAATGGTTCCTCGGCCGCGAGGTCAAGGCCGACGCCCCCGCCACGGCCGCTCAGGGCTTCGGCAACGTCGTCCACGTCCTCGCCGACGAGGTCGCCTCCGGCCGTACCCCGGCCGACCTCGACGTGCTCATGGAACGCCTCGACTCGGTCTGGGACGCGCTCGCCTTCGACGCGCCCTGGAAATCCGTGCAGGAGAAGGAGAACGCCCGCCAGGCCCTGGAGCGCTTCCTGCGGTGGCACACCCTCGACCGGGCCGGTCGCACCCCCGTCGCCAGCGAACACGACTTCGACGTCACGCTGGGCGCCGGACCCTACGAGGTGCGCATCAGGGGCAGCATGGACCGGGTCGAGCAGGACCCGCGCGGCCGGGCCTACGTCGTCGACTTCAAGACCGGCAAGCAGGCCCCCACCGCAGCCGAGGTCGCCCACCACCCCCAGCTCGCCGTCTACCAGCTCGCCGTCGCGGAGGGCGCCGTCGACCCGCTCTTCGACGGCGTACGCCCGCAGTCCGGCGGCGCCGAACTGGTCCACCTGCGCCAGGCCGCGCCCAAGAAGGCGGGCGGCGAAGCCCTGCCCCGGGTGCAGCAGCAGCCCTCGCCCGACGGCGACTGGGTCGGCGACCTGCTGGCCACCGCGGCCGGCAAGGTCCTCGACGAACGCTTCACCCCGACCACCGGACAGCACTGCGTCCATTGCTCCTTCCGCTCCTCGTGCAGCGCCAGGGACGAAGGGCGGCAGGTGGTGGAGTGAGCGGGGGCACCCCCGGCGGGCTGGAGGCACCGGCTCCCCTCGCTCGGGGAGCCGGGAGCCGTGACCTGGGGAGCCGTGACCTGGGGAGCCGCGGCCTGGGGAGCCGCGGCCTGGGGAGCCGCGGCTCGGGGAGCCGCGGCTCGGGGAGCCGCGGCCTGGGGAGCCGCGGCCTGGGGAGCCGCGGCCTGGGGAGCCGCGGCCTGGGGAGCCGCGGCCTGGGGAGCCGCGGCCTGGAGAGCCGCGATCTGTGGGGAAGCTCCGGTGGGGCCGGCGGTGACTTCACGGTTTTCGGTACGCAAGTGGTCCGGGGGCCTTCCGATGAGCGGAGCCAGTGACGCGCCCTCTCGTCCCAGAGACCCACGGTGCCGTCCCGGCGGACAGGGCGTCGCGCAGGCGCGCCGGACGGGGACGAGGCGGCACGACCGGCGCACGCCCCCATCGGCCAGCCCCCGGTGACCGACCCCACAACCTCCGCCTCCACCCCTGTGACCAGGCAGAACGCTCTTTCCCTCTGCTGCCCGGAGACCGGCTGTCCTCCAGCGGCGCTAGCCTCGCTGGCATGCCCGCACGTATCAGCGACCCCGAGCAGCTCAAGGAGTTGCTCGGCATCCCGTTCACCCCTGAGCAGACGGCCTGCATCACCGCGCCGCCCGCCCCACAGGTGATCGTCGCCGGCGCGGGCTCGGGCAAGACCACGGTGATGGCGGCCCGCGTCGTCTGGCTCGTCGGCACCGGCCAAGTGGCCCCCGAAGAGGTCCTCGGCCTGACCTTCACCAACAAGGCCGCGGGCGAACTCGCCGAACGCGTCCGCAAAGCACTGGCCCAGGCCGGCGTCACCGAACCCGAGCCGCTCGCTCCCCCCGGCGCCGGACCCGAGGACGGCCACAGCCCCGGCGAACCGGTCATCTCCACCTACCACGCCTTCGCCGGGCGGCTCCTCACCGACCACGGCCTCCGGCTCGGTCTGGAACCGAGCACCCGCCTGCTCGCCGACGCCACCCGCTTCCAGCTCGCCGCCCGGGTCCTGCGGGAGGCGCCCGGCACCCACCCCGCCCTGACGCGTTCCTTCCCCGATCTGGTGGGGGACCTCCTCGCCCTCGACGGCGAACTCTCCGAGCACCTGACCGCCCCGCAGCGGCTGCGCCGCCATGACGAGGAACTGCTCGAAACCCTGGAGAGTACTCCGCTCACCAATCCCGACCTGCGGAAACTTCCAGAGGTCGCCCGCGCCCGCCACGATCTGGCCGGACTCGTCGAGCAGTACCGCACCGCCAAACGCGACCGTGACCTCATCGACTTCGGCGACCAGATCGCCCTCTCCGCCACCCTCGCCGACAGCCACCCGGCGGTGGGCGCGCTGCTCCGCGAGGAGTTCCGCGTCGTTCTCCTCGACGAGTACCAGGACACCTCGGTCGCCCAGCGCATCCTGCTCGCCGGTCTGTTCGGCCACGGCACCGGCCACCCCGTCACCGCCGTCGGCGACCCCTGCCAGGCCATCTACGGATGGCGCGGCGCCTCCGTCGCCAACCTCGACGACTTCCCCGAGCACTTCCCGGCCGCCGACGGCACTGCGGCCACCCGCTTCTCCCTCAGCGAGAACCGGCGCAGCGGCGGCCGCCTCCTCGACCTCGCCAACACCATGGCCGCCCCGCTGCGCGCCCTGCACACCGGCGTCGAAGCCCTGCGGCCCGCCCCCGGCGCCGAACACGACGGCATCGTCCGCTGCGCACTCCTCGACACCCACGCCCAGGAGCTCACCTGGCTCGGCGACCAGATCGCGCACCTCGTCGACACCGGGACACCACCCGGTGAGATCGCCGTGCTGTGCCGGACAGCCGGCGACTTCGGCGCGATCCAGAGTGCCCTGGTCGACCGGGACGTCCCCGTCGAGGTGGTCGGCCTCTCCGGCCTGCTCCACCTGCCGGAGGTCGCCGACCTCGTCGCCGTCTGCGAAGTGCTCCAGGACCCCGGCGCCAACGCCTCCCTGGTACGTCTGCTCACCGGCCCCCGCTGGCGCGTCGGCCCCCGCGACCTCGCCCTCCTCGGCCGCCGAGCCCGGCTCCTCGTACGCCGTGACCGCCCGGACGGCGACGACCCGGACCGGCGGCTCGCCGAAGCCGTGGAGGGCGTCGACCCGGCCGAGGTCATCTCCCTCGCCGACGCCCTGGACACGTTTCTCGACGGCTCCGCCGACGACGGCCTGCCCTTCTCCGCCGAGGCCCGCGTCCGGTACGCACAGCTCGCCACCGAACTCCGCGACCTGCGCCGCTCCCTGGCCGACCCACTCATGGACGTTCTGCACCGCGTCCTGACCACCACCGGCCTGGAGGTGGAACTCTCCGCCTCCCCGCAGGCACTCGCCGCCCGCCGCCGGGAGACGCTCTCCAACTTCCTGGACGTCGCCGCCTCCTTCGCCGCACAGGAGAAGGACGCCTCCCTCCTCGCGTTCCTCGGTTTCCTGCGCACAGCCGCCCAGTACGAGAAGGGCCTCGACAACGCCCTGCCCGGCGGGGAGAACACGGTCAAGGTCCTCACCGCCCACAAGTCCAAGGGCCTGGAATGGGACGTCGTCGTCGTGCCGGGCCTGGTCGCCAAGCAGTTCCCCAGCGAACAGGGCCGCGAGAGATGGACGGCCCAGCCCCGTGTCCTGCCGCACCCGCTGCGGGGTGACGCCGCCACCCTGCCCGGCGTCGGCGCCCTGAACGCCAAGGGCCTCAAAGCCTTCCAGGAGGCGATGCGCGACCACCAGCACACCGAGGAACTGCGCCTGGGATACGTCACCTTCACCCGGCCCCGGAAACTGCTGCTCGGCTCGGGCCACTGGTGGGGACCCACCCAGAAGCGGCCCCGGGGCCCCTCCGACTTCCTGCTCGCCCTGCACGACCACTGCCTCGCCGGACATGGGGAGACGGAGGTGTGGGCGGAGCGCCCGGAGGCCGACGCCGAGAACCCGGCGCTGGCGGAGCCCACTGCCGACCTCGCCTGGCCGCTCCCGCTGGACCCGGTCGCCCTCAGCCGGCGCGAAGCCGCCGCCGCCACCGTCCACGCCCACCTCGACGCTCTGGCCGCGGACTCCGCCGGGACACCCACCGGCGGGAATCCCGCTGCCGCCGCAGGCCCGGGCGCGCTGCTCGAGACCGCGTACACGACAGACGGAGCGGACGACCTCCCCCCAGCCCCGGAACCAGAACCGGAGCCCGAGGGCGAGGAGCACCCCGAGGAGTACGAAGAAGGGGACTGGGAATCCTGGGCCACCGCCCGTCCGGCTACCCCGACCTCGGACGGCGGGGGAGCCGCCGGCCCCGCCGTGCCCGACGAGGCCGCCACCGAAGCCCCGCCCTCCGACGGAACGGAGGCTGCCGCCCGCACTTCCACCGGGCCTCGCCCGGCGGCCGCGCACCAGCCAGGTCCGGCCACCGCCCCGGCAGACCCCACCCCGGAGGAGGCCCGCCTCATCCACTCCTGGGACCAGGACCTGGAGGCGCTCCAGGGCGAGCTGCTGCGGGCCCGCGCAGACATCCGCGAGGTGCCGCTGCCCGCCTCGCTGACCGCCTCCGAGCTGATGCGGCTCGCCGCCGACCCCGAGGGGTTCGCCGCGGAGCTGGCCCGGCCCATGCCGCGTCCACCGCAACCGGCCGCCCGGCGCGGAACCCGCTTCCACGCCTGGGTGGAATCCCGTTTCGAGGACGTCCAGCTGCCGATGCTCGACCCGGACGAGCTGCCCGGCCGCGACGCCGACATCGCCGACGAGCACGACCTCGAAGCCCTCAAGGAAGCCTTCGAACACACCGAGTACGCCCATCGCACCCCTCTCGGCGTCGAGGTGCCCTTCCAGCTGACCCTCGCCGGGCGGACCGTCCGCGGCCGCATGGACGCCGTCTACCGGATCGAACCGGGCACCGGCGACACCACCGACCCCACCACGCCCCGTTACGAGATCGTGGACTGGAAGACCAGCCACACCCGCGACGCCGACCCGCTCCAGCTCGCCATCTACCGACTGGCGTGGGCCGAGCACCACCGGCTGCCCCTCGCGGCGGTCACCGCCGCCTTCGTCCACATCCGTACCGGGGAGACCGTCCGCCCCCGCCACCTTCCCGGCCGGCGAGAGATCGAGCACATCCTCCTCGGCACCGTTCCCGGGCCGGCCCCGGAACTGGCGCCAGGGTCTTCCGGAGCGCCCCGGGCGACGCAGGAGGCGGGCGAACCACCGGACCAGTCCACAGCCACCGCCCGATAGGCTCTTGACATGAGCGAGACCTTGGACAACGCCGTCCGCACGTACATCGAGAACCACCGCGCAGCCTTCCTCGACGACCTCGCCGAGTGGCTGCGCATCCCGTCCGTCTCGGCCCAGCCCGAGCACGCGGCCGACGTACTCCGCAGCGCGGAATGGCTGGCGGCCAAGCTCCGCGAGACCGGCTTCCCCGTCGTCGAGATATGGCCGACGGCCGGCGCCCCCGCCGTCTTCGCCTCCTGGCCCTCCGACGACGCGGACGCGCCCACCGCCCTCGTCTACGGCCACCACGACGTGCAGCCCGCCGCCCGCGAGGACGGCTGGCACACCGACCCGTTCGACCCCGTGGTCCGGGACGGCCGGATGTACGGGCGAGGTGCGGCCGACGACAAGGGCCAGGTCTTCTTCCACACCCTCGGCCTGCGCGCCCACCTCGCCGCGACCGGCCGCACCAGCCCCGCCCTCAGCCTCAAGCTGCTCATCGAGGGCGAGGAGGAGTCGGGCTCCCCGCACTTCCGGCAGCTCATCGAGGAGCGCCGCGACCGGCTGACCGCCGACACCGTGCTCGTCTCCGACACCGGCATGTGGTCCGAGGACACCCCCACCGTCTGCACCGGCATGCGCGGGCTCATCGACTGTGAGGTCACGCTCACCGGCCCCGGCCAGGACATCCACTCCGGCTCCTTCGGCGGAGCCGTGCCCAACCCGGCCACCGAGGCGGCCCGGCTCGTCGCCGCGCTCCACGACGACCGCGGCGCTGTCGCCGTCCCCGGCTTCTACGACGGCGTGATCCCTCTGACCGACCAGGAACGCGCCCTCTTCGCCGAACTGCCCTTCGACGAGGAACAGTGGCTGCGCACGGCCAAGTCCCACGCCACCAGCGGCGAAGCCGGCCACACCACGCTGGAGCGCATCTGGGCGCGCCCCACCGCCGAGGTCAACGGCATCGGCGGCGGCTACCAGGGCCCCGGCGGCAAGACGATCATCCCCGCCACCGCGATGCTGAAGCTCTCCTTCCGGCTGGTGGCCGGACAGGACCCCGCCCAGATCGAGAAGCAGGTCCGCGCCTGGATCGCGGAACGCCTCCCCGCAGGCATCGGCCACACCGTGACCTTCGGCGGCGCCACCCGCCCCTGCCTGACCCCGCTCGACCATCCCGCCCTCCAGTCCGTCGTCCGTGCCATGAGCCGTGCCTTCCAGCAGCCCGTCCTCTTCACCCGCGAAGGCGGCTCGGGCCCCGCCGCCGACCTCCAGGACGTACTCGGCGCGCCTGTCCTCTTCCTCGGCATCTCCGTGCCGTCCGACGGCTGGCACGCCCCCAACGAGAAGGTCGAGCTCGACCTGCTCATGAAGGGCGTGGAAACCGCCGCCCACCTCTGGGGCGACCTCGCCGAGCAGGGGAGCCATGCCCCCTGAGCCGCCCCACTCCGCCTCCACCGCCGGCCACCCCGACACCGCCTCCCCCGCGGACCGGGAGCGACCGCACCCCGCGCCCGGCCCCGGTCACCCCGGCAGGACGCACGGAATCACCCACGCCACCGGGGAGTTGGAACCCACTGTGACCACCTGGACCCACGAGCCCAAAGAACCGCTGCCGCTCACCGCGCCCAGCGGCATCGACCGGGCTGCCCACCACCGCCTCGACGAGGCATGGCTGGCCGCCGCCTGGAGCCACCCCACCACCCGGGTCTTCGTGGTCTCCGGCGGTCAGGCCCTCATCGACGAGACCGAGGACGGCACCACCGAACTGGTGATGACGCCCACCTTCGAGGCCCCCCTCACCCGCTCTCACCGGTACTTCCTCGGTTGCGACGAGGACGGCGTGAGCTACTTCGCCCTCCAGAAGGACTCCCTGCCCGGCCGCTTCGACCAGTCGGCCCGCGCCGCCGGCCTGCGCGAAGCGGGGCTGCTGCTCTCCCCGCGCGACGCCGGTCTGCTCGTCCACGCGGTGGCCCTGGAGAACTGGCAGCGCCTGCACCGCTTCTGCTCCCGCTGCGGCGAACGCACCGTCATCGCCGCAGCCGGCCACATCCGCCGCTGCCCCGCCTGCGGCGCCGAGCACTACCCGCGCACCGACCCGGCCGTCATCATGCTGGTCACCGACGACCAGGACAGGGCGCTGCTCGGCCGGCAGGTCCACTGGCCCGAAGGCCGCTTCTCCACCCTGGCGGGCTTCGTCGAGCCGGGGGAGGCCATCGAGGAGTCGGTCCGCCGAGAGGTCTTCGAGGAGGCCGGCGTGACCGTCGGCGAGGTCACCTACGTGGCCAGCCAGCCCTGGCCCTTCCCGTCCAGCCTCATGCTGGGCTTCACGGCCAAGGCCACCTCCCCGCACATCACCGTGGACGGCGAAGAGATCGAGGAGGCCCGCTGGTTCTCCCGCGAGGAACTCCGCGCGGCCTTCGAGTCCGGCGAGGTCCGTCCGCCCTACGGCATCTCCATCGCCGCCCGCCTCATCGAACTCTGGTACGGCGAGCCCCTCCCCAAACCCGGCGTCAGCCGCTGAGCCGACCCGGTGGCCGGGCCCCGGCCCCCCGGCCGCATCCGGTGATGATGCGACCGGGCGGCACCGGCCCGGGATCAGGCGCCGAGCGCCTGCTTCACCTGGGCGAGGCTCGGGTTGGTCATCACCACCGGCTCACCGCCGGCCGCCGGGACGACCCGCAGCGTCGGCACGGTCTGGTTCCCGCCGTTCGCCTTCTCCACGAACGCCGCCGACTCCGGGTCGTGCTCGATGTTGACCTCTTCGTACGCGATGCCCTCGCGGTCCATCTGGCCCTTCAGCCGGCGGCAGTATCCGCACCAGGTGGTGCTGTACATCGTCACGGTGCCCGACATGTCCCGACGCTCCTCGATCGTCCTGCCGTGTGCCCGGACGGACACACGCGGTGAACTCCGCCGGGCTGAGCCGCCCGGTGGCAATGGATCGAACGTATCCGAGCGGGCCGGGATTCCCGGCGGGCGGTCCACCGCCGCACACTGCTTCATGTGATCAATAAGATCGGAGGGCCCGGCTGTGGACAGGGCGCGCCGTCGAATCCGGTGGACCTGGCAGCATGGCGGGGTGACATCCGCACCGCACACCACTTCCTTCCCGCACGTCCCGGAATCGGCCGACGACGTGCTCACAGGCCTGGACCCCGAGCAGCGCGCCGTGGCCACGGCACTGCACGGGCCGGTGTGCGTGCTGGCCGGAGCGGGCACCGGCAAGACCCGGGCCCTGACCCACCGCATCGCCTACGGAGTGCGGACCAACCGCTTCCAGCCCACCAGCGTCCTCGCCGTCACCTTCACCAACCGGGCCGCCGGCGAGATGCGCGGCCGCCTCCGCCAACTCGGCGCCGGCGGGGTACAGGCCCGCACCTTCCACTCCGCCGCCCTGCGTCAGCTCCAGTACTTCTGGCCGAAAGCCGTCGGGGGGACGCTCCCGCGCCTGGTCGAACGCAAAGCCCAACTCGTCGCCGAAGCGGGCGCGGGCTGCGGCATCCGCCTCGACCGCAACCAGCTCCGGGACGTGACCGGGGAGATCGAGTGGGCCAAGGTCACCCAGACCGTCCCCGGCGACTACGCGGAGAGCGTCGCCAAGAGCCGGCGCGACGCCCCCCGCGACCCCGCCGAGACCGCCCAGATCTACACGCGCTACGAGCAGCTCAAACGGGACCGGGGTGTCATCGACTTCGAGGACGTCCTGCTCCTGACCATCGGCATCCTCCAGGACCGGCGGGACATCGCCGACCACGTCCGCGCCCAGTACCAGCACTTCGTCGTCGACGAGTACCAGGACGTCAGCCCCCTCCAGCAGCGACTCCTCGAACTCTGGCTCGGCGACCGCGACAGCCTCTGCGTCGTCGGCGACGCCAGCCAGACGATCTACTCGTTCACCGGAGCCACCCCCGAGCACCTGCTGAACTTCCGCGTCCGCCACCCTGAGGCGACCGTGGTCAAGCTGGTCCGCGACTACCGCTCCACACCGCAGATCGTGCACCTGGCCAACGGACTGCTCTCCCGGGCCCGTGGCCGCGCCGCCGACCACCGGCTGGAACTCGTCTCCCAGCGGGACACCGGACCCGAACCCCAGCACATCGAGTACGGCGACGAACCGTCCGAGGCGGAGGGCACCGCCCGCCGCATCCGCGACCTCATCGCCGCCGGCGTCCCCGCCGGCGAGATCGCCGTGCTCTTCCGCACCAACGGGCAGTCCGGTCTCTACGAGCAGGCACTCACCGACGCGGGCGTCCCCTACCAGCTCCGCGGAGCAGAGCGGTTCTTCGAACGGCGGGAGGTCCGTGAGGCCCAGGCCGCCCTGCGCGGCGCCGCCCGCTTCGGAGGCAACGACGCGGCACTCGACCTGGCCGACAGCCTCTCCGCCCAGGTACGGGCCGTCCTCTCCGCCTCCGGCTGGAGCGCGCAGGCCCCCATCGGCTCCGGAGCCTCCCGGGACCGCTGGGAGTCCCTGGCCGCGCTCGCCCGCCTCGCCGACGACTTCGGCGCGGCCCGGCCGGACGCCTTGCTCGCCGACTTCGTCACGGAACTGGACGAGCGCGCCGCGTCCCAGCACGCCCCCACCGTCCAGGGCGTCACCCTCGCCTCACTGCACGCCGCCAAGGGCCTCGAATGGGACGCCGTCTTCCTGGTCGGGCTCACCGAGGGCATGATGCCGATCACCTACGCCCGCACGGACGAACAGCTGGAGGAGGAACGCCGCCTGCTCTACGTGGGCATCACCCGGGCCCGCTACAGGCTGACGCTCTCCTGGGCGCTCTCCCGCGCACCCGGCGGGCGGGCCCACCGCGTACCGAGCCGCTTCCTGAAGGACCTGCGCGGAACACCGGCGACGAGGGGGGCGTCCTCCGCCTCCGTCGCCGGTACGGGCGGGGACGCGGGCGTTGCCGGGCCTCGCCGGAGGTCCAGGACGCCGGTCAGGTGCCGTAGCTGCGGCAGAAGCCTCACCGACGCCGGCGAGATGAAGCTGATGCGCTGCGAAGGCTGCCCCTCGGACATGGACGAAGGAGTCCACGACCGGTTGCACGCCTGGCGCGCGGCCGAGGCGGAGCGGCTGGGCCAGCCCAGCTACTGCGTCTTCACCGACAAGACCCTGATGGCCATCGCCGAGCAGCTGCCCGAGGAGGAGGCGGAGCTGATCCGCATCGCCGGCGTCGGCATGCGGAAGTTCCGCCGGTACGGCGCCGAAGTTCTCGCCATCTGCGCAGGTCACGAAGGCGTGGGCGAGGGGGCCGAGAGCTGACGCAAACTCGTCCGGAAAATAGTTTGCACATGCCCCGCGGATCCCCATAGGTTCTTAGGCACGGGAACAGGTGCTTCTTCGAAGCCCTGACCCCGTGCTGTACTGAGCACAACCGCAGGACCGGGCACGGTCCACGAGACGCCGAGAGGAGGCGATGGAAATGATCAGCATCAACACCACCAGCACGGTCGTGAAAATGACCGATCGTTCCGTCGTCGACCTGTGCATGTCCGGCGGCTCGTCCCTGGGTACCGGTGTGTCCGGCCTCGCCGCCGTGCGTCCCGTGTCCCCCATCTCCCTCTCGAACCTCCCGGTCCGAGAGCGGAACGAGCGACCGACCCAGGCACCGGCAGCAGAAGCAGTGGCGCAGGCACATGCCTATGCCTTTGCGGCAGCCGGTGCCGGATTCCCGAAGACGAAGCAGCACACGATGTGGGCCTTCCGTGGGCTCGAACCCTGGAGTGATCCAGCCTGATCTCCATCAGGCAGGCGCCTTCAGGGCCGCGGAACCCCACCCGGGAACCGCGGCCCTTTTGCTTTGCCCCGAGCGGGGCGAAGCACTGAAGGGCTCCTGGACAGGTGCAGGTATCAGCCGCCACCCGGCCCACCGGCCGGACCGACCAGACGAGGAACCAAAGCCCGTGCAGATCGAAACGCACGTCCCGTCAGCACCGCTCACACAAGAGATCTCGCCACCCGGTATCCCGGAGGATTCCACCTTGTCTTCGCAGCTCACCGCTCTCACCGCTCTCGACGACGCCATCGAGAACCTCGTCACCCCGCCGCCGTGCCGCGCCTACGACCCCGAGGTCTTCTTCGCCGAGTCGCCGGCCGACGTCGAGTACGCCAAGTCCCTCTGCCGTGCCTGCCCGCTCGTCGAGGCGTGCCTCGCCGGCGCCAAGGACCGGCGTGAGCCCTGGGGCGTCTGGGGCGGAGAGCTCTTCGTCCAGGGCGTCGTCGTCGCCCGCAAGCGGCCCCGTGGCCGCCCGCGCAAGAACCCGGTCGCAGCATGAACATCACCGGAACGATCGACCGCCCCCTCACGCACGACCCCAAGAAGCAGGCCCCCATGAAGCGAGCGTCCGCCAGGACCGCAGACAGCGCGCCCGCAGGCTCCGCCACCCCCGACACCACCATCACCGGCGCGAACGAGTCGCGTCAGAACAGGACCCGAGAGATGCAACTCATTCCAGAAGCCATGGCGCGTGCGCACATGGATCAACGCATCGCCGAGGCGGATTCGGCCCGGCCGGTGCAGCGGCTCTTGGCCGCCCGGCGCATGCAGCGCCGGGCCGAGCGCGCCTCACTGCGCGCCCGCCGCGCCCTCGCCATCGCCGTCATGCACTGACCTGGCGGCGCCTCCGGCCCGGTGGACGTGCCGGGGCCCGGGCGGAGGACCTGCTCCGGCGGACAGCTCGGTGGGCTGGTCTCGCAGGGCAACTCCGGGTCGTCGGCGGGCGGGAAACCTGTTCGCCGACGGTCCCGTGGGACGGCCTCGCCGCCGACGGGGCTCCCGCGGGGCGGGCGGTGACGAGCGACGTGATCGCGTTGCTCGCCTCGTGCCGGCGGGCTCCGGCGGCCCTCGGGGGCTTCGGACGATTCGGCTGGACTTCGACTCGGGTGCCATGAGCCTCGTGAACCCTTGTGGGTGAGGACGGCCGAGGCGGCATGGCTGGTGTACGGCTACCGGCCACGCGTGGTGGACGGTTGGGCGAGCCGTGGTTCTGCCCGTTCGGCGGCTCGATGCCGGGCTTCCTGACCGGCTTCGCAACCGGGTCGGGTCATGTGGGCCGGGGTGGAGGGGACGTCGGGCCGGCTTGGTCTGACGGGCGACGGAGCGGTGTCCGTGTGGGGTGTTCTGGATGGGCACGCCACATGCCGCTTCCCTCTCGGCCACTCCCTGGGGGCCCTCCCTCCCCCTCCCTCCCCTCCCCCTCCCTCCCACCCCAGTTGTTGGCACCCGCTCGGCAACGCTGTGTCCACCCCACGCCGTGTCCTGCACTCACCTCATGTCGTGGCAAGGCCGGCTCCCGGCCCGCCGCCCCACGGCAAGGCCACCCTTCCTCGCGAGCCTGAGCCTTGCTGCGCGAGACCCCGGCCCGGCCGTTCCTGGCCCAGTCACCCCCGGCCCAGCCCTGCGCCCGAGTCCGGCCGGGGAGATCGGGCATGCCGCGCCGCGGGACGCTGTGGCTGGCCACCGTCCCAGCCGTAGCGGCCCAGCAGCCGAACCGTGCCCGGCTTCCCGATGACTCATGGGCCCGGCGGCCAGCCAGGTGACTCCCGGAGACCCCAAGCATGGCGCGGCTTCCCGCCACTGCCCCGCGCCCGGCACCTCTCGGCGCCGGCCCACACCTCCGGCATCTTTCGGCGCGGTCCCCTCCGATACCCAGCCACGTGCGGAAGAGCACCTCCCGAGGGACGGCGCCAGCCCGCTCGGCATACCGCAGCCTCCCACTGAGCCGCAGCCCCCGCAGCCCTGGCCCTGCCCACTCCACCACGGCCGTGCCATGTCGGACGGGAGCTGCCCCGTGCCTTCGGGCCAGGCAGCCGTGCACGTCGGCCATCAGCCCGCCGGGCTCCCACCGCCCCTCACCGTGGTCGGGCTGGACTCGCCCCGTGGAGCGCGGACACCGGTACCCCCGACGTCCCGGTGATCAAGTCCGCGGTTCTGCGTCTCCTCGCCATCAGGGCCGGCGCCGTCGTCCTCCAGGACCCCGGAGCCGTCGGCCGTGTGCCTTCCCTCACCGGCCCCGACGTCCGCGTCCTTCAGCAGTGCGGTCCCGGAATCCGGAGACGCGCCACCCTCCGGACCCGCCTTCCCGGCCACCGCACTCCCCGCCCCGGCGTCCGCGGCCCCTTTCGGACGCGCCACCGTCTTCCCGGCGTCCGGCCGTCCCGTCCCAGTCTCCTCGGCCCTCGCGCCACCCGGCCTGACGTCTTTCACCTCGCCCGGCTCGGCGGCGCCCCCATCGCCAGCAGCTCCAGCCCCCCGCTCCGAGTCGCCGGTCCTCCCGCCGCCCCTCTCGTCCTCAGCCCCTCCCTCGTCCACGAACCCGGGAAGCCAGTCCTCCAGCTCCTCCCGGAGGCGGACCGTGGCCCCCAGTTGGCACAGGACGCCGATGGTGCTGAGGGTGACCCGGTGGATGAGGAGGTAGGAGGGAGGGAGGTTGAGCCGGCGGCCCAGCTGATGGGCTGGGGAGCGGGGATCGGCGAGGCGGGCTGCCTGGCCGCGCATCCACTCGCGGGTGAAGGTGAACTCGTCCACCACGGCGGGCTCGATGATCGGGCGGAGGTAGTCGAGGACCGCGACCGGGTCCAGTTCCACCGAGTCCCTGACGAACCCTTCCGCCCTGAGCGTCGCGTAGACCGTCTCCGCGCGGTCCTCCAGCGTCAGCCGCAGCGAGGTTCCGATCGTCTCCGGCAGGCCGCCGGGGAGGCGGTCGACCGTGCCGAAGTCGAGAATGCCGAGCAGCCAGCCGTCCCCGTCCTCGGCGGGGACCAGACGGAAGTTGCCGGGGTGGGGGTCGGCATGGAGCAGACCGGTGCGGGCCGGTCCCGAGAAGAGGAAGCGGGAGAGCAACTGGCCTGCCCAGTCCCGCTGCTCCTCCGTCCCGTCGGTGATGACCTCGGAGAGCGGGATGCCGCCCATCCACTCGGTGACGAGCACCTGGTCGCTCTGGTGCACCACGCCGGGGACCAGCATGTACGGGTCGTCGGCGAACTCCTCGGCGTGAACACGCTGTGCCTCCGCCTCCAGGGCGTAGTCCAGTTCCTCCGAGACCCGGTCGCGCAGTTCGATGATCAGCGGCTTGACGTCCAGGCCCGGGACGAGTGGCCCCAGCAGACGGGCGAAGCGGCTGAGCTGGCCGAGGTCGGACAGGAGCGCCTCGCCCGCTCCCGGGTACTGCACCTTGACCGCGACGGTGCGCCCGTCGTGCCAGACCGCGCGGTGCACCTGCCCGATCGAGGCGGCGGCCGCCGGCTGGTCGTCGAAGGAGCGGAACAGCGAGCGCCAGTCCTCGCCGAGGCGCTCCCGCAGCACCGCGTGCACAGTCTCCGCGGGCAGGGGCGGCGCGGCCTCCTGGAGCTTGGTCAGTGCCGCGCGGTAGGGGCCGGCGATCTCCTCGGGGAGCGCCGACTCGAAGACCGACAGGGCCTGGCCGAACTTCATGGCGCCGCCCTTCAGTTCTCCGAGGACCTTGAACAGCTGCTCGGCGGTCCGCTGCTGGAGTTCCCGGCCGACGATGTCGGCGGAGATGCCCCCGATCCTTCTGCCGAGACCCCACGTGGCCCGTCCCGCGAACCCCAGCGGCAGGGCAGCGAGCTTGGCGGTCCTGGTGACCGCCTTCCGGGGAAGATCAGACATGCGCCCCTCCAAGTCTCAGACTGCCGAGCCGCATCCGACGGTCAACGGCTCTCTGCCATTGTGGCCCGGGGCCTTCCGGCAGGTGCCGCCCGCGGGGGGTCCTCTGCGGCCGGGGCGGCCGGCTCGCCGCAAGCGGGGACCCGGTCCGGCGAGTTGACCGCGTCGCACGGGCACTCGGGATGCGGGGCCAGCGGCACCGCGCGCCAGGCGGATGCCGGCAGCGCCAGTTCCCACCGGGTGTCCGCGCCGGACGGCAGGGTGCCGTCGAGGAAGGCCAGCGCCTGAGCGGCGGCGAACCCGGCGACGGTGGTGGCCAGCGCCAGATCGCAGGCGGGCGAGGAGCGTCGGCGGGTCGCCCGCCACTGCGTGATCAGACGCGGCCAGAGAGGGTCGCGGTCCACCCGGTCCAGCGACACGCATCGAGCGCAGGCGGTCGCCCCCGGGACGACCAGCGGGCCGACCATGCCGGTGGCCTCCAGCACCCCCGCGAACAGGTGCGGGACGCCGGACGCCACGAACTGCTCCACCGCCGCCGGGTCCGGGGCGAACACCCCCAGCCCGTCCCTCGGCGCCACCACCACGAGCGAGAGGCCGGGCTCACCGCTGCCCGCTCGTGGGCCCCTGCGAGAGCGGCGGGGCACGCCCGGCGACGCCTGCCGCACCACCTTGCGGGCCGCCTCGGTCCGCCGCTCGCCGACCGCCCGGACGGGCATGCCCCCGGGCGCCACGTCGCCGGCTTCCACGGAACCCCCGTCCACCACGTCGACCTGTCCGACCCCCGCACCCGAAAGCACCGCGGCCAGGACCGAGCCGACCCGGCCCGCCCCGCGCACCTGGATCCGCGAGGCGCGCCGGGCCGCCATGCGGGCCATGGCGGCGCCCGGCTCCCTGGTGGTCACGGCCAGGGAGCCGAGGTCGGGCCGCAGCCGCTCCACGACCGCGGGGCGCTCGCGCAGCGCCGCCGCGCCCGGACCACCGCCCGTGGTGTCGTCGAGCAGGCCCGCGCGGGCGAGGCGGCCCACCAACCGGTCGGCGTACCCCTCCGTCAGGCCCATGCGATGGGCCTCCTCGCGCAGCAGCGGCATGCCGCGGGTGCCGTCGAGGAGTTCCATGAAGCTGCCGGTCGCCGTGTCGATCGGGCCGAGCACCACGGCGTGGGCCGGCGTCGCTCCGAACTGGACCGTGCGCAGGTCGCGCCAGCCGCGCCGCAGCGCGGGCTTGAGAAGCGGATGGGACAGGTGCACGGTTCCCCCTGGACTCGGTCGGCCGCCGCGGGACGCGGGCGGCGCGTTCGGGCCGGACGCCGGTGCGGCCGGTCACGGGAGACAGGATGGAGTACGAGCGGGGAATTCTGCCCCGAGTTGTCCACAGGGGGCATGAATAGTCGTACCAATGCTTCCCCCTGGGTGCGCATTCCGGGGGAGCGGCGTCGGGCAGCCGCGTTTCCGCTGGTTGTCCGGGTACGGTCGAAGCGTGCCAGCCGAATCCGCACGGCGCCGCAAGGTCGCGCCGTCCAGCTCCGCTCAGCCCGCCGCGCCCCGTACCGCACCGGGGGAGGTGGAGGTGCGCCGCAGCGCGCGCCGACGCCGCACGGTCTCCGCGTACCGTGAGGACGGGCGGACCGTGGTGCTGCTTCCCGCGCGGATGTCGGAGGCCGAGGAGCGCCGGTGGGTCGGGCTGATGCTGGAGAAGCTCGCCCGGCAGGAGAAGCGCCGCAGGCCCACCGACGAGGTGCTCGCCGAGCGGGCCGGACGGCTCTCGGCGCAGTTCCTGGGCGGGAGGGCGCGCCCCGACTCGGTGCGCTGGGTCACCAACCAGAACGCCCGATGGGGCTCGTGCACCCCCGCCGAGGGCAGCATCCGCCTCTCCCACCGCCTCCAGGGGATGCCCGAGTACGTCGTCGACTACGTGCTCCTCCACGAGCTCGCCCATCTGCTGGTGCCCGGCCACGGGGCGCGGTTCTGGGAACTGCTGGAGGCGTATCCGAGGACCGAGCGGGCCCGCGGCTACCTGGAGGGCGTCGCCGCGACGGCCCGGCTCCCGCACGCGGTGGACGACGAGCAGGACGACGGAGCCAGGGCCGGAGAGGAAGGCGCCGCCCCCGCGAACGACCCGGCCTGACCGGCAGCTGCCCGGCGGGGAGGAGCGCGGGCCACCGTTGTGTACCGGCTCTGTACCGGCCCGCCGCGTTGTCGGTCCGAGCGGTTAGCCTGACCCGACGTAGCAGCTTCGGGATGGGGGACGGACGTTTCGTATGGGCAGGGAATTCCAGCGCGGCCACAAGGCCAGGATCGGTGACCTGACGGCCGGCACGGACCTGTACGTCGGTGTGCAGATCTCAGGACCGGGGCTGACCTTCGACATCAGCTGCTTCGGTCTCGACGCCGACGAGCGCCTCTCCGACGACCGGTACTTCATCTTCTTCAACCAGCCCACCTCCCCCGAGGAGTCGCTCCAACTGCTCGGCGCGCAGGCGGGCGACACCGAGTCGTTCCGGGTGACGCTGGAGAAGATCCCGCCGCGGATCCAGAAGCTGTCCTTCACCGCGACGATCGACGGCGCCGGGCAGATGTCCCAGATCGGTCCCGGCCACCTGCGGATCGTCGCCGGTGGTGAAGAGGTCGCGCGGTACTCCTTCGACGGTTCGGAGTTCAGCACCGAGCGCGCCGTGATGCTCGGCGACTTCTACGTCAAGGACGTCTGGCGGTTCGCCGCCGTCGGCCAGGGCTTCGACGGCGGTCTGGAGGCGCTGCTGCGCAACTTCGGCGGCGAGGTCCTGGAGGAGGAACCGCAGGCCCCCGCGCCCCAGGCCCCCGAAGCCGCCCCGGCTTTCGCCCCGCCGGCCTTCGCGCCCCCGGCCCCGCAGCCCGCGCAGACCTTGCCGCACCAGCCCGCACCCCCGGCCCCGCGTGCCCCGCAGGCCCCCGCTCCCCAGCAGACGCCCGACGGCCACGTTCCGCCGCAGGCACCGCACGCCCCCGCGCCCCACCCGCACACCGGCCACCAGGGGCCCCCGCCGCCCGTGCACGCCGCGCCCACGCTGGCCGCGCCACTGGCACCAGCAGCCCCCCACCCCGGCGGCCAGGTTCCCCCGCCACCGCCTCCGCCCCCGGGCCCGTACGGGCAGCCGCCCGCCGCCGGATCCGGGCAGCCGCCCGGCGGGCACCACGCCCCGCCGCCCCCCGGCTTCGGCCAGCCGCAGCCCGCCCCCGGCGGCTTCCCCGGCCGGCAGACCCCACCGCCGGGCCCGTACGGCCAGCCGCGGCCCGTCGCGGGGCAGGGCGGCACGCCCGGTGTGTCGGCCGCCTTCCAGAAGTACCGGGAGGTCCCGACCGGAACCCGCTGGACCCAGCAGAACAGCCAGCTCGTCCGGGTCGACCTCGGCGTCGACGCGCAGCCCGTCCTGGCCCGGCAGGGCAGCATGGTGCTGTACCAGGGCAAGGTCGACTTCGGCTACAAGGGCGCGGGCTTCGCCGGACGCATCACCGGGAACGCCACCGGCCAGGAGCTGTCGCTCATGCGCTGCACCGGCGGCGGCCAGGTCTTCCTCGCGGAGAACGAGGCCAACCTCCACCCCGTCGAACTCCAGGGCGACGCGATCTGCGTCAGCGCGGAGAGCGTCCTCGCCTTCGACGAGTCCCTCGCCTACGAGGTCCGGCGGATCGACGGCCACGGCATCCCCGGCGGTGCCCTGTTCACCATGCAGTTCCAGGGCACCGGCACGGTCGTCGTGAAGACCCGCGGCACCCCCGTGGTCCTCCCCGTCACCCCCACCACCTTCGCCGACAGCAACGCGATCGTCGCCTGGTCCGCCGCCGCCCAGGTCATCGTCTCCTCCCAGGTCAGGATCAGGCGCAACGCCTACCCGGGGCACAGCGGCGAGGGTGTGAACCTCCAGTTCCGGGGCGCCCCCGGCAACTTCGTCGTCGTCCAGCCCTACGAGATCTGAGGGAGCAAGCCATGAACCAGCAGCTCGCGGGCTTCGCCCCGACGCCCGTCGCGGCCCGGATGGAGAACCACGGCCACAGCATGGTGAAGGTCGCCATGCAGAGCGGCTACGACCTGTATGCCCGCACCGGCTCCATGGTCGCCTACGAAGGCTTCGTCCAGTACGAACCGAACCCGCCGGCCGTCCGCCAGATCGCCGGACAGTGGATCACCGGCGAGGGCACACCGCTGATGAAGTGCACCGGCGACGGACTCCTCTACCTCGCGGACTACGGCGCGGACGTCGTCGCCATCGACCTCGGCGGCGACTCCCTCTCGGTCAACGGCACCAACCTCCTCGCCTTCGACGCCCAGCTCGACTGGGGCGTGGAGCGGGTCAAGGGGCTCGCCAAGTTCGCCGGCCAGGGACTGTGGAACGTCCGCGTCGGCGGCCAGGGCTGGGTCGCGCTGACCTCCCGCGGTACGCCCATCGTCGTCGACTGCGGTCGCGGCGACGACGAGACCTACGTCGACCCGGACGCACTCATCGCCTGGTCACCGCAGCTCAAGGTCAAGGGGAAACGCAGCTTCAAGGCGTCCTCCATGATCGGCCGCGGCAGCGGCGAGGCGTACCAGATGGCGTTCTCCGGCGAGGGGATCGTCGTCGTCCAGCCCAGCGAGGACAGCACCGACCGCCTCCGGGTCCGGGGCTGAGGGGGAGCCACCACCATGCAGAGTCCGCTTTTCGCCTTCACCGAGCAGCAGTCCCAGGACCGCTACGCCCTGCAGAACGCGCAGATGCTGAGGGTCACCCTCACCGGCCACGACGACATCCTCGCCCGCAAGGGCGCCATGGTCGCCTACCAGGGCCTCGTCGAGTTCGACGGCGAGTACCAGTCGCTCCAGCAGCAGGCCCGAGCCTGGACCGGCGAGGGACTCGACCTCATGCGCTGCTCCGGCCAGGGCAGCGTCTACTTCGCCAACCTCGCCCAGTACGTCCACATCCTCGACGTCGAGCAGGACGGACTGACCGTCGACAGCTCCTACGTCCTCGCCATGGACTCCTCGCTGCACGCCGAGGTCCTCGCCGTGGACAGCCAGTTCGGCATCTCCGGCTCGGGCAAGTACCAGCTCAACATCACCGGCCGCGGCAAGATCGCCCTGATGACCTCCGGCCCGCCGCTGATGCTCCAGGTGACCCCGGAGAAGTACGTCAGCGCGGACGCGGACGCCATCGTCGCCTGGTCGACCTCGCTGCGGGTGCAGATGCAGGCCCAGACCCACTCCTCCGGCGTCTGGCGGCGGCGCGGCAGCACCGGGGAGGGCTGGGAGCTGAGCTTCCTCGGCTCCGGCTTCGCCCTGGTCCAGCCCAGCGAACTGCTGCCCCCGCAGAACGCCGCCACCGGCGGACTCGCCGGGCAGTTCGGCATGGGCCAGCAGGGCGCCCGCGGGATGAACCAGGGCAACGTCTGGAGCTGACGGCACCCGCGGCCCGGGGCTGTGCGAGGGGTGGGCCGGGCGGCTCCGGCCGCGCCCGACCGCCGAGACCGTACGGCAGGCGGCCCGGGAGGAGCGTGCGGCACGCGGCCAGGGCCCGCTACCGCACGCTCCTCCCGGGCCGCGCCGCCCCCGCCGGGTCAGCCGGCCGCGGCCAGCCGGTCCCGGGCGGCTGCCAGCAGCCGGACGACCGAGGCGTCGGCCACCCCCGCCACCTCGTCATAGCCGAACCAGCGCAGGTCCAGGGACTCGTCGCTGATCGCCGCGTCCGCGCCCGGCGGGGCGACGGCGGCGTACTGGACGTCCAGGTGCCAGTGGCACGGAGCGGGGATGCGATGCCGGTCGAGGCGGACCGGCCCGCCCGGAAGCAGCTCCAGGCCCGGGATGCCCGACTCCTCGGTCGCCTCGCGCAGCGCGGCCCGGGCCACCGAGATGTCCTCGGCCTCGCAGTGGCCGCCCATCTGGAGCCACATGTTCAGCTTGCGGTGGAGGGTGAGCAGGACCTGCCCGCGGGACGGGTCGAGCACCAGCGCGCTGGCGGTGAGATGCCCGGCGACGCACGGCTTGTACACACCGTCGGGGTGGGCCGCCAGGTGGTCCAGGTACTGCCGGCACAGCTCCGGCTGGGCCTCGTACCCCTTGAGGACGAGGACCGCGTCGTCGTGGAGGGTCACCGGGGACCCTCGCCGCCTTCCCGGTCCTCGCCGTCGCCGTCACGGTCCTCGGCGGCGCCCTTGTCCCGCTCCCGGGAGTCGCCCTGCTCACCGGACTGGTCCTTGGAGAGGGACGGGCCGCCCGCGGCCTCGCCGAGCAGTTTGTCCAGCTCGGAGAAGTCCGCGTGCTCACGGTGGACGAAGCCGTCCGGGTCGTCCAGGTCCTGCGCGGTCGGCAGCATGTCCGGGTGCTCCCAGAGGGCGTCCCGCCCGTCGGAGCCCCGGGCGTCCGCCAGCGAGGCCCACAGCCGGGAGGCGTCCCGCAGGCGGCGGGGGCGCAGCTCCAGGCCGATCAGCGTGGCGAAGGTCTGCTCCGCCGGACCGCCGGAGGCGCGGCGGCGGCGCAGCGTCTCGCGCAGCGCGTCGGCCGAGGCCAGGCGCGGCTTGGCGGCCTCGTGGACCACGGCGTCGACCCAGCCCTCGACCAGCGCCAGGGCCGTCTCCAGACGGGCCAGCGCGGCCTTCTGCTGCGGGGTGTCCTCCGGCTGGAACATGCCCTGCTGAAGGGCTTCCTGGAGCTGCTCCGGGTTGGACGGGTCGAGCTGGCTGACCGCGTCCTCCAGCTTGGCGGTGTCCACGTCGATGCCGCGGGCGTACCCCTCGACGGCGCCGAAGAGGTGCGAGCGCAGCCACGGCACGTGGGCGAAGAGCCGCTGGTGGGCGGCCTCCCGCAGAGCCAGGTAGAGGCGGACCTCCTCCAGCGGGATGCCGAGGTCCTTGCCGAGGGCCTCGATGTTCAGCGGCAGCAGGGCCGCCTTGCCGGCCGGGCCGAGCGGCAGCCCCACGTCCGTGGAACCGACGACCTCACCGGCGAGGGTGCCGACGGCCTGGCCCATCTGCGTGCCGAACATGGCGCCGCCCATGGAGCGCATCATGCCGAGCAGCGGGCCCGCCATGGCCTTCATCTCCTCGGGCAGCACGTCGCCCATGGCGGCGCCGACCCGCTCCGCGACCGGGTCGACCAGCTCCTGCCAGACCGGCAGCGTCGCCTCGACCCACTCCGCGCGGCTCCACGCCACCGAGGTGCCGGCCCCGGAGGGCAGCGCGGTCACGCCGTCGAGCCAGTGGTCGGCCAGGCGCACCGCCTCGTCGACGGCGTGCCGCTCGGCCGCGCCGACGCTCGCGTCCTTGCTGCCGTCGGCGGTGCCCTGGGCCACCGTCTGGCGGGCGATCTGCTTGGCCATGTCCCAGTTCACCGGGCCGCCCTCGTACGAGAGCATCTGGCCGAGCTGCTGGAAGGCGGCGCCCAGGTCCGCCGGGTTCAGCGAACCGAACATCGCGGCGAACGGGTTGTCGCCGGCGCCCGGGCCGATGCCCGGCATACCGGGCATGCCGAATCCGAGCGGGTTGGTCGGGCCCTGGCCGGCGCCACCGCCCTGGGGGTCCTTCTTCTTGCCCTCGTCGCCGTCGTCCGGCTCCTCCGGCGGAAGGCCGAATCCGAATGGGGTGTCACTCACGGGAATCCTCGGCTGGTAGGGCCACCGGTGCGCGTCCGGCGGCGGCTTGCCCGACATCACTTCCCAGCGTAGACACCGGGAGCCCGTCGGGGCGCGGTGCTCCGCCGGGGCGCGGGCTGCGGCAGGATGGACGCCACCTGGTACGTACGTGTCTTTCGGGTACGTACTGAAGACAACCGCTGGAGACACCTGGTGAGTTCCCCAGATCCGCAGGTTCGCGCAGCGCGAAACCCGGCCGACCTCTCGTCCGAACCGAGCGCGGCCGATGCGGACCGCACGCATGTGACCGAAACGTCCGGCCCCACCGACCCCCTCTCCGAGAGCCGGAACCCGCCCGAAGGGGCCTTCGGGAGCTCCGACACGCCCGAACCCGCTACGGAGCGGGCAGCCCGTCCCGTCCGCGGCCCCGTGGTCGCGGTCACCGGCGCCGCCGACGGCGTCGGCGCCCTGCTGACCGAGCGGCTCGCCGCCTCCGAGGAGATCAAGCGGGTCATCGCGATCGACGAGCGGCGCGGGGAGTGCGAAGGCGCCGAGTGGCAGATCCTCGACGTACGGGACCCGGCGCTCGCCGAGAAGCTGCGCGGCGTCGACGTCGTCGTCCACCTCGCCCTCGACCTCGACCTGGAGTCCGACCCGGCCGCCCGGACGGCCTTCAACGTCCGCGGCACCCAGACCGTGCTGACCGCCGCCCCGGCCGCCGGTGTGCACCGCGTGGTGCTCTGCACCTCGGCCATGGTCTACGGCGCGCTCCCCGACAACGACCTGCCGCTCTCGGAGGACGCCGAACTGCGCGCCACCGCCGAGGCGACCGGCGTCGGCGACCTCCTGGAGATCGAGCGGCTCGCCAGACGCGCCCCACGCACCCACCCCGGACTCAACGTCACCGTGGTGCGCCCCGCCGTGCTGGTCGGCGGCGGCACCGACACCGCGCTGACCAGGTACTTCGAGTCGCCCCGGCTGCTGGTCGTCGCCGACTCGCGGCCCGCCTGGCAGTTCTGCCACATCGAGGACCTGTGCGCAGCCCTGGAGTACGCGGTGCTGGAGCGGGTCGAGGGCGACCTCGCCGTCGGGTGCGACGGCTGGCTGGAGCAGGAGGAGGTCGAGGAGCTGAGCGGCATCCGCCGCATGGAGCTGCCCTCCGCCGTGGCGCTGGGCGCCGCCGCGCGCCTCCACCGGATCGGCCTCACCCCGTCCCCCGCCGGTGACCTGGCGTACACGATGTACCCCTGGGTGGTCAGCGGCAGCAGGCTGCACCACGCAGGATGGCGGCCGCGGTGGACCAACGAGGAGGTCCTCGGGGAACTGCTGGCGGAGGTCGCCGGACGCCACACCGTCGCCGGGCGGCGCCTGGGCCGCAAGGACGCCACCGCCGCGGGAGCCGCCGGAGCCACCGTCGCCCTGCTCGGCACGGCCGCCATCGTGCGCCGGGCCCGGAAGGCGCGGCGCCGGATCTGAGCGCGCCGGGGGCGACCGGCTTGGAGGACACTCCAGCACGGCACGCCCCCGGCCGGTGGGAACCACTGTTCCCCGTGGGGCGCCCGGTGGGGCACGATGGCGGTATGGCATCCACCCAGGCGTCCCCCCAGCCCGAGCACCCGGAGCGTGCGGACCACCCGGGGGAGCGGGCCGCCGCCGACCCGATCGCGTTGCTGGCCGTGCGCGACACCCCGCTCTCGCTGGACGAGGTGTTCAAGGCGGTCGGCGAGGACGCGGCGGGCGGCACCGCCCTCTTCGTCGGCACCGTGCGCAACCACGACGGCGGCGCCGAGGTGGCCCGGCTCGGCTACTCCGCCCACCCCACGGCCGAGGCGGAGCTGCGCCGCGTCGCCGAGCGGGTCGTCGCCGCCCACCCGGTGCGGGCGCTCGCCGCCGTCCACCGCACCGGCGACCTCAAGGTCGGCGAGATCGCGGTGATCGCCGCCGTCTCCTGCCCGCACCGCGCCGAGGCGTTCGCCGCCTGCCGGATGCTCATCGACGACCTCAAGCACGAGGTGCCGCTCTGGAAGCACCAGACCTTCGGCGACGGCACCGAGGAGTGGGTCGGCGCCTGCTGAGTCGCGGGCGGGTCCTGCGGGACGCCCGGCTGACCCGTTCGCCGCAACGCGCGGTGAGCGGGTCGCTGCCGTGTCCACGCGGCCGGCGGTGGGCCCGCCATCCCTGGGCAGAATCGTTCCGGTTGCGGAACTTTGTCCGGAGGCCGAGCGTTGGGCGTGCAGACCTTTCATCTGCTGATCGGCCAGTTCGACACGGCTCCGTGGAGGTACGCATGGCGGCGCTCGCCTGGCTGCTCATTCCGTTCATGGCCGCGATAGGCGCGGCCCTCTGGGGGAGCTGGGCGGCCCGCAACCCGGGCAGGAACGACGGACCCGAGCTGGCGGGCTACGCGCGGTTCCGCGCCGCCATGGAGAAGGCGCACGGCGAGACGGCCGAGGCGGACTCCGGCCTGCCCGCCGAAGCGACGGCGGCGGACGCCCCGAAGCAGGAGCCGCAGCCCTCGGACGGACCGGCCCCGGCGGTGCGCTGACAGCCTGGTCCCGTACTGTCGTGCCATGCCACGCCGTACCGCGACGATGCTGACGTCCACCTTGCTGCTGATCGCGCTGCTCTGCGCGGGAGTGCTCATCAAGGTGCCGTACGCGGAGATGACGCCCGGGCCGACCGTCAACACCCTCGGCGACCACGACGGGGAGCCCGTCCTCGACATCAAGGGCCACAAGACCTATCCGACCGACGGCCACCTCAACATGACCACGGTCCGGGTCACCAGCCCCGACTACCGGATGAACCTCTTCCAGGCCGTCGCCGGCTGGCTCGCCCACGACAACGTGGTGGTGCCGCACGAGACGCTCTACCCCGACGGCAAGACCGAGGAGCAGTCCACGCAGGAGAACGCCGAGGAGTTCTCCCAGTCGCAGGAGAGCGCCAAGGTCGCCGCCCTGCGCGAGCTGGACATCCCGGTCTCCACCCGGGTCGTCGTCGCCACCGTCGTCAAGGGCAACCCGGCCGAGGGCAAGCTGCACGCCGGGGACGTCATCAAGAGCGTGGACGGCTCCCCGGTCCGCAAGCCCGGCGACGTCGCGAAACTGGTGACCAAGCACGAGCCGGGCGAGCCGGTCGTCTTCACCATCGTCCCCGCCGCCGACGCGGCCGCCGCCGAGAAGGCCGGCGAGGAGCCCGCCTCCACCGAGCGGGTCACCGTCACCACCGCACGCGCCGGCAAGAGCGGCGCCGAGGCCGAGCGGGCCATCGTCGGCATCCAGGCCGGCACCGACCACACCTTCCCGTTCACCGTCGACATCAAGCTGGCCGACGTCGGCGGCCCGAGCGCGGGGCTGATGTTCGCCCTCGGCATCGTCGACAAGCTCAGCCCCGACGACCTGACCGGCGGCAAGTTCATCGCCGGCACCGGCACCATCGACGAGGAGGGGACGGTCGGCCCCATCGGCGGTATCAGCATGAAGACCGTCGGGGCCCGCGCCAAAGGCGCGCGGTTCTTCCTCACCCCGGCCGACAACTGCGCCACCGCCGCCCGGGACATCCCCGACGGCCTCACCCTCGTCAAGGTCGACACCATCGACGACGCGCTCGACTCCCTGAAGAAGATCCGCGAGGACCGCACCGGCGCGCTGCCCGCCTGCACGACGGGCTGACGCGTCGCGGACCGCGAGAAACCGTCGCGCCCACCCCGGGGGCCCGCCCGCGCACCGGCGCGGACGGGCCCCCGAGTACGTCCGGCGGGCTACTCCTCGAAGGTCGCCGCCAGCGCCTCGGCCAGTCCCGGGACCAGGTCCGCGCCGGTCAGCACCTCGGTCGAGGCGTCCTTCTCCCGCAGCCGCAGCGCGGAGTCGCGGGTGCCGTCGCGGAGCACGCCGACCGTCATCCGGACCTCCTGGCGGTCCGGGTGGGCGGCGACCCACTTCGCCAGCGCGGCGTCGCCGAGCCCGTCGGGGACCTGGGCCTCGGCCGACGGCGGCAGCATCAGCCGCTCCACGGCGATGGCGCAGCCGGCCACCGCGTCCGGCCAGGCGATGGTGGCGAGGAACTCGTCCAGCGGCTTCCCGGCCGGGATCTCCTCCTGTTCGACCGGGGTCAGAGGAGCGGCGTCGGGCACGTCCTCGCCGATACCGAGGCGGTCGGCGAGACCGGGCTCCTCGGAACGCAGGCGTCCGGTGTCGACCAGGGCGAAGAGCAGGGCGGGACGGTCCCAGCCGAGACCGGCGACGTACTCGTCGATCTCCAGCACGGCGCGGGTGAGGGGAGAGCCGGCCATCGGAGGGCCGGAGGGGGAGAGATTGGACATGCGCAACATCCTGCCTCCTGGACCCCCGGAATCGGGAACTGAGTAAAGCTTCCGTAAGTTGCATCAGTGGGCCCTAGGATCGCGGGGCCCGAACCGATCGACAAAAGCGATCGACAACGCGACAAAACGACGTGAAACAACCACCCGCGAATTTCTGAGGTGCGCACCTTGGCTTTCCAGATGCCGGACCGCGGCGGAGGCCCCACGGGGCCGCGGATCAGAGTCGGCCGACCGTCCCGGCGCTCCAGGACCCTGCTCATGACGTTGGGCGTGCTGGCCGTACTGGCCATGCTCTTCGTCATGTTCGCCGGATTCTGGACGGACTGGCTCTGGTACCGGGCGGTCGACTTCTCCTCCGTCTTCACCACCACGCTGTGGACCAAGATCGGCCTGTTCTTCGTCTTCGGACTCCTGATGGCGCTCGCGGTGGGGGTGAACGTCTGGCTGGCACACCGGCTGCGCCCACCGCTCAGCGCCATGTCGCTGGAGCAGCAGAGCCTCGACCGCTACCGGATGAGCATCGCGCCGTACAAGAAGTGGATGCTCGTCGGCGTCACCGCCGTGATCGGACTCATCTCCGGCGCCTCGGCGGCCGGGCAGTGGCGGACCTGGCTGCTGTGGATCAACGGCGTCTCCTTCGGTGAGAAGGACCCGCAGTTCGGCAAGGACGTCTCGTTCTACGCCTTCGACCTGCCGTGGTACCGCTTCCTGCTGGGCTTCGGCTTCGCCGCGGTGGTGCTCTCGCTGATCGCCGCCGCCCTGGTCCACTACCTCTACGGCGGACTGCGCGTCACCAGCCCCGGTGCCCGCGCCACCGGTGCGGCCACCGGCCACCTCTCGGTGCTGCTCGGCCTCTTCGTCGCCCTCAAGGCGGTCGCCTACTGGCTGGACCGGTACGGCCTCGCGGTGAAGTCCAGTGACTTCAAGGCCGCGGGCAACTGGACCGGCCTCAGGTACGTCGACGCCAACGCCTACCTCCCGGCGAAGACGATCCTCTTCTGCATCGCCGTGATCTGCGCCCTGCTGTTCTTCGCGACGCTGTGGCGCCGCACCTGGCAGTTGCCGGTGATCGGCTTCGGCCTCATGGTCCTCTCCGCCATCCTCATCGGCGGTCTCTACCCGGCCATCGTCCAGAAGTTCCAGGTCGACCCGAACGAGCAGGCCAAGGAAGCCCCCTACGTCGAGCAGAACCTCAAGGCCACCAAGAAGGCCTACGGGATCGACGACGCGCAGGTCACCGAGTACTCGGGCAAGGCCGAGACGGAGGACCGCACCGAGCTGCGCGGCGAGGTCGCCAAGGCGGCCAGCATCCGCCTCCTCGACCCGAACATCGTCTCGCCCACCTTCCAGCAGCTTCAGCAGATGAAGGGCTACTACGCCTTCCCGCAGAACCTGGACGTGGACCGCTACAAGGACGCCGACGGCAACACCAAGGACACCGTCATCGGCCTGCGGGAGCTGAATCTCAACGGCATCCCGAAGAACAACTGGATCAACGACCACTTCCGCTACACCCACGGGTTCGGCGTGGTCGCCGCCGAGGGCACCACGGCCGACGGCGAGGGCCGCCCGGTCTTCACCGAATCGGACCTGCCCTCCAAGGGCGACCTGGTGAAGAACAAGTACGAGCAGCGGATCTACTACGGCGAGCGCACCGAGCAGTACTCGATCGTCGGCGGTCCCCAGAAGGAGATCGACTACTCCGACGACGACGGTGAGAAGACGACGAGCTTCTCCGGCAAGGGCGGGGTCGACCTCTCCAACCCGGTGAACCGCGCCGCCTACGCCGTCGCCTTCGGCGAGCCGCAGATCCTCTACTCGGGAGCGATCGGTGAGGGCTCGCAGGTCCTGTACAACCGCACCCCGAAGGACCGCGTCGAGGCGGTCGCCCCCTGGCTGACCATCGACGGCGACGCCTACCCGGCCGTGGTCGACGGCAAGATCCAGTGGATCGTCGACGCGTACACGACGAGCAACGGCTACCCGTACTCCTCGCGCACCACCCTCGGCGACACCACGGCGGACTCGCTGACCGCGGAGAACCAGCAGCGGGCGGTGGTGGCCCAGGAGAACCAGGTCAACTACATCCGCAACTCCGTCAAGGCCACCGTCGACGCCTACGACGGCACGGTGAAGCTCTACGAGTGGGACACCAAGGACCCGGTCCTCAAGACCTGGATGAAGTCCTTCCCCGGCACGGTCGAGCCGCGGAGCGACATCTCCGAGGAGCTGATGGACCACCTGCGGTACCCGCAGGACCTCTTCAAGGTCCAGCGTGAGCTGCTCACCCGCTACCACGTGGACAACGCCAACACCTTCCTCTCCGGCAGCCAGGTCTGGCAGGTTCCGGACGACCCGACCAACAAGTCGGGCGAATCGGTCCCCGCCTACTACCTCAGCATGCGGATGCCGGACCAGGAGCAGCAGGCGTTCTCGCTGACCACGACGTTCACGCCCAACAACCGCGACAACCTGAGCGCCTTCATGGCGGTCAACGCGGAGGCGGACGCGGACGACTACGGGAAGATCAGAGTCCTGAAACTCCCGGCCAGCACCACGGTCAGCGGCCCCAAGCAGGTGCAGAGCCAGTTCAACTCCGAACAGGACATCGCCGAGTCCATCCGCCTGCTGCGCGGCGGCGACTCCGAGGTCGAGTACGGAAACCTGCTGACGGTGCCCCTCGACGGCGGTCTGCTCTACGTCGAGCCGGTCTACGTCCGAGGCGGCGGCCTCAAGTACCCGCTGCTCCGCAAGGTCCTGGTCACCTACGGTGGCGCCACCGCCTTCGAGGACACCCTCGGCGAGGCGCTGGACAAGATCTTCGGAGCCGAGGGCGAGCAGCCGCCGGGCGAGCAGCCCGAGAAGCCGACCGAGCCGCCGACCGGCGGCAACGCGGTGGAGGAGGCCCTGAAGGACGCCCAGAAGGCGTTCGACGACGGGCAGGCCGCGCTGAAGGAAGGCGACTGGGAGGCGTACGGCAAGGCCCAGGCCGAGCTGGAGAAGGCGCTCGAAGCCATGGAGAAGGCCGACGCCGAGGCGGGTGCCGGCAAGAACGCCGACAAGGACCCCGGCGGCTCCGCCGGTTCCGAGGACGCGGCCAAGGACGAGAAGGACGAGAAGGACGGCGGCAAGAAGCCGGCGGAACAGGCGGCCGACCGGAGCTGACCGGGCCCACCCCGCGCCGTGGTACGGTTGTCGCACAACGGCGCGGGGTGGAGCAGCTCGGTAGCTCGCTGGGCTCATAACCCAGAGGTCGCAGGTTCAAATCCTGTCCCCGCTACTACAGGGCGAAGGCCCGGATTCCTCATCGGAATCCGGGCCTTCGTCATGTCCGGGGTCCCTCGAAGGTGTGCAAACCGTGCCACCGTGGCACGGCTGCGGAGGCTTCTCCCCCAACTCTCCACAGCCATGACACGCCACCGGCTCCCGGTGTGCCCTGCGTCACTGTACGAAAGGTGTGAAGGCGCCCGACGTCAAAGGGCGTTGGCAGGGTAGGCGGACGGTGACGCCGCGGGGTCGAGATGTGTTTGACTTGTCTCCCTGTGGGCATGTCGACAAAACGCCGAAGTGACCTTCGGGCGGCGGGATTCCCGATGTACGAAGGTTGCGGATGGTGCAACGATGGACGTTATGGGGGACAAGGCGACTCTGTTGAACATGGCCCGGTTTGTGGAGCCGGCCGACCGGGAGGACACCGACACCGGTACGGCCGAGGACGAGGTGCGCCGACTCGGCGTGACGGGCGCGGGTGATACCGCCTCGATGAGCGTGATCGGCGCCGAACTGCTGCGCCGGGGCGATCTCGACGGCGCCGAACCGCTGCTGCGCGCCGCCACCGCCGAGGGTGACCGCGCCGCCGCCAACAACCTCGGCGTCCTCCTCCACCAGCGGGGCTACGCCGAAGAGGCCGCCGGGTGGTGGAAGGTGGCCGCCGTCGCCGGGTCGCCCGCCGCCGCCCACGCCCTCGGCCGCCACCACCGCGAGCGTGGCGACGAGCCCGCCGCCGAGTACTGGCTGCGCCAGTCCGCCGAGCAGGGCCACGCCCTCGGCGCCTACGCCCTCGCCGACCTGCTGGAGCACCGCCGCGAGGAGGGCGCCGAGCGGTGGATGCGGGCCGCCGCCGAGCGGGGCCACCGCGAGGCCGCGCATCGGCTCGCCCGCATCCTCGACGAACGCGGCGCCACCAGCGAGGACGCCGCGCACGAGGCCGAACAGTGGTACCGCCAGGCCGCAGCCCGCGGGCATCGGCGCGCCGCGCTCCGGCTCGGCACCATCCTGGAGGGCCGCGGCAAGCTGAAGGAGGCCGGCCGCTGGTACCTCACCTCCGCCAAGGAGGGCGAGCCGGAGGCGGCCTGCGCGCTCGGCTTCCTGCTGCGGGACGCCGGGGACGAGGAGAACGCCGCCCTGTGGTGGCTCAAGGCCGCCAAGGAGGGGGACGGCAACGCCGCCAACGCCCTCGGCGCGCTCCACGCCGAGCGGGGCGAGACCCAGACCGCCGAGCGCTGGTACCGCGCGGCCCTGGACGCCGGTGACGTCAACGGCGCCTACAACCTCGGCCTGCTCTGCGCCGCGCAGAACCGCACCGCCCAGGCCGACCAGTGGTACCGCCGGGCCGCCTACGCGGGCCACCGCGAGGCCGCCAACGCCCTCGCCGTCCTCCTCCTCCAGGAGAACGACGCGGACGGCGCCGAGCCCTGGTTCTCCAAGGCCGCCGAACTCGGCAGCGTCGATGCCGCGTTCAACCTCGGCATCCTGCACGCCGGGCGCGGCGACCAGCGCGGCGCCCAGCGGTGGTACGAGAGGGCCGCCGCGGCCGGGCACACCGAGGCGGCCTTCCAGGCCGGGATCGCCCTGCTCCGCGACGGCGACGAGCGCGGTGCCGAGCGCCACCTGCGGTGCGCGGCGGGCGGCGGCAGCGCCGACGGCGCCTACTACCTCGCCTCCCTCCTCGACGCCCGTGCCCCGCACGGGGAGCAGCCCGCCCTCGGGATGCCCGCCCTGGAGCGGACCGAGAGCGAGGAGTGGTACGAGCGTGCCGCGCACCTGGGGCACCGGCGCGCGCAGGTCCGTATCGGGATGATCGCCGCTGCGCGCGGTGACGTGGTCGAGGCCGCGCGGTGGTACCGCACGGCGGCCGAGGCCGGCAGCCGGAACGGCGCCTTCAACCTCGGGCTGCTGCTGGCCCGCGAAGGGAGCGAGCCCGAGGCCGCCGTCTGGTGGACGCAGGCCGCCGACGCCGGGCACGGGCGGGCCGCGCTCCGGCTGGCGCTGCTGCACGCCCGTCGCGGGGAGCTGGCCGAGTCCGACCGGTGGTGTGGGCGGGCCGTGGAGCTGGGGCCCGAGGAGGTGGCCGCCCGTGCGGGGCGGCTGCGGGATCAGCTTCAGCAGGAGCTCACGGCCTGACGGCCGGGGGGCCGGGCCGGGCCGCGGCCCGGCCCGGGTGGCGTGCGTCGGCCGGGGGCACGGTCACTGATTGGCCTCAGGCGCCGGCCGGGCCGGTTGTGGCGGGGTGCTCGCCGCTCGCGGGCACGGGTCGCCGGTGGCCTCGGGCGTCGGCCGGGCTTGAGGGGTGGCCGCAAGCGCGTGCCGCGTGGGGGGACGGCCGGGGCCGGAGGGGCGACGGGCCGGAGAGTGGCCGCAGGGGGCGGTTTGCGCTGGTGGGTGGGGGCGCGTAAGGTGGATCGAGTCGACGCGGGGTGGAGCAGCTCGGTAGCTCGCTGGGCTCATAACCCAGAGGTCGCAGGTTCAAATCCTGTCCCCGCTACTGAAGGGCGAAGGCCCGGATTCTCTTCTGGAGAATCCGGGCCTTCGTCGTGTTCGGGGTTGGCGGGGTCGTCCGGTGGACAGGGAGAGATCACGGGACGGCGGGATCCCGGCGGCCTGGGGGCGCGTCCGGGGCCCGGAAGGGGGGAGCGGGTGGGCTCAGGCGGCGGCGCAGTGGGGGCAGACGCCCCGGTAGGTGACCTCGACCTCGGAGACGGTGAAGCCGAAGCGCTCCTGGTCGGGCAGGTCCGCCAGCGGGTTTCCCGTGGGGTGCACGTCCCGGATGGCGCCGCACCGGGCGCAGACCAGGTGGTGGTGGGGGCGGTGCGCGTTCGGGTCGTACCGCTTGGCGCGGCCGTCCGTGGCCACCTCGATGACCTCGCCGAGTGTCACCATCTCGCCGAGCGTGTTGTAGACCGTCGCGCGGGAGATCTCCGGCAGCTTCGCGGCGGCTTTCGCGTGCACCTCGTCAGCGGTCAGGTGCACGTGGTCCCCGTCGAGGACCTCGGCCACGACGCGCCGCTGGGCGGTCATCCGCCAGCCGCGTCCGCGAAGTCGTTCCAGCAGGTCACTCATGGAGTCAGCCTAACAGGGAGGGGAGCTAGTCCCGAACTGGTGTGATCTTGGATGATCACTTGACTTAGACATTGTCCATTGTAGGATCGGTTACGGCATTCGCCAAGGGACAGGTTTGTGCAGGATTCATCGCAGGAGGCGCACGTGACGCAGGGACCGCTCACGACCGAGGCCGGGGCTCCGGTCGCCGACAACCAGAACAGCGAGACGGCGGGCGTCGGAGGTCCGGTGCTGGTCCAGGACCAGCTGCTGCTGGAGAAGCTCGCCCACTTCAACCGCGAGCGCATCCCGGAGCGCGTGGTGCACGCCCGCGGCGCCGGCGCCTACGGCACCTTCACGGTGACCGCGGACGTCACGCAGTGGACGCGTGCCAAGTTCCTCTCCGAGGTCGGCAAGCAGACCGAGACCTTCCTGCGCTTCTCCACGGTGGCGGGCAACCTTGGCGCGGCCGACGCCGTTCGCGACCCGCGCGGCTTCTCGCTGAAGTTCTACACCGAGGACGGCAACTACGACCTCGTCGGGAACAACACCCCGGTGTTCTTCGTCAAGGACGCCATCAAGTTCCCGGACTTCATCCACACCCAGAAGCGCGACCCGTACACCGGCTCCCAGGAGGCGGACAACGTCTGGGACTTCTGGGGACTCAGCCCCGAATCCACCCACCAGGTGACCTGGCTCTTCGGCGACCGCGGCATCCCCGCCTCGTACCGCCACATGAACGGCTACGGCTCGCACACCTACCAGTGGAACAACGAGGCCGGCGAGGTCTTCTGGGTCAAGTACCACTTCAAGACCGACCAGGGCATCAAGAACCTCACCACCTCCGAGGCGGCCGAGACCTCCGGGCTCGACCCCGACAGCCACCAGCGGGACCTGCGCGAGGCCATCGAGCGCGGTGACTACCCGTCCTGGACCGTGCAGGTGCAGATCATGCCGGCGGCCGACGCGGCCACCTACCGCTTCAACCCGTTCGACCTCACCAAGGTGTGGCCGCACGAGGACTACCCGCCGATCGAGATCGGCAAGCTGGAGCTCAACCGCAACCCGGAGAACATCTTCGCCGAGGTCGAGCAGTCCATCTTCAGCCCCGCACACTTCGTGCCGGGCATCGGGCCCTCGCCCGACAAGATGCTCCAGGGCCGCCTCTTCGCCTACGGCGACGCGCACCGCTACCGCGTCGGCATCAACGCCGACCACCTGCCGGTCAACCGTCCGCACGCCACCGAGGCGCGCACCAACTCCCGTGACGGCTTCCTCTACGACGGCCGCCACAAGGGTGCGAAGAACTACGAGCCCAACAGCTTCGGCGGCCCCGCCGAGACCGGCCGGGCGCTCTGGCAGCCCCTGCCCGTCACCGGTGAGACCGGTGACACCGAGGCGCCCAGCCACGCCGAGGACAACGACTTCGTGCAGGCCGGGAACCTCTACCGGCTGATGTCGGAGGACGAGAAGACCCGCCTGATCGAGAACCTCTCGCAGAACATCGCCGGTGTCTCGCGCGACGACATCGCCGAGCGGGCCATCAACAACTTCCGCCAGGCGGACGAGGACTTCGGCAAGCGGCTGGAGGCCGCGGTCCAGGCCCTGCGCGGCTGACGGACGCTTGTCGCGGGCGGCGGGCCGGAACCCCTCGGGGTTCCGGCCCGCCGTGCTGTGCGCGGGTGCTCAGTAACGCTGGTTCAGGTACCCCAGCAGCTCGTCGTGGAGCAGGCCGTTGGAGGCCGCGGCGTTCTCGCCCGAAGGGCCGGGGGCTCCCTCCAGCGAGGTGAAGGTGCCGCCCGCCTCCTCCACGATGACCGCGTTGGCCGCCATGTCCCACAGCGACAGCTCCGGCTCCGCGCAGATGTCGACACTGCCCTCGGCGACCATCATGTACGGCCAGAAGTCGCCGTAGCCCCTGGTGCGCCAGCAGGTGCGCGTCAGGTCGAGGAAGCCGTCCAGCCGCCCCCGCTCCTCCCAGCCGGAGAGCGAGGAGTAGGCGAACGAGGCGTTCTCCACCCGGTCCACCGCCGAGACCTTCAGGCGGCTCGCGGAGGTGAGGCTCCGCCCGGTGTAGGCGCCCGCGCCCTTCGCCGCCCACCAGCGCCGGCCCAGCGCGGGGGCCGACACCAGGCCGACCACCGGCCGGAAACCGCCGCCCTGGGGGTCGGCCTCCATGAGCGAGATCAGCGTCGCCCAGACCGGCACCCCGCGCACGTAGTTCTTGGTGCCGTCGATCGGGTCGATCACCCAGCGGCGGGAGCCGGTGCCCTCCACCCCGTACTCCTCGCCGAGGATCGCGTCGCGCGGCCTGGCCCGGGCGAGGTGACCGCGGATCAGCTCCTCCGCCGCCTTGTCGGCCTCCGTGACCGGGGTGAGGTCCGGCTTCGTCTCGACCTTCAGGTCGAGGGCCTTGAACCGCTCCATCGTGGTCGCGTCGGCGGCGTCCGCAAGCACATGGGCGAGACGCAGATCATCGTGATAGTCGGCCATGGACGAAACAGTATCGATCTCGCGCCGCGCCGGGCCATCCGGTCACCGGCGGGCGCGGCGCCCCCACACACGCGCACACCTCCTTGACACTTCCCGACCCCACCCCGTGCTCTCCCGCACGGGATGGGGTCGGGAAGCGCTCGTACCGGCCCCCGTGCGGCCCTGCCGAGCCCCGCCCGGACCGCACGGTGGGGAAGCGGGACGCCACGGCCGCCGCCGGCGTCACCCGGCAGACGCCCACAACCAGGTCGGCGGCAAGGAGAGGCCGGCGCGCGCCCTGGTGCGGCGGGCCGCCGACGGCCACCTCAGCGGGACCGGACGCACCCTCGCCCGACCCGCGACCCGGTGCGATCCACCGCCGACCGGAACGAGGCCGCCGCTCCGCTGACCGGCTGCCGGGGCGACCCGCTGCCCGCCTCCGCCCCCCGCGCCCGGCCCCGGCGCGCTCCGCCGCCACCGCCCCGCGCGGACCGCCCCGGGAGTGCGAGTGCGGCCGCGCTGTCCCGGACGGCGGCACCGGCGCGGTCGGGGGACGCGGTCCCACCGGCGGGGCGGCGGGGGAGTGTCACTGGGCCGACCCGGAGAGCTGGAGGCCGATGACGCCGCAGATGACCAGGGTGATCGAGATGATCTTGAGCGTCGAGACGACGTCACCGAGGAAGACCATGCCGTAGATCGCGGTGCCGGCCGCGCCGATGCCGGTCCACACCGCGTACGCCGGGCCCACGTCCAGACGCTTCAGGGCGAGCGTCAGCAGACCGAAGCTGCCGAGGGCGAACGCGGCGAAGGCGATCGTCGGCCACAGCCGGGTGAAGCCGTGGGAGAGCTTGAGGCAGACGGCGAACCCCGTCTCCAGCAGCCCCGCGACGATGACCAGCAGCCATGCCATGAATGTGCCTTTCCCCTCGGGGCGGTACGGCGCGGGCGCGTCCGGCGCACATGGGCACGCCCCGGCCCGGCCCGGTCCGACGAAACGATCCCGCGCGCACCGTCCGGTCCACGACGAGCGGCACGGCGCGGCGGGACCCGTGGGCCGTCCGGAGAACGGGCCGCCAGGGAACCCCGCCGCGCGCTTTGTACCGCTTCGGGCGATTATGCCCGCGTGGTGCGGTGCGGTCCGCGACCCGGCGCGGCCCGTCGCGCCGCCGTCGTACCCGAGGTCAGTCGCCCTCGCGCCGCTCCCGCGTCGCCAGCAGCCGCCGCAGCGAGTTGAGGCGGGCCGGGTCCGCGCGGCCGTCGGCCACCCACTGGTCGAGCGCGCACTCCGGCTCGTCGTGGCTGCACCCGCGCGGGCACTCCTCCGTCCCCGGCTCCAGGTCGGGGAAGGCGTGGATGACCCGCGAGGGGTCGACGTGGTGCAGCCCGAACGACCGCACGCCCGGTGTGTCGATCACCCAGCTACCGGGGGCCGCGTCCGCCAGCGGCAGCGCCAGCGCAGACACCGTGGTGTGCCGGCCCCGGCCGGTCACCGCGTTGACGTGGCCGGTGATCCGCCGCTGCTCCTCGGGGACCAGCGCGTTCACCAGCGTCGTCTTGCCGACGCCCGAATGGCCCACGAACGCCGTCACATGGCCGTCCAGCAGCTCCCGGACCCGCTCCACGGCCGAGCCGTCCTCCAACTCCTCGCGGCTGGTCACCACGTACGGGACGCCCAGCGCCCGGTAGGTGTCCAGCAGGGAGTCGGGGTCGGCCAGGTCCGACTTGGTCAGCACCAGCACCGGCTCCAGACCGCCGTCGTACGCGGCGACCAGGCAGCGGTCGATCATCCGGGGCCTCGGCTCCGGGTCGGCCAGCGCCGTGACGACGGCGAGCCGGTCGGCGTTGGCGACGACGACGCGCTCGTAGGGGTCGTCGTCGTCGGCCGTGCGGCGCAGCACCGAGGCGCGCTCCTCGATCCGCACGATGCGCGCCAGGGTGTCCTTCTCTCCGGAGAGATCCCCGACCACCGCCACCCGGTCGCCCACCACCGCCGCCTTGCGGCCCAGCTCGCGGGCCTTCATCGCGGTCACCGTACGGCCCTCGACCAGGCAGGTGATCCGGCCCCGGTCCACGGTGAGGACCGTGCCCTCGGCGGCGTCCTCGTGCTTGGGGCGGGTGTGGGTGCGGGGGCGGCTGCCCCGGCGGCTGGGGCGGACGCGGATGTCGTCCTCGTCGGGGTTCTTTCCGTAACGGCGCATCGTCAGCTCCCGGCCGTCACTGGCCGGACCCGTCGAGCATGGCGGTCCACAGGTCGGGGAAGTCGGGCAGGGTCTTCGCGGTGGTGGCGACGTTCTCGATCTCGACGTCCTTCACCGCCAGTCCCAGGACCGCGCCGGCGGTCGCCATCCGGTGGTCGTCGTAGGTGCGGAAGACACCGCCGTGCAGCGGACGGGGACGGATGCGCAGGCCGTCGGCGGTCTCCGTGACGTCGCCTCCCAGCTCGTTGATCTCCTTGGTGAGCGCCGCAAGCCGGTCCGTCTCGTGCAGCCGCAGGTGCGCCACGCCGCGCAGGACGGACTCGCCGTCGGCCAGCGCAGCGACGGCCGCGATCCCCGGGGTCAGCTCGCCGACCTCACCGAGGTCCACGTCGATGCCGTGGACGCGGCCCGAGCCGGTGAAGACCAGGCCGGCCTCGGTGAGTTCGCAGGAACCACCCATCGTGGTGAAGATCTCCCGCAGGCGGTCACCCGGCTGCGTGGTGCGGGCCGGCCAGTCCGGGATCACCACGCGGCCACCGGTGACCAGCGCCGCCGCCAGGAACGGCTGGGCGTTCGACAGGTCCGGCTCGACGGTGAGGTCCCGGCCGAGCAGCGCGCCCGGGGTGACCCGCCAGACGTTCGGCTCGCCGCCCGACTCGGGCTCGTCGACCTGGGCGCCGACCCGGCGCAGCATGTCGACGGTCATCCGGATGTGCGGCATCGAGGGCAGCCTGGGGCCGATATGACGGACCTCCACGCCCTGGTTGAAACGGGGCGCCGACAGCAGCAGGGCGCTGACGAACTGGGAGGACGAGGAGGCGTCGATCTCGACCGTGCCGCCGTCCAGTGAGCCCGTGCCGTGCACCGTCAGCGGCAGGCTGCCCCGGTCGTCGTCGTCGATCCGGGCGCCGAGCGCGCGCAGCGCGTCGATCACGCCGTGCAGCGGACGCTCGTAGGAGCGCGGGTCGCCGTCGAAGCGGATGTCGCCGTCGGCGAGGGTGGCGAGCGGCGGCAGGAAGCGCATCACCGTGCCCGCGTTGCCCACGTCGACGGTGGCCGGGCCGCGCAGGCCCGACGGGATGATCCGCCACGCCTCGCCGCCCCCGCCGCGCGGCACGGCGCTGCCCGGTGCGGCCGAGTCCGACGAGACGGTCTCCTCGATGCCCACGCCGAGGGTGCGCAGCGCGTCCGCCATCAGCACGGTGTCGCGCGAGCGCAGCGGGCGGCGCAGCCACCCCGGCTCGGCCGCGAGCGCCGCCAGGACCAGGGCTCGGTTGGTGACCGACTTGGACCCCGGTACCTGGACCGTCGCCTCGACGGCTCCGGTCGCGTACGGGGCAGGCCAGAGGGGAGTGGAAACCGGGTTCAGGGTCATGACCGCCACTTTAGTGCGCCGAGGTCGCCGGACCGGCGCACGGGAGCGCCGCCACCCCTCACGGAGACGGGCGGCGGCGGCCCGGAACGGTCACGACCGGCCCAGCAGCCGGCCGCCGCCGCCGATCAGGGAGCAGAGCGCGACCGCGTGGAAGAAGAAGAGCCAGACCGCCGCCGGGGCGTGGGTCAGGCGGGCGAGCTGGTCGGCGTCGGAGTCCGGCGCACCGCCGCGCCGCCGCTTCGACTGGAGCTCGAACACCGGCCGCACCCCGCCCAGCAGCAGGAACCAGACCGCCGCGTAGGCGAAGACCGCCTGCACCTGGGAATCGGCGAGCCAGGAGACCGCGACGAAGAGGCCGCCGGTGATCAGCACGGTCAGCACCCCGTAGGCGTTGCGGACCATCACCAGCAGGGCGAGCAGCAGCGCCGTCGCCGCCCACAGCAGCGCCGTGATGTGCCCGGCGGCCAGCAGCCACGCGCCGCCCAGCCCGAGGAGCGAGGGGGCGGTGTACCCGGCGAGGGTGGTGAGGATCATGCCCGGCCCGGTCGGCCGGCCCCGGCTCACGGTCAGCCCGGAGGTGTCCGAGTGGAGGCGTATCCCCTCCAGCTTGCGGCCGGTGACCAGAGCGACCAGGCCGTGGCCGCCCTCGTGGGCGATGGTGACGGCGTTCCGCGCCGGGCGCCAGGCCGGGCCCCACAGGACCACGGCGAGGGCCGCCACGCCGGTCGCCACGACCAGCCAGAACTCGGGGGCGGTCTGCGTCCCGGTGACGCGGTCCCACAGATCGGCGGCGGGTGCGGTGGTGGTGCTCTGCATACTCGGGCGGCTCCTCGCAGCGGTGGGGCGCGCGTCCGCCGGGCCCCACGTGGTGGCGGCCGGACGGCCGGGCCTGGCAGTCTGGCACGTATGTGCGGACGGTACGCGGCCACCCGGAGCCCTGAGGACCTCAGTGAGATCTTCGGCGTCGAGAAGGCCGAGCTGAGCGAGGCGGCGGCGGACGGCCAGGAGACGGGGGAGGCCCCCTCGCCCTCCGAGACCCTCGTCCCCGACTGGAACGTGGCGCCCACCAAGGAGGTTCCCGCGATCCTCGACCGGCCGGTCAAGGGGAGCGACGACCCGCGCCCCGTACGGCAGTTGCGGACCCTGACCTGGGGTCTCGTCCCCTCCTGGGCCAAGTCGCCCGACGGCGGCGCCCGGATGATCAACGCGCGGGCCGAGACCGTCCACGAGAAGCCCGCCTACCGCCGGGCGTTCGCCGCACGCCGCTGCATCCTGCCCGCCGACGGCTATTACGAGTGGGTGACCGCCCCCGAGGAGCGGAAGCTGGAGGAGGAGGGGAAGCGGAAGCGGCCCCGCAAGCAGCCCTACTTCGTCACCCCCGCCGACGGGTCGGTCTTCGCGATGGCCGGGCTGTACGAGTTCTGGCGCGACCCCTCCCTGCCCGGGGACCACCCGCGCGCCTGGTGGGTGACGTGTTCGGTGATCACCACCGAGGCGGAGACGGCACCGCTCGCCGTGGGGCCCGAGGAGGGACCGCGGGCGCTGGCCGACATCCACCCCCGGATGCCGTTGATGCTGCCGCCGGACCGGTGGGACGCCTGGCTCGACCCGTCGCGGACGGACGTGGCGGAGCTGCGGGAGCTGCTGGCGGCGCCGCCGGAAGGGCTGATGCGGGCCTATCCCGTGGCCACCGCGGTGAGCAACGTGCGCAACAACGGGCCCGGGCTCGTCACCGAGCTGGAGGGACCCGAGGTGGGCACCCTCTTCTAGGGCCTGCCCGGCGGATCCTCGTGGCACAGCCCGCGGCGTCCGGTGCGTGCTCTCGCCATGCGCCCGGATCTCCCCTCGTACCGGACGTACTCGGGTGATTCGCGCGTGCGGCCAGAGTGCGTGCCAGGCGTCGCGGGCATCGCGGGCCCACGAGGATCCGCCGGACAGGTCCTGGTGGGCGTCCCACCCCCCGCACGGCGCGCACGGCGCCCGGCACATACTCCCGACGCCCCGGCCGGAGGCCCAGGCAGCTTCGCCACGAGGGCCTTCGGCCGGCACACCGAGACCACGCAGCGACCACCGCGGAGACCGCACCGGAGGTGAAGCCCCCCGAGGCCCGCTTCCGCCGGGCCGGCCGGCGGCGGGGTCCGTAGCCTGGAGGGAACGGGGCGCCCTCGCAGAGGTCAGGAGGCGTGAGGTGGTGCCGAATCCTCCGGTTCAGCCCGGTGGCGATGACGGTGACGGCGAGGGAGCGGCCCGGGGCGGCCGGGAGTCTGTGCGCCGGGCCTTGACGGAGCGGCTGGCGCGGGCGCGGAAGCAGGCGGGCGCCGCCGAGGAGGCCGCGCTGCGCCTGGGGGACGACTGCGAACTCGACGTCGGGGACGCGGGCTCCCGGCGCACCGCCGTCGAGGAGGAGCGGCGTCGGGCCGACGAGGCGCGGAGCGCGGTCCAGCGGGCGGAGGCGGCCCTGCGCCGTCTCGACGAGGGCGCCTTCGGGCGCTGCGTGTCCTGCGGCGCGGCCGTCGGCCCGGAGCGGCTGGCGGCCCTGCCGCACACCGAGCTGTGCGCGCCGTGCAGCGGCGCGGGTGGCCGGGGGCTGCCGCGCGGGGCCGCTCAGCAGGACCCCACCGGTGCCCGCTCGCGCCGTGGCCGTTCCGGGCGCACGGTGGAAGGAGAGGCGCGGCGGGCGCCGGAGCCAGGAGGGACCTCCATGAGTGACACCACTCCCGGTCAGGCCGAGGGCGAGCGCGACGAGGAGGAGCCGGGCCGGGAGGCGCGCGAGCAGCCCGCGCGGACGACCCCCTCCCAGGCGGAGGGGGACAGGGACGACGAGGCGGAGGACGGCTGAGGCCGGGGCACACCCGCCGCCGAGGTGCGAGGAAGCGAGGCGAAGCGTATGACCGGCCACCCGCAGGACCGCGGACCGGCGCGGATCACCTTCATCGGGAATGCGACGCTGCTCATCGAGTACGGGCCCCTGACGCTCCTCACCGACCCGAACTTCCTGCACCGGGGGGAGCGGGCCTACCTGGGCAACGGGCTCTCCTCCGCCAGGCTGCTCGATCCCGCCCTGGAGCTGAGCGAGCTGCCCGGCCTGGACGCGGTGGTCCTCTCCCACCTGCACGGCGACCACTGGGACCGGCGGGCACGTCGGGGACTGGCGAAGGACCTGCCGATCCTCACCACGCCGCACGCCTCGCGGCGCCTGCAAGGACTGCACGGCTTCTCCCGGGCGGTCGGTCTGCCCACCTGGCAGTCCGAGACGCTGGTCCGCGAAGGCCGCCAGGTGCGGGTGACGGCCCTGCCCGGCCGCCACGGCCCGGCCCTGGCGCACCGGCTGCTGCCACCGGTCATGGGCAGCCTCTGGGAGTTCGGGGCGGCCGGAGCGGAGCCGGAGGTACGCCTCTACGTCACCGGGGACACCGTCATGTTCCCCGGTGTGCACGAGATCGCCCGGCGCTGCCCCGACGTCCAGCTCGCCGTGCTCCACCTCGGCGGAACGACGCTGCCCGGCGGCCTGCTGGTCACGATGGACGCGCGCCAGGGCGTGGAGATGATGCGCGCCCTGGAACTGCCCGAGGTCCTGCCCGTGCACTACGAGGAGTACGGCGTGATGCGCTCGCCGCTGGCCGACTTCCTGGCCGCCACCGAGCGCGAGGGTCTCGGCGACCGGGTCGTGCGATGCCGCCGCGGGGAACGGGTGGCGGTCGGCCCGAACGGCGCCGTGGCCATCGGCGGGCCGCTCCGGGGCGAGCGGTGACGGGACCGGGAGCGGTCTGAGCGGAGGCCGCCGGCACCGGGCCCTCCTCCCCGGTGTCCCGCCCGGTGCCGTCCGCTGCGAGCCGGCCTCGCCCGGCCGGTGCAGGATGGCCGGATGAACGCACCGACGCCTGAGACCGACGTCACCTCCGCCCCACTGCCCTCGGGCGAGGCGGTCACCGTCCCCACGCCCGGCGGGGACGCCCGCGTCACCTGGTTCCGGGCCCGGCGTCCACGGGCCGTGCTGGCGCTCGGGCACGGGGCCGGCGGCGGCATCGAGGCCCGGGACCTGGTGGCGCTGGCCCGTGCGCTGCCCGGGCACGGGGTGAGTGTGGCGCTGGTGGAGCAGCCGTGGCGGGTCGCCGGGCGGAAGGTGGCGCCCGCGCCGAAGACCCTCGACGTGGCCTGGCGGGCGGTGTGGCCAAAGCTGGCGGCGCAGGGGCTGCCGGTCGTCGCCGGCGGGCGGAGCGCGGGGGCGCGAGTGGCCTGCCGTACGGGCGCCGGTCTGGGGGCGTGCGGCGTACTGGCGCTCAGCTTTCCGCTGCACCCGCCGGGGCGCCCGGAGCGCAGCCGCGCCGAGGAGCTGCTCGGGACCGGCCTGCCGACCCTCGTGGTGCAGGGCGGGCGGGATCCGTTCGGCCGGCCCGAGGAGTTCCCGGCGGGGAGCCACGACCTGGCCGAGGTGCCCCACGGCGACCACGGTTTCGCCGTACCGAGGAAGGCGCCGGTCACCGGGGAGGAGACGCTCGCCGTGATCACCGAGGCGGTGGGGGAGTGGCTGGAGCGGCTGCCCCTGGCCTGAGGCGGGGCCGGCCGGCGCCGGGAATGCCGAGCGGGCGACGGCTGTTGTGCGGGACGAAGGTCCTGCGACAGCGTTGATCACGAGAGGAAGTCCGCCGCATGGGTTCGACCGTCTGCCCGAGCCGCGAGCGCGCCACCGACCTGGAGTGGTCGGTGCTGCACGTGCCCGCGCGCACCGGCTCCGGCCGCGATCGCCGGGAAGTCCAGGAGCGTGGTCTATCCTCCGATTCGGGCGGTCCGGACGGCGGACCCGCCACAGCGCTGAAGGAGGTGGGTCCGGTCACGGGGACCGACGCGGGAAGCAAGGACGACGTGCCGGAGAAGCCCGAGGAGACCTCGGCGGAGCGGACCGCGCGGTTCGAGCGGGACGCGCTCGCCTTCCTCGACCAGATGTACTCGGCGGCCCTGCGGATGACCCGCAACCCGGCCGACGCCGAGGACCTGGTCCAGGAGACCTACGCCAAGGCGTACGCGTCCTTCCACCAGTTCCGTGAGGGCACCAACCTCAAGGCGTGGCTCTACCGGATTCTCACCAACACCTTCATCAACTCGTACCGCAAGAAGCAGCGTGAGCCCCAGCGCAGCGCCGCCGAGGAGATCGAGGACTGGCAGCTCGCGCGAGCCGAGTCGCACATGTCGACCGGTCTGCGCTCGGCGGAGTCGCAGGCGCTGGACCACCTTCCCGACTCCGACGTGAAGTCCGCCCTCCAGGCGATCCCCGAGGAGTTCCGCATCGCCGTGTATCTGGCCGATGTAGAGGGCTTTGCCTACAAGGAGATCGCGGACATCATGGGTACACCCATCGGGACGGTGATGTCCCGCCTGCACCGCGGCCGCCGCCAGTTGCGCGGCATGTTGGAGGACTACGCCCGCGAGCGCGGGCTGGTCCCCGCCGGTTCCGGGGCGAGCGCGGCGGAACCGAACGACCGGAAAGGCGCGGGCTCATGAGCTGCGGAGAGCCGCACGAGACGGATTGCTCGGAAGTCCTCGACCATCTCTACGAGTTCCTCGACCACGAGATGCCCGACAGTGACTCCAACAAGATCCGCACGCACTTCGACGAGTGCTCCCCCTGCCTGGAGAAGTACGGGCTGGAGCAGGCCGTCAAGAAGCTGGTCAAGCGCTGCTGCGGGCAGGACGACGTCCCCGCGGACCTGCGTGACAAGGTGATCAGCCGGCTGGACATGATCCGTGCGGGCCAGACCGTCCCGCAGCACGACATCGTCTCCACGGAAGCGGCGGACAGCCCCTGACCACCGGCTGACGCGGGAGCGGGGGCCGTACTCCGGTACGGCCCCCCGCGCGTGCCCCCGGGCCCCCGTCCCCGGCGGAGGGCGACCGGGCGGGTACAGCCCGGGCGGCCCACAGGCAAGTCACTCGATAGAGCGACCCCGCCGAGGAGGGTCTGCACCTCACACCAGTGGGTAACCCATGGGTAATGAGCGACGCCCCAACCGTCCGTGGTTGGATGCGAAGAGGCCCCCCGCCCGTCCCGGCCCAGCGCCGGCGCCCGGGTGAGGGACCCGAAGGGACCGGACACCGGCAGGCGGGAATCGTGAGGATCTTCGGCAAGGGACGGCACCGCCCCTCCGCCTCCTGGCGGCAGGCGACCGACCGAGCGTTCACCTTGATCGGCGACGGCCGCTACGAGGACGCGGGCGCACTGCTCACGCGCGCCGCCGACCTGGAACCCTGGCTCTCCGAGTCCTGGTTCAACCTCGCCCTGCTCCACAAGTTCCGCCACGACTGGGAACAGGCCCGCACCGCGGGCCTGCGCGCCGTCGCCCTGTTGGACCGGGACACCGGCGCCCCCGACTGGTGGAACGTCGGTATCGCCGCCACCGCCCTCCAGGACTGGCCGCTGGCCCGCCGCGCCTGGCAGGCGTACGGCCTGAAGATCCCCGGTGAGGCGGCCGCCTCCGGCGAGCCGTCCGGGATGGGGCTGGGCAGCGCCGCCGTGCGCATCTCCCCCGAGGGGGAGGCCGAGGTGGTCTGGGGCCGGCGGCTGGATCCCGCCCGCATCGAGGTGCAGTCGATCCCGCTGCCCTCCTCGGGGCGCCGCTGGGGCGAGGTGATCCTGCACGACGGGGTCCCGCACGGCGAACGGACCACCGCCTCGGGGGACACGTACCCGGTCTTCGACGAGATCGAGCTGTGGGCGCCCTCTCCGGTGCCGACCTGGGTGGTGCTGCTGGAGGCGCAGGAGCCGGCCGACAGGGACGCGCTGGAGCTGCTGGCCGCGGACGCCGGTTTCGCCGCCGAGGACTGGTCGTCGTCGGTACGGCTGCTCTGCCGGACCTGCTCGGAGAGCCGGATGCCGAGCGACGAGGGCGGCGGCGAGCGCCACGTCGACCCGCACGACCACAGCGAGCCCGGCCAGCCCGGGCCGCTCGGCCACCGGGACACCGGCGGCGAGGGCGACCTGTGGGTGCCCGAGCGCGAGTGCGGCATCGCCGCTCCGCCCGCCCTGGTGCGCGGCCTGCTCGACGGCTGGGTCGCCGACAGCCCGGACAGCCGCTCCTGGCGGGACCTGGAAGAGGTCTGCTGATCCGCCTCCGGCCGCCCCGGCGCCCGCCGGTCCGCTCCGCGCGGCCCTCGGTGCCCCCGTCCCCGCGTAGGCTGTACGGGCACGGACAACGGGTTCCCAGGAAGGCGCGGAAGCGGACATGGCGCAGCAGGACACGGAGCAGCAGGCGGTGGCGGGCGGTGTGCTGCCGGTCGACGACGAGGGGTTCGTCATCGACACCGAGGACACCGAGGAGCGTGAGGCGGCCTACCGCGCCCGGGGCACCGCGCGTCCGATCACCGTGGTGGGCAACCCGGTGCTGCATCGCGAGACGAAGGACGTGACGGTCTTCGACGCGGAGCTGGCCGAGCTGGTGGACGACATGTTCGCCAGCCAGCGGGCGGCGGAGGGCGTGGGCCTGGCCGCCAACCAGATCGGCGTGGACAAGAAGGTCTTCGTCTACGACTGCCCGGACGACGAGGGCGTGCGCCACGTCGGCGTGGTCTGCAACCCGGTCCTCGACGAGCTGCCGGCCGAGCGCCGTGTGCTCGACGACTCCAACGAGGGGTGCCTGTCGGTCCCCACCGCCTACGCGGAGCTGGCCCGCCCCGACCACGCGGTGGTGCGCGGTCAGGACGAGAAGGGCAACCCGATCGTGGTGCGCGGCACCGGCTACTTCGCCCGCTGCCTCCAGCACGAGACCGACCACCTGTACGGGTACCTCTACATCGACCGGCTCTCCAAGCGCGAGCGCAAGGAGGCCCTGCGGCAGATGGCCGAGGGCACCCCGCGCTACGAGACGGTGCCCAACGACTGAGGCGCGTCCCCTCCGGCACCCCGCCGCACGCCGCCCCGCCCCGCTCTCCCCGTACGGGAGGCGGGGCGGTGGTGTGCCGTGGCGGGGTGCTGTGCTGTTCCGGCCGCTGGAGCGGCCCCATGATCAATTTTCGGACACTCATGGCGATCTTCGAGTCGGCCAGGGGTGGCGAATGAAGCAAATCTGTTCCCTGATTGGTCAGTTGTAGTGCTCAATGGAAAGGGCGGGGGGACACACCACCGCGCGGTCCCCACGCCGAGTGGGGCACCGGCAGAAAGCGGATGAAAGGGGTTTGTTCGTGCCTGCTTTCCCACACAGTGCCGCACGGGCGCAGACGACTTCGGTGCCCGAGGCGCTGGCGTTGCCCGTGATCGAACAAGCGTTTCCGCGACATCGCCATGAGTATTGGCCAAAGCTTCAGGTGGAGTCCCGTGCCTGGCTGCTCGAAAAACGTCTGATGCCCGCCGACAAGGTCACCCGCTATGCGGACGAGCTCCGCTACACCGACCTCATCGCCGGCTACTACGTCGGCGCGCCGAGGGAGGTCATCTCGGCGATATCCGACTTCAGCACCTGGTTCTTCGTCTGGGACGACCAGCACGACCGGGACGCCGTCCACGGGCGGCGCGATTCCTGGTACCGGCTGAGCGCCGACCTGCACACCGCGCTGGACGCCCCCGGCGACCACCTGGCCCACCCGGAGCCGCTGGTGGCGGCCTTCGCCGAGACCGTCCACCGGCTGGGCGGCTTCCTCAGCGCCGACTGGAACCGCCGGTTCGCCCGGAACTTCCACGCCATCGTCGGTGCCTACGACCAGGAATTCGAGAACCGCGTCACCAAGGTCACCCCGAGCGTGGCCGATTACATCGAACTGCGGCGTCACACCTTCGGTCATTCCGTCTGGATCGACCTCCTCGAACCGACGGCGGGGCGTGAAATTCCCGAATCCCTGCGCACGAGCGGGCCGTTCATGGCGGCGGCCCGTCACTGCCAGGATTTCTCCGCCTGGTACAACGACCTCTGCTCACTCCCGAAAGAACTCGCCGGCGACGACCAGCACAATCTGGGAATCAGCCTCATACGTCATGAGGGTCTGTCGCTCGAAGAGGCGGTGACGGAGGTGAGGAAACGCGTGGAGAACTGCGTCACGGAATTCGAGGTGGCGGAGAAGGAATTGCGGGAACTCCTCGACGGACATCTCGCCGCGCTGCCCGGCGCGGCCGCTTCGGAAGAGGCACGGTCCGTCGCGGAGGCGGTGGGGTCCGCCGTCTTCAACATGCGCAACTGGTTCTCCTCGGTCTACTGGTTCCACCACGAGTCCGGCCGCTACCGCGTCGACAGCTGGGACGACCGGAGCACCCCGCCGTACGTCAGCGACCTGGCAGGTGACGCGTGAGCACCGAACCCGTCATCGAGCGCCCCGCCGCCCCGGGCCCGCGCACCGCGCCCCTGGTGGCCGGCAGCGTGCCCGTGCTCGGCCACGCCCCGAGCCTGGTCCGCGACCCGCTCGCCTTCCTCACCGGGCTGCGCGACCACGGTGACCTGGTCCGCGTGAAGCTCGGCCCGAAGACGGCGTACGCGGTGTGCGCGCCGGAGCTGGTCGGGGCGCTGCTGCGCAACTCCCAGGAGTTCGTGGTCGGCGGGCCGCTCTGGGAGAACCTGGAGGTCCTGCTCGGCAAGGGGGTGGCCACCAGCAACGGGGCCGACCACCGCCGCCAGCGGCGCATGATGCAGCCCGCCTTCCGGCCCGAGCGGATCGCCTCGTACGCGACCGTGATGGAGGAGGAGTCGCGGGCGATGGCCGACCGCTGGCGCGACGGGCAGGTGGTCGACATAGGCGCCGAGACGTTCAGCTGCGCGGTGCGGGTGGTCGCCCGTTCGCTGCTGGAGGTGGACTCGATCGGCGCCAAGGCCGACCGGATCAGCTCCTCCCTGCACACCGTCTTCAGCGGCCTGTACCGGCGGATGATCCTCTCCTTCGGGCCGCTGCACCGGCTGCCCACCCCCGCCAACCGCCGCTTCGAACGGGCGCTGGCCGACCTCCACCAGCTCGTCGACGAGGTGATCGCCGAACGCCACGCGGAGGGCAAGGGGCCCGACGACCTCCTCGACATTCTGCTGACCGCCGAGGACGGCGAGGGCCGGCCCCTCAGCGATCAGGAGATTCACGACCATCTCGTCTCCTTGATCGTCGCGGGGGCCGAGAATGTCGCCTCGACACTCGCCTGGTGCTTCCAGCTCCTCACCGAACACCCCGCGGAGGAACAGCGGGTGGCCGAGGAGGCACTATCCGTGGCGCCGGGCCGACCGGTGGATTTCGGCGATCTGGGCTCCCTGGAGCACACCCGCAATGCCATCGTCGAATCGATGCGCATACGCCCCGCGGCGTGGATATTCACGCGCCGCGCCGTCGCGGACACGGAACTCGGTGGCTATCGCATTCCAGCCGGTGCGGACATCATCTACAGCGCGTATGCGATGCAGCACGATCCGCGCTCATTCGACCGGCCGGACGTCTTCGACCCGGACCGCTGGATTCCTGAACGGGCCGAAAAGGTACCGCAGTACGCGATGATGCCGTTCAGCACGGGCAACCGGAAATGCCCCGGCGACCACTTCAGCATGGTGGAGGCCACGCTGATGCTCGCCACCGTGGTGCCCCGCTGGCGACTGGTCCCCGTCCCCGAGACCGACCCGGCGCCCCGCATCGGGATCACCCTCCAGCCCAAGCGCGCCGTCTTCCGGGTCGAGCGCCGCTGACCCGGGGCGCGCCGCGGACACCGACGCCCGCCGCCCGGCCCCCGGGAGGGGCCGGGCGTCGGGCGTCGGGCGTCCGCCCGGGCGGGCCCGGTCAGAAGTCGTCGTCGAAGGAGACGGTGCCCTCGACCGCGACCTGGTAGGCCGAGACACGGCGCTCGAAGAAGTTGGTCAGCTCCTGCACACCCTGGAGCTCCATGAAGGAGAACGGGTTCTGCGAGCCGTACACCGGGGCGAAGCCCAGCCGGGTGAGCCGCTGGTCGGCGACGCACTCCAGGTACTCGCGCATCGACTCGGTGTTCATGCCGGGCAGGCCCTCGCCGCACAGGTCGCGGGCGAACTGGAGCTCCGCCTCGACCGCCTCCTTCAGCATCGCGACGACCTGCTCCTGGAGCCTGTCGTCGAACAGCTCCGGCTCCTCCTTGCGGACCGTGTCGACCACGTCGAAGGCGAAGCTCATGTGCATCGTCTCGTCGCGGAAGACCCAGTTGGTGCCGGTCGCCAGCCCGTGCAGCAGCCCGCGCGAGCGGAACCAGTACACGTAGGCGAACGCCCCGTAGAAGAACAGCCCCTCGATGCAGGCGGCGAAGCAGATCAGGTTGAGCAGGAACTTGCGGCGGTCCGCCTGGCTCTCCAGCTGGTCCAGCTTGTCCACCGAGTCCATCCAGCGGAAGCAGAACTCCGCCTTCTCGCGGATCGAGGGGATGTTCTCCACCGCCGCGAAGGCGTCCGCGCGGTCCGCCGGGTCGGGCAGGTAGGTGTCGAGCAGCGTCAGGTAGAACTGGACGTGCACGGCCTCCTCGAAGAGCTGCCGGCTCAGGTAGAGCCGCGCCTCGGGGGAGTTGATGTGCTTGTACAGGGTGAGCACGAGGTTGTTGGCGACGATCGAGTCACCCGTGGCGAAGAACGCGACCAGCCGCCCGATCAGGTGCTGCTCCCCCGGGGAGAGCTTCGCCAGGTCGGCCACGTCGGAGTGGAGGTCGACCTCCTCGACGGTCCAGGTGTTCTTGATCGCGTCCCGGTAGCGTTCGTAGAAGTCGGGGTACCGCATGGGACGCAGGGTCAGCTCGAAGCCGGGGTCGAGCAGGTTCTTCGCCGTGCCCACGGTGTGCGCGTTCGCTGCCGGGGTGGTGTCGGGGGTGGTCATTACTGGCATGCCTCGCAGGACTCGGGGTTCTCCAGGGAGCAGGCGACGGCATCCGCTTCGGGGGCCGCCTGCGCCGGGACGGTGGCGGTGGCGGAGCCGCCGGCGGCGCGGGCGATCCGCGTGGCCGGACGGGACCGCAGGTAGTACGTGGTCTTCAGCCCCTTCTTCCAGGCGTACGCGTACATCGAGCTGAGCTTGCCGATGGTGGGCGTCTCCATGAACAGGTTCAGCGACTGGCTCTGGTCCAGGAACGGGGTCCGGGCGGCCGCCATGTCGATCAGGCCGCGCTGCGGCAGTTCCCACGCGGTGCGGTACAGCGCACGCAGCTCCTCGGGCACCCAGGCGAAGCCCTGCACCGAACCGCTGGCCTCGCGCAGCGCCTCGCGGGTCCGCGCGTCCCAGACGCCGAGCCGCTTCAGGTCCTCGACCAGGTAGGAGTTGACCTGGAGGAACTCGCCGCTGAGGGTCTCGCGCTTGAAGAGGTTGGAGACCTGCGGCTCGATGCACTCGTAGACACCGGCGATCGAGGCGATGGTGGCCGTCGGGGCGATCGCGAGGAGCAGCGCGTTGCGCATGCCGCTCCGCGCGACCCGGGCGCGCAGCGCCTCCCACCGCTGTGGCCAGGCCAGGTCGGTGTCGTAGTGGTCCGGATGGAGCACACCCTGAGCGGTGCGGGTGCGGTCCCAGTTGGGCAGCGGCCCGTTCCTCTCGGCGAGTTCGCAGGAGGTCTCGTACGCGGTGAGCATGATGCGCTCGGCGATCCGGGTGGAGAGCCGGCGGGCCTCGGGGGAGTCGAAGGGGAGCCGGAGCTGGAAGAAGACGTCCTGGAGGCCCATGGCTCCCAGGCCCACCGGCCGCCAGCGGGAGTTGGAGCGCTCGGCCTGCTCGGTCGGGTAGAAGTTGATGTCGACCACGCGGTCGAGGAAGACCACGGCGGTGCGCACCGCCTCGTCCAGCCGCTCCCAGTCGAGGGCGCCGCCGGTGACGAAGGCGCCGAGGTTGACCGAGCCGAGGTTGCAGACGGCCGTCTCACCGTCGTCGGTGACCTCCAGGATCTCGGTGCAGAGGTTCGAGGAGTGCACGGTGTGGCCGGGCAGCGCCGTCTGGTTGGCGGTGCGGTTGGAGGCGTCCTTGAAGGTCATCCAGCCGTTGCCGGTCTGGGCGAGGGTGCGCATCATCCGGCCGTACAGCTCACGCGCCGGGATGGTCCGCTTGGCGAGTCCCGCGGCCTCGGCCGCGCGGTAGGCCGCGTCGAAGGCCGCCCCCCACAGGTCGGTCAGCTCGGGGACGTCCGAGGGGGAGAAGAGCGACCAGTCGGCGTCGGCGTCGACCCGGCGCATGAACTCGTCGGGGATCCAGTGCGCGAGGTTGAGGTTGTGGGTGCGCCGGGCGTCCTCCCCGGTGTTGTCGCGCAGCTCCAGGAACTCCTCGATGTCGGCGTGCCAGGTCTCCAGGTAGACCGCGGCCGCGCCCTTGCGCCGGCCGCCCTGGTTGACGGCGGCCACCGAGGCGTCGAGCGTGTTGAGGAACGGCACGATGCCGTTGGAGTGCCCGTTGGTACCGCGGATCAGCGAACCCCGGGCGCGGATGCGGGAGTAGGCCAGGCCGATGCCGCCGGCGTGCTTGGAGAGCCGGGCGACCTGGTGGTACCGGTCGTAGATCGACTCCAGCTCGTCCTTGGGGGAGTCCAGCAGGTAGCAGGAGGACATCTGCGGGTGCCGGGTGCCGGAGTTGAAGAGGGTGGGGGAGGAGGGCAGGTAGGAGAGGGCACTCATCAGCCGGTAGAGCGAGGCGACCTCGTCGAGGGCCTGGACCGACTCGTCCGCGGCGAGTCCGCAGGCGACGCGCAGCATGAAGTGCTGGGGTGTCTCGATGACCTGGCGGGTGTGCGGGTGGCGCAGCAGGTAGCGGCTGTGCACGGTGCGCAGGCCGAAGTAGCCGAAGCGGTCGTCGGCCGCCGGATCGACCAGGGCGTCGAGCCGCTCGGCGTGCGCGGTCACGAAAGCGGCGGTGCGGTCCGCGATCAGGCCCTCGCGGTGGCCGGTGGCGACCGACTCGGTGAAGGCGGTGACGCCCTGGCCCGCGGCCTCCTCGGCGATGGTGCGGGTCAGCAGGCGGGCGGCGAGCCGCGAGTAGGCGGGGTCCTCGGAGATCAGACCGGCGGCGGCCTCCGTCGCGAGGGACCGCAGCTCGGCCTCGTCCGAGGCGGCGTTGCGGCCCCGGAGCGCGGCGGCGGCGACCCGGCCGGGGTCGGTGTCGGGGAGATCCGCGGTGAGGTCGGTGAGGGTACGCAGCAGCGCGCCCCCGGGGCCCTGGATCTCCTCGGCCCGCACCTCGGCCGTCGACGGATCGGCTGGCGCGATGGTCATGAAGCTCTCCCTCGCTCGGCACGGAGCCACGCGGAGGGCAGCGGATACGACGGGCGGCCGGGCTCTGGGGCACACGGCTCCGCACGCGTCCGCGAGCCCATTCCACGAGGCCCGGACGACATCGGCACCCGGGCCGGACGGCCGGGGTGCGCCGTCGGCAGGTCCTCGGACTCGCGGGCGCGCAGAAGCGCACCAACACACCGTTGCGGGACAGTTCCGGACTTCCACCGGATTCCCCTGCGGCGACAGCGAGCATGAGCATACATCTTGTGCCGCGCTCGGGAAGCGGCCCCATATCTTGTGTCGGGTGTGCCGTGAGGTGGGCCATTCGACCCACCCGTACCGGATGCCCGAACCGGGCGGAGGACCCCTCGGACAGGGCCCGGACGCCCGCCGGAAGGGCCCGGGAGCAGCACCGGGAAGGCCCTGGGCGGCGCCTTCCGGTAGAGCCCGCGCGGGACGCCTCCCGGAAGCGCGTGAAGCGGCGCGACGGCCTCGGAGAGCGTACGCGCACGGGCTCCGGGCCCGGGTGCCAGGGGCCGCGTGACGGTACCCGAGGGCGAGGCCGGCGACAGGGCGGTGCGACGCGGTCCGGGCTGGACGAGGGGACGACTCGGTTCGGGCGGTGGACGTGGGGCGCCGGCGGTGCGGCACGGTCCTGGCCGGGGGCGTGAGCCGGCCCAGACGAGGGGAGCCGGCCCGGTGCCGTCGAAAGGGCCCGCCCCGGTCCGGGCCCGAGGCCGTGCCCCCTCGCCGGAGACCGGCCGGACCGTCCGCCGGGCCTTCGCGCGTACCGCCCCGGTCAGGCCGGGAAACGGCGAAGCCGCCGACCCCGGGAGGGCCGGCGGCTTCGCCGTGCGGTCAGCAGCAGCGGAATCCGTCCCGTGGATCCGCCTCGCGGGCGTCCATGCGGCTGCGTTCGAACTGCCTGCGGGTCATCACCTCGGCGTCCGGGTCGTGGCGCCGGAGGTGCGCGGCGTACTTCTCGTACGCCGTCTCGCCCGACACCTCCCGGACGTACCAGCCGATCCAGCGCGCGCCGGCGCGCAGGCGGTGCGCCAGGACGCCAAGGCGGCCGGGGCGGTGGGCCGCCTCGCCGCTCATGCCTTGCCGCCGCCCTGCCCGGCGGGGGCGTCGCCGGCGCCGTCGTCGGCCGAGACGGGGGCCCCGGCGCCGACCAGGGCCAGTTCGGCCTTCTCCTCGGCGGTGGGGAACATCCCCGCCGGGGCGACGATCTTCGACTGCTCGAAGGGCGCCTCGGCCATCTTGACCGACTCGGGCCTGCGGATCGCGTTGTAGCTGACGCGGCCCGCGTCGACCAGGACGATGATGATCAGCACCGCGAAGACGATCGACAGGACTCCGTCCACGGTGGAGTTGGTCACCACGGTGTGCATGTCGCTCATCGACTTGGCCGGAGCCAGCACCTCGCCCGCGTCGATGCCGTCCTGGTACTTGGCGCGCTGGGCGAAGAAGCCGATGGCCGGGTTGTCCGAGAAGACCTTCTGCCAGCTCGCGGTGAGCGTGACCGCCACGTCCCAGACGAGCGGGACACCCGTCACCCAGGCCCACTTGAGGCGGCCCGACTTGATCAGCAGCGTGGTGCAGACGGCGAGCGCGACGGCGGCCAGCAACTGGTTGGCGATACCGAAGAGCGGGAAGAGCTGGTTGATGCCGCCCAGCGGGTCGTGCACGCCGACCCAGAGGAAGTAGCCCCAGCAGCCGACCACGACCGCCGAGGTCAGCCAGACGCCCGGCCACCAGCTGACGCGGCGCATCGGCTTCCAGACGTTGCCCAGGGTGTCCTGGAGCATGAAGCGGCCGACCCGCGTCCCGGCGTCGACGGTGGTGAGGATGAAGAGCGCCTCGAACATGATCGCGAAGTGGTACCAGAACGCCTTCATCCCGGCGCCGCCGAGTGCCGACGCGAAGATCTCCGCCATGCCCAGGGCGAAGGTCGGCGCGCCACCGGTGCGGGACAGCAGGGAGGCCTCCTCGACGTCCTTCGCCGCCTGGGCCAGTTGGTCCGGGCTGATGGTGAAGCCGAGGTTGGCGACCGCCTCCGAGGCGCTGTTGACCGTGTCGCCGAGGACACCGGCCGGGGAGTTGATGGCGAAGTAGAGGCCCGGGTCGATGATGCAGGCGGCGATCATCGCCATGATGGCGACGAAGGACTCGGTGAGCATCGCGCCGTAGCCGATCATCCGGATCTGGGTCTCCTTCTGGACCATCTTCGGGGTGGTGCCCGAGGAGACCAGGGAGTGGAAGCCGGAGAGCGCGCCGCAGGCGATGGTGATGAAGACGAACGGGAAGAGCGAGCCGGAGAAGACCGGGCCCGCGCCGCTGGTCGCGAAGGAGGTGACGCCGTCCATCTTCAGCGTCGGCATCGCGATGACGACGCAGACCGCCATCAGCACGATGGTGCCGACCTTCATGAAGGTGGAGAGGTAGTCACGCGGGGCGAGCAGCATCCAGACCGGCAGCACCGAGGCGAAGAAGCCGTAGACCACCATCCAGATGACCAGGGTGCCCGGCTCCAGGGTGAAGAAGTCCGCCATGGAGGACTCCGCGACCCAGCCGCCGCCCACGATCGCCAGCAGCAGGAGGGCGACGCCGAGGACGGAGACCTCGGTGACCTTGCCCGGGCGCATCGTGCGCAGGTAGACGCCCATGAAGAGGGCGATCGGGATGGTCATGCCGATGGAGAAGACCCCCCACGGCGAACCGGCCAGCGCGTTGACGATGACGAGGGCCAGCACCGCCAGCAGGATGATCATGATCATGAAGACCGCGATCAGGGCGGCGACACCGCCGACCGGGCCGATCTCGTCCCGGGCCATCTGGCCGAGCGAACGGCCGTTGCGGCGGGTGGAGAAGAAGAGGGTGACCATGTCCTGGACGGCGCCGGCGAAGATCACGCCCGCCACGATCCAGATGGTGCCCGGCAGGTACCCCATCTGTGCCGCCAGGATCGGGCCGACGAGCGGACCCGCTCCGGCGATGGCCGCGAAGTGGTGGCCGAAGAGCACCCGGCGGTCGGTCGGCTGGAAATCGACCCCGTTGTCCAGGCGCTCCGCCGGCGTGGCCCGGTCCTTGTCGACCTTCAGGACCTTGTTGGCGATGAAGCGCGCGTAGAAGCGGTACGCGATGGCGTAGGAGCCGAGGGCCGCCGCCAGCATCCAGATGGCGGAGATCTCCTCGCCCCGGGAGAGCGCCAGCACGCTCCAGGCGATGGCGCCGACCACGGCGACCAGCGTCCAGACGGCGATGGACTTGGCGGACAGCTTCCGGTTTCCGGAGGCGGGTGGAGCCGGCTCGGCCATGATGGTCCCCTCACATGAGCGCAGGTGGACCCACCTGCGCTGAACTCCTGCAATGCGTCGGAAATGTAGGCGACCGGTCCGGGCTTTGGCACCCCCTGTCCGCGTATCGGAACGGCAACGACTCCGGATCCGGCACAACCTTCCGCCGGGACCGCCGCGTCCGCGTCCCTTAAGCACGCCTCGCCGCGTATTTGTCCTCCGCGAGGCGCTGCTCCCGCCCCTCGCGACCCTTCCTCGACCGCCCCCTGCCGTGCTCCTCGGGTGGTGGGTGCGTACCCGCCGCCACCCGTGGGTCATGCACGAAAGAGCACACACGTACGAGCGAATCGGCCGGAGAGGGCCGTGCGGGGCGAGGGGTCTCCCTCGGGTGGTGGGAGAGCGACGGGCGAATTCGCGCCAGGCGCGGCGCCGCTCGCCCGCCGGGCACGGCGAAGGGCGGCACCCCTCGCCGAGGGGTGCCGCCCTTCCGTCCGTACCCGCGGTGGCCGGCCCTTCCGGGCGGTCGCCCGCGCCTACTCCACCGGCCGCTTCAGCCGGGCCAGGAACTTGTACCGGTCGCCCCGGTAGACCGAGCGCACCCACTCGACGGGCGCCCCCGTCTCGTCGCGGGAGTGGCGCGAGAGCATGAGCATCGGCAGGCCCACGTCGGTGGCGAGCAGGGCCGCCTCGCGCGGGGTGGCGAGCGAGGTCTCGATGGTCTCCTCGGCCTCGGCCGGGCGCACGCCGTACACCTCGTACAGGGCCGTGTAGAGGGAGGTGTACTTGACCAGGGAGCGGCGCAGGGCGGGGAAGCGCTTGGCCGACAGGTGTGTCGTCTCGATCGCCATCGGCTCGCCGCTGGCCAGTCGCAGCCGCTCGATCCGCAGCACCCGGCTGCCCGCGGTGATGTCGAGCAGGGCGGCGAGCGAGTCGTCGGCGGTGATGTAGCCGACCTCCAGGAGCTGCGAGGTGGGCTCCAGGCCCTGGGCGCGCATGTCCTCGGTGTAGGAGGTGAGCTGGAGTGCCTGGGAGACCTTGGGCTTGGCCACGAAGGTGCCCTTGCCCTGGATGCGTTCGAGCCGGCCCTCGACGACCAGCTCCTGGAGTGCCTGGCGCACCGTGGTCCGCGAGGTGTCGAACTCGGCGGCGAGCGTACGCTCGGGAGGTACGGAGGTGCCCGGGGGCAGCGTCTGCGTCATGTCGAGCAGGTGCCGCTTGAGGCGGTAGTACTTGGGCACGCGCGTGGCCCGTACCGGACTGGTGGGCTCCGTGGCGGGTCCGCCGGCCGTCCGGGTCCTCGTTCCGCCCGCGTCCGTCGTCATACTCCGCCCCTCCGGCTCCTGTGCTGCTGCCGTCACCGGCTCCTCCGTCTGTCGCGGATCACATCGTGGCACGGCCGGTGATCGCCGGTCCGGACTCCCTCAGGTGTCGGTCCGATAACGGACGCGACTGCCCTTCTTATACACCCTTGACACCCCTAAAGGTCTAGGCCAAGCTCCGCTTACTGGTCTACACCATTAAAGACCAGATCCCAGTCCCACGGGCAGTAACTCGTCTTCGATGTCATCGCTGCGGGTGGGGGGTAAAGGGTTCCCTGAGGAGGGTGACGTGAAGCGCAAGCTCATTGCGGCCATCGGTGTCGCTGGCATGATGGCCGGTCTCGCGGCGTGCGGGGACTCGGAGACGGCGAGCAACGCCAAGCCCGAGGACCGCAAGGAAAACCTGACCGTCTGGCTGATGGTCGACGCCCAGAGCACCTGGCCCGAGCTGGTCAAGGACGTCAACGCCCAGTTCAAGAAGAAGTACCCCAACGTCAAGGTGAACGTCCAGTACCAGGGCTGGGCCGACAAGGCCAAGAAGCTCGACACCGCCCTCGGCGGGGACAAGTTCCCGGACGTCGTCGAGCTCGGCAACACCGAGACGATGCAGTACATCCTCAACGGCGCCCTCGCGGAGATCGACCCGAAGAAGTACGAGAACTCGGACAGCTGGATCCAGGGGCTGACCGACACCTGCACCTTCGAGGGCAAGCAGTACTGCGTGCCCTACTACGCGGGTGCCCGCGTCGCGGTCTACAACCAGGAGATGCTGAAGAAGGCCGCCGGCACCGACACCCTGCCGGAGACCGAGGACGAGTTCCTCAAGGCCATGGACAAGGTCTCCAAGCAGTACGGCGAGAAGGACAAGCGCTTCTCCTCCCTCTACCTCCCGGGCCGCTACTGGTACGCGGCGATGTCCTACGTCGCGGCGTACGGCGGCCAGATCGCCGAGTACGACGAGGGCTCCAAGGAGTGGAAGGGCACCCTCTCCGCCCCCGAGGCGCAGAAGGGCGTCCAGCACTTCGTCGACCTGGTCAAGAAGTACAACAAGGCGGACCTGACCAAGGACGAGCAGGACCACGCCAACGTCATGGCCAACGAGAAGGCCGGCGTCATCTACGGCAACGGCTGGGAGGCCGGCTCCGTCGTCGACGGCGAGAACAACGGCAACCCGAAGCTCGAGGGCAAGATCGCCACGGCGGGCATGCCCGGCCCCGAGGGCAAGGCGCTGCCTTCCTTCATCGGCGGCTCGGACCTCGGCATCGTCGAGAAGTCCAAGGCCAAGGACCTCGCGGAGGAGTGGGTCTCCCTCTTCACCAACGAGAAGTCCATGGAGGTCCTGGCGAGCAAGAACATCCTGCCCAACAACACCAAGCAGCTCGAGCCGCTGAAGGAGAAGCCGGAGACGGCCGCCGTCGCCAACGCGGTGCCCGACGCCTGGTTCACCCCGATCGCCCCGGGCTGGACCTCCATCGAGAAGGAGGAGGTCCTGAAGAACATGCTGCTCCAGATCATCAAGGGCGACTCCGTGGAGAAGGCCACCAAGGCCGCCGACGCGAAGATCGACGAGCTGATCAACAAGGGCTGACGGGCCCCGGATCACCAGCGGACGGGACCCGCCTCGCGCGGGCCCCGTCCGCCCCCTTGCGGTGCAGAACAGGAAACGGAAGGTCAGCCACGTGACTGCCGCCGAGACTCAGGCCGCCGACCCGCCGGCCGCGATACCGAGCGCTCCCCTCGACAAGGGGACCCCACCCCCGGCGGGCACCCCGTCGAACTCCGGGCCGCCGAGACGGAAGAAGGGCGCGCTGCTGCCCTACTTCCTGATCCTCCCGGCGATCATCGCCGTGGCGGCCGTGTACGCCTTCCCGCTCGTCAAGTCGGTCATCATGTCCTTCCAGGACATGGGCCGCCGTGAACTCTGGTCCGGGAACACCCCGCCGTGGGTCGGCTTCGACCAGTACACGAGCATCCTCGGCGACAGCGAGTTCTGGTACGTCGTCGGCCGGACCGTGCTCTTCATGACCGTCTGCGTCGTCCTCACCATGGCGATCGGCCTGCTGCTCGCCCTGCTGATGATGCGGCTGACCACCTGGGTGCGGATCGTGCTCACCGTGGCGCTGATCGCCGCCTGGTCGATGCCGCTGATGGTCGCCGCCTCCATCTTCCGGTGGCTCTCCGACTCCGACTACGGCCTGATCAACACGCTGATCGCCAAGGTCGTCGGCGAGGACTTCCTCGGTCACAACTGGTTCCTCAACCCCTGGCAGGGCTTCGGCGTCATCACCGCCCTCGTCGTCTGGGGCGCCATCCCCTTCGTGGTGGTCACCCTCTACGCCGCCCTCACCCAGGTCCCCAAGGAACTCGAGGAGGCCGCGGCCCTCGACGGCGCCAGCGCCGGCGGCATCTTCCGTTTCGTCACCTGGCCGGTCATCAAGCCGGTCTTCGTCATGGTCACCACCCTCTCGGTGATCTGGGACTTCAACGTCTTCGGCCAGATCTGGCTGCTGCGGGGCAACAAGCCGGAGCCCGAGTACGAGACCCTCGGCCTCTACTCCTTCTCCAAGGCGTTCTCCTCCACCTCGTTCAGCCAGGGCACCGCCATCGCCCTCATCACGGTCGTGCTGCTGTCCGGCGTGGCCGTCTACTACCTGCGCCAGCTGATGAAGACGGGAGAGGTCGAATGAGCACCGCGACCCAGACACCCCGGACCGGGGCCCCCGCGGCCGAGGCCCCCGAGCCCCAGGTCCTCCGCCCGGACCGGAAGAGGACCCGGCTCGGCTACAACATCATCGCGCTGGTCACCGCGGCCGTGATGGCCTTCCCGGTCTACTGGCTGATCGTCAGCGCCCTGCGCCCCAACCACGAGATCCGGTCCTACGACCAGACCCTGTGGCCCTCCTCGCTGACCTTCGACAACTTCGCCCGCGCGGTGAAGCAGGACAACTTCGCCACCGCGATCCAGTCCAGCCTCATCGTCTCGATCACCGCCGTCGTCGGCGGCATGATCATCGCCACCCTGGCGGCACTGGCCATCGGCCGCTTCCGCTTCTTCGGCCGCCGTGCCCTGCTGATGGTCCTCATCCTGGTCCAGATGCTGCCGCCGACCGCCATGCTCATCCCCATCTACGCCCAGCTCAACGCCATGGGGGGACTGGACGAGTACTGGGGCCTGATCGTCGTCTACCTGGTCTCCACGCTGCCCTTCGCCGTGGTGATGATCCGCGGCTTCGTGGTCAACATCCCCGTCGAGCTGGAGGAGTCCGCGATGGTGGACGGGTGCACCCGGATGGGCGCCTTCCGCCGGGTCATCTTCCCGCTGCTCGCCCCCGGCCTCGCCGCCGCGTCGATCTTCGCGCTGGTCAACGCCTGGAATGAGTACCTCTTCGCCTACATCCTGATCAACGACAACTCCAAGTACACGCTCAACGTGTGGCTGATGACCTTCACCACCGAGCGCGGAACCGACTACGGCGCGCTGATGGCCGCCTCCACGATGATCGCCCTCCCGGTCGTCATCTTCTTCATGATCATCCAGTCCAAGATGGCGGCCGGCCTCACCTCCGGCGCCGTGAAGGGATGAGCACGATGAGCGCCCAGCCCACCACCGTCTCCGGCGACCAGCTCACCCGCGACGCCCTCGCCGTCCTCCAGCCCGGCTTCACCGGCACCGAGGCCCCCGAGTGGCTGCTGCGGCAGATCCGCGACGGCCTCGCCTCCGTCGGCCTCTTCGGCCGCAACATCACCTCGCCCGGCCAGCTCGCCGCGCTCACCGCGCAGTTGCGGGCCGAGCGCGAGGACATCCTCGTCGCCATCGACGAGGAGGGCGGCGACGTGACCCGCCTGGAGGTCGTCGACGGTTCCTCCGTCCCCGGCAACCACGCCCTCGGCGCGGTCGACGACCCCGACCTCACCCGCGCTGTCGCCCACGAGCTGGCCCGCCGGCTCGCCGACTGCGGCGTACACCTCAACTGGGCGCCGTCGGCCGACGTCAACTCCGACCCGGACAACCCGGTCATCGGCGTCCGCTCCTTCGGCTCCGATCCGGAACTGGTCGCCCGGCACACCGCCGCCTACGTCGAGGGTATGCAGTCCGCCGGCGTCGCCGCCTGCACCAAGCACTTCCCGGGGCACGGCGACACCGCGGTCGACTCGCACCACGCCCTGCCGACCATCGAGGTCGCCGCGGACGTGCTGGCCGACCGGGACCTCACGCCGTTCCGGGCCGCCATCGCGGCCGGGTCCAAGGCGGTCATGAGCGCGCACATCCTGGTGCCCGCCCTGGACCCGGACAACCCGGCCACCCTCAGCCGCCGCATCCTCACCGGCCTGCTCCGCGAGGAACTCGGCTACGAGGGACTGATCGTCACCGACGGCATGGAGATGCAGGCCATCTCCGCCACCTACGGCATCGAGCGGGGCAGCGTGCTGGCCATCGCCGCGGGCGCCGACGCGATCTGCGTCGGCGGCGGCCTCGCCGACGAGCAGACGGTGATCAGGCTCAGGGACGCCCTGGTCGCGGCCGTGCGCTCGGGCGAACTGGCCGAGGAGCGGCTGGCCGACGCCGCCGCCCGAGTCCGCGCGCTCGCCGCCTGGACCACCGCCACACCCCGCGCGACGGGCCGGCGCACCCCGGACATCGGCCTGGTCGCCGCGCGCCGGGCGCTGGAGATCACCCGCACCGGGGAGCACCGGGCGCTGACCGGCACCCCGCACGTGGTCTCCCTCGCCCCGGTCGCCAACATCGCCGTCGGCGACGAGACCCCCTGGGGTGTCGCCGCCGAACTGGCCGTCCGGCTGCCCGGCACCACCTCCGCCACGTACGCCCGGCCCGAGGCGGGCGACGGGGAGCTGGCGGGCCGGGTCCTCGCCGAGGCCGACGGGCGGCGGCTGGTCGTCGTCGTCCGCGACGAGCACCGGCACCCGTGGATGGCGCGGGCGCTGGACGCGCTCCTCGCCGCCCGGCCGGACACGGTGGTGGTGGAGATGGGCATCCCGCAGTCCGCCCCGCGCGGCTCGCTGTACGTCGCCACGCACGGTGCCTCCCGGGTCTGCGGCCAGGCCGCCGCCGAGGCGGTCACCACCTGACCCCGGGCCGGGCCGCCGACTGCGCGCCCGGCCCCGGCACGACGGCGCCCGCCCCCACCACCTGAGGGGGCGGGCGCCGCCGTCCCCTCAGGGCCGGACGGCGCCGGGGGACGAGGAGAGAGCCCGGCGGGAACGCTCCGGCCGGGCTCTCCTCGGTACCGCCACGACGCCCCTAAAGGCCCTGCCACTCCGGCTTGGTGGCGTAGGTGTTCCGGAAGTACGGGGCGAGGCGCAGCTTGGAGGCGGCCGCCTCGTCCACGACCACGGTGGCGTGCGGGTGCAGCTGGAGCGCCGAGGCGGGCACCACGGAGGCGACCGGGCCCTCCACCGTGTCGGCCACGGCCTGCGCCTTGCCCTCGCCGGTGGCGAGCAGCACCAGGTGTCGGGCGTCCAGGATGGTGCCGATGCCCTGGGTGATGACGTGGTGGGGGACCTCGTCGACACTGTCGAAGAACCGGGCGTTGTCCCGCCGGGTCTGCTCGGTCAGCGTCTTGATCCGGGTGCGCGAGGCGAGCGAGGAGCACGGCTCGTTGAACCCGATGTGCCCGTCGGTGCCGATCCCCAGCAACTGCAGGTCGACGCCCCCGGCCGCGCCGAGCGCCGCGTCGTACGCCTCACAGGCGGCCTGGACGTCCTCGGCGGAACCGTCGGGCCCCATGAAGGACGAGGCCGGCAGCCCCAGCGGCTCGACGACCTCACGCAGCACGACCGAGCGGTAGGACTCCGGGTGCCCGGGCGGCAGTCCCACGTACTCGTCGAGCTGGCAGATCCGGGCCCGCGAGGCGTCCACGGCCCCGTCGGAGACCCTGGCCGCGAGCGCCTGGTAGATGGGCAGCGGGGTCGAGCCCGTGGCCACCCCGAGCAGGGCGTCGGGCTTCTGCCGCAGCAGGACGGCGATGGCGTCGGCGATCAGCTCGCCGCCCGCCCTGGCGTCCGGAACGATGACAACTTCCACGCGTGGCCTGCCGATCTGAGGTGGGACAGAACTGGTATAGACCAATCTAACAGAGGGGGCGATCTTTCCGGGATGCGAATCGCGCCCCGGGCCGACCGCCCCTCCGGTGCCCGGCGTGGCCGGTCCGCACACGCGTCGGGCCCGGTCCCGGGAGGGTGAACCACCCCCGCGCGGGGCCCGTGTTGAGGGGAGAGGCGGCAGAGTGGGCGCCGGAGGCACCCGGATCACGCGGCGCGGAGCAAAACCTTGGCCGCGCGCATGGACAGGGAGAATGGTCTAGTCCACAATGGTGCCATCGAGCCTCCGCTCTTCCCGCACAGAAGAGCGGACCGGGGACCCGGCACTCTCTGCCCTGACTGTTCCGGTTCCCCCTGACCGGCCCGCGGGACCGCACACCCGACGGCCGGTGGTTGCTCCGGGCTGCGGTGCCGGGCGGGTTGAGGGTCCCTCCCAGGCGCCGCGGCCCGCGGGTGTCCCGGGCCCCCCGCGGACCGGCCGCCGTCCGGCCCGGCCGGTGCGGAGGCCCTCGTGCGGCGGCGCGGCCCCGCACCGGTGCACGCCCCGGCCGGTCCCCGGCCTGTGCCGGGTACGCTCGCCGGTGTGCCCTCCATGAACGAACTCGTCCGCCAGCACACCGCTCTAGGTGACACCGACCTGGAATGGCTCCACCTGCTGGTCTCGGAGTGGCAGCTCCTCTCCGACCTCTCCTTCGCCGACCTGATCCTGTGGGTCCCCACCCGGGACGGCACCCGCTACGTCTCGGTCGCCCAGATGCGCCCCAACACCGGCCCCACCTCCTACCAGGACGACATGGTCGGCCACCTCGTGCCGCGCGGGCGGCGCCCCATGCTCGACCTGGCGCTCGACGAGGGACGCATCGTGCGGGAGGGCGACCCGGAGTGGCGCGAGGAGGTGCCGGTCCGGGTCGAGTCGATCCCGGTCTGCCGCGAGGACCGCATCCTCGGCGTCATCGCCCGCAACACCAACCTGCTGACCGTGCGCACCCCGAGCCGCCTGGAGCTGACCTATCTCCAGAGCGCCTCGGACCTGGCGCAGATGATCGCCACGGGCGCCTTCCCCTTCGCCGACCAGCAGGGCGACACCGACGTCTCCCCGCGCGCCGGGGACGGCCTGATCCGCCTGGACGCCGACGGCATCGTCCAGTACGCCTCCCCGAACGCGCTCTCCGCGTACCACCGGCTCGGGCTCGCCGCCGACCTGGTCGGGCACCACCTCGGCCAGACCACGACGGAGCTGGCGCCGGCCCGGGGCGCGGTCGACGAGGCGATGGTGAAGCTGGCCAGCGGCTACGCGCCGCGGGAGGCGGAGGTCGAGGGGAACGGCGGCGTCATCCAGCTCCGGGCCATCCCGCTGCGGCCCAAGGGCGCGCACATCGGCTCGCTGGTCCTGCTCCGGGACGTCACGGAACTGCGCCGTCGTGAGCGCGAGTTGATGACCAAGGACGCCACCATCCGGGAGATCCACCACCGGGTGAAGAACAACCTCCAGACAGTGGCCGCACTGCTGCGGCTCCAGGCCCGCCGTATCGAGTCCGAACGTGGCCGGGAGGCGCTGGTCGAGGCGGTCCGCCGGGTCGGCTCGATCGCCATCGTCCACGAGACGCTCTCGCAGAACCTCGACGAGCGCGTGGAGTTCGACGAGATCGCCGACCGGGTCCTCGCGATGGTCGCCGAGATCTCACCCGGGCGGGTGGAGGGCCGGCGCACCGGCCGGTTCGGCATCCTCGACGCCGAGGTGGCGACCCCGCTCTCCATGGTCCTCACCGAAGTCCTCCAGAACGCCCTGGAGCACGGCTTCGGGCCCGGGGAGACCGGCGAGGTCGAGGTCTCGGCGGTCCGCGGCGGCACCCGCAAGGACGCCCGGCTGCTCATCACCGTGCAGGACAACGGGGTCGGCCTGCCCGAGGACTTCGACGCGCACACCGCGGGCAACCTGGGCCTCCAGATCGTCCGGACCCTGGTCGAGGGCGAGTTGGGCGGCACCTTCGACATGAGCGGCGCCCCCGGGGGCGGCACGCGCGTGCTGCTGGACATCCCGGTGCGCGGCGACCTCTGAGCGCGGGCGCGGGGCGTGAGGCGCGCAACGGCCGCGCGGCGCCCGGTCGTCGCGCGGCCCGACATGCGCCGAGCCCCCGGACCCTGGTGGGGTCCGGGGGCTCGTTTCAGTCTTCGAGCGCATCCGGGGGTACTGCGCGCTGCGTTTCAAGGGCGGGATGTGCGTACACGTCGTACGCGCCGCCGGCCAGGCTCTGGGTGTCAGGCGCTCGCGTTGCGCGCCCGGTTGCGGGCGGCGCGGCGCTTCATCGCGCGGCGCTCGTCCTCGCTGAGGCCACCCCAGACGCCGGAGTCCTGACCGGACTCGAGCGCCCACTGCAGGCACTGCTCAGCGACGGGGCAGCGACGGCAGACGGCCTTGGCTTCCTCGATCTGCAGCAGCGCAGGACCGGTGTTGCCGATGGGGAAGAAGAGCTCGGGGTCTTCCTCGCGGCAAACGGCGTTGTGACGCCAGTCCATGGCTGCTACCTCTCCGTGGTGTTACATGCAAGTTGCTTGTGAATGTGAACGCTTTCACGAAACCCTCAACAAGTGAAGGCCGACGACCAGAGGGACTGGTGTGGTCCAGACTTTGAAGGAGGGATTCGGGCTCTCAGTGGAGGCCGGTGTCGCGGGCCGTCCCGAGTGCCATGTAGAGATTCCCAAACCTCGGCAGCGGATACAACCCCTTCCGGAAACTTTTTTTGGATTCCTCGGTGTCGGCTAGGTCACAGCCGTACTTCTATGGGGTGGATCCTGGCCTAAACGTTCGAGTGAAAGGACTTTAGCCCCTTCCACTCACACAATCACACGCAGTGCACGGCGAACGCCTGTGAACGTCACGCTGGTACGCAGTCCCAGGTGGTCGCCGTCCATCTGAAAGGGCAGCGGAGCCTTCGAATGCAAGGTGAACTCGGTCAGGTCGTGCCGCGACAGGGCGTGACGACCGCGAGGTCCGCGCTCGGGGCTCGATGCCAGCAATTGTGTGCCGTAGCGGGCCACCGCCATGGTGGAGAGCCTGCTCAGGCCGAAGATGTCCAAACCCGTGTCGAAGGAGGCGCGGGGCGAGGCGTATATCGGGCGGTTGCCCAGGTAGGTCCAGGGCGCGGTGTTGCAGACCACCGAGAGGACCAGGTCGTCGACGGGTTCCCGGCCCGGCTGCTCCAGGGTGATCAGGCCGCGCCGGCGGTGCGGTTCGCCGACGAACTGGCGCAGCACCTGGCGGACGTAGAGCGGGTGGGTGGAACGGCGGCCGCGCTCGCGGTGCTGTTCGACCCGGCCGATCACCCCGGCGTCGAACCCCATGCCGGCGGTGAAGGTGAACCAGCGGCCCGGGACAGCCTCGTCCTCGGAGCCGGGGGTGCCGCTCGCCAGGCCCAGGCTCACCGTGCGCTCGCTGCCGGTGCGCAGGGCGTCCAGCAGGGCGCCGGTCGCCTCCACCGGATCGTTGGGCAGGCCGAGCGCGCGGGCGAAGACGTTGGTCGAGCCGCCGGGAACCACGGCGAGGCCGGGCAGCCGCCCGGGGTCGGGGCCGTCGTGCAGGAGGCCGTTGACGACCTCGTTGACGGTGCCGTCACCGCCGAGGGCGACCACCATGTCGACATCGGCGCTGGCCGCGGCGAGCCGTCCGATGTCCCGGGCGTGTCCGCGGTACTCGGTCGTCACCGCCTCCAGCTTGACCTCGCTGGCCAGCGCGTGGATCAGCACGTCCCGCGTACGGGCACTTGTGGTGGTGGCTGCCGGGTTGACCACGAGGAGTGCGCGCATGCGTTGCAGCGTACCCATGGACGGGGCAGGGGCTCATCCCGGTCCGCCGGGGCGGGGCCCCGGGGAACCGCCCGCCGGCGGGACGGGGCTACCCTGCTGGGGTGAGTACTGAGCAGACCCCCACCGACCCGGGCCCGAGGCCCACCCGGCTCACCGTGGCCGCCGCCCTCGCGGCGGTGGAGGGTCTGGCGCTGGTCGTCGTCGGCCTCGTCCTCGCCGTCCGTGCCCTGCTCGGCGACGGGGAGCTGCGCTCGGCCCTGACCGGCGGCCTCACCCTGGTGGCGCTCGGCGTCATCCCGCTCGCCGCCGCCCGCGGACTGCTGGCCCGCCGTAGCTGGAGCCGGGGCCCCGCGATCATCACCCAGATCCTGGCGCTCCCGGTGGCCTGGCAGTTCCTCCAGGCCGACAGCGTCCTCATCCCCGGCGGCGTCGTGCTGGCCGCCGTCGCGATCAGCGCGCTGGTGCTGCTGGTCAACCCGGCGACCACCATCGACCTCGGCATCCGGCCGCCCGGCGCCGAGCGCTGACCCCTCCTTCCGCCTACTCCTCCACCAGGAGCTTCTCGCGCAACTGCGCGAGCGTTCTGGCGAGCAGCCGGGAGACGTGCATCTGCGAGATGCCGACCTCCTGGGCGATCTGCGACTGGGTCATGTTGCCGAAGAAGCGGAGCAGCAGGATGCGCTTCTCGCGCGGCGGCAGGTCCTCGAGGAGCGGCTTGAGGGACTCCCGGTACTCCACGCCCTCCAGCGCCTCGTCCTCCGAGCCGAGGGTGTCGGCCACGGCGGGGGACTCGTCGTCGGTGTCGGGGACGTCCAGGGAGAGCGTCGAGTAGGCGTTGGCCGACTCCAGGCCCTCCAGCACCTCCTCCTCGGAGATGCCCAGCTTCTCGGCCAGCTCGTGCACGGTCGGCGAGCGCCCGTGCCGCTGGGAGAGCTCGGCGGTGGCCGAGGTGAGCGAGAGCCGCAGCTCCTGGAGGCGGCGCGGCACGCGCACCGCCCATCCCTTGTCGCGGAAGTGCCGCTTGATCTCGCCGACCACCGTGGGAGTGGCGTACGTGGAGAACTCCACGCCGCGCTCCGGGTCGAACCGGTCGACCGACTTGATCAGGCCGATCGTGGCGACCTGCGTGAGGTCGTCGAGCGGCTCGCCGCGGTTGCGGAAGCGGCGGGCCAGGTGCTCGACCAGCGGCAGGTGCATCCGGACCAGCCGGTTGCGCAGCTCCGCGTACTCGGGGCCGCCGGCCGGCAGGGTCCGCAACTCGATGAAGAGGGCCCGGGCGCCGCTGCGGTCGTGCGGGTCGGGGCGGTCCACGGGGGCGCCCGCCGCCGGCGACTGGTCCCGCTGGTGTTCCGGCTGCTCGTCCTGCCCGCCCGGCCGCGGGCCTTCCCGCTCGTCCTGGTGCTTGTCCTCGGTCATCCGTCCCGCCCGCTCCCAGGGGCCGTGCGCAGCCCGTCCGTCCTTCCCGCCCCCGGCGCGGAGCGGCGCCCGCTCCGCGCCCTCGGGGTGCTGCCGGGCCCGCTGCTGCCCCGGGAGGTTCCCCGGGCCGGCGGCCGGGCCGGCGGCCGGTCGGTCCCCGCCGCCGGTCGCGGGGGGACTCCAGGTGCTGTGCGTCTCCTCAGGCACCGGTTCCCCGTCCCTCACGCCGGACCGGGGCCCGCGCCGCGTTGCTTGTGCAGGCTGATCGAGACGGTGTTGTCCTCGGCGACCGAGGAGTCGACCTTGCCCGCGAGCGCGGAGAGCACCGTCCAGGCGAACGTGTCCCGCTCGGGGGCCTTGCCGTCGGTGGTGGGTGCCGACACCGTCACCTCCAGTGAGTCGTCGATCAGCCGGAAGACGCAGCCGAGGACTGAGCCCGGCACGGCCTGCTGGAGCAGAATCGCGCACGCCTCGTCCACGGCGATGCGCAGGTCCTCGATCTCGTCGAGGGTGAAGTCCAAACGCGCCGCGAGGCCGGCCGTGGCCGTCCGCAGCACCGACAGGTAGGCACCCGCTGCCGGCAGCCGGACTTCCACGAAGTCCTGGGTCCCGGGCTCGCCTGCGATAGGGGACACCCTCACCTCCAAGGTGGTACAAGCACTTTCGGGGCTCCGGGGAGGAGTCCCCGGGACGCGCCACGTTCCAGCCGTGACGCTACCGCGCCGTCGAGGTCCGTGTCCCAGGACCCCCGCCCCTGTGCCTTACTCATAGTAAGCATACTTATACGCAGGGTGGCTAGGGGTCTGCGGAGCTCAATTGGAAAGTCCGGGCGCCGGGTTGACGTACCCAGCGCTCAGACGATCGAACCGTCCGCGTAGCACCAGCGCCACGACTCGCCCGGCTCCGCGCTGCGCATCACCGGGTGGCCGCTCCGCTCGAAGTGGGCCGTCGCGTGCCGGTGCGGGGAGGAGTCGCAGCACGCCACGTGGCCGCAGTGCAGGCACTTCCGCAACTGGACCGGGTGCGTCCCGGCCTCCAGGCACTCCTCGCAGGTGTCCGCCGACGGGGCGGGCTCGGGGTGCGGCAGCTCGGCGACATGGGCGCATTTGTTCATGATGGGCAGGTTAACGCGGCTCCTGTGCCTTCTGTCATGGTGTGCCGCCCACCGAAGGGGAAGGACGGGACCACCCGCCATGGACGTACTGCCGCTGCTGCTCCTGGTCGCGGGCAGCACCGCCGTCGCCGGGGCGGCCCGGCGTACGCCCGTTCCCGCCCCGCTGCTCCTGGTCACCGCGGGGCTGCTCGTGTCGTACGTGCCCGGCGTCCCGCACTACACGCTCGACCCGGAGATCGTGCTGCCCATGGTGCTGCCGCCGCTGCTCTACACGGCCGCCATGGACAGCTCCTACCTGGACCTGCGCGCCCAGGTCCGGTCCGTCGCCCTGCTCTCGGTCGGCTACACGCTCTTCGCGACCCTCGCCGTCGGCTGGGCCGTCCACCTGGTCGTGCCCGACCTGCCGCTCACCGCCGCCCTGGTCCTCGGCGCGGTCGTGGCGCCGCCGGACGCGGTCGCCGCCACCGCCGTGGCCCGGCGGGTCGGGCTGCCCTCCCGGATCACCACGATCCTGCAGGGCGAGTCCCTGGTGAACGACGCCACCGCCATCACCGCCTACCGGGTCGCGGTCGCCGCGGCCGTCGGCGAGTCCGCCGGGCCGCTGCACGCCGGGGCGGAGTTCCTGGTCGCCTCGCTCGGCGGCGTCGCGGTCGGCCTGGTCCTCATGGTGCCGCTCCACTGGCTCCGCACCCACCTGCGCGAGCCCCTGCTCCAGAACACCCTCTCGCTGCTCATCCCGTTCGCCGCCTACGCCCTCGCCGAGTACGCCCATGCCTCCGGGGTGCTCGCCGTGGTGGTCGTCGCCCTCTACCTCGGCCACCACTCCTGGCAGGTCGACTTCGCCACCCGGCTCCAGGAGGACGCCGTCTGGAAGATGGTCGCCTTCGTCCTGGAGTCCGCCGTCTTCGCCCTGATCGGACTCCAACTGCCACTCGTCGTCGGAGGGCTGGGCGAATACCACGCGGGCCAGGTCCTCTGGTACGCCCTCGCCGTCTTCCTGCTGGTCGTCGCCACCCGGTTCGTCTGGACCTACCCGGCCGTCCACCTGCCCCGGCTGCTGTCCCGCCGCGTCCGCGCCCGCGAGCCCGACCCCACCTGGAAGGGTCCCTTCGTCGTCGCCTGGGCCGGGATGCGCGGCGTCGTCTCGCTCGCCGTCGCCTTCTCCATCCCGCACGGCGTCCACGAGGGCGGCTCGTTCCCGTACCGGAACCTGATCCTCTTCCTGACCTTCACCACCGTCATCGGCACCCTGGTCGTGCAGGGCCTGACCCTGCCCGCCCTCATCCGGCTGCTGCGCCTGCCCGGCCGCGACGCGCGCGCCGAGACGCTGCTGGAGGCGCAGGCGCAGAACGCGGCGTCCGAGGCGGCCGAACACCGGCTCGACGCTCTGCTCACCGACCCGCGCAACGCCCTGCCGGAGCCGCTCGCCGACCGGCTGCGGGCCGTGCTGGAGCGCCGCCGCAACGCCGTCTGGGAACGCCTCGGCACGGTCAATCCGGAGACGGGCGAGAGCGTCGACGACACCTACCGGCGGCTGGCCCGCACCGTGATCGCCTCCGAACGGGAGGTCTTCGTCGCCCTGCGCGACCAGCGCCACATCGACGACGAGATGCTCCGCGACCTGCTGCGCCGCCTCGATCTGGAGGAGGCGGCGGCCTACCGGGAGGACGAGTGAGCCGCGGCCGCGCTACGCCCGCGGGAAGGGCGGCCCGGTGACCACCGCGGCCACCGCCGTGCCCCGGCGGAAGCGGCCGTCCGCCGCCAGCGCGGCCAGGCCGTGCAGCAGCTTGGCGACGTAGGCGCGTTCCACGGGCAGGCCGTGGCGCTGCTCGAACGCGGTGGCGAAGCGCTCCAGCTCCGGGCTGCTGCGGGCGTAACCGCCGTGGTGGAAGCCGTCCTCGACGCTCCACCGGCCACGCTGCCCGCCGAACGCCGCCCGCTGGTGCGCCGCCACCTCGGCCCCGAGGAAGCCGCCCTTCAGCACGGCCACGCCCACCGCCCGCTGCTCGGGCGCGAGCCCCGCCGCCAGCCCGGCCAGGGTGCCGCCGGTGCCGCAGGCGACCCCCGCCACCGGCGCGTCCTCCCGCAGCGCGGCCAGTTCCCCGCCGAGCACGGCGCACGCCCGGACCGCGGCGGCGTCCGAACCGCCCTCGGGCACCACGCGCACCGCCTGTCCCGCCCCGGCGGCCTCGGCCACCAGTTCGTCCCGGACCGCCGGGTCGTCCTTCCGCCGGTACCGGGCGCGGCTGACGAAGGCCAGCCTCATGCCGTCGGCGCGGCAGCGCGCGAGGGAGGCGTTGAGCGGACGGCCGGCCAGTTCCTCCCCCCGGACGACGCCGATGGTGGGGAAGCCGAGGAGCCGTCCGGCCGCCGCCGTCGCCCGCAGGTGGTTGGACCACGCCCCGCCGAACGTCACCACCGTCCGGCCGTCGGCCGTGTCGAGGACGGGCGCGAGTTTGCGCCACTTGTTCCCCGGGATGTCCGGATGGATGAGGTCGTCCCGCTTCAGCAGCAGCCGGACCCCGTACCGCTCGAAGGCCGGTTCGCGCAGTTCCCGCACCGGAGAGGGGAGCAGGGGCCGCGCCGGCTCGTGCCCCGGGCGCCCGTCGCGGGCACGGGGCTCGGACGCCCCGGGGGACGGCGGTACGGGATCTCGGCGGATGCTCACCCCTCCATTGTCGGCCCCGCCGGTACGGGCCTCACTTGAGGCGGCCCCGGATGCGTTCGCGCATCGAGGCCATGGTGAAACCGCGCGGGTCCACCTTGCCCGGCTGCCACTCCAGGTGGCCGATGACGGACCGCTCGTTCCAGCCGTGCACCCGGCAGACGGCGGCCGAGACCCGCTCGATCGCGTCGAGCTGGGCGCTGGGCCACGGGTCCTTTCCGTCGCCCAGGTTCTCGCACTCGAAGCCGTAGAAGCGGGCGTTCCCGTCGGTGTTGGCCTCGTTGACCGGGGGGTAGCCGGCGCGTTCGGCGATGACCGCCGCCAGGACGTCGTCGTCGCCCAGCCCGGCGTGGTTGGCACGGCCGTAGCCGACCAGGTGGACGCGGCCGTCCTTGGTGATGACGCCGTGGCAGAGGGGGCCGGGGAGCGAGGCGTGGCCCTTCCGGCAGATCTCGACCGTGCGGTCGCTGCCGGAGGTGACGGTGTGATGGATCATCACGCCGTTCACCGGTCCCCAGGCGCCCTTGCTGTTGCGGTTGTGGCTGCGCCAGCTGCCCACCTCGACGACGGTGACCCCCTCGTCCTTGAGGGCCTTGAGGAATCTGTCCGCTGACATGGGTGGGGCCATGCCGCCTCCTTCGGGTGCGAAGCGGCGCCCGGCCGGTGCGCGGGCACCTCGTGTGGATCGCTTTGTACCCGCAATCACGGCCCGTCAAGACCGCGAAAGGTCCGCGGGACGGGTGTACGACGCGATCCGGCCAGCCGGACGGCCGGGCGGCCGGTCCCCTTGAAGGCACGCGGGCGGGGCGGCGCCCCGCCCCGCCCCTTCGTCAGCGCAGGCCCTGCTCCCCGTGGGTGGCGATGTGCTGCTCCAGGGCGCGCAGGGCGTCCTGGGTGGCGCGCGGGTCGCCGCCCCGCCGCTGCTCGGCGTAGTACGCGGAGCCCAGCTTCCTCAGCAGGTCGGCGCCGGCCCGCTGCACCTGCACCTCGTCGAGCTTCTGCTTGCCCTGGGCGAGGCCGCGCTGGGCCTGCTCCTTGGCGCGGTCGAGGAATCCAGCCATGGTCCGTACTCCTTCTGTCCTGGGCGCCCCGAGCCCGGGGCCCCGGTGCCGGCGAGGCGCGGGGCCGCCGCCCGGCCTGAGGGCCGGACGCGGCTTCCGTCCGGCTCAACGGCCCGCGCGCACGGGTGGTTCCCGGTGGTTCGCCCGGCGTGTCCGGTGGCGGGGAAGGGGGTTCAGGCGGCCGGCTGGGCCGAGGCCAGCCACAGGTCCGGCCCGAAGACCTCGTAGTGGATGTCGGCGGGGCGCACTCCCTGCTCCAGGAGCTGCTCGCGGACCGACCGCATGAACGGCAGCGGGCCGCAGAGGTAGGCGCGGGTGCCGGGGGCCACCGGGACGGCCTTGAGGTCGACGCGGCCGGTGAGCGCGCCGGGCCCGGCGGTGTGTTCCTCGTACCAGAAGTGGGCCTCGGCGTCGGCGAGGCGGCCGGTCAGCTCGGTGTGCGGGGCGCGCAGCGGGTGGGTGGCGGGGGTGCGGTCGCCGTGCACGACGGTGACAGGGCCCGCGTAGGCGCTGTCGGCCAGTTCGCGGAGCATGGCGACGACCGGGGTGCAGCCGATGCCGGCGGAGGCGAGCAGGAGCGGGGCCGGACGGCCGTCCGCGCCGGGGGTGCGGTCGAGGACCAGGTCGCCGTAGGGCGCGGAGAGGTCCAGGACGTCACCGACGCGGGTGCGGGCGTGCAGGTGGCCGGAGACCTCGCCCTCCGGGCCCGGCCCGCCGGACACACGCTTGACGGCGATGGTCCGCTCGTCGCCCTCGGGGGCGCCGGTGAGCGAGTACTGGCGGATCTGCCGCGCGCCGTCGGGCAACTCGGCCTGTACGGAGACGTACTGCCCGGCCCGATAGGGGGCGGCCGGGCGGCCGTCGGCGGGGCGCAGCCGCAGGACGGCGACCTCCGCGGTGTCGTCGTGGCGTGCCACGACCTCCCAGGGGCGCCAGGTCCCGCCGGCCAGGACGTTCTGCTCGGCCATGAGGCGTTCCTCGTGCGTGGCCAGGGCGTTGGCCATCAGCCAGTACACCTCGTCCCAGGCCTCGGCGACCTCCGGGGTGGCGGCCTCGCCGAGCACGTCCGCGATGGCGGCGAAGAGGTGCCGGTGGACCAGGGCGTACTGGTCGCGGGTGACGCCGAGTGAGGCGTGCTTGTGGGCGATCCGGGCGAGCATGGCGTCGGGGCGGCTGTCCGGCTGGTCGAGCAGGTGGCCGGCGAAGGCGGCTATGGACCCGGCGAGAGCCTGCCGCTGGGTGCCCGCGGCCTGGTTGCCGCGGTTGAACAGGTCCCGCAGCAGTTCGGGGCGGTCGGCGAAGAGCCGGTCGTAGAACTGCCCGGTGATCTCGCCGATCGCCGCGCCGACGGCGGGCAGGGTGGCGCGGACAGTGGCGGCCGATCGCTCGGTGAGCATGAGGACTCCTTCGGGTGGAGCGAGGTGGAGAAGGTGACTGGTGGTGACTGGCGAGGGCGTCTTAATTGGCATGTGGGACTCCAATTTGACGCCGTGCGCGGGGCAGGGTCGGTCCTGCCGGGCGGGGTGAGGGGTCTACGGGCGCCCGGCGCGGTGCGGCGGGTGTCGCGGGGGAGCGTCAGGTGTCGTCCGGTGACCGGCTCCGGGCGATGTCCAGCAGGACGGGGCCGGCCGGGGCGGCCGCGAGGCCGCCCACGGTCAACGGGTCGAGGGTGGCGAAGAAGGACTCCTGCGCCTGGCGGAGGGCTCCGCGCAGGCGGCAGGCGGAGAGCAGGGGGCACGGCTCCGCGCCCTCGCACTCCACGACGTCCCCGACGCCCTCCAGTTCGCGCACCAGGGTGCCGACGGAGGCTGACCGCCCGGCCTCGGTGAGGGCGAGCCCGCCGCCTCGGCCCCGGCGCGCCTCGATGAGGCCGAGGCGCTGGAGGCGCGCGACCGCCTTGGCGGTGTGGGTGTACGGAACGCGCATACCGGCGGCCACCTCCCGGGTGGTGGGGAGGTCGTCGGTGGCCTTCGGGTCCTCGACGGCGAGCCGCATGAGGACGCGCAGGGCCAGATCGGTGAAGCGCGTGAGCCGCATGGCCACAGCCTAGAAAACTTGCATATGTGATGCAACTTAAGGCTCCTGTAGGGGAATGTTCGAAAAGAAACAGCAAGCTCCCCCGCCGGGGAGTCGATCATTCCCACTCGTTTGTGTAATGGCGCCGCCGCTCTGCGTGATGGAAGTCTGATCGTCGAGTTCAGTGCTTGATCGGGAGGACAATTTTCATGTCGGTAGGCGAAGAGATCCGCGCGGAGCAGGCCACACCCCAGCAGAGTCTGGCCACCTCCGCCGCGCGGAACCTGGCCACCACCACCAAATCCGTGCCGCAGATGCAGGAGATCAGCTCGCGCTGGCTGCTGCGCACGCTGCCCTGGGTGGACGTGCAGGGCGGTACGTACCGGGTCAACCGCAGGCTCAGCTACTCGGTCGGTGACGGCCGGGTCACCTTCGTGAAGACCGGGGACCGCGTCCAGGTCATCCCCGCCGAGCTGGGCGAACTGCCCGCGCTGCGGGACTTCGAGGAGCACGACGTCCTCACCGAGCTGGCCTCCCGCTGCGAGCAGCGCGAATTCGAGGCTGGGGAGACGCTCGCCTCCTTCGGCAGCCGTACCGACGCCGTCTTCCTCCTGGCGCACGGCCGCGTCGAGAAGATCGGCACGGGCCCTTACGGTGACGACTCCGTCCTCGGCGTCCTCGCCGACGGGGCGTACTTCGGCGAGCAGGCCCTCACCGACCCGGAGGCCATCTGGGAGTACACGGCACGCGCCGCCACCCACTGCACCGTCCTCGTCCTGCCCGGCGACCAGGTCGCGCAGGTCGCCGAGCGTGCCGAGCCGCTCGCCGCCCACCTGCGGCAGCTTCGCAGCCTGCCGCAACAGCGGACCAACAAGTACGGCGAAGCCCCCATCGACCTCTCGGCCGGCCACGTCGGCGAGGCCGTCCTCCCCGGCACCTACGTCGACTACGAGGCCTCGCCCCGCGAGTACGAGCTGAGCGTCGCCCAGACCGTCCTGCGCATCCACAGCCGCGTCGCCGACCTCTACAACCAGCCGATGAACCAGACGGAGCACCAGCTCCGGCTGACCGTCGAGGCGCTCAAGGAGCGCCAGGAGCACGAGCTGATCAACAACCGCGAGTTCGGCCTGCTCAACAACTGCGAGTACGACCAGCGGCTCCAGCCGCACGCCGGCGTGCCCGGCCCCGACGACATGGACGAACTCCTCAGCCGCCGCCGGGGATCGAAGCTCTTCCTCGCCCACCCGCGCGCCATCGCCGCCTTCGGCCGGGAGTGCAGCAGGCGCGGGATCTACCCGGAGTCGGTGGAGATCGCCGGGAACCGCCTGCCGGCCTGGCGCGGCGTGCCGATCTACCCGTGCAACAAGATCCCGGTCACCGAGGCCCGCACCAGCTCCATCCTCTGCATGCGTACGGGCGAGGAGGACCAGGGCGTCATCGGCCTGCGGCAGAGCGGCATCCCCGACGAGATCGAGCCCAGTCTCTCGGTCCGCTTCATGGGCATCAGCGAGCAGGCGATCATCTCCTACCTGGTGACGACCTACTACTCGGCGGCCGTCCTCGTCCCGGACGCCCTCGGTGTCCTGGAGAACGTCGAGATCGGCCGCTGGCAGTGAGCGGTCGCTGATGAACCGCACCCACCACGGTCCACCCGGCCGGCCGTCCGCCCAGGGCGGCGGGCCCGGGGCCTCGGCACCACCCGCCACCCCCGGCCCGCCGGGCGGTGGGATCAGGGCCACCGTCCTGCGGGCCGGGAGGTGGGCGTTCACCGCCCCGCTGCGGCTGCTCTGCACCACCCTCACCCGCCTCCTGCCCGGCTCCCGTGCGGGCGGGGGCCGGGAGGAGGGGGGCGCCGGGGGCATGTGGCCCGGGGACCTGCCCGCTCCCCGGGGGTCAGCTCCGGAGAAGAGCCGACGCTCCGCCTCGCCCTCCGCGCGGCGGAGACCGGCCCCCTCGCCGTACTGCGCCATGCCGCACGTGCCCCGCGTCGCCCGCTGCCCGCACCGGCCGCCACCCGCTCCGCGAAGGCTGGGCCGCAGGTGAGAGGAGTCGGCCCGTGCCGGACAGGTCCCTGGGGGGGGGCCGGCACTCCGGCGGGGGGTGGCTGAGCCGAGGGTAGTGCTGGGCGGCCGCGCGTGAGCCGGGCCGAGGGCCCGACGCGCGTGGCCGTCCTGTCCTGCGGGGGAAAGCGGTGCGGGCGGACGGGGGTGTACTCACAGTCCGGCACGGCACCGACGGCGCCCGGCACGCCCTCCCGCCGCACCGGCCAGGCCGGAGTGGCTCCGCTGCCAAGCCCTTCGTCCGGCAGGCCGAGAGCACGCACCGGCCACAGCGGGCACCGCACGGGACTTCGAAGACACGCCCTCGGGCGAGCGTGGGGGCCGGGCGCGCAGGGCGCGTGCCGTGCGCGGGTGAGGACGGACCGGAGTGTCCTGGCAGCCTCCGTGCGGACGAAGTGCGGGGAGTGGGTAAGGGCGCCGGGATGCCCTCGGGCCGGGCGAGCCCGTACGCCAGTGCGGGGGGTGAGGACCGGGCGAGGGGTGGAGTGGTGGGCGGTTTCCGGAAGTGCCCGTGAGACGGAGGCGGGAGTGGTCCGGGGATCGGGGGGGGGCGCGGACCCCGGCCGGGATCGTCCGGAGAGAACGATCACCTGGGGAAGACGATCGCCCCGGAGAAGATCTTCCGGCGGATCGGCGGATCGGCGGATCGGCGGATCGGTGCATCGGCGGATCGGTGGATCGGTGGATCGGTGGATCGGTGGATCGGTGGATCGGTGGATCGGTGGATCGGCGGGAGGGGGAGGAGGGCAGGCTCCCCGTCGAGAAACGGGGGTCACGACCCGTGCCGGTGGCAGGGGCAGGACCGGGGCGCCGGCGGAGGCCGGGCGCGACGCCGCGCGGCTCCTGCCGGGAGCGGGGGTAGGGCCCGCTCGAAGGTGGGTCGCGGTGGCCGGACGTAAGGAGCGCTGTTCATGGGCAGGAACGGGACGGCACCGGCCCGGCCTCGGCTCCGCGCCCCGAGCCGGGGGACGTGGGGGCTGCCCTCGATTCCGGGGCGGACCGCGCGGTCCGTGCCACGGGACGCCGGGGCGTACGGCAGGGGAGCCCCTTGCGGCCGCCCGGCCCGGGGCCGGCGGGGGCGGGCGGTGCCGGTGGATTCCGGAGCGGGAGGGGTGTGAGGCGGTCGCCGGTGCGGCGACCTGGGAGCAGCAGGGGCAGTTCGACGGCGGGACCGGGGAGAAGGGAACACCGATGACGCACACCACGCAGAGCAGAACCCACAGCCACGAGGCCGCGGAGATCCTGGACGAGGCGAGGGCGGTGGTCGGGCCCGAACTGCGCCGGGCGGTCGACACCCTGCCCGCGCCGATACGCCGCGTCGCCCGCTACCACTTCGGCTGGGAGGACGAGGCGGGGTCCGCCGCCGGGGCCAACGGCGGGAAGGCGGTACGGCCGGCGCTGGTGCTCGCCGCCGTGCACGCTCTGGGCGGGAGGCCCGAGCGCGCCCTGCGCAGTGCCGCCGCCGTCGAACTCACCCACAACTTCACCCTCCTCCACGACGACGTCATCGACCGGGACCGCACCCGCCGTCACCGGCCGACCGCCTGGACCGTCTTCGGCGACGCCGACGCGATCCTCGCCGGGGACGCCCTCCAGTCCCTCGCCCAGCAATGGCTGGCCGAGGACCCCCACCCACGAGCCGGCGCGGCCGTCGCCCGCCTGGCCCGCTGCGTGGTGGAGCTCTGCGCGGGCCAGCACACCGACTGCGCCCTGGAGGAGCGCGCACCCACCGAGGTCGCCCTCGACGAGTGCCTCACCATGGCGGAGTCCAAGACCGGCGCGCTGCTCGGCTGCGCCTGTGCCCTCGGCGCGCTCCACGCCGACGCCGGGCCGGAGCAGATCGCCGCCCTCGACGCCTTCGGTCGCGAGGCCGGGCTCGCCTTCCAGCTCATCGACGACATCATCGGCATCTGGGGCGACCCCGCGCGCACCGGCAAGCCTGCCGGCGCGGACCTCACGGCGCGCAAGAAATCCCTGCCCGTCGTCGCCGCCCTCACCTCCGGCACAGCGGCCGGCGCCGAGTTGGCGGAACGGTACGCCGGGCCGCCCGAGCCGGACGAACTGGCCCGCACCGTCGCGCTGGTGGAAGCGGCCGGCGGGCGGGACTGGGCGCAGGCGGAGGCGGCCGACCGGATGGGACGCGCCGTGCAGCAACTGGCGCTGGCCGTCCCCGACCCGGCCCGGGCGGGCGGGCTGCTCTCGCTGGCGGAGTTCGTCACCCGTCGCTCCCACTGAGGCCGGGCCGCCCTCCCCGGAGGCGTCCTGATCCCCACCCGTCGGGCTACTGGATGCCCTACGCTGCAACGGGCCTATGGCGGCAGGGAGTTGACAGATTCTCCCGGGCCGGGGCCGATCCGTGACCGTGGTGCGCGTACCGGGGTGGCAGTGGGCCGTCCGGGTGGCGGCCGGACCGCCCGGCGGGCGGGGGAGAAGGGGGCGACTGTGGGAGTGGCGACGCGTACGGCGGGGGCCGCGGACCGGGACCGGGTGGCGGCCCTGCTCGACACCGCCTTCCACCACGACCCGGTGAGCAGCTGGGTCTTCCCCGAGGAGGAGCACCGCCGGGCCGTCCACGGCGTCTTCATGGGGTGCTTCCTGGACGCGGCGCTCGCCGGGGGGCGCGTCGACCTGCTGGAGGACGGCTCGGCCGCCGCCCTGTGGCTCTCGGTCCCGGCCGGGGAGCCCGAGGAGGAGGACGACATGCCCGCCCTCATGAGGCGTACCGCCGACCCGGACAACGAGCGCGCCGAACTCGTCGGCCGCCTCACCGGCGCGATCCACCCCACCGGCCGCGCCCACGCCTATCTGCTGCTGGTCGCCGTCGCCCCGGACCGGCAGGGCGAGGGCCTGGGCACCGCCCTCCTCACCCCCGTCCTCGAACAGTGCGACCGGGACGGCCTCCCCGCCTACCTGGAGGCCAGCAGTGCCCGCAGCCGGGAGCTCTACCTCCGCCTCGGCTTCGCCGACCGCGGCGAGCCGCTCCGGTTGCCTGAGGGGCCGTTGATGTGGCCCATGTGGCGGGAGCCCGTGACGCACTGAGCGGCCTCGGCCCGTCCCGCCGCCCCACCGGCTGACCCGTCCGGGAGCGGTCCGGGCCGGCGCCGGCCCGCGATGGCGCCGGAACTTGTGACGACTCCGCCCGCGCGCACCCGTAGCCGCGGGCCGCACCCCCGCCCGGGCTTCGTCGGGCGCGGCGGGCCGCGCCGGCTCGCACGGACCGTCGACGCCGTCCGACCGGCCCGGGTGGCGGGAGCCCGCCAGCGGTGGCTGACCCCCGCCTCCCGCAGGCCGGCCGGTCCGCCGGCTTCCGCGGTCACCAGTCCCGGGCGCTGACGAGGCGTTCGGGGTCCGCGTCCAGGTAGCCGTGAGCCGTCGCGATGAGCCGGAACTCCTCGGCGACCTCCTCGTGGGCGGTGGTCTCGATCTCGTTGCCGGCCGCTTCGGACCCGGTCTCCAGCGCGTTGAACGCCTTTGTCGCGGCGTCGGTGAGTGCGTAGAGGGCGTGGAGGCCGGGCGGCATCTCGCCCCGATCCGCTCGCGCGGGGCGGTGAGGATCGCGGCGCCCTTGTCCAGGGCCCGGTCCGGGAACAAGGAGTCGTCGTGGAGCGCGCGGAGGAATCTCCGCCGCGACCCGCTGCCCGTCGATCGGTATGCCGCCCACCCCGCCTCTCCACCGCGCCTGAACCACGACGTCCCCGCTCTCGCCCCACGGCACCGACACCCCACGGCACTCACATCCCGCGGGGCTGACGCTCCCCCGGCGCTGATGCACCACGGCACAGACACTCCACCGCACTGACGCCCCGGCGCACCGGCGACGAGGTGGCTAGGGTCGCCCCTCCTCGCCGCTCGCGGGTTGTTATAGTTCAATGCGAACAAGAGGCTTGGTCTCCAGCGGTCCCCGGTGAGGCCGGGACGCGTGCCCGAGCCGGTACCCCTGCCAGCGGAGGAGCAGCCCATGACCGCCACCGGCCGCCGCGCCCGTGTCCCCCGTCGGCTCGTCGCCCTCGTCGCCCTGCCGTTCGTCGCCGCTTCGGCCCTGGCGGCGGGGGTCCAGGCCGCGGCGAGCGACCGGCTCCCCGCCCGGCTGGCCGTGCACTTCGGCGCCGGCGGGGTGCCGGACCGGTTCGAGAGCCCGGCGCAGTTCCTGGTCACCGTGGCCGCGTTGCTGCTGCTCGGTGGTGCGGCCTGGATCGTGCTGGTCGTGAGGGGAGCCCGGGGCGGCGGAGCCGGTACGGGCATGGCGACCGCGATGGGGTGGGGGCTCGCGGCCTTCCTGGGCTCGATATCCGTCCTGCTGCTCCAGCTCAACGCGGACGCCGCCGACCCGGCCGAGGTCCGCCTGCCCCTCTGGCACTTCGGTGCCGCCCTCGCCGTGGCCCTGACCGCTGGCTTCCTCGGGCACGCGCTGGTCAGGGGGCTGGTCCCCGCCTGGCCGCCGGACCGGGAGTCCTCCGGCGCCGAGCGGCTGGACCTGCCGCGGCACGGGCGCGCCGGGTGGGCGCGGCGTACCGGTTCGTGGCCGCTGCTGCTGGCCGGCCTGGTGACCCTGTGCGTCGCCGCCGCCCTGCTGCTGGTCTCCGGCACGTCCTGGTGGGCCGGGATCGTACTGCTGCTGAGCGGCCTCCCGCTCGTGCTGATGGCCCAGGCCGACGTCACCGTCGACCAGCGCGGTCTGACCGTGCGCCTCTCCGGTCTGCCCTGGCCCCGGCTGAGCGTCCCCCTCGACCAGGTGGTCACCGCGCGGACCCGGTCGGTCAACCCGTTGGGCGAGTTCGGCGGCTGGGGGTACCGGGTGACGCCCAAGCGGTCCGGGCTGATCTACCGTTCGGGGGAGGCGCTCGTGGTGCGCAGGACCGGGGACGGGCGGGAGTTCGCCGTCACCGTGGACGACGCGGGCACGGCCGCCGCCCTGCTCAACACGCTGGCCGAACGCCGCCCGGAGACCCGCTGACCATGTTGTTCCACATCGACCCCGGCTCCCCGGTGCCGCTCGGCGACCAGGTCGCGGCCGCCGCCCGCGCCGCCATCGCCTCGGGCGGCTTCGCCCCCGGCGACCGGCTCCCGGCCGCCCGCACCCTCGCCGACTCCCTCGGTGTCAACGTCCACACCGTGCTCCGCGGCTACCAGCGGCTGCGCGACGAGGGGCTGATCGAACTCCGGCGCGGACGGGGCGCCGTGGTCAGCCGCACCGACTCGGTCACCGGCCGCGCCGCCCTCCTCCCGCACGCCCGCGCCCTGGTCGCCGAGGCCCGCTCACTGGGGCTCGGCGAGAACGAGGTCCTGGCCCTGGTCCGCGAGACTCTCGCCGATCCTGCTTGACGGGCCGTCCTGCCCCCTACCGCACCACCCTCCCCCGCAGTACGATCCGCGCGGGCCGCCCCAGCACCTCCGGGTGCGCGGTCGGATCGCGGTCGTACGCCACCAGGTCGGCCGGTGCCCCGTCGGCGAGGCCGGGCAGGCCCAGCCACTTCCGGGCCGTCCAGGAGGCCGCACCGACCGCTTCCCCGGCGGGCAGCCCGGCGTCGAACAACTGCCGGGACTCGGCGGCGACGGTGCCGCAGGGGAAGGTGTCCGTCCCGGCGAGGACGGTGACGCCCGCCTCGTACGCGGCCCGGACGTTGGCCACCATCCCCTCCCACCCGGCCAGCCAGGCCGAGCGCTTGGCGCTCCGCTCCCGGCCCCGCCACACCTCCGCACTCTCGGCGAAGGCGCCCAGCGTCGGGATGTACGCCGTGCCCTGGCGAGCCATCAGCTCCAGCAGCCCGGGGTCGAGGTGCATGCCGTGTTCGAGGCTGTCGGCCCCGGAGAGGACCGCGTTCCGCGACCCCTCGGCCGTCTGGCAGTGCACGGCGACCCGGCCGCCGATCGCGTGCACGGCGTCGACCGCCGCGGTCATCACGTCCAGCGGCACGGCCGGTTCGTCCCACCGCCAGTCGCCGATGATCTTGCACCAGCCGGACGCCGCGGTGGCCTCCTCCACGGCGGCGCCCGGGAGTCGGTCCTCCCGCAGATCGCGCCCCACCCCGGGGAAGAACCGCCCCGGAGTCGCCAGCCACCGCCCGGCCGACCGGACCCGCGGCAGCCCCGGCTCCGTGTCGACCCAGCCGGGCATCCGCCGCATCGTCCCCGGCGTACGCACCAGCAGCACCCCGGCGTCGCGGTGTGCCTCCAGATGCCGCCGCAGCGCCGCCTCGTCGAAACCGTGCTCCGGCTCCTCGGCCCCCGGATGCGTGTGCACGTCGACCAGTCCCGGGACCAGCCAGCCCCCGTCCACCACCGTCTCCACCTCGCGGCCGGCCCCGCGCCCGGCCGGCGGCTCAGTGCGCAGCACCTCCCCGTCGGTCCAGAAGGTCCGCTCCACGCGCTCCGGCAGGACGACGCCCCGTATCCGCATGATCATGAGCGGGACCCTACGTCTCCGCGCGTGGGCCGCGCGGGAAAAACCGCACCCGGCCCGCGACGGACGCCGGGTGGGCGTCCCGCGGACCGGGTGCGGTCGGTGGGTGGTCCGGCCCGTCACGCCGGGCCGGTCACCGGATCACGCCTTCTTGGTCTCCCAGAAGATGCGGTCGATCTCGGCGATGAGGTCCAGGGCCTTCTGGCCGGAGGCCGGGTCGGACGAGTTCTTGGCGGCCGAGAGGGCCTTCAAGGTGTCGTTGACCAGCTGGTGCAGCTGCGGGTAGCTCTCGAAGTGCGGCGGCTTGAAGTAGTCGCTCCACAGGACCGAGACGTGGTGCTTGGCCAGCTCGGCGCGCTGCTCCTTGATGACGATGGCGCGCGTCTGGTACTGCGGGTCGTCGTTGGCCTGCATCTTCTCCTGGACGGCCTTGACGGACTCCGCCTCGATGCGGGCCTGGGCCGGGTCGTACACGCCGCAGGGCAGGTCGCAGTGGGCGCTGACCTTCACCTTGGGGGCAAACAGGCGGGAAAGCATGAGGTGCTGTCCTTCCTCGTGATCGTCTTCTCGCAGGTGACACTACTCCGTGAGGGGCGGGTTTTCTCGGTCGCCCCCGGGGGCCTAGGGCGAAAGGACGGGGTGAGAGTGGGACCGGGGAGGTGCCGCCGGGAGTATGGGCGGGTAGGCGAGTGAGGCGGACGGAAGGGCGAGAAGTGGCGATCAGACGAGGCGAGGCGGGGGCCGCCGGGACGGCGCGCGGGTGGCGCGGCCGGGGGCGGTTCGGGATGGTCGAGGTGGACGGCCCGTCCATGGTGCCGACGCTGGAGCACGGCGACTGGCTCCTGGTCAGGTACGGCGCTCGCGTCCGCCCGGGTGACGTGGTGATCCTGCGCCACCCCTTCCAGCAGGACCTGCTGGTCGTCAAGCGCGCCGTGGAGCGACGTGAGGGCGGCTGGTGGGTGCTGGGGGACAACGCCTTCGCGGGCGGCGACAGCACGGTCTACGGGGTGGTGCCGCGCGCCATGGTGCTGGCGCGGGTCACGGCCCGGCTGCGGCCGCGCCCCACCGGGGGTCACGGACGTGAGCCGGTGCGCGGGGTGCGGGCGACGCTCGGCTGGGCCTACTCGGCGGTCCGCCCGGTCCGCTCCGAGGTGTCGCTCTCGCGGCGCTTGCGGGCCCGGTAGGCGGCGACGTTGGCGCGGGTCGCGCACCGGTCCGAGCAGTAGCGCCGGGAGCGGTTGGTGGAGGTGTCGAGGTAGGCGTTGCGGCAGGGCGCCGCCTCGCAGAGGCCGAGCCGGTCCGCGCCGAACTCGGTGAGGTGGAAGGCGAGCCCCATCGCGGCGATGGCGGCGTAGCCGCTGGTGGCGTTGGAGGGGTGGTCGGCCAGGTGCATGTGCCAGTCCGGGCGGCCCTCGGCGTCGAGTTCACCGTGGCCGGAGACCTGCGGGCTCACCGGGAACTCCAGCAGCAGGGCGTTGAGCAGGTGCACCGCCTGGCGCTCGTCGCCGTCGGCCGCCGCCTCGAAGACCGCGCGGAGCCGGCCGCGCACCGCGCGGAAGCGGGTGACGTCCGCGTCGGTGGCCCGGCGGGCCGCCTGGGTACTCGTACCGAAGAGGGCGCGTACCGCGTCGACGGAGGTGAGGGTGTCGGTGCCCCGTGCCGGTTCCTCGCTGTTGACCAGACGCAGGGCGTAATCCGAGTAAGAGGCGAGTTCCACTTGTAGTCCTTACGGGCTCGGTCTAGGGTCGGTCGGGCAGGCAGATGTAATGGCTAGCTCCGCTTTTAGGGTATTACGCTACGGAGGAGTTCGGATGACGGACGCAGAGACGGCGCCGACCGGTACCGCCGACGCGGCTGCGGTGCAGACCGGAGCCACCCCGGGGACCGACTGGGCCGCCTGGCAGATCAGCTGGGACCAGCAGCAGGAGTGGTACCTCCCCGACCGCGAGGAGCGCTTCCGCGTCATGCTCGACATGGTCGAGGCGGCGGCGGGCCCCGAACCGCGCGTCCTCGACCTCGCCTGCGGCACGGGAAGTATCACGGACCGGCTCCTCAAGAGGTTCCCGAAGGCGCAGAGTACCGGCGTCGACCTGGACCCCGCGCTGCTCACCATCGCCGAGGGAACCTTCGCCGGGGACGACCGGGTCACCTTCGTCACCGCCGACCTCAAGGACCCCGACTGGCCCGCGTTGCTCCCGCACGACAGCTACGACGCGGTCCTCACCGCCACCGCCCTGCACTGGCTGCACACCGAGCCGCTCGCCGCCCTCTACGGCCAGATCGCCGGCATCGTCCGCGACGGCGGCGTCTTCCTCAACGCCGACCACATGCCCGACCCCGCCACCCCGCGGATCAACGCCGCCGAACGCGAGCTGCGGCACCGCCGGATGGAGGAAGCCAAGGCGGAGGGTGCCGTCGACTGGTCCACCTGGTGGCGGCTGGCCGCCGCCGACCCGGTCCTGGCCGGGCCGACCGCCCGCCGGTTCGAGATCTACGGGGAGCACGCCGAAGGCGACACGCCCCCCGCCGAGTGGCACGCCCGCACCCTGCGCGAGGCCGGGTTCACCGAGGCCCGCACGGTCTGGCAGTCGCCGTCGGACGCGATGGTGCTCGGGCTGAAGTAACCGGGGAGCCGGTGCGCGACGCCGCGGGGGCGGTACGGAACCACGATTCCGTACCGCCCCCGTACGCGTGCCGGGCCTGACGGCCTCGCCGGGCTCAGAGCACCTTCGAGAGGAACGACTGCGTCCGCTCGTGCCGCGGGTCGGTCAGCACCTCGCGGGGATCGCCCGCCTCCACGACCACGCCGCCGTCCATGAAGACCAGCGAGTCGCCGACCTCCCGGGCGAAGCCCATCTCGTGGGTGACGACGATCATCGTCATGCCCTCCTCGGCGAGCTGGCGCATCACGTCCAGCACCTCACCGACCAGCTCCGGGTCGAGTGCCGAGGTCGGCTCGTCGAAGAGCATCAGCTTCGGGTCCATCGCCAGCGCGCGGGCGATCGCCACGCGCTGCTGCTGGCCGCCGGAGAGCTGCGAGGGGTAGTTGCCCGCCTTGTCGGAGAGGCCCACCCGCTCCAGGAGCTGCCCGGCCCGCTCCCGGGCCGCCGCCTTGGCGACGCCCCGGACCTGGACCGGCGCCTCCATCACGTTCTCCAGCGCCGTCTTGTGCGGGAAGAGGTTGAAGCGCTGGAAGACCATGCCGATGTCCCGGCGCTTCAGGGCGACCTCGGCGTCCTTCAGCTCGTAGAGCCTGTCGCCCTTCTGCCGGTAGCCGACCAGGTCGCCGTCGACGTAGAGCCGTCCGGCGTTGATCTTCTCGAGGTGGTTGATGCAGCGCAGGAAGGTCGACTTCCCCGAGCCGGAGGGGCCGATGAGGCAGAACACCTCGCCGGTGGCCACCTCCAGGTCGATGCCCTTGAGCACCTCGACCTGGCCGAAGGACTTGTGGACGCCCTCGGCCTTCACCATGGCGGTCATCGGGTCACCTCCGAGCGGCTGGAGAGCGAGGTCAGGTGCGCGCGCACCTTCTGCCAGGGGGTCTGCGGCAGCTGCCGCAGCGAGCCTCGGGCGTAGTACCGCTCGACGTAGTACTGGCCGACGCTGAGGACCGAGGTGAGGATCAGGTACCAGGTGGCGGCCAGGAAGAGCGCCTCGACGGTGGCGCCGGAGGTCATGCCGATGTCCTGCGCGTGTTTGAACAACTCGTAGTACTGGACGGCCGCCACCAGGGAGGTCGTCTTCAGCATGTTGATGACCTCGTTGCCGGTGGGCGGCACGATCACGCGCATCGCCTGCGGCAGCACGATGCGGCGCAGCGTCTTGCCCTGGCTCATGCCGAGCGCGTGGGCCGCCTCGGTCTGGCCCTCGTCGACCGAGAGCAGACCGGCCCGGCAGATCTCCGCCATGTACGCGGCCTCGTTGAGGCCGAGGCCGAGCAACGCCGTCAGGAACGGCGTCATGAAGTCCGACCACTCGTCCTTGTAGAACGGGCCGAGGTTCACGTACTCGAAGACGAAGCCGAGGTTGAACCAGACGAAGAGCTGCACCAGGACCGGGGTGCCCCGGAAGAACCAGATGTAGAACCAGGCGATGGAGGAGACCACCGGGTTCTTCGACAGCCGCATCACCGCCAGCAGCACACCGCCGGCCACGCCGATGACCATCGAGAGGAAGGTCAGGACCAGCGTCTCGCGGACACCGCTGAGAATGCGGTCGTTGAAGAAGTAGTCCGGGATGAAGGCCCAGTTGATGTCGCCCTCGGAGAACGCGTACACGACCGAGCCGAGCGCCGCGAGCGCGATCAGCGCCGAGACGTAGCGGCCGTAGTGGCGGACCGGGACGGCCTTGATGGGAGCCGCCTGGGTGGGGGCCGGACCGGGAGGGGTGGCCTCCGGGTCCTTCTTGTGGATGTCAGCAGACACAGGTGTTGCCTTTCAGCGACGCCGGAGGGGTCACTTGCCGCCGTTGACGACCGCCTCGGTGACCGCGCCGTCCTCGACGCCCCACTTCTCGACGATCTTCTGGTACTCGCCGTTCTCGATGATCGCGTCCAGCGCCGCCTTGATCGCGTCCCGCAGCTCCGGGTTGGACTTGGAGATGGCGATGCCGTACGGCGCCGCCTCGACCTGCTCGCCGACCAGCTCGAAGTGGTCGCCGCCGCCCGAGGTCTTCACCGCGTACGCGGCGACCGGGAAGTCGGAGGAACCGGCGTCGGCGCCGCCCGAGCGCAGCCGCGTCTGGGCCTGCTGGTCGTTGTCGAAGGTCTCCATCTTGATCTCGCCCTTCTCGCACTTCTTCGACTCGGCCTTGGCCAGGTCGTGCGAGACGGTGCCGCGCTGGACGACGATCTTCTTGCCGCAGAGGTCCTGCCAGGTCTTGATGCCCTGGTCCTTGCCCTTGTTGGTGTAGACGGAGACGCCGGCGGTGAAGTAGTCGACGAAGTCGACGCCCTGGCCGACCTTCTTCCCGGTCTCGGAGTCCAGGCCCTCCTGGCGCGCCTTGGTGTCGGTCATCGCCGACATCGCGATGTCGTACCGCTTGGAGCGCAGGCCGCCGAGGAGTGTGTCGAAGGTGCCGTTCTCGAACTTCAGCTCCACTCCGAGCTGCTCCCCGAGCGCGGCGGCGAGGTCCACGTCCAGACCGACGGTCCTGCCGTCCTTGTCCTTGAACTCCACCGGCGGGTACGCGATGTCCGAGCCGACCTTGACGACGCCGCTGTCCTGGTACTTCTTCGGGAGCTTGCCGGCGAGCGGGGCGGCCGTCTCCTTCTTCTCGCCGGAGTCCTCGGCGCCCGCGGTCTGGTCGCCGCAGCCGGTGAGCAGGAGGGCGCCCACGGCCGTGATCGCGCCGGCCGCGGCGAGACGGGAGCGAAGGGGCCGGGGGCGACGCGTGATGCTGGCGGTCATGAGGGATTCCTCCGACAGGTGAGCGGATGGCGAGGGTGGCCGACGGGTCGTTGGCACACACCTTCGGGTGTCGCGACCTCGTGCGATGGGTGGCATCTTGCCATTCGGACCGAGGGGAGCGAGGTGCCGCCCATGTCAAAATCGGATAACGGGTCCACCCGCTGCCCCAACAGCCCTGTGTTCCCCGGGCATCCGTCATGCCTGCCCGGGTCGTTACCTTGCTCACGCGCATACCGCGCATCTCGCCATGTGGGACAGAGAAGTGGCGTCGGGGGAGGTTCCCGTGAAGTCGGACATGTGAGCGGACGGTGTGGCCGATTCGGCTCGGCACGCGCCACCGCGATCAGGTAGAAAAGACGGTTACACCCCTCATCCGGGGCTCAGGACGCGTGTGCGGCGCGTCCGCGCGTGCGACCTCCCCCGTGTGGAGGCGGGCCCATCCGCCCGGTCACGGAACGCACGCGGTGCCCGCCCACCCCCCATCCCGGGGGTGGCCAACCCTCGAACGCCCATGACTTAAGGGGTCACCAACGTGGCAGCGGAGATCGTCAATCCTCGCAGCGACAGCGCGCCGGAACCGGACGGGGAGAACTCTCCCCTCGACTCGTTCGACCCGGCCTTCGCGCTGCATCGCGGCGGCAAGATGGCCGTCCAGGCGACCGTCCCGGTCCGGGACCGGGACGACCTGTCCCTCGCCTACACGCCCGGCGTCGCCAAGGTGTGCAGCGCCATCGCCGAGCAGCCCGAACTCGTCCACGACTACACCTGGAAGTCGCAGGTCGTCGCGGTCGTCACGGACGGCACCGCGGTGCTCGGCCTCGGCGACATCGGGCCGGAGGCATCCCTCCCCGTGATGGAGGGCAAGGCCATCCTCTTCAAGCAGTTCGGCGGGGTCGACGCCGTCCCGATCGCGCTCGCCACCACCGACGCGGACGAGATCGTCGACACCGTGGTGCGGCTCGCCCCGTCCTTCGGCGGCGTCAACCTGGAGGACATCTCGGCGCCCCGCTGCTTCGAGATCGAGCGCAAGCTCCAGGAGCGGCTCGACATCCCCGTCTTCCACGACGACCAGCACGGCACGGCCGTCGTCACCCTCGCCGCCCTGCGCAACGCCGCCAAGCTCACCGGCCGCGAGCTGGGCGACCTGCGTGCTGTCATCTCCGGAGCCGGTGCCGCCGGGGCGGCCATCGCCAAGTTCCTCCTGGAGGCCGGGGTCGGCGACGTCACCGTCACCGACCGCAAGGGCATCGTCAGCCGGGACCGCGAGGACCTCACCGAGGTCAAGCGTGAACTCGCCGAGATCACCAACCGCGCCGGACTCGTCGGTTCCCTCGACCACGCCCTCGACGGGGCCGACGTCTTCATCGGTGTCTCCGGCGGTACGGTCCCCGAGCCCGCGGTCGCCTCGATGGCGCCGGGCGCCTTCGTCTTCGCGATGGCCAACCCGAACCCCGAGGTCCACCCCGACATCGCCCACAAGTACGCGGCGGTCGTCGCCACCGGGCGCAGCGACTTCCCCAACCAGATCAACAACGTCCTCGCCTTCCCGGGGATCTTCGCCGGCGCCCTCCAGGTGCGGGCCTCCCGCATCACCGAGTCGATGAAGATCGCCGCGGCCGAGGCACTGGCCGGAGTGGTCGGTGACGAGCTCTCCGCCGACTACGTCATCCCCTCGCCCTTCGACGAGCGCGTGGCCCCCGCCGTCACCGCCGCCGTCGCCGAAGCCGCCCGCGCGGCCGGAGTGGCCCGCCGCTGACCCGCCTCCCCGCCGTTCCGACGCCGAGCACCGCGCCGGAACGGGGGCCGCCACAGCCCCGGCCGGGGTGTCCGCCAGGACACTCCGGGCCGGGGCTGTGCCGTGCGGCGCGGTGGAGCCGGCCTGTCACGCCGGCCGCTCTCGTGCGACCCGGGCCCGCGTGACAGGCCGGCCGGCGATCGAGGCCACCAGCGACAGGGGCCACCCACCTACCCCGCAGTCCGAGGGAGTCCCCGCGCATGGCGAGGCCGCCGGGCCGATGGCGACGATGCCGGCGGCCCGGGGCTCAGGCCCGCCCCGCCCCGGCGCCCGCGTCCCCGGCGCCTCGGACGCCGATGAGCGGCGGGTCACACCGCGTGGTGGTTCCGTCGCAGGGCGGCCCGCCCTAAGGTCGGGGCATGTTCGCCGCCTACGCCGCCCGCATCGACCGCGACCAGCCCCTCGACGGCCTTGAGTTGGGCGAGCGCCCCGCCCCCACGGCCCGCCCGGGCTGGACGACGGTCCAGGTCAAGGCAGCCTCGCTCAACCACCACGACCTCTGGTCGCTGCGCGGCGTGGGCCTCGCCGAGGACAAGCTGCCGATGATCCTCGGCTGCGACGCCGCCGGTGTCGACGAGGACGGCAACGAGGTCGTCCTCCACTCGGTCATCGGCCAGAGCGGCCACGGCGTCGGCCCGCGCGAGCAGCGCTCGATCCTCACCGAGAAGTACCAGGGCACCTTCGCCGAACAGGTCACCGTCCCCACCTGGAACGTCCTGCCCAAACCCAGGGAACTCTCCTTCGCCGAGGCCGCCTGCCTCCCCACCGCCTGGCTGACCGCCTACCGGATGCTCTTCACCAACGCCGGGGTGCGCCCGGGCGACTCCGTCCTCGTGCAGGGCGCCGGCGGCGGCGTCGCCACCGCCGCCATCGTCCTCGGCAGCGCCGCGGGCCTGCGCGTCCACGCGGTCAGCCGCGACGAGGCGAAGCGCAGGCGGGCCGTGGAACTGGGCGCGGTCGAGGCCTATGAGCCGGGTGCCCGCCTGCCGCACAAGGTCGACGCCGTCATCGAGACGGTCGGCGCCGCCACCTGGTCGCACTCGGTCAAGTCGCTCCGGCCCGGCGGCTCCCTCGTCATCAGCGGCGCCACCAGCGGGGACCGGCCCTCGCACGCCGAACTGACCCGCATCTTCTTCCTGGAGCTGAAGGTGGTGGGCTCCACCATGGGCTCCAAGGACGAACTGGAGGACCTGCTCAGCTTCTGCGCCACCACCGGCGTGCGCCCGGTCATCGACCAGGTCCTGCCGCTGGACCGGGCCCGCGACGCCTTCACCCGGCTCGCCGCGGGCGACCAGTTCGGCAAGATCGTCCTCAGCACGGAATGAGCCGGGCGAGGGCGGCAGGGCCGAGCACACCGCCGCCGGACCCGAAGACCACCGGGGGCGGCCCGGCCACCCTGCCGCAGGCCCGCGGCGTACGACTGCGGTACTGGGAACCGTCCGACGCCCCCACCGTGCTGGGCGCCTTCGCCACGGCGGAGATGGCCCGGCAGAGCGGCCGCCCCGTCACCACCCTCGCCGAGGCCGCCGGCTGGATCACCGACCGCCGCACCGCCCGGGAGGCCGGGCGGGAGTTCTCCTTCGCGGTACTCGGACCGGGCCGGCCGGGCCCGGGGGACGCGGACCCCGGCCGCCTGCTCGGCAACGTCACCGTCGGCGCCGTCGACCCCGTCCACCAGACAGGGTGGATCTCCTACTGGACGCTGGCCTCCGCACGCGGCCGGGGCGTCGCCACGACCGGCCTGCGCGCCCTCGCCGACTGGGCCTTCACCGAACTGGGCCTCTTCCGTCTCGAACTCGGCCACCGCACCGACAACCCCGCCTCCTGCGCCGTCGCCCGCCGCGCCGGCTTCACCGTGGAGGGCCTGGAACGAGCCCGCCTCCGCTACGGCGACCGGCGCTACGACGTCGAACGTCATGCCCGGCTGGCCACGGACGAGACGGCGGAGCTCCCGCGGGAGGGATAGCCGTACCGCCCCACCCGGCCGGGAGGCGACTGACGGGCGGACCCCCGTGAACCGGGCCTCTCCGGGGCGGGACAGGCTGAGAGCAGCGAGGGAGCATTCGTACTGGCCGCCTGGCCGGGCCGGACACCCGTCGTCGGCCCGCGGCCGTTCACCGTGCGCGGCACGGCGCAGGGCCCGGCCGAAGACGCGGGTCAGCCGCGGCAGACCGCGGAGCCACCGTGCGCCCGGTGCCCGCCACGGCGCGACCGCCGGTCGCACGCGCAGCGTGTCCGCGGTGCCCGCTCCCCAAGAAGCCGGACCTCGCGGGTGCCGTCCTTCAACTCCTGGCCTCCGGCTCCGAGCCGCGTTCCCAGCCGGGCAGCCGGGCAGCCGGGGTCGCGCAGCCGGGCAGCCGGGCGCGGATGGTGGCGTCGGGGGCGGTGAGCAGCGCCCGAACGATCTGGCCTCGGTGCTCAGGGGCACGCCGGAACGCGCCCCTCCCTTTCTCGGGCGGAACGGTCATCGTCCGCGCGCGGACCAGACGGCGGTGCCCGAGCCGGGCGCGTCTCGGCCGGAGAGCCGCCAGGTCGCGCTCGGCGCTCCTCCGGCCGCGGGGAGCCCCGGGTGGGCGGGGGCAGCCGGCCCCTGCGGCACCCTCGATCACGCGGTGAGCGACGACCTCACGGCAGGCAGCCGCGCCGAAGCTCACCCTGCTGTCGTCCCACCGACGCCGGCGCGCCCTTCGGCGAGGAGAACCTCACGCTGGTCCGGCTCCCCCCTCCAGCACCGGACGGGACGAACCGCGCGACCTCGCCCGGCGCCCGCCCGCCGCGCGAGGCCCCTTCGCCCGGTCGGTCAGTTCCGTCCGTGTTCCCGCCCGTCCTCCCGGCTCTCCTCCGCGGCGGAGGCCCTGAGGGTCACGCCGATGTGGGCGGCGGCCGCGGAGAGGTGGCGGCGGGCCTCACGGAGTTGGTGTTCGGTCACGCCGTGGTCGCGGGCGGCGTCCCGGATGTCGTCGCGGAAGCGGTCGAGGAGGCGGTCCAGGTCGCGTGCCGGGTCGCCGGAGGACGGCTCGGTGGACCAGTCCGGGGCGTAGGAGAAGGCGTCGCTCTCCGGGCCGGGAGTCTCGAAGACGGGTTCCTCGGGGCGTGGCGTGGGGCGCTCCTGCTCGCCGGGGGCCTGCTTCTCGGCGCCCCAGCCGAACCGGGCGAACTCCTTGCCGAGTTCGGAGAGCCCTTCACGCACGCCCGTCGGCCAGTCGCCGCGCGTGAAGTGCTCCTGGACCTGGTCCTGGACACGCCTGGCCATCCGGCGCATCTCCTCCTGGGCCTGGCCGGCCTGCTCGCGGGCCCTGGCCTGCGCCTCGCGTGCCTGGTCGCGGGCGCGCTCCGCCTCCTGGCGGGCGCGGCGGCTCTCGTCCTTGGCGCGGCGGGCCTGCTCCTTCCACTCCTGCTTTGCCCGGCGCAACTCCTCCTTCGCCAGCCGCCAGGACTCCCGCTCGGTGTCGTCGGGGCCCGCCGCCGTGCCGGACCCGCCGTCCGCGCCGTCGCGGCTGCGCGAGGCGGCCGCGCGCATCTCGCGCCGGAGGTCGCCCGCGGCTCCCCGGACATCGTCGCGGATCTCCGCCGCCAGCTCGGCCACCGAGTCGCGGATCTCGATCTCCAGGTCGGCCAGCTCGCCCTGGCGGTCGGCCAGTTCGGCACGGCCCGCCTCGGTGATGGAGTAGACCTTGCGTCCGCCCTCCGTGGTGTGGCGGACCAGGCCCTCGGCCTCCAGCTTGGCCAGGCGCGGGTAGACCGTGCCGGCCGAGGGGGCGTAGAGGCCCTGGAAACGCTCCTCCAGAAGGCGGATCACCTCGTAACCGTGGCGGGGGGCCTCGTCGAGGAGCTTGAGCAGGTAGAGGCGGAGGCGGCCGTGGGCGAAAACGGGGGGCATGTCAGAGCACCTTCTTGTCGTTCGGTCCGGCGTCGGAGGAGGGGCGCCGCAGGAGGGCGATCGAGCCGGAGACGGTGCTCGCCTTCAGGCGGCCGCTGCCCGCGCCCAGCTCGCCGGTGATCTTCTTCATGCCGAACTGGCCGGAGACGCGGAGCTCCTCGAAGGCGTGCGAGAGGGAGCCGCTGGTGGTGCTGGCCTCGACGCGGGCGTCCACCGGGTGGGGGAGGCGGACGGCGATCTCACCCGAGACGGAGGAGAGCGCGATGTCGGCGGGGGAGCCGGTCCGGTCGACGTCGACGATCATGTCGCCGTTGACCGAGTCGGCGCGGAGGGTGGGGCTGGTGCCGTCCACCACCGTCAGGTCGCCGGAGACCGAGGCGACGGTGAGGGGGCCGGTGACGGAGTGCGCCTCGACGCGGCCGGTGACGGTGTCCGCCCGCACCGTGCCGGAGAGGCCGACCAGGGTGGTCTCGCCGGAGACGGCCTTGACGTCGGCCGGGCCCGCGATGTTGGAGACGACGGTGTCCGCGCCGACCGCCCGGACGTCCAGCCGGACGGAGTCGGGCACGGCGACGGAGACCACCGCGCGGTGGTCCAGGGCGCGCGGGTCGGGGAGCTCGCCGCGCTCGATCAGGCGCCGCAGCCCCTGCCAGCTGAACTCCTCGTACTCGACGGTCAGGGTCCCGCCTTCGCGGCGCACGGTGAGCGGACGGCCCGACAGTTCGGAGACGTCCAGGTGGGTGGCCAGGTCGGGGGAGCCCACGACGTTCACCGCGCCGTTGATCACGCGGACGCGCAGTGCCGTCAGGGGGCCCTCGAACGACATCCGGCGCGGGGCGTCCACGGACCACGCGCCGTCGCCCGGCCCGCCGTCCGCGCCCCGGGGGGAATCGGCTCCCGCCCCGGGCACGGGTGACGAGGTGTGTGGGGACTCGGACATGGTGCTGACCTCCTCGGCCTGGCGCGCGGCGACGCGTCATATCGCATCACCTGGAACACACGATATATCGCGCTCGGGCGAAGTCAAGGCCGGTCGGCGGGAGGAACGGCCGACGGGGGAAAAGTGGCCGAAAAGGCGCGATGGGCGGGTCTGTCCTAGCGTGGGCCCCATGCCGAAGGACGCCGCGCGGAATCGGGAACAGCCCCTGCGGGGCACGGGCGGACTGCTGCTCTGCCGGGCCGGCCCGGACGCCGTGGCCCCGGCCGCCGGGCTGCTCAGGCGCCCCCTGCTGCTCGCCCCCGCGGGGCCCGGGTGGAGCGCGCTGGTGCCGTACGACCTGTCCTGGCAGGGGGACGAGGAGCCGGTCGACCTGGTGCTCACCGGCTGGGCGACCGCCCTCGCGGTGGGAGCACCCTGGCCGGTTCTCGCCCTCTGGTGGGACGCCGACCGCGCCGGCTTCGGTCTGGCCTCCGGCGTCCGGAGATCCGTGGGCTACGTGTGGCTGGCCGACGGCACCCCCGCGGGGGAGGACGAGGCGATGCGGACCTTCGCCGCGCGCCTCGGGCTCGACCCCGTCTTCGCCGTGGCGGCGCTCGACGGGCTTACCCGTCCGGACCCCGAGGCGGACGCCGCCGCCCGGCTCCGGGGAGTGCTCGCGGTGCTGGCCCACGCCGGTCTCGCCCTGCCGGCCGGCCTGGTGCCGTTCCGCCCGGCCGGCGCGCTGGCCGAGGCGGCGAGGACCGCGCGGGGCGTACGACGGGCCGACCGGGCCGGATGGCGGGAGGTCGTACGCCCCGAACTGGTCGAGGCCAGCGTGGTCGGACCGCTGATGCGCGGGCGCCGGGCGCGCGTGCTGGCCGTGGGGCACCTGGTCGCGGGAGGTGCCCTCGGCCTGTGGGGGCTGGGACGGCGCGGCGGGGCGTGGTGCGTGGTGGGCGGGGTGCTGGTGGTGCAGGGGCTCGCGGGACTCGCCTACGACCGGGTCCGGGACGGGTTACGGGTGCCGCTTCCGCCGGACTGACCGGACTGACCGGACTGACCGGACCGGCCGGGACGGTCGGGCGGTCGCGGGAAGCGTGGGCGGCTGGTGCGCCGCCAGCGGTACGCGTGTCCCGGGGACCCGACTCGCGCACCAGGAGCCGAGCGCACATCTCCGGCACCTGGCTCGCGTGCCCGCCTCGCCGGCGGCCCCCGGGTGTCGTCGGCGCGCCGCGGCGGCTCGTAGAGGGCCGTCGGTACCGACGCGGGCGAGGCGCTTGTCGAGTTCGGCGTGGCGCTCCTCGGACATGCCGATGCCCTCGTCCTGCACGGAGAGCATCACCTCGTCCGGGCGCGAAGGCGGCCTGAGAGGACGGGGGCGCGGCTGGTGACGTGGAGAGGGGCCGGACGTACGGGCCGGCAGCACACGACGGCGTCTGTCCGGGTGCCGCCCACGAGCTGGTCCGGGCCGAGGGGAGAGAGCGGGCCCCGGTCCGGCCGGGCCGAGGGGGCGCGGTGACCCCGGGGGGAGCGTCGGTGCGGGCGCCGGGCGGCCCTTGCGGCAGACGGAGCGCCGGTCTGAAGGCCGGGCCGGACACGTGCGGGGGAGTCGCCGGACCTGCTGACGACCGGGTCCGGGAGGATCGCGGCCCGGCCCGGGACGACGTACCGGCGTCCCGGTGCCGCCCACCGGCCCGGCCGGGCGGGACCGTCGGCCTCCGGCCGGGGCGGACGCGGCGGGTGCGCGGCCGGGGCCGGCCGTCGCCGGGCTACTCGTCCTCGTCCTCGTCGTCGAGGCGGGCGAGCCAGGTGGCGAGGCGCTCGACGGGGACCTCGAAGTCGGGGTTGAGGTCGACGAAGGTGCGCAGCTGTTCGGCGAGCCACTCGAAGGTGACCTCCTCCTCGCCGCGCCGCTTCTCCAGTTCCTCGATGCCGCGGTCGGTGAAGTACATGGGCGTGCTCCGTCACAGGTCGCAGGGGGTGAGAGCGGCCGGCGCGGGCCGCCGGCCCATGATAGGCGGGCCCCCGCGCGAGCGGCCGGGCCCTCGCCACCTTGGTGACCGGGGGCTACCCTGCACCCCCCGCGGGCAGGTACAGGGGAGACGTGGGAGACGGGGGACCTCAGCATGACCGCACAGCACATGGCAAGCCCGCGCACGGCGCGTGCCGCACACCCGGGCGCGCCCCGGCGCGGGAGGCATCTGCCCCCTCCCGGCGCCGGGAGGGGGGCCGGATGACCGGGACCGGGGAGGCGGGGGAGTCGAGGGTCGCGTACGTCGAACTGCCGGACGGGACGCCGGTCTGGGCCCGGATATCGCAGGCGGACGAGCTGGAGCTGCCGGACGGGGCGCCGCTGTACACCGACGCCGGGTTCGCCGGGCGGGCGGGGGAGCGGGTCCAGGCGCAGGTGGCCGGGCTCGGCGGGCTGATCACGGGCGTCGCCCGGTCCGTCGCCGAGGGGCTGCGGGCGGTGCGGCCCGACGAGGTCAGTGTGGAGTTCGGGATCGAGCTGACCGGCAAGGCGGGCAAGGTCGTGGGGCTGCTCGCCGACGGCGAGGCCAAGGCGGCCCTCACCGTCACCCTGACCTGGCAGAACGGCGGTCCGCCGGAACTCACCGACGCGGCCCCGCCGGGCGCCGCCGGGCCCGCTCGGCCGGACCAGGGGGGCGCACCCTCCGGCGCACCGGCGCAGCCAGGGGACGAGGGGGGCGACCCCGGGGCGGTTCCGTGACAGGGGAGGGCGCCACCGGCGCGGCGCTGGGCGACGAACCGCCCCTGGAACACCTCATCGCGGCGGCCACCGTACGCATCCATGGACGGCGGCCCGGGTATGACCCCAGCGGGCCGGACGAGGGCGTCCGGACCTTTCTCGGAAGCGGCTTCTTCGTCGCGCCGAACTGGGTGCTGACCTGTGCCCACGTGGCGCTCGCGGAGGGAGGGGGCCACGTGGACGTCGTCCATGAGCCGGAGCCAGGCGGTCCGCCCGCCGTGGTGCCCGGCGAGGTCGCGGTCGCGCTGCCCGGGACCCCGCCCCGCCCCGGTGACGGCTGGGCCGCGCCGGACCTCGCGCTGATCCGGCTCCGGAAGCCGACCGAGCACGCCTGCGTCCACCTCGCCGAGCAGCCACTGACCGACCACGGTCCCGGGGGCGGCCGCTCCGGGCCGCTGCTCGGCTTCGCCGGCTGGTTCCGCGCCGGACGCCGCCTCAGCCGGTACGACGGGACCGTCACCGTCCTCGGCCGGATCGGCTGGGGCGCCGACGAGGAGTTGCGGCTCGGCGACGACGACCTGCCCGACGGGGTTTCCGGCGGGCCCGTCTTCGACCCGCACCGGGGCGAGGTGGTGGCCCTGGTGAAGTCCCGCCGCACCCGGGAGCAGGGCGGCACGGCGGTCCGCACCGGCCAGCTCCGCCACCTGCCCGTCTCCCTCGCGCCCCCGCCCGCCGCCGCCCCCGCCCCGGCCGGCCCCGGCGCGCACACCCAGGCGTACGCCGCCGAGGACCACGCTCCGGCGCACGCCGAGGACGCGGCCCGGACCGAGGCCCCCGGACTCGCCGCCGAGCCCGGTGACCTCTACCAGGAGGTCCTGCGCGGCCACGACCGCTTCCACCGCGACCGGCTGCGCCACGCGGACCGGGACGGAGCGCCGCCCGCCTGGGCCGACACCCAGGCCGTCCTGGACGGCGCCCGCACCGTGCCCTTCGGCCCGCGCGAGCGGACCCGGCTGCTCGGCGCCCTCGGCGAACTGCCGCCACCCACCTCCACCGCCGACCTGGCGGCGCTGCTCCGCTCGGTGTCCGGGGGCGCGTCGGCCGCCCGCACCGTTCCGCCGCCCCGCGCCTGGCGCGACGGCCTCGGCGGGCTCTACGAGAGCCACGCCACCGACGAGGGCCGCCGGCTCTCCGTCCTGCGGTACGTGGTCGCCGTGCTGCACGTCCCGCGTGCCCGCCACGACCCCGGCACCGCCGAGGCCGAGGCCGCCCTGCGCACCTGGCTGCACCGCACCACCGCCACCCTCGACCGACCGGTGCGCGGCGAGATCACCGCCGAACTGCGCCGCCACGCCGCGGCCCCCGTGCCCCCGCCGCCCCCGGCCTCCGTCCAGGGCGCCCGCCACAGCGTCCTGCTGGAACTGACCCGCCGCCCGTGGGAACCGGACAGCTTCGACTGGCGGGTCGGCCTGCTCCCCGCCCCCGGCGCGCCGGGGACCGCCGGAGCCCCGGCCGCCGAGGGCGCCCCCGACCCGCCGGAGCCCGAACCGCTCCACGACGACCACACCGGCACCGCCCTCGCCGACCTTCCCGCGCGCCTGGCCGGGCCGCTCGCCAGGGCCTTCGCCCTCGCCGACGAGTCCCGCGCCCCCGCCCTGCTCCAGGTCGCCCTGGAGCGGGACGTACTGGGCCTGCCCGTCGACACCTGGCCCGCCCACCCCGGCGGTCCGCCGCTGGGGCGGCTCCGCCCGGTCGTCGTCCGCCCCGCCGAGCCGCCGGGCGCGGGCGGCGGGTCCGACGCGGCCGTCACCGACCGGTACGACCGCTGGCGCTGGACCCACGACGACGCCCCGCTCGCCCCCGGCATCCGGGGCCGGGTCCTGGACTGCGAGGCGGGAGTGCGGGCAGACGTACCGTCGACGGCCCAACTGCGCTCCCTCGCCCACGCGTCGGTGCCGTTGCTCTGCCACTACCGGGAGCACGGCCACCCCGGCTCCGCAGAGGCGCTCACCCGGCTGGTCGACGGCGGCTTCGGGGTCGCCCTGTGGCGCAGGGGCGGGGGCGGGCCGGAGCGGATGTGCGACGAGTTCCACCGGCGCGCGGAGGCCGAACTGGCCCGCGCCCGGACCGCCCAGCGCCTCCCGCGCCTGGTCCACGCCCTGCGCGCCGCCGTGGGTGAGGGGCGTACCGACTGCTTCTGGGCGGAGGGCCTGGCCCTGCTGTACGACGATCCGCACCATCCCCTGCCCGGCTCCGACGACCTGTTCGCCCCACTCTGAACAACCACCTGACGACCCGCCGTACGGCTCGCTACCGTGAGCCGCGAACCGGCGCCGAAGGGCCGGCCCACCGGGGCCCGGCCGCCCGAGACCTGTGCGACCCAGCGAGGACGAGGACTGCCATGAGCGCAACCGACGAGTCCGGCGAGTGGCTCATCTACCGAGGCGCCGGCGAGCCCCACGACGGCATCCTCCGGCTGCCCGACCCGCCGCCCTGGCGGGACTTCCGCCGCCGCGAGGGAGCCGGCACCACCGAGACCCGCCGCCTGGGCGCCTACCGCGAACAGGCCGTCTCGCTGCGCCCCGAGGCCGAGGAACTCGAGGTCATCAACGCGGCGCTCCACCTGCGCCGCCCCCTCCTGGTCACCGGCGGCCCGGGCGTCGGCAAGAGCAGCCTCGCCCACTCGGTCGCCGACGAACTCGGCCTCGGCGAGGTGCTGCGCTGGCCCGTCGTCAGCCGCTCCACCCTCCAGGACGGGCTGTACCACTACGACGCCATCGCCCGGCTCCAGGACGTGCAGATCGCCGCGCACAGCGGCACCGCCACCGAACCGGGCGCCCCCGGCTCCGTCGAGTCCATCGGCGACTACCTGCGCCTCGGTCCGCTCGGCACCGCCCTGCTCCCCGGCGAACTGCCCCGCGTCCTGCTCATCGACGAACTCGACAAGAGCGACATCGACCTGCCCAACGACCTCCTGAACGTCCTGGAGGAGGGGGAGTTCACCATCCCCGAACTCCAGCGCATCTCCGACCGGCTGCCCGGCCGCACCGCCCACGTCCTCACCCACGACGGCCGCCGCGTCCCCGTGAAGGACGGGCGCGTGCAGTGCACCGCCTTCCCCTTCACCGTCCTGACCAGCAACGAGGAACGCGACTTCCCCGCCCCCCTGATGCGCCGCTGCATCCACCTGGAGCTGGGCCGCCCCGACCACGCCCGGCTCGCCAGCTTCGTCCGCGCCCACCTCGGCCGCGACCGCGAACGCGGCGGCAACGACCTGATCCTGCGCTTCCTGGAGCGCTCCCGCAGCGAACTCCTCGCCGCCGACCAGCTCCTCAACGCCCTCCACCTCACCCAGACCGCCCCCGACCTGGACCGGGAGCGCCTCGCCGACCTGCTCATCCAGCGACTCGACCGGCCGAGGTGAGCGAGCATGACCGGAGCCTCGGCCCGCCACGGCCCGGACGGCCGCCCTGACCGGCCCCCCGTCCCGCCGCGGCGGCAGGCACCCCCCGACCCGCTGCCCGAGCTGGTGGCCCGGCTGCGCGGCGCCGGACTCGACGTCGACGCCGAACACCTCCTCGACGCCCTCTGGCTCGCCGGCCGCACCGGCCGTACCGGCCGCCGGGCCCCCGCCCCGGCCGGCGACCCGCCGGCCCGTACGGAGCCGCCGTCCCCGGCCGGCACCGGGGCCCGGCCGAGCCCCGCCCCGCCGGGCCCCGGCACGCCGACCGCGCCCCCCGCCCCGCCTCGCCCCGGGAGCGAGCCCGCCCAAGAACCCCGCGTCCGCCTGCACACCCGTCCGGCCGGCGGCACCGCCGACGGCGGCCCGGACACCGGCGCCCTCCCGGTCGGCGTGCCCGCCGCCGCGGTACTCGTCTCGCCGCTCAGGCTCCAGCGCGCCCTGCGCCCGCTCCAGGCGTACCGCACCGGCGCCGCCCCGCGCAGGCAAGCGCTCGACGAGGGCGCGACCGCCGAACTCACCGCCCGCGCCGGGGGACTGGTACTGCCCGTCTTCCGGCCCGTCACCCGTCGGGACGCGCTGCTCCAGCTGGTCCTCGACGCCTCCGGCTCGATGCGGGTGTGGCAGCGCCTCTTCGACGAACTCCGCGAGGTCTTCGGCGGTCTCGGCGCCTTCCGCGACCTGCACGTCCGCTACCTCCACGCCACCGAGGACGGCCGCGCCGCCGTCAGCCGCAGCCCGCGCCGCGACGGCGCCCCCCTGCACTCCACCGACCGCCTGGTCGACGCCACCGGACGCCGCGTCACCCTCCTGGTCAGCGACTGCGCCGGACCCCTGTGGCACAGCGGCGCCGCCCACCGCACCCTGCACCGTCTCGCCGGGCAGGGGCCCGTCGCCGTCCTCCAGCCGCTGCCGCAGCGCCTGTGGCCGCGCACCCGCCTCCACGTCACCTTCGGTGAGCTCCGGCGCGGGCAGGGCGTCAGCGGAGCCGGACTGCTCAAGGTCGTCTCCGACGGGCCGCCGCCCCCGCCGGGCGCCCGCCCCGTCCCGGTACTGCCGCCGACCGCCGCCGCCCTCGGCTCCTGGGCCCGGCTGCTCTCCGGCACCGGACCCGCCCGCACCCCCGGCGCCGTCGGCTGGGTCAGCGCCGGCCAGGAACCGGCCCGGCCCGTCCGCGCCCGGCGCACCCTCACCCCGCTCCAACTCGTCAGCCGGTTCCGCTCCACCGCCTCACCCACCGCCGGACGGCTCGCCGTCTGCCTGGCCGCCGCCCCCCTCAGCCTCCCCGTCATGCAACTGGTCCAGCGCACGATGCTGCCCGCCTCCGGGCCCGCCGAACTCGCCGAGGTCCTCCTCAGCGGTCTCCTCGTCCGCGCCGACGAACCGGGCACGGGCCCGGCGGGCGACGAGCCGGAGCAGTGGTACGACTTCGCGCCCGGCGTGCGCCAGGCGCTGCTCGGCCCGCTCGGCCGCGACGAGGCGATGCTCGTCCTCAAACACTGCTCCGAGTACGTCGAGCAGCGCTTCGGCAAGGGCGGCCCCAACTTCCCCGCCCTCGCCCACGCCCAGCTCGGCCGCTCCACCGCCACCGGCCCGCTCCCCGCCGCCGGACGCCCCGGCGGCCCCGGCCGGGGCGCGGCCGCCGACGCCGCCGACTCCGGCGAGGAGAACGCCCCCACCGTCCCGCAGCCTTTCGCCGAGGTCGCCGCCGACGTGCTGGAGCGCTTCATGACCGTCCCCCTGCACCACACCTCCCCCTCGCCCGGTCCCGGCGGCGAGGACCACCCGGCGCTGGCGGCCGCCGCCGCCCTCACCCGGCGGTACGAGGAGGAGGGCATGGTCCAGTACCTGATGGACGCCGTCCAACTCCTGCGCGGCGCCGCCGAGAACAGCCCGGCACCGGCCGACGCCGCCCTGTGGGCCCGGTACGCCCGCGAGGTGCTGCGGCTGTGGCGCGTCCAGGGCGGCCGGGAACTGCTCACCGCCGCCCGCGAGGCCGCCGAGCGCGCCACCGCCGACGACGCCACCGGCCGCGCCGGGCACCGCGACATCCTCGCCGCCACCCTGCACGCCACCGCCGACGACCGGCGCCGCAGGGGCGAGCGGCACGAGGCCCTCGACCTGCTGCGCCGCGCCGACCGGGAGTACGCCGTCGCCTGCGCCGCCCCCGGTCTGGGTCCCGAGCAGGCGCTGCGCCTCACCCTGGCGCGCGTCCGCGCCCTGGAGACCCAGTGGCGCCTCGGCGGCGACAGCTCCCTGCTCCAGGCCGCCGTCGGCATGCTCGAGGCCTTCACCGACATCTGGCCCGACCAGCACCACCGCCCCCCGGCGCTCGCCCTGGCCCACGGCCGCACCCTGCTGCGGCTGGCCGGTGCCGGACAGGCGGGCGACCAGGCACGCGCCCACGCCCGGCAGGCGGCCCGCGCCCTGCGGACGGTCGTCGGGGCCGGCGCGGGCGGCCCCGACGCGGGAGCGCTGGAGCCCGCCGAGCGGGACAGGGCCCTCCTCGACCTCACCGACGCCCTGCTGCGCGCCGGGCCCGAGCACCACCAGGAGGCCGCCGACCGCGTCGAGGCGGCCCTGCGCGCCACCCCGCCCCCGTCGGCCCGCCGCCGTTCGGCCCTGCTGACCCGCGCGGGGCGGGTCCACACCGCCCGGTACGAGGAGAGCGGCGACCCGGTCGAACTGGTCCGCGCCGCCGCCCGGTTCGAGGAGGCCGCCCCCGGCATCCCGCGCGACGCGCCCGCCCACGCGGCGCTGCTCGCCGAGTGGGGCGAGGCGCTGCTGCGGCGCGCCCTGCTCGGCGACGGCACCCGCGAGGAGCGGCTGGAGCGGGTGGTGGCGGCGGTCCGGGTGCTGCGCGGCTGCCGTGCCGAGACCCCGCGCGGCGACCGGGCCTTCGCCCGCCGCCTGGTGCTGCTGGGGCGCGGCCTGATGGCCCGGCACCGGCTCACCGGCGACCGGGTGGACCTGCGCGAGGGCGAGCACCTGCTCGGCCTGGCCGCCCAGGAGGCCGACGGGCCGCTGGAGAGCGCGCGCTGCCTGCTGGAGGTGGGCCAGGCCCGGTTCGAGGCGGCCCAGACCCTCGGCAGGCCCGCCCGCCTGGACGAGGCCGCGGACGCCTTCCGGGCGGCCGCCGACGCCGCCCGGCGGGCCCGCGAGGAGGCCGATTCGGAGCGGTCCGCCGCGGAATCCGCGACGCTGGGCGCTCAGGCGGAGCACTGGCGGGGTATGACCTATGAGGCCGCGGGGCGTCCGCGCGCGGCGCGCGAGGCGTACGGGGCCGCCCACCGGGCCTGGCGCCGGCTCCCGCCCGGCACGCGCCCCAGCGTCGAGCCGACGCCCCGGCAGACGGCGCAACGCCTGGCCGAGCTCGCCTGAGGAGGCGTCGGCCGCCCCGGGAAAGGAAGGACCGCCATGCCCGACTCCGCCCACCAGGCACCGCCCTCCCGGCCGCTCGCCGCCGAGCCTGCCGGGCCGCCGTCCCAGGCTCCTGCCGGACCGCCGGGAGGGGCAGCCGTCCTCCCCGACCTGCTCGAACTCGACCTGGAGTCGCTGCGGACCCTGGACCATCCGGTCCTCGACGACCTCCTCGACGAGCTCCGCGAGCGGACGTCGGGCCCGCGCGAGATGCTCTGGAACTTCAACAGTTCCTTCTGAGGGGACGACTCCTTCGAAAGGAACGGCTCCTTCCGAGGGCGAGGCCGCGCGCCGTCTCCCGCCCCGCGCACACCCACGACGCCGTCCTCCCCCGACCGGGAGGGCGGCGAGGACCTCGGCGGGGCCGTCCGCGGTGGGGTGGTGCCAGGCCCCGGGGGCACATTCGCTCCTGACCCGGCCGGCGCACGCGTTCCGCGCGCACTCCTCCCCCGCCCCGCGCCTTTCAGCCACCTTCCCCCACCGGAACCGAGCCAACAGGACAGCGGCGGCGCGCCCCGGTTTCGGGCCGGTCCCGCGCCGGGCACCATCCGGGTCGGGCCGGCCGGAGGGGCACGGGGAGACGGCCAGTGCCCGGGACGGGCGGGCGGACGACACGGGGGTGCCGATGCCACGACCAGTGCCGCCGCCGCGCCCGCGGGCGGGCGCCGGACCTCCGTACCCGTTCCGCCAGTTCATCGTGAAGGTCCACGGGCGGTGCAATCTGGCCTGCCGCTACTGCTACCTCTACGAGGGCCCCGACACGGGCTGGCGGACGCGTCCGGCCGCCGCCTCCGACACGGTGCTCGCGCTGACCGCCGAGCGGATCGCCGAGCACGCCGCCGCCCACCGCCTGCCCGCCGTCTCCCTCGTCCTGCACGGCGGCGAACCCCTGCTGGCCGGTACGGACCGGCTCGCGGCCTTCGCCGGCCTGGTCCGGCGCCGGCTCCCGGCGGGCACCCGGGCGCGGGTCACGCTCCAGACCAACGCCACGCTGCTCACCGCCGCCCGCGTCCGCGCGCTGGCCCGGGCGCGTATCGCGGTCGGCGTCAGCCTCGACGGGGGCCGCGCTCGCCACAACACCGCCCGGGTCGACCACGCCGGACGCCCCTCCTGGCCCGCCGCCGTGCGCGGCACCCGGCTCCTCGCCGAGCACGCCCCCGAGGCCTACGCGGGCATCCTGCTCGTCGTCGACCCGGCGCTCGACCCGCTCGACGTCTACACCTCGCTGCTCGAACTGCGGCCGCCCGCCGTCGACCTGCTGCTGCCGCACGGCAACTGGAGCGCCCCGCCCCCCGGCCTCCACCCGCCCCCCGGCCGCCCCGCCCGGGCCGCACCCGGCACCCCCGCCCCGTACGGCGACTGGCTCAACGCCGTCTTCGACCGGTGGTGGGCCGCCGGGCGGCGGGAGACCCGGGTACGGCTCTTCGAGGAGGCGGTGGCCGCCCTGCTCGGCCTGCCGGCCGGTACCGAGTCGCTCGGCCTCGACCCGTTCACCGCCGTCGTCGTCGAGACCGACGGCACCCTCGAACAGACCGACTCCCTCAAGTCCGCCTACCCCGGCGCCGCCGCCACCGGACTGGCCCTCGACCGGAACTCCTTCGACGACGCCCTCGCCCACCCCGGCGTCGCCGCCCGCCAGTCGGGCCCCGCCGCCCTGGCCGCCGACTGCCGCGCCTGCCCCCTCCTGCACGCCTGCGGCGGCGGCCACTACGCCCACCGCCACCGCGCCGGGAGCGGCTTTCGCCACCCCAGCGTCTACTGCGCCGACCAGCAGCGGTTCCTCCACCACGTGGCCGCCGCCCTGGCCCGCGCCACCGGCACCGGACCGGCCCGTGACCCCACCACGGCCGGGGAAGGAGGAACGCGGTGACCCAGCCCGTCCCCCACCACGTCCTGTACGAACTGGGATGCACCGAAGGCTCCCCGGCCACGCTGCGGCTCCTCGCCCGCGACCAGGACCGGCGCAGGCTCCTGCTGCTGCGCGCCGTCCTGGACGCCGCCGACACCGCCCCCGCCGACCGCTGCCCACCCGCCGCCCGGCGCTCCCTCGCCGAGAGCTGGGCCCTGCTGGAGGCCGCCGAACGCGCCGCGCCCGACCGGGCCGCCACCGTCCGCTCCCTGCTGCTCGCCCCGCTCGTCGGGCCCTGGGCCGAACACGCCCTCGCCCTGCTCACCGGCGCCGGACCGCCCGACCGGGCCGCCACCGCCCGGACCCTTGGCCACCTGGCCCCGCTCGCCGCCGCCGCGGCGGTCCGCGCCGGACTGCCGTTCCGCCTGCGGCTCACCGCCACCGGCGGAACCCTCGCCCTGCCCACCCTCGGTGCCCTGCGCACCGCCCCCGGCACCGTCCCGGTCGACGCCCACCACAGCGGCGGCCGCCTCGTGCTGCGCGCGCCGGACCGGCGGACCGTCACCGTCCGCCCGCAGCGCGGCCACGGGGCCTGGGCGGCGTCCCCCGCCTGGCGCGCCGCGCACGCCCTGCCCCCGCTCGTCCCCGGCGGCCACCCGGTGCCGCTGGACGACCTCGACCCGTACCGCGTACCACGCCACCCCCGCGAGCCCGGCTTCACCGGGATCACCGACCTCGACGACCTGGCCCGCAAGCGCTGGGGCGGCGCCTGGTCCGGCACCGGCGCCGCGCTCGCCCACGGCGGCCCGCACCGGATCAGCGAGGCCGCCACCCTGCTGCGCTGCCTGGTGCCGTTGGCACCGCCGGGCGGCGGGGCCGGGGGCGAGCCGCCGCCGGGCAGTTGCAGCGGGACGCGGCGGGAGGCCTTCGGCGCCGTGCTGAGCAGTGAGCCGCCGGACGCGGCCGGTTTCGCCGAGACCCTCGTCCACGAGTCGCAGCACGTCAAACTCGCCGCGCTCGCCGCCCTCACCCCGCTGCACCGAGCCGGCCCCGCGCCGCGCCACTTCGCCCCCTGGCGGCCCGACCCACGCCCCTTCGACGGGCTCTGGCACGGCGTCTACAGCCATCTCGCGCTCGCCGACTGGTGGCTGCGGTACGCCCAGGGCGCCCCGCCCGGCCCCGCCCGCGAGCGCGCCTGGGCCGAACACGCCCGCCGCCGCGAGCAGGTCGGCGCCGCCCTGCCCGTCCTCGTCGGCTCCGACGCGCTGACGCCCGCCGGACGCACCCTCGCCGAGGGCATGGTGACGGCGTACACCCGGCTCACCGAGGCCGAGGTGCCGGCCGAGCACCTGGCCCGGGCCGTCGCCTACGTCGCCACCACCCGGGCGCTCTGGATCCAGCGCCACAACGGAATGAGCCCTTCCTGACGCTCTTCCGGGAATCACCCGTGCGGGGCCGTGAACACTGCTGCAATTGTGGGAAGTTGAACGGAGGATGTCCGGCACGCCAGGCCGGTCATCGGCCCAGGGGGACCGCGCCGCGAGCGTCCGTGCCGGACGTGCCGGCCGCCGGACCCGTCGACGCATCAAGAGGAGCAGGAGAGGGCCCATGAGTCAGTTCCTCACGCCGGAGGCGGGGAGTCCCCAAGGCGGCGCGCCGCACCCCGTGACCATCAGCTTCGCCGGATTCGACCGCGCCTGGGCCGCCTGGATCGGCGGCCTGCTGGAGCGGCGTGGCCACGGCGTCGCCCTCCAGCGCTGGGACCCCTCCGTCCGGGAACCGCTCGTCGACTCGCTGCGCGACCTCACCCTCGCCCCGGGCCCCGTCCTGATCGTCCTCTCCGGCTGGTACGTCCAGCTCGGCCCGCGCACCCACGAGGAGTGGAACGCCGCCCTGCGCGAGGTCGCCGCCACCCACTCCGGCCGCTTCGCCGCCGTCTCCGTCACCACCGGCTCCCTGCCGACCGCCGCCTCCGCCCTCGCCGCGGTCAACCTCACCGGCATCGGCGCCGACGAGGCCGAACGCCGCGTCCTCACCCGCCTCGGCCTGCCCGACACCCCCGTGCAGGCGCCCCGTCCCGAGGGCGCCCCCCGCTTCCCCCTCGACACCTCCGAGGTCTGGGGCGGCGTCCCGCGCCGCAACACCCGCTTCACCGGCCGCGAGCGCATCCTCACCGACGCCCACCAGATCCTCCAGGACGCCGCACGCGGCACCGGCGTCGTCACCCTCCACGGCATGCCCGGCGTCGGCAAGACCCAGCTCGCCGCCGAGTACGTGTACCGCTTCGGCTCCGAGTACGACGTCGTCTGGTGGGTCGACGCCGAGAGCCGCGCCTCCTTCCGCCTGCGCGTCGCCGAACTCGCCACCGCGCTGCGCCTGGACACCGGACCCGAGTACGGCGAGCGACTCCGCGCCGTCCGCGACTCGCTGCGCCGCGGCAGGCCCTACGGCCGCTGGCTGCTCGTCCTGGACGGCGCCGACGAGCCGCACCAGATCTCCGACCTCGTCCCCACCGGTCCCGGCCACGTCCTCATCACCTCCCGCAACCCCGAATGGGGCGAGCACAACAGCCGCATGCTGGAGATCGGCGTCTACAACCGCGCCGAGTCCGTGGCCTTCGTCCGCCGCCGCGCCCCCCGGCTCGGGCGGGCCGACGCCCAGCGGCTCGCCGAGGCCCTCGGAGACCTGCCGCTGCTGCTCGACCAGACGGCCGGCTGGCTCAACGACTCCGACCTCTCCATCGACGACTACATCGCCCTCCTGGAGGGCGGCATCGACCAGGACATCGTCAAGGTCTCCCAGGACTTCCCGCTCGCCTTCCAGACCGCCTGGTCGATACTGCTCAACAAGCTCCGTGAGACGGTCCCGGAGTCCGTCGCCCTGCTCGGCCTGTGCACCTTCTTCGCCCCCGGCACCATCCCGGTCCGCATCCTGCGCGACCTCGCCCCCCAGGAGGCGCCCGAGCCGGTCGCCGGGCTGCTCCGCGACCCCCTGCTGTGGAACCGCGCGGTCAACCAGCTCCGCCAGTACTCCGTCGTCAGCCGCGACTCGCACGACTTCTCCGGCGACGACGCCGCCCTGCCCGGCGAGGCGTTCTACCTCCACCGGATGGTCCACCAGATCGTCCACCGCGACCTCTCCGAGGCCGACCGCGAACCCTTCGCCCAGGTGGTCCGCGCCGCGCTGGCCGCCGCCGACCCCGGCCGCCCCACCGACACCCGCCTGTGGCCGCGGTACGCCGAGATCGTCCCGCACCTCGACCACGCCCAGGCGCTTCAGTCCACCGACCCCGCCGTGCAGAACCTCGTCCTCAACTGCCTGCGCTACCTCTACCTCTCCGGCGAGTACAAGACCGGCGTCGCCCTCGGAGAGCGCACCCTGGAGATCTGGCGCGGCCTGATCGGCGACGAGCACCCCCGCATCTGGGACCTCGTCCACCACTACGCCAACCTCCTGCGGGCCGGCGGCGACTTCGCCGGCACCGAGCTCATCGAGCGCGCCGCGACCGAGCGCCTGCGCGTCCTGGAAGGCCCCCGCGACCTCGCCTACCTGCGCGCCTCCAGCGGACTCGCCGCAGACCTCAGAGGCCTGGGCCGCTACGAGGAGGCGTACGAACTGTCCACCGAGATCATGGACGCCTACGGCGAACTCCTCGGCGACCAGGACTCCCGCACCCTCAGCGCCCGCAACAACGTCGCCGTCTCGCTGCGCCTGCTCGGCCACTACCAGGAGGCCCTCGCCCTCGACAAGGACACCATGGAGCGCCGCCGCGAACTCCTGCGGCCGCGCCACAACTGGACGCTCTCCTCCGAGCACTCCTACGCCCTGGACCTGCGGCTGGTCGGCCGCTACAAGGACGCCGAGTCGCTCCAGGCCAGGAACGTCCGCGAACAGCGCCTGGTGATGGGCCGCGACAACCCGGTCACCCTCGACGCCGAGCACAACCTCGCGCTGTGCCACTACCGCCTCGGCGACCGTGAGGCGGCCGGCCTGCGACTCGCCGACCTCCTGGACCGCTGCGAGCGCACCGTCGGCGAGAACCACCCGCTCACCCTGCGCCTGACCGTCTCCCAGAGCTGCCACGCCCGCGAGCACGGCGACGTCGACCACGCCCGCGAACTGGGCGAGTCCGTGCTGCGCCGCTACACCGCGCTGCTCGGCCCCGGCCATCCCTTCGTCGCCGGGGTCCGCGCCAACCACGCCCTCGTCCTCAGGAACGTCGGCGAGCGCCGCGAGTACGCCCGCGCGGCCGAGCAGGCGTATGCCGACATGGCCCGGGCCGTCGGCGACCTCCACCCCTGGACGCTGGGCTGCGCCCTCAACGTCTCCGCCGTCCGCAACGTCGTCGGCGACCCTGAGGCCGCCGCCGAACTCTCCCGCGCCACCGTCGACCGGGCCGCCGAGTCCCTCGGCCGGACCCACCCGCTGACCCTGTCCGCGCGCGTCGCGCACGCCGCCGACCTGCGCGGGCTGCGCCGCCGCAAGGAGGCCGAGAAGATCGAGGACGAGGCGCTCCAGGACTTCTCCGCCGTCCTCGGCGCCCAGCACGTCCACACCATCTCCGCCCGCTCCCGCAACCGCCCCTACTGGGACTTCGAGCCGTACTCCACCTGAGCCCGGCCCTCGCGGCCGAGCCCGAGCCGCGAGAAGCCCTGAGGCCCGCCCCGCCGGAGCGGGAGCGGGCCTCAGGCCGGTACGGACCGGGGTCAGGCGTCGAAGACCTCGGCGACCAACTGGGCCTGCTCGGCCTGGTGGCGCTTGGCCGAACCGACCGCCGGGGACGAGGAGTGCGGACGCGAGATGCGCCGCAGCCGCTCGGCCGCCGGGAGGTCGGCACCGACACCCAGGTCCAGGTGGTCGATCAGGTTGAGCGCGATGAACGGCCAGAAGCCCTGGTTCGCCGGCTCCTCCTGGGCCCACAGGAACTTCTCGGCGTTCGGGTACTTGGCGATCTCCGCCTGGAGCTCCGCACCCGGCAGCGGGTACAGCCGCTCGACGCGGATGATCGCGGTGTCCGTGACGCCGCGCTTCTGCCGCTCGGCCTCCAGGTCGTAGTAGACCTTGCCGGCGCACAGGACGACCTTGCGGACCTGCGAGGCGTCCACCGAGTCGTCGCCGATGACCGGGCGGAAGCCGCCCGTCGTGAACTCCTCCGCCTTGGACGAGGCGGCCTTCAGGCGCAGCATCGACTTCGGCGTGAAGACCACCAGCGGCTTGTGGTGCGGGTTGTGCACCTGCCACCGCAGGAGGTGGAAGTAGTTCGACGGGAGGGTCGGCATCGCGACCGTCATGTTGTTCTGCGCGCAGAGCTGGAGGAACCGCTCCGGACGGGCCGAGGAGTGGTCCGGGCCCTGGCCCTCGTAGCCGTGCGGCAGCAGGAGGGTCACACCGGAGTGCTGGCCCCACTTCTGCTCGGCCGAGGAGATGAACTCGTCAACGACGGTCTGCGCGCCGTTGACGAAGTCACCGAACTGGGCCTCCCACAGCACCAGCGACTCCGGACGGGCCAGCGAGTAGCCGTACTCGAAGCCCATCGCCGCGTACTCCGAGAGCAGCGAGTCGTAGACGTTGTAGCGGGCCTGGTTGTCCGAGAGGTACAGCAGCGGCGTGAAGTCGTCGCCGGTCTCCCGGTCGATGAGGACCGCGTGGCGCTGGCCGAAGGTGCCGCGGCGCGAGTCCTGGCCGGCGAGGCGCACCGGGGTGCCCTCCATCAGCAGCGAACCGATGGCCAGGGTCTCGCCCATACCCCAGTCGATCGTGCCGTCCTCGACCATCGCCGCGCGGCGCTGGAGCTGCGGCAGCAGACGGGGGTGGACGGTGACCCGCTCGGGGATGTTGACCTGCGACTCGGCGATCCGCTTGACGACCTCGGCGGAGACCGCGGTCTGGACCGCGACCGGGAACTCCGCCTCGGGGCCCTCCGGCTCGTGCTGCACCGGGTGCGAGGTGGCCTCGCGGACCTCGGTGAAGACCTTCTCCAGCTGGCCCTGGAAGTCCTGGAGCGCCTGCTCCGCCTCCTCCAGGGTGATGTCGCCCCGGCCGATCAGCGACTCGGTGTACAGCTTGCGCACCGAGCGCTTCTTGTCGATCAGGTCGTACATCAGCGGCTGGGTGAAGGCCGGGTTGTCCGACTCGTTGTGACCGCGGCGGCGGTAGCAGATCAGGTCGATGACGACGTCCTTGTTGAACGCCTGGCGGAACTCGAAGGCGAGCCGTCCGACGCGGACGACGGCCTCCGGGTCGTCACCGTTCACGTGGAAGATCGGCGCCTCGATCATGCGGGCCACGTCGGTGGCGTACATCGAGGAGCGCGAGGACTCCGGCGCGGCGGTGAAACCGACCTGGTTGTTGATGACGATGTGGACCGTGCCGCCGGTGCGGTAGCCGCGCAGCTGCGACATGTTGAGCGTCTCGGCCACGACGCCCTGGCCCGCGAAGGCGGCGTCGCCGTGCAGGGCGACGGGCAGGACGGTGAAGTCCGTGCCGCCCTTGTTGATGATGTCCTGCTTGGCGCGGACCACGCCCTCCATCACCGGGTCGACCGCCTCCAGGTGGGAGGGGTTGGCGGTGAGGGAGACCGTGATCTGCTCGCCGTCCAGGCCCGTGAAGGTGCCCTCGGCGCCCAGGTGGTACTTGACGTCGCCGGAGCCGTGCATCGACTTCGGGTCGAGGTTGCCCTCGAACTCCCGGAAGATCTGCGCGTACGACTTGCCGACGATGTTGGCGAGGACGTTGAGGCGGCCGCGGTGGGCCATGCCGATGACGACCTCGTCCAGGCGCGACTCGGCCGCCGAGTCGAGGACCGCGTCGAGCAGCGGGATGACGGACTCGCCGCCCTCCAGCGAGAACCGCTTCTGGCCGACGTACTTGGTCTGCAGGAAGGTCTCGAACGCCTCGGCGCTGTTGAGCCGACGCAGGATGCGCAGCTGCTCCTCGCGCTCGGGCTTGCCCGGACCGCGCTCCACCCGGTCCTGGATCCACTTGCGCTGCTTCGGGTCCTGGATGTGCATGAACTCGATGCCGGTGGTGCGGCAGTACGAGTCGCGCAGGACGCCGAGGATGTCGCGGAGCTTCATCATCGACTTGCCGGCGAAGCCGCCGACCGCGAAGGTGCGCTCCAGGTCCCAGAGCGTCAGCCCGTGCTCGTTGATGTCGAGGTCGGGGTGCTTGCGCTGGTGGTACTCGAGCGGGTCGGTGTCGGCCATGACGTGGCCGCGGACCCGGTAGGAGTGGATCAGCTCGAAGACGCGGGCGGCCTTGGTGACGTCGTCGTCGTGCGAGGCGTCGATGTCCTTGAGCCAGCGGACCGGCTCGTAGGGGATGCGCAGCGCCTTGAAGATGTCGTCGTAGAACTCGTTCTCGCCGAGCAGCAGGTTTGCGACGATCCGCAGGAACTCGCCGGAGGCGGCGCCCTGGATGACCCGGTGGTCGTAGGTCGACGTCAGGGTCATGACCTTGGAGACGCCGAGCTTGTTCAGGGTGTCCTGGGAGGTGCCCTGGAACTCCGCCGGGTACTCCATCGCGCCCACGCCGAGGATCACCGACTGGCCGGGCATCAGGCGCGGCACCGAGTGGACGGTGCCGATGCCGCCCGGGTTGGTCAGCGAGGCGGTGACGCCGGAGAAGTCGTCCATCGTCAGCTTGTTGTCCCGGGCACGGCGGACGATGTCCTCGTACGCCTGCCAGAACTCGAAGAAGTTGAGGGTCTCGGCCTTCTTGATGGCCGCGACGACGAGCTGGCGGTCGCCGTTGGGCTTGACCAGGTCGATGGCGAGCCCGAGGTTGATGTGCTCGGGCTTGACCAGCGTCGGCTTGCCGTCCTTCTGCGCGAAGGAGTTGTTCATCGACGGCATGGCCTTGATGGCCTGCACCATGGCGTAGCCGATCAGGTGCGTGAAGGAGATCTTCCCGCCCCGGGCGCGCTTCAGGTGGTTGTTGATGACGATGCGGTTGTCGAAGAGGAGCTTGACCGGCACCGCGCGCACGGACGTGGCCGTGGGCAGTTCCAGCGAGGCACTCATGTTCTTCGCGACCGCGGCCGAGGGGCCACGCAGTGTGACGTACTCCGGGCCCTCCGCGGCGGCGGCCGGCTCGGCGGCCTTCGCGGCGGGCTTGGCCGGGGCGGTCTTGGCGGGAGCGGTCTTGGCGGGCGCCGCCTTCTCGGCCGGGGCCTTCGCCGCGGGCTTCGCGGGGGCCGCGGCCTGCGGGGCGGCGGCCGGCTTCGCCTCGGGGGCCTTGGCCGCCGGGGCGGGCTTGGCCGGAGCGGGCGAGGTCGCCGCCGACGGGGCCGCGGTCTCCACGGGAGCGGCGCCACCTCCGCCGGGCTTGTAGTCGGCGAAGAAGTCCCACCAGGCTCGGTCTACCGAGTTCGGGTCCTGGAGGTACTGCTGGTAGATCTCGTCGACGAGCCACTCGTTCGACCCGAAGGCGGCGGCAGGACTCTTGGCCTGCCCCGCTTGGTCGGTCGAGACGCTCGAATTACTGGGGGACTGTGGCGACACGGCGGCAACCGCCCTCTTCCGCTTCACAAGGTGGTGGACAGCGGGAATAAAGGCTACGCCTTCGTCACCGAGAGGTGCAGGCCGGGCCGGGCATCCGTCGTGAAAGTCACACCAGATCCCGGGTTTCGGGGCTCTGATTGGCGGGAAACAAGCGGGATTTCCCTCCAGCCCGGACGCCTCCGCGCTCGGCTGCGGTCCCTCGGGCCCGCATCCCTGTCAGTTGGCACGTCGTTACTGCGTTACCGCTATGAACAGTACGCCACCCGGGGGTCAGCCGTGTGCCTCGGGCAGCCCCGGCAGGCTGACGCGAATACGGCAGCCACGTGCGGATTCCGCCACTCTGATGCGTCCGCCGTGCAGATCCACCGCCCACCGGGCGATGGCCAGGCCGAGCCCCGTCCCGCCGTCCGCGCCGGGCTCGTGCGGCTTGGCCGCGTTGCCCCGGTTGAACCGCTCGAAGACCCGGTGCCACTCCGACTCGGGGATGCCCGGACCCTCGTCCAGCACCTCCAGCTCCAGCGACTGCGGGCCGTGCCCCGGCCGGGCACGGACAGTGACGGCGCCGCTCGGCGGGGAGTGCTTGACCGCGTTGTCGATGAGGTTGGCCACCACCTGGTGGAGCCGCTCCACGTCCGCGCAGGCCGTCAGGTCCAGCGGCTCCACGTCCAGGATCAGGTGGACGTCGGTCCGGCTGTGGTTGCCCGAGCCGGAGGTGGTCCGGCGCTGCGAGGCGACCAGGTTGGCCTCCTTCAGCACCCCCGACAGGTACGGCCACACCTCGAAGCGGTGCGACCGCAGGGGGACGACACCGTTGTCGAGGCGTGAGAGGTCGAGCAGGGTGTCGACGAGCCGGCCCAGCCGCTCGGTCTGCTTCAGCGCGGTGCGCATCGTCTCCGGGTCGGCCGCCGAGACGCCGTCCACGACGTTCTCCAGCACCGCCCGCAGCGCCGCGATGGGGGTGCGCAGCTCGTGTGAGACGTTGGCGACCAGCTCTTTGCGGTGCAGGTCCTGCGACTCCAGCTCGTCGGCCATGCGGTTGATGGTGAGCGCCAGGTCGCCCAGCTCGTCGCGGCGGTCCGCCCCGCGTGCCCGGCGGGTGTAGTCGCCGTGCGACACGGACCGGGCCACCGAGTTCATCTCGTCCAGCGGGGCCGTCAGTCCGTGTGCCACGAACTGCGTGATCAGCAGGGTGGCGATCATCGAGAAGACGGTGATGAAACGGAGTTCGGTGTCGGTGCGGACCGCCACCATCAGCAGCCCGGTGGTGATCAGCACGGAGATGACGACCAGCGCGCCGAGCTTCGTCTTCACCGAGAAGGGCCGGTACCCGCCCTGGGGGGCCGCCGGGCCGCTCATGGCGTCGGCGTCTCCAGCGCGTAGCCGACACCGTGCACGGTGCGGATGCGCTCCGCGCCGATCTTCCGTCGCAGCGCCTTGATGTGGCTGTCCACCGTGCGCGTGCCCGAGGCGTCCGCCCAGTCCCACACCTCGGCGAGGAGCTGCTCGCGGGAGAGGACGGCGCGCGGGGTGTTGGCCAGGCAGACCAGCAGGTCGAACTCGGTGGGCGTGAGGTGGACGTCCTCCGCGTGCACCCGTACCCGGCGCTGGGCGTGGTCGATCTCCAGTTCGCCGAGGCGGAGGATGCCGCTGCGCGGGGTGGCCGCGGCCAGTGCCGCCCGCTCGACGCGGCGCAGCAGGACGTGCACCCGGGCCGCCAGCTCCCGCATGGAGAACGGCTTGGTCATGTAGTCGTCCGCGCCGACGCCGAGCCCGACCAGCATGTCGGTCTCGTCGTCGCGGGCCGTGAGCATCATCACCGGCACCGGGCGCTGCGCCTGGACTCTGCGGCAGACCTCCAGGCCGTCGAAGCCGGGCAGCATGATGTCGAGGATCAGCAGATCGGGCTGCCACGCCTCGGCGGTGTCGACCGCCGCCGGACCGTCCGTCGCCGTCTGCACGAGAAAGCCCTCGGCCCGCAGCCGGGCGGAAATGGCTTCGACGATCGTGGTGTCGTCCTCGACCACCAGCACCCGGCGCTGTGCACCCGGCGACGCCGCCGAATTGCCGTTGTGGGAGGTCTGTGTGTGCTCCATCGCCCGCCCCTGGAAGTGCGCCTGGTTGGTGTGCCGGACCTCGTGGGAGATCCGGGGGATGGTGAGCAGCGTAAGGGCTGGACGGGGCTCGGGGCTACGCGGCCTTGACAGCGAGGTGCACCACGTCAGGGACGCCCCGGGCAACCGGGATCTCTTCGGTACGGACCGCCCGGAATCCGCATTTACGCAATGTTCCTTCGAAAGCGGCGGACGGCCGGGCGGACCAGACGGCGAGGATCCCGCCGACGGTCAGCCGCGCGGCGCAGGCGGCGAGACCGGCCGGCGCGTACAGCACGCCGTTGTCCTCGGTGACCGTCCAGTCGGGCCCGTTGTCGATGTCGAGGCAGAGCGCGTCGTACGTGGCGGTGGTGGTCCGCAGGTGCTCCAGCAGGTCGGCGCGGACCACCTCGGTGCGGGGGTCGGCGAGAGCGGCGCCGGAGATCCCCGCCAGCGGCGGTGCCTGGCCCTTGGTGTGCCAGTCGATGACGGCGGGCTCCCGCTCCACGACGGTGATCCGCCCCCAGGCCGGGTCGGCCGACGCGTGCGCCAGCGAGAAGCCGACGCCCAGACCGCCGATGAGCACCCCCGGCTCCTTCCGTCCGCCCAGCGCGTCCCGGGCCAGGTCGACCAGCAGCCGCTCGGAGCGCCCGTCGGAGGTGTCCATCAGGAACGTGCCGTTGGCGATGATCTGGAGCAGCCCGCCGTGCCGCCGCAGCACCACCTCCCCGTAGGGGCCCTCCCGGCGGTCCAGCACCTCGGGGGCGGCGGGCGAGGGGGCGGGGTGCGGGGCGGGCATGGCGGTGACCTCCGGGGCGGACGTGCTGGCTGCTGGTGGTGATTCTCGCCAAGCGCCGGTAGGCATGCGAGGGAATTCGGCCTGCCCCGAATCTCCGGCGGCTGAGTGAAGGTGCGACCTGCCCTGGTGTGACTCAGCTCACCCGTCGTGGTGGAGCAGGCTCATGTACGCACCCTCCGCCGTTCTGCCTGGCGCGGTCCCCCGCGGTGCCAGACCGAGGAACGACGGCGTGGTCCCGGAGTGCAGGATCTTTCCGTCGCTGAGCACGGTGACATGGTCGGCCTCCTCGGCGAGGTCGCCCACGTCATGGGTGGAGAGCAGGACTTGGACCTCGTCCGTGAGGCTGGTGAGGATGTCGCGGAAAATTCTGCGCTGGCGTGGGTCCATACCCGCGGTGGGTTCGTCGAGCAGGAGTACGCGTGCCTGGTGCACCAGCGCCGATGCCACGCCGACCCGGCGCAACTGGCCGCCCGAGAGCTGACTGGACCGTACATCGGACTTCTCGGTCAGCTCGACTCGCGCGAGTGCTCTGCGCGCCTCGCGCCAGGCTTCGCTCCGCGTCATGCCCTTGAGCCAGCCCACGTACGCCACGTACTCACGGCAGGTGAGCGAGGGCATGGGGGTGATGTTCTGGGGCATCCAGGCCACGTGGTGCCGGAACTCCTTGTCCCGGCTGGAGAAGCTGTCCAGGGTGACGCTGCCCGACTGGGGGTGGGTCACGGAGGCGGCGAGCCGGAGCAGGGTGGACTTTCCGGCTCCGTTGGGTCCGAGCAGGATGGTCAGGCCCTGGGGGAGTTCATAGGAGAAGTTGCGGAGGGTCGGCCGGCGCCTTCGGTAGGCGAACGTGCAGTCGCGCAGTGCGAGGGTCATGGCATCTTCCTGGAGGTCGAGTAGAGAGCGGCGAGCCCGGCCACCAGAACCAGGACGGCCGCGACTGCCGCGTGCGGAGCGCCGACGGGCTCGGGGGTGACTGTCCACGGGTAGGGGTCGCCCGTAGGGCGGAAACCGAGGACCAGCACGACCACGACCCAGGCGACCGGGACGAAGGTCGCCGCTTCCCCGGCCCATGGGCGTGCACACAGTGCGAGGCCGACGAGGAAGGCGGAGTTCCGGCCCACCGCGACCGCTTCCGTGGAACTCAGGAGTTCACCGAGAGCCATGCACCCCACTGTCACCACGAGGAGGTAGGTGGCAGTCAGGGCGACGTCAAGGGCGGCTACGCGCCGGGTCCCGGAGATTTCCGCAGAGGGGAGGCGGGAGTTGAGGCAGAAGATGAGGGCGGTGGTGATGACCACCGGGGCCGTGAGGAGGATTGGGGTGCCCTGGAGCCCGGACAGGAGAGAAGGAAGCACCATCTCGCTGTCCTGGACCAGCAACACGAGCGCGAACAGGGCGAGCAGGCCGGCCGGAAGCGCCGTGTGGGCCCGGCGGGCCTTGAGCCAGATCACTGGGACCCCTTCTGGCACGCCGAAGCCATCGTCTCCACGTACCACGCTTGCTGGGACACCGTCGGCTTGTCCAGCACGTTCTTCACCTCGGTGAGGACTGACTGCTTGGCCTGCGGGGTGTTGGCGGGTATGGGCTCCGACTCCTTGGCCAGCCACTCCTGGTATGCCGCCCCGCGCCCGATGATGTCGGCCCCCCAGAGCATGAGCTTCCGTGTCTGGAGCACGTCGGGCTTCGCACACGGCGGCTGCATGGCGGTCGCGAGCAGTGCTGACGGCAGTGCCCCGGCCTCCGACGCGCGGGTCAGGCCTACGTGCCACACGTCTGGTGTGGAGGGCCGCGGGTCCCTGCCCTCGGCGAGGCTGTCGGTGACGCGTTCTGGGGTGATGTTGACACCCGCTTCGCGGAGATCACCGATGACCTTGGCGGTCGTGGCCCGCACCGTGGCCAGATCATCGGCGGTCTTGGTGGGCATACAGACCTCGGGCCGGTGTCCCGCGCAGCTCAGAGCGACGTTCACCGAGGTGGAGGGTGGCTTCGGGCCCCAGTCGTGTGTCCAGGTGTAGGCGCTGAACGTCCCCAGCAACGCGATAGCGGCCCCGAGAGGGACCCGGACCGCCATGGGGGCCTGGCGGACCCAGAAGGCGCACGTGCCCAGGGCCAGCCCCGCCACCAGGAGGAGGGGCGGGGTCAACGTGGTCAAGGGGATCGCTTCGCCGAAGGACGGAACGTCACCGAAAAGTCCCGACACGTGGCGCAGCCACCATGTCCCGGAAGCCCAGGACCAGCTCACCGGGATGAACACGGCGAGCCCCGTCAGTGGGGCGGCGACGATGGGGGGGAGTAGGTTGCCCACGCCGAATCCGATGATGCCGAACCCGGCCGACAGGACGAATCCCGTGAGGAGCGGCCCGAGGCTGACGATGGTCGGCCACGTTCCGAAGTGGAGGAACGCGAGAAGTGGGCCCAGTATCAGCATGGCCCAGGCCAGGGCAACAGGCGGCGCCAATTGCTGGGCGGCGATCACCCAGCGGGACCGCGACGGGGCCAGTTGCCAGACTTCCGCTTTGGCGAGCCGGCCGGCCTCCCATGCGCCGAGTGCCGCTGCGACGGCGTAGGCCTGAGGGGCGGTCGCGGCGAGCGGCCAGGCGACCAAGGCAGGTGCGTCGCCGAAGGTGCTGGCGGGAGGCAGGCCGCTGCCGAAGTAGAAGTAGACGAGAACGATGCCTAGGGCGAAGGGGGCTGCCCGTGTGGCACTGCTCGCCCGCAGCAGCGTGCGTACCTTCACTTGTTCTCCACGTTCTGGAAGGGAGCGAGGGGCGCCCTCGGTGGGCGCCCCTCGTCTGGCTGCGGATGAGAGTCAGCTGTCGGCGAGCGTGGTGTCAACTGTCACGGTGTTGACCCAGAGGAGTCCGTTCTTTCCTCCGCCGACCGACTCGAGCTTGAAGTAGTAGCTGCCGTCCGCGAGCCCGTTCCACTCGCCCATGCTGTTGGAGGTGCTGCTGCTGAAGCAGGCGGTGAAGTGCTTCGAACCGTAGAAGTGGTCGGGCTGGAGCGAGACGTCCCGCCACATCCCCACGTCAACGCTGTTCTCCGAGCCGCCCTGCCGTGTGCAGCCCTTGAACCAGATCTGCGAGTAGCTCTTGTCCGCCCAGCGGCGGGACTCGAATCCGGTTCCCGCACTGCCGATGGAGCTCGTCCAGTTGGCGTGGGCGGGCGCTGCGGCCAGCAGCAGTGCCGAGGTGACGCCCAGCGTGGTGGTCAACGACTTCTTCACGTTCATGTAAAGCCCCCAAATCCCTCATCCGCCCCGGCAGGCCGCTCTTCGGCCTGATCAGTTCGTGGCGGACGAGTGGGGACTCTATGTAGATAGCGAAACCACAACAAGGTTGTTATGGGGTATGCCTGGGGTATGTGTGAGCGAAGTGTCGTTTGCCCCCCGGTCAGCTTGTTACCGCCAGGTCGCCTGTGTGTCGTCGTGTGGTCGTCTCCCGTGTGTTCGGGCGAGCTGCCGCGCGCCCGATCGCTCACGGAGGGGGCGAGGCGCTTCCCGCGAGCCCCCACCTGCCGACGTTGCATGAGCATACGTTCCGTTGCATACTCTTGCTATGTCCAAAGTCCTGACCTCCCTGCCCGCCGGCGAGCGCGTCGGCATCGCCTTCTCCGGCGGACTCGACACCTCGGTCGCCGTCGCCTGGATGCGTGACAAGGGCGCGGTCCCCTGCACGTACACCGCCGACATCGGCCAGTACGACGAGCCCGACATCGCCTCCGTGCCCGGGCGGGCCACCGCCTACGGCGCCGAGATCACCCGTCTCGTCGACTGCCGTGCCGCGCTGGTCGAGGAAGGGCTGGCGGCGCTGGCGTGCGGCGCGTTCCACATCCGCTCCGGCGGGCGCCCGTACTTCAACACCACGCCGCTGGGCCGCGCCGTCACCGGCACGCTGCTGGTGCGGGCGATGCTGGAGGACGGGGTGCAGATCTGGGGCGACGGCTCCACCTTCAAGGGCAACGACATCGAGCGGTTCTACCGCTACGGCCTGCTCGCCAACCCGCACCTGCGGATCTACAAGCCCTGGCTCGACGCGGACTTCGTCTCCGAGCTGGGTGGCCGCAAGGAGATGTCGGAGTGGCTGCTCGCCCACGAGCTGCCCTACCGGGACTCCACGGAGAAGGCGTACTCCACCGACGCCAACATCTGGGGCGCCACCCACGAGGCGAAGACCCTGGAGCACCTGGACACGGGCATCGAGACGGTCGACCCGATCATGGGCGTCAAGTTCTGGGACCCCGCGGTGCACATCGACACCGAGGACGTGACGATCGGCTTCGAACTGGGCCGCCCCGTCACCATCAACGGCAAGGAGTTCTCCTCCGCCGTCGACCTCGTCATGGAGGCCAACGCGATCGGCGGCCGGCACGGCCTCGGCATGTCCGACCAGATCGAGAACCGGGTCATCGAGGCCAAGAGCCGCGGCATCTACGAGGCCCCCGCCATGGCGCTGCTGCACCTCGCCTACGAGCGCCTCGTCAACGCCATCCACAACGAGGACACCGTCGCCGCCTACCACAACGAGGGCCGCCGCCTCGGCCGGCTGCTCTACGAGGGCCGCTGGCTGGACCCGCAGGCGCTGATGATCCGCGAGTCGCTCCAGCGCTGGGTCGGCTCCGCGATCACCGGTGAGGTCACCGTGCGGCTGCGGCGCGGTGAGGACTACTCGGTCCTCGACACCCGCGGCCCGGCGCTCAGCTACCACCCGGACAAGCTCTCCATGGAGCGCACCGAGGACTCCGCCTTCGGGCCGGTCGACCGCATCGGCCAGCTCACCATGCGCAACCTCGACATCGCCGACTCCCGCGCCCGCCTGGAGCAGTACGCGGGCATCGGCATCGTCGGCACCGAGCACCCCACCATCGGCGCCGCCCAGGCGGCCTCGACCGGCCTGATCGGCGCCATGGACCAGGGCGGCGCCGAGGCCATCGCCTCGCGCGGCGAGACCTCCGAGGAGGAGACGGCGCTCGACCGCGCCGCCATCGAGTCCGGCACGGACTGACCCCGGCACGTACGCACCCCGCGGCGGGCCCGGCCACCCTCGGCCGGGCCCGCCGCCACGCGTCAGCCGGCCAGGAGGACGACGCCGGCCCGGAGGGCGCCGAGCCAGGGTCGTGGCGGCGCCCCCCCCGGTGGCGACCGCGCCGGCACCCCGGCCGCCACCGGCACCACCGCTCCGTACGCCCCGTCGAGCGCCTCCGCGGCGGTGGCGCGATCAGGGCCCGGGCCGCCCCGGGCCCTCCCCGGCCGGCGTCGGCGCCGGACCCAGGCTGTCCCGCGCCCTCCCGGGAACGCCCGGCGGAAGCCGAAGCGTGGCCGAGTGGACGGCCGACGGCAGACTCCCGAGCGGCGCCACCGCGATCAGGCCGCCGAACTCGTACGACCCTCCTCCACCGACGAGGCCACCCGCGCCCGGCGGACCGGGGCGTCGCCCATGATCGCGCTGGAGGCCACCGGCATGGCCGCGCCCGGCCCGGCGCCGGGGACCGGCAGTCCGGTGGCGGGGGCCGGCAGCCCGGCGACGGGCAGGGACATGCTCGCGCCGAAGCGGCGCGGGACCGGCGCGGCGCCGACCGTTCCGGGCGCGAGCCCGCCCGCCGCGAGCGGCAGCAGGCCGATCCGGTGGGGGCGCGCCCCAGGCCGCCGGTTCCGAAGATGTCGATCGCCCGGTGAAGGTGATCAACGGGCGATTCGGCGGATGGGCGTGCGCGCTCACCCGACGCCGCTCCGCGAGGAGGCGGGACGTCAGGTCGGCGACGCGCGCCCCGGCCCCTCAGCCAGGGCCGCGCGAAGGGCTGAGTCGCCCGGCTTGGTGAGCGGCGGGCCGACGCTCACCACCCCCAGCCGCACCCGGCGCCGCCGCGCGCTCTCCGCCGCCTCGCACCCGCGCCTCTGCGTCGACGCCGTGCCGGGCGACGGCGCCCGTGTCCGGCGAGGCGGGTTGCTCCCGGCTAGTCCGGTCGCGAGGTCACTTCCCTGACCTGCGGTGATGCTCACGCTTGACGCTCCGCGCCCGGCTTTCGGCACCCTGGGGCGACGCGCCCGGCAGGAATCCGCACGGTCGCCGTGGTGTTGCCCGGTGTGAGGAAGGGCCTTTCGGTCCCGGCGGCCTTCCGGGCGGGCCGGTCGCGGGTTCGCTCACAGCGAACACCCTTCGGGGAACACCTGGCGGTGCAGAATCATTGAGTCGGTATAGCTCAACTTGACTGCCGAAGGGGAGATCATGGCTGCTGAGTCCCAGGCCATCACACCGCTGACTCTTCCGGTGCTGCCGCTCGACGACGAAGTGGTGCTGCCCGGGATGGTCGTGCCACTGGACCTCAACGAAACCGATGTACGGGCCGCCGTCGAAGCCGCGCAGGCCGCGGCCGGGCCGGACGGGGGCAAGCCGCAGGTGCTGCTCGTCCCCCGGGTCGACGGCACCTATGCCGCGGTCGGCGTCCTCGCCACCGTGGAGCAGGTCGGGCGGCTGGCCGACGGCGACCCCGGCGCGCTGGTGCGCGGCCGCAGCCGGGTGCGGATCGGGGCCGGGACCACCGGGCCCGGGGCCGCGCTCTGGGTCGAGGGCACGCCCGTCGAGGAGACCGTGCCCTCGCCGCTGCCCGGCTCGGTGACCGAGCTGATGACGGCGTACAAGGCGCTGGCCGCCTCCTGGCTCCAGAAGCGCGGCGCCTGGCAGGTGGTCGACCGCATCCAGCAGATCGACACCCCGGGAGCCCTCGCGGACAACGCCGGGTACTCGCCCTTCCTGACCACCGCGCAGAAGGTGGCGCTGCTGGAGACCGGTGACCCGGTCGCCCGGCTGAAGCTCGCCACCGAGCACCTCAGCGAGCACCTCGCCGAGCAGGACGTCGCCGAGACGATCGCCAAGGACGTCCAGGAGGGCGTCGACAAGCAGCAGCGCGAGTTCCTGCTCCGCCGCCAGCTCGACGCCGTCCGCAAGGAACTGCGCGAGCTGAACGGCGAGAGCGAGGACGAGAGCGACGACTACCGCGCCCGCGTCGAGGCCGCCGACCTCCCCGAGAGGGTCCGCGAGGCCGCCCTCAAGGAGGTCGAGAAGCTGGAGCGGGCCTCCGACCAGAGCCCCGAGGGCTCCTGGATACGGACCTGGCTCGACACCGTCCTGGAACTCCCCTGGACCGAGCGCACCGAGGACGCGTACGACATCCCCGGCGCGCAGGCCGTGCTCGACGCCGAGCACGCGGGCCTGGAGGACGTGAAGGAACGCATCACCGAGTACCTCGCGGTGCGCAAGCGCCGCGCAGACCGGGGCCTCGGCGTCGTCGGCGGACGGCGTGGGGGAGCCGTGCTGGCCCTCGTCGGCCCGCCCGGCGTCGGCAAGACCTCGCTCGGCGAGAGCGTCGCCCACGCGATGGGCCGCGAGTTCGTCCGCGTCGCCCTCGGCGGCGTGCGCGACGAGGCGGAGATCCGGGGCCACCGGCGGACCTACGTCGGCGCGCTGCCCGGCCGCATCGTCCGGGCGATCAAGGAGGCCGGGTCGATGAACCCGGTGGTCCTGCTCGACGAGATCGACAAGGTCGGCTCCGACTTCCGGGGCGACCCGGCGGCGGCGCTGCTCGAGGTCCTCGACCCGGCGCAGAACCACACCTTCCGGGACCACTACCTGGAGGTCGAACTCGACCTCAGCGACGTGGTCTTCCTCGCCACCGCCAACGTCCTCGAAGCCATCCCCGAGGCCCTGCTCGACCGGATGGAACTGGTCCGCCTCGACGGCTACACCGAGGACGAGAAGGTCGTCATCGCCCGCGACCACCTGCTCCCGCGCCAGCTGGAGCGGGCCGGCCTGGAGCCCGGCGAGGTCGAACTGGCCGACTCGGCGCTGCGCAAGCTCGCCGGCGAGTACACCCGCGAGGCCGGTGTACGGAACCTGGAGCGTTCCGTGGCCCGGCTGCTGCGCAAGGTCGCGGCCCAGCACGAACTGGGGGAGCGGGAGCTTCCGTTCACCGTGACCGACGCCGAGCTGCGCGGCCTGATCGGCCGGCCGCACCACGTGCCCGAGTCCGCCCAGGACCCGGCCGAGCGCCGGACCTCGGTGCCCGGCGTGGCCACCGGCCTGGCGGTCACCGGCGCCGGCGGGGACGTGCTCTACGTCGAGGCGTCGCTGGCCGACCCGGAGACCGGCGCCTCCGGACTGACCCTGACCGGTCAGCTCGGTGACGTGATGAAGGAGTCGGCGCAGATCGCGCTGAGCTTCCTGCGCTCGCACGGCGCCGAACTGGAGCTGCCCGTCGCGGACCTGAAGGACCGGGGTGTGCACATCCACTTCCCGGCCGGAGCGGTCCCGAAGGACGGGCCGAGCGCGGGTGTCACCATGACCACCGCCCTCGCCTCGCTGCTCTCCGGGCGGCTGGTCCGCACCGACGTGGCGATGACCGGCGAGGTGTCGCTGACCGGGCGGGTGCTCCCGATCGGCGGCGTCAAGCAGAAGCTGCTGGCGGCGCACCGGGCGGGCATCACCACCGTGGTCATCCCCAAGCGGAACGAGGCCGACCTGGACGACGTCCCCGACGAGATCCTGGCGGGGCTCGACGTCCACCCGGTGAGCGACGTCCGGCAGGTCCTGGAGATCGCCCTGGCCCCGGCGAGCGTGGCGGTCCCGGCCGCCGCCTGATCCGCCGGGTCGCCGGGCGGCCGTCCTGAGCCCGGGCCGGGTCCCTTCCGAGGGCCCGGCCCGGGTCTCGCCGTGTCGCCGGACGCCCGGCTCCGGGGGCCGACAGGCCGGGTGGTCAGGGGCGGTAGACCGTCCCCGGCCGCGGCTTCGCCGGGGCCATCAGCTGCGGGACGGTGACGAAGGTGTAGCCGTCCTTCTTCAGCGACCGGATGATGGCCGGCACGGCCGGGACGGTCCCCTTGTAGATGTCGTGCAGCAGGATGACGCCGTCCCGGCCCGCCTGCTCCAGGGTGCGCTCGGTGATCAGGCCGGAGTCCTCGGTGGAGTAGTCCTTCGCCGTCGTCGACCACAGCACCTGGGCCAGCCCCAGCTCCTCGGTGATCTCGGCGACCGTGTCGTCGGTGCGGCCCTGCGGCGGCCGCATCAAGGTGGGCTCGGAGCCGGTGAGCCGCTCGATCTCCTTCTGCGTGCGGGTGAGTTCCTCGCGTATCTCCTCCGGCTCGATCTCGGTCAGGCGCGGGTGGTTCCAGGTGTGGTTGGCCACCTCGTGGCCCTCCTCGGCGATCCGCGTGACCGTCTCCGGGTACTTCTCGATGTGCTTCCTGCCCAGCAGGAAGAAGGTGGCGGGCACCTCCTCGCGCTTCAGCAGGTCGAGGAGTTCGGGGGTGTCCTTGCCGGGGCCGCCGTCGAAGGTCAGCGCGATGCACTTGGCGACCGCGCAGTCCACCTCCCCCTTGGCGAGCTTCACCCGGGCCCCCGGTCTGCCGTCGCCGCCCGCCTCGTGGGCGTCGGCCCGCTCGTCGGCGGGGGCGACCGTGCCGGGCGTGCAGGCGCTGAGCGCGGTGAGGGCGGCCAGCGCCAGCGCGGCCACGGCGGTACGGCGGGTGCGGCGCGGGCGGCGGGCGCGGGGTGCGGTGGGGCCGCTGGAAGCGGCCAGGCTGTGCGAAAGAGTGTTCACGCCGTGTATAGATGGAGTGCATAGCTGAAGGGTTGCCTCGTCCCGAAAGGATTTCCGCACCCTCGCGCCGGAGCCGGAAGAGGCCCGGTGACCAGGTCACCGGGCCTCTTCGGCGTGCGTGGAAGCGGGGCGTGCGGCCGCTCGGGCTCAGCCGTTGGCGAGCGCCTGGACCCGGTCGTACGCGCCGTTGAAGTGGTTGTGGTCACCGACGATCGGGCCGGTGGAGGTGTACTGCCAGATCGTGTAGAAGCCCCAGCCGGCCGGGAGCGTGCCCACCGAGGAGGCGTACCGGGCGACCCAGAGCGGGTTGGTGGAGCCGAAGCCCGCGTAGTTGCCGGTGCAGGCGGTCCACCAGCTCGTCGCGGTGTAGATGACCGCGTCGCGGCCGGTGCGCGCCTTGTAGGTGTTGGTGAAGTCGCGGATCCAGTTGACCATCGCCGACTGGCTCAGGCCGTAGCACTGGTCGCCGTACGGGTTCCACTCGATGTCCAGCACGCCGGGCAGGGTCTTGCCGTCGCGGGACCAGCCGCCGCCGTTGTCCACGAAGAAGTTGGCCTGGGCGGCGCCGCTCGTGGTGTTGGGCGTCGCGAAATGGTACGAGCCGCGGATCATGCCCACGTTGTAGCTGCCGGTGTACTGCTGCGAGAAGTACTCGTTCCTGTAGTACGTGCCCTCGGTGGCCTTCACGTACGACCACTTGACGCCGCTGTTCCACAGGGCGCCCCAGTCGACGTTGCCCTGGTGGCTGGAGACGTCCACGCCCTCGGTCTGCTCGGCGAGCGGTGAGACGCCGGGGGCGCCGCTCTGCCCGTCGTGCTCGATCACGCCCATGCCCATGTACGCCTCGCCCCGCTCGGGCCGGTCCGCGGCGTGCGCGGCCGAGGGCAGGGTCACCAGCAGGGAGAGGGCGGCGAGGAGGACCCCGGCCGCGGTGAAGCGGGAACGTCGGACTCCGGGTCTGCGGACGGGCATGGGGGGCCTCCGAGGGTGTCGAGGGGGGAAGGTCTGACGTGTGCATGCCGCATGAAAGCTACGCGCGTGGACCCCGGCGCGGAAGGGGGTCGCCGGGCCGCCGGTGGTCTACTCCTGCGGCGGACTGCGCCAAGCTGGGAGACCGGCCCCGGCGCGGGGAAATCTTTCAGGGACGGAAATCGGTACATGGGTGTTGACGGCGAGGCGGACACGGAGTTCCTGACCCTGGAGCGCGAACTCTCCCTCCTCTTCCGGCGGGCCAGAGCCGGGCAGCGGGAACTGGCCAGGGCGGTCCACCCCCGACTGGAGCCCGCCGCCTACGGCCTCCTGGTACGGCTCATCGAGGGCGGGCCCCAGCGCGCCACCGACCTCGCCGCCTACATGGGCGTCGGGAAGGCCACCATCAGCAGGCAGCTCGGAGGGATGGGGGAACTCGGCCTCATCGACCGGACGGCGGACCCGGCGGACCGGCGGGCGTCCCTCTTGCGGGTGACGCCGCTGGGGGCGGAGCGGGTGGCCGCGGTGGCCGCGGCCCGGCGGGGGGTCTACGTGCGCCGGCTCGCCGACTGGGACCGGCGGGACGTGGGGGAGCTGGCCCGGCTTCTCGGCAGGCTCAACGGGGTGCTGACCGACCCCGACTGACCGGGGCCGCGCGCTGGTCCGTCGACGGGGCCGGGCGTGCGCGGCCCGGCCCCGTGCACGCCGGCCGGGCCGGGGAGCGGGTGGTGCCAAGCGCCGGGCGGGGCCGGGCCCGGGGGCGATCGGCTGTTCGCACGGCCGGCGACCCGGCCGCCGGCCGTCACCGACGGCCTCGGGCGCCGGCCGGGCTTTCGTGCGGCTCAAGCGCCGGCCGGGCCGCGCGGCTCGTAAGCGTCTGGGAGGAGGTGGCCCTGAGCGGCGGTCGGGCCCCGGGTGGGCCGTGGCTCCGCCGGGGACGGCGAGCGTGCTCGGGGCGGAGCCGGGCCCTGGGAGCCGTCCGGTGCCTCAGAGGACCACGTGCACCGCCGTGGCGTCGTCGTGGCGTTTGCCGCGGGGGTACGGGACGGCGTGTTCCAGGTCGCGGACGGCCTGGACGAGGTGGGCCGTGCCGCGGGTGCGGACGAGGTCCAGGGTGCCCGCCCAGGTCCCGCCGAAGCGGTCGACCCAGCGGGTGGCGCCGTCGGTGAGCGCCGTCAGGGAGCGGAGGTCCGCGCGGGGTGTGCTGCCGGTGACGGCGAGCCGGGCGACGGCGGGATCGGCCGCCGCCGTGTGGAAGCCCTCGTCGGTGTTGCGGAGGGACTCCACGGCGTCCATGTACTCCCGTACGGCCGCCTCGCGTTGCGGCAACGGGGTGTGGTCGGGCAGGGCCCGCACGGCTGCCCGCAGTTCGGGGACCGGGGAGGGGAGCGTGTCGAGGCGCTCGTCCTGGACCGGGACGAGCGCCCCGTCGGCGCGTTCGAGCAGGAGCGTGGAGTCGGAGAGGACGAGGTGCTGGACGCTCTCCTCGTCCCAGCGCGCCAGCACCACGGTCGCCTGCGGCGTCCGGGGGTGAGAAAGGTCACAGGTTGAACTGTGCGCTTCGGCGGTACGCGCGACCCCCTCCGCCAGAATCTCTTCGAGCGTCATGTCCCGGCGGGAAACGGACAGTTCACCCAGTGCTCCGCCGAGCCGCGCGGTGAACCAGTGCACCGAGTGCACGCACCCGTCGTCCCCGGCAGGCGGTGTGACGCCGTCCAGGAGTACGAGGCAACCGCCGTGCCCGAGTGCGGGAAGCGCGACCGAGCAGTAGTCCTCGTTCGGGTGATCCGGGGCCCCGGGTTCCGTTGTCAGGTCGATGTGCACCGGCACAGTCTGCATGATGGGCTCTGGCCGCGGCGGGAGGTGACGCACGCTCGGCCGCGCCGCCGGGTTTTCCCTGGAATGATCGACTCTGGCTCCACGGGGGCGGGGCATCCTGCCAAAGCGGACGGGTAACGTCCAACCGGCGCCCCGTGTGCGTCGTCAGCGGGGGAGGGGGAGACTTGCCCGCCAACTCCCGGTCGATGTTCACTCCTTCGGGTGGCCCGGCAGACGATGCGCGACCACTGCTCACACGCACTGGGAGGGTCGAGAGCCGTTCCGGAAGGGAGCTCGTGCTGACAGGACGTCACCCGGGCCCTTGGGTAGACGAGTCAAGAATGCGAGCACCGGTGCAGAAGAAGAGGTCTCGGGACAAGGACGGCCGGACGGGCAACCAGTCGGACGCTTCCGCCCCGACTCCCGAAGCCGCCGCCCGTCCCGCACGCAAGGCCCGCGTGCGGAACCGCCTGATCATCGCTGTCGCGGTCGTCGCGGCCGCTGTCGCGGGCGCCGGCGTCCCCTCGGTCGTCGCCGCCTCCGGGCAGGCGACGGACGCCCAGGAACTGGTCGAGTTCTCCGAACTCACCCAGCAGGCGGTGACGCTCTCCCACTCGCTGGCCGACGAGCGTGACGAGGTCACCGCGTACATCGCGGCCGGCCGCCCCGAGGGCAGCGGCCTCTCCGAGAAGCGCAGCTCCCGGGTCGACCGGCAGATCGAGGAGATCCGCGAGGGCGCCCCGCACACCCTGCGGGAGACCCTGGACACCATCGGTTCGGTCCGCCGCCAGGCGCTGACCGGCAAGGGCGACGCCCTCGACGCGCACAACGCGTACGCCACCGCGATCGACGAACTCCACGGCACCGCGCAGGAGCTGGTCGCCAAGCTCCCCACCCGCAGCGGTCCCGGCCGGCTCGCCCTCACCGACCTCGACCGGGCCGTCGAGCAGGCCACCGCCACCCGGGGCCTGCTGCTGGCCGCCCTCGCCGTGCCGAGCAGCACCTCGCAGACCGGCATCGACCCCGCCACCGGCCTGCCCGTGCAGACCCAGGCCGGGACCGCCGAGGAGACCCGGACCCGTGACGCGCTCAGCGCCGCCGCCCAGCAGGCGCAGGTCGCCGAGCGGGCCGCGCTGGCGGCGTTCGAACGGGGCGCCTCCCCGGAGAACAAGGCCTCGTACCGGAACACGGTCAGCGGGCCCGAGGTGACCACCGCCGAGAAGTACCTGGCGCGGCTCACCGGTGCGCCGACCCTCTCCGAGGAGGACGCCGCGCTCAAGCCCGCCAAGGTCGACGCCGCCCTGACCGCCCGTATCGAGCAGATGCGCGGGGTGGAGAACGCGCTGGCGGCGGCGCGCACCGGGCAGCTCGCCGAGCAGCGCGACGAGGACGTGCTGGCGCTGGAGGTCCAGATCGGCCTCGTCGGCCTCTGCCTGCTGCTGGCCGTCGGCATGAGCATGGGCATGGCCCGCTCGCTGACCCGGCCGCTGGCCGTGCTGCGCCTGGGCACCGCCCGCCTCGCCGCCGACCCGGCGGGCGAGGAGCCCCTCAAGTTCACCGGCCGCAACGACGAGTTCGCCGAGGTGGTGCGCTCCGTCAACGCCCTGCACGCCCACCTGGCCGGGCTGCACGAGCGGCTCACCGGCCTGGAGACCGACCGCAAGCACCTGGTCGGCGAGCGGGTCTCGATGGCCGAGGAGCGCGACGCCCTCCGCAAGGAGCTGGCCGCCTCCACCGCCCACCTGGAACGGGCCCGCCAGTCCATCCACGGCACCTTCGTCAACCTGGCGCTGCGCTCGCTCGGTCTCGTCGAGCGCCAGCTGACGGTCATCGAGAACCTGGAGGACAGCGAGCAGGACCCGGACCGCCTCGCCACCCTCTTCAAGCTCGACCACTTCGCCACCGTGATGCGCCGCCACAGCGAGAACCTGCTGGTCCTCGCGGGCGCCGAGCACGGCCACAGCCACGCGGGCCCCGTCCCGCTGGTCGACGTCGCCCGCGCCGCCGTCAGCGAGACCGAGCGGTACGAGCGCATCCGCATCTCCGCGCTGCCCCCGCACGCGCACCTCGCGGGCTTCGCCGCCGACGACCTCAGCCACCTGCTCGCCGAGCTGATGGAGAACGCCACCTCGTTCTCCCCGCCGGACGCCCAGGTCGAGGTCTCCGGCTGGCTGCTGGAGAGCGGCGAGGTGATGCTCTCCGTGCAGGACGAGGGCATCGGGATGTCCGAGGAGCGCCTCGCCGAACTCAACAAGCGCCTCGCCCGCGTCGGTACCGACGGCCTCTACGAGCCGGACGGCGACGGCGGACTCGGACTCGGCCTGTACGTGGTGGCCCGGATCGCGGCCCGGCACGGCATCCGCGTCCAGCTCCGCACCCAGCAGCAGGGCGGCGTCACCAGCGTCGTGGTGCTGCCCAAGTCGATCCTGGCCGCCGCCCCCTCGGGCACCCTGCCCGCCTCCGCCGACGCCTCCGGCGGCTCGGCCCCGGTCCAGCTGGCCGGCGCGGACGCCGAGGCCAACTCGAACGTCCTGCCCGCCCCGCGCCGGGACACCCCGGACGAGGACACCCCGGACGAGGACACCCCGGCCCGTGGCACCACCGACCGGGTCATCGCCGCAGCCGAACGGGCCGTACGGGCCCGGGACGAGGCCGAGGCCCGGGCCGAGGCGGGGCAGGCCGCCCCGGGCGAGGAGAACGACGAGGCCGCCGCCCCGGCCGAGGACGAACCTGCCCGGTCCAACGGTGAGGAGCCGGGCGCGCCCACGCGGGACACGCCGGCCGGGTCCACCGGGGACGAGGCCGCTCCGGTGGCGACCGACGCCGGGGCGGGCCCCCGGGACACCGCCGCGCGGCAGGACGAGGAGAGCGGCGAGGCGGACGCCGACGCGGGCCCTGACGCCGACGCCGCCCCGGCCGAGGCGAAGGCCCAGGCGTCGCCCGAGACGACGATGGAGCTGTACCTCCCGTCCCCGCGCCGCGAGCAGCCCGCCCAGGACCTGGCGGACGCCGCCGACGAGGCCGGCCAGGACGAGCGGGAGGCGGGCGGCAGGACCGCCGCCGAGGAGCCCCGCGAAGCCGCCGGGCCCGCCGTCCCGGGCCCGTACGCGATAGGGCCCGACGCGCACGAGCGCACCCCGGACGAGGCAGCCGCCCCGTCCGACTCCGTGCCGGCCCCCAGGCCGGCCCTCGACCAGCAGCCCGCCGAACCCGCCGAGCGGGTCACGGACAAGGGACTGCCCAAGCGCACCCCGAAGCTGACCGCCCCGGCCGCCGCGCCGAAGAAGCGCGCCGGTGGCGTCGACGCCGAGAAACTGCGGCGCCGGCTCGGCGGATTCCACTCGGGGGCCCAGGCCGGCCGCCGCGATGTCGAAGCAGAGATCGCGGAGCAGCCGGACCTGGCAGGACCAACCGGTGAAGCTCAGGGGGACTCAGCCGAGGAGGCTCGCAGTTGACTGCGTCCAGTCCGACATCCGCTACTTCCCGTCAGAACGGTCTCAGCTCAGAAGCACGGAACCTGCACTGGCTGCTGACCAACCTCGTGGAGGAGGTGCCGGGCCTCAATTCGGTCGCGGTGGTCTCCTCCGACGGGCTGATGCTGCTCTCCTCCGACCCGGGGAGAAACGAGCCCGAGCAGAGAGAGACCCCGCAGGGTCCGAAAGGCTCCAGCGCCGACCTCGCCACCATCGTCTCCGGTGTCGGCAGTCTCACCATCGGGGCGTCGAAGCTCATGGACGCGGGCGACGTCAAGCAGACGATGGTCGCGATGGAGGAGGGCAGCCTCTTCGTCATGTCCATCAGCGACGGCTCGCTGCTCGGCGTCCACGCCACCCCCGACTGCGACATGAACGTCGTCGCCTACCACATGGCGCTGTTCGTGGGCCGGGCCGGGCACGTGCTCACCCCCGAACTCCGCAGTGAACTTCGCCAGTCGATGGAGAGCGCCAAGTGAGCACCGCCAAGTTGCCCCGCCGGGGCGGGGACCGCAAACCCGGCCGCGTCCGCCCGTACTCACTGACCGGCGGGCGCACACGGTTCGGGCACGTCCTGCTCGTGGAGACCTTCGTCGCCGCTCTGGAGGCACCCGAGGAGCGCAAGGAACTGCCGAACGGCACCTTCGGCCTGGCCCGGATCATGCCCGAGACGCAGGCGATCGTGGCGCTCTGCCGCCGCATGCGCACCGTCGCGGAGATCGCGGCGCTGCTGAAGATGCCGCTCGGCGTGGTGAGGGTGCTCCTGAGCGACCTCGCCGATCAGGGAAAGATCCGCGTGTACGGCAACGGGCACGGCCCGGGCCAGCCCGATCGCGCACTGCTCGAAAGGGTGCTGAATGGACTCCGCCGTCTCTGACCTCCTCCCCGCCGACGAGTCGGAGGAGACCCTCCAGCCGTGGCAGCGGGACAAGACCCGGGCCCCCATAGCCACCAAGATCGTGGTGGCGGGCGGTTTCGGTGTCGGCAAGACGACGCTCGTCACGACGGTCTCGGAGATCACTCCCCTGCAGACCGAGGCGTTGATGACGCAGGCCAGCGAGGAGACCGACGACCTCACCGAGACACCGGACAAGACGACGACCACCGTCGCCATGGACTTCGGCCGCATCACCCTCGACGACGACCTGGTCCTGTACCTGTTCGGCACACCGGGGCAGCAGCGGTTCTGGTTCATGTGGGACGACCTGGTGCGCGGCGCCATCGGCGCCGTGGTCCTCGCCGACACCCGGCGGCTCTCCGACTGCTTCCCGGCCCTCGACTACTTCGAGAGCTGCGGGCTGCCGTACGTCGTCGCCGTCAACCACTTCGACGGGAGTACCAAGTTCGAGCCCGATGACGTGCGGGAGGCCTTGACAGTGCCGCCGCAGATCCCTGTGATCGTCATGGACGCCCGCATGCGGGTCTCGGCCGTCGAGACGCTGCTCGCGCTGGTCGGCCACGCGCTCGACGTCACCCCGGAATAGCAGCAGGCGCGCCGCGGCGGAGCAGCCGCGGCGCGCGCGACGCAAGGAGAACCCGCCATGCGGAGAATACTGATCGTCGGAGCCGGCCAGTCCGGGCTCCAGCTCGCCCTGGGGCTCCAGGCGAACGGCTACGAGGTCACCCTCATGTCGAACCGCACCGCGGACGAGATCCGGACCGGACGGGTCATGTCGACCCAGTGCATGTTCCACACCGCCCTCCAGCACGAGCGGGACATACAGGCCAACTTCTGGGAGTCCCAGGCCCCGAAGATCAAGGGACTCGGCGTCTCCGTGGCCGCCCCCGACTCCTCGCGCGCCGTGGACTGGGTCGGCATGCTCGACGGCCACGCCCAGTCGGTGGACCAGCGGGTGAAGATGGCCGGCTGGATGGAGACCTTCGCCGAGCGCGGCGGACAGGTCGTCATCCACGGCGCCGCCGTCTCCGACCTCGACTACTTCGCCCGCGCCTACGACCTGGTCATGGTCTCCGCGGGCAAGGGCGAACTGGTCTCCATGTTCGAGCGGGACGCCGAGCGCTCCCCGTTCAGCACCCCGCAGCGCGCCCTGTCCGTGGCCTACGTGCACGGTATGGGCCCGCGCCCCGAGCACCCGGAGTTCGACGCGGTCCGCTGCAACCTGGTGCCCGGTGTCGGCGAACTCTTCGTCATGCCGACGTACACCCTCTCCGGACGGGCCGACATCCTGTTCTGGGAGGGCATACCCGGCGGACCCCTCGACGCCTTCCAGGGCGTCAAGGACCCCTCCGAACACCTGGCGCTCACCCTGGAGCTGCTGGAGAAGTTCCTGCCCTGGGAGTACGCGCGCTCCACCCAGGTCGAGCTGACCGACGCCGGCGGCACGCTGGCCGGCCGGTACGCCCCGACCGTCCGCAAGCCGGTCGGCCGCCTCCCCTCGGGCGGCCTGGTCCTCGGCGTGGCGGACGTGGTCGTCGCCAACGACCCGGTCACCGGACAGGGCTCCAACTCGGCCTCCAAGTGCGCCGCCTCCTACCTCTCCTCGATCCTCGAACGCGGTGACCGCCCGTTCGACGAGGAGTGGATGCAGGCCACCTTCGACGGTTACTGGGAGACCGCCCGGCACGTCGTGAAGTGGACCAACGCCATGCTCGGCACCGCGCCGGAGCACGTGCTGAAGCTGATCGGCTCCGGCATGAGGTACCAGCAGGTCGCCGACCGCTTCGCCAACGGTTTCGACAACCCGGCCGACTTCGAGAACTTCTTCTTCGACCCGGAGAAGACGGAGGCGTACCTGGCCGAGGTGGCCCAGGCGGACGCCGCCTGACCCGAGCACCCGGGCACCACGCGAGGAGCCGCCCACCGGAACGTCCCGGGGGGCGGCTCCCGGCGTACCTCAGGGCCGGTGCCGAGCGGGTCCCCCGGCCTCCGGGACGACCGCCGTGCCCGCCGGGGTGTCGACACCGTGCTCGAAGGGCGCGCCTGCCACGACACGGTGCTCGCGGCCGGACCGACGACACCTACCCGCGCCTGCGCCACCTGGTCTTCTCCACCGCGCCGGAGCAGGCCCCCGGCGAGGCCGTCGAGCTGGGCGACGCCGTCGAGGGGGAGGAGGGCAGGGACCGCTGGCTGGTCGGCGGCGGCAAGCCGGCCGGCTCGCTCCACGCGGAGATCGACCGGATCATCCTCAAGCCGGCCCCGCTGACCGCCGGCAGGGGCGTCCCGCGGTCCGGTACCGGAGCCGCCCTCGCGCCCCCGGCACGGGAGCTGGCCGACCCACCGTGCCGAAGGCCGGTCCCGCCCACCCGACGTACGGCCGGGAAGAGGCGTGGGGCGTCTCAGCCCTCCGGCGCCGTCTCCTCGGCGTACCCCGTGTCCGCCCCGTCGCGCGCCCCCTCCGGCAGGGCCGGCGGCTCGTACTCCGGGACCGGGGGGCCGTCCGGGTCGGGGCGGACCGCGCCGAGGACCGGGTTTGCTGCGACGGGGGAGACCTTGACGTCGGCGCCGGGGCGGGGGGCGTGGACGACCAGGCCGTCGCCTAGGTAGAGGGCGACGTGGGTGGCCTCGGGGAAGTACACGACCAGGTCGCCGGGGCGCAGTTCGCGCAGCGGGACCCGGTCCAGTCCGGCCCACTGCTCCTGGCTGGTGCGCGGTACCCCGGTGCCCGCCGACGCCCAGGCCCGCTGGGTCAGTCCCGAGCAGTCGTAGGAGTCCGGGCCCTCGGCGCCCCACACGTACGGCTTGCCGATCTGGTCCACCGCGAACCGCACCGCCCGCTCCCCGCGCCGGGTCGGCGCCGCGGAGGCCGAGCTGAGGCCGCCGGCCGCGACCAGGTCCCGCCGGGCCTCCTCGCCGCGTTCCGCCTCCAGCCCGTCCACCTCGGCGAGCTGGTCCGGGGAGAGGGAGGAGACCAGCGCCGTCACCTCGTCCAGCTTCTTTCGTGCCGCCCGGTGCTGGCCGCGCTGCCGGGCCGCCAGGACCTGCTCCTCGTCGAGGGCCGCCCGCGCCTCGCGGGCCAGCCCCGAGGCACGCCGCTCGGCGACGGCCAGCCGCCGCACCGTCGCCACCCGGTCACGGGCGGCCCGGCGCAGCACGTGCTCCTGGTCGAGGGCGCCCTGCGCGTCGGCGGCCAGCAGCAGCCGGAGTGTGGGGGGGACCTCCACGACGCCCTGGTACTGCCGCCGCGCCAGCTGCCCCGCCGCGTCCCGCCCCTCGGCCAGCGCGATCCTGGCCTTGGCCAGACCGGTACCGAGACGCTTGTTGCGGGCGCGACGCTCGGCGAGGGTCCGGGCGGTCGCCTGATACGTCTCGGTCGCCTCGCCCAGCTCCCGGTGGAGCCGCTGAAGCTCCGTCAGCAGCTGGGCGGGGCTGCCGCCCGCCGGATCGGGGGCCGCCGGAGCCCCCGGTGCCGCTCCCAGCGCCATCGCCGCCAGGGCCGCGGTCGCCGCGGCCCTCCATCTGCCCGACACCCGCGCACCTCCCGAGCGGGGCGGGCCCTCCGCCCCCGTACCCGTGAGCCTGGCCGTGCCGGGGCCGGTCCGCGCCCGCTGCTGGTCCACCCCGGGGGCGCAGTCACCCGTTCCGCCGCACCGGGCCCGGGTCAGTCGCGGCCGGTCCGCCTCGACCAGGGCCACCGCACCCGGTGCCCGCCGGGCGGGGTGTCGGGCGCGTACACGTACATCCAGCCGCGCACGATGCCGGTGCGCCGTCCGCGGGCGGCCGGTTCGCGGAGGTAGACGAGGGTCTCGCCCTCCGGGACCGGCACCTCGTAGCGGGCGGGGACCTGGCCGGTCAGCCCGGTCACGACGGGCAGTACGCGGCCGTCCAGCGGCCCTCCGACGAAGGCGGTGTCCTGGGTTCTCACCTGTCCAGTGTCACTCACGCGTGGTGCCCGGCGGGCGGTACGGGCGGCACGTTTTCCCTCCCGGCCGCCGGGCACGCGAGTCGCGGGATCACCCCGCCGGTGTTCCCCTGGAGTGGACCTTTCGCCGATAGCGCACTGGGAGCCGTCGATGCACACCAGCGAACTGACCCCGGCCGTGCTGAAGGAGTTGCGCAGGCCCCGGCCCTACCCGGCGGTCTCGCTGCTCATGCCGACGCACCGGGCCCGCCCCGAGCGCGACCAGGACTTCATCCGGCTGCGCAACCTCCTCTCCGAGGCCCGCAAACGCCTGCGGGAGGACCCCCAGGTGGAGCGCGACGCCCGGCTGGAACTGGAGGGGAAGCTGAGCGAGGAGACCTTCCGCGACTTCGAGGACATCGTCTACGCCGGGGACGGGCTGCTCCTGCTGGTGTCCCCCGGTGAGGAGCTCCGGACGTGGCAGCTCACCACCCCCGTGGAGGTGCCCACCCGGATCGTCTTCTCCGACACCTACCTCACCCGCTCGCTGGTCTCCGCCCGCCTGCACGCCCGCCCGTACTACGTGCTCGTCCTCGACCAGGAGATGTGCCGCCTGTGGATCGGCGAGGGGGAACGGCTGACGGAGGTCGAGGACCACGGCTTCCCCGCGCCGCCGCAGATCCCCGACCCCGAGGACGCCGTCCCGGGCCCGCTCTACGGACGCAGCCCCAGCGCCATCCGCGACGAGCGGCTGCGGCAGTACATGAGCGACGTGGACGAACGGCTCAGCCGGGCGCTGGACGCCCAGCCGCTGCCGCTGTTCGTGGTCGGCGGGGTGGAGGTGCTCTCCCGCTTCGACGCGACCTCCCGGCACGCCTCCCGGCCGGCCGGACGCGTCGAGCTGGCGGGGCAGGACACGGACAGCGGGCCGAAGCTCTCCGAGCGGCTCGTCCCCGCGCGTGAGAAGTGGGCCGGGGAACTGGTCCGCCAGGACATGGCCGCGCTCGACGACGCCCGCAGCGCCAAACGGTTCGCCGGCGGCCTGCCCGAGGTGTGGACGATGGTCGCCGAGCGCCGGGTCTCGCTGCTGCTGGTGGAGGAGAACTTCGCGGCCGTCGGCCACATCGACGAGGCGGGCGGTCTGCACCTCCGGGAGGTCCCCGAGGAGACCGAGCCGCCGCTGGACGTCGAGGTCGGCCTCGCCGCCGAGACCGACATCGTCGACACCCTGATCGAGACGGCGCTCGACGGGGACGCGCAGGTCCGGTTCGTCCCCGACGGCACCCTCGCGGAGGACGGCGGGGTGGCGGCCGTCGTCCGCTACTAAGGTCGCCCGGCCGGGCTCCCCGTGAGCCCGGCCGGCGAGGCGGCCCCCCTCCCGGCCGGTTGACGGCTGAAACTCCACGTTCCGAGCGCACCTCCCCGACCTGGGGGTAACCCAGGGTTACAGCACCGGCCCGGTGCCGGGTCCCGCACCGCGGAATTCCCCCGCACGCCTGGTTGACCACGCCACCCGGGCGTGTGAGCCTGCGAGCGGGCGCCGCTGCCCGGACCGGTGCGCGGCACGCCCTCGGACCGAGTGGAGGAGTGCCACCGTGTCGACCCGTGATCTCTACACCCGACCCCCCGCCGACCCCCTGTGGCAGGTCCCGGCCACCGGCGCCGCCCGCTTCAGCTGGGAGTACGACGAGGGCCGCGACCGCCTGCTCTCGCTGTACCAGAAGGGCAAGGACAAGCAGTGGGACGGCGCCCGCCGCATCGACTGGGAGCTGGAGGTCGACCCGTACGACCCCCTCGGCACCCCCGACGAGGCGCTGACCCTGCACGGCACCCGCCACTGGGCGCGGATGACCGAGCGTGACAAGGCCGAACTGCGGCGGCACTACGCCTCCTGGCAGTTCAGCCAGTTCCTCCACGGCGAGCAGGGCGCGATGATCTGCGCCGCCCGCATCGTGGAGTCCGTCCCCGACATGGACGCCAAGTTCTACTCCGCCACCCAGACCATGGACGAGGCCCGGCACGCCGAGATCTACGGGCGCTTCCTGCACGAGAAGATCGGGATGCTCTACCCGGTCAACGACGACCTCCAGTCGCTCCTCGGCGACACCCTGCGCGACTCCCGCTGGGACATGCCCTACCTCGGCATGCAGGTCCTCATCGAAGGGCTGGCGCTGGCCGCCTTCGGCATGATCCGCGACACCACCGACAAGCCGCTGCCCCAGCAGATCCTCGCCTACGTCATGCAGGACGAGGCCCGGCACGTCGCCTTCGGCCGGATGGCGCTGCGCGACTACTACCGCCAGCTCACCGACGCCGAACTGCGCGAGCGCGAGGAGTTCGTCATCGAGGGCTGCTACCTGATGCGCGACCGGCTGCGCGGCGTCGAGGTGCTGGAGAACTTCGGCATCCCCAAGGCCGAGGCCCTCGAGTACAGCGAGCAGTCGGAGTTCCTGCACCTCTTCCGCAAACTGCTGTTCAGCCGGATCGTCCCCTGCGTCAAGGACATCGGCCTGTGGGGCGAGCGCCTCCAGCGGGCCTACGTCGACCTGGGCGTCTTCGACCTCGGCGACCACAACCTCGACCTGCTGATGGCCCAGGACGAGGAGATCGCCGAGAAGCTCGACGCCGAGCGGTTCGCCGCCGAGGAGCGGGAGCGGGTCGGCGAGGTCGACGCGGCCATCCGCGCGGGCGCCGAGAGCTGACCGGCCCGGCCACGGAGGCGGCGCGGGCTCACCGGTCCAGTGCCGCCTCCATCACCGCCCGGGCGATCGGCGCGGCCGTCCCGCCGCCGCTGATCGCCTCCCGCCGCGCCTCCTCGTCCTCCACCACCACGGCGACGGCCACCGCCGGCTCGATCGCGTCCTCGGCACGCGCCCAGGAGATGAACCAGGCGTACGGGACACCCGCGTTGCCCACGCCGTGCTGGGCGGTGCCGGTCTTGCCGCCGACCTCGGCGCCCTCGATCGCCGCGTTCTTGCCGGTGCCGTCCTCGACGACGTCGCGCATCATCTGCCGCAGCACCGAGGCCGTTCCGGCGTTCATCACCTGGCGGTAGCCGGGCGGGCCGCCGGTCCACACCGGCGAACCGGCCCCGGTCGTGGTCGCCTCGACCAGCCGCGGGGGGCGCACCGCGCCGCCCGCCGCCACGGCCGCCGCCACCGACGCCATCTGCAGCGGTGTGGCCCGGGTGTCGTACTGGCCGATCGAGGAGAGGGCCAGCTGCGCGTCGTCCATGTCGGTGGCGAAGGTGCTCGGCGCGACCGGTGAGGGGATGCGCAGCCCCCGGTCGTTGAACCCGAACCGCTCGGCGGCGGCCAGCATCCCGCCCGGCCCGACCCGCACCCCGAGCCCCGCGAAGACCGTGTTGCACGACCACTGGAAGGCGTACCGCAGCGAGGCGTCCTCGCATCCCTCCACCTCGTTGCTCAGCCGCGTCTCACTGCCCGGCAGCGTGTACGGGTCCGGGGAGCGGGTGGGGGCGTCCGGGTCGGTGACCGTGCCCGAGTCGAGGGCGGCGGCCGCCGTCACCACCTTGAAGGCCGACCCGGGCGGGTAGGTCTGCCGGATGGCCCGGTTGAGCATCGGCTCGTCCGGAGCGCGGGTCAGCTCCCGCCACGCCCCGGCCGCCGCCGGCCCGGTGCCGGAGAGGCGCCCCGGGTCGTAGGAGGGCGAGGAGACCAGGGCGAGGACGCGGCCGCTGGCCGGCTCCAGCGCCGCCACCGCGCCCTTGCGCCCGGCGAGCCCCTCGTACGCCGCCTTCTGCACGGCCGCCACGACGGTGGTGGCGACCCGGCCGCCGGGGCTGCGGCCACCGGTCAGGTCGTTCCAGAACGGCAGCGGGGCCAGCGCCGGGTCGGTGCCGGCCAGCAGGCCGTCCTCGGCCTCCTCCAGCAGGCTCGTGCCGTACTGCTGGGAGGCGAAGCCGGTCACCGGGGCGTAGAGCGGGCCGTCGGTGTAGGTCCGCTCGTAGCGCAGGAGTTCGCCGGTGTCGCGGGAGCCGGTGACGGGGCGGCCGTCGACCAGGATCTCGCCGCGCGGCTGGGCGTACCGGGTGATGGCGGTGCGGCGGTTGGCGGAGCTGTCGGTGAGCTCGGCGCCGGTGAGGAGCTGGAGGCGGGCGGTGTGGACCAGCAGGGCCAGCAGCAGGAGCAGGCAGAGCACGCCCGCGCGGCGGACGCACCGGGTCACCGGGGTTCCTCCAAAGGGCCGGGCGCCTGACGGCGGGCCGCGTCGCTGAGCCGGATCAGCAGCGCCACGATCACCCAGTTGGTCACCACCGAGGAGCCACCCTGCGCGAGGAAGGGCATGGCCATGCCGGTCAGCGGGATGAGCCCGGTCACCCCGCCCGCGATGACGAAGACCTGGAGCGCCACGATGGAGGCCAGCCCGGTCGCCAGCAGCCGCCCGAACGGGTCGCCGAGCGCCAGCCCGCAGCGGAAGCCCCGCTCCACCAGCAGCGCGTAGAGCACGAGGAGCGCGGCCAGGCCCGCCCAGCCCAGCTCCTCCCCTGCGGTCGCCAGGATGAAGTCGGACTTGGCGGCGAAGCCGATGAGGACCGAGTGGCCGGCACCCAGGCCGGTGCCGAGGAGGCCGCCGGAGGCGAAGGCGAAGAGCGACTGGGCGAGCTGGTTGGAGCCCTCCCCCGCCTCGATCGACGCGAGGGGGTGCAGCCAGTCGGCGACGCGGGCGTGCACGTGCGGCTCCAGCCGCCCCACCGCCCACGCCCCGGTGCCGGCCAGCAGCAGCCCGACGGTGATCCAGCCCGTCCAGCCGGTCGCCACGTACAGCATCACGACGAAGAGGCCGAAGAAGAGCAGGGAGGTGCCGAGGTCGCGTTCCAGGACGAGGACTCCGACGCTCAGCAGCCACACCGCCGCCACCGGACCGAGAGCGCGCCCGGTCGGCAGCCGCACCCCCCACACCTTGCGGCCGGTGTCGCGGAGCACGGCGAGCCCGGCCGCCAGGTGCCCGGCGAAGAAGACGGCGAGCAGGACCTTGGCGAACTCGGCCGGCTGGAAGGAGAAGCCGCCGAACCTGATCCAGATGCGGGCGCCGTTGACCGGGGGGAAGAGGACCGGCAGCACCATCAGCGCGAGCGCGGCCGCCACCGACAGGAAGGTGAACCGCTGGAGCACCCGGTGGTCGCGGACCAGCAGCACCACCAGGATGAACAGGGCCGCCCCCGCGGTCGACCAGATCAGCTGCGACCCGGCCGCCTGGTCGTGCGGCGTCTCCTGGTCCAGACGGTGGATCAGCACCAGCCCCATGCCGTTGAGCAGCACCGCGATGGGCAGCAGCAGTGGATCGGCGTACGGGGCGGCTAGCCGGACGGCCCCGTGCGCCAGCAGGGCCAGCGCGCCGAGGCCGCCGCCGTAGCGCAGGGTGTCCGGCGGGGCCGTGCCGTCCAGGGTGAGGCCCACCACCAGGTAGCCGGAGACCGAGAGCAGGAGGGCCATCAGGACCAGGAGGAACTCGGTGCCGCGCCGCCCGCCGCCCACGGCTGCCGGGCCGGCGGGTCCGGTGTCCGGGGCGACCGGGGGCGGCGGGGGGTCGGTGGTCGGGCCGGTCGTCGTTCCGGTCATGGCGGGAACGTAGCAAGTATCGGGCGTGATGTCCGGCCTGCTCCGTTATGTTCCGGGCGGTCGTGTTCCCCCGCGGCGGGGGCCGCCCGGAACATGCCGGAGCCCGGCCGGTGCCTCGTGGGCTCCGGCCGGGTTCCTGGGTGTCCCGGGCTCACGTCAGCACCAGCGGGGGGCCTCGCCGATGTTCTCGATGTAGCGGGCCGAACCCCAGGCCCAGGTGCCGTTGGTCAGCAGGTACCAGCGCGGGTTGCCGTCCACGACGTCGCGCGACTCGACCTTGCAGCGGATGTCGACGACCTTGCCGTAGGGCACGGTGCCGACGGCCGCGCCGCCACGGGTCGGGGCGTCGCGCAGGATCAGGCCCGTCTTCGCGATGACCCGGCCCTTGTAGACCTTGGGGGCGGCGACGGCGGCCTGGGACGCCTCGTCCGCCGTCGGGGAGAGGGCGCCCGCGGGGGCGGCGAAGGCGAGGGTGCCGAGAGCGCCGGCGGCGGCGAGCGTGCCGAGCTTGATGACCTGGGACCGCAGGGACATGAATCTCTCCTTGGGAGAACGGGGTTGTTGTTCCGACAGATCTGACGCTATGACGGGCATGTCGGTCCTGCCACCGCACGGACCGTCAGCTAGGCCGTCCGCCGGAACGGTCCGCCGGGCGGGTTACCCGGGCCCGGACATCGCGGCCCGCGAACGGAGTTGGCCGTCAGCTCCCCGGCAGCGGCGCCGCCGCCCGCCCGTCGCTCAGCGGTGCCAGCAGGTCGCCGTGGCGCTCCACCCGCGCCAGGGCCTCGCTCGCCTCGATCCGCAGGCCGGGCAGGGGGCCCTCGCCCCGGGTGGCGACCTCCTCCCAGGTCAGCGGGGCCGACACGGTCGGGTGCGGTCGGGCCCGCAGGGTGTAGGGGGTGGCGGTCGTCTTCGAGGCGGAGTTCTGGCTGAAGTCGACGAAGACCTTCCCGGCGCGCAGCCGCTTCGCCATCCGGTGCACGACCAGCTCGGGGGCCTCGCGCGTGGCCGCCAGCGCCAGCTCCTTCGCGTACGCGGTCACCGCGCGGGAGGGTGCGCCGGTCAGGGGGACCAGCAGGTGCAGTCCCTTCGACCCGGAGGTCTTCACCCAGGCGGTCAGCCCGTCGGCGGCCAGCCGCTCCCGCAGCAGCAGCGCCACCTCGCAGCACTCGGCGATCCCGGCGGGGGCGCCCGGGTCCAGGTCCAGCACGAGCCGGTCGGCCTCGCCGGGGTCCTTGGCCCGCCACTGCGGCGTGTGGAACTCGGTCACCAGGTTGGCCGCCCACATCAGCGACGGCAGGTCGTCCACGACCACCTGCCGGGCGCTGGTGGTGTCCCGCGCCGACCGCGGCACGGTCGCCACCCGCACCCAGTCGGGCGTACCGGGGGGCACGTTCTTGGCGAAGAAGGTCTCCCCCTCCGCGCCGTCCGGATAGCGGAGGAAGGAGAGCGGCCGGTCCCGCAGCTGCGGCAGGAGGACCGGCGCCATGGAGGCGTAGTAGTGCAGCACCTCCCCCTTGGTGAAGCCGGTGGCCGGGTAGAGGATCTTGTCGAGGTTGCTGAGCGCGAGCCGCCGCCCCTCCACGTGGGTGATGGGCGTCATACGATGAGAATCGCACGAAAACCCCGCACAATGCCGATACCTCACCAATCAACCCATCCAGGACCCACGCGGCGCACGAGCCCCGCGCCGGGCGCGAGGCCGGGAAGGTGCTCAGCGTGCAGTCGATATGGAACGGCGCGATCTCGTTCGGGCTGGTCAGCATCCCCGTGAAGCTGGCGAACGCCACCGTGAACCACGCGGTCTCGTTCCGCCAGATCCACACCGAGGACGGCGGCCGCATCCGCTACCGCAAGGTGTGCGAGCTGGAGGAGAAGGAGGTGCCCTCCTCCGAGATCGGCAAGGGGTTCGAGGACGCGGACGGCACCATCGTCCCCATCACCGAGGAGGACCTGGCGAGCCTGCCCCTCCCCACCACCCGGACGATCGACATCGTCGCCTTCGTCGAGGCCGACCGGATCGACCCCCTCCAGATGGGCAACGCCTACTACCTCATGGTCAACGGCGCCCCCGCCGCCAAGCCCTACGCCCTCCTCCGCGAGGCACTGCGACGCAGCGAGCGGGTGGCCGTCGCCAAGTTCGCCCTGCGGGGCCGCGAGCGCCTGGGCATGCTCCGCGTCGTCGACGAGGTGATCGCCATGCACACCCTGCACTGGCCCGACGAGATCCGCTCGCCCCAGGAAGCCGCCCCCGAGACCGACGTGACCGTCCGGGACGCCGAGCTGGACCTCGCCGACGCGCTGATGGACACCCTCGGCGACGTCGACCTCGACTCGCTCCACGACGACTACCGCGAGGCGGTCGAGGAGATGGTCACCGCCAAGGTGGAGGGCCGCGAACCGGAGCCCGAGAAGGAGTCGGCCAAGGGGGAGGGCACCGTCATCGACCTCATGTCCGCCCTGGAGAGCAGCGTCCGCGAGGCCAGGCGCTCCCGCGGCGAGGGCGAGGGCGAGGGCGAGGGCGAGGGCGAGGACGGCGAGGCCGGGGAGAGTGGCGACAAGGCGGAGAAGGACGCCGAGGTGACCTCGCTCAGCTCGCGCCGCAAGACGGACGGCCGCGCCAAGACCGGCTCCGGCTCGGAGGCGAAGAAGAAGTCGGCCCCGGCGAAGAAGACCGCGTCCGGCCGCTCCGGCTCCGCCAAGTCCGGCAAGTCCGGCTCGTCCTCGTCCTCGTCCTCCTCGTCGTCCCGCGCCAAGAGCGGCTCCTCCCGCTCCACAGCCAAGAAGGCCGCCTCCTCCGGCACCAAGAAGGCCGCCTCCTCCTCCGGCACCAAGAAGAAGACGGCCTCCTCACGCAAGCGCTCCGCCTGACCAGGACCGCCCCGGCCCCCGCGCCGGGGCGGCGGCTCACGCCCGGCAGAGCGTCACCGTGAAGAGCCCGACCCGCTCCCGCCTGCTGCTGACCTCCTTGAACCCGGCCCGCGCCGCCCAGTCCTCGGCCTGCCCCATGTCCCGGCACTTCATGATCCACGGCTCGCCGTCGCGGTCGGTCAGCACACCCGCGATCAGTTCGAGCTGCGGGTGGCGGGTCTGCGTGGTGAAGACCAGCACCCCGTCCTCGGCCAGCAGCCCGCGCAGCCGCTCGATCGACTGGCGCACCTCGGCGTCGTCCAGCAGCAGCTCGTACAGCCCCGACACCACGATGACGTCCGGCGCCCGCCCCTCGGGCGGTACGGGGACCAGCGCGTCGCCCACCTGGTAGGTGATCCCGGCCAGCCCGCGCTCGCGCGCCATCGCCTCGCCCTTGCGCAGCCCCGCCGGGGCCAGGTCTCGGCAGAGGACCCGGAGGCGGCCCGGGGGAGTCTGCTCGACCAGGTCCTGGAGGTAGCGCCCCGGCCCGGCGGCGACGTCGAGCAGGAAGACCTCGCCCTCGCGGCGGGCGATCTCCTCGCGCAGCACCCGGCTCAGCAGCTCCCGGCGGGCCCGGACCGCCCGCCAGCCGACGGCGTCCAGGAAGACCCGGTCGATGACGCGGCCCACGCCGAGCACGCCGCGGGCCCGGTTCTCGTACACGTGGTCCAGCATCACGCCGCTGTCGAAACCGAAGCGGTAGCCGATCCGGATGCCACGGCTCGCCCGGCCGACGGTCCGCAGCACGGCGCGCGCCGCCGTCCACTTGAGGGTCGTCCACACTCTCTTCATGCGCCCCACCCTCGCCGGGCCGCGCGGGCGGGGACATCCGCGTAAGTACCTGAGTACCGCGGCCCGGCGCTCAGCCGCCCCCGCCGGACGGCGCTGCCTCACGGTGCTCCTCGGACCTCTCGGCGTCGGCCTCGCCGGGCACCGGGCCCGCCGCGCGCCGTCCGGAGCGCAGCAGCACCGCCAGCGCGCCGGCGGCGGCGACCGCGCAGAGGGCCAGCAGCACCGTCCGGTCGGAGACCAGGGCGCCCACCTCGGCCAGCCGCTCCTCCCAGGCGAACCCGGTCTCCACGTCGACCACGGAGCCGAGCGAGGCCATCCCGTCGAAGACCAGGAAGGCCACTCCGGTCAGCACGAAGAGCAGCCCGCCCGCCGCCGAGGTGGAGTGCACGGTGAGCGGTCCCAGCCGCACCGCCCGACCGCGCAGCCACCGCCTGCGGCCCAGCTCGAAGCGGTCCCAGGCCAGCGCCAGCAGGAAGAGCGGCACCGCCATCCCCAGCGCGTACACCGCCAGCAGCAGCGCGCCGCGGACCGGGTCGCCGCCCACCGCCGAGACGGTCAGCACCGAGCCGAGGATCGGCCCGGCGCAGAACCCGGCCAGCCCGTAGACCGCGCCCAGCGCCGCCACCGACAGCGCGGAGCCGTCGCGGCGTGCCCCCGCCGCCCGCTGCATCCGGCGCGAGCCGAAGCCCAGGCCCGCGATCTGGGCCAGCCCCAGCGCCACCAGAGTCCACCCGCCGACCGCCACCAGCAGTTCGCGGTGCCCGACCAGCAGCCGCCCCGCGAAGGCCCCCGCCGCGCCGAGCGGCACCAGCGTGGCGCAGAGCCCCGCGTAGAAGAACAGGGTGCGCAGCAGCAGCCGGGTCGGCCCGGTGAAGGAGTAGGCGAAGAAGGCGGGCAGCAGCAGGGCGCCGCAGGGGCTGAGCAGGGCCAGCAGGCCGCCGAGGAACGCCATCAGCAGCCCGGCCTCGGTCACTTGGAGGACTCCTCGGCGCCCGGCCCGGCGGCCTCGCTGTTGCGCCGGGCGTCCGCCTCGGCCGTCTCGACGGCCTCGGTGAAGGCGGAGCCGGGCTGGGCGCCCAGGATGGGCTGCCCGTTGACGAGGAAGGCGGGGGTGCTGCTGACACCGAGGCCGGAGCCCTCCTGCCGGTCCCGTTCGAGCGCGGCCCGCCCCTCGGCCCCGCCGAGGTCCTTCCGGAACCGTTCGAGGTCGCCGACGCCTGCCTTCTTCGCCATGGCGACCACGGCCTTCTCGGAGAAGGCCCCGGAGTTCCGCTTGCGCGGCTCGGCGTACGCCAGGTCGTGGAACTCCCAGAACTTGCCCTGCTGCCCGGCGGCCCAGGCGGCCAGCGCGGCCCGCTCCGACTCCTCGCCGAAGAGCGGGAAGTTGCGCCACTCGATGCGCAGCACGCCCTCCTCGACGTGCTCCCGCAGAAGCGCCGGCTTGGTTTCCCGCGCGAACCGGCCGCAGTAAGGGCACTGGAAATCGCTGTACTCGATCATCACCACCGGCGCGTCGACGTCCCCGACCGCCATCGGGTCGCCCTTCTCCCGCCGGGCCAGCCGCAGCAGCGCCTCGTCGCGCTCGCCCGCCCCCGAGCCGGCCTCGGTCGCGGTCCGCTCCGAGCGTTCGCGCTCCCGGTCGCGCTGCCCGTCGAGAGCGAGCGCGAAGGTCCCGCCGACCAGCGCGGCGACCAGCACCAGCGCGGCGACCACCTTGCGGCGGCGGTGCCCTCGGGAACCGGAAGGGGGACGGGCGGCGGGCGGCGCGGAGGTCATGGCACGGGACTCCTGGCTCGGTCGGGCTCGGCGGTGCGGGGGCGCCGGAGCCGTCCCGGGCGGGGCCCGGAGGCGTGCGGCCCGGCCTGCCCGCGCCCACGATAGGACACCGCCGGTGCGCGGCCCCGGGCGACACCGCCTCGCCACCGCGGGGCGCGCGGGGGGTGGGCCGGTGGGGTGACACGCGCGGCCGTCCCGGGGTGACCGGACGTCAGGTGCGCCGCCCGGGACCGGGGGAGAGGAGCGGACCACCCCCGCCTCCCCGCCGGGTGGCGCGAGCGTGCGAGGGTGGCCGGGAAGCGGCGTTTCCTGGCCGAAACCGGTAGTTCCCGGCGGCTCAGTTGCGTATCGCACAGAGAAGTCTGGTGCGCGCGTGCATGGCCGGCCTTGTCGCGGGAAGGCGCCGTTATCGAACAGTGATGTCAAGGTCGCTGGTTTCGGGGCAGGTTGACCGGGCACGCGGGTCGCAGGCCCACTGGTGACCGGCCACGCACGAAAGAGGAGGGGTACTGATGACGGCGATGTCCGCACAGACTGAAGCGGGACGACAGGTCAAGGGGACCGAGGCCGCCCCGGCCGGCGGTCCCGCCGCGGCCGCGGACCTGCCCTGGGTGGAGGACGGCGGCAAGATCGCCCCCCAGGACGCCCGAGACCTGTCGAAGATCTTCTTCGACCGGCTCCAGACACTGGAGGAGGGCACGCCCGAGCACCAGTACGCACGCAACACGCTCATCGAGATGAACCTCTCCCTCGTCCGCTACGCCGCCGGGCGGTTCCGCCACCGCGGCCAGGGCGAGATGGAGGACATCGTCCAGGTCGGCACCATCGGCCTGATCAAGGCGATCGACCGTTTCGACCTCTCCCGCGAGGTGGAGTTCACCACCTTCGCCGTGCCGTACATCGTCGGCGAGATCAAGCGGTTCTTCCGTGACACCAGTTGGGCCGTGCACGTCCCGCGCCGGCTCCAGGAGCTGCGGGTCGACATGGCCAAGGCCAAGGAGTCGCTCGCCGCCGAGCTGGACCGCGAGCCCACCGTCAAGGAGCTCGCCGCCAAGCTGGAGCGGACCGAGGAGGAGGTCGTCGAGGGCCTCGTCGCCGCCAACGGCTACACCGCCGGCTCGCTCGACGTCCCCACCGAGTCCGGCGACGACAACCGCGCCGGCGGCAGCCCCCGCTCGCTCGCCGACACCCTCGGCGCCCCGGACCCCGCCCAGGAACTGGTCGAGGACCTGCACGCGCTCGCCCCTCTCCTGGAGACCCTCGACGAGCGTGAACGCCGCATCGTGGAAATGCGGTTCGGCGAAGAGCTGACCCAGTCGCAGATCGGCGCCGAGCTCGGCATCTCGCAGATGCACGTCTCCCGGCTGCTGTCGCGCATCCTCACCCGACTCCGTTCGGGGATGCTCGCCGAGGAGTGAGCGGGCGCCACCCAGTACGGTGGGCGACTGCACCGCCGCTCGTCGGCACGACCGCACAAGGGAAGATCCACCGAAGTGTCACCGAATCCTCCGATCTACGACCAGCTGGTACGCGAGCAAGGCGACGTCCTCACCGAGACGCGCCGAGTGGCCGACCAGGCCCGTCTGGAGGCTCAGAGCGCCCTCGACTGGAGCAGCATCCTCCCGCCGCGGCGCCCCGAGCAGCAGCAGCGCCCACCGCAGGGCCCCGGCCCGCAGGGTCCCGGCAACCCGGTCGCGGGGATGCCCGCCCCCCGGCGAGGCTCCGGCGCTCCGGGGCAGCAGGCTCCCGGCCAGGGCGCGCCCGAGGGGCGGCAGGGCCCCGGCCCGCAGCCTCCCGGCCCGGCCCGCCCCGGTCCCGCCTCGGCGCAGGGCTTCGCCGCCGCGGCCCAGGGCGGCGCGGGTCAGCAGGGCTCCTCCTCGGGCCCGCGTCCCCCGCAGGGCGCTCCGGCGCCGCAGGGCTTCGCCCCGCGCCCGGGCGGGCCCGCTCCCGGCCAGGAGCAGACTGCCGCGCGAGAGGGCATGTCGGGCCAGGGCGGCCACGCAGGACCGGCTTCCGGACCGGCTTCCGGGCCGGCGCCCGCCGCCGGTCAGGCCCAGGGCCGGCCCCGGCACGCCGAGCCGGGCGAAGAGGCCCACGCCTGAACGCATCCCCGCGGGACGGCCGCCCCCGCACCGGCGGAGCGCCCCGGTTCCCCCTGCACCGCCAGGTGGGGAGCCGGGGCGCTTTGTCGTTGCCGCGCCGCCGCCCGGCCCGCGGCTCGTCCCTGTCGGCCTGACGCACAGGCGATTGTTCCGGTTTACCGCTTTTGCGCGCGGGTACACCGTGGGACGGGTGCGGAGTGAGGGGCGCCGGTCACGCATGAGGTGCCACCGGCCGCACAGAGTCACGGTCGCTGCGCGCGCAGCACCCGTACCGGACCGGCCCGCGGAGCGCCGAACGCCCGCCTGAGGATCCGGCGGCCGGAGCGGAAGCCGCGCCCGACCCATCAGCCGACGCGAGGTCATCATGACGGAGCAGAGCAAGAGCACGTTCGCCACGGTCAACCCGGCCACCGGGAGGACCGTCGCGGAGTTCCCGCAGATCGAGGGCAAGGAGGTGGACGTCCGTGTCGAAGCGGCCCACCAGGCCTTCGGCGAGTGGCGTGCCCGCACCATCGAGGACCGCGCGGCGGCCGTCGGACGCGCCGGCGAGCTGATGCTGGAGCGCAAGGAGGCGCTCGCCCAGATCGTCACCGAGGAGATGGGCAAGCTGATCTCCGAGGCCCGCGGCGAGGTCGACCTGGCCGCCTCGATCCTCACCTACTACGCGAAGTACGGCCCCGAGTTCGCCGCCCCCGAGCCGCTCGACGTCGAGGAGGGGGAGGCGTACCTGGTCAGCGAGCCGCTCGGAGTGCTGCTCGGCGTGATGCCGTGGAACTTCCCGCTCTACCAGGTCGTCCGCTTCGCCGGGCCCAACCTCGTCCTCGGCAACACCGTCATGGTCAAGCACGCCGGGATCTGCGCCCAGTCCGCGCTGGCCCTGGAGAAGATATTCCAGGACGCCGGTCTGCCCCCGGGTGCGTACACCAATCTCTTCGTCGGCCACGACGAGGTCTCCCGCATCATCGACAGCCGCGTGGTGCGCGGCGCCTCCCTCACCGGCAGCGAGGGCGCGGGCGCCAAGGTCGCCGAGCGCGCCGGGGCCAACATGAAGCCCAGCCTGCTGGAGCTGGGCGGCAGCGACGTCTTCGTCGTCCTGGACGGCGAGAACCTGGAGCACACCGTCAAGGCCGCCGCCGCGGGCCGCCTCGCCAACACCGGCCAGAGCTGCGTCGCCGCCAAGCGCTTCATCGTCCTCGACGCCCACTACGACGCCTTCGTGGACGGCCTGAAGTCCGCCTTCGCCCGGCTGGAGCCCGGCGACCCGGCCGACGAGTCGACCACGCTCGGCCCGCTCTCCTCCGAGGGCGCCGCCGAAACCCTGGTCGAGCAGATCGAGGAGACCGTCCGCCAGGGCGCCGAACTGGTCATCGGCGGCAAGCGCGTCGACCGCCCCGGCGCCTACGTCGAGCCGACCATCCTCACCGGCGTCGAGCCCGGCATGCGCGCCTACGCCGAGGAACTCTTCGGCCCGGCCGCCGTCGTCCACCGCGCCGCCGACGAGGACGAGGCCGTCGCCCTGGCCAACGACAGCGAGTACGGCCTCGGCGGTACCGTCTTCTGCGCCGACACCGACCGCGCCCGCCGCGTGGCCGAGCGCATCGAGACCGGCATGGTCTGGATCAACCACCCGACCTCCACCCAGGCCGACCTCCCCTTCGGCGGCATCAAGCGCTCCGGCTACGGCCGCGAACTCGGCCACCTCGGCATGCGCGAGTTCGTCAACAAGAAGCTCGTCCGGGTGCTGCCCGCCGGGACGGAACTGGGCGGCCTGGCGGGCTGACCGTATCGGCCTTGGGCGACACCACCGTGACGCCCCGCGCCCGCCGCCGCCCCCGGACCGGCGGGGCGGCGCGCACCGCACCTGCCGGCCGCCCGCGCTACCACGCCTACGCCGCCACGCGACCTCGCCAAACCGCCGGCGCGGTGTCCCCGCTGCGAAGGGACACCGCCGTCCGCTCATGGCGCCGGGCGAGCCGGCAACGACTCCCCGGACCGGACATGCGCGGCCCACCCTCGGCCGGAGGGGGACGGCCTTGGTTGCGTGGAGACGGGGTGGCGACGTGGTCAGACCAGCCCTTGCTCCAGGGCCTCGCGCCGGACATCCACCAGCTTCACCTCGTGGTCCCCGAGGCGAGCCCGCCAGAAGTTCCACCCGGCACATGACTGAGACTGGAGGACGAATTCACCCGCCGCGGAGAGCGAGCCGAACGTCTCCCCTGAATCCACTCTGATGCGCCCGTCATCCAGGACCTCGGCTCCGAACCGCACTCCGCGACGGCTGCCGACGAGCTGGACGCCCTGAGGCAGCATGCCCTTCGCGACGAGATCAGTGATGGCCACGTCGTACCGGGCCCGGGTCCGTGTACGCGAGCGATCGACGCGTTGAGTGGGGATCGCGGGCGTGCCGAAGGCCGCCGCCGGGTCCCAGACGATCTCGCAGAGCTTCTGATACAGCTTCTGCCGCTCCTCGATCGCCGACATGGTGAATTTGGGGAAGGGGCGCAGCAGCCCGTCGAGCTTCCGGGTGCGCACGAACTTGTTGAAGTCGGGATTGCGTTCCCGGTGCTTGACGTGCAGAGAGCCGGCGAGATGGTTCTGGCGCTGGTAGTAGTCGACCTTCTCTTCGTACGGCAGGTCCTGGTAGCTGGCGTTGTCCGACTTCTTCAGCAGGAGCAGCGCGCCCAGGCGGTTGCGGTAGGAGTCGAAGACCGGGCGCTTCTTCGTCTCGGGCTGGTACCGCTCGAAACGGTTGGCCCAGATGTGCTCGATCTCGAAGGGACGCCGACCGTCCAGGTAGGCTCCCATCTCGTCACTTCGCGAGCAGGAGGACTCCACGAAGCCGGTGAGTCGTGCGAGGAGGTAGCGCACCTGTCGGCTGTTGTTCGACCGGAGCCCATAGGTCTTCATGGCGTCGAAGTCGTACGGGAGCCGCGCGATCTCCTCAGCCAGGACCTCGCGCAGTCTGCTGACGTCCAGCCCACCGCGCAGCAGGCCGACAAGCCTCACCGCCTCCTGGTCGAGGTCGGCCGGCGAGCACGGCAGGTCATTGACGAGGCGCCGGACGAGGACGAGGTCGAGGTAGTCGGCGACCAGCTTGGCTTTGGCCTTGCAGGTGGCCAAGGAGTCGCGGGGATGGACCGCTGCCAGAACGGGCGCGGTCTGGATCGACATGCCGTTGTAGGCGTTGAAGAAGACACTGGCCAGGTCGGGGACGTAGGCGCGTGCGGCGGCTGCCAGTGTCCGGTAGTGGTTCGCGTAGATTTCCAGCTCGTCGATCAGGGCGCGGTGGTCGGAGGAGCGGATCAGCCCCAAGGCCGACGCGTTCTCCTTGACCCACGTGTGGAACGGGCCGCTGATCTTCTCGACGTCGGTGGAGGACGAGTCGTCCGAGGTAGGGATGCGGGCGAACCGCGCGATCAGGAACGTCTTGAGGAAGTCGCTCGGCGCGTTCACGTCAACAGCCGCCAGTTCGGAGACGGTCCGACGCCAGACCTTGTCCGCACCGTCTGGCGCCTTGTCGATCTTGGAAAGCAGAAAGCTCTTGAGGAGGTCGATCGGGCCCAGCCGCACTCCGCGGTCGTTCATGGACTCATAGATCTCCCACCCCTGTTCGGAGGTGCCCGCCTGGATCCCGACGAGACATACCCCTTCCAGCAGCCAATCCACGAAGTAGGGCAGCGCGTCTCCGCGCAACTCCTCGGGGAACTCCTCCTGGAAGACGCATGACGCCTCCCACAGCTTGCGGAGCGCGCCCGGGGCATCATCGGGAAGGGAGAATCCCTTCTCTGTGAAGACCTCTTCCAGGAACACCGAACGGTCCGGAATGTCCAGGGTGTGCACGGAGCGCCCGTACTTCCGGCTTTTGATGAGGCTCGTGAGCCGGCCGGCTTCGTCTTCGAGGTCCTGGGCGCGCAGAAGCTCGCGCAGGTAGATCAACATCAGGTGCAGGGTGGTGATCCGCTGCTGTCCGTCCACCAGATACGTTGTCCGGTCTTCCTCGTGGTAGACGTACGGGCCGAGGAAGTAGGGCTGGTAGCGCGCAACTCGGGTGCGGTCGTGCTCCAGGCGCCAGTTGGCCGAGAACTTCTTGCGTAAGTCATCGATGAGGCGGCGAACGTCCGAGCGGCCCCAGGTGAATTCCCGCTGATAGGTGTCGAGGCGGTACTGGCGTCCGGTGAAGACCTCCTCCACGGTCATGACCTTGCTCTGGATCAGATTGCTCTGCAAAGTTCTCCTGCCCCTTCATCCTCTTGAGCCCACCCGGTGCTTCTGCCGCCGCCCGGTGTCCCCTCGGTTTCTTCTCCCACGGCGTCGTCGCCGGACCTGAGGCATCCCCGCGGACGGGCCGCCGGATGCATGTCGTGCGCCATCGTGCAGGACGTCAGGCCGCCAGCCCCCGCACCTTCCGGCCGGCCTCGGTCGACGGGTACAGGATGGCGTCAGCCACGCGTCCGCCGGAGTCCTTCACGCCACCGCTGAAGTTGAGGCGGCCGGACGTGCCCGTCTTGGCCGCGATGCCTTCCCAATACGCGGCCTGCCGCTCCCAGCACACGCTGGAGAGCAGTCCTCGCAGATCGTCCGGGTGGAGCCCGCCGTTGAGCGAGTCCGCCCACGGCATGGTCCGATGTGCGGCCACGCCGATGCCGGCGATGACGGCGGGGGCGGTGATCGCCTGGCGTGCGAGGAAGGTGTCCGCGAATTCGGAGATGAGCCCTGCCAGGCCGGCGACGACGGTGCGTTCGACCAGGGAGGCGTCGGCCCCGCGCGGCAGCTCCGCCTCGCCGATCGTCTCCGACGAGAGGTTCAGTCCGCCACGCCCGAAGATCGTCGTGACGACCAGTGCCCGCAGCGCGGAGAGCGTGACCACTTCCGGGTCGGTGCGACCGACCTGGCGCTTGCTGGCGTTGACGAGCTTGCTGAACGGAATGACCCGACCGTCGATCTCCACCTTGACGGCGTCAGCCACCCGGTGGGCCAGACGCGTCGCCAGGTCCCGCTGGTCCATCGACATGGACAGGTTCTTCGAGACGTCGACGCCCAGGACGTTCCGGTCGTGGAAGACCTGACGCGCGTCGGCGGCGGACAGGCCCAGGTACATCTCGAACGGGATGCGCACCGCCACGAGCTGTCCGTACGCCAGCCCGAAGCGCTCGGGGTTGTCGAAGAGGTCGTGCCATGCGGTGAGCTGCGTCTCGCCGTCGACCGCGACGACGGTGGCGCCAGGTGCCACCGTGATGGTGCGCAGCCCCGTCCCGGCGATCAACTCCTCGCTGATCGCCGCGACCTCCCCGGCGTGCCAGAACGTGATCGGAGGAAGCGACCAGGCGTCGCCCCACTCGCCGTTGAGCCCGGCCGCGATGTACTCGGCGTACGAGGTCGCGTTCCTGCCCTTCCCGGTCGCCTTCAGGGTGCGCTGGACCTGGGACCGGATCTCCGCGTGCTGGCGGACCTGGCCGGACGCGGAGCTCAGCGCCTTGGGGTCCTCCTCTCGGCGCGGGGACGGGACGATCTGGAGAAGGGCGGGGAGGGAGACCGTCCCGATCACCGCGTTCTCCCGGAACGGCATGACGGTGATGGGAGTCCCCTCGATCACCGTGGTCGGCATGGTCAGGCGCATGGGATACCTCCAGTGGGCGGTGCGGGAATCCGGGGCGGGACAGCGCCACCGGTATGCACGTACAGTCATCGATCGGTGACGGGGTGAGCTGGAAAGAGTAAACAGTTGCGTGAAAGCACTGTCAACCCTGTTGTGAATGAGGGCGGGTGTTGTAAAGTCCAGCTAGTCGCTGCCGGTTACCTGGTGGCGCCGTCCCCCAGCCGGGCCCCCACACCAGGAAGCCATCTCCTCATGCCCCAGCAGCAGCCCTCGCGCACCGCGCCGTCTCCGGTGCGGGTGACGGCCGCGGAGATCTCCCGCATCGCGGGGGTCACCCGTGCCACCGTCAGCAACTGGCGCCGCCGACATGAGGACTTCCCGTCGCCCGACGGAGGTACGGAGAGCAGCCCGCTCTACGACCTCCACGCAGTCCGGGCCTGGCTACGGAACCGCGGGCTGACGGCTGCCGCTTCACCGGAGGAGGAGCTGCGCACCGCTCTGCGGCTCAAGCCCACCGAGTCCGCCCCGCTGTTCGACCTCGTGGTGGAGCTGGTGGAGAGGGGCCCGGGCGGCGGAGCGCTCTCGTCCGCCACGTACGACGGCGCAGTGCTCGCAGCCTTGGTCCGTTGTGTCCACGAGGCGGGGTCGGACGCCGCCCTCGGCGTCCTCGCTGAACGCGAACTGGAGGAGAGCACGGTCGGTGGCACCTACCCCACCCCCGACGAGCTGGCCGACCTCATGGCCCGTCTCCTCCCGGAGGCGGCGCGGACCGTCCTCGACCCCGCCTGCGGTGGCGGCACCCTGCTCGCCGCGGCCCGCCGGCACGGCGCGATCGCGCTGCACGGGCAGGATCTCGTCCCCGTACAGGCCGGGCGAGCTTCTGCCCGGCTACGTCTCGCCGGAGCTGACGGGAGGCCCTTGCCCCCCGATCTCGTGCGCGTGGAAACGGGCGACAGCCTCCGCGCCGACGCCTACCCGGCCCTCGCTGTCGACGCGGTGCTCTGCAACCCGCCCTACGGCGACCGGGACTGGGGCCACGACGAACTGGCCTATGACCCCCGTTGGGCCTACGGGGTCCCGCCCCGCGCCGAGTCCGAACTCGCCTGGGTGCAGCACGCCCTGGCCCACCTCCGGCCTGACGGGTACGCCGTCATCCTGCTGCCACCCGCCCCCGCCTCACGGGCCTCCGGCCGCCGCGTCCGTGCCGAACTGGTCCGCACCGGAGCCCTCCGCGCCGTCGTCTCCCTTCCGGCGGGAGCGGCCCACCCGTTCCACGTCGGACTTCATCTCTGGGTACTTCAGCGCCCGCGCCCGAGCGGACCGGAGCGCCCCTCGGTGCTGTTCGTCAACGCGGAGCCGGAGCAGCGGGACGGCGCGGCGGCGCGGCGGGGCCCAGCGATCCGTGCTGACTGGTCCGAGCTGACCGAACGCGTCCTGAACGTCTGGACCGCCTTCACCGACGACCCCGTCGGCTACCCCGGTGAGCCTGCTGTCGCCCGCGTCGTGCCGGTCGTGGACCTCCTGGGCGACACCGTCGACCTCACCCCTGCTCGCCATGTCCGCACGACCTCAGCCGATCTGGCGCCGGAGGTGCTCGTGGCCCGGCTCGACGGTCTCCGCGACCGCCTGACCGGAGAAGCCGCCGCTCTGCTGGCGGCCTCGGAGCAGGTGACGCGGGAGTGGCCGCTGACCGCGCCGGACCAAGGCTGGCGTACGGCGACCGTTGCCGACCTCGTACGAGGAGGTGCGCTGACCCTGCTGAAGGGCCCGGCCGCGCGTGACACGGGGGGCGCCGCCCTCGGGACGGAATCGGACACCACACCCGATCGCCCGGTCCTGACCGTCGATGACATCGCCGCAGGCGAGCCGCCCTCGGGGACGGGCCCTCATCCGCACGCCGGCCCGATGCACGTGATCGCCCCCGGCGACATCGTCCTGCGGGCTTCCGCCTCCCGAGGCGGACCCCGGGCCAGGGTGGCGGGTGAGCCGGAGGCAGGGGCTCTGCTCGGCCCGCACCTGAACCTCCTGCGGCCCGATCCGGCCCGCCTCGACAGCTGGTTCCTCGCCGGGTTCGCCGCTGCGGAGGACAACATCGCCACCGCCTCCACCGGCTCCACCATCGTCAACGTCAACTCGGGCCGCCTCCGTCTCCCCTTGCTCCCGCTGGAGCAGCAGCGCCGGTACGGCGAGGCGTTCCGCCGCCTCCACGTGCTGCGGACTGCCGCTCGCCTCGCCTCCGCCACCTCGGAGGAAGCTGCGAGCGCCCTGGCGGCCGGGCTAGCCTCCGGTGCGGTGGCGCCGCCGTCCGGCGTCACCGCCCGAACTCGGACGCTCGACTGAAACGGCTCCCTCCACAAGCCGGCCGACGACCACACTGAATCCTCCGCTCCGCCCGGGGCGGACGGACGGGAAGGAACACGGGGAACTCCCTTGGACAGCAGCAAGCACACGGAGCTGGCGAACCATGCCTGGTCCGTCGCCGACCTCCTGCGCGGCGACTACAAGCAGTCCGACTACGGCAAGGTGATCCTGCCGTTCACGGTCCTGCGCCGCCTGGAATGCGTCCTTGAGCCGACGCGGGACGTGGTCGCCGCCGAGGCGGCCAAGTACAAGGAACTGGAGGGCTTCAACGCCGACAGCTTCCTCCGCAAGGCCTCCGGTCACTCCTTCTACAACACGTCCACGCTGACGCTGAAGAAGATCGCCGCCGACCAGCACACGGCCGCCGACAACCTCCGCATCTACATGGCGGCCTTCTCGCAGAACGCCCGCGAAGTGCTGGAGACCTACGAGTTCGGCCAGCACGTCAAGAAGCTGGCGGACGCCGGGCTGCTCTACCAGGTGATCGGGAAGTTCACCGACCTCGACCTCCACCCGGAGCGCGTCTCCAACCACAACATGGGCTACGTCTTCGAGGAGTTGATCCGGCGCTTCGCGGAGCAGTCCAACGAGACCGCCGGTGAGCACTTCACCCCGCGCGAGGTCATCAAGCTCATGGTGAACCTCCTCATCGCCCCCGACGGCGACGCCCTCACCCTCCCCGGTACGGTCCGCACCGTCATGGACCCGGCCTGCGGCACCGGCGGCATGCTCTCAGCGGCGGACGACTTCATCAAGAAGTTCAACGAGGACGCCGACGTCGAGCTGTACGGGCAGGAGCTCAACCCCGAGTCCTGGGCCATCTGCCGGTCCGACCTCATGATCAAGGGCCAGGACCCGGAGAACGTCGCTCCCGGCAACTCGTTCAACAACGACGGCCACGGCCGCAGGCGCTTCGACTACCTTCTCGCCAACCCGCCTTTCGGCGTGGAGTGGAAGAAGGTCAAGGAGGACGTGGAGTACGAGCACAAGACGCTCGGCGAGGCCGGCCGCTTCGCCGCGGGGCTGCCGCGGATCAACGACGGCTCGCTTCTCTTCCTCCAGCACATGATCTCGAAGATGAAGCCGGTGGACGCCCAGGGCAAGGGCGGTTCCCGTATCGCCATCGTCTTCAACGGCTCCCCGCTCTTCACCGGCGCCGCGGGCTCCGGAGAGTCCGAGATCCGCCGGTGGATCCTGGAGAACGACTGGCTGGAGGCGATCGTCGCCCTCCCCGACCAGCTCTTCTACAACACCGGCATCTCCACGTACTTCTGGATTCTCACCAACCGCAAGTCCCCCGACCACAAGGGCAAGGTCGTCCTCCTGGACGCTCGGGACCAGTGGGTCAAGATGCGCAAGTCGCTCGGGGACAAGCGAAAGGAACTGGGCGACGGCGCCAACGGCCGGCCCGACCACATCGGCGACATCACCCGCCTCTACGGCGAGGCAGTCAACGCCGCCCGCGATGAGAATCACCCCATGCACGCCAAGGTCAAGGTCTTCGACAACGAGGCCTTCGGCTACCAGCGCATCACGGTCGAGCGCCCGCTCAAGCTCCGCTTCGAGGTGACCGAGGAGACGCTGACCGCGCTGGCGGCGGCGAAGCCGGTGCAGAAGCTGGCCGACGCGGACGCCTTCGTGGGGGCCGTACGAACGCTGCTGGGCTCCAGTTGGGCAACCAAGTCCGAGGCCTTCGTGGCCATGAAGGACGCGGTGGTGGCGGCTGGGCTGCTGTGGCCGAGCGGGGCGCCGTTCGCGAAGGCGATGCGTGAGGCGGTCGGAGTGCGCGACCCGGAGGGTGAGGTGCAGAGGGTGAAGGGAGAGCCCGAGCCGGACGCGGACCTGCGCGACTTCGAGAACGTGCCGCTGGGGGAGGACGTCGAGGAGTACCTGAAGCGCGAGGTGCTGCCGCACGTTCCGGACGCGTGGATCGACCACGCGAAGACGAAGACCGGGTACGAGATTCCGTTCACCCGGCACTTCTACGTGTACGAGCCGCCGAGGCCGCTGGCGGAGATCGATGCGGAGTTGAAGGCGCTGGAGGCGGAGATTCAGGGGCTGTTGGGGGAGGTTACCGAATGAGTACTGTCCTTGGTGTTGCGTTGCCGCATCACTGGTCTGCGGCTCCTCTCAAGCACGTTACCTCCGTGCTGAGCCGAGGAACCGCGCCGAATTACGTCGACGCTGGCCCCGTAAGGGCGATCAGTCAGGCGTCCAATCAGCTGGCCGGTATCGACTGGAGGCGCACTCGATTCCACGATTACGATGGAAGTTTCTCCGGGTTGAGAGGCCGTCTCCAAGAAGGCGATGTTCTGGTCAATTCGACCGGCACTGGGACGTTGGGTCGAGTCGGATACTTTTCTGAAGCCCCGGACGGGGCTCCTTGCATGGCTGATAGCCATGTGACCCTTGCCAGGGCGGAGCCTGGTCTGCTGGATTCTCGGTTCCTCTACTATTGGCTGGGGTCGGGCACCTTCCAGGCTTACTTGCAAGTAGTATTGGCTGTCGGTGCCACCAATCAAACCGAGTTGAACCGGGACCGTCTCGGTGAAGCCCTTACCCCTTTGCCGCCTCGCGGTGAGCAAATCCGTATCGCCGAATTTCTTGATGCCGAGACCGTGCGCATTGACAGGCTGCTGGGGTTGCGGGAGGAGCAGGAAGCTAGGCTGGAAGAGAGGCGCTATGCTTCTCTTTCTGAAAGCCTACTTCCCGGCACGCTTGACCACTCTCCAGGCGGTTCCATGTACTCCTGGCTGCCCGATGCCTCTGATGACCCGCCCTTGGTGAAACTCGGCTATCTTTGTCGGATTCAGAACGGCCTTACAGTAGATGGTGCGCGGAATTTGGCGGGAGATGTGGTTACTCGCCCATATCTTCGCGTGGCGAATGTTCAAGCTGGCCGACTTGAACTGGATTCAGTTAGCGAGATCACGGTGCCGCGTGCAGTTGCGGATCGTTGCACTCTGCGTCGAGGTGATGTGCTTATGACGGAGGGCGGCGACCTAGATAAGCTCGGGAGGGGGGCTGTTTGGGGTGGAGAAATCCCTGACTGCCTCCATCAGAACCATGTCTTCGTTTTGCGGCCAGATAGCGCAGTTCTGGACGCCCGCTATCTTTCCCTGTTGACGCAAACCCTTCATGGTCGCTGCTATTTCGAAAGTACAGGAAGTAAGACGACGAATCTCGCTTCTACGAACAGTAGAAAGATCTTGAGCTTCCCGGTTCCTCTCCCGGCGATTGAAAGGCAGAAGGAGCTCGTTGCGCAGGTCGAAGAGGGAGCGCGTGTAATTGCTGAGGCGCGCGCTCTGCTCCGCCGACAACGAGCCCTCCTCGCCGAACGCCGCCAAGCCCTCATCACCGCCGCAGTAACCGGCCAGTTCGACGTCTCCACCGCCAGTGGCCGGAACGTGACCGACGTAACGGACGGAGTCACCCGCGTATGAGCCCCGCCCACGACGAGAACGCCTTCGGTTCCGCCATAGTGGCCGCCCTCTGCGAGCGCGGCTGGCGTGAGGGGAGCCCGGCGGAGTACCGGCCGGACATCGGCCTGAACACCGGCGAACTCTTCGAGTTCATCGGCAGGTCCCAGCCCGACGAGTGGCACCGGCTCCGCCAGGTCTACGGCGACCCCAACGAGGCCCAGCGCGGCTTCGCGCAGCGGCTCGACAAGGCCATCTCCGAGAACGGCCTGCTCCACGTCCTGCGCAACGGCGTGAAGGACCGCGGTGTCCTCATCCGCGTCGCCTACTTCAAGCCGAACCTCGTCGCCGACGACTCCATCCTGGACGGCTACCGGGCCAACCGTCTCACGGTCGTGCGAGAGCTCCCCTACGCGACCAAGCAGACGGACTGGGGGCACAAGCTTGACCTCGCCCTCTTCCTCAACGGCATCCCCGTGGCCACCGCCGAGCTGAAGAACCCGCTCACCGGCCAGGGCGTCGAACGCGCCAAGGAGCAGTACCGCGCCGACCGCGACCCGACCGAGCTGATCTTCACCCGCCGGGTCGTCGCCAACTTCGCCGTCGACCCCGACCTCGTCTTCGTCGCGACCCAGCTCCGCGGCAAGGCCACGCGTTTCCTCCCGCTCAACACCGGTTCGAACGGACCCGGTCAGCCCGGCGGCGCCGGCAACCCCGCGCCGACCGCGTTCGGTACGTACGCCACCTCGTACCTCTGGGAGCAGCTCTGGGAACGGGACAACTGGCTGGACCTGCTCCACCGCTACGTCCACCAGCAGAAGCACCGGACGCCCGGCGGAGGTTCCACCCGGTCCACCATCTTCCCGCGCTTCCACCAGTGGGACGCGGTGCGTAAGCTGGCCGCCCACGCCGCGACCCACGGCGCCGGGCAGAACTACCTGGTGATGGCCTCCGCGGGTTCCGGCAAGTCGAACACGATCGGGTGGCTGGTCCACCGCCTCTCCGACCTCCACGCGGACAACGACCCGCGCACCCTCGACACCGAGGCGCTGGCGGCCGGGCGGATCGCACCCGGCGAACCGGTCTTCGACAAGATCATCGTCATCACCGACCGCCGCAACCTCGACGCCCAGCTCCGGGAGACCGTCGGCGGGTTCTCCCAGACTGAGGGCCTGGTGGTGAAGATCGACGAAAGGCACGGTGCCAAGAGCGAGCAGCTGGCCCGCGCCCTCGCCCGCGACACGGGCAAGATCGTCACGGTCACCCTGCACTCGTTCCCGGCCCTGCTGGACTACCTCAAGCGCAACCCGACCGAGCTGAAGGGCGGCCGGTTCGCCATCGTCATCGACGAGGCGCACTCCTCCCAGTCCGGCGACGCCTCCACGGCCGTCCGCTCCGCCCTCCGTGACCTGGGACTCGACTCCGACTCCGACGACGAGGGCGCCACCACCGCGACCGTCGACGACCAGCTCAAGAAGAAGGCCGTGGAGCGCAGCCGCGCCGCCAACCTCTCCTACTTCGCTTTCACCGCGACCCCGAAGGCGAAGACGCTGGAACTCTTCGGCGCCCCGGTTCCAGAGAACGGCAAGGAGGTCTACCGGCCCTTCCACACGTACTCCATGCGGCAGGCGATCGAGGAGGGGTTCATCCTCGACCCACTCCGCAACTACGTCACCTACAACACGTACTGGAAGCTGGTGAACCAGAACCCGGACGAGATGGAGGTCGACCCCTCGAAGGCCAACAGCCTCCTCGCCCGCTTCGCCCTCACCCACGACCACACGGTCTCCCAGCACGCACAGGTCATCGTGGAGCACTTCGTCACCCACACGCGGGGAAGGCTCGGCGGCCGGGCCAAGTCCATGGTGGTGACTGCCTCCCGGCAGTCGGCCGTGCAGATGGCGCGCGCGATCAAGAGCTACATCAAGGATCGCGAGTACGACACGAAGTACCCGGACCTGGGTGTCCTCGTCGCCTTCTCCGGCTCCCTCACCCTCGACGGCGAGGAGACCACGGAGACGAAGGAGAACGGCGGCATCGCCGAGAGCGCCCTGCCGAAGGCGTTCGGCTACACCCGGGCTGACGACAAGGCCGTCAAGGCCGGCGGCAAGGGCGACCCCGAGTACAAGATCCTGGTGGTGGCGGAGAAGTACCAGACGGGTTTCGACCAGCCGCTGTTGACGACGATGTACGTCAACAAGAAGCTGACCGGCATCTCCGCCGTCCAGACCCTCTCCCGGCTCAACCGCACCGCGGACCGCAAGTCCCAGGCCGACCTGGCCGTCCTGGACTTCGTCAACGACGCCGAGGACATCCAGGACGCCTTCCGCCCGTACTTCGAGGAGGCGCACACCCTCCCCTCGGACCCCAACCTCCTCTACACCGCCCAGGGCCGCGTCATGGGGGCCCCGGTCATCACCGAGCAGGAGATGGACGCGTTCGCCGCGGCCTACTTCGCGGCGAAGGAGAAGGCCGCCGGCTCGCAGGCGAAGTGGGAGAAGCGGCACGCCGAGCTGTACCGGCTGCTCGGCCCGGCCGTGGCCCGCTTCACCGCTCTCCTGGACGACCCGGACGACGACGACAGTGTGGAGGCGGCCGAGGACTTCCGCGCGGACCTCCACGACTACGTGCGCAAGTACGGCTTCCTCGCCCAGATCGTGCCCTACCAGGACCCCGAGCTGGAACGCCTCCACCTGTACGGCCGCCACCTCCTCAACCGCCTGCCCCGCCGCGCGGACGGCGGCGTGGACGTGGGGGAGATCGACCTCAGCCACCTGCGGGTCGTGAGGACCGGCGAAGTGGACGTGTCCCTGAGCCCCGAAGGACCCGCGGAGCTGAAGGGCTTCGGCGACGGCGCCGGCGGCGCCCAGGAGGCCGAGAAGTCGCTGCTGTCCGAACTGATCGACCGGTTCAACGAGAAGTTCGGCACCGACTTCACCGAGGCGGACGTCCTGCCGGCCTTCCTCGCCACCAAGGAGGACCCGAAGGTCAAGGCGGCCGCCCTCGTCAACGACGAGGAGAACTTCGCCGTCGTCTGGGACAAGAAGTTCAACGAGAACATGATGGATCACATCTCGCACACCGCGGATCTGGGCCGCCGATACTTCGCCGCCGACTCCAGCTTCAAGTCCAACCTGGACCGCAGCGCCCGCCGCGCGGCCTGGCGGATGATCCGTGATGAGGAGGGCTTGGACTAGTCGACGGGGCACGGGCCCGGCGCGTTGGACGGGGGCGCGCCTGGCCCCACTCCGGGCTCCGGGGCGCCTTTGCCAGCAGGGGTGAGGGGGCCGGTCGTACCACTCCTCGGTGCTCGCGTCGCCCGCCCCCTGCGAAGCGGACGGGCGGCGCGACCGCAGCGGACCCTCCGCCCCTCCGCCCCACCGGCCGACTCGCAAGGGCTGGACGGAAGATCACCCCACCGCCGAAACTGGAACGCACCAAACACGTACCGGCACGGGACAGTACGGACGCCGGGTGAGGAACGGGGACGTGGGACGCAGTGCCGGAACAGCAGATCGCGGGACGCTACGAACTCCTGGAGCCGATCAGCAGCGGTGGCATGGGCCACGTGTGGCGAGGGTACGACGCAGTCCTGGACCGCCCCGTCGCGGTGAAGCTCATCCGGCGGGAGTCCGTCACCTCTCCCGCGCTGGCCGTGGAGTTCGAGAAGCGCTTCCAGCGTGAGGCCCGGGTCACCGCCCGCATCCAGCACCCCGGCGTCCCGCAGGTCTTCGACGCCGTCCTCGACCAGAGCTTCCACCACCTCTACCTGGTGATGGAGCTGGTGGACGGCGTCACCCTCACGAAGTACCTGCGCCCCATCCCCGGGGAGGTGGCGCCGTCGCTTCCCATCGGCTGGGCGGCAGCCGTCGCCGCCCAGGTCGCCACCGTGCTCTCCTGGGCCCATGACGTACCGGTCGTCCACCGCGACCTGAAGCCGTCCAACATCATCGTCGCTCGCGACGGCACCGTTAAGGTCCTCGACTTCGGCATCGCCGCCATGCTGCGTACCGACGTCACCAAGCTGACCGCGACCGGCAGCCTGCTCGGCACCTACCAGTACATGTCGCCCGAGCAGATCCGCAAGGGCCAGATCACTCCCCGCGCGGACCTGTACGCCCTGGGCTGCGTCCTTCACGAACTCCTCAGCGGCCAGCTCCTGTTCCCCGGTGAGGGCGAGTACGCGCTGATGACCCAGCACGTCACCCAGGCCCCCACCCCGCTCCGGGAACTCCGCTCCGAGGTGCCCGCCGGCCTCGAAGACCTCGTCCTGCACCTGTTGCGCAAGGACCCCGGGGAACGCCCCGCCGACAGCCAGGAAGTGTACGAGCGGCTGCGTCCCTTCCTTCCAGCACCCGGGGAGCGGCCCGAACCCCGGGGCGGCGTTCCGCGGCAGATGCCCGACCCCACCCGCCTCTTCCGGCAGCCCTACGCCCCACGGTCGCGTGCTGCCGCACCGGCGCCACAGCCCGCTCCGGGGGCCCCGGCGCCGGCGCACCCGGTGCCCGGCCTCCTCTCCGAAGAACTGCGCGAGGAGATCAGGGAAGTCCACACCCATTACGACGCCCTCATGGACGAGGAGCGCTTCGCGCAGGCCGCCGAGGTCGCCGGCGAGATGGCCGACCGCGCCGCCCGGGCCCTGGGCGCGGACCACAGAGCCGTACTGGCCCTGCGCACCCGGCGCGCTGTCAGCCTGCTCCTCGGTGGCGACTTCCGCGCCGCCCTCCCGGAGTTCGAGACCCTCGCGGGCGCCTACGCCCGGACGGTCGGGCCCACCGGTCGACAGGCCCTCGACTGCCGCGCCCAGGCCGCCCGCTGCCGCGCCGAACTCGGCCAGGCGACAGAGGCACTGGCCGACCTCCGCGCGGTTCTCGACCTGATCCGCACGACGGAGAGCGACGTCAGCGAAGGGGCCGTCGTGCTCCGCCGGGACATCGCCATGCTCCTCCTCGCCCAAGGCAAAACCGCGGAAGCCCTCGCCCTGTTGGAGCCCCTCCACGCGGACCTGCTCGTCGTCCAGGGCCCGGACGACGAACTCACCGTCGAGATCGCCGACATCCTCGCGGTGATCCGCTTCGGGCCGGATCTTCCCCAGGGCTGACGCGCGAGGACGACACTCGACAGCCCGGGGTGACGATGTGCGATCATCCGATCGACAAAGGGTGACAGCGGCGCGGGCGCGCGGCCCTTGGGGAGGGAACAACACGTGAGCGCGAAGAAGACCTCGGCTTCCCACGCAGATGTGGCACTTCAGGTGCGTCAGGTGGAGAAGGCGCTGCGCACCACCTATGAGGACCTGCTGGACGTCGGCGACCTGGAAGGGAAACCCGAGCAGGAACGCACCCCCCGGCTCCTCTCGCGCGCCCTCACCGCGCAGGCGGTACGCATGGTCACCGGCTGGACTCCGCAGGAGGCGGCCTACACCGTCATCGACGGAATGGCGGACCAGGGCATCGACGCCATCGCCGTGGTCGAGAAGCCCGAGAAGCACGTCTACCTCGTGCAGGCCAAATGGAGTGCCCACGGCAGGGCGTCGAGCGACCGTTCCGCGGTCCAGGAACTCCTCACCGGACTCCGGCTCATCGATGACGAGGACTTCGCGGAGTTCAACCCCCGTGGCCGGGTGCTCGCGGAGCGCGCCAAGGCCGTGATGGCGAGCGGACCCGTCACCGTCACCCAGGTCATCGTGCTGATGCGGGCCGACGACGTCACCGAGGGCTTCCGCCAGGCCATCAAGGTGGGAGAAAACGAGTTCAACCGAAACGGCGAGGTCCTCGACCACCGCATCATCCTCTCCCGCGAAGTGTGGGCCTCGGTGCGCGAGGACATCGCTCCCAAGAAGGTCGATCTCCAGGCGGAACTCTTCCCCTGGTACTCGGTCAGCTCGCCGCACGTCTCCTATCAGGGGCAGGTACCGGCGGAGTGTGTGGCTCAGTGGCTCGAGCACGGTGACAGCCTCTTCAACCTCAACATCCGCAATCCGCTGGGCCGCACCCCCATCAACAGCGCGTTGATCCAGACGCTCACCGAGGAGCCGGGCAACTTCTGGTACTTCAACAACGGCGTGACCGTGCTCTGTGAGGAGGCGGAGAAGACCCACCAGTCCATGCGGGCCCCGGAGAGGTACCCGCTCGGACTCACTCTCCGCAACGCCAGCGTCGTGAACGGAGCCCAGACCGTCCGGTCGGTCGCGGAGGCACTGGCGGATGGTGACGACGCGGCCGTCGCCCAGGTCGGCGTCCGCATCATCGTCACCGGAAAGTCCGAGAAGTTCGCCAAGGAGATCACTCAGGCCACCAACCGGCAGAACAAGGTGGAGCCACGCGACTTCATCGCTCTGGATCCGGTGCAGGCCTCGCTCATGGAGGAGATGCGCGCCGAACTCGGTCTGGACTACAGCGTCCGCCGCAGTGAACTCGAACCTCCGGAGGAGACGGGGTGCTCGGTCGTCGAGGCTGCCTGTGCCCTCGGCTGCGTCCACTCGGACAGCCAGTACGCGGCCCGCATGGCGGTCACCCTGGACGTGCTGTGGGAGAGAGGTTCCCAGGGCATCTACGACGTGCTGTTCCGTCCGCAGCCCAGCCCCTACCTCGTGTGGAACGCCGTACAGGTGCTGCGTACGGTACGCAAGACCCTGCACCGGCTGCGCCCCCGCTACGAACGCCGGGGAGCAGCCCTGACGGAACACGGCGTGTACCTCCTCACGCACCTGGTGTTCCGCCTGTTGGGCGCCGAAGCCATGGACGAGCCCGATCCCGGCCTCAGCTGGGCCGAGTCCGCGACGAGCCGTGCTCCTGAGCTCGTCGAGCAGCTCTTGCCTGCCCTGGCCGCCGCCATCGATGCCCGCTACACCTCGCGCTCCCAGATTCGTGCCGTGTGCGCCGACGCCGACCGCTGCCGTGAGCTCGCCGACGATGTCGTCAACGCTCTGCGGGGACCGCAGAGCGGGCCCGTCCCGGACACCTACCGCCGCACCAGTGCCCAGCGGAAGCGTAGGCGGCCCAACGCCGTCAAGGTCATCATCGACCACGGTCTCCTCCCGGAGGAGACGCCGCTGACCCTGCACACGGCCTTCCCTGTGGAACAGGCCGCTCTGAGGGAGTGGCTGGAGAAGGACCCCCGCCGCTCGCGCGCCACGTGGCTGAACCACCGGACCAAGCCGCTCCTGTGGGCGGCCGACGGCAAGCAGTACTCGCCGTCCGGGCTCATCACCCACATGTGGGAGCTGGCCGACTGGAAGAACCGGCCGGTCGCCAACCAGGGCCCTGCCCGCTGGGCGGTCAAGGGCGGAGACACCCTGGTCGATCTCGCCCGGCGAGCCCTGGACGAGCTGGAGAACGCCCCCGACGAGGAGTCCGCGGCAGACTGACCGCGGCCACGCGGAGAGGTGTGGCGCCACCGAGGTGCCACACCTCCGAGAGCACGCCATGACGAGGAGAGCCCCACCCGTGCCCCACCTGGCCTTCGACATCGCCTTCTGCGCCCAGCTCAACAAGCTCCAGCCCACGGTCAGGCAGGGCGTTTTCGACACCTGGGAGAAGTTCGAGCAGCTCACCCACGACCAGCTTCGCAAGGACAAGGGGCTGCGCCTCGAAGCGCTTACGGGGAGCAAGGACAGGTACAGCCCCATCCGTACCATCCGCATCTCCCAGGGCGTTCGCGGTGTCGTCCTGGCACCGGAGGGCGGCGACACCTACGTCCTGCTGCGAGTCATGCCACACGACAAGGCCATCGCCTGGGCTCTGAAGCAGAAGGCCAGCATCAACACGGTGACCCGAGCGGTGGAGATCCGGGACATGGCCACCCTGGAGCAGCTCGCCCCGGCTTACGAGCGCATCGCTCCCTCGCCCGAGAGACGGCTGTTCGCGAAGTTCTCCGACGGCGACCTCGCTGCCCTGGGCGTCGACGCGACCACGCTGCGCCAGGCCCGCGTTCTGACCGACGTGGAGCAACTGGAAGTGTTCGCCCCGCACTTCCCGCAGGACCAGCGCGAAGTCCTCGAGTATCTGGCGGCCGGCTTCACCGTGGAAGAGGTCTGGCGCGACGTCGTCTCCCTCCACCTCGCAGACCAGGCCGCCGTCCAGCCGGTGGATCCCGCGGACTACGACACCGCGATCCGCCACACCCGCACCCGTATCGCCGTCGTCACGGCCTCCGACGAGCTCCGCGACATCCTCGACAAACCGTTCGAGGCGTGGCGCGTCTTCCTCCACCCTTCCCAGCACAAGGTGGCCTACCGGCCCTCGTACTCCGGCCCCGCCCAGGTGACCGGCGGACCTGGCACCGGCAAGACCGTCGTCGCCCTGCACCGGGTACGCCACCTCCTGCGCCACCTCCGCGAGGGGGAACGCGTTCTGCTCACCACCTACACCACCGCTCTCGTCGCCGCCTTGCGCAACGGCCTTGCCGGGCTGGTCGAGGACGAGGCGCTGCGGGCCCGGGTCGACATCATGACGGTCGACTCATTCGCCGCGCGTGTCCTCTCCACCTCCCGCAGGCCGATCCACTCGCAGGAGGAGACCGCCCGATGGGAAGCCGCGGCAGCGGCGACCGGGTGCAACGGAACGCCTCAGTTCCTGGCTCAGGAGTACAAGCACGTACTGCTCGCACAGGACCTCCGTACCGTCGAGGCATACACGGCCGCCGACCGCAAGGGCCGCGGGAGCGCCCTGCCGGCCTCGTCCCGGGCGGCCGTCTGGCGCACTGTCCATGAGTTCACCGAGAAGCTGGCCGCCGATCATCTGCGCACCTACCTCGGTACCTGCTCCGAGGCGGCCGACCGACTGCGCGAGACAGGCCCCCGGTATCGCCATGTCGTCGTCGACGAGGCCCAGGACCTCCACCCCGCCCAGTGGCGCCTGCTCCGGGCCGCGGCTCCCGAGCGCCCCGACGACCTGTTCATCGCCGGTGACCCGCACCAGCGCATCTACGACTGCAAGGTCTCCTTGAAGAGCGTCGGGGTCAAGGTGGCAGGCCGCTCCACGCGGATGCGCAAGAACTACCGATCCACCCACGAGATCCTCAGTTGGTCGACGGCCCTTCTCCACGGGCGCCCCTTCGACGACCTCGCCGACGACTCCCGTCACGACACACTTCTCGGCTACCGCTCCTCGCTGCGAGGCAATGGTCCCGAGGTCCATCGCGCGGACACGTCCGAGGCCGAGATGGCGGCTCTGACCGCCCGCGTCCGCACCTGGCTCGCCAACGGCGTCCAGCCGTCCGACATCGGTATCACCGCACGCTTCAAGAAGAACGGTGACCAAGCCGTCGAGGCCCTCCGCGCCGCCGGCATTCCCGCAGCCCGCCTGCGGGGGGACACCTCACCCGCCGACGCTGTCAACGTCGGCACCATGCACGCGTTCAAGGGTCTCGAGTACCGGTATGTCGCGGTCATCGGGGTGCGCGAAGGCGCACTTCCCTACCCCAGGGCGATCACGCCTCCTGAGGTCGACAGCCTCCAGCACGAGACGGACCTGCTGGCCGAACGCTGTCTGCTCTTCGTCGCCTGCACTCGTGCCCGGGACGGTCTGTACGTCTCATGGACCGGAGAGCCGAGCCCGTTTCTCCTGGAAGCGGGAGTGGTCGCGCCGACAGAGCGATGACCGGTCGCTCAGGCTCCGCAGCCCCCATGCAGTCAGCCACCCGAGCGGCGGGCTCCAGCTGCGGGGCGGGGCAGGAGCTGCCCCGCCAAGCTCGCCGGCTGCGGGGGCTTCGGCCCCGGCCGGCCGGGCGCTGGGGGCCGAGCCGGGCCCGGGCGCCGTCGTGATGGTCGCCTGCCGGGAGGTCGGGGCATTGCCGTCGGCGACTTCTGGGCGGGCGAGGAGCACGTGACTGGGAGACTAGGTCGGGGTGTCGGCGGAGAACGGCGGGTTGCCGTGCCCGAATCCGGGTGGGGAGTTGGACGTGGCTGCTCCTGCCCTGCATACGCGAAGACCCCGGCCTCAGCGTTTCCGCTGGTGACGGGGTCTTTGGGCACCTCATGCAAGGTGCCCCCGGCAGGATTCGAACCTGCGCACACGGCTCCGGAGGCCGTTGCTCTATCCCCTGAGCTACGGGGGCGTCCGCCGGTGTTGCTCGGCGACGGGTTGAACACTACCAGCTTGTCGGGGGTGGGTCGGAACGGGTTTCAGGGTGGGGTGGAGGAAGGTCACCCTCGCGGGCGGAAGTGGGGAAAACGGGGGCGGCGGGGGAGGGGGCGTCCTACTCTCTGAGGTGTGCCGGGCATGTGCGGCCGAGTGCTTGTCGTCGACGACAACAAGGTGATTCGGCAACTGATCAGGGTCAACCTGGAGCTGGAGGGCTTCGAGGTGGTGACCGCGGTCGACGGTGCCGACTGCCTGGACATGGTGCACCGGGTGCGGCCGGACGTCGTGACGCTGGACGTGGTCATGCCGAGGCTGGACGGGATACGGACCGCCGCCCGCCTGCGGGCCGACGAGCGGACGCGGGACCTGCCGATCCTGATGGTCAGCGGGTGCGACGGGGGCGGCGGCGCGCAGGGGGCGGCCGATGCCGAGGTGGACGCGTTCCTGGCCAAGCCGTTCGACCCCCAGGAACTGGTGCGGGTCGTCGGACAGTTGCGGGAGCGGCGCCAGGCGCCCGGGCCCGTGGACCCCGGCGACAGGGACGACGAGGACGAAGGCGAGTTCCCCGAAGGGGCCGGGCGTAGTACGCAGGGCTGAGGTGTGCCGGAGGTTCCTCTGCCGTTGCGGGCCCGCCCGTGGCGGAGCCCCACCGCCCTCCGAAGCGCCCATGCGGGAGTTCCCCCTCGGGAGAGCACGCACCCCTTGGACCGAGCTGGGGACTGAGCCCGTCGCAGACGGACAGGCTCTCCTGGGGACCCCACCGGGACTGAGCCCGCCGGAGACGGGCCGGCCCCTTCGGGCGCCGCCCGGACCAGGCCGTCGGGGGAGAGCCGCCCCCTCGGGTGCCGCGGAGACCTGCCCCGCCGGAGTCGAGCCACCCTCCGAACGCCGCCGCGATCGACCGCGCCGGACGCGCCCGCCCTCTCTTCGGGGCGCCTCCGGCTCTCATCCGCCGGAGACGAGCCCCTGGAATGCCGTCGGCGCCGAGCCCGTCGGCGCCGAGCCCCTCGAACGCCTCCGGCGCCGTGCCCGCCGGAGACGAGCCCACCCCTGGACGCCGTCGGCACGGACCTCGCCGCAGCCGAGCCCACCTCCAGGAGACGCCCCCGAGGCATGGGCCGGCGCCGCAGCCGAGCCCACCATCCGGAACCAATTCGCCTCTTCGCCCCCCGTCTCCCTACCCTTGCCCTGTGACTCCCGCCGACCTCTCCCGTGCCGTGCTCAGCGCGGTGCGTTCCGCCGTGGACGGGGGAGAGCTGGCGGTCGCCGTGCCCGAGCGGGTGGTGGTCGAGCGGCCTGGGCCCGGTGGGGTGGGGGAGTGGGCGAGCAATGTGGCGTTGCGGCTGGCCAGGGAGGCCGGGCGGCCGCCGCGCGAGGTCGCCGAGGTGCTGCGCAGCAGGCTGGCCGCCGAGCCGGGCGTCGCCGGGGTCGAGGTGACCGGGCCCGGGTTCCTGAACGTGACGCTGGCGGGGGATTCCGTCGGTGCTCTGGTCGCGCGGATCGGTGATGAGGGCGAGGCGTACGGCTGGGGGGACGCGCTGCGCGAGGCCGGGCCCGTCGCCGTACCGGACGGGAGTGAGCTGCGGGCGCGGGTCGTCGCCGAGGCGGCCGGGCGGCTGGTGCGGGCGCAGGGTGGGAGTGTGCGGGGCGGGGGAGCCGCGCCGGTGCCCGCCGGTGCGGGGCGGGACGAGGCTGTGCTGGGGGCCGACGGGTCGCGCTGGGCGCTGCTGCACCCCGCGCCGCACGACCTGCCGCACGGCGTCGAGGTGCTGGAGCAGCGGGCGCGTAATCCGCTGTTCCGGGTGCGGTACGCGCACGCACGTGCCCGGGCGCTGGTGGGCAACGGGGCCGCGCTCGGCCTCGTGCCCGAGGCCGGGCCCGTGCCGGAGGCCGGCGCGCGGGTGCTCGCGGGGCTGCTCGGGGAGCAGCCGGCGGTGCTCGCGGCGGCCGCGCGCAAGGGGGCGCCCGACCGGCTCGCGCGGCGGCTGGTGACGCTCGCCGACGCCTTCTTCGACTTCCACGACGCCTGCGACGTGCTGCCCCGTGGCGGGGAGAAACCCGGGGCCGCCCACCGCGCCCGGCTCGCGCTCGCCGAAGCCGCCGGGACGGTGCTGGCCGGCGGCCTGTCCCTGCTCGGCATCAGCGCACCCGACCACCTGTGACCGTGAGAGAGACCGCATCATGAGCCGTTCCGCCCACCCCGCCGGGCCCCGCCACGGCGACGTCCTGCCCGAGGGCCACTACAGCGCCCCCGCCGAGGACCTCAACGCCCTCGACCCCAAGGTGTGGGCGCGTACCGTCCGCCGCGACGAGGACGGCGCACTGAGCGTCGGCGGGCTGCCGGTGACCCGGCTCGCCGAGGAGTTCGGCACCCCCGCCTTCTTCCTCGACGAGAGCGACTTCCGGGCCCGCTGCCGCGCCTGGCGCGAGGCCTTCGGCAGCGAGGCCGACGTCTTCTACGCCGGCAAGGCCTTCCTCTCCCGCGCCGTCGTGCGCTGGCTGCACGAGGAGGGGCTCAACCTCGACGTCTGCTCCGGCGGTGAACTGGCCACCGCGCTGGACGCCGGGATGCCGGCCGCCCGGATCGCCTTCCACGGCAACAACAAGACGCCCGCCGAGATCCGCCGGGCCGTCGAGGCGGGCGTCGGCCGGATCGTGCTGGACTCCTTCGAGGAGATCGTCCGCGTCGCGCACATCGCCGACGAACTGGGCGTGCGCCAGCCGGTGCAGATCCGGGTCACGGTCGGCGTCGAGGCGCACACCCACGAGTTCATCGCCACCGCCCACGAGGACCAGAAGTTCGGCATCGCGCTGGCCGGCGGCCAGGCCGCCGAGGCGGTCCGCCGGGCGCTGAAGCTCGACGGGCTGGAACTCATCGGCATCCACTCGCACATCGGCTCGCAGATCTTCGACATGGCCGGTTTCGAGGTCTCCGCGCGCCGCGTCGTGCGACTGCTCGCCGAGGTCCGCGACGAGCACGGCGTCGAACTCCCCGAGATCGACCTCGGCGGCGGCCTCGGTATCGCGTACACCTCCGACGACGATCCGCGCGAGCCGCACGAGATCGCCAAGGCGCTCGGCGAGATCGTCACCCGTGAGTGCGAGGCCGCCGGGCTCGCCACCCCGCGCATCTCGGTGGAGCCGGGCCGCGCGATCGTCGGGCCGACCGCCTTCACGCTGTACGAGGTGGGGACCGTCAAGCCGTTGGAGGGCCTGCGGACGTACGTCTCGGTCGACGGCGGGATGTCGGACAACATCCGCACGGCGCTCTACGACGCCGAGTACACCGTCTCGCTCGCCTCGCGCACCTCCGACGCCGGGCCGATGCTGGTACGGGTGGTCGGCAAGCACTGTGAGAGTGGCGACATCGTGGTGCGCGACGCGTTCCTCCCGGCGGACGTCGCGCCGGGTGACCTGCTCGCCGTGCCGGCCACCGGCGCCTACTGCCGCTCCATGGCCAGCAACTACAACCACGCGTTGCGACCGCCCGTGGTCGCGGTGGACGAGGGCTCGGCACGGGTTGTCGTGCGCCGGGAGACGGAGGAGGATCTCCTGCGGCTCGATGTCGGCTGATGAAATACTCGTCTCATCATCCGGACTTTCTGCGGAAAGTCCGGATGGGTGGGCGAGACTGGAGCGACTGATGGATTCCCGAGAGCTGCGGCTCCGATGAAAGGCGTGGGTCGGATGATGCGTGCGCGTCCGCTGAAGGTGGCGCTCCTTGGGTGCGGGGTGGTCGGCTCCGAGGTGGCGCGCATCATGACGACGCATGCCGCCGACCTCGCCGCGCGGATCGGCGCCCCGGTCGAACTGGCCGGAGTCGCCGTCCGCCGCCCGGACCGGGTCCGGGAGGGCATCGACCCCTCCCTGGTCACGACCGACGCGACGGCGCTGGTCAAACGCGGCGACATCGACGTGGTGGTCGAGGTGATCGGTGGTATCGAGCCCGCCCGCACCCTCATCACCACCGCCTTCGAGCACGGCGCCTCGGTCGTCTCGGCCAACAAGGCGCTGCTCGCCCAGGACGGCGCCGCCCTGCACGCCGCCGCCGAGGTGAACGGCCGGGACCTCTACTACGAGGCCGCCGTCGCCGGAGCCATCCCGCTGATCCGCCCGCTGCGCGAGTCCCTCGCCGGCGACAAGGTCAACCGTGTCCTCGGCATCGTCAACGGCACCACCAACTTCATCCTCGACAAGATGGACTCCACCGGCGCCGGGTACCAGGAGGCGCTGGACGAGGCCACCGCGCTCGGGTACGCCGAGGCCGACCCCACCGCCGACGTCGAGGGCTTCGACGCCGCCGCCAAGGCGGCCATCCTCGCCGGGATCGCCTTCCACACCCGGGTCCGCCTCGACGACGTCTACCGCGAGGGCATGACCGAGGTCACCGCCGCCGACATCGCCTCGGCCCGGCGGATGGGCTGCACCATCAAGCTCCTCGCCATCTGCGAGCGGGCCGCCGACGGAGAGTCGGTCACCGCCCGGGTGCACCCCGCGATGATCCCGCTCTCCCACCCGCTGGCCTCCGTCCGCGAGGCGTACAACGCCGTCTTCGTGGAGTCCGAGGCCGCCGGGCAGCTCATGTTCTACGGCCCCGGCGCGGGCGGCGCGCCGACCGCCTCCGCCGTCCTCGGCGACCTGGTCGCCGTCTGCCGCAACCGGCTCGCCGCCTCGCGCGGCCCCGGCGAGTCCGCGTACACCCGGCTGCCCGTCAGCCCCATGGGCAAGGTGGTCACGCGGTACCACATCAGCCTCGACGTGGCCGACAAGCCGGGTGTCCTCGCCCAGGTGGCGACGGTCTTCGCCGAGCACGGCGTCTCCATCGACACGGTGCGCCAGTCGGGCAAGGACGGCGAGGCCAGCCTCGTCGTCGTCACTCACCGCGCTCACGACGCCGCCCTGAGCGGAACCGTCGAGGCGCTGCGGAACCTCGACACCGTCCGCGGTGTCGCGAGCATCATGCGGGTTGAAGGAGAGTAACCAGCAATGACCCACCAGTGGCGCGGAATCATCGAGGAATACCGGGACCGGCTGCCCGTCTCCGACACGACGCCGGTGGTCACGCTCCGTGAGGGCGGGACGCCGCTCGTCCCCGCGCAGGTGCTCTCCGAGCGCACCGGGTGCGAGGTCCACCTGAAGGTCGAGGGGGCCAACCCCACCGGCTCCTTCAAGGACCGGGGCATGACCATGGCCATCAGCAAGGCCAAGGAGGAAGGTGCGAAGGCGGTCATCTGCGCCTCCACGGGCAACACCTCCGCCTCGGCCGCCGCCTACGCGGTACGGGCCGGGATGGTCAGCGCCGTCCTCGTCCCGCAGGGCAAGATCGCCCTCGGCAAGATGGGCCAGGCCCTCGTGCACGGCGCCAAGATCCTCCAGGTCGACGGCAACTTCGACGACTGCCTGACGCTGGCCCGCGCGCTCTCCGAGCAGTACCCGGTGGCGCTGGTCAACTCGGTCAACCCGGTGCGCATCGAGGGCCAGAAGACCGCCGCCTTCGAGATCGTCGACTTCCTCGGGGACGCCCCCGACATCCACGTCCTGCCCGTCGGCAACGCGGGCAACATCACCGCCTACTGGCGCGGGTACCGCGAGTACGCCGCCGACGCCGTCTCGACCCGTACGCCGCGCATGTGGGGCTTCCAGGCCTCCGGCTCGGCGCCGCTGGTCCGCGGCGAGGTCGTCAAGGACCCGGCGACCATCGCCACCGCCATCCGGATCGGCAACCCGGCCTCCTGGGAGTACGCCGTCCAGGCGCGCGACGAGTCGGGCGGGTTCATCGACGAGGTGACCGACCGTCAGATCCTTTCGGCCTACCGCCTGTTGGCCTCGCAGGAAGGCGTCTTCGTGGAGCCGGCGTCGGCCGCCTCGGTGGCCGGGCTGCTCAAGGCCGCCGAGCAGGGCAAGGTCGACCCGGGCCAGCGCATCGTCTGCACGGTGACCGGCAACGGCCTGAAGGACCCCGACTGGGCCGTCGCCGGGGCCCCGCAGCCGCTCACCGTCCCGGTCGACGCCGCGGCCGCCGCCGAGCGTCTCGGGCTCGCGTAATCCCCGTACCGCCACGTCCGCGGCCGGTCCGCCCCCGGGCGCGACCGGCCGCGGACGTGGCGAAGAGGGTGGCCGGGCCGGGCGTACGCCGTGAAAGCGTGCGGAACGGGTGCACAACGGTCCCCACGACACGCATCGTGCGCCTCCCGTGCGCCCTGTGTCGCCAGGCAACCTTCCTTCGATAGGCTGTACCAACCCGCGTCGCCGCCCGAGTCGGAGTGCTGCCGCCGTGTTGGCCACGGGTGATTCCGCAGCCGGGTGCGCGTCCGCCCCCGCCGACGGGAAGACACCGCCGAGATCCCGCCAGAGTCCCGCCAGACACCAACGCCGCGCGCCGCGCCCCAGCCCGCCGAACAACCCGTACGTCCCGCACGTATCGCTGTCACAAGGAGAGTCATCAAAGCGATGGCCGGTCCCGCCTTCCGAGCCGCCGCCGTCCGGGTGCGCGTCCCCGCCACCAGCGCCAACCTCGGACCGGGCTACGACGCCTTCGGCCTGTCGCTGGGGCTCTACGACGACGTGGTCGTCCGCGTGGCCGACTCCGGGCTGCACGTCGACATCGCGGGCGAAGGCAGCGAGACGCTGCCCCGTGACGAGGACCACCTGCTCGTACGGTCGATGCGCACCGCCTTCGACCTCCTCGGCGGACAGCCGCGCGGACTGGAGATCGTCTGCGCCAACCGCATCCCGCACGGCCGGGGCCTCGGCTCCTCCTCCGCCGCCATCTGCGCCGGCATCGTCGCCGCCCGCGCCGTGACGATAGGCGCCGAGGCCAAGCTCGACGACGCGGCGCTGCTGGAACTCGCCACCGAGATCGAGGGCCACCCCGACAACGTCGCGGCCTGCCTGCTCGGCGGATTCACCCTGGCGTGGACGGACTCCGGAGCCGCCCGCGCCATCCGGATGGAGCCCGACCCCTCGGTGGTGCCGGTCGTCTTCGTCCCCGGCAGGCCCGTCCTCACCGAGACCGCCCGCGGCCTGCTGCCGCGCACCGTCCCGCACGTCGACGCCGCCGCCAACGCGGGCCGCGCCGCGCTGCTCGTCGAGGCCCTGACCAGGCGCCCCGAGCTGCTGCTGGCCGCCACCGAGGACCGGCTGCACCAGGAGTACCGGGCGCCCGCCATGCCCGACAGCACCGCTCTCGTGGAGCGGCTGCGGGCGGACGGCGTCCCGGCGGTCATCTCCGGCGCGGGACCGACCGTACTGGCCTTCGCCACGGACGGCGCGGCGGAGAAGGTCGCCCGCCTGGCCGGGGACGGCTGGGCCGCGAATCGGCTGGCACTCGACCTGTCGGGTGCCGGTGTGCTGCCGCTGGCGCCGTGATGTGCGGCGCCGCACCGTAGAGAGGGGGAATATGTGTGGGAGCCGGTAGTGTTAATCTCAAGACTGCACCCGACCTCAGCACGGCGAGGTGCTTCTTGTCCCCGTTCGGGACAGACATTCTTCCGGGAGCCTCCCAAACTGCCCTGTGCCCCGCACTGAGCAGCGCCGAGCATGCTCCGGAGCTGGCGTGAGAGAGCCGCCGCGTGCCACAGCACATCGGCGCCACGGCTCGGGCACAGCCGATCGCCAGCGAACCCAGTGAATCCCTCCGCCGCCTCAGGCGGACCATCGCCCCGGCACATCCGCACACCGAGGACCTGCCGGACAGCACAACCGGTCGCCGAGCCAGACAGGCCGACGTCCGCTCCAGGGAAGGACCCTTCGTGAGCGACACCACCGATCTGATGGGCGTGACTGCCGACAGCACGGTCGATTCCGCTGCCGCGCCCGCCACGGACGCCTCAGCGGCGCCTGCGGCCGGTTCCCGGCGGCGCCGCGGCACCGGCCTCGAGGGCATGGTGCTGGCCGAGCTTCAGCAGGTCGCCTCGGGCCTCGGGATCAGGGGCACCGCGCGGATGCGCAAGAGCCAGCTGATCGAGGTCATCAAGGAAGCGCAGGCGGGTGGCGGCGCGGCCGCGCCGGCCAAGAGCGACACCGAGGCCGCCGCCAAGCCGAAGCGCCGGGCCACCTCCAAGGCCCGTACCGGCGAGGCCGAGGCCGAGGCCGAGGCCGAGACCGCCGCCGAACCGGCCCAGAAGCCCGCCAAGGCCGCGGAGAAGAAGCCGGCCAAGGCGGCCGAGCAGGCCGATTCCGAGCCCCAGCAGGACTCCCACCAGCAGGACCAGCAGCAGATCGACATCCCCGGCCAGGGTGCCGGGGACGAGCAGCCGGCCGGTGAGCGCCGTCGCCGCCGCGCCACCGCCGAGGCGGGCAGTCCCGAGCAGGCCGAGGCCAAGCAGGAGCGCTCCGCCAAGCAGCAGGACCAGAAGGGCGAGGGCCGCGGCGACGACGGCTCCGGCCAGCAGCAGGACGGCGGCGAGGGCCGCCGCGACCGCCAGAACCGCCGGGACCGCGACCGCGGCGACCGCGAGCGGGGCGACCGCTCCGAGCGCGGCGGCCGGGACCGCGACCGCCGCAAGGGCGACGACGGCGGCCAGGGCGGTCAGGGCGGCCAAGGCGGTCAGGGCGGTCAGGGCGGCGGCAACCGCCAGCAGCAGGGCGGCGGCCAGAACCGCGACCGCCACGACGACGGCTACGACGACGACGGCGGCGGCCGCCGCGGGCGCCGCGGCCGCTACCGCGACCGCCGGGGCCGCCGGGGCCGCGACGAGGTCGGCGAGCCGCAGGTGCACGAGGACGACGTGCTGATCCCCGTCGCGGGCATCCTCGACATCCTCGACAACTACGCCTTCATCCGGACCTCCGGCTACCTGCCGGGCCCGAACGACGTGTACGTCTCACTCGCCCAGGTCCGCAAGAACGGCCTGCGCAAGGGCGACCACGTCACCGGCGCGGTCCGCCAGCCCAAGGACGGCGAGCGCCGCGAGAAGTTCAACGCGCTGGTCCGCCTCGACTCCGTCAACGGCATGGCCCCCGAATCGGGCCGCGGCCGCCCGGAGTTCAACAAGCTGACGCCGCTGTACCCGCAGGACCGGCTCCGCCTGGAGACCGACCCGGGCGTGCTGACCACGCGGATCATCGACCTCGTGTCGCCGATCGGCAAGGGCCAGCGCGGTCTGATCGTGGCCCCGCCGAAGACCGGCAAGACCATGATCATGCAGGCCGTGGCCAACGCCATCACGCACAACAACCCCGAGTGCCACCTCATGGTCGTCCTCGTCGACGAGCGGCCCGAAGAGGTCACCGACATGCAGCGCTCGGTCAAGGGCGAGGTCATCTCCTCGACCTTCGACCGGCCCGCCGAGGACCACACCACCGTCGCCGAGCTGGCCATCGAGCGCGCCAAGCGCCTCGTGGAGCTGGGCCACGACGTGGTCGTCCTGCTGGACTCGATCACCCGCCTGGGCCGCGCCTACAACCTGGCCGCGCCCGCCTCCGGCCGCATCCTCTCCGGTGGTGTCGACTCGACCGCGCTCTACCCGCCGAAGCGCTTCTTCGGCGCGGCGCGCAACATCGAGGACGGCGGCTCGCTGACCATCCTGGCCACCGCGCTGGTCGACACCGGCTCGCGGATGGACGAGGTGATCTTCGAGGAGTTCAAGGGCACCGGCAACATGGAGCTCAAGCTCGACCGGAAGCTCGCCGACAAGCGCATCTTCCCGGCCGTCGACGTCGACGCCTCGGGCACCCGCAAGGAGGAGATCCTCCTCAGCGGCGAGGAGTTGGGCATCGTCTGGAAGCTGCGCCGGGTGCTGCACGCGCTCGATCAGCAGCAGGCGATCGAGCTGCTGCTCGACAAGATGCGCAAGACGCAGTCGAACGCCGAGTTCCTGCTCCAGATCCAGAAGACGACGCCGACCGCCGGCGGCAACGACTGACGGACCGGCTCGCGCCGGGTACGCCCGGCGGACCGCGAAGCGCCCCCTCCACCTCGGTGGCGGGGGCGCTTCGCGTAGCGCCGTGCTCCCGTGACCGGCGCGGACGGCGGCGCCGCCCCCAGCCGCCGCGGACCGGTGCCCGGCGAGACCTTGACCACACGCCCCCCGGCCGCAAAGACCCGCAAAGGTGATCTTCGGGGGCGAGGAAACCCCAGGTCGAGGCGGTACGCGCGGGCGCCCTCGGCCTCTTCGCCGGCCGGTCCGCTCACACAGTGCTCACAGGCCCCTGTGCAACCCTTCTTCAGGTTTCGCCGTCGGACAAGCGAACACCCGTGGTGCGTGGCCGCCACCGTGCCTCCCGGTGGGTTCACGGGCGGCCGGTGGGCCCAGGCCGTCCCGTGCCACGGACTCCGCCCGCCCAGCAGGGAACGACCGACGGACCCCCACCCCCGGACAAGCAGGGGAGCGCCCGCCGACGACGGACACGAGGGACTGAGGAGCAATGGCCGAGCAGACCAGTCAGGACGGCGATACGCCCGTGCACGGCGCGGGCGTCCCGCGGGCCCGGCGGATGCGCCCCACCGGGCAGCGCCGCCGCCCGCGCAGCCGTCGTCGCAAGGTGGTCCTCGCCGCCGCCTGGACCGCCGCGGGCGGCATCCTGGTCGGCGGCGCCGGGCTCGGCTTCGCGTACGTGAAGCTCAACGGGAACCTCCACGGCGTCGACATCAACGCCGCGCTCGGCAGCGAACGCCCCGAAGAGGTCGACGACGGTTCCCTCGACCTGCTGGTGCTCGGCTCCGACTCGCGCTCCGGCGACAACGGCAAGTACGGCCGCGACGAGGGCGGCGCGCGTTCCGACACGGCGATGGTCGTCCACCTCCACGAGGGCCGGAAGAAGGCCACCGTGGTCTCCATACCGCGCGACACCCTCGTCACCCGCCCCGACTGCGACACCGAGGACGGCGCCACGGTCGCGGGCGGACAGCGGCAGATGTTCAACACCGCCTACGAGACGGGCGGTCCGGCCTGTGCGGTGAAGACGGTCGAGCAGATGTCCGGCATCCGCATGGACCACTACCTGGAGGTCGACTTCAGCGGCTTCCAGGAGATCATCGACCGGCTCGGCGGGGTCGAGATCACCACGGGCAAGGCGATAGACGACGACAAGAGCGGCCTCCACCTCGACCGGGGCACCCACACCCTCGACGGCGAGCAGTCCCTCGGCCTGGTCCGCACCCGGCACGGCGTCGGCGACGGCAGCGACCTCGGCCGCATCCAGCTCCAGCAGACCTTCCTCACCGCCCTGATGAACCGCGTGCAGGACATGGGGCTGCTCACCAGCCCGAAGAAGCTGTACGGGGTGGCCGACGCGTCCACCAAGTCGCTGACCACCGACGCGGAACTCGACTCCGTGCCCGCCCTGCTCGACTTCGCCCGAGGGCTCAAGGGGCTGAAGCCCGCGGGGACGGAGATGCTGACGCTGCCCGTCGAGTACGACCCCGCCGACGCCAACCGGGTGCTGCCGCAGGAGGAGGCGGGGGCGCAGGTCTGGCAGGCGCTGCGCGCCGACCAGCGGGTGCCCGCCTCCGCGACCGAGGGGTCCGCGGGGGACAAGGCCGGCATCGACGACGTGGTCAGTGCCGGCTAGCCGGACACGTGGGGCGGGGCGGGGCCGGCCCTGGGGCGGCCGAGCGGTCCCCGCGCCCACCGAACGGCCTCAAGCGCCGGCCGGGCCGGAGCCGGCCGGGCGGGCGGGCCTCGGCCGGGTGGACGGGGGCCGGGGAATACCGGGGGCGGTACCCCGGTTTTGGGAGATGCGGCGGTCCCTGGCAGACTGGACCGTCGGCCCCGGTTCACGTGAGAGCAAACCGCACCCACGACCCGGCGCCCTCCCGGAACTAGGAGACACCTTGAAGCGCGACATCCACCCCGAGTACGTCGAGACCCAGGTGAGCTGCACCTGCGGGGCGGCGTTCACCACCCGCAGCACCATCGCCAGCGGCACCGTCCGCGCCGATGTCTGCTCCGAGTGCCACCCGTTCTACACGGGCAAGCAGAAGATCCTCGACACCGGTGGCCGTGTGGCCCGCTTCGAGGCCCGCTTCGGCAAGGCTGCCGGCACCAAGAAGTAGCGAGCCACTGCGCCGGTCCTCGGGCCGCCCTCCACGGGCGGCCGGGACCGGCGCTTTGTCCGTTCTGAGCGGCCCGGCCCCCGGCCCCGCCGCCATCCAGCCCCGCAGTCACCAGCAGGAACCAGGAGCCCGAAGATGTTCGAGGCGGTCGAGGAACTGATCGGCGAGCACGCCGACATCGAGAAGCGGCTCGCCGACCCGACGGTCCACGCCGACCAGGCGGGCGCCCGCAAGCTCAACAAGCGCTACGCCGAGCTGACGCCGATCGTCACCGCGTACCGCTCCTGGAAGCAGACCGGGGACGACATCGAGACCGCCCGCGAGCTGGCCGCCGACGACCCGGACTTCGCCGCCGAGGTCAAGGAGCTGGAAGCCGCCCGCGAGGAGCTGACCGAGAAGCTGCGGCTGCTGCTGGTCCCCCGCGACCCCAGCGACGACAAGGACGTCATCCTGGAGATCAAGGCCGGTGCCGGAGGCGACGAGTCGGCCCTCTTCGCCGGGGACCTGCTGCGGATGTACCTGCGGTACGCCGAGCGCGTCGGCTGGAAGACCGAGCTGATCGACTCCACCGAGTCGGAGCTGGGCGGCTACAAGGACGTCCAGGTCGCCGTGAAGACCAAGGGCGGCCAGGGCGCCACCGAGCCCGGCCAGGGCGTCTGGGCCCGGCTGAAGTACGAGGGCGGCGTCCACCGCGTCCAGCGGGTGCCCGCGACCGAGTCGCAGGGCCGTATCCACACCTCCGCCGCCGGTGTCCTGGTGACGCCCGAGGCCGAGGAGATCGACGTCGAGATCAACGCCAACGACCTGCGGATCGACGTCTACCGCTCCTCCGGGCCCGGCGGCCAGTCCGTCAACACCACCGACTCCGCGGTGCGCATCACGCACCTGCCCACGGGGGTCGTGGCCTCCTGCCAGAACGAGAAGAGCCAGCTCCAGAACAAGGAGCAGGCCATGCGCATCCTGCGTTCGAGGCTGCTGGCCGCCGCCCAGGAGGAGGCCGAGCGCGAGGCCGCCGACGCCCGTCGCAGCCAGGTCCGCACCGTCGACCGCTCCGAGAAGATCCGGACGTACAACTACCCGGAGAACCGCATCTCGGACCACCGTGTCGGCTTCAAGGCGTACAACCTCGACCAGGTCCTCGACGGCGACCTCGACTCCGTCATCCAGGCCTGCGTCGACGCGGACTCCGCGGCCAAGCTCGCCGCCGCCTGACCTTCCCTCTTCACCCCGTACGGACCGGCTGGAGGACCCCGTGAACCTGCTGCTCGCCGAGGTGGCCCAGGCCACCCAGCGGCTGGCCGACGCCGGCGTGCCGTCCCCGCGCAACGACGCCGAGGAACTGGCCGCCTATGTCCACCAGGTCAAGCGGGGTGCCCTGCACACCGTGAAGGACTCCGACTTCGACGCCCGCTACTGGGAGGCGATCGCCCGCCGCGAGGCCCGCGAACCGCTCCAGCACATCACCGGGCTCGCCTACTTCCGGTACCTGGAACTCCAGGTCGGCCCCGGGGTGTTCGTGCCGCGGCCGGAGACCGAGTCGGTGGTCGGCTGGGCCATAGACGCGGTCCGCGCGATGGACGTGGTCGAGCCGCTCGTGGTGGATCTGTGCAGTGGCTCCGGCGCCATCGCGCTCGCCCTGGCCCAGGAGGTCCCACGCTCCACCGTGCACGCCGTGGAGCTGTCCGAGGACGCCCTGGTGTGGACCCGGAGGAACGTCGAGGGCTCACGGGTCCGCCTCCACCAGGGCGACGCCTTCAGCGCCCTGCCCGAACTGGACGGCCAGGTCGACCTGGTGATCTCCAACCCGCCGTACATCCCGCTCACCGAGTGGGAGTACGTCGCCCCCGAGGCCCGCGACCACGACCCGCAGATGGCCCTGTTCTCGGGCGAGGACGGCCTGGACACCATCCGCGGCATCGAACGCACCGCCCACCGGCTGCTGCGCCCCGGTGGCATCGTCGTCGTCGAGCACGCCGACACCCAGGGCGGCCAGGTCCCGTGGATCTTCACCGAGGAGAAGGGCTGGGCCGACGCCGCCGACCACCCCGACCTCAACAACCGCCCCCGCTTCGCCACGGCCCGCAAGGCGCTGCCGTGACCGGCGGCACCACCACACCGGCACGGACGCCCGCGGACGCCCGCACCCCACGACCGGCGCCCACCGCGACCGCCCGGGGCGAAGCCCCGGGCGGGAGTGGGCCGAGGAGGCGCGTCGTCGCCAAGACCCCCGTCGCGCGCGCGGAGCGCGGCGGTCGAGCACGTCGGGTGGCTCGACAACGGTTCAGGCGCCCCGGGGGCGTACGAACGACAATCACGAGGGAGCGCTAGCGATGGCACGCCGATACGACACCAACGACGCGACCGACCGGGTCACCGGGCTGCGGGAGGCCGCTTCGGCGGTGCGTCGCGGGGAGCTCGTCGTCCTGCCCACGGACACGGTGTACGGCGTCGGGGCCGACGCGTTCAGCGCGGAGGCCGTCGGTGATCTGCTGACGGCCAAGGGGCGCGGGCGGAACATGCCCTCGCCGGTGCTGATCGGTTCGCCGAACACGCTGCACGGCCTGGTGACGGACTTCTCGGAGACGGCGTGGGACCTGGTCGACGCCTTCTGGCCGGGCGCCCTGACGCTGGTGGCGCGCCACCAGCCCTCCCTCCAGTGGAACCTGGGCGACACCCGGGGCACGGTGGCGGTGCGGATGCCGCTGCACCCGGTCGCCATCGAGCTGCTGACCGAGGTCGGCCCGATGGCCGTCTCCAGCGCCAACCTGACCGGGCACCCCTCGCCGGAGACCTGCGAGGCGGCCCGGAACATGCTCGGTGACGCGATCTCCGTCTACCTGGACGGCGGGCCGACGCCGGGCATCGTCCCGTCCTCCATCGTGGACGTGACCGGCGCGGTGCCGGTGCTGCTGCGGGCCGGTGCCGTCGAGGCCGACGAACTGCGCAAGGTGGTCCCCAAGCTAGAGGTGGCCTCTTGATCGTCCCTGAGGGGCGTGGCATAGCGGGACAGCCGCTCGGCGGGACCTTCCGCATCCTCCACGTCAGCACCGGCAACGTGTGCCGCTCGCCCATCACCGAGCGGCTGACGCGTCATGCCCTGGCGGACCGGCTGGGGCTCGTGGGGCTCGACGAGGGCCCCGAGAGCGGCGTCGGCGGGGTCATCGTGGAGAGCGCCGGCACGTGGGGCCACGAGGGCGCTCCGATGGAGGCCAACGCCGAGGCGGTGCTCGCCTCGCTGGGCGCCGACGCGGCGGGGTTCCGGGGCCGCGAGCTGCTGGACGAGCACGTCATCAGGGCCGATCTGGTGCTGACCGCGACCCGGGACCACCGGGCGCAGGTCATCTCCATGGGTCACTCGGCGGGGTTGCGCACCTTCACGCTGAAAGAGTTCACGCGACTGGTGCGGGCGATAGACCCGGCGACCCTGCCCGATCCGCGGGACGGCGGCGTGGTGGGCCGCGCGCGGGCCCTGGTCCAGGCGGCCGCGGCGCTGCGGGGCTGGCTGCTGGCGCCCTCGGTGGAGGCCGACGAGGTGCTCGATCCGTACGGGGCGCCCATGCCGTTCTTCCAGGCGGTCGGCGAGGAGATCCAGGTGGCCCTGGAGCCGGTGCTGACGGCGCTGACAGGCGTCGGCCGGCCCAGCGGCTGAGAGGGCGCGAGAGCGGCCCGCCAGGCGCCGCCCGGCGCCGCCAGGGCCGGACGGACCCGCGGGTCGCCTCTCCGGGGATCCGGGGTAGGCGGCCGGGGGAGCCCGGTCCCGCAGCCGAAGGGCGTACCGGGGGAGAAGGGGCGCGGACGCGCGTGACGGAACGGCCGGGAACCGGCAGCGGGCAAACTACGTCGCTACCCGAAAGTCCCGGCGGGCATGCACCCGAAGCTAGGGTGTGGGCCTGGATGGCCAGCGATTTTTGTGGGGAAGCCCGTGCGTGAATACCTGCTGACGCTCTGCATCACGGCTGCGGTGACGTATCTGTTGACGGGGCCGGTGCGGAAATTCGCGATCGTGGCCGGTGCCATGCCGGAGATCAGGGCCCGTGACGTCCACCGGGAGCCCACGCCGCGGCTCGGTGGGATCGCGATGTTCTTCGGACTGTGCGCCGGGCTGCTGGTCGCGGACCACCTGACCAATCTGAGCGAGGCGTTCGACTCCAACGAGCCGCGCGCGCTGCTCTCCGGCGCCGCCCTGATCTGGCTGATCGGGGTCCTGGACGACAAGTTCGAGATCGACGCCCTGGTCAAGCTCGGTGGTCAGCTCATCGCCGCCGGGGTGATGGTGATGCAGGGGCTGACCATGCTGTGGCTGCCCGTGCCGGGCGTCGGGCAGGTGCTGCTGACGAGCTGGCAGGGCAATCTGCTGACCATCGCCCTGGTCCTCATCACCATCAACGCGGTGAACTTCGTGGACGGCCTCGACGGCCTCGCCGCCGGCATGGTCTGCATCGCGGCCACCGCCTTCTTCATGCACGCCTACCGCATCTGGTACGGCTACGGCCTGGAGGCGGCGGCGCCCGCCGCGCTCTTCGCGGCCCTGCTGATGGGCATGTGCGTGGGCTTCCTGCCGCACAACATGCACCCCGCGCGGATCTTCATGGGCGACTCCGGCTCCATGCTGATCGGCCTGGTCCTGGCGGCCGGGGCCATCTCCATCACCGGCCAGGTCGACCCCGACGCCATGGGCCTGTTCGCCGGTTCGGAGAAGGCGGCGGTGCACCAGACGGTGCCGGTCTACATGCCGCTGCTGCTGCCGCTGACCATCATCGCGGTGCCCGCGGCCGACCTGGTCCTGGCCGTCGTCCGGCGGACCTGGCGGGGCCAGTCGCCGTTCGCCGCCGACCGGGGGCATCTGCACCACCGGCTGCTGGAGATCGGCCACTCGCACAGCCGGGCCGTGCTGATCATGTACTTCTGGTCGGCGCTGATCGCCTTCGGGGCGCTCGCCTACTCGGTCAACGAGGCGTCGATGTGGGTGGCGTTGGGTGTGGCCGCGCTGAGCGCGGTGGGCCTGGTCCTGCTCCTGCTGCCGCGCTTCACGCCGCGTGCCCCGCGCTGGGCGGAGGCCTTCGTGCCGCCGCGCTACCGGCGCCGGATCTCGGCCGGTCCCCGGCAGGAGGGGGGCGTCACGGAGGGCGATCCCGGCGCCGAGGGGACCGAGCCGCCGGCGCGGGTGACCGTGGGCGTCGCAGGTGCGAACGGTGCGACGGCCGTCGGTGAGCGCTCGCGCTTCGGTCCACGGGGTGACGGCGGCCGCGAGAAGGCCGACAGCTCGCGTACGTGACGCCCGCGCCGTGGTCCCGGCGCCGCCGGGGCGGGTCCGTTCTCGCACACCCGAACAGGCAAAATGCGCATTACCAGGCAATGTGCCACGCGTCGCGCACATACGCGCGGGTTACCCCTCACGTGTGACAGGTGGCACACCTGCCGAGTAAAAGACTCATCAAAAAGCTTGTGATACCGTTCACGAGAGCTCGACCTTGAGGGTGAGCGGCCCGCAAGTGACGGGTCGGGTCCGGAGCGCTCAGCGCTCCGTCTACGCTCGGTACGCCCTCAGGTCCGTCTCTCTCTGTCACCTGCTGGAGATCCACTCATGCTGTCGAACGACGCCCGAATTCTGCGCGGCGCCGCGATCCCGTCATTCGGTGCCGGACTGCTGGGCACCCTCATCGGCGGCATCACGGTGGGGGCGCAGGGTGCCATCGGGGGCGCCGTCGGCACCGTCCTCACCCTCGCCTTCTTCGGTGTGGGGCTGAAGGCGATGAGTGTGATCGGACGACGGTGGTCGGAGCTGTTCATGGCTGCCGGACTGCTGGTCTACACGACCCAGATCCTGGTGATGGCGATCCTGCTCGCGGTCTTCCGTGACGCGACGTTCATGGACGGACGGGTGTTCGGCCTCACGATGCTCGCCTGCGTGCTCGTGTGGATCGCCGGACAGGCGTGGGCGCACACCCGCGTCAAGACCCTGTACGTCGAGACCGAATCAGAGGACGCCCCGGCCGGGCCGGAGCGTCGCTGATGGGCGCGATGGAGCCGGCCCCCGTAAGTAGGGGCCGGATAAAGTCCGCACCCGAAGGCTGCTATCGTCCGTCGCCGAGAGCGATTCGTGCGGAGCAGCGGGTGTTGTGCGGGACGACACCTGATCCAGCCCACGTCTTTTCGGGGCCCAGTGCCGTCACGCCGGACGCTCCGTCCTCCCGCGACACCCAGTCCAGTGCCGCCATGTGGTCCTGTCCCACGCCGACACATCGAGGAAGCCGTACCTATGCGTCATATCGAAGGAGCTCGCGGTGAGTAGTGACCAGTTGCTCGCCTTCGAGACCGACTGCCACCTCTTCAAGGATTGCGGTTTCCCGGCTCCGAGCGTGTGGTCGTTCTTGTTCGACCCGATCTTCAGCGTCGGGCCGGTCGACTTCAACAAGCCGATGCTGCTGGCCCTGATCGGCACGGTGGTCATCCTCGCCTTCTTCTGGGCGGCGTTCGCGAAGCCGAAGCTGGTGCCGGGCAAGTTCCAGATGGTCGCGGAGATCCTGTACGACTTCGTCCGGAGCGGCATCGCCCGGGAGACGATCGGCAAGAAGGGCGAGCCCTTCGTCCCCTTCCTGGTCTCCCTCTTCTTCTTCGTCTGGATCCTGAACCTGTGGGCGCTGATCCCGCTGGCGCAGTTCCCGGTCAACTCGGTCATCGCCTTCCCGGTCGGTCTCGCCCTCATGGTGTGGATCGTCTACATGACGGTGACCTTCAAGACGAACGGTTTCGTCGGTGGCATCCGCAACCTCTGCGTGCCCAGCGGCCTGCCCAAGCCGATCTACGTCATCCTGACGCCGATCGAGTTCGTGTCGAACATCTTCGTTCGTCCCTTCACCCTGGCGGTCCGGCTCTTCGCGAACATGTTCGCGGGTCACATCCTGATCCTGATCTTCACGATCGCCACGTGGTACATGCTCGGTACCCTGCTCGGCACGGTCTACGCCACCGCGTCGTTCGCGCTGACCCTGGTCCTGACCGTCTTCGAGATGTTCATCCAGGCGCTCCAGGCCTACGTGTTCACCGTGCTGACCGCGACCTACCTGTCCCAGGCGCTCGAAGAAGCGCACTGAGCGACCGAAGCCACCTCCACCACCCCTAAGACGTCCGGTGGAAAAGACCTCCCACCGGCCCATTAAGAGAAGGAACCACGGACATGTCTGCTGCTTTTGAGACCCTCGCGGCCGTCACCGGCAACATCGGCACCATCGGCTACGGCCTCGCCGCGATCGGCCCCGGCGTCGGCGTCGGCATCATCTTCGGCAACGGCGTCCAGGCCATGGCCCGCCAGCCCGAGGCCGCCGGCCTGATCCGTCAGAACATGCTGCTCGGCTTCGCCGTCGTCGAGGCCCTCGCCCTCATCGGCTTCGTCGTTCCGTTCATCCTCAGCTAAGTGGCGGTTCGGTCCTAAAGCCCGATCAAGACAGAAAGGTCCACCATGATGTACCTGGCTGCCGAGGAACCGCAGAACCCTCTGCTCCCGGTCTGGCCCGAGGTCGTCATCGGCCTGCTCTGCTTCGCCATCATCTTCTTCGTCTTCGCCAAGAAGCTGCTTCCGAGCATCAACAAGGTCCTGGACGAGCGCCACGACAAGATCGTCGGTGGCATCGAGGAGGCCGAGGCGGCTCAGGTCGAGGCCCAGAGCGTGCTGGAGCAGTACAAGGCACAGCTCGCCGAGGCCCGCCACGAGGCGGCGCGGCTGCGCTCCGAGGCACAGGAGCAGGGCGCCACGCTCATCGCCGAGATGCGCGCGGAAGGCCAGCGCCAGCGCGAGGAGATCATCGCCGCCGGTCACACGCAGATCGAGGCCGACCGCAAGGCTGCCGCGCAGTCGCTGCGGCAGGACGTGGGCCAGCTCGCCACCGAGCTCGCCGGCAAGATCGTCGGTGAGTCGCTGGAGGAGCACGCCCGCCAGAGCCGCACCATCGACCGGTTCCTCGACGGACTGGACGACGCCGCGACGAAGGCCGAGGCCACGCGATGAACGGAGCGAGCCGAGAGGCACTGGCTGCCGCACGTGAGCGTCTCGACGCGCTGACGGACACCCCGTCCGTCGACGCCGGCTCGCTCGCCGCCGAGCTGGCCGACGTCACCGCGCTGCTCCACCGCGAGGTCTCGCTGCGCCGGGTTCTCACCGACCCGGCGCAGGAGGGCGCGGCCAAGGCCCAGCTCGTCGAGCGCCTCCTCGGCGGCCAGGTCAGCGGTACCACCGCCGACCTGGTGGCCGGCATGGTGCGCACCCGCTGGTCGCGTTCGCGCGACCTGGTGGACGCCCTGGAGGAGCTGGCCGCCGACGCCGACCTCACCGAGGCCCAGCGCCGTGGCGCCCTCGACAGCGTGGAGGACGAGGTGTTCCGGTTCTCCCGGATCGTCTCTTCCAACAGCGCGCTGCGGGCCGCCCTCACGGACACCGCCGCCTCGGACGCCGCCAAGGCCGGGCTGCTGGACTCCCTTCTCGGCACCCGTGCCGACAAGGTCACGGTCCGGCTGATCACCCGGCTCGTCACCCGGCCGCGTGGCCGTAGCCTGGAAGAGGGACTCGAGTCCCTGTCCCGGCTGGCCGCCGCGCGCCGCGGGCGGATGGTCGCCACGGTGACCTCGGCGGTGCCGCTGAGCGAGCCGCAGAAGCAGCGCCTGGGCGCGTCCCTGGCCAAGCTCTACGGCCGCCCGATGCACCTCAACCTGGAGGTGGACCCCGCCGTCGTCGGCGGCATCAAGGTCCACGTCGGTGACGAGGTCATCAACGGCTCCATCGCGGACCGTCTCGACGAGGCGAGTCGGCGGATGGCCGGCTGACGCCGGACGTACCCGGTCAGAGAACAGAAGCAAGATCAACGGCCCGAGTTGGGCCGTGCAGAGATGCAGAGTTTCTGGGGGAGCCCCCAGATCCCCCTAAGAACTTCGGGCCCAACAAGGAGAGCAGGGAACCCAGATGGCGGAGCTCACGATCCGGCCGGAGGAGATCCGGGACGCGCTGGAGAACTTTGTCCAGGCGTACAAGCCGGACGCGGCCTCGCGCGAGGAGGTCGGTACGGTCACCGTCGCCGGCGACGGTATCGCCAAGGTCGAGGGTCTTCCCTCGGCCATGGCCAACGAGCTGCTCAAGTTCGAGGACGGCACCCTCGGTCTCGCCCTCAACCTCGAGGAGCGCGAGATCGGTGCCATCGTCCTCGGCGAGTTCAGCGGTGTCGAGGAGGGGCAGCCGGTCACCCGTACCGGTGAGGTCCTCTCCGTGCCCGTGGGCGAGGGTTACCTCGGCCGCGTGGTCGACCCGCTCGGGCAGCCGATCGACGGCCTCGGCGAGATCGAGTCCACCGGTCGCCGCGCCCTCGAGCTGCAGGCCCCGACGGTCATGCAGCGCAAGTCGGTGCACGAGCCGATGGAGACCGGCTACAAGGCCGTCGACGCCATGACGCCGATCGGCCGCGGTCAGCGCCAGCTGATCATCGGTGACCGGCAGACCGGCAAGACCGCGCTGGCCGTCGACACGATCATCAACCAGCGCGACAACTGGCGCTCGGGCGACGTGAACAAGCAGGTCCGCTGCATCTACGTCGCCATCGGCCAGAAGGGCTCGACCGTCGCCTCCGTGCGCGGCGCCCTGGAAGAGGCCGGCGCGCTGGAGTACACGACCATCGTCGCCGCCCCGGCGTCCGACCCGGCCGGCTTCAAGTACCTGGCGCCCTACACCGGTTCGGCCATCGGCCAGCAGTGGATGTACGAGGGCAAGCACGTCCTCATCATCTTCGACGACCTCTCGAAGCAGGCCGACGCCTACCGCGCCGTCTCCCTGCTGCTGCGCCGCCCGCCGGGCCGCGAGGCGTACCCCGGTGACGTCTTCTACGTCCACTCCCGTCTGCTGGAGCGCTGCGCCAAGCTCTCCGACGACATGGGCGCGGGCTCGATGACCGGTCTGCCGATCGTCGAGACCAAGGCGAACGACGTCTCGGCGTTCATCCCGACCAACGTCATCTCCATCACCGACGGCCAGTGCTTCCTGGAGTCCGACCTGTTCAACGCCGGCCAGCGTCCGGCCCTGAACGTCGGTATCTCCGTCTCCCGCGTGGGTGGTTCCGCCCAGCACAAGGCGATGAAGCAGGTCTCCGGCCGACTGCGTCTGGACCTCGCCCAGTTCCGTGAGATGGAGGCCTTCGCGACCTTCGGCTCGGACCTGGACGCCGCGTCCAAGCAGCAGCTCGCCCGCGGTCAGCGTCTGGTGGAACTGCTCAAGCAGGACCAGTACCAGCCGATGCCCACCGAGGACCAGGTCGTCTCCGTCTGGGCCGGTACCACCGGCAAGATGGACGACGTGCCGGTCGAGGACGTGCGCCGCTTCGAGCGCGAGCTCCTCGACTACCTGCACCGCCAGGAGCAGGGCCTCATGACCTCCATCAAGGAGGGCGGCAAGATGTCGGACGACACCCTCGTGGCGGTCGGCGACGCCATCGCCGCGTTCAAGAAGCAGTTCGAGACCTCGGACGGCACGCTTCTTGGCGAGGACGCTCCGACGACCGCGGCCAAGTGACGACGGAAGGGACCTGACTCATGGGAGCGCAGCTCCGGGTCTACAAGCGTCGCATCCGGTCCGTCACCGCGACGAAGAAGATCACCAGGGCGATGGAGATGATCGCCGCCTCGCGCATCATCAAGGCACAGCGCAAGGTGACCGCCTCCATGCCGTACGCGACGGAACTCACCCGCGCGGTGACCGCCGTGTCGGCCGGGGCGAGCGCCGACCACCCGCTGACCAGTGAGGTGGAGAAGCCGACCCGTGCCGCGGTGCTGCTGCTCACCAGCGACCGCGGTCTGGCCGGCGCGTTCAACTCCAGCGCCATCAAGGCGGCGGAGCTGCTCACGGACCGGCTGGAGAAGGAGGGCAAGGAGGTCGACACGTACATCGTCGGCCGCCGTGGCATGGCCCACTACGCCTTCCGCGAGCGGACCGTGACGGACTCGTGGACGGGCTTCACGGACGAGCCCTCCTACGCGGACGCCAAGGCGGTCGCCGCGCCGCTGATCGCGGCCATCGAGAAGGAGACGGCCGAGGGTGGTGTGGACGAGCTCCACATCGTCTTCACCGAGTTCGTCTCGATGATGACGCAGACGCCGATCGACGACCGCCTGCTCCCGCTCGCCCTCGACGAGGTCGCCGCGGAGTCGGGGACGAAGGGCGACGCCAAGCCGCTCTTCGAGTTCGAGCCGTCGGCGGAGGACGTCCTCGACGCCCTGCTGCCCCGCTACGTCGAGAGCCGTATCTACAACGCGCTGCTCCAGTCGGCTGCCTCCAAGCACGCCGCCACGCGCCGCGCGATGAAGTCGGCGACCGACAACGCCGGAGAGCTGATCAACACGCTCTCCCGCCTTGCCAACGCGGCCCGCCAGGCCGAAATCACCCAGGAAATCAGCGAGATCGTCGGTGGCTCCAGTGCGCTGGCCGACGCGAACGCGGGGAGTGACAAGTAATGACCACCACTGTTGAGACGGCCGTTGCCACGGGCCGCGTCGCCCGGGTGATCGGCCCGGTCGTCGACGTGGAGTTCCCCGTCGACGCCATGCCGGAGATCTACAACGCGCTGACCGTCGAGGTCGCCGACCCGGCCCAGGACGGCGCGCTCAAGACGCTGACCCTCGAGGTCGCCCAGCACCTGGGTGACGGCCTGGTCCGCGCCATCTCGATGCAGCCCACCGACGGCCTGGTCCGCCAGGCCCCGGTGACCGACACGGGCGAGGGCATCACCGTCCCGGTCGGCGACTTCACCAAGGGCAAGGTGTTCAACACCCTCGGCGAGGTGCTGAACAAGCCCGAGGAGAACGCCAACGTCGGCGAGCGCTGGGCGATCCACCGCAAGGCGCCCAACTTCGACCAGCTCGAGTCGAAGACCGAGATGTTCGAGACCGGCATCAAGGTCATCGACCTGCTGACCCCGTACGTCAAGGGCGGCAAGATCGGTCTGTTTGGCGGTGCCGGTGTCGGCAAGACCGTGCTGATCCAGGAAATGATCTACCGCGTCGCCAACAACCACGACGGTGTGTCGGTGTTCGCGGGCGTCGGTGAGCGTACCCGTGAGGGCAACGACCTCATCGAGGAGATGGCGGAGTCCGGCGTCATCGACAAGACCGCGCTGGTCTTCGGCCAGATGGACGAGCCCCCGGGCACCCGTCTGCGCGTCGCGCTGGCCGGCCTCACCATGGCCGAGTACTTCCGCGACGTCCAGAAGCAGGACGTGCTGTTCTTCATCGACAACATCTTCCGCTTCACGCAGGCCGGTTCCGAGGTCTCCACGCTGCTCGGCCGTATGCCGTCCGCCGTGGGTTACCAGCCGAACCTGGCCGACGAGATGGGCCTCCTCCAGGAGCGCATCACCTCGACGCGCGGTCACTCGATCACCTCGATGCAGGCGATCTACGTCCCCGCGGACGACCTGACCGACCCGGCCCCGGCCACCACCTTCGCCCACCTGGACGCGACGACCGTGCTGTCGCGCCCGATCTCGGAGAAGGGCATCTACCCGGCGGTGGACCCGCTGGACTCGACGTCCCGCATCCTGGACCCGCGGTACATCGCGAAGGACCACTACGAGGCCGCGATGCGCGTCAAGGGGATCCTCCAGAAGTACAAGGACCTCCAGGACATCATCGCCATCCTCGGCATGGACGAGCTGGGCGAGGAGGACAAGCTGGTCGTCACGCGTGCCCGCCGTGTCGAGCGCTTCCTCTCGCAGAACACCCACGTCGCCAAGCAGTTCACCGGCGTGGACGGTTCGGACGTGCCGCTCGACGAGTCGATCGCCGCGTTCAACGCGATCTGCGACGGCGAGTACGACCACTTCCCCGAGCAGGCGTTCTTCCTCTGCGGTGGCATCGAGGACCTGAAGGCCAACGCCAAGGAGCTGGGCGTCTCCTGAAGTCGGCGGGCCGGGTGACCGGCCCCTCGACCCGACCGGACGGAGGGCCGCGGCCCGCCCCTCGCGGGGCGGCCGCCGGCCTCCGTCCGGAGCCCACTAGAATTCGTCCCAACACCCGGCCGACCCGCCGGGTGGTGACCCGAGGAGCCCCTCTTGGCTGCTGAGCTGCATGTCGAGCTGGTCGCCGCGGACCGCAGCGTCTGGTCCGGCGAGGCCACCCTGGTCGTGGCACGTCTGACCACCGGCGACGTCGGCATCATGCCCGGTCACCAGCCGCTGCTGGGTGTGCTGGAATCGGGCCCCGTGACCATCCGCACCGCCGACGGCAAGACCGTCGCGGCCGCGGTGCACGGTGGTTTCCTGTCCTTCGCCGACGACAAGCTGTCGGTGCTGGCGGAGATTGCCGAGCTGTCCGGCGAGATCGACGTCGAGCGTGCGGAGCGGGCGCTGGAGCGTGCGAAGGCGGAGGCCGACGAGGCCGCCCATCGCCGTGCCGACGTCCGCCTGCGGGCGGTGGCCTCGCGCTGACCGGGCGCTGAAGTCGACGACGCGCCTCAGCCGCGGCACGGTCCGGAAGTCTCCGGACCGTGCCGCGGCTGAGGCGATGCAGGTGAGAAACGAGTTCCGCTACGGAAGACGAGGAGGTCGGTGCCGATGCTCCTCGCTCTGCTTGTCTGCGGACTGGTGATCGTGCTCGTCACCCTGGGGCTGTTGGTCTTCGGACTGCGGCGCCGCCTGATCCAGCGGTCGGGCGGCACGTTCGACTGCTCGCTGCGCTGGGACGCCCCCGACAAGGGCGACTCGAGCGGCAAGGGCTGGCAGTACGGGGTGGCCCGCTACAACGGGGACCGCGTCGAGTGGTACCGGGTCTTCTCGTACTCTCCGCGTCCCAAACGGATGCTGGAGCGTTCGGCGATCGAGGTGGTCGACCGGCGTGCTCCCGAGGGCGAGGAGGAGCTGGCGCTCCTCTCCGACGCGCTCGTGCTCGGCTGCCGCCATCGCGGCGTACGCCTGGAGCTGGCGATGAGCGAGGACGCCCTGACCGGGTTCCTGGCCTGGCTGGAGGCGGCGCCTCCGGGGCAGCGGGTCAACGTGGCCTGAGCGGGACCCTGACCGGACGGCCCTGGTGGGTGCGACACGGCGGCCCTTCCCTCGCGGGGAGGGGCTTTTTTCATGCCCGGGGACAGGCGCCGGGTACGAGAAGAGCCGGGGGGACGGGGGGCGTTCCCGTCCCCCCGGCGTCCGGGGGAGGTGGTGCGGGGGAGCAGGCGGGGCGCCGGCCCGCGGGGCTCCCGGTCAGCGCAGGCCGGAGTCGATCGCGGAGACCAGTTCGCCGTTGGCGGTGTCGCCGCTGAACTCCCAGAAGAAGGCACCGCCGAGGCCCTGGTCCTTGGCCCAGGTCATCTTGGTCTTCACGGTGGCGGGGGTGTCGTAGCTCCACCAGTCGCTGCCGCACTTGGCGTAGGAGGTGCCCCCGACGGTGCCGGTGGCGGGGCAGGTGTTCTTGAGGACCTTGTAGTCCTCGATGCCCGCCTCGTAGGTGCCGGTGGCCGGGCCGGTGGCGGTGCCGCCCGGGGCGTCCTGGGTGACGCCGGTCCAGCCGCGGCCGTAGAAGCCGATGCCGAGGAGCAGTTTGCTCGCCGGGACGCCCTTCGCCTTGAGCTTGGCGATGGCGGCCGCCGAGGTGAAGTCGGCCTTGGGTATGCCGGTGTAGGAGGTCAGGGCCGAGTGCGGCGCGGTCGGCCCGGTCTTGTCCCAGGCACCGAAGAAGTCGTACGTCATCACGTTGTACCAGTCGAAGTACTGGGCGGCGCCCGCGTAGTCGGCGGCGTCGAGCTTGCCGCCGGAACTGGCGTCGGCGGTGATGGCGGCGGTGACCAGGTCGGAGCCGAACTGGGCGCGCATCGCGCGGACCATGTCCGTCAGCGCGGCCGGGCCGGAGCTGTCGCAGCTCAGCCCGCAGGCGTTGGGGTACTCCCAGTCGAGGTCGATGCCGTCGAAGACGTCGGCCCAGCGCGGGTCCTCGACCAGGTCGTGGCAGGACTTGGCGAAGGCCGCCGGGTTCTTCACCGCGTCGGTGAAGCCGCCGGACCAGGTCCAGCCGCCGAAGGACCAGAGGACCTTGATGTGCGGGTACTTGGCCTTGAGCTTGCGGAGCTGGTTGAAGTTGCCGCGCAGCGGCTGGTCCCAGGTGTCGGCGACGCCGTCCACCGACTCGGCGGCGGTGTAGGCCTTGTCGTAGGCGGCGAAGCTGTCACCGATGGTGCACTTGCCCCCCTGGACGTTGCCGAAGGAGTAGTTGATGTGGGTGATCTTCTCGGCGGAGCCGGAGGTGACCAGGTTCTTGACGTGGTAGTTGCGTCCGTAGACGCCCCACTCGGTGAAGTAGCCGAGGTTGATCTTCTCACCGGGGCCGGGGCCCGGTCCGGGGCCCTCGCCGCGGGTGGTGACCTTGACGGGGGCGCTGACCGGTCCGGTCTGGTCGGCGGTGTCGCGGGCCTGGACCGAGTAGGAGTAGTCGGTGCCGGCGGTCAGGCCCTGGTCGGTCCAGGTGGTGGCGGTGACGGTGGCGACCTTGGCGCCGTCGCGCAGGACGTCGTAGTTCTTCACGCCCTTGTCGTCGGTGGCCGCCTTCCAGGAGAGCTTCACCGAGCTCTCGGTGACGTCGGAGGCGGTGGGGGTGCCGGGCGCGGTGGGCGGGGTGTCGCCGGGGACGCTGCCGCCGTCGCAGGAGGCGCCGTTGAGCTTGCAGCCCGAGGGGGTGCCGGGGCCGGTGCCGTTGAAGCCGAAGCTGACCGAGGCGCCGGGGGCGAGGCTCCCCGCCCAGCTCTTGTTCTTGGCGGTCCAGTGGTCACCGTTGTTGGTGACGTCGGCGTCCCAGGCCGAGGTCACCTTGGTGCCGGCGGGGAAGTCCCACTCCAGGGTCCATCCGTTCAGCGGGGCCGTGCCGGTGTTCTTCACCGTCCACTTCCCCTCGAAGCCGCTGCCCCAGTCCTGCGTCCTGGTGTAGGAGGCGCTGGGGTCGGCGGCGGCCTCGGCGGCCTGGGTGGGGGCAGCGAGGCCGACCATGCCGGTGAACGGCACCGCGAGGCCGACGAGCACGGCGAGCGCGCGTCTGAGGAAGCGGTGGAGGGCTCTGGGACGGCTGCGGGAGCCGTCGGTGCTGGGGGAAACCGTACTCAAGGCGTACTCCTCAAGAGGTTCGGACGTATGGGGGTGGAACCCTGCGACGCCCGTGAGCACCGACGACCTGGTGTGCCCACCGCAGTGGGGCGAGAGTAGAAAGGTCTGGACCAGAGGTCAAGAGGTCTGGACCAGAGGAAAGTTCGGCCGGAAGCGGCCTGGCGCGCGGAACGGGGCGCGCGCGGCCACGGCCGCCCGCCGCGGCGACCGGAGGTCCGGTGCCGCGGCGGACGGCCGTGAAAGAGGGTCAGTCCCGGGCGTACGCCCGTGTGGTCAGCGCAGTCCCTCGTACATGGCGGCGAACAGGTCGCCCTTGGCGCCGTCGCCGCTGAACTCCCAGAGGAAGGCGCCGCCCAGCCGCTGCTCCCGCGCCCAGGCCATCTTGCCGGCCACCGTCTCGGGGGTGTCGTAACTCCACCAGTCCTCGCCGCACCTGGCGTACGCCGTGCCGCCGACGGTGCCGGTGGCCGGGCACTTCTCGGCCAGCACCCGGTAGTCCTCGTTGCCCGCCTCGTAGGTGCCGGCGGCGGGGCCGGTGGCGGTGCCGCCCGGGGCGTCCTGGGTGACGCCGGTCCAGCCGCGGCCGTACGCGCCGATGCCGAGCAGCAGCTTCTCGGCCGGGACGCCGTCGGCCCGCAGCTTGGCGATGGTGGCGGAGGAGGTGTTCCGCTCGCCCGGGATGCCGGGGTAGGGGGTGAGCGCCGAGTGGGGCGCGGTCGGCCCCTCGGCCGCCCAGGCGCCGAAGTAGTCGTAGGTCATCACGTTGTACCAGTCGACGTACTGGGCGGCGCCCGCGTAGTCGGCCCGGTCGAGCTTGCCGCCCTCGGAGGCGTCGGCCGCGATGGCCGCCGCCAGCAGGTCGGTGCCGAACGCGGCACGCATCGCCCGCATCATGTCGGCCAGCGCCTCGTGCGGGGAGTCGTCGCAGGTCAGTCCGCAGGCGCCCGGGTACTCCCAGTCGAGGTCGATGCCGTCGAAGACGTCGGCCCAGCGCGGGTCCTCCACCAGGTCGTGGCAGGACGCGGCGAAGGCCGCGGGGTCCTTGACGGCCTCGCCGAAGCCGCCGGACCAGCTCCAGCCGCCGAACGACCACAACACCTTGATGTGCGGGAACTCGGCCTTGAGCTTGCGGAGCTGGTTGAAGTTGCCGTGCAGCGGCTGGTCCGCGCGGTCGGCGACGCCGTCCACGGCCTCCTCGGCGGTGAACACCTTGCCGTAGGCCGCCTCGGTGTCGCCGGCGACGCACTTGCCGTCCTGGACGTCCCCGAAGGCGTAGTTGATGTGGGTGATCTTCTCGGCGGAGCCGGACGTCACCAAGTCCCTGACCTGGTAGTCCTTGTCGTAGATGCCCCACTCGGTGAAGTAGCCGAGGGTGATCGGCGACTTCGGAGCGGGGGCCGCCTTCCCCTTGGTGCGCACCTTGGCGGCGCCGCCGAAGGGGCCGGTCTGCTTCGCGGTGTCGCGGGCCCGGACGGTGTACGAGTAGTCGGTGCCGGGCGCCAGGCCGTGGTCGGTGAAGGTGCGGCCGGTCACGGTGGCGACCTTGCTGCCGTTGCGCAGCACCTCGTAGTTCCTTATCCCCCGGTCGTCGGTGGCCGCCTCCCAGGAGATCGTGGCCGCGTTCCTGGTGACCTTGCCGACGGCCGGGGTGCCCGGCGCGGTGGGCGGGGTGTCCTCCGGCTGCTCGGCAGCCTCGCAGGGGACGCCGTTGAGCTTGCAGCCGGTCGGGGCGCCGTCGCCGGTGCCGTTGAATCCGAAGGTGGTGGAGGCGCCCGGGGCGAGGGCGCCGTTCCACGGGCGGCTCCTGGCGGTCCAGTGGTTCCCGTCGTTGCTGACCTCCGCCTCCCAGGGCAGGGTCACCTCGGTGCCGGAGGGGAACTCCCACTCCAGCGTCCAGTCGCTGATCGGGGCGTCACCGGTGTTCTGCACCGTCCACCGGGCCTGGAAGCCCGTGCCCCAGTCCTGCGTCCTGGTGTACGAGGCGCTCGGCGCGTCGGCCGCCTGGCTGGGGGCGGCGAGGCCGACCAGGCCGGCGAAGGGGATCGCCAGGCCGGTGAGGGCGGCGAGGCCGCGTCTGCTCAGCCGCCGGAGGGGTCTGCGGCGGCTGCTGGAGCCGTCGTTCGCGGGGTGGGCCGATCTCAAGGCGTACTCCTCAAGGAGGTCCGGGCATACGGAGGTGGGGAGCTGCGACATCCGTGAGCACCGATGGCCTGATGTGCCCACCCGCAGTGGGGCGAGAGTAGAAAGGTCTGGACCAGTGGTCAAGAGGTGTGGATCAAGCGGGGGTTGTGTCTCCGCCGAGGGGGCGGGGTGTCGGTCGCGTGCCGGACCCGCCTCTGGTCACAGGCCCAACTCCTTGGCCAGCAGGGCCGCCTGGGCGCGGCTGCGCAGTTCCAGCTTGCCCAGGACCCGGCTCACGTGGGTCTTGGCCGTCGCCTCCGCCATCTTGAGCCGCGCGGCGATCTGCGCGTTGGACAGCCCCTCGCCCAGGCAGCCGAGCACCTCGCGCTCGCGCCGGGTGAGGGCGGCCAGCTCCGGCGGCTCGGCCCCCGCGGGGCGCGGTGCGCGGCCGGCGGCGAAGGCGGCGATCAGCCGCCGCGTCACCGCCGGAGCGATCATGCCCTCGCCCGCGGCGACCGTGCGCACCCCCGCCAGCAGCGCCGGGGCGTCGGTGTCCTTCAGCAGGAAACCGGAAGCACCCGCCCGCAGCGCGCCGAAGACGTACTCGTCCAGGTCGAAGGTGGTCAGCACCAGCACGTCGGCCCAGCCGCCCGCCACCACCCGCCGCGTCGCCGACACCCCGTCCAGCCGCGGCATCTGCACGTCCATCAGGACCACGTCCGGGCGCAGCTCCTCGGCGAGCCGCACCGCCTCCTCGCCGTCGGCCGCCTCACCGGCCACCTCGATGTCCGGCGCGCTGCCCAGGATCAGCACCAGCCCGGCCCGCACCGCCGACTGGTCCTCCGCCACCACCACGCGGATCACCACCGCGCCTCACCCCTCCCGCTCGTCGTCGATGTCCCCCGGGCCGGAGCCCGCCCCCGGGAAGCGGCCGTGCCCCTCGCCCAGCGGCAGCACCGCCCTGACCTCCCACCGGCGCCCGCCACCCGGCCCCGCCTCGCCCACCGGCCCCGCCGAGAAGCCGCCGCCCAGCAACTCCGCCCGCTCCCGCATCCCCACCAGCCCCGCCCCCGACCCCGGTGCCCGCGGCCCGGCGTCCCTTCCGAGCGGCGAGCGGACCCGTACCGTCAACGTCCCCTCCGACCGGTCCAGCACGGCGTCGACCGGTCCGGGGGCGCCGTGCTTGAGCGCGTTGGTCAGCGACTCCTGCACGATCCGGTACGCGGCGAGCCCGACCGGCGCCGGCAGCGGCGGGCCGGCCGGGGGAGGGGTGAAGCGCCGTACGTCCAGGCCGTTGGCGCGGGCCTGTTCCACCAGGGTGCCCAGCCCGTCCAGGGTGGGCGGCACCGAGGGGGCGTCCGGATCGCCCTCGGCGCGCAGCACCTCGATCAGCCGCCGCATCTCGGCCAGGCCGTCGACGCTGTTCTCGCGGATCACCCCGAGCGCCCGCCGGGTGGTGGCCTCGTCGTCCAGGGAGAGCGCCGCCGTGGAGTGGATCGCGATGGCCGAGAGGTGGCCCGCCACCAGGTCGTGCAACTCCCTCGCCATCCGGGCCCGTTCGTCGGTGACCGCCTGCACCCGGTCCATCTCGGCCAGCAGCGCCGTCTGCTCGGCGCGGAGCCGGGCCGCGGCCGCCGCCTCCCGGTGGTTGCGCAGCATCGCCCCGGTGGTCGCCGGGCCGAAGGACACCACGCCGACCACCACGCCGACCAGCAGTGCCTGCGGCTGCCGGAACCAGGCCAGCACGGCCAGCGTCACCGCCACCGTGACCAGGCCGGTCGCGGCGGGCAGCCGCCGGGCGCGGGCGGGCGGGCCGTAGAGCACCGCCGCGTAGACCAGGTCCGTGTACATGATCACGGTCGCCAGCGAGCCCACCGTGAACTGGTCGGCGACCAGCGCGACCGTGCCCACCGCCAGCGCCCACCCCGTCCACGTCCGGCGCAGCAGCTCCGCGCCGGCCGTCGCCGCCAGCGGCAGCAGCGACCAGGCGGCGTCGTTGCCGGCCGGGAGGGTGGGCGCCGCGATCCGGGTGTGCAGGCCGAGCGCCCACAGGAGCAGCCCGCCGAGCAGACCGGCGAGCGCGATCAGCACGTCGTCGCGGTGCGGGCGGGGCGGCAGCGGGACCATGTACCCATCCAACACGGCGCCCGGGCCGTCCGCGCGGACCCGCCGGGCCCTTCCGGCGCCCGCCGCTACATCGAAAGGCGCAGGCCCGGATCGTCTGCCGCGACGACGCCCCGCCTCCGCCCGCGCCCGAGGATGGAAGGGCAGAACGGGCCGCTCCGCCGTCCGGCCCGCCCGCCGAAGCCCCAGGGAGCCCACCGTGATCGTCACGCTCATCGTCCTGTGCGAGGTGGGCTTCTGGGTCCTCCTCGCCGCCGGACTCGGCCTGCGCTACCTGGCGAAGATGCCCCGCACCGGCGCCGCCGTGCTGCTCTGCGAACCGCTGCTGGAGGTCGTCCTCCTCGTCGTCACCGTGCTCGACCTGCGCGCGGGCGCGGCCCCCGACTGGAAGCACGGCCTGGCGGCGCTCTACATCGGCTACACCCTCGCCTTCGGCCACTACACCGTCCGCTGGCTCGACGGCCACGCCCGCCACCGCCTCGGCGGCGGCCCGCCGCCCGTCAAGCCGCCCCGCTTCGGCGCTGCCCGCGCCCGCCACGAGGTGAGGCTCTGGCTGCGCACCGTGGCCGGCGCCGCCGTCGCCGCCGCCCTGCTCCAGGCCGGCGTCTGGTACGTCGGCGACCCCGGACGCACCGCCTCCCTCACCTCCTGGCAGGCGGTGGCCGGGCGAGTGGTCCTCATCCACGGGCTGATCGCGCTGTCGTACGTGCTGTGGCCGAAGAAGCCGAAGCGCGGGGCCGACGGGGGCGGGGTGCAGGGGCCCGCCGCCCCGGCGGACGCCGAGGACGCCGGCCGGCAGGTGGTGGCCGCACGTCCCGCACGGCGCCCGGAACGCACTCTCGCCGCACCGGCCGAAGGCCCGAGCAGCTCCGCCACGACGACCTTCCTCCGGCACGCCGGGAGCAGTCGCCGGCCACCGCGGACACCGCACGGGACGTGAAGACGGCCCCCAGCCGGCCAAAGGCCCCGCTCCCGGCTCGGACCTGGCGCCCCCTCAGCGCTCCCCGCCCGGCACCCACAGCACGTCGCCGACCTCCTTGTTGGCCACCCGGGCCAGGATGAAGAGGAGGTCGGAGAGGCGGTTGAGGTAGGTGGCGGCGAGCGGGTTCATCGTGTCGCCGAAGACCTCGGCCGCCGCCCACGTCGAGCGCTCGGCGCGCCGCACCACGGTGCACGCCTGGTGGAGCAGGGCCGCGCCCGGAGTGCCGCCCGGCAGGATGAACGACCGCAGCTTCTCGACCTGTTCGAGGTAGGTGTCGCAGTCGGCCTCCAGCTTGTCGATGTACGACTGCTCCACCCGCAGCGGCGGGTACTCCGGGTCCTCGACCACCGGCGTGGAGAGGTCCGCGCCCACGTCGAACAGGTCGTTCTGGACCCGCAGCAGGACCTTGGCGATGTCCTCGGGCAGATCGCCGAGGGCCAGGGCCGTGCCGATGGCGGCGTTGGCCTCGTTGGCGTCGGCGTAGGCGGCGATGCGCGGATCGGTCTTGGCGGTGCGGCTCATGTCGCCGAGGGCGGTGGTGCCCTTGTCCCCGGTGCGCGTGTAGATGCGTGTCAGATTGACCATGCGGCCAGCGTAATGACGCCGTCCCGCCGGCGGGCGGCACGCCGTGCCCGGTCCGTCCCCCGCCCGTGTGATGTCCGCCCCTTGAGACGTGATGCGCGTTACCAACCGCCCCACGGGCGGCCCCGGACCGCTACTCTCCGCCGAAGAGACAGAGGCAAACAGTGCGTTAGGGGATGTCGTGGCACGCAAGCTCGCCGTCATCGGAGCCGGACTCATGGGTTCGGGAATCGCTCAGGTCTCCGCCCAGGCGGGCTGGGAGGTCGTCCTGCGCGACGTCACCGACGCTGCCCTGACCCGGGGGACGGACGGCATCAAGTCCTCCTTCGACCGGTTCGTCGCCAAGGGCAAGCTCTCCGCTGAGGACGCCGAGGCCGCGCTCGGCCGGATCACCACCACCACCGACCTCGAAGGCGCCGCCGACGCCGACATCGTGGTCGAGGCGGTCTTCGAACAACTCGACGTCAAGCACGAGATCTTCCGCGCCCTCGACAAGCTGGTCCGCGAGGACGCGGTGCTCGCCTCGAACACCTCCGCCATCCCGATCACCAAGATCGCCGCCGTCACCGAGCGGCCGGAGCGCGTCGTCGGTACGCACTTCTTCTCGCCGGTGCCGATGATGCAGCTCTGCGAACTGGTCCGCGGCTACAAGACCAGCGACGAAACCCTCGCCAGGGCCCGGGAGTTCGCCGAGTCCACCGGCAAGACCTGCATCGTCGTCAACCGCGACGTGGCCGGCTTCGTCACCACCCGGCTGATCTCCGCCCTGGTCGTCGAGGCCGCCAAGCTCTACGAGTCGGGCGTCGCCACCGCCGAGGACATCGACATCGCCTGCAAGCTGGGCTTCGGCCACGCCATGGGACCGCTCACCACCGCGGACCTGACCGGCGTCGACATCCTGCTGCACGCCACCCAGAACATCTACACGGAGTCCCAGGACGAGAAGTTCGCGCCGCCGGAGCTGATGCGCCGCATGGTCGACGCCGGTGACCTCGGCCGCAAGAGCGGCGAGGGCTTCTACTCGTACTGACTCCGCCGGGCCCGCGCCTCGGCGGCGCGGGCCCGCCCGCACCGCCGCGGGAGCGCCCCCGCGCCCACCCAGGGCGATGCCCGCCACCGCACGGACGGGGCACCCTCGCACCTGGGTTCCGCCGGACCGGCCACGGCGGCGCACCGCCCTCACCCCCACGGGTGAATTCGGTATCGGTTCGCTCACAGGCGGCAACTTCTGTGTGCATGAGCCAGTCAGTTGCAGTGACATACGCAGTGACACCACACCACCCACCCGGGGCGGCACCCGGCTCCGGAGGCCCACCCGGCTCCCCGGAGTCCGCCGGACCCTTCGCCACCCCGGGGCACCGGCGGCCCTGACCGAGCCGCCCGCGGAGCCGGTCTCCGCAGCCGACGCCAGCGATCCCGGGGAGCGCATATGTACATCAGGGGCGACCACGCCGAGCTGGTCGTCGGGGGCCGCCTCGACGTCCGCAGCGCGGCGGACGCCCGGACGGTCCTGCACGGCGCCGTGGACGACGGCGCGGGGGACCTCGTCCTCGACCTCGCCGCCCTCGACTCCTGGGACGCGACCGGGCTCGGCGTCATCATGGGCGCCCACCGCCGCGCAGGCCGCTGCGGACGCCGCCTGGTCCTGCGCTCCGTACCGCCGCAGATGCAACGACTCCTGGTCGCCACCCGCCTGCACCGCATCCTCGCCATCGAGGGCGGCATCGGCCTCGACTCCCTGCCCCGTGCCTGAGCGACGGCGGGGGAGCGGCACCAGGGGCGAGGGGGCACGCGCGTAGGGGGGAGCCGAACCGGAGGTGGCCAATCCGGGCGTTCCCGAGGGATCAGCGCACAATCCTCATGAGACCGTGACCTCCCGGGCCCCGGCCCACCCCGCCTGTTCCTGGATACTGGCCGAAGGCTTATGGTTCGGTCCCGTCCGCTGTCCTCACGTCCGGTGCCCCACGTCTCCGGGCGGCAGCGGAGAACCCGGCGCGCCGCACCGGCCTGGGGCCGCGGCACCCGCTCCCCGGACCGGAGGGTGAGCGGCCGGGAACGCGGTACGGCACGACGCTATGGGGGCTTCAGCCATGGACCCGAACCACCGGGACCCGCACCAGCGGGACGGCGGCGACCCGCACCGCATACCCGGCGACCCGCAGCCGGCCCCCGCCGAGCGGCGGCCCCGCCCGCCGCACGGCCCCGACCTCGGCCAGCCCGTTCCGCCCCGGGTCCGCACCGTCGAACTCGTCGCGGGCGGCCATCTCGTCACCGTCAACCCGGTCGACGGCAGCGAGATCGAGGTCTGCCCGCCCGGCCGCCACCCGAGCCCGCCGGTCCGCCGGACCCCCGACGACCGCGCCGCGCTCGCCGCCGCCGGCCGGCCGCCGGCCCCGCCCGGCGTCCCCCGCACCCACCACCGGCTGCTGGAACGCGACCGCGAACGCGACACCCTCGTCTCGCTCCTCGCCCAGGGCCGTTCCGTCCGCCTCACCGGCACCCGCGGCTCCGGCCGCACCGTGCTGCTGGACGCCGTGGCGGCCCGCTGCGAAGGGCTCGCCCCGGACGGCGTGGTCCGCCTCGACGGCCACCACCGCAGCGCCGACGAACTGCTGCACGCCCTGTGCGCCACCGTCCACCTGCTGCCCGCGCACCGCCCCGGCCCCGCCCTGCTCGCCGAACTCGCCGGTGAGATCGGCGCGGTGGTCCTCATCGACGACGCGGACCTCGGCGGCGCCGCCCTCGACGCCTTCCTCGCCGCGACCCCCGAGTGCGCCGTCCTGCTCGCCTGCACCCCCGACGCGCCCGCGCCCGGCGAGGCCCACGTCGAAGAGGTCGCCCTCGACGGCATCGGCCGCTCCGGCGGACTGTCCCTGCTCGCCCAGGGAGCGGGCCGGGCGCTCAGCGAGGACGAGGTGTCCTGGGCGGGCGACCTCTGGTTCGAGTCCGAGGGGCTGCCGCTGCGGTTCGTCCAGGCCGGCGCCCTGCTCCACCAGCGCGACCTGATCCGCGAGGAGTCCGGCTCCGCCGACGCGCCGCTGCCCACCGTCGCCGAGGGCGCCGCCCCCGCCGCCCTCCTCGCCTCCCGGCTCAGCGAGGCGGCCCGCGAGACCCTCGGTTTCGCCTACGCGCTCGGCGGCGAGGTCCCGCACCAGGCCCACCTGCCCGCCCTGATCGGCGACACCCACGCCGACGCCGCCCTCACCGAACTCCTCGACTGCGGCCTGGTCACGCCGGTCGGCAACCGCTACCGCCTCGCCGCGGGCGTCACCGAGCAGCTCGCCGCCGAGGGGTACGCCGACGAGGGCGAGCGGGCCCACACCGCCGCCCAGCACTACACCTGGTGGACCGGCCACCCCTCGGTCACCCCCGAGCGGGCCGCCGCCGAGTCCGGCGCGGTCCTCGCCGCGCTCACCGCCCTCGTCGGCGGCCAGGACCCGGCGCGGCAGGCCACCGCCGTGCTGCTCGCCCGCACCGTCGCCCCCGCCCTCGCCGCCGGACTCGCCTGGGGTGCCTGGGAGCGGGTGCTGCGCGCCGGCCAGGAGGCCGCCCGTCTCTGCGGCGAGGTCGCCGAGGAGGCGTACTTCCACCACGAGCTGGGCGTCCTCGCGCTCTGCCGGAACCGCCTCGACCGGGCCCGCGCCGAGCTGGAGGCCGCCGTGGCGCTGCGCGGCGCCCTCGCCGACAAGCGCGGCACCGTCGCGGGCCGCCGCGCCCTCGCGCTGGTCGCCGACCGCTCCGGGGCGACGGTGCCGGTGACACGCGCCACCCCGGCCCCCGACGGGCCGCCCGTCCCCCCGCGCCGCGACGCCCCGGCGACCCTGCCGGCCGGAATGCCCAGGCCGACGCCGCCCGCCGGGGTGACCCTGGTGCAGCGTCCGGGCCCGCCCGCCGGCCGGAGCGGCACCGAGGACACCGTCGTGGCCGCCACGGACGGCAGGCCGGGCCGGGCCGCCCTCACCGGCGCCCGGCGCAACCTGGTCGCCGCCGGAGCGGGTGCCCTGCTCGTCGCCGTCCTCGGCACCGTCGTCACCCTCGGCGCCATCAACGGCGACGACGAGGAGCCCGCCTCCGTCGACCGGGTCACCACCGAGCAGACCGTGCCCGAGGAGGAGGCCGTCGACGACACGGACGCCGAGCAGCCCGCCGACGCCCCGCCCAGCACCGACCCGGGCGAGGACGGCGTCACCGGCACCCCCGACGACCCGACGCCCAGCGACAGCGCCTCGCCCTCCGGAACCGGCTCGGAGGAGCCGAGCAGCTCGCCCAGCGACCGCCCGACCACCTCCCCGTCGGGGAAGCCGACCACCAAGTCGCCCTCCCCGCCGCCGTCTTCCAGCAGGCCGCCGAGCAGCCCGCCCCCGTCCACCGAGGACCCGGAGCCCAGCGACCCGCCCCCGTCCAGCGACGACCCGGACCCCGAGCCCCCGGACCCCGGGACGGACCATTCGGCCAGCGGCCCGGCCCCCGAACCGGCCCCTGGCCAGATCTCGTAGCACCCGCACGCGGAACGCCCCCGGCCGGGGAGCCGGGGGCGTTCTGGCGGCCTGCCGCCCGCACGTCATGGCGCGGCCGTGCCTGTTCCGCCGGCCCGCACCGCCGGCAGGCCCGCGGTTTGAGCCAAAGGGGCACGTCGCCGGCGAGCCGTCCCTCGCGCGTGGCGCGCGAAGCGGGTGAGCGCGACGGAGGGCCCACCCACCGCCGGCGCCGCGGCGGCGAAAGCCGCCTGAAGCGGTCAGAACAGGCGCAGCTTGTCGTCCTCGATGCCGCGCAGGGCCTCGTAGTCCAGGACCGTGCAGCCGATGCCGCGGTCGGTGGCGAGGACGCGGGCCTGCGGCTTGATCTCCTGGGCGGCGAAGACGCCGCGTACGGGGGCGAGGTGCGGGTCGCGGTTGAGGAGTTCCAGGTAGCGGGTCAGCTGCTCCACCCCGTCGATCTCGCCGCGCCGCTTGATCTCGACGGCGACCGTCGCGCCGGAGGCGTCCCGGCAGAGGATGTCGACGGGCCCGATCGCGGTCGGGTACTCGCGCCGGATCAGCGTGTACCCGTCGCCGAGGGTCTCGATCCGGTCCGCCAGCAGCTCCTGGAGGTGCGCCTCCACCCCGTCCTTGATGAGGCCCGGGTCCACGCCGAGTTCGTGTGAGGAGTCGTGCAGGACCTCCTCCATGGTGATGACGAGTTTCTCCCCGCCTTTGTTCACCACCGTCCAGACGTCCCCGTCGCCCTCCTTGAGGGTGCACGGCGGCGACATCCAGTTGAGCGGTTTGTACGCCCGGTCGTCCGCATGGATCGAGACACTGCCGTCGGCCTTCACGAGGATGAGGCGAGGGGCGGAGGGGAGGTGGGCCGTGAGCCTGCCCGCGTAGTCCACGGAGCAGCGGGCGATGACGAGACGCATGGTCGGCAACGCTACTCGACGGGCGGCACCGGACGCGATTCGCCCGGGAAGCCCCGTTCATCGCTGGCCGGTTGTGTGTGCATTCTCCTGGTGCGGGCCGGTCTCCTTGCATAACGTGGCAGCGGGAGGTTGCCATGCGTGCACGCTGCGTGTGCGCGAACTCCAGCCCCGTCCGTCAGCCCCCGTCAGACGGGGGTGCGAGAGGAGAACCCATGTCGCTCGACGTCTCACCGGCCCTCTTGGAACAGGCCGAGCGAGGCGAGGTCGACGAAGCCGCCTTCGTCGACTGCGTCCGGACCTCCCTGCCCTACGCATGGGACATGATCAGCAAGCTCGTCGCCCAGCTGAAGGTCGACGGCGGCGATTTCGCCGACAACCAGACGCCGCCGCCCGACGAGCAGGCCCGCGGCCAGTTGCTGCGCGCCCTGGCCAGCGACGCCATCCGGGGGGCGCTCCAGCGTCACTTCGGGGTCCGCCTGGCATTCCAGAACTGCCACCGTGTGGCGGTCTTCCCGCTCTCCTCCGACTCCGACGAGCGGCACACCCGCTTCACCTCGATCCGGGGCCAGTTGCTCAACCAGTCGCCGGAGCTCAGGGACTGCTGAGTTCCCGGCCGCCGGCGCCTTCGGCGTGCCGACGGGCGTGACGCGCACCCGCCGTGCGGCGGCCCCCACCGGGGGCCGCCGCACGGCGGGTTCAGCGCAGCAGCGGCAGCACGTCCCGGCCGAGGCGGTGGATGTTCTCCTCGGTCCCGGCCAGGTCGCCCGACCCCTCCACCAGCAGCGCGAACCGGTCGATCCCGGTCGCCTCGGCGGTCGCCGCCAGCCGGTCCGCGCACATCCGGGGCGGACCCACCGGATGGATGGAGCAGAGGAACTCGGTGTACGCCACCGGGTCGCGCATCGCCCGCGCCCGCCCGTCGACGGTGACATGGGCGCCCAGCCCCAGCTCGAACCAGCCCGGCATCGCCTTCACCAGCGTCTCGGCCGCCCGCCCGGCGCCGTCCTCGACCTGGGCGACGCCCGCCGAGACGTGCGCCGCCCCGGCGATCTCGTCGCCGCCGCGCCCCGCCTCGCGGGCGTGCCGCCGCCACAGGGCCACCATCTCGGCCTTCTCGGCGTCCCCGGTGTGCATGCCCAGCAGCATCGGCAGCCCCCGCTCGGCGGCGAGCCGCACGCTCGACGGCGAGGTGCAGGCGACCACCACCTCGGGGCCCGGCAGCCCGTCCAGGGACTCCGCCGGGCGCGGCACCACCGCCACCTCCCGGAAGGCGTACCGCCCGCCCTCGGCCGAGGCACCCACCCGGGGCTCGCGCAACCAGCGCAGCAGCAGGTCCAGCGCCTCGGGGAACCCTTCCTCGAAGGCCGCCAGACCCGCGCCGAAGACCTCCAGGTCCACCCAGGGGCCGCCACGGCCGACACCCAGGGTGAACCGGCCGCCCGCGGCCAGGTGGAGCAGGGCCGCCTGCTCGCCCAGCGAGACGGGGTGGGTGGTGGGCAGCACGCTGACGGCGGTGCCCACCCGCACGCGCCGGGTCCGGCCCAGCAGCAGCGCGGCGAGGGTGGTGGCCGAGGGGCAGGTGCCGTACGGCACGAAGTGGTGCTCGCCCAGCCAGACGGTGTCGAGGCCCGACTCCTCGGCGGCCTCGGCCGAGCGCACGGCACGGTGCAGCGCCTCGCCCTGGCCCTGGCCCGGGAACTGACCACCGAGTACAAAACTTCCCACGTGCATGACGCATCCTGCTTCCTTGGTGCCCGACACGGCACTCCCCCCTGCCTGGCAACAACGCCTGACACGTGCCAAAGGCACGGCCTGGCAAGAGGATTGGCGGATTATGGGGATTTCCCGGAGGTGCGGTCGGCGCACGGAAGGGGCGGGAAAGGGCCTGAAGGGGGCGTGCGGCGCTCCGACGGGCGCCTGCCGTGAACGAGCGGCGCGTACTCTGGCGGGGACGCCGTGACCGCCGTACAGCAGATCGTGAGGTGCCCCGTGTCCCCGCGCAAGAACCGCCCCAAGCCCGCCCGCGCCACCGGCAGGCGGGCCGGCGGCGACGACGAACCGGGCGAGCGGTACGGCTTCCAGTCGGCCGAGAGCTGGCGTGGCGAGCAGTGGTCGGTCCGGCACGTCTCCGGCTCCGGCCCCGCCTCCGCCGCGGGCAAGCGCTACCGCTGCCCCGGCTGCGACCAGGAGCTCCCCGCCGGGCTGCCGCACGTCGTGGCCTGGCCCGAGCACTCCGGCGTCGACGAGCGCCGCCACTGGCACAAGGCCTGCTGGAACGCGAAGGACCGCCGCACCACGAGGGTGCAGCGGTCCCGGAACGCCCCGCGCCACTGACCGGCGCGGCTCACACGGCTCACACGTCGCGCTTCTCCAGCAGGGCGAAGGCGCCGCCCATCGCCACCACCGTCAGACCCAGCAGGGCGAGAAGCTGCGGGACGCCGTGCGAGGCGCTGTCGTACATGGGCAGGCCGAAAAGGGCGGAGAGCGCGTTCGGGGCGTTGTACGCCAGCATCACCTCGCCGACACCGCGCAGGGAGTCGGACATCATCAGGAAGGCCGGCATGATCGCCGGGACCAGCACCAGGCCGAGCATGACGGTGATCGCCCCCGCCGAGTGCCGCAGCATCGAACCGACGGCCAGCCCCAGCACCCCGAGCAGCGAGACGTACAGCGCGCCGGTCAGCGCGGTGGTGCCCCAGTCCTGTCCGGAACCCTCGGGCACCACGTTCATCGCGGCGGTGGCCAGCCCCACCACGGTGATCGACACCACCGAGACCACGTAGGCCAGCGCGAAGAAGACCAGGAACTTGGCGGCCAGCACCCGGTGCCGCTGCGGCGCCGCCGTGAAGGTGGTGCGGATCATCCCCGTGCCGTACTCCGAGGTGACCACCAGCACGCCGAGCGTGGTCAGGCAGACCTGCCCCAGCAACAGCCCGATCAGGGCCGGGACCGTGTACGGCACGTCCGAGAAGTCGCTCCCCGCGGACTTCCACGCCACCAGCAGGCCGATCCCGACCACCAGCGCCACGAAGACACCGAGCGTCCACAGCGTGGAGCGGACGGAGCGGATCTTGGTCCACTCCGAGGCCAGGGCGTGCCCCAGATGGGCGGGGCGCACCGGGATCGGCGAGGTGTACATCGCGCCCGGCAGCGCGCCCGGCTGCGGCGGCTGCTGCTGCGGCTGGGGGGTCGACGTCGTCATCGCGGATCCTCGGTGTCGCTCTTGCTCAGTTCGGGGGCGGGGGGCACCGTCGGCAACGGTGCCCCGGCAGGCCGGGCGTCCGGGTCCGTGCGGGCCGGCTCCTGGCGCGGCGGCGGGGGCGCGTACCAGCCGGGCTGGCCCGCCCCCGGCTGCGGCGCCGCGACCGGAACGCCGCCCTCCGTCGCGACCTCGCGCAGCCCGGTCCGCTGGTCGTCGGTCGAGCGGTAGTCGACAGCCCCCTGCGTCAGCCGCATGTACGCCTCCTCCAGCGAGGCCTGGTGCGGCGAGAGCTCCCACAGCCGCACCCCCGCCCCGTGGGCCACGTCGCTGATCCGGGGCAGCGGCAGTCCCGCCACCCGCAGCGCGCCGTCCGGCTCCGGCAGCACCTGGCCGCCCTCCCGCGCCAGCGCCGCCGACAGCTTCTCGCGGGCGCCGGGCTCACGGTCCGGTACGCGGACCCGGGCGAACCCCGCGGCGTTCGCCGCGATGAAGTCGCGCACACTCATGTCGGCCATCAGCCGGCCCCGGCCGATCACGATGAGGTGTTCGGCGGTCAGCGCCATCTCGCTCATCAGGTGCGAGGAGACGAAGACGGTGCGGCCCTCGGCCGCCAGCGACTGCATGAGGTTACGGACCCAGAGGATGCCCTCCGGGTCGAGGCCGTTGACCGGCTCGTCGAAGAGGAGCACCTGCGGGTCGCCGAGGAGCGCCGCCGCGATGCCCAGCCGCTGGCCCATACCGAGGGAGAACCCCTTCGACCGGCGCCGCGCCACGTCCTGGAGCCCCACCACTCCCAGGACCTCGTCGACCCGGCGGGCGGGGATGCCGGAGAGCTGGGCCAGGCAGAGCAGGTGGTTGCGGGCCGAGCGGCCGCCGTGCACGGCCTTCGCGTCGAGCAGGGCGCCGACCTGGCGCGGGGCGTTCGGGACGTGCCGGTAGGGGTGGCCGCCGATGGTGACGTGGCCGCCGGTGGGCTGGTCCAGGCCGACGATCATGCGCATCGTCGTGGACTTGCCGGAGCCGTTCGGGCCCAGGAAGCCGGTCACCGTGCCGGGCCTCACCTGGAAGGAAAGGTCCTGGACGGCGGTCTTCGCGCCGTAGCGCTTCGTCAGGCCGATGGCCTCGATCATGTGCTCCCCGCACCCGTCGACAGCGTTCCGTGCCGGGGTTCGTCCCCGTCAACGTAAGGAGGATAGTCACCGGCGTTCGGTTCCGGCCAAGTGAAAGTTGCCTGCCGGGTGGGGCCGGGGGCCTGAGGCGCCGGCCGGCTGATCGGGGCGGGGCCGGAGCGTTGTGACCCGCGGGGCATGGTGGCCTCAAGCGCCGGCCGGGCTGGAAGGGGCGGCCTCAGGCGTCCCGGTGGCGTAGTAGCGCGTAGCCGATGGCGAGGGCGGCGGCGGCCCAGAGGGCCATGATGCCGAGGCCGCCCCAGGGGCCGTAGGGGGTGTCGTCGTTCAGGGGGGTGACCACCTGCATGATCTTGGAGCCGGCCTGGTCGGGGAGGAAGCGGGCGACCTTCTCGGTGGCCGAGACGGCGCCGAGGACCGAGGAGACGAGGAAGAAGAAGGGGACGAGGATGCCGAGGGAGAGCATGGGGGAGCGGAGCATCGCGGCGACGCCCATCGAGAAGACGGCCATGAGCGTCATGTAGAGGGCGGCCCCCACGACCGCCCTCAGCACGCCGGGGTCGCCGACGGAGGCCGCGAGAGGGCCGAGCAGGGCCTGCCCGAGGAAGAACGTGGCGAACGTCGTCGCCAGGCTCACCAGCAGCGCCAGCGCCGTCGCCACCGCGACCTTGCCGAAGAAGAAGGCGCCGCGTTGCGGCACCGCCGCCAGCGACATCCGGATCATGCCGGTGCTGTACTCGTTCGACACCACCAGCACCCCGAAGACGACCATCGCCAACTGCCCGAGGCTCAGCCCGGCGAAGCTGATGAAGGTCGGGTCGAAGGTCAGCTGGTCGCGCGGGGAGAGGTTGTCGTACTCGCTCCTGGAGAGTGCGCTGATCAGGGCGCCCAGCCCGATCGTCACCACGGCGGCGAGACCGAGCGTCCACACCGTCGACCGGACCGAGCGGATCTTGGTCCACTCGGAACGGACCACCTGGGTCACGGCCATGTCAGCTCCTCCTCCGCTGCTCAGGACCGCCCCAGCCGGCGCCCCACCGGTCCCCGCCCGCTCCGGTCGCGCCGCCCGGCGGCCGGGCCCCGCCGGCCGTCGCACCCGGGTCCCCGTCGTGCGCGTGGTACTCCACCGAACCGGCGGTCAGCTGCATGAACGCCTCCTCCAGCGAAGCCTGCTGCGGGCTCAGCTCGTGCAGCACCAGCCGCTCCCGGCCGGCCAGCTCCCCCAGCTCGGCCGCGGGCACCCCGTCGACCTCCACCACGCCGTCCGGCCCGTCGCCCGCCGCGAACCCCGCCGCGTGCAGCACGTCCAGCAGCCGTTCCCGCTCGGGGGAGCGCATCCGCACGTAACCGCGCGAGTTGTCCCGGATGAAGTCGGCCATCGAGGTGTCGGCCATCAGCCGGCCCTGACCGATGACCACCAGATGTTCGGCGGTCAGCGCCATCTCGCTCATCAGGTGCGAGGAGACGAAGACCGTGCGGCCCTGGTGGGCGAGGGACTTCATCAGGTTCCTGATCCAGTGGATGCCCTCGGGGTCGAGCCCGTTGACCGGCTCGTCGAACATCAGGATGCGCGGGTCGCCGAGGAGCGCCCCCGCGATGCCCAGCCGCTGCCCCATGCCGAGCGAGAACCCCTTGGCCCGCTTCCTCGCCACCGGGGTGAGCCCGACGATGTCCAGCACCTCGGTGACCCGCGAGGCGGGGATGCCGTTGGACTGGGCGAGGCAGAGCAGGTGGTGGTGGGCGGTGCGGCCACCGTGCATCGCCTTGGCGTCGAGGAGCGCCCCGATCTGCCGCAGCGGGTCGTGCAACTCGGCGTAGTGCCGTCCTTCGACGCGTACGTCGCCCGCCGAGGGACGGTCCAGCCCGAGGATCATCCGCATCGTGGTGGACTTCCCCGCGCCGTTCGGCCCGAGGAACCCCGTCACGATGCCCGGGCGCACCGTGAACGTCAGATTGTTGACGGCCACCCTCTCGCCGTACCGCTTCGTCAGCCCCGACAGCTCGATCATGCGTCGAGGCTACGGGCGGCCCGCCCACCGCGCCCGTGGGCTTGGCCCGGTTGCCGCAACCCGGCAGCGCGAAGCCCCCGCCCCGGACGGACCGGGACGGGGGCCAGGACCCGTGCCGCGCCGGAGAGCCGGCGACGGCGCCGGGGTCAGCGGGACTGCTGGGCCGGGACGCCGCGCGAGGCGGAGTCGTCCTCGGCCGCCGGGGCGCCCGCGGCGGCGACGGCCGCGCCCGTGAGCGTGGCCAGCATCTCGCGGACGTTGGTGAGCTGGGCGTTGATCGAGTCGCGGCGGTTGGTGAGCGCCGCCAGCTCGCGCTCGGACTCGCTGCGGATGCGGTCGGCCTTGGCGTTGGCGTCGGCCACGATGTCCTCCGCCTGGCGCTGCGCGGTCTCCACCGTCTGGCGGGCACGGCGCTCGGCGTCGGTGCGCAGCTTCTCGGCCTCCAGGCGCAGCTGCTCCGCCCGGTGCTCGATCTCCGCGAGGCGCTTCTCCGCCTTCGCCTGACGCGAGGCCAGGTCCCGCTCCGACTGCTCGCGGCGCTTGGCGAGGTTGGTCTCGAAGTCGGCGGCGGCCTGCGCGGCCTTGGCGCGGGTCTCCTCGAAGAGGGCGTCCGCCTCCTCGCGCTTGGACTGCGCGTCCTTCTGGGCCTCGGCACGCAGCGCGTTGGCCTCGCCCTTGGCCTTCTCGACGATCCGGACGCCCTCGTCGTCCGCCTTCGCCTTCCGCTCGGTGGCGAACGCCTCCGCGTCGTTACGCACCTGCTGCGCGGCGGACTCCGCCAGCTCGCGGTGCTGCTCGGCGGCGCGACGGGCCTCCTCGCGCAGGTCCTTCGCCTCCTCCTCGGCGAGGCGGAGGATCTTCTCTACCCGGGCGCCCAGACCGGCGTACGACGGCTCGGCGTCGGCCACCTGGGCCTGCGCGTTCTGCGTTTCGAGGTGCAGCTCCTCGATGCGCTTTTCCAGAGCGGTGATGCGGGTGAGGGCGCTGTCACGGTCGGAGACGAGCTTGGAGATGCGTTCGTCCACCTGAGCGCGGTCGTACCCACGCCGCACAAGCTCGAAGCCATAGGGGGAAGTGTCGCTCATGGGGTTCCTGTCGAATGGGACCGGTGAGGTGATAGAGGGAATCCTAGGGGCCAAAGCGGCGTGTCATCGAGCGGATGCCCGTTTGATCTGGAGAATGACACCCCTTTTGGGTGGCTGACGGTAGGAGCCCTTGCCAGATCGGCCCAGAACCGGCCCATTACCGCACCTCCCACGCCGTCGTGTACGAGTTTTCCGCCCCCGTGGCCGGGGACGGCCCCCTGGTGACGCTGTGACCGGGCCCTTGGTCCCGTCGGCCCGTCAGTTCTCGCCCTGTTTGCCACCCGAACGAGAACCGCCCGCCGAGGCACCGGCCTTGACGCTCCCTCCGGAACCGTTCGGAGCGGCCTTGCCGGCCGGCTGGGACTCGAAGCCCTCCAAGGCCTCCAGCACGTCCTGGACGCGGGAGATCTCCTGGTTGATGTCGGCCCGACGGCGCATCAGCACCTCCAGCTCGCGCTGGCCCTCGGCGACGACCCGCTCGGCCTCCTCCTCGGCCTCCCGCTTGACCTGCTCCGCCTCGCGGACCAGCTCGGCCTTCTTCTGCTCGGCCTCCTTGAGCAGCCCCTCGGCCTTGCGCACCGCGGCGATCCGGACCTTGCCGGCCTCCGAACCGGCCTCCGCCAGCAGCTCCTTGGCATCGGCCCGGGCCTTCGCCTCCTGCTCCTCGGCCGCCTTGACCAGCGCGTCGCACCGCTCGCCCGCGGTGCGCATCGCCTCCGAGGACTCGCGGCGGGCCCGGTCGTGCAGTTCCTCGATCTCCGTGGTGACCCGCTCGCGCAGCTCCTCGGCGCGCTCACGGATCGCCGTGGCGTCCCGGCGGGCGCCCACCAGCAGTTCGTCGGCGTCGGTACGGGCCCGCTCCACCAGGCCGTTGCCCTCCACGGTGGCCTCGGCGACGAGCCGCTCGGCCTCCGCGCGGGCCGCGCCCACCATCGAGTCGGCCCGCGCCTCGGCCTCCGTCGTCGCCTTCAGCGCCGCCTGCTGGGCCTCGGTGGTCAGCTTCTCCGCCTCGGCCGCGGTCTCGCTCAGCAGCCGGTCGACCTGCTCGGCCGCCTCCGAGCGCCGCTTGTTGGCGTCGGCCCGCGCCTCGTCCAGCGTCCGGTCCGCCTCGGCGCGCGCCTGTGAGGTCAGCTCCTCGGCCGCCGCCAGCGCCTGCGACTCGACCCGCTCCGCCTCCTCGCGGGCCGAGGCGGCCCGCTCCTCGGCCGCCGCCACCGCGCGCGCCGCCTCGGCCCGCAGCCGCTCCGCCTCGCCGGCGGCCTCGGTCACCGTCCGCTCGGCCTCGGCCCGCGCCTCGGCCCCGAGCCGCTCCGCCTCCTCGGTGGAACGCGCCCCCAGCGACTCGGCCTCCTCGGCCGCCTGGGAGACCAGCCGGTCGGCCTGCTCGGCCGCCTCGGTACGCATCCGGTTGGCGTCCTGACGGGCCTCGGCCCGCGTCTTCGCGGCGTCCGACTCGGCAGAGGCCAGCGCCTCCGACGCCTCCGACCGCAGCCGCTGGGCGTAACTCCCGGCGTCCGCGCGCAGCTTCTCCGACTCCGCCGTCGCCTCGGCGACCGCCGACTCGGCCAGCGAACGCGCCGTCTCCAGCTCCTCGGCCGCCTCCGCGCGCAGCCGTGCCGCGTCCTGGGCGGCCCGCTCGCGCTCCGCGTGCGCGTCGGAACGGACCCGGTCCGCCTCCTCCTGCGCCTCGGTACGGGTGCGCTCCGCGGCGTGCTCCGCCGCCGACCGCAGCCCGGCGATCTCCTCCTGCGCCTGCTCCTGGAGACCCGAGACGGCGTCCCGGACCTGCTGGGCGGTCGCCTCGGCGGCCGACACCAGTTCGCTGGCCCGCCGGTCCGCCTCCTCGACCAGCCGCGCCGCCTCGGCCTCCGCCTCCTCGACCCGCTTGCGCGCCGAGGCCAGCAGCTCCTCGGACTGCTCCCGGGCCCGCTCGCGCTCCTGCCCGGCCTCGGCACGCGCCGACTCCAGCGCCTCCTCGGCCGAACGCCGCCTGCGGGCCGCCTCCTCCTGAGCCCGCTCCAGCGCCTCGGTGGCCTCCGTCTCCGTGCGCTCCGCCGCGCTCGCGGCCTCCGCGCGCAGCTTGTCGGCGGCCTCCTGGGCCTCGGCCTTCAGCCGCTCGGCCTCCTCGGACGCCTCGGCGCGCAGGCGCACCGCGGCCGCCTCGCCCTCGGCGCGGGACGCCGCCGCCTCCTCGGCCGCGGTCGCCGTCAGCGCCTCGGCCTCCTCGACCGCCTGGTCGCTGAGGGTCCGGGCACGCTCGGCCGCCTCCGTGCGGGTGCGCTCCGCCTCCTCGGCGGCCTCCTTGCGGAGCCGGGCCGCCTCGGCGCGTGCCCCGGTCAGCGCCTCCTCGGCCGAGACGACCCGCTGCTCGGCCTCCTCGCGGAGCCGCACCAGTTCGGCGTCGGCCTCCTCGCGACGGGCCCGCACCGCCTCCTCGGTCTCCTCGCGCAGCTCCCGCGCGGCCTGATCGGCCTCCTCGCGGGTCCGGGCGGCGGCCTCCTCGGCCTCCTCGCCCAGCCTGGCCGCCTCCGTGCGGGCCCGCTCCAGCGCCTCGTCGGCCTGCTTGCGCAGCGCGGCCGCCCGCTCCGCCGACTCCGTCCGGGTCCGCTCGCCGTCCGCCTCGCCGGCCTCCCGGGCCTCGGCGGCGTCCTCGCGGGCCCTGGTCAGCAGCTCCTCGGCGGTGCCGGCCGACTCCTCGATCTGCTGGAGGGCCTCGCGGCGCGCCTCGGACCGGATGCGCTCGCCCTCGGCGACCGCCTCGGCACGCAACTGCTCGGCCTCGCCGCGCAGCCGCCGGGCCTCCTCCTGGAGCTCGACGGTCTTGGCGCGGTACTCCTTGGTGTCGTCCTTGGCGGCGCCCTTCAGCTCCTCGGCGAGGTCGTGCGCCTCGGCCCGCAGCCGGTCCGCCTCCGACTCCGCCTCCGAGCGCAGCCGCTCGGCCTCCTCGGAGGCCGACCGCCGGGTCTCCTCCGCGTCCTTCGACGCCTTCTGGAGCACCTCCTCGGCGGTCCTGGCCGCCTTCGCCAGCGCCGCCGCGGAGTCCTCGGCCGCCGCGGCACGGGCCTTCTCGGTCGCCTCCGCACGCGCCTTCTCGGCCTCGGCGACCGCGCGCCGGCGCAGCTCCTCGGCCTCGGCGCGGACCGCCTCGGCCTCCTTGGTGGCCTCCTCGACCAGCCGGGCCACCTGCTCCCGCGCCGTCTTCGTCCGCTGCTCACCGGCGGCCTCGGCGGCCGCCATCCGCTTGGCCGCGGCGGCCTCCGCCTCGGCCACCAGCTTCTCGGAGCGCGAGGTCGCCTCGCGCAGCGCCGCGTCCGCCTCCGACATCCGCTGCTCGGCGGCCCGGGTCAGCTCCGCCGACCGGCGGTGCGCCTGGTCGGTCTCGGTGGCCGTCGAGGTACGCAGCTGCTCGGCGTGGTCGGTGGCCTCCTGCGCCTGCTGGGAGGCGGCGTTCAGCATCCGCTCCGCGTCGGCGCGGGCCCGGCGCAGCAGTGCCTCCGCCTCCGCCCGGGCGTTCTCCGCCTCCTCACCGAGCCGCCGGCGGGCCTCCTCGGTGAGCCGCTGGGCCTCGGCGCGGGCCGCCGCGAGGGACTGCTCCGCCTGCGCGCGGGACTCGTCCAGCAGCCGCTGGGCCTGTGACTCGGAACGGGCCCGCAACTGCTCGGCCCAGGCGACGTTCTCGTTGACGTGGGACTCGACGGTGGCGCGGCGCTCGGCCAGCTCCTGGTCGAGCTGCTGGCGCCGGTTGACCGCCTCGGTGTGCAGCTCCGCCTGGAGGCGGGCCTGCTGCTCGGCGTGCTCCTGGAGGATGCGCTGGGTCTGGGAGCGGACCTCGCGCAGCTCGCGCTCGGCGTCGCCGCGCATCTGGTCGGCCTGGGCCTGGGCGTTCCGCAGCATCTGCTCGGCCTGGTAGCCGAGGTCCGCGGTGTCGTAGGAGTGGGGACGCGTCGCCAGCGCCCGTCGGGCCTCGTGCAGCTTGGCACGCAGAACCTCGACCTGGTAGCCGAGGTCCTCGGCGTGCTGAACGGCCTTCTCCCGGTCGGTCTTCAGCCGGTCCATCTCGGCTTCGAACCGAGAGAGGTGGTCGTCAGCTCGGTGGCGCTCCTGGCCTTCGTAGCCCCGCACTGCGCGGTCCCATCCGTCCCCTGGTCGCGAAAACTCCGAACAACCCCGTCCGCTGAGGGACGAGGCTCCGGGGGAAATGGTGTCAGACCGCCCGCGGCCCCGGACTGCCGCCCGGCGCTGCCGCTCTGAAACCCGGACCCCGGCCCGGCGGCCGTCCGCGTGAGAGCGACGGCCGCCCCCCAACCCTACCGGCCAATCAGGTGTCCGATCAGTGCTCCGCCGACTCCTCGGGTGCGGAGGTGACGAGTTCGGTCAGTACCCCGTGGCAGTCCTTGGGGTGCAGGAAGGTGATCCGGGAGCCCATGGAGCCCTTGCGGGGCTCGTCGTAGAGCACCCGGACGCCCTTCTCGCGGATGTCCGCGGCGTCCTGGTCGACGTCGGCGGTGCCGAAGGCGAGGTGGTGCACCCCCTCGCCGTTCTTGGCCAGCCACTTGCCGACCGCCGAGTCCTCGCGGGTGGGCTCCAGGAGCTGGAGGTAGGAGGCACCCCCGTCGGAGGTCTCGTTGATCTTCAGCATGGCCTCCCGCACGCCCTGTTCCTCGTTGACCTCGGTGTGGAACACCTCGAAGCCGTAGGTGGAGCGGTAGAACTCGACGGTGGCGTCGAGGTCGTGGCAGGCGATTCCGATGTGGTCGATACGCGTCAGCATGGAGCCAGTGCAGCGCGCCCGGCCCGGTTACGCAACGTGCGCGCGATCACACCGTAAGCCCGGTGACCCCGGGGCGTACCGCTCAGTACATTGACGTAAACCCTCGTTCACTCCGCACCATTGATGCAAAGGGGCCCACGGCCATGACTGGAACCCAGAGCACCACCTCCGTGATCGTCGCCGGCGCGCGTACGCCCATGGGGCGGCTCCTCGGCTCGCTCAAGTCCTTCTCCGGCGCCGACCTCGGCTCGTTCGCGATCAAGGCCGCCCTGGACCGGGCCGGGATCGGCGGCGACCAGGTCCAGTACGTGATCATGGGCCAGGTGCTGACGGCCGGCGCCGGCCAGATCCCCGCCCGCCAGGCCGCCGTCAAGGCCGGCATCCCCATGAACGTGCCCGCGCTCACCATCAACAAGGTGTGCCTCTCGGGCCTGGACGCCATCGCCCTGGCCGACCAGCTGATCCGCGCCGGGGAGTTCGACGTGGTGGTCGCGGGCGGTCAGGAGTCCATGACCAACGCCCCGCACCTGCTGCCCAAGTCCCGCGAGGGCTACAAGTACGGCGCCGTCGAGATGCTCGACGCGATGGCCCACGACGGGCTCACCGACTCCTTCGAGAACATCGCGATGGGCGAGTCCACCGAGAAGCACAACACCCGCCTCGGCATCGCCCGCCCCGAACAGGACGAGATCGCCGCCCTCTCCCACCAGCGCGCCGCCGCCGCGCAGAAGAACGGCGTCTTCGAGGCCGAGATCACCCCGGTGGAGATCCCGCAGCGCAAGGGCGACGCGGTCGTCTTCGCCAAGGACGAGGGCATCCGCGCGGAGACCACCGCCGAGTCGCTCGGCAAGCTGCGCCCCGCCTTCGCCAAGGACGGCACCATCACCGCGGGCTCCTCCTCGCAGATCTCCGACGGCGCCGCCGCCGTGGTGGTCATGAGCAAGGCCAAGGCCGAGGAGCTGGGTCTGGAGTGGATCGCCGAGATCGGCGCCCACGGTAATGTCTCCGGCCCCGACAACTCCCTCCAGTCGCAGCCCTCCAACGCCATCGCGCACGCGCTGAAGAAGGACGGCCTGACCGTCGGGGACCTCGACGTCATCGAGATCAACGAGGCGTTCGCCGCCGTCGCCGTCCAGTCCATGAAGGACCTCGGGGTCACCTCCGACAAGGTCAACGTCAACGGCGGCGCCATCGCGCTCGGCCACCCCATCGGCATGTCCGGCGCCCGCCTCGTCCTCCACCTCGCGCTGGAGCTGAAGCGGCGCGGCGGCGGTACCGGCGCGGCCGCCCTGTGCGGCGGCGGCGGCCAGGGCGACGCCCTGATCGTCCGCGTCCCCAGGAGCTGAGCACCGGCGCGGCCCGGCCCCCGTGCGAGGGGCCGGGCCGCGCTTTTGATGGGATCTGATCCTCGTCGTACGTCGTCAGGTGAACGGAGCAGCCATGCAGGACGTCCCCGCCCTCGTCGCCCAGGCCAGACAGGGCAGGCCGCGGGCCGTGGCCCGGCTGATCTCGCTGGTCGAGGGGGCCTCGCCGCAACTACGGGACGTCATGGCCGCGCTCGCCCCGTTCACCGGCAACGCCTACGTGGTCGGGCTCACCGGCTCGCCCGGCGTCGGCAAGTCGACCACCACCTCGGCGCTGGTCAGCGCCTACCGGGCGGCCGGGAAGCGGGTGGCGGTGCTCGCCGTCGACCCGTCCTCGCCGTTCTCCGGGGGTGCCCTGCTCGGCGACCGCATCCGGATGTCCGACCACGCCTCCGACCCCGGGGTCTACATCCGCTCCATGGCCACCCGCGGCCATCTGGGAGGTCTCGCCTGGGCGGCCCCGCAGGCGATCCGGGTGCTGGACGCGGCCGGGTTCGACGTGGTCCTGGTGGAGACCGTCGGCGTCGGGCAGTCCGAGGTGGAGATCGCCGCCCAGGCCGACACCAGCGTGGTGCTGCTCGCACCCGGCATGGGCGACGGCGTCCAGGCCGCCAAGGCCGGGATCCTGGAGATCGGCGACCTCTACGTGGTCAACAAGGCCGACCGCGACGGGGCCGACGCCACGGCGCGCGAACTCAACCACATGCTCGGCCTCGGCGAGGCCCGCGCCGCGGGGGACTGGCGGCCGCCGATCGTGAAGACCGTGGCGGCCAAGGGGGTGGGCGTCGACGAGCTGGTCGGGGCGCTGGAGAAGCACCGGGGGTGGATGGAGGAGCGCGGGGTGCTCGGCGAGCGGCGGGCCGCGCGGGCCGCGCGCGAGATCGAGACGATCGCGGTGACCGCGCTCCGGTCGCGGATCGCGGATCTCGCCGGGGACGCGCGGACCGGGGTGCTGGCCGGGCGGGTGGCCGCCGGGGAGCTGTCGCCTTACGCCGCGGCGGACGCCCTGCTGGCGGCGGTCGCGCCGGGCACGGTCACCGGCGCCTGAGCACGCGGCGCCAGAGGTGTCCGCCACGCCGGCGCCGGCCGGTGATGGCGGGCGGCGAGGAGGCGAGGGCGCGGTGCAGGTCCGCGAGCCGCCGGGCCAGGTCCGGATGGCCGGGGAGCGAGGGAGAGGGGAGGGCGGCGCGGATCTCGGGGGAACCGGGCAGCCCGGCGCCGGCCGCGGTGGACAGGGCGTCCAGGTAGGCGCCGGTGCGGTCGGCCTCCCCGGGCCCGAGGAGGCCGGGCGGGGCCAGCAGGTTCCAGGCGAGCAGGCGGCGCAGGGCCAGCAGGGTCGGCCAGAGCTGGGCGGCGGTCCGGGTGGTGCGGATCTCCTCGGCGGGCACCGCGGCGTACATCGTCCACAGCGCGGCCAGCGCCTCCCATGCCTTCCCCAGGGACCGGGGATCGGCCGAGCCGGTGCGCAGCCGGTCCAGGAGCGCGGCAGCCGTCGCCGCGACGGCCCCCTGGACCGCCGCGCGCACCCGGCGGACGGGGATGCCCCGCACCAGGAGGGTGGTGGCCATCCCGAGGGCGAGGCCCAGGCTCACGTCGAGCAGACGGTACGTGGCGAGGTCGCCGAGGCCGGGTCTGCCCAGCGTGGCGGCGTCGGCGATCAGCAGGGCGACGGGGGTGCTCAGCATCGTCCGGACGAAGAGCGAGGAGCGGGGCAGGCCCCGGTACAGGGCGTGGCCGGCCGAGGCCAGGGCGACGGTCACCCAGACCCCGGGCTCGTAGGAGTGGAAGGCGGCAGCGGTCAGCCCGACGCCCAGGACGGTACCGGCCAGCCGCCATCCGGAACGCCAGGTCGGCCGGCGCCACGGGCCGCCCTGGAGCGCCGCCGCCGCGCCCACCGCCACCCAGGCCGGATGCAGGACCGGCACCAGGGCCGCGATGGTGGTGCCGCCCGCGACCGCGAGGCCCACCCGCAGCGCGACGGCCGGGAACGGCGACGAGGGCGCGTACAGCCGCCGCACCTCGTCGCCCGGTCTCCTGCGCGGTGGCAACGGCGCCGGCCACGGCGCGGTGGCCGCGCACGGCGCGGGTCCGCCCGGGGCGGCGGCCGGCCCGGGCCACGGGTCGGGGACGCGGCCCGCGCGCACCTGCCCCGCGGTGTCCAGCAGCAGGCGCGGCCACGGCCCCGGGACAGGGGCGCCGTCCTCGCAGAGGCTGTCCTCCACCACCTCGAGTACGCCTTCGAGGCGGGTCAGCAGCGTGTGCAGGGCGAGTCGCAAGGCGTCCGGTCCGCGGCGGCGCCACCCCGGCCGGGTCTCGTCCAGTGCCGTCCACGCCCGGTGGAGTGAGGCGCAGGCGCGCTGCCGGGCGTCGGCGAGCGGGCCGTCCGGCGGGCCCGGCCCGGCCCCGGCCGCCGCCCGGGCGAAGGCCGCGACGTCCTTCAGCGCGGTGGAGGCCGCCCGTTGCTCCGGCCGGTGGGGGGAGGTGAGCGTGCCGATCGTCCCGAACAGCCAGGCACAGGCGGCACCGAGTCCGACCAGGCCCGAGCGGACGGCGGCCTCGGCGGGGTCGGCCGGGGGCAGGAAGGCGCCGAGGGCGGCCACGAGGACGACGAAGTAGCCCCCGGGCCCGCTCAGGTCCAGCGTGTCGACGAAGAGGGTGGCGGCCACCGCCACCAGGGAGAGCACGGCCACCATCGCCCAGGTGTGCCCGGCCGCCAGCGAGGCGGCGAAGAAGGACAGCACGAACCCGCCGGTGAGCAGCGCCGTCAGCGTCGCCCGGCGCGGGTAGGGGTCGCGGTTGCCGTAGGCGTCGAGGTAGCAGCCCATCGCGGCGAAAGCGCCGTACTCCACGCCCGCCACCGCGGTGACGCTCCCGAAGGCGAGGGCGAAGGCGAGCAGGGCCCGGACGGCGCGCCCCCGGTCGAGCGAGGGTGGCCGGGGCAGCCGGCGCAGCGCGCGCCGGAGCGTGCCGTCCGGGCGAGGGGTCACCAGATGGCCTGGGCCAGCGCACCGCCCGCGAACGACAGGCCGAGCCCGAAGGCGACCGTGGCCAGCAGGTAGCCGCCGGCCCGGGCGAGGCGCCGGGCGTCCGTCAGGGCCAGCACCTCCTTGGAGAAGGTGGACCAGGTGGACAGGGCGCCGCAGAAGCCGGTGGACAGCAGGGCCTGCCCGGTCGCGCCGAGCGCGCCCTGGGTCCCGGCCTGGACGAGGAAGCCCAGGAGCAGGGCGGCGGCCATGTTGGCCAGGAAGGTGCCCCAGTGGAAGGAGGCGGGCAGACGGTCGCGGGCCGCCACGCCGATCAGGTAGCGGGCGGGCGCGCCGACGGCTCCGCCGGCCAGGACGAGGAACCACTCACCCATCAGGCACCGCCCTCGTGCCGGTTCTCCGCCACCGCGCCGGTGAGCACCAGGCGGGTCAGCGCCACCCCGAGGGCGATGCCCACCAGACAGGCGGCCACCGTCAGCAGCAGGTAGCCGACAGCGGTCAGCGGCTGGTCGTTCTCGATGAGCCGCCGTGCGTCGTCGGTGTACGAGGAGAAGGTGGTGAAACCGCCGAGCACCCCGGTGCCCAGCATCGGGTTGAGCAGCCGGGGGGCGCCGGTGAAGCGCTCCTTGAGGGCGACGGCGAGTACGCCCATGAGGAAGCAGCCCACGACGTTGACCAGCAGCGTCGTCCACGGGAAGGCGGCCGTGCCCTCGTGCCACAGCAGCGCGGCGTCGGAGCCGTTGCGCCAGATGCGGCCCGCGCCGTAGCGGAGGGCGGCCCCCACGGCCCCCCCGAGGGCGACCACGGCGACGACGGGGAGTTGTGAGCCGGGTGAGTGATCAGGGTGTGGATGGAGGTGCGTACCGCCCAAAAGGTGCATATGGTCACGCTATCCGGTGCTCCTCGTCTGGCTTCTTCGCCGTGCCCGGGGCACTGCGGGCGCACCCCGTTCGGCGTATTTCCGGCTCATCGAAGGAGAATCAGTGGCCTCACCGTCCGTGACGCCCGAGGCCGCTCCGGCCCCGACCGGCCTGAAGCCGTTCGGGCTCGGTTCTCTGCGCGGCGTGGGGCAGGTGGACTTCCAGCCCAGCGTGTGGACCTCGCTGCTGATCCTGGCCGCCCTGTGGGTGGAGAGCTGGGAGATGGGCCTGTTCGCGACGATCGGCGCGGTGGTCTCGACGCTCACCGCCCAGTTCCTGAACGTCCACCACGACACCGTCACCCAGGGCCTGATGTCCTACTGCGGTGTCCTGGGCGCCATCGCGATCGTGGTCTACCTGGGGAACCACCCGTCCAGCTACGTCCTGGCCGTCGTCGCCGCCGTCATGTGCACCCTGGTCACCGCGACCCTCGGCCGCCTGCTGGCCCCCTTCGGGCTGAAGGCGTTCACCGGGCCCTTCTGCTTCGTGGCGCTCGTCATGGTCCTGGGGGCGCCGTCCTTCGAGCGGGTCTGGCACGGTACTCCGGCGACGGCGATCACCCCGGCCGTCCCCAAGAGCCCCGTCGTGAGCTGGACCGACCTGTGGCAGGGCTTCTTCGCCAACTTCTCGCAGATCTTCTTCGCCGGCACCTGGTACGTGGGCCTGATCATGCTGGTCGGCCTCTTCCTCGCGGGCTGGAAAGTCGGGATCTTCGCCGTGATCGGCAGCGTCGTCGGTCTGCTCACCGCGTGGGCCCTCGGCGCCCCCGCGGCCCTGATCGGCGAGGGGATCTACGGCTACAACGCCGTCCTCACCAGCCTCGCCTTCGGCGTGGTCCTGCTGCGGTCCACCCCGTGGAACCACCTCTACACCGTGGTGGCCGCCGCTGCCAGCACCGGCCTGACGGCCTCCTTGTCGGTGCTCTTCAAGGTCTTCGGCAGCCACACCTTCACCTGGCCTTTCAACATCACCACCTGGGCGCTGCTGGCGGCGGTGCCGCTGCTGCCGCGGATCACCCTGATCGCCGACGACAAGTCCTGAGCCCCCGCACACCGTGCGGCACGTCCATCGAGGAAGGCAGCCATGAACCTTGCACCCCGGGAAATCGACAAGCTCCTCATCTACGTCGTGGCCGACCTGGCCCACAAGCGCCGCGAACGTGGGCTGAAGCTCAACTACAGCGAGTCCGTGGCGCTGATCACCGAAGCCATCCTGGAGGGGGCCCGCGACGGCAAGAGCGTCGCCGACTGCATGGAGCTGGGCCGGCACGTGGTCGACGAGGACGGCACCATGCCGGGAGTGCGCGAGATGCTTCCGCTGCTCCAGGTGGAGGCCACCTTCGACGACGGCAACAAGCTCGTCTCCTGCCACGACCCCATCGGCGGCTGAGATGACCGACCGGGTGATCGCGGTCGGCGGTCACGAGAGCGACGGGGCGGCCGCCCTGGCCGGCGTGCTGGGACCCGAGGTCACCCGCGTGGGCGGCGGGCGGGAGCTGGTCCGCGAGGTCCGCTCCGCTCGGGCCGCCGGGGAACGGGTCTGCGTGGTGCCGATGACCCTCGGACGGGATCCCTCCCTCGTCGCCGACGCCGCCCGCACCCTGCTCGCCCTCGACGCGGGAGAGCGGGCCGGCACCCTGCTGGCCGAGCCGTTCGGCACCACCGCTCACCTCGTCGGCTGGCTGCGCACGCTGGCCAACCGGGTCCCCGACGACCGGGCCCTGCTGGTCACCGCCCCCTCGGGCGACCCGTTCAGCGACGCCGACCTCTTCCGCACCGCCCGCCTGGTGGGCCAGTACGGGCGGCACCGCGTCGTCGAGGTCGCCCTGCTCGGCGGCGCTCCGGACCTGGCGGAGGGCGTGTGGCGCTGCCGTGCGCTCGGCGCGCCGGGCGCCGTCGTGCTGCCGGCCGCCTGGGCGGTGCCGGAGCCGGCGGGCGTGGCGCACGCCGAGTACGGCGGGCCGCTGCTGTCGGCGTCCGCCGCCGCCGGGGTGCTCGCCTCGCGGGTCCGCCAGGCACGGGAGCGGTACGAGCGCTCCGGCGACGACGGAGTGGACCGCGCCCTGGCCGCGGACCACGACCACGGTCACGCCCACAGCCACGGCCCGGACGACCACGGGCACGGCCACAGCCATGGCCACGGTCACGCCCACAGCCACGGCCCGGACGACCACGGGCACGGCCACAGCCATGGCCACGGTCACGCCCACAGCCACGCCCACGGCCACGGGCACAGCCACGGGCACGGGCACGGGCACGGCCACAGTCACTCCCACGGTGCCGACGACGGCCACGGCCACGGCCCGGACGGCGGTGGCGACCACCACCGGGCACTGTCCCCCGCACCGAGGACGGCGGGGGAGTCCCCCGTCGAGCATCAGGGATCCGCTCCCGACCTCGTCCCCTCACACAGGAGTCCGCGATGACGCTTCCCCCGCGCTACCAGTACGCCGACGAACCGATCGAGATCAACGCCGGTCGCCCCACCCTGAAGGTCACCGTCCGCAACACCGGTGACCGCGCGGTCCAGGTGGGCTCCGACTACCACTTCTTCGAGGCCAACTCCGCGCTGGACTTCGACCGCGACGCCACGATCGGCATGCACCTCAACATCGCCGCCGGCACCGCCGTCCGCTTCGAGCCCGGCGGCACCCACGAGGTCGAACTGTGCACCTACGCCGGCACCGGCCGGCTGCACGGCTTCAGCGGCCTGCTCAACGGCAGCGTCCGCTCGCAGACCGCCTGCGCGGAGGCGGTGAGCCGGGCCGAGCGGCTGGGCTTCCTCGGCGCCCGCGCCGACGGCCGGCAGATCAACGCCGGGCCCACCGGCCACAAGGGCGCGGACTCGGACAAGAGCGAGGCCAAGAAGAACAAGAAGGGATCCCACTGACATGCCGACCCTCTCCCGCAAGCAGTACGCCGACCTCTTCGGCCCCACCGTGGGCGACAGGTTCCGGCTCGCCGACACCAATCTCGTCGTAGAGGTCGAGAAGGACGTGCGCGAGGGCTCGTACGGGGACGAGGTGGTGTACGGCGGCGGCAAGACGATGCGCGACGGCATGTCCTCCGACCCCCAGGCCACCGCCGCCCAGGGCGCCCTGGACCTGGTCATCACCAACGCCGTGGTCATGGACCCGGTGCTCGGCGTGATCAAGTGCGACATCGGCGTCAAGGACGGGTTCATCGCGGGCATCGGCAAGGCCGGCAACCCGCAGACCCAGGACGGCGTGCACCCGCGCCTGGTCGTCGGCACGGGCACCGAGGTCATCGCCGGGGAGCACCTGATCGCCACCGCCGGGGCGATGGACTCCCACGTCCACCTCATCTCGCCGCAACAGTGCGAGCAGGCCCTCAGCAACGGCATCACCACGCTCTTCGGCGGCGGCACCGGCCCCACCGACGGCACCAACGGCACGACCTGCACCCCGGGCCCCTTCAACCTGGCCCGCATCCTTCAGTCCGCCGAGGACCTGCCGGTCAACCTCGGTGTCATGGCCAAGGGCAACGGCAGCCGCCCCGAGGCCCTCGACGAACAGATCGTGGCCGGCGCCGCCGCGCTCAAGGTCCACGAGGACTGGGGCTCGACGCCCGCGGTCATCGACAACTCGCTCTCCGTCGCCGACCGGCACGACGTCCAGGTGGCCATCCACACGGACACCCTCAACGAGGGCGGCTTCTTCGAGGACACCCGCTCGGCGATCAACGGCCGGACCATCCACACCTTCCACAGCGAAGGGGCGGGCGGCGGCCACGCGCCGGACATCCTGCGCGTCACCGGCGAGCCGAACATGCTCCCCTCCTCCACCAACCCGACGCTGCCGTACACGAAGAACTCCGTGGACGAGCTGCTCGACATGGTGATGGTCTGCCACCACCTCAGCCACGACATCCCCGAGGACGTCGCCTTCGCCGACAGCCGGGTGCGTGCCGAGACGATCGCCGCCGAGACCGTCCTGCACGACCGGGGCATCATCAGCATCGTCTCCTCCGACTCCCAGGCGATGGGCCGCGTCGGCGAGTCCGTGACCCGCTCCTTCCAGATCGCGCACGTGTGCAAGGAGGCGTTCGGGCCGCTGCCCGAGGACTCCGCGCGCAACGACAACGAGCGGGTGCTGCGCTACCTGGCCAAGGTCACCATCAACCCCGCCATCGCCTGCGGCATCTCCGACCACGTCGGCTCGCTGGAGACCGGCAAGCTCGCCGACATCGTCCTGTGGCCCATGCACTCCTTCGGGGCCAAGCCGAAGATGGTCATCAAGGGCGGCATCATCTCCTGGACCCAGATGGGCGACCCCAACGCCTCGCTGCCCACCCCGCAGCCGGTCTACTACCGGCCCTCGTTCGGCCAGTACGGCAAGGCGATGCAGGCCACCCACGTCACCTTCATGTCGCAGGCCGGGATCGCGGCCGGGGTGCCCGAGAGGCTCGGTCTGGAACGCAGGGTGCTGCCCGTCAGCAAGACCCGCACCATCGGCAAGCACTCGATGGTCCGCAACGACACCCTGCCGAAGATCGAGGTGGACCCCGAGACGTACAAGGTCACGGTGGACGGCGAGGTCGTGACCATCGACCCGGCCCAGAAGCTGCCGCTCAACCAGCTCTTCTTCCTGGCCTGAGCGCGTGTACCGCGACGAGAGTGCTGAGGGAGCCGGTTCCGCCCGCGGCCCGGGGACGCCGGTGACGGCCCTGGGCCACCTGCTGACCAGCCTCCAGCTCACCGACTCGGCGTTCCCCAGCGGCTTCTACACGCTGTCCCACAGCCTGGAGGGGTTCGCGCAGGCCGGCGCGGTCGACCGCGCATCCCTCCCGGTCCTCCTGAACGACCTGCTGCGCCACGGCGTCGGCCCCTGCGACGCCACGGCGCTGGCTCTGGCCCACCGGGCCGCGACGGCGGGGGACTGGGAGGCGGTGACCGCCGTGGACCAGCGGCTGAACGCCACCAAGCTCAACCGCGAGATGCGCAGCGCGGCGACCCGCACCGGGCGCCAACTGCTCGACCTGGCCGCCGAGGTCTTCCAGAAGCCGGGGATCGACCGCTACCACCGCGAGGTGGAGGCGCGCCGGGCGCCGGGGACCCAGGCGGTCGCCGCCGGAGTCGTCTACGCGGCCACGGGGGTTCCCGTCCGGCAGGCGGTCGCCGCCGACCTGTTCGCGTTCTGCGCGAGCTTCGCCGGCGCGGCGCTGCGGCTGCGGCTGACCGACCACCGCCTGGCCCAGGTCCTGCTGCGGCGGACCGCCCCGGTCATCGAGGAGACCACCGACCGGGCACTCGCCCGCGGTCTCGGCGACCTCGGGGCCACCACCTTCGCGGCGGACGTCATGTCCGCCCGCCACGAGCGGGCCGAGGCCCGGCTCTTCGCAAGCTGAACCGGCCCTGCCGGTACCAGAGAGGAAGCACCATGCGCGACAACGTCCTGCGGGTCGGGATCGGCGGACCCGTCGGTTCCGGGAAGACCGCCCTCATCGAGGCGATCGTCCCGATCCTCATCGACCAGGGGCGCCGGCCCGGGGTCATCACCAACGACATCTACACCCAGGAGGACGCCCAGCACATCCGGCGCACCCTCGACGGACTCCTGGACGGCGACCGCATCGTGGGTGTCGAGACCGGGGCCTGCCCGCACACCGCCGTGCGCGACGATCCGACGATGAACCTGGCCGCCGGTGCCGAGATGCTGGAGCGCCACCCCGACATCGACATCCTCCTGTACGAGAGCGGCGGCGACAACCTCACCCTCACCTTCAGCCCGGCCCTGGTCGATCTCTTCATCTTCGTCCTGGACACCGCCGAGGGCGAGAAGATGCCCCGCAAGCGCGGGCCGGGCATCACCGACTCCGACCTGCTGGTCATCAACAAGATCGACATCGCCCAGTACGTGCGCACCGACATCAACGTCATGGAGTCGGACGCCCACCGGGTGCGCGGCGAGGGGCCGGTGCAGCTCACCGACTGCCTCTCCGGCAAGGGCGTGGACGAGGTCGTCGCGTACCTGGAGTCCCGGCGCACGGTACTGGTGTGACGTGAGGGCCGTCCGCGACCGGCTCGCCCCCGAGCACTACGAAATCGCCGTCCTCCCCGCGGAGGTCTCGGCTCTCGCCTCCCGGCCCGACACGCTCGGGCCGGGCTCTCCCGCCAAGGTCGGCGTCCTCGACCTGGAGTTCGCCCTGCGCGGCGACCGTACGGAACTGGTCGGCCGCTACCAGAAGACGCCGTTGCAGATCATGCGGCCGCTCTACGTCGACCCGGCCGTCCCCGGCATGGCCTTCACCTATGTGATGGCCACCGGGGGCGGCGTCGCCCAGGCCGACCGCTACCGCCAGGACCTGGTGTGCGGCCCGGGGACCCAGGCCCTGTTCACGACCCAGGCCGCCACCAAGGTCTACCGGATGGAGCACGACTACGCGACGCAGCGGGTCCACCTGACCGCGGGTGAGGGCGCCTACGTCGAGTACCTCCCCGACGCCGTCATCCCCTTCGCCGGGTCCCGCTTCCACCAGAGCTCGGTGGTGACCGCCGACGAGACGGCCACGGTCGTCTACGCCGAGACGGTCACCGGCGGGCGCCTGGCGCGGGGCGAACGGCACGAGTACACCGTGTTCACCAGCGACCTGGAGATCCGGCGTCCGGACGGCACGCTGCTGGCCGTGGACACCATGAGGCTGCGTCCCGAGGACGTCGGCGGGGTGACCGGGCCCGGGGTGTTCGCCGGGCACGACCACGTCGCCTCGGTCCACGTGGTCAGCACCCGGCGGCCCGCCCAGGAGATCGCCGACACCCTGCACCGGTCGCTGGCGGACGCCGACGTGCTGCACGGCACCAGCGTCCTGCCCGAGGCGTGCGGGGCCTGGACCCGGATCCTCGGCCACGAGCAGCCGTGCGTCACGGCGGCGGTCCACACGGCCTGGGACGCGGTGCGCCGCCTGCTCCTCGGCCATCCCGCCCCCGACCTGCGTAAACAGTAGGTCCCGTCGATCAGGAGACCTTGTCCATGATCACCGCCCCCGCGCCCATGCCGCCGGCCTACGACTCGGGCGACACCGCCTGGATGTTGGCCGCCGCGGCGATGGTGTTGCTGATGACACCGGCTCTCGCCTTCTTCTACGGGGGCATGGTCAGGACCAAGCACGTCCTGGTGATGCTCAAGATGAGCTTCGCCTCGCTGTGCTTCGTGACCATCCTCTGGTTCCTCATCGGGTACTCGCTCGCCTTCGGCCCGGACGTCGGGGGCCTCGGGCTGATCGGCAACCTCGACCACGTCCTCATGTGGGACATCGAGCCGAACACCCTGACCGGCTCCTTCCCGACGTACATCTACGCCACCTTCCAGATGGGCTTCGCCATCGTCACGGTGGCGCTGATCAGCGGGGCGATCGCCGGCCGGGCGACCATGCGGGGGTGGCTGGTCTTCTCGGCCCTGTGGCTGCTGCTCGTGTACGTGCCGCTCGCCCACTGGGTCTTCGACACCGACAGCGGGTGGATCACGCACCACCTGGGCGCGCTCGACTTCGCCGGCGGTCTGCCGGTGGAGATGAACTCCGGGATCGCCGGGCTGGCCGCGGCCCTGGTCGTCCGGGGCCCCCGGGACTTCCGGCGACAGGAGCCGCGTCCCAACAACATCCCGCTGGTCATGATCGGTGTGGCGCTGCTGTGGTTCGGCTGGCTGGCCTTCAACGCCGGCTCCGCCGTCCGCGACACCGGCACCGCCGCGACCGCGTTCATCAACACCCAGCTCGGCGCGGCCGGTGCGATGGTCACCTGGCCGCTGGTGGAGTACTGGCGCACCCGCAAGGTGACCATGACGGGGGTCGGCTCCGCGGCGGTGGCCGGGATGGTCGCCATCACCCCGGCCTGTGGTGAGGTCGACCCCGTCGGCGCGCTGATCACCGGTCTGGTCGCCGGCCTGGTCTGCGCCTTCGCCATCACCCTGAAGTACCGCATCAACGTCGACGACACCCTCGACGTCGTCGGCGTGCACGGCGCCGGCGGCCTGGTCGGCCTGCTCATGGTCGGCTTCTTCGCCACCGAGGGCGTCGCCGGCAAGGAGGGCGTCTTCTACGGGGGCGGTGGTTCGCTGCTGTGGCGCCAGGTCGTCGCCATCCTCGCGGTCGCCGCCTACTCCTTCGTGGTCACCTGGCTCATCGCCAAGGTGGTGGACGTGGTCGTCGGCTTCTCCGACAAGGAGGCGTACCGCTCGGTGCCGGGCGCGGACGAGGAGCGGGCCTACGACATCCGTACCGCCGAGCAGGTGGACGCCCTGACCGGAACCGGCGGGCGGGGCGGTCTCGACGAGCGCACGCTCACCGAGATCCGCCGGCTCCTGCGCGACAACCGCGAGGGCTGAACAGCACCGCCGAACGGCCCGTGCCGCCCGGTTCACCACCGGTCGGCACGGGCCGTTCGGCGTCCCCGGCGCCGTGGCGGGCCGGGGCGCCGTCTACTCGATGGTGCTCGGCGTGGGGGCGGGGGTCCGTCCCGCCTGGACCTCCTCGAGCCGGTGGGCGCCCTGCTGCACCGCGTTCTTCGTGGTGGAGGGGTCCGCTCCGTCCACGCCGCCGTTCATGACGGTGAAGGCGTCCGTGCCCATCCGCACGGCGGCGACGTCCAGGCTGAGCGTGACCGGCTGGCCGTCACTGTCCCCCTTCACCCGCACCGACAACCCCTGCCGGGCTTCGCCCACCTTGGGCAGCGACGCCTCGACCACCTCGACGGACCGCTTGCCGCCGCCCTCGCCGGTGAGGGTGAACGTGTCACAGGACTCGGGGAGCGTGCCGAGCCACTTCATCGACTTCTGAAGGTCCGTGCTGTCGTAGGCACCGACCTGGTAGAGCAGCCGCTGCTCGCCCTGCTGGAAACCGGCGAGCGCGGACGGCCCCGAGGGCTTGCCGAGGAGCGTGTCGTCGTACAGGGCGTCCACCAGGCCCTGGCACTCCTTGGCGTCGCTCTTGCCGGTGAGGAACTCGGCGGCGTCCACCTGGCCGAGGAGCAGGGAGTCCCGCCAGGACCCCGGGTCCTTGGCCTTGCTCCACTGCTCCTCGATGTCGGCCTCGGTGATCAGCGCCTCGCGGGCGCTCTTGTCCGTCAGTGTCGCCGAGGGGGACGGGGACGGGGAGTCCTCGGCCTGGCGCACCGGGGCGGCGCTCTGGCGGGCGGCCGGGGCGCTCTGGCCGCCGGAGCAGGCGGCGGTGGCCAGCAGCGTGCCGGTGGCCACGACGGCGGTCAGGAGACGGGGCGCGGTGCGCCCGACGCGTGCCCCGACGGGCCGGGCCGGGGCGGGGGGAACTGAGCCGGGGAACGGCGGCAGGGGCGGGCGGTGCGTCTTCATGGGGGCCTCTCCGGGGTGCCAGGTCGCCACCCGGTGACCGGTGCCCCGGGCGCCCCCTCCGCGGTCCCCATCGCACCACCGTCCGGCCCCGCCGACCAGCGGGGCGCGGCCGGACGGGGCAAGCGCGCGCGGTCAGGTGGACGCCGCCGCGAGGTCCTCGTGCAGCCGCGCCATCACCTCTCCCATCTCGGTCAGCCCGGGGGAGGGCGAGGTGGCGGCCGAGGCCGCGTCGCGCAGCCACCGGCTCGTCGCGAGCCCGAGGCTCCGCGCCCCCTCGACATCGTGGTCGAAGAGCTGCCGGTCGAGACGGGAGGAGAGGTCGCTGAGGGTCTCGGCGCTGGTGGCGGGCGGCAGCACGCCGCGCAACTCCTCGGGGAGGCCGTGCCCGGCCCGGAAGTCGCGGACCGCCGTGACGACGGCCGGGTCGTCGGTGTACCGCTCCAGACCGTCCACCAGCACCAGGAGGCGGGCCGTTAGCCGGGGCAGACCCGGGTGCCCGTCCAGCCACTCCAGGAGCCCGCGTTCGCCGCCGAGGTGGTTGGAGAGGAGGTTCAGCCGCTCCAGGGCGCGGGAGGGTAGGGACCAGCGCAGCGGGAGGGTCTTGGCGACCTCCTCGGCCAGCCGGGCCTCGTCGGCGGTGTCCAGCCCGCCTTCCACGAAACCGAGCACCAGGGGGCCCTCCAGGCCGAAGGCGATCGGCTCGCCCGCCCGCTCGGCGTCGTGCGAGGCGCCCGAGCGTCGGCGCAGCAGGTTCTCCGCGAACTTCCCCAATGGCGTCTTGTCCACGACTTCCTCCCGGTAGCCCCCTCGATGCCTCCCCGGGGGCCGGTCCGTGGACCCGTCGGGGGCGGAGCCGACCGTGGCTTCGGCGCGCCGGGGCCGACCGCGCTCCCCACTGTGCCGCCGGGCGCGCCGGTCCGCGCGCCCGGTGGGCCGCCTGGGTGGCCGCTCACCCCTCGCGGGAGGCGCGCGGGGCGTCCAGCGGCACCGTCCAGTCGGTCTCGCCGACCTCGACCTCCCAGCGCCCGTCGTCGAACTCGACCGAGGTCACCGCCCCGTCGACGGCGTCCACGGCGTCCCGGGCGGACACCTTGGCGCCCTTGACGGCCGCGAGCTCCGCCGCCGCGTCGTCCTCGTCCCGGTCGGTCTCGGCCCGCAGGACCTTCCCGCTGGTGGAGTCCACGTCGATCTCGTGGACCGTGCTGCCGCCGGTGGCGACCTCGACCTCCCAGCGGGCGTCCCCGTCGTCGTCGAGGTCGGCGGAGAGCACGGTCCCGGAGGTGTGCTTCAGCGCCGCCGCGATGGCCTGAGCGGCCGTGACGTTCCCCGGGCCGGCGGCGGCACCCTTGTCGTCGCGGTCGTCGCGGTCGTCGCGGTCGTCGTCCTGGTCGTCGTCGCGGTCGGCCGTGGCGGTCGGCCCCTGCTCGGAGACGAGACCGACGCGGTCGGCGGAGGCGGCGGTGGCGGGTGCCTCGTCGCCGGAGCTGACGGCGACCGCGGCCGCGCCCCCACCGATCACGGCGACGGCGGTGAGGGCGGCGATGACGGCGTTGCGCTTCATGGTGGTTCCTCCCGTAAGGCAGTGGTCTGCGGTACGGACAACACTGTGCCGAAGGGAGGCTGAAGCCCCGCTGAAGGAGGCTGAAGAAGGCTTCAGGCAGGCTCTGGGAGGCTTGGCGTATGCGCCTGTTGATCGTGGAGGACGAGAAGCGGCTGGCCCTGTCCCTGGCGAAGGGGCTGACCGCCGAGGGGTACGCCGTGGACGTCGTCCACGACGGGCTGGAAGGACTGCACCGGGCCAGCGAGAGCCCGTACGACCTGCTGGTCCTGGACATCATGCTGCCCGGCATGAACGGCTACCGGGTCTGCGCCGCCCTGCGCGCCGCCGGGAACGAGGTGCCGATCCTGATGCTGACCGCCAAGGACGGCGAGTACGACGAGGCCGAGGGGCTCGACACGGGTGCCGACGACTACCTGACCAAGCCCTTCAGCTACGTGGTGCTGGTCGCCCGGGTGCGGGCCCTGCTGCGGCGCCGGGCCGGGGCCGGCGCCTCCCCGGTGCACACCGTCGGGGGGCTGCGCGTGGACACCGCGGCCCGCCGGGTGCAGCGCGACGGCGAGGAGGTCGCGCTGACCGCCAAGGAGTTCGCCGTGCTGGAGCAACTGGTGCTCCGGGCCGGTCAGGTGGTCTCCAAGTCCGACATCCTGGAGCACGTCTGGGACTTCGCCTACGACGGCGACCCCAACATCGTCGAGGTCTACGTCAGTGCCCTGCGCCGCAAGCTCGGCGCCCAGGCCATCCGCACGGTGCGCGGCATGGGGTACCGCCTGGAGGCGGGCCGGTGAAGCGGCTCTTCGGTTCGGTACGGGCCCGGGCGACCATCGGCGCGACCCTCGTGGTGGCGGTGGCGCTCGTCGCCGCGGGCACCGCCGTGCTGCTGTCGCTGCGCTCCAACCTCATCCAGGAGGCCGCGGCCCAGGCCGACGCCACGGCCCGTCAGGTCGCCTCGAAGGTGGCGGCGCGCACCGCCTACGAGGACCTGGACCTGCCCGACGACGAGGACCGTCCGGTCCAGGTGGTCGACTCCAAGGGCCGCCTGCTGGCCGTCAGCGACGACCTGGAGCGGATCAGCGGGACGGGCACCGGGGCGGTCCACCCCGACCCCGGGGCGCTGCGCGAGCCGGGCGGCGGGGGCGACGACGAGGACGACGACGGGGACCGGCTGGAGGCGGGGGAGATCTCCGACGAGGTCGAGCGCGGCGAGGGCACCGCCACCGTCGACGGGCACACCGCCGACTACCGCTTCTCGGCGGTCGAGGTGGAGAACGACGACGACCGCCTCACCGTCTGGGCGGGTGCCCCGCTCGCCGCCGAACAGGGTGCGGTGAGCACCGCGCAGACGGTCATGCTGATCGGCCTGCCCCTGCTGCTCGTGGTGGTCGCCGGGGTCACCTGGGGCGTGACCGGGCGCGCCCTCAAGCCGGTGGAGGGCATCCGCCGAGAGATGGCCGCGATCACCGCGTCGGAGGACCTCGGGCGGCGGGTCCCCGAACCGGCCACGCACGACGAGATCGCCCGGCTGGCCCGCGCCACCAACGCCACCCTCACCGCGCTCCAGGCGTCCGTCGAGCGTCAGCGCAGCTTCGTCGCCGACGCCTCGCACGAACTGCGCAGCCCCATCGCCTCGCTCCGCACCCAGCTCGAGGTCGGCCTCGCCCACCCCGAACTGCTGGACGTGGCGGGCGCCGTGGAGGACACCGTACGGCTCCAGGCGCTCGCCGCCGACCTGCTGCTGCTGGCCAGGCTGGACGCGGGGGAGCGGCCCACCGGCGGGCGGCTCGACCTCGGGGCGCTGGTCCGCGAGGAGGTCTCCCAGCGGGCCGGTGACCGGCTGCCGGTCACCGTGCACGGCGGGGCCGCCGTGGAGGTGGCCGGGTCGCGCGGCCAGCTGGCGCGGGTGGTCGGCAACCTCGTCGACAACGCCCAGCGGCACGGCACCTCCCGGGTCGAGGTACGGGTACGGGCCGACGGGCCGGAGGCGGTCGTCTCGGTCGCGGACGACGGCGCGGGGGTGCCCGGACCGGAGCGGGAGCGGATCTTCGAGCGGTTCGTCCGTCTGGACGACGCGCGCAGCCGCGACGACGGCGGCGCCGGTCTCGGCCTCGCCATCGCCCGCGACGTGGCCGCCCGGCACGGCGGCACCCTGCACGTCCGCGAGGCCCCCGAGGGCGGCGCCCTGTTCGAGCTCCGGCTGCCGCTGGTGTCCTCGTAGCCGCGTCAGGCGCGGCCGGCGCCGGGGCGGTGGTGCCGCAGGGCGCCGGCCGGGCAGCGTTCGACCGTCTCCGGCAGACCGGCCGCGGGGGCGTCACGGGCCCGGAGCCACCGCCCGCGCCCGGCGGGGAAGGCGGGCCGGCCGCGCACACACCGGGCCGCCGGCGGCCGGCGGCACACCTCGTGGCCGACGACGATGCCGTCGCCCTCCAGGGACCGGGTCGCCGGGGCGGGGAGCCGGGCCGGGCCCGGGCGGGCGGCGGGCTCGGAAGTCACGGCCTTCCCCGGTCGGCGGCCCGGCTCCGCTCGCTGTGGAGCAGGTCCCGGTAGGCGGGGTGGCGGGAGATCCACCCGGCGTAGAACGGGCAGGCCGCGAGGACGGCGGCGCCCTGCGCGCGGGCCTCGTCCAGCGAGCGGCGCACCAGGACACCGCCGACCCCGCGCCTCTCGTACTCCGGCTCCACCTCGGTGTGGAGGAAGGCGATGAGCCCGGTCGTGCGGAGGTACCGGGCGGTGCCCACGAGCCTGTCCCCGACACGGGCCTCGTAGCGGTTCGCGGTGGTGTCGTCCCGGACGTCGACGGTCTGCGGGGCGGTGGTGGGCGGCTCACTCACGGCACGGTCCTCCACGGGCTCACGGCGGACCGGCTGGTCCGCCCGGCACCAGCGTGGCCCGGGCGCGCCGGGCCCGCGACCGGGAACCGGCCCGCCCCGGGTCAGCTCCGGGCGGGCCGGCCGCGCAGGTGCTCGGCGACGGGGGTGAGCGCCCGGCTCAGCTCGGCCAGCGCCTCGGGGGAGAGGTGGTCCATGAAGTGGCGGCGGACGGAGGCCACGTGGTGCGGGGCGACCTCCTCCATGGTGCGGGCGCCGGTCTCGGTGAGGACGGCGAAGAGGCCGCGCCGGTCGGACTCGCAGTGCTCGCGGCGGACGTGGCCGGCCTTCTCCATCCGGGTGATCTGGTGCGAGAGGCGGCTCTTGGACTGCCGGGTGGCCTCGGCGAGGTCACTCATCCGCAGCCGCTGCCCCTCGGCCTCGGAGAGGTTGACGAGGATCTCGTAGTCGTTGTTGGTCAGGCCGAACGGCTGGAGGTCCTTCTCCAGCTCGTGCATCAGCAGGCGGCTGACATCCAGGTGGGTGCGCCAGACGCACTGCTCCGTCTCGCTGAGCCAGCGCGTCGCCGTTTCGGTCTCCATAGGGGGATTCTACCTAAAAAGTTGAAAGATCAACGAATGAGGGTGGCGAGGGGTGCATCGCGGCCCGGGAGGCGAGCAGGCGTTCGACGTCACACTCCGCAAGGTACCGCTCACCGAGCGGAGACCTCGTCGCGGCCGCCGGATGCCGCACGCCACACCCCTCCCCTCACCGGCCGGGCGGCACCCCGGCCTCGCCGGGCACCGCTCCCGTCGCCCGGTCGTCCAGCAGTTTCTCGGTCGACTGGAGCAGTACCGTCCCGGCCCCGCTGAACTCGAACTGGTGCTCCTCCCCGGAGGCCCCGCCGAGCCCGGTCAGTGACCGGACCCCGCCGAGGACCCCGCGCAGATAACCGTGATCGTAGTGGTGGTACGGCGACGGGCAGTCCGCCCAGCCCACCAGCGCCTGCGGGTCCACCCGCAGCGGCGGCTCCATGAAGACCACCGGGCCGTTCGAGGCGGCCACGAACTTCCCGGTGCCGATCAGCGTGAGGAAGCCGGGGATGATCGACTGCTTCAGCGAGAGGCTCGGCTCGAAGGCGAGCAGGTTGCCCGAACGGACCGTCAGGTTGCCGTCGTCCAGGTCGAAGGAGTTCACGTCGAAGGCCCGGTCGGCCAGCAGCATCTTCCCCGTCCCCTCGGCCACCACCCAGTCCGCGGCGTGCATCGGCGAGTGGAACGCGGAGCGCACCAGGGCGTCCAGCGGTCCGTACCCGACACCGTTGAAGGACATCTGCCCGTAGTAGGCGATCATCCTGCCCTTCTGGAGGAACCAGCGGCCGCCCGCCAGTTCCACACAGAAGGTGTACGGGTTGACGTTGTCGTCACCCGGCAGGGTGGCGGGGTCGAAGACCCCCGGCCCCCTCCCGCCGGCCGTCGCGAACGCGCTCACAGCTTCTCCTCCGACGCCTGCACCAGCACCGCACCGCTCCCCGACAGCTCCAGCTGGAACGCCTCGCCCGAGCCCCGGCCGACCAGCTCCCGCCAGCCGATCGCGGTCGTCAGTCTGTTCCGTACGTCCCCGTGGTGGGCGACGTACGCCTGCGGGTCGACGTGCACCGGCCGCCCGGGCGCGATCTCCACCTCGACCACGCCGCCGTGCGCCATCACCGCCACCGCGCCGTGCCCGGTCAGCGCCGTGGTGAACAGGCCCTGTCCGGAGACCTGGCCGCGCACCATGCCCCTCACCCCGCCCTGCGAGCCGAGGAAGACGGTCTGCTGGCGCAGGCTCCCCTCGAAGCAGAGCAGGCGGTCCGACTCGACGTACAGCGTGTCCCCCGACAGCTCCACCACCTGGACGTGGTGGCCGCCGTGGCCGAAGAGGACCGTGCCGCTGCCCTCCACCGTCATCAGCGGGGCCGCCTCGTTCGCCACCCGGCGGCCGATCATCGACATGACGCCGCCCTGGCCGCTCCCGATGTCCGGGGTGAAGGAGACCTCGCCCCGGTAGGCGAGCATCGCGCCGCGCTGGCTGTACAGCCGGGTGCCCGGCACCACCGTCGCCTCGATCATCTTGTGGTTCACCTCGCGGAACCCCATCAGAGGTCACCCCCGAACGTCGCCCGCTCGCTCGGCTGCACGTACACCACGCCCTCGCCCTCGAACCGCAGCTGGAACGCCTCGCCGCCGCCCTCCCCGAACAGCGTCCGCGCCCCCGCCCCGCTCTGCAGACTCCGCCGTACCCCGCCCTGGTGCGCGATGTACGCCCCCGGGTCGACGGTCAGCGGGTACGCGCCGCTCACCCGCAGCGCCACCACCGGGCCGGCCGACATCACCGCCGCCTGCCCGGTGCCCTCCACGGTCGTGGTGAACAGCCCGTTCCCCTGCGCGGCGCCCCCCAGCCCCGTGAAGGAGGTGCCGGTGCGCAGCCCGCCGTCGGTGCAGAGCAGGTTGTCCGCCTCCACGTGCAGGGTCTCGCCGGAGAGGTGGACCAGGCTGACGTCCCGGGCGCTGTCCGCGAACCAGACGGTCCCCTCGCCCCTCACCTCCATGACCTCCATCTGCTCGCCGGTGAGGCGCCGGGTCACCATGCCGCGCAGGCCGTTGCCGCCTCCCGTGAGCCTCTTGAACGTCATCCGCCCGTCGTAGGCGACCATCGACCCGTTCTTCGCCCGGACCGTGTCGCCGGTCAGGCGGGCCACCAGCATCGCGCTGCCTTGCAGTCGGAACTCAGCCACGCCCCGACCGTAACCGTCCGGCGCCCCCGCGCACAGGCCGCACGACTCCGCCGCCCCGCCCGGGGCCCCCTGGTTCAAGAGCGGGCAAAGGAAGCTGCCACAATGGCACCGGAGCTTGTGCACGCGTTCACAAGATCGTCCCGCGGGCTCCGTCCGTCCGGCCCGTTCCGTCCGTGCTCTGCCCGGCCCCCGACCTCGAAGGTTGCCCCCTCGTGGACATCAAGACCGCTTCCGCACTCCGCCGCCTGCGCCTCGTCTCGGCCCCCGAGGCCGTGTCGTTCCTGCTGCTGCTCGTCTGCTCGGTGCTCAAGCGCACCACCGACTTCAACGCGGTCCCGGCCATGGGGGCGCTGCACGGGCTCCTCTTCGTCCTCTACGTCCTGTTCTGGCTGGACGCCTGGAACCGCACCAAGTGGTCCTTCGGCCGCGCCGCGATGTACTTCGCCCTCTCGGTCGTGCCGTTCGGCGGCTTCTACGCCGAGCGCAAGCTCAAGGAGGAGGCGCAGGGCGCCGTGGACGCCGCCATCGCCGCCCGTGCCCGCCAGGAGAAGAGCCAGGAAGAGGCCACGGCATGATCGTCGCCTTCTCCGTCACCCCGCTCGGCGTCGGTGAGGACGTCGGCGAGTACGTCGCCGACGCCGTCCGCGTGGTCCGCGAGTCGGGCCTGCCGAACCGCACCGACGCCATGTTCACCTCGGTCGAGGGCGAGTGGGACGAGGTCATGGACGTCGTCAAGCGCGCCGTCGCCGCCGTCGAGGCCCGAGCCCCCCGCGTCTCGGTCGTCATGAAGGCCGACATCCGCCCGGGCGTCACCGGCGGGCTGGTCTCCAAGGTGGAGACGGTGGAGCGGTACCTGGGGGAGTGACCTCGGCGACACGGGCGAGGGCCCGGCCCCAGCGGTGTGCTGCCGCTGAGGCCGGGCCCTCGCATTCGGTGGACGCCACGAGCAGCGTCCCTCTCAGTCGTCGAACGAAGTCGTCGAACGAGATCCCGGCCAGCGGGCCGGGTTCTCCCGTCCACGGGTGGATGCCCTCGGCGCGCCTCCGTTCCTTCGCCGTTTCGCTGATGAACCGAGGACCCGGCTCGTCCCGGAGGCCGCTGTCGCTCAGTGGGCCCTTGTCCGGTTCCGCGTGGAAAAGGCCCAGGAGGAAGCCGCTCGTCCCGTGCGGGACGATCACCCGGTGCTCGGGTCCCACGTGCCGTCCCCGTACCGCGAACGGCCACTGATCCGGGTCGTCCTCCTCCGGCAGCCGGCACACCAGGTCGCCCGCCGTCGTCACCGCCCACGCGATGAGGGGCGGCCGCTCGGCCGGCTGCCGCCCGGCCGGCCGGTCACCGGCGGTTCCCGGCGCCTCAGGCGGCCACAAGTCGCACGCCGGATACGTCTCGCCCGGCATCCAGTCGTGCTCCAGGCCGTCCCCGGTCAGCGCGGCGCGCACGGGTTCCGCGCGGAGTCCGGCGTCAGGCGTCGAAGCCATGGGCGGCAGCGTGTCATCCGGGCGCGACAGCGGTCCGGCCCCGCCCGCGACCGCCACCGACCCGGAAACCGGGACTCCCTCGCCCCGGCCGCCCGCCCTACCCCCTCCTCCGCCCCGCCCCCGGCGACCGGGTGACCCGTCACCCGGTTGCCAGCCCCCGCCGCCCGCACGGCGGCGTCCGGATCGACAGGGCAAGGGGGGTGACGTCTCGTAGGGCTTGCTGGCCCGTCGTCGAACATGTGGAGGGCGTTGTGCGGCCGGACGGTTACGACTACGACACCCACAGCCGAATAGCCGGTCCCCTGACCGAGCCCGCCTCCGACTACCGCGTCGAGTACCGCAGGCTGCTGGCGGCCGAGCCGCACCGGATACGGGCGGTCCTGCTGATGACGCTGGCCCCGCTGCTGACCGGGCTGCTCATGGTCTACCTGGTCTGGCCCAGCCACTGGACCGACCGCGACGGCGGCGAGACCTGGCTGGTGGTGCTCGACCGGACGATGCTGACCGCGATCGGCCTCATCGGCTTCTTCATGCTCGTCAACGTCGTCTCCATCGCCCACGCCACGCTGATGGCCCGCGACCCCGTCCCGGTCACCCCCGAACCCGGCACCCGCGTCGCCTTCCTCACCACCTACGTCCCCGGCAAGGAACCGCTCGCCATGGTGCGGGCCACCCTCCAGGGCGCCGTCCGGCTGCGGCACGACGGTCCGCTGGACGTCTGGCTGCTCGACGAGGGCAACGCCCCCGACGCCCGGGCGCTCTGCGCGGAGCTGGGCGTGCGGCACTTCACCCGGTGGGGCGTCCCGGAGTGGAACCGGCCCGAGGGCGTCCACAAGGCCCGTACCAAGCACGGGAACTACAACGCTTGGATCGCCATGCACGGCGACTCCTACGACTTCTTCGCCTCCGTCGACACCGACCACGTGCCGCTGCCGGAGTTCCTGGAGCGGATGCTCGGCTACTTCCGCGATCCGGACGTCGCCTTCGTCGTCGGCCCGCAGGTCTACGGGAACTACACGGCACCGGTCACCAAGGCCGCCGAGTCGCAGCAGTTCCTCTTCCACGCGCTGATCCAGCGGGCCGGGAACGGCTACCGGGCGCCGATGTTCGTCGGCACCAACAACGTGGTGCGGGTCAGTGCCGTCAAGCAGATCGGCGGCCTCTACGACTCGATCACCGAGGACATGGCCACCGGCTTCGAGCTGCACCGCACCCGCAACCCGCTCACCGGCCGTCACTGGCGCTCCGTCTACACCCCCGACGTGCTCGCCGTCGGCGAGGGCCCCGCCTCCTGGACGGACTTCTTCACCCAGCAGCTCCGATGGTCGCGCGGGACGTACGAGACGCTCTTCAAGCAGTACCGGAAAGCGCCGTTCTCGATGCCGCCGGGACGGCTCCTGTCCTACACGCTGATGCTCGTCTACTACCCGATGACGGCCGTCAACTGGCTGCTCGGCGTCACGAGCTGCGTGCTCTTCCTCTGGTTCGGGGCCTCCGGCACCGAGGTCGCGGCCTCGGTCTGGCTGATGCTCTACAGCGACGCCGCCGCCCTCCAGGTGGGGCTGTACCTGTGGAACCGGCGGCACAACGTCTCGCCGCACGAGCCGCGCGGCTCCGGGGGGCTGGCCGGCATGGGGATGTCCGCGCTCTGCGCGCCGATCTACCTCAAGTCGCTCGGCGCGGCCCTGCTGCGCCGTCCCTGCCGCTTCGTCATCACCCCCAAGGGCGCCGACGCCAGTGCCGACCAGCCGGCGACCTTCCGCATCCACCTCTTCTGGGCCGGGGTGCTGGCCGGCTCCCTGGCCGCCTCCTTCGTCCTCGGCCACACCCACGTGGCGATGCGCACCTGGGCGTTCCTGGGCCTGGCGATCTCCCTGGCGCCGGTCGCCGTCTGGTACGGCACCGGCCTGCTGGAGCGGCGCCGCGCGTTCGCGGCCCTCGCCGCCGTGCGGAGCGCCCCAGCCACCGCCACCGCGACCACCACAGGCGAGGTGGAACCCGCCACCGCCGCCCTCGTCACCAGCACCCCGACCGGAGGGAACTGAGCCATGGCCTACCGGCCGTCCGGGAAGTTCAAGAAGACCGCGCTCGGCGTCGGCGGCGTCGCCGTCCTGGCCGGCCTGAACGCCCCCGCCGCGATCTCCTTCGCGCAGGACCAGTACCACCAGTACAAGATCTCCCAGCCCGCCTACCAGAAGAAGTACGGCTCCTGGAAGCAGGTGTCGATCCCCGACGAGTACAAGACCAACGCCATCCACGCGGCGCTGCTGCACACCGGCAAGGTCCTCATCGTGGCCGGGTCCGGCAACGACCGGGCCAACTTCGACAAGGGCACCTTCGACACCGTGCTCTGGGACCCGAGCGACGACACCTTCAAAAAGGTCGAGACCCCGGAGGACCTCTTCTGCTCCGGTCACTCCCAGCTCGGCGACGGCCGCCTCCTGGTGGCCGGCGGCACCGCCCGCTACGAGGTGCTGGACGGCGCGGTGGAGCGGGCCGGCGGCGGGATGCGGGTGAAGAACGAGAACCCGGACAAGGAGGTGACCCTGAAGAAGGGCACCCGGTTCCGCTCACCCACCGGCGTCGAGTACGTCAGCAGCTTCGACGTGACGGTCCCCAGGGCGGTCAAGAAGGTCGAGGGCGGCGGCGCCGGCCGCAAGGGCGGTGGCGGCCCCGACAAGGTCACCGTCACCGCGAGCGAGGCACGGGTGTGGGTGGAGGCCACCGGCAAGGGCGACGAGTACGCGAGCAAGGGCGCCGCCCAGTACGAGATCGTCGGGCTGAAGGGCGAGGACGCCGACAACACCTACGGCATCGCCGAGAAGATCAGCCTCGACAAGCAGGATTACCAGGGCATCCGCTCGGCCTACGAGTTCGACCCGGTCGCCGAGAAGTACATCCCGGTCGACCCGATGGACAAGGCCCGCTGGTACCCGACGCTCGTCACCCTCCAGGACGGCCGGGTCCTGGCCGTCTCCGGCCTCGACGACGTCGGCGTGATCGACCCCGGCGACAACGAGATCTACGATCCCCGTACGAAGAAGTGGTCCAAGGGTCCCTTCCGCTACTTCCCGACCTACCCGGCGCTCTTCCTCACCAAGGGCGGCAAGCTGTTCTACCCCGCCTCCAACGCCGGGTACGGCCCCGCCGAGAAGGGGCGCGAGCCGGGGATCTGGGACATCGAGAAGAACACCTTCCAGAAGGTTCCGGGCCTCACCGACCTCGACCAGACGGAGACCTCCGCCTCCGTGCTGCTGCCGCCCGCCCAGGACCAGAAGGTGATGGTGCTCGGCGGCGGGGGAGTCGGCGAGTCGGAGAAGTCCACCCGCCGCACCGCCGTGATCGACCTCAAGGAGGAGAACCCGGTCTTCAAGCCCGGCCCGGACCTCCCGCAGGGCACCCGGTACCTCAACAGCGTGATCATGCCCGACGACTCGGTCTTCACCACCGGCGGCTCCTACGACTACCGGGGCCGGGGCGCCTCCAACATCTTCAAGTCGCAGTTCTACGACCCGCGGACCAACTCCTTCTCGCCGGCCGCCGAGCCGACCGTCGGCCGCAACTACCACTCCGAGGCGCTGCTGCTCCCCGACGGGCGGGTGGCCACCTTCGGCTCCGACTCGCTCTTCGGCAACAAGGAGAACACCAAGCTCGGCACCTTCGAGCAGCGCATGGAGGTCTTCACCCCGCCCTACCTGCACAAGGCGGACGGGAAGCGGCCCACGCTCGGCGAGGGGCCGAAGGAGGTGAAGTACGGCGCCACCGCCACCTTCCCGACCAAGGACGCCGGCGCCATCACCAAGGCACGGCTGATGCGGCCGAGCGCCGTCACCCACACCACCGACGTCGAGCAGCGCTCCATCGACGTGGAGCTGAGAAAGACCGAGGACTCGGTCACCTTCACCGTGCCGGAGGACCCGACCCTGGTACCGCCCGGCTGGTACATGGTCTTCGTCAACACCGCCGACGGCACGCCGTCCGAGGCGAGCTGGATCAAGGTCGGCTGACCCTCCGGGCCGGGGCCGGGCACGCGCCCGCCCCGGCTCACCCCTTGGTGTTGCGCGCCAGCCCCAGCGCGTACTCCGGCCACCAGGTGCCCGCCGAGGGGCCGCCCCGGCAGGCGCCGTCGGACTCCCCGGGCCGCTTGATCCACAGGTACGCGTCGAGCAGCGGGTCGCCCGTGCGGGTGGTCGGCGGGGTGCCGAGGGCGCGGCCCGGCGGGTTGCACCAGGCGTCCTGCCCCACCGCGCCCAGCGGCCCGTTGCCGTTGCGGCTGGTGTCCACCACGTAGTGGGCGCCGTCGAGCCGGTCGGAGAGGGCCTTGCCGTAGGCGCGGGTGGCGGTGTCGGTCTGGAAGTTGGAGACGTTGAGCGAGAAGCCGTCCGCCTCGGCGATCCCCGCCCGGCGCAGCGGCCCGGCGATCTTCTCCGGGTCCTCGATCCAGGCCGGGTTGCCCGCGTCCAGGTAGACCTTGACGCCCGGCTGCCGCTTCAGCCGCTCGACGGCGCCGGAGATCAGCGTGGACCGCTCCTCGTGGTACTCGGCGGGGGTGCAGCCGTCCACCATGTGCGGCACCGCGTCCGGCTCCAGCACCACCACGGCCTCGCTGTCCCCGATCGCCGAGGCGAACGCGTCGATCCACTCCCCGTACGCCGCCCGGTCGGCGGCCCCGCCCGCCGAGTGCTGGCCGCAGTCGCGGTGCGGCACGTTGTAGGCGACCAGCACGGCGGTGGAGCCGGACCTCGCCGCCCCGGCGGTGGCCCGGCGGACCGCCGGCACCGGGTCGTCCCCGGCCGGCCAGACGGCGGCCGGCTGCTCGGCGATCCGCTCCAGCAGCGCCGCCTGGTTCTCCTTGCCCTCGACCCGCAGCCGGGCCGCCTCGACGGCGGCCGGGGACTCGGGGTCGACCCAGAACTCGGGGGCGGCCACCGCGGCCGCAGCCGAGCGGGAGGGTTCCGCCTCGCGGCCGTCGGGGGCGGAGTCGTCGCCGGTGCAGGCGGGGGTGGCGGCGAGCAGGGTCAGCAGGCCGAGCGGCAGGAGCGGGCGGGTGAGCCGGGCGGGCAGACGCATCAGCCGGGACATTCCCCAGCCTCCTTGGGGGACGGACGGACGTGCGAAGGGGCGGACCGCCGAGGCCCCGGGGTCCCCGGAACACCGGGGCCGCCCGGCGGGGACGGGCACGCCCGGGCGATCTTCGCACCGGGACGGCCCAGGTCAGGGGCGAGGCCGCGGCCCCGCGCGGCAAGTCCCCCCGATCGGCCCCGCCGCCGGGCCCGAGGCCGCCCGCCGCCCGGCCGGGAAGCCCGGACCGACCGAAGGGCGAGACGGGGCTGACCGCGATATGACCGGCCGGTAGGGTCGTGCCCGTGCCGAAGCCGCTCAGCCTCCCCTTCGACCCCATCGCCCGCGCCGACGAGAGCTGGCGGGAACGGTGGGGGCCCGTGCCCGCCATGGCCGCGATCACCTCGATCATGCGCGCCCACCAGATCCTGCTGGCCGAGGTCGACGCCGTCGTCAAGCCGTACGGCCTGACCTTCGCGCGGTACGAGGCGCTGGTGCTGCTGACCTTCTCGCGCGCCGGGGAGCTGCCGATGTCCAAGATCGGCGAGCGGCTGATGGTCCACCCGACCTCGGTCACCAACACCGTCGACCGGCTGGTCCGCTCCGGCCTGGTCGCCAAGCGCCCCAACCCGCAGGACGGTCGCGGCACGCTCGCCGCCATCACCGAGCAGGGCCGCGAGATGGTCGAGGCGGCCACCCGCGACCTGATGGCGATGGAGTTCGGCCTCGGCGCCTACGACGCCGAGGAGTGCGCGGAGATCTTCGCGATGCTGCGCCCGCTGCGGGTCGCCGCACAGGATTTCGAGGACGCTCCGTAGGGCGCGCACCACGGGGTGAACAAGCCCCGGGGCGCCGCAAGATCGCGTGGGCGGTGCGGTTAGGCTCGGTGCCATGAAACGCAGCGTGCTGACCCGGTACCGGGTCATGGCCTATGTCACCGCAGTCATGTTGCTCGTGCTCTGCGTGAGCATGGTGTTCAAGTACGGCTTCGACAAGGGGGCCGACGTCACCTTCGTGATCTCCCAGGTCCACGGCCTGCTGTACATCATCTACCTGATCTTCGCCTTCGACCTCGGTGCCAAGGCGAAGTGGCCGGTCGGCAAGCTGCTGTGGGTGCTCCTCTCGGGCACCATCCCCCTCGTCGCCTTCTTCGTGGAGCGCAGGATCACCCGCGAGGTCGAGCCGCTGGTCCAGGACCGCGTCCCGGCCGAGGCCAAGGCCCGCGCCTGAGGCCCGCGTCCCACGCACCGCCCCGAGCCCCCGGAAGCCCGCCGCTTCCGGGGGCTCCGGCGTTCCCCATGGGGGGGCGCCTCCCGCACGGATGGCCGTTCCCCATCGACAGGTACTAGGACGTCCTAGTAGTTTGAGGGTATGGACGCTGACGCCATCGAGGAGGGCCGCCGCCGCTGGCAGGCCCGTTACGACCGGGCCCGCAAGCGGGACGCCGACTTCACCACGCTCTCCGGGGACCCGGTCGAGCCCGTCTACGGGCCCCGGCCCGGCGACACCTACGAGGGTTTCGAGCGGATCGGCTGGCCGGGGGAGTACCCCTACACCCGCGGTCTGCACCCCACCGGCTACCGGGGCCGCACCTGGACCATCCGCCAGTTCGCCGGCTTCGGCAACGCCGAGCAGACCAACGAGCGGTACAAGATGATCCTCGCCAACGGCGGCGGCGGACTCTCGGTCGCCTTCGACATGCCGACGCTGATGGGCCGCGACTCCGACGATCCGCGTTCGCTCGGCGAGGTCGGCCACTGCGGCGTCGCCATCGACTCCGCCGCCGACATGGAGATCCTCTTCCGGGACATCCCGCTCGGCGACGTCACCACCTCGATGACGATCTCCGGCCCGGCCGTGCCGGTCTTCTGCATGTACCTCGTCGCCGCCGAGCGTCAGGGCGTCGACCCGGCGGTGCTCAACGGCACGCTCCAGACCGACATCTTCAAGGAGTACATCGCCCAGAAGGAGTGGATCTTCCCGCCCGAGCCCCATCTGCGCCTCATCGGCGACCTGATGGAGCACTGCGCGCGGACCATCCCCGCCTACAAGCCGCTCTCCGTCTCCGGCTACCACATCCGCGAGGCCGGGGCGACGGCCGCCCAGGAGCTGGCGTACACCCTCGCCGACGGCTTCGGCTACGTGGAGCTGGGTCTCAGCCGCGGGCTGGACATAGACGAGTTCGCCTCCGGCCTCTCCTTCTTCTTCGACGCCCACCTCGACTTCTTCGAGGAGATCGCCAAGTTCCGCGCCGCCCGCCGCATCTGGGCCCGCTGGATGAAGGAGGTCTACGGCGCGCGGACCGAGAAGGCGCAGTGGCTGAGGTTCCACACGCAGACCGCCGGGGTCTCGCTCACCGCCCAGCAGCCGTACAACAACGTGGTGCGCACCGCCGTCGAGGCGCTCTCCGCCGTCCTCGGCGGCACCAACTCGCTGCACACCAACGCTCTGGACGAGACCCTCGCCCTCCCCAGCGAGCAGGCCGCCGAGATCGCCCTGCGCACCCAGCAGGTCCTGATGGAGGAGACCGGCGTCGCCAACGTCGCCGACCCGCTCGGCGGCTCCTGGTACGTCGAGCAGCTCACCGACCGGATCGAGGCGGACGCCGAGAAGATCTTCGACCGCATCCGCGACCGGGGCGTCCTGGCCCACCCCGACGGCCAGCACCCCATCGGCCCGATGACCTCCGGCATCCTGCGCGGCATCGACGACGGCTGGTTCACCGGCGAGATCGCCGAGTCGGCCTTCCAGTACCAGCGGGCGCTGGAGAAGGGCGACAAGCGCGTCGTCGGCGTCAACGCCCACACCGGCTCCGTCACCGGAGACCTGGAGATCCTGCGGGTCAGCCACGAGGTCGAGCGTGAGCAGGTGCGCGAGCTGGGTGAGCGCCGGGCCCGCCGGGACGACGCGGTGGTCCGCGCGAGGCTCGCCGAGATGGTCGAGGCGGCCCGCTCGGGCGCCAACATGATCGCCCCGATGCTCGACGTGGTCCGCGCCGAGGGCACCCTCGGCGAGATCTGCGACGCCCTGCGCGACGAGTGGGGCGTCTACACCGAGCCGCCCGGCTTCTGACCGTCCCCCGGCGCGGCCGTGCGAAGGCCGCCGCTCCCCGCTCCGGGGGCGGCGGCCTTCGGGCCTCGGCACCGCTACGCCTCGAAGTCGACCACGGTGATCTCCTCGGCCGCCTCGTAGCCGGCCAGCGCCAGCCCCAGGCCGAAGAAGGTCGGTGCCCACTCGCCGACGTAGATCCCCCACCGGTCGGCCCGGTCCATCCCGCGGGACTCGGCCTTCAGCGAGGCCGCCCACGAGCAGACGGAGAGACCGATGGAGGCGAAGGCGGCGGCGTAGGCGTGCTCGCTCTTCAGCCCCTTGTCGTGCAGCTTCTTGACGATCATGGCGCTCCCTGGGAGAGGGAAAGGGGGACGTTCTCATCGTCGGCCCCCTGGGCACCGCCCGCATCCGGGGCCCGGTCAGCCCATCGCGGCCGGCAGCCCGGCGATCAGCAGTCCGGCCAGCGCCTGGGCCCACACCTCGTCCACCGGCTCCGCGCTGACCAGGACCCGGTGGACCACGGTGCCGGCGATGACGTCGAAGATCAGGTCGGCGTGCTGCTCGGCGACGGCCGGCTCGGTGTCGTGGGGGAGTTCGCCGCGGCGCTGGGCGCGTTCGCGGCCCTGGAGGACCAGCCGCTTCTGGCGGTCCACGATGGCGGTGCGGATGCGCAGCCTGAGCGCCGGGTCGGAGGTGGACTCGGCGACCACCGCCATGAGCGCCGTGCGGGTCTCGGGGCGCTGGAGCAGTTCGCCGAACTGGAGGACGACGCCGACCACGTCGGCGGCGAGGCTGTCGCCGTCCGGAAGCACCAGTTCGTCGAAGAGTTCCGCGACCGCGTCCACCACCAGCTCGTTCTTGCCGGCCCACCGCCGGTACAGCGTGGTCTTGGCGACCCCGGCCCGCTGGGCCACGTCGCCGAGCGACATCCGGGACCAGCCGATCTCGACGAGGGCCTCCCGTGTCGCGGCCAGAATCGCGGCGTCCGCCGTGGCGCTGCGCGGGCGCCCGGTGCGGGCGGGAGGGGTGCGGCTCTGCATGGCAGCGACTGTATCCAGAGCTACCGAACGGTCAGTATGTGCCCGCGCCGTGACCCGGATCACCCACCCCGTCCTGACACGGAGTGCCTTTGGCAGTTACGCTACGACCCGTAGCGAAAGCTCGTGCGCATCCACGGGCGACAACCACAGGCGCGGGTGGGGACCCGGCGCCGGACCGGCTCCGGCCGGAGCAGCACGACAGCACGCCATGCGGCAGCAGTACGGCGCCGGTTCACCGGCGCAGGGGAATCGCCGCCGTCCGCCGTTCGACGGGTTTCCCACCACGCGCGCGGAGGGGGGAGGATGTACGCATGCAGCCACGGAACATGTCCATGAGCGGAGTCGTCGACCTCGCCGCGGTGAAGCAGGCCCAGGAAGCCAAGGCCAAGGCCGAGCAGGCCCGCGCCGAAGCCGCCCGACAGGGCGGAACCGGTGCGGTACCCGCGTCGAGCCTGGTCATCGACGTCACCGAGGCCGGCTTCGAACGCGACGTCCTCCAGCGCTCCACCGAGGTCCCGGTCGTCATCGACTTCTGGGCCGAGTGGTGCGAGCCGTGCAAGCAGCTCGGCCCCCTGCTGGAACGCCTCGCGCACGAGTACAACGGCCGCTTCCTGCTGGCCAAGGTCGACGTCGACGCCAACCAGACGCTGATGCAGCAGTTCGGCATCCAGGGCATCCCGGCCGTCTTCGCCGTCGTCGCGGGCCAGGCCCTGCCCCTCTTCCAGGGCGCCGCCCCCGAGGCGCAGATCCGGGAGACCCTCGACCAGCTCATCCAGGTGGGCGAGGAGCGGTTCGGTCTGACCGGCCTCACCGTCGACCCCGGCTCCGACGCGGGCGACCCCGCCGCCGTCCCCGAGGAGCCCGCCGGGCCGTACGACGCCTTGCTGGAGGCCGCCGTCCAGGCGCTGGACGCCGGTGACCTCGACGGCGCGGTCCGCGCCTACCAGAACGTCCTCTCCGACGACCCGGCCAACACCGAGGCCAAGCTCGGCCTCGGCCAGGCCGAACTGCTGCGCCGCGTCGGCGGCCTGGACCCGCAGCAGGTCCGCCAGGACGCCGCCGAGCGCCCGGCCGACGTCGCCGCGCAGACCGCCGCCGCCGACCTGGATCTGGTGGGCGGCCACGTCGAGGACGCCTTCGGCCGGCTGGTCGACACCGTGCGGGTCACCGCGGGGGACGACCGGAACAAGGCCCGCCTCCATCTGCTCGACCTCTTCGAGGTGGTCGGCGCCGAGGATCCGCGGGTGACCGCGGCCCGTACCGCCCTGGCGCGGGTGCTGTTCTGAGTGCCTGACCCGTCTCCGCGTGCTCCTGTGGCGCGCGGAGCGATTTGACGACAGAGAGACCCAAGCGGCCGCGCTTTACCAAAACTTGGTAATCGCGGCCGCTGTTACTCGCAGTAAGTCCGGCCTCGTCGTCCATCCCGCTCTGTCATCCCGAGTGGTGATTTGTCACCCGCCCTCGCGGTACCGTCCGTACCCGCTCGGTACCGCTGTGCCGCGCTCCGGCCGTCCAGCCGTTACCAGCCGGTAACGAACCCCTTGTGCCCGGGCCCCGAATGCACCACGATCGGCGACGCTCGGTCCATTCCCCGCACCCCGGCAGCCATCCGGGTCACGGGTTCTCTGGGTCCCCACCGAGCAGGTCGAGACCGCGGGTCCCGGCCTGGACAGGGGGGTCTCTGCCGACGGCAGGGCCTGTCCGAACCGGCTGCGCATCCCCGTGCGAGGCGTGGCCAGTGGTTGTCGCTCGGGGGTGATCGCCGCCGAACCGGACACCCCGCGCCCACGAGGCGTGGCGTGCGCGGTCGTAGGCGCTCTCCTTGCCGAGGACGTAGCACTTCTCCCATCCCTGCCCGGCTGAGCCGCCCATTCGGGAGCAGTCAGAGGCCGGAGATGTACGTCCGAGAAGGAGGAATGTCATGGAGTCCGTGGCTCGTGGCGGGACCAGATGGAAGCGGTTCGCCGTCGTCATGGTGCCCACCGTCGCCGCTACCGCGGCGATCGGCGTGGCCGTGTCGCAGGGCGCGCTCGCGGCGTCGTTCGCCGTGTCCGGCCAGTCGTTCAAGGTGTCGGCCGACAAGCTCGTCGGCAACGGGTTCGTCCAGTACGGCGGTGTGGACACCGGTTACGACCTGAAGGGCAAGAAGGGCGCCCACCCGGTCGCGATCTCCGCGTTCAAGACCGCGCAGATCAACAACATGTGCCAGTCCGTCGTCACGCCGGACGTGCCGCTCATCGGCACCATCAGCCTCCAGCTGAAGGCCGGTACGGGCAAGGCGCCGGTCGAGGCCGAGAACCTCTACATCGACGTCGCCCAGCTCGACGCCGACGCCGAGTTCAAGAACATCAACATCGGTGTGGCCGCCGGCGAGAGCACCAAGGGCCCTGGCATCAAGAAGGGTGACCAGGCCAACCCGTACGGCTTCTCGCAGGAGGCCGACTCGGCCACCCTGAAGAACGTCAAGCAGACGGCGTGGGCGACCACCGCCGGAACCTTCAAGCTGAGCGGTCTCAGCATGAAGCTGCACAAGGGCGTCAAGGAGTGCTACTAAGCGCTCCCTCGGCGGGCGCGGAGCAGGCCGCGGCGCGCCCGGGGCGTGAGCCCCGGAGCGCCGCGGCGGGTTCCCCGCCCGCCACTCCAACTTCTCTCCACGCATTGCCGGTTCCAGGGAGCTGTTTTCCATGAGCGCCGAGTCCCCAGGGCTGAGCGACCGATTTCACTACTGGCGGCGTCGCTTCCGGATGTGGCGCGGCACCCGTCCGTTCTGGGCGGGCCTGCTGACGATGCTGGGCGGCATCCCCATCGCCTATCTGCCGTACGCACAGCTCACGCTGGGGCAGTTGAGCCTGCGGATGGGCACCCCGACGGGCGCGGGATCGCTGATCATCGGCCTGCTGCTGATCACGCTCGGCCTGACGATGTGGTTCCAGTCCATCGTCCGGGTGTTCGCGGGCGTCGCGGCGATCCTGCTCGCGCTGGTCTCCATACCGGTGTCCAACCTCGGCGGGTTCCTGATCGGGTTCCTGCTGGCCATGTTCGGCGGGGCCCTCTCGATCTCCTGGGCTCCGGGCACGACCGCTCCCGAGGGGAGCGGGCAGGGCGCGCAGCCGGCCGAGGCCAGGCCGGAGCAGGAGCCGGCCGGTCCGGTCGTCCAGTCTGCCGCGCCGAAGCCGGAGCCGGTCACCGGAGGCGGGAGCGCCCCGGTGGACGGCACGACACTTGAGACCAACGGCGGGAGGCACCGTGCGGGGTGACGAGGCGCAACTGGCTGCCGGCGAGGGCGGTAAAGCCCTCGGCAGAACCGGGCCGCGTCACGCGGCCCCCCGGAAGTCGCTGCTGACGAAGCTCCAGATACCCGCGGGCAAGGCGTTCGCGCTGGCCGCGATGCCCACGGCGGTCTTCGTGGGCATGGGACTGACACCCAAGCTGGCCCTGGCCGACGACAAGGCGGACATCCCGCGCGGGGGCCCCTGCGTCACCCGCTCCGACGAGCCGTCCGAGTCGGCCGAGCCGGACGCGAGGCCCACCCCCGAGCCCGGCGCCTCCGAGCCGGCCTCGCCGGGCGCCACGCCCACCCCGTCCGCCTCCGCGTCGGCCCCGGCCGACGGCGGCACCGGGAGCAAGAAGCCGGCGCCCGATCCGGCGGACGAGCAGCCCACCGCCGAGCCGGAGCCGGAGAAGACCCGCAACCCGCTCGACCCGCTGGGCGTCGGCGACGCGCTCAGGGACCTCTTCACCCCCGGGGACAAGAAGTCCGAGGAGCCCGAGCCGGAGCCCTCCGCCTCCGAGAAGGCCGACGGCGTCCCGGGCGGTACCGCGGAGCCGGAGAAGGACGCCGGCCAGGCGGACTCCGGTGGCGCGGCGGACAAGAAGGCGGCCGACGACAAGGCGGACGAGAAGAAGGCCGCCGAGAAGAAGGCGGCCGACAAGGCGAAGGCCGAGAAGGAGGCCGCTGAGAAGGCCGAGGCCGAGAAGGAGGCCGCTCTCAGCCCCGCCGAGCAGCTGAAGAAGGAGATCGAGGAGGCCGCCCGCAAGAACGGCGTCTCGGTCAGTGAGCTGGCGGCAGGGGCACAGGGTGCCGTCGGCGGTGCGGACGACGACCCGTGCGCGCCGGACCCGAAGGCCCTCGCCGACCTCGACCTGGAGCCGGGCATCCCGCTCCTGCCGGACGATCCGTGGCGGCTGGAGAGCAGCCGGCTGACGCTGGGGGGCCTCGACTACCACGGCGTGGTCAAGGTCAAGACGTACAGCGGCACGGTGAAGCCGGTCCTGAAGTTCACGGCGAAGACCACGGACATCAAGGACCTGCACCAGCTCACCGTCGGTCCCAAGGGGCAGACCGGCCACGTGCGGGCCGCGTCGGGCTCGACCTCGACGATCAGGGACGGCGAGGTCACCATGTACACCGAGGAGCTGAAGGGGAACCTCTTCGGGCTCATCCCGATCACCTTCAACCCCGAGAGCCCGCCCCCGCTGAACGTGCCCTTCGCCTTCTTCACCAAGGTCAAGGTGGTCCAGGCCGGTCAGTTCGGCGGCACGCTCACCGTGCCGGGCCTCCAGAACTACTTCACCGACGGCGACTGACCAGGCCGTCGCCCCCGACCGTCCGGGAGCCGCACAAGACCGTGGCCCGCGTCCTCAGCCGAGGACGCGGGCCACGCTCGTGCCGCCGGGCCCAGCGGGGCAGTGCCGGCCCGGCGGAGCCGGGGGGTCAGCCGCGGGAGCCGAGGTGGTGGACCCGGACCATGTTGGTCGTGCCGGGCACACCGGGGGGCGAACCGGCGGTCATGACGACCGTGTCACCGTCGTTGAACCGCTTCAGCCCGACCAGCTCGTCGTCGACCTGCGTCACCATCGCGTCGGTGTTGTCGACGTAGTCGACGACGTGGCTCTCCACGCCCCAGCTCAGGGTGAGCTGGTTGCGGGTGGCCTCGTCCGTGGTGAAGGCGAGGATCGGCTGGGCGGCGCGGTAGCGCGAGAGCCGCCGGGCGGTGTCCCCGGACTTGGTGTACGCCACCAGGGCGCGGGCGCCGAGGAAGTCGGCGATCTCGGCGGCGGCGCGGGCCACGGCGCCGCCCTGGGTGCGCGGCTTCTTCCCCGGGACCAGCGGCTGGAGGCCGCGCGAGAGCAGCTCCTGCTCGGCGGCGACGACGATCTTGGACATCGTCTTGACCGTCTCGATCGGGTAAGCGCCGACGCTGGACTCGGCGGAGAGCATCACCGCGTCGGCGCCGTCCAGGATGGCGTTGGCGACGTCGGAGGCCTCGGCACGGGTCGGCCGGGAGTTGGTGATCATCGACTCCATCATCTGGGTCGCCACGATCACCGGCTTGGCGTTGCGCCGGCAGAGGCTCACCAGGCGCTTCTGCACCATCGGGACCTTCTCCAGCGGGTACTCCACCGCGAGGTCGCCGCGGGCCACCATGACGCCGTCGAAGGCGAGGACGACCGCCTCCATGTTGGCGACCGCCTGCGGCTTCTCGACCTTGGCGATGACCGGGACCCGGCGGCCCTCCTCGTCCATCACCTTGTGCACGTCCTTGACGTCCTCGGCGTCCCGGACGAAGGAGAGGGCGACCAGGTCGCAGCCCATGCGCAGGGCGAAGCGCAGGTCCTCGATGTCCTTCTCGGAGAGGGCCGGGACGTTGACGGCGGCGCCGGGCAGGTTGATGCCCTTGTGGTCGGAGATGACCCCGCCCTCGATGACGATGGTCCGGACGCGGGAGCCGTCGACCGCGGTGACCTTCAGTTCGACGTTGCCGTCGTTGATGAGGACGGGGTCGCCCTTGGCGACGTCGCCGGGCAGCCCCTTGTAGGTGGTGCCGCAGATCGACTTGTCGCCGGCCACGTCCTCCGTGGTGATGGTGAACTCGTCACCGCGCACCAGCTCGACCGGACCCTCGGCGAAGGTCTCCAGCCGGATCTTGGGGCCCTGGAGGTCGGCGAGGACGCCCACCGCCCGGCCGGTGTCCGCGGCCGCCTGCCGGACCCGGCGGTACCGGTCCTCGTGCTCGGCGTGCGAGCCGTGGCTCATGTTGAAACGGGCCACGTTCATGCCTGCCTCGATGAGCGCTTTCAGCTGCTCGTACGAGTCGACGGCGGGGCCCAGCGTGCAGACGATTTTGGAACGGCGCATGGGGCGATCCTATCGGTTTGTTTCCGTGCGGAATATTCCATCTGGCGGAAGATACATATGGGCGGACGGGTGCTCAGCCGGGCGGTCGGGCGGGGGAGTCGGCGCCCTCCGGCGCCGGCCGGGTATCCGGTCCGACCAGGGCGTAGGTCTGCTCGGCGATCTCCATCTCCTCGTCGGTCGGCACCACCGCGACGGCCACCCGCGAGGAGCCGGGCGAGATCAGCCGCGAGGTGCCGGAGCGGACCGCGTTCAGCTCCGGGTCCACCGCCATCCCGAACCCTTCCAGACCGTCCACCGCCGCCTGGCGCACCGCGGCCGCGTTCTCCCCGACTCCCGCGGTGAAGACCACCGCGTCGAGGCGGCCGAGGACCGCCGCGTAGGCGCCGATGTACTTCTTCAGCCGGTGGACGTACATGTCGAAGGCGAGCCGGGCGTCCTCGTCCCCCTCGTCCATGCGCCGGGTGATCTCGCGCATGTCGTTGTCCCCGCAGATGCCGAGCAGGCCGCTGCGCTGGTTGAGCAGGGCGTCGGTCTCGTCGGTCTCCATCCCGGCGACCCGCTTCAGGTGGAAGACGACGGCCGGGTCGATGTCACCCGAACGCGTGCCCATCATCAGCCCCTCCAGCGGCGTCAGCCCCATCGAGGTGTCGACGCAGACGCCCCCGCGGACCGCCGCCGCCGAAGCGCCGTTGCCCAGGTGGAGGGTGATGAGGTTCAGCTCCCGCGGAGGCCGCTCCAGCAGCTCGGCGGTCTTGCGGGTGACGTAGCCGTGCGAGGTGCCGTGGAAGCCGTAGCGCCGCACCCGGTGCGCGTCGGCGGTCTCCCGGTCGATGGCGTACCGGGCTGCGTACTCCGGCATCGTGGTGTGGAAGGTGGTGTCGAAGACGGCCACCTGCGGCAGGTCCGGGCGCAGCTCGCGGGCGGTGCGAATGCCCATCAGGTTGGCCGGGTTGTGCAGCGGAGCCACCGGCACCAGCCGCTCGATCTCGGCGAGCACCGCGTCGTCGACGACGGTCGGCCGGGTGAACCGCCGCCCGCCGTGCACCACCCGGTGGCCGATCGCGGCCAGTTCGGGGGAGTCGAGGCCCAGTCCGTCCTCGGCCAGCTCGGCGGCGACCGCCTCCAGCGCCTGACGGTGGTCCCCGATCCGCCCGGACCGCTCCCGCCGCTCGCCGGACCCACCGGTCAGCGGCGTGTGGACCAGCCGCGAGGCGGCCTCGCCGATCCGCTCCACCAGGCCGACCGCGAGCCGGCTGCCGTCGGTCATGTCGAGGAGCTGGTACTTGACCGACGAGGATCCGGAGTTGAGGACGAGGACGCGGCGGGGAAGCGGCCCCTGCTCGGTACTCACGTGCTGTCTCCTTCCCGGTGCGGGCCCCGGGTCCCGGGCGCGCTCACGCGCCGCTCTCCTGGGCCTGCACCGCGGTGATCGCGACGGTGGTGACGATGTCCTGGACGAGCGCGCCCCGGGAGAGGTCGTTGACCGGTTTGCGCAGGCCCTGGAGGACCGGGCCGACCGCCACCGCCCCGGCCGAACGCTGCACCGCCTTGTACGTGTTGTTGCCGGTGTTGAGGTCCGGGAAGATCAGTACCGTCGCCTGCCCGGCCACCTGGGAGCCGGGCAGCTTGGCCGCCGCCACGGTCGGCTCGACGGCCGCGTCGTACTGGATGGGCCCCTCGATCAGCAGGTCCGGGCGCCGCTCGCGGGCCAGTTCGGTGGCCTCGCGCACCTTCTCCACGTCGGCGCCCGCACCGGAGCTGCCGGTCGAGTAGGACAGCATCGCGATCTTCGCGTCGACACCGAAGCGGGCGCCGGTCAGCGCCGACTGCACGGCGATGTCGGCCAGCTCCACCGCGTTCGGGTCGGGGTTGACGGCGCAGTCCCCGTAGACCAGTACCCGGTCGGCGAGGCACATGAAGAAGACCGAGGAGACCAGGGTGGCGTCCGGGCGGGTCCGGATGATCTCGAAGGCGGGCCGGATGGTGGCGGCCGTGGAGTGCGCCGAACCGGAGACCATGCCGTCGGCCAGCCCCTCCTCGACCATCAGCGTGCCGAAGTAGTTGACGTCGGCGACCACGTCGTACGCCAGCTCCTCGGAGACGCCCTTGTGGGCGCGGAGCGCGGCGTACCGCTCGGCGAACCGCCGCCGCAGCTCCGACTCCTGGGGATCGACCAGCTCCGCCCCGCCGATGTCCACGCCGAGGTCGGCGGCCTTCTTGCGGATGGTGTCGACCGGGCCGAGCAGGGTCAGGTCGCAGACCGAACGGCGCAGCAGCACGTCGGCGGCGCGCAGCACCCGCTCCTCGGTGCCCTCCGGGAGCACCACCCGGCGGCGGTCGGCGCGGGCCCGCTCCAGCAGCTTGTGCTCGAACATCATCGGCGTGACCCGGTCGGTGGAGCCGACCGAGATCCGGTCCAGCAGCTCTTCGGTGTCCACCCAGGACTCGAAGAGGCCGAGCGCGGTCTCCGCCTTGCGCGGTGTCGCCGCGTCCAGCCGGCCCTCCAGGGTGAACAGGCGGGTCGCGGTGGGAAAGCTGTTGCCCGGTACGGACACGACCGGCGTGCCCGGCGCCACCCGCGAGGCGAGGGTCAGCACCTCGGCCCCCGGCCGCTCACCGAGGGTCAGCAGCACCCCGGCGATCGGCGGGGTGCCGGCGCTGTGCGCGGCCAGCGCCCCCACCACCAGGTCCGCCCGGTCGCCGGGGGCCACCACCATGCAGCCCGGGGTGAGCGCGTGCAGGAAGGTCGGCAGGGTGGCGCCGCCGAAGACGAAGTCGAGCACGTCCCGGGCGAGCCCGGTGTCGTCGCCCAGCAGGACCGTCCCGTCCAGGGCGCGGGTGATCTGCCGGACGGTCGGCGCCGAGAGCGCCGGGTCGTCGGGCAGGACGTGGCACGGCACCGGGAGGCGGGCCCGCAGCCACTCCTCGACGGCCTCGCGGTCCCCGGCCGCGACCCGGTTGACGCCCAGGGCCAGTACGTCGCAGCCGAGCGCGTGGTAGGCGCGGTAGGCGTTGCGGGCCTCCGCGCGGACCGACTCGGCGCTCTGCGCGCGCCCGCCGACCACCGGCAGCACGGAGGCGCCGAACTCGTTGGCGAGACGGGCGTTGAGCGCCAGTTCGTCCGGGAGCTGGGTGTCGGCGTAGTCGGTACCGAGGACCAGGACCACCTCGTACTCCCGGGCGACGGCCAGATAGCGGTCGACGAGGCGCGAGACCAGGGCGTCGGTGCCCTGCTCGGCCTGGATGCCCGCGGCCTCGCGGTAGTCGATGCCGTGGGCGGTGGCCGGGTCCTGGCTGAGCCGGTAGCGGCCGCGCAGCACCTCGAAGAGGCGGTCGGGACCGTCGTGCACCAGGGGCCGGAACACCCCCACCCGGTCGACCCGGCGGGTCAGCAGCTCCATCAGACCGAGTTCGAAGACCTGGCGGCCGTCGCCCCGGTCGGTGCTGCCGAGGTACACGCTGCGTGCCACGCGTCCGCTCCTTCCGCTGGTCCCGCGCCGCAGCCGGCCGGGAGCCCGATGCGTACGTCTGTGCTCCTCCGGTCGCCTGCCCATCCTCGGCGGACGCGACCCCTGCCGCCGCCGGATCCTTACGAGGGGCCGCCTTCCGGAACCCGGAGTGGAGTGGTGCCGCTTTTGCTACGGTATGCACTCCGACGATACCGGTGTGCGGGCGGCGGCTCCTGTTCGGCGGCGTGGACGCTCCGCCGGTCAGGGGTGAGGGCCCGCGGCCGGGGCAGGCGGCCGGTGGAGCGCGGCGGAGCCCGGACCCCGCGCGACCGGCCGGGCGGTGCCAGGTGCGCCGCACGTGACCTGGGACACGGACGGGAAGGCCGCCGTGTCAGAATTCGCACCGGTCCGTCTCCCCGGCGGCCGCTCCGCCGCAGCCGCGCCGGACGGACCCGGGCCCGGGCCGCGACACGGACGAACGGCCAGTATCGAGCAGGAGAGACAGCACGATGCGTATCGGAATCCTCACCGCAGGCGGCGACTGTCCCGGCCTGAACGCCGTGATCCGCTCGGTCGTGCACCGCGCCGTCACGCACCACGGCGACGAGGTCATCGGCTTCGAGGACGGCTACAAGGGCCTCCTGGACCGCCGCTACCGACCCCTCGACCTCAACGCCGTCAGCGGCATCCTCGCCCGCGGCGGCACCATCCTCGGCTCGGCCCGCCTGGAGCGCGGCCGTCTCGCCGAGGCCTGCGAGAACGCCCCGGAACTGGCCCGCGAACTCGGCATCGACGTGCTGATCCCGATCGGCGGCGAGGGCACGCTCACCGCGGCCCGGCTGCTGTCCGAGGCGGGGATGCCGGTCGTCGGCGTACCGAAGACCATCGACAACGACATCTCCGCCACCGACCGCACCTTCGGCTTCGACACCGCCGTCGGTGTCGCCACCGAGGCCATCGACCGGCTCAAGACCACCGCGGAGTCGCACCAGCGCGTCATGGTCGTCGAGGTGATGGGCCGGCACGCCGGCTGGATCGCGCTGGAGTCCGGCATGGCCGGCGGCGCCCACGGCATCTGCCTGCCCGAGCGGCCCTTCGACCCGGCCGACCTGGTCAAGATGGTCGAGGAGCGGTTCGCGCGCGGCAAGAAGTTCGCCGTCATCTGCGTCGCCGAGGGCGCCCACCCGGCCGAGGGCACCATGGCCTATGGCAAGGGCGCCATCGACCAGTACGGCCACGAGCGGTTCCACGGCATCGGCAACGCGCTCGCCGGTGAACTGGAGCACCGCCTCGGCAAGGAGGCCCGCCCGGTCATCCTCGGCCACGTCCAGCGCGGTGGCAGCCCCACCGCCTACGACCGCGTCCTCGCCACCCGCTTCGGCTGGCACGCGGTGGAGGCCGCGCACCACGGGGAGTTCGGCCGGATGACCGCGCTGCGCGGCACCCGGGTCGAGATGGTCCCGCTGGCCGAGGCGGTCACCGAGCTCAAGACCGTCCCGCAGGACCGCATGGACGAGGCCGAATCGGTCTTCTGAACCGCTCCCCGACCACCGCCGACGGCGGCGCGCCAGGATGTCCGGTGCGCCGCCGTCCTCGCGTGCGCGAACACGGGACGCCCGGGTGGCGCTCACTGCCAGCGGTAGCGCAGCTCCGGACGCCCGACGGTGCCGTACTGCGGGGCGCGTACCGCGCGGCCCGCGGTGACCAGGTGCTCCAGGTAGCGGCGGGCGGTGATGCGGGAGATCCCGACCTCCTCGCCGGTGGCCGCCGCCGTCAGGCCCTCGGGCGCCCCGCGCAGGGCGCTGGTCACCCGTTCCAGGGTGGGGGCGCTGAGGCCCTTCGGCAGGACGGCCGGCTGCGGGGCCCGCAGGGCGCTCAGGGCCTGGTCCACCTCGGCCTGGCCGCTGGCCTCCCCGACGGCGGTGCGGAACTGGGCGTACCGCGCCAGGCGGTCCCGCAGCGTCGCGAAGGTGAACGGTTTGAGGACGTACTGGACCACGCCCAGCGACACCCCTTCGCGGACGATCGCCAGGTCGCGGGCCGAGGTCACCGCTATCACGTCCGCCCGGTGCCCGGCCGCCCGCAGGGAGCGGGCCAGCTGGAGACCGTGCCCGTCCGGCAGGTACAGGTCGAGCAGGAGCAGGTCGACCGGGAACCGCTCCAGCGCGCGCTGCGCCTCGGCCCCCGAGTGCGCCACCCCCACCACGGTGAACCCGGGCACCCGCTCCACGTACGTCCGGTGCGCGTCGGCCGCCACCGGGTCGTCCTCCACCACCAGCACCCGTACCGGGCCCGGACCGCCTTGCCCGCCGCGGGGCGCGCCCGCGCCGTCGTAGCCGGCGGGCCGGTCGTGGTGGGCGGTCATCTGCGGCTCTCCAAGGGGGCTTCGTCGGTCGGGGCGGGGGTCGGCTGCGGGGCCGTCGCGGGCGGGCCCGCGCCGGTGCGCGCGGGGGGCCCGGCCGAGGGGGAGGAGAACGGGACGCGTACCTCGAAGGAGGCGCCGCCACCCGGGGCCTCGCCCACGCTGACCGTACCGCCGTGCCGTTCGGCCGTCTGCCGGACCAGCGCCAGCCCCAGGCCCCGGCCGCCGCCGTCCTTGGTCGACCAGCCCCGGCGGAAGACCTCCTCGCCGTCGCGGACGCCCGGGCCGTTGTCGGCGACCCGCAGCAGCAGCCCGTCGGCCTCGGCACGGGCGGTGACCGCGATCCGGGCCCCCGGGGTGGCGGAGACGGCCTCCATCGCGTTGTCGATCAGGTTGCCCAGCACCGTGACCAGGTCGCGGGCGGGCAGCTCCGGCGGGAGCACCCCGTCGTCCAGGCGGCTGTCCTCGTGCACGGTCAGCTCGGTGCCGCGCTCGTTGGCCTGCGCCGTCTTGCCCAGCAGCAGCGCGGCCAGCACCGGCTCGCCGACCGCCTGCACCACCTGGTCGGTGAGGGTCTGGGCCAGCTCCAGTTCGGCGGTGGCGAACTCCACCGCCTCGTCCGCCCGGCCCAGCTCGATCAGCGAGACCACGGTGTGCAGCCGGTTGGCCGCCTCGTGCGCCTGCGAGCGCAGCGCCTGCGAGAAGCCGCGCTCGGAGTCCAGCTCGCCGGTGAGCGCCTGGAGCTCGGTGTGGTCGCGCAGGGTGACGACGGTGCCGCGCTGCTCACCGGCGGCGACCGGCGAGGTGTTGACCACCAGGACCCGGTCGGCGCTCAGGTGCACCTCGTCGACGCGTGGCTCGGCCGCCAGCAGCGCCCCTGTCAGCGGGGCGGGCAGGCCCAGCTCGTCGGCCCGGTCGCCGACGCCGTGCTCCGGGGCGAGCCCGAGCAGCTCCCGCGCCCCGTCGTTGATCAGCGCGATCCTGCGCTGCCCGTCGAGCATCACCAGGCCCTCGCGCACGGCGTGCAGGACCGCCTGGTGGTAGGCGTACATGTGGCTGAGCTGGGCGGCGTCCATGTCGTGGGTGTGGCGGCGCAGCCGCGCGTTGATGACGTACGTGCCGACCCCGCCGACCGCCAGGGTCAGCCCGCCCACCGTGAGCAGCGTCAGCACCTGGTCGCGCAGCCGGGCCGCGATCTGGTCGACCGTGATGCCCGCGCTGACCAGCCCGATCACCTCGCCGTCGGCCCGGATCGGGGTGACCACCCGCACCGAGGGCCCGAGCGTGCCGGTGTACGTCTCCTGGAGGGTCCGGCCACTCAGTGCCTCCTCGGTGTGGCCGAGGAAGCGCTCGCCTATCTGCCCCTCGTCCGGGTGGGTCCAGCGGATGCCGTCGGTGTCCATGATGGTGACGAAGTCGACGTCCGCGTCCCGGCGGACCTCCTCGGCGTACGGCTGGAGGACGCGCGAGGGGTCGCCGCCGGCCTGGATCGCCTCGCGTACCGAGGGGGAGTCGGCGACCGCGCGGGCCGTGGCGCCCGCCTGGCGGCCCGCCGCCTCCTCGGCCTGGCGCCGGTCGGAGAGGAACGCGAACAGGACACAGCCGAGGATCAGCAGGCCCACCAGGAACACCTGCATCGCGAAGAGCTGACCGGCGAGGCTGCGGGGACGACGGAGGGGCATGCCGGACAGTCTGCCTGGCCGGAAGTGCGCGAACTAAATGAACGCAAGGGTGACCGCCCTCACAGCCTGCGAAAGAGTCGCGGCACCGCCAGCACGTGAGCCGCACGCACTGAGCGTTGTGCAGGCATGTCCCGCTCACCCGCCCCGGGCCTGGAGCGTCGCTTGCACGTCCTGCGCCGGGCAGCCGCCCGAGGCAGGTCCGCATCCCGACGACGACGTCCAAGGAGGCCCCCGTGGCTGCTGCCGCCAAACGGGACAGAACCCACTACCTGTACATCGCCGTGATCGCCGCGGTGGTGCTCGGCATCCTCGTCGGCTTCGCCGCCCCGTCGCTGGCCGTCGAGCTGAAGCCGCTCGGCACCGGCTTCGTCAACCTCATCAAGATGATGATCTCGCCGATCATCTTCTGCACGATCGTGCTGGGCGTCGGATCGGTCCGTAAGGCGGCGAAGGTCGGTGCGGTCGGCGGTCTCGCCCTCGGCTACTTCATCGTGATGTCGACCGTCGCCCTCGCCATCGGCCTGGTCGTCGGCAACTTCCTGGAGCCGGGCCACGGTATGCAGCTCACCGACGAGCTGCGCGGCGCCGGCGAGGCCCAGGCCAGCGACGGCAGCGAGTCCACCGTCGACTTCCTCATCGGCATCATCCCGACCACCATGGTCTCCGCCTTCACCGGCGGCGAGGTCCTCCAGACCCTGCTGATCGCTCTCCTGGTCGGCTTCGCCGTGCAGGCCCTCGGCAAGTCCGGTGAGCCGATCCTGGCCGGCATCGGCCACATCCAGCGGCTGGTCTTCCGGGTCCTCGCCATGATCATGTGGGCGGCCCCCGTCGGTGCCTTCGGCGCCATCGCGGCGGTGGTCGGCGAGACCGGCGTCGACGCGCTGAAGTCGCTGGCCGTCATCATGATCGGCTTCTACGTCACCTGTCTGGTCTTCGTGGTCGTCGTGCTCGGCGCGCTGCTGCGCATCTGCACCGGGGTCAACATCCTCAAGCTGCTCAAGTACCTGGGCCGCGAGTTCCTGCTGATCCTCTCCACCTCCTCGTCGGAGTCGGCGCTGCCCCGCCTCATCGCCAAGATGGAGCACCTGGGCATCTCCAAGCCCGTCGTCGGCATCACCGTCCCGACCGGCTACTCCTTCAACCTCGACGGCACCGCCATCTACCTGACGATGGCCTCCCTCTTCGTCGCCGAGGCGATGGGCAACCCGCTCTCCGTGGGTGAGCAGGTCTCCCTGCTCCTCTTCATGATCATCGCCTCCAAGGGCGCGGCGGGCGTCACCGGCGCCGGGCTCGCCACCCTGGCGGGCGGTCTCCAGTCGCACCGGCCCGAGCTGGTCGACGGTGTCGGCCTGATCGTCGGCATCGACCGCTTCATGTCCGAGGCCCGCGCCATGACCAACTTCGCGGGCAACGCCGTGGCCACCCTGCTCATCGGCACCTGGACCAAGGAGATCGACCGCGACCGCGTCACCAGGGTCCTCGCCGGGGAGATCCCCTTCGACGAGAAGACCCTGGTCGACGACGGCCACGGCGGTCCGGCCCCCGAGGACGTCGAGGCGCCGCCGGTCAAGGACGGTTTGGCCCAGGACACCCCCGAGCCCGCCGCGGGACCGGCCGACGGCGGCGTCCCCCTCCAGAAGTCCAGCACCTGACCCACACCTCGCGCCGCGCCTCACATCCCCCCGAGGCGCGGCGCGCCCCGGACCGGGCATCCCCCCCCACCGCCCGGCCCGCGAACGCCCCCGGACCCCCCGCCGGGGGCGTTCGCGTGGCGTCACGCCGTACGTCCGGTCGGCCGGCTCCGTGATCCGGAGCTCGGCGAGCAGCGCGCGGGCGCGCTCGCGGACGTCGTCGCCGTACTTCCGCCACAGCGGCTGGACCGTGCCGGTGTGCCCGGTGAGGGACCACGGCGTGGCCGGGCAGTTCCCGCGGGACGCGCTGCGAGGTGGAGACGTGGCCGATGCGGGCCCGCAGTTCCCGGACGTCGACGCGGCCGAGGCGGTCGCCGAGGACCTCGACCGTGCCCGTGGTGGGGAAGGCGGTCGCGCCCACGAGGCGCAGGATGCCGGTCTTCCCGGCACCGTTGGGGCCGAGCAGAGACCAGTGCTCGCCGGCCCGGACGGTTCAGTCGACGCTGTCGAGGACCGTCTGGCCCGTGGCGTGGCGCGACATGCTCGCGCCGTCGAGCGCGGCGACGACGCGCCCGCGCCGGTCGCCGGGGGTCCCGTCCATGGTGGCCCGTCTTTCCCGAGGGAGCCGACCGCGCAGGATAGCTGCACCCCGCACCCACCGCCCCCGGTGACCGCGTCGCGGACACCCGGCGGCTCGCGCGGGCGGCGGAGGGAGGAAGAGCCGAAGAGCGAAGAAAAAGCCCCCGGACGATTTGACGTCCAGGGGCTTTCGCTGCGTATATTCGATGTTTCTGCTTTCCTTCGAATGGGCGCAGAAAAACACCTGATGAAGCCATCTTAACCGGCGAGGAGTCGCATTGTCAACCGAGCGGCAGGGGAATCGCGCAGAGCGCGGGGACGACGCGGAATTGCGGGCGGAGCAGTCCTTCGTCACCCACCTGTACACCCTCCTCGACGCCCGTCGCGCCGCTGAGGACAACGCCGTCCGAACGTCGTTGTCGCAGGTCACCACGGGGCAGCAGGCCCGGCTCGAACGGGACGTGGCGGTCACCGAGCACGGGCTGACCGCGGCGGCGCTGGACGCCGTGGATTCCGGGCTCTGTTTCGGCCGGCTGGATTTCCGGGACGGGACCAGCCGGCACATCGGCCGTATCGGAATCCGGGAGGAGAACGCCGAACGCACTCCGGTCCTCATCGACTGGCGGGCACCGGTCGCCCGGCCCTTCTACCTGGCCACCGGCCACACCCCGATGGGGCTGCGCAGGCGCCGCCACCTCACCACCGAGGGCCGCGCGGTCACCGCGCTGCACGACGAGATCCTCGACCTGGGCGACGAGCGGCGCACCGGCCACGAGGACCCCAACGGCGACGCCGTCCTGCTCGCCGCGCTCGGCGCCGCCCGCACCGGCCGGATGGCCGACATCGTGCAGACCATCCAGGCGGAGCAGGACCGCATCATCCGCGCCCCGCACCAGGGCGTCCTCGTCGTCGAGGGCGGCCCCGGCACCGGCAAGACCGCCGTCGCCCTGCACCGCGCCGCCTACCTCCTGTACGCCCACCGGGAGCAACTGGCCCGCCGCGCCGTGCTCGTCGTCGGCCCGAACCCGGCCTTCCTCGGCTACATCGGCGAGGTACTGCCCTCGCTCGGCGAGACCGGCGTCTGGCTCGCCACCCTCGGCGAGCTGTTCCCCGGCGTCCAGGCACGGGGCGCCGACACCGCCCGGGCCGCGGAGGTCAAGGGGCGGCCGGAGATGGCCGAGGCGCTGGCCCGGGCCGTCGCCGACCGGCAGGCCGTGCCGGACGAGGTGCTGGAGATCGACCACGACGACTACGGCACCCTCCACCTGGACCGCGCGACGGCCACCGAGGCGCGCGAGCGGGCCCGCGCCGCCGGACTGCCGCACAACCTGGCCCGCCCGCACTTCGCCTTCCGGATCATCGACGCGCTCACCGCCCAGCTCACCGACCGCCTCGGCGCCGATCCCTACGGCGGCCCCAACCTGCTGGACGCCTCCGACGTGGCCCAGCTCGCCAAGGAGATCGCCGCCAGCCCGGAGGTCCACGCGGCCATCGGCTCGCTCTGGCCCCAGCTCACCCCCGAGGAGTTCCTCACGGGCTATCTCGCCGACCCCACCCACCTGCCCGAGGGCGAGGCCGCCGCGATCCGCCGCGAGGGCGGGGAGTGGACCCCGGCCGACGTGCCGCTCCTGGACGAGGCCGCCGAACTCCTCGGCGAGGACGACTCGGCCGCCCGCGCCGCCGCCGAGGCCGAACGGCAGGAACGCATCGCCTACGCCCAGGGCGTCCTGGAGGTCGCCTACGCCTCCCGGACCTACGAGTTCGAGGACAAGGACGACGAGGACTCCGAGGTGCTCGGCGCCCACGACGTCATCGACGCCGAGCGGATGGCCGAACGCCACGAGGAGGCCGACCACCGCACGGCCGCCGAGCGGGCCGCCGCCGACCGTACCTGGGCCTTCGGCCACATCATCGTGGACGAGGCGCAGGAACTCTCCGCGATGGCCTGGCGACTGCTGATGCGCCGCTCGCCGACCCGCTCCATGACGCTGGTCGGCGACCCCGCCCAGACCGCCGAAGGGGGCGGCCTCGGCGACTGGGGCGCCATCCTCGACCCGTACGTCCCCGGACGCTGGGAGTACACCCGGCTCGGCGTCAACTACCGCACGCCCGAGGAGATCATGGCCGTCGCCGGGGCCCTGCTGCGCGCCGAGGACCCCGGCTTCACCCCGCCCTCCTCGGTCCGCTCCACCGGCCGGCGTCCCTGGTCGCGCCGGACCACCCCCGAGGGTCTCCCGGCGGCCGTCGCCGAGGCGGCCCGCGCCGACGCCCCCGAGGAGGGGCGGCTCGCGGTGATCGCCCCGGCGTCCCTGCACGAGGCGCTCGCGGCCAGGCTGGACGTCACCGCCGGGGGCGAGCCCGACCTGACCAGGCCGGTGGTGCTGCTGACCCCGCGCCAGGCCAAGGGGCTGGAGTTCGACGCGGTCCTCGTGGTGGAACCGGCCGCCGTCCCCACCAGCGACCTGTACGTGGCGCTGACCCGCGCCACCCGCACCCTGGGCCTGCTGCACACCGGTGACCTGCCCGCCGCCCTCGCCGACCCGGGGACGGTCGAAACCCGCTGACGCCCCGTCGGCCGCCCGCGCTATCCTCTGGCCGCGTCCGCGACCGCCCCGTCAGGCGGCCCGGGCGCGGCACGGCACGGCACGGCGGCCACGGACTCGGGGGAACGATGGCGGGACCCACCACGAACGGACCAGGAGCGGGGCCGGGACCCTACCCACCCGGCGGCGATCCGTACGGTCCGTACGCCCCGTACGGCCAGGGCAGCCCCTACGGGCCTCCCGGCGGCGGGCACCACGGCTACCCGGGCCACGGCTTCCCGGCCCAGGTCCCGTACGCGCCGCCCGGTCCCGCCGACGCCCCGCTGGTGGTGCCCTCCCGGGGCGGGTTCCTGCGAACCTGGCTGGGGTGGCTGCTGCCGCCGGTCGCCGCGCGGCGGCTCTGCCGGCCCTCGCGCCCCGACCGGGTCGACGACCCGGCGACCCGGGTGGTCCAGCGGATGCGGGCGTTCGCGGGGTTCGTGGTGGTGCTCGGGGTCGCGCTGGTCTACCAGGTGGCCGACGCCGTCGAGGCGGTCACCGCGCCCTGGGTCCAGCTGGTGCAGAACTGCGTCGTGCTGGTCCTGGTCGTCCCCGTGACGCTCGCGGTCTTCGTCAAGGCGGCCCGGCCGGGGCTGCGCCGGATCTACCTGCGCCGGGCGCGTGGGCCGCTCTGCGTCCTGCTCTCGCTGCTCGTCTCGCTCGTCGCGGTCCTCGCGGTGGCCTTCACCCAGCCGGGCGGCGACGTCACCGGCAGCGGGCTCTGGCTGGTCCTCGCCATGGCCTGGCTGGTCTTCTTCGGCCTCGGCGCCCTGGCCAACTCCGTGGCCAACGTCTTCCGCACGGCCGACGTCCACGAAGTGGTGCCTCCGCTGGTCTCGGTCGCCCTCGTCTGGGTGAACCTCGTGGTCGACCTGGTGACCGGCAAGTACGGCGACGCCCCCGAGAAGGTCGCCGCCTTCCTGCTCTGGGGCGGTCCGCTCACCGTCACCTGCCTGGCGCTGTGGGAGCTGCGCCGCCTGCGCGTCCACCACGGGCTCACCCTGCGGCGCGCCCTCGGGCGCTGACCTGGACACACGCCGCGGCCCGGCCCCGCGCCCGAGACGGGGCGGGGCCGGGCCGCGCGTACCGGGCGGGTCAGGCCGGCCGCAGCCAGAGGGTGGCCAGCGGCGGCAGGGTCAGCCGCAGGGCGGCCGGGCGGCCGTGGGCGCCGGGCTCCTCGGCCCCGAGGGGCTCCGGGTTGCCGACGCCCCCGCCGCCGAACCGCTCCTGGTCGGTGTTGAGGACCTCCCGCCACACCGTGTGGGCGTCCGGCACGCCGAGGGCGTAGCCGTGGCGGACCACCGGGGAGAAGTTGCTGACCGCCAGCAGCGGCGCGCCCCGGTGGTCGAGGCGGAGGAAGGCGAGGACGTTGTCCTCGGCGGCGTCGGAGACGACCCAGGCGAAGCCGCCCGGGTCGGTGTCGCGCTGCCACAGCGCGGGAGTGGCGCCGTAGACCGTGTTCAGCTCGCGGACCAGGTCGCGCACGCCCCGGTGGTCGGCCGCCGCCCCGTACGCCTCGTCGAGCAGCCACCAGTCCGGGCCGTGCGCCTCCGACCACTCCGAGCCCTGAGCGAACTCCTGCCCCATGAAGAGGAGTTGCTTGCCGGGATGGGCCCACATGAAGCCGAGATAGGCCCGGTGGCCGGCGCGCTGCTGCCACCAGTCGCCGGGCATCTTGGAGACGAGGGCCTGCTTGCCGTGGACCACCTCGTCGTGCGAGATGGGCAGCACGTAGTTCTCGCTGTAGGCGTACACCATCGAGAAGGTCATCTCGTCGTGGTGGTACTTGCGGTGCACCGGCTCCTTCGCCATGTACTCCAGCGAGTCGTGCATCCACCCCATGTTCCACTTCAGCCCGAAGCCGAGGCCGCCGAGGCCGCCCTCGCCGGTCAGGTGGGTGGGCCGGGTGACGCCGTCCCAGGCCGTCGACTCCTCGGCGACGGTGACCACGCCGGGGGCCCGCCGGTAGACCGTCGCGTTCATCTCCTGGAGGAAGGCGACCGCGTCGAGGTTCTCCCGCCCGCCGTACTCGTTGGGCGACCACTGGCCGTCCTCGCGCGAGTAGTCGAGGTAGAGCATCGAGGCGACGGCGTCGACCCGCAGCCCGTCGATGTGGAACTCCTCGCACCAGTACACCGCGTTGGCGACCAGGAAGTTGCGCACCTCGGTACGGCCGTAGTCGAACTCCAGCGTCCCCCAGTCCGGGTGCGCCGCCCGCCGCGGGTCCGGGTGCTCGTACAGCGGCCGCCCGTCGAACTCCGCCAGGGCCCAGTCGTCGCGCGGGAAGTGCGCCGGCACCCAGTCCATCAGCACCCCGATGCCGGCCTGGTGCAGGGCGTCGATCAGGTACTTGAAGTCGTCCGGAGTGCCGAGCCGGGCGGTCGGCGCGTAGAAGCCCGTCACCTGGTAGCCCCAGGAGCCGCCGAAGGGGTGCTCGGCGACCGGCATCAGTTCCACATGGGTGAACCCGAGGTCCTTGACGTACGCGGGGAGCTGCTCGGCCAGTTCGCGGTAGGTCAGCCCCGGCCGCCAGGAGGCGAGGTGCACCTCGTAGACGGAGAACGGCGCCTCGTGCACCGGGGTCTGCCCGCGCCGGGCCAGCCACGCGCCGTCGCCCCAGGTGTGGTGCGAGTCGGCGACCACGGAGGCGTTGGCCGGGGGCACCTCGGTGCGGCGGGCCATCGGGTCGGAGCGGCGGGTCAGCGAGCCGTCCGGCCGGGCGATCTCGAACCGGTACAGCGCCCCCTCGCCGACCCCGGGCACGAACAGCTCCCAGACGCCGCTGGAGCCCAGCGAACGCATCGGGTACGCCGTGCCGTCCCAGAAGTTGAAGTCGCCGATGATCCGCACGCCGCGCGCGTTCGGCGCCCAGACGGTGAACCGGGTGCCGGTCACCCCCTCGTGGGTCATCGGGCGTGCCCCCAGCGCCCGCCACAGCTCCTCGTGCCGGCCCTCACCGATCAGGTGCAGGTCGAAGGAGCCGAGCGAGGGCGGCAACCGGTACGGGTCGGGGGTGGTGAGGGTGTGGCTGCCGCCGCCCTCCGGCTCCGGGTAGGTGATCTCCAGCCGGTGGTCGGGCACCGCGCCGGCCGGCAGCAGGCCCGAGAAGAAGCCGTCCCCGTCGTCGGTGAGCGCGACGCGTTCCCCTTCGGCGACGACCGTGACACCGGTGGCGTACGGGCGCAGCGCCCGGACCACGACACCGCCCTCGACCGGGTGCGCGCCGAGCACGCTGTGCGGGTCGTGGTGGTGGCCGTGGAGCAGGCGGTCCCGGTCGTCCGGGTGCGGCGCGCAGGGGGAGGCGGGTGGCGGGGTCGCCAGCGGGGGGCGCCGGGTACGGGCGGCGGGCGTGCGGCCGGGCGTCGCCGGGGCCGTGGCCCGGGACCTGGCCGGGGCCTTCGGCTCCGGGCCGGCCTTGGCCTCGGCCTTGGCGCCGGCCTTCGCGGCCGTCTTGGCGCCGGTCTTCGCCCCCGTCCGGGCACCGGTCCTGGCGCCGCTCTTCGCGGTGGCCTTGGCGGTGCCCTTCGCCCCGGCCGCCGTGGCGGCCTTCGCGGTGGTCGCGGTGCCGGCCTTGGCGGTGGTCCTGGTCCTGGTCCGCGACGTCGTCCTGGTCTTCGGGGCGGCGTCCCCGGCGGCCGGCTCCCCGGGCGCCGAGGCCGGCTCGCGCGACGTCTCCGCGCCCGCCTCGGCGGGCTTGCCCGCGCTGCCGGACCTGGTGGAGCGGGGGCGGCCGGTGCGCGCGCGGGCCACGTCCTCGTTGTCGGTGCCGGGTGCGGGAGCCGGGGCCCGGCGGGTGCGGGTGGCGGTGGCGGCCGTCGGACCGGTACCGGTGCTCGCGGCGCCCTCGGGGCCGGGGGCGGCGGCCGGCGTCTCGGTGTCCCGGTCCTCCCCACGGGCCGGGGCGGGGACCAGGGGAGTCTGCGGCTCGGCCGCGTCGGAGGGTTCGGGGGCGGGCGGACGGGGGGTCACGGGGAGGGCCTCCTCGGCACGGTGGGCGGTGACCGGCTCGGGGCCGGACCGGGGCGGATCGGGTGGCAGGGGGCGGTGGGCGGCGCGCGGGCGGGCCGCTCCGGCGGAGACCGGGGCGGGGACCCGGCGCGACGAGGGCGGGGGAGCGGCACCGGCCGTACGGATCAGTCCAGGCCGTAGCCGAACGGTCCGTCCGTGGCGGCGCGCGCCCCCACCGGGACGGGGGCGGCCAGCCGCTCCACCGCCGCCAGCGGGACGGGCAGCCAGTCGGGCCGGTGCCGGGCCTCGTAGAGCGCTTCGTAGACCGCCTTGTCGGTCTCGTAGGCGCGCAGGAGAACCGGTTCGTCGCGCGGGTCGTGGCCGTGTGCCTCCGCGTAGCCGGCGCAGTACGCGTCCCGGCAGCGGTCGGCCCACTCGGGCGCCCACGGCTGGTGGGAGCGGGCGGCGTAGTCGAAGGAGCGGAGCATGCCGGCCACGTCGCGGACCGGAGGCTGCGGCAGCCGGCGCTCGGCCAGCGGCTTCACCGGCTCGCCCTCGAAGTCGATCAGCGACCAGTGGCCGTCGGGGCCGCGCAGGCACTGCCCGAGGTGCAGGTCGCCGTGGACCCGCTGGGCGGTCAGCGCGCTGTCGGCCACGCCCGGACCGGCCAGCGCCTCGAACGCGGTACGCAGACCCGGCACGTGCCGGTGGAGCGCGGGGACCGCCTGCGCGGCCGCGTCCAGCCGCTCGGCCATCTGCGTGGCCAGCGCCGCCAGCCGGGCCGGGCCCAGCGTCACGGTGGGCAGCGCCTCGGCCAGCGCCGCGTGCACCTCGGCGGTGGCCCGGCCGAGCGCCCGCGCCTCGCCGGCGAAGTCCTCGCCGCGGGCGAGCGCGCCGAGCGCCAGTTCCCAGCCGTCTTCGCAGCCGCGCAGAAACGGCTGGAGGACGCCGAGGACCAGCGGCTCGTCGCCCCCGTCGGCCTCCAGCCAGGCCAGCGGTGCGGGCACCCGGGTGGAACGGCCCGCGGCCAGCGCGCGGGGCAGTTCCAGGTCCGGGTTGACGCCGGGGACGACCCGGCGGAACAGCTTGAGGATCAGCCGTTCGCCGTAGACGAGGGAGGAGTTGGACTGCTCGGCGCCGAGCACCCGGGCCGGCAGCCCGGCCGGGATGTCCGCCTTTCCGGCGCGGGCGAAGCGCAGCGCCCCGAGCCGCCCGGGCAGGCGCAGCCGCTCCAGCAGCACCTCGGTCAGGCGGGCGTCGTGCAGCGCCTCGTAGACGGCCTGGCCGGCGAGCGGCCCGTCGGCCGGCCGGCCGATCAGCGCGGGGGCCAGGCGGGGCGGCAGGGTCCGGCGGACCCCGATGAGGAGTTGGTAGGTGTCGCCCGGGTCGGTGGCGGCGCCCGGGCCGGGGCCGGCCGGCTGCTGGGCGCGGACCAGGAGGTGGAGCAGGCCGGGGCCGTCCTGCCCGGACGGGCCGCCCGGCAGCAGTTCGGTGGCGGCGACCAGGGTGAAGCCCGTGACGGGGCGGCCCTTTCCGGCGAACCACCGCTGCCTCGGCAGCCAGGGGCGCAGCAGCGGGTCCAGGGAGGCGAGCAGCCCCCCGGACGCTGGGGAAGGAACGAGCGTGCTGGAGGCATCCGACATTGGCGGCGTCGCGTCCTTTCCCCGGGTACACCCCAATATCGCCTGCCAGTGACCCGGATTGCGGCATTTGACGGTCCGGCGGTGCGCCCGGTCCCCTCATCGGCCGCAGACGCGGGCGTACGGGGCGGTGACGGTGCCCCGGACGGTGCGGGGCGGGGGAGCGTGGGAGGGGCGGGCTCGGTGCTCCGGGCCGGGGTCCGGGAAGGTGCTCCCCGAACCCGCCGCGCCCGGATTCTGCGCGCGTGTGCGGTTACGCGTGCCCGGTGCGGGAGGGCCGTAACCGTCCCGCACCGGACACCTCGGGCGGCCGGCGCCTCGGTCAGGGCGAGGCGGCCGCGACCGCGGCCTCCTTGCGCAGGCGGAACCAGTAGAAGCCGTGGCCCGACAGGGTCAGCAGGTACGGCAGGTCACCGATGGCCGGGAAGCGCACCCCGCCGGTCAGCTCCACCGGGTGGCGACCGGCGAAGGACTGGAGGTCCAGCTCGGTGGGCTGGGCGAACCGCGAGAAGTTGTGCACGCACAGGACGAGGTCGTCCTCCTCCCCGTCCGGTCCGGGCGGGGCCTCGCGCAGGAAGGCGAGGACGGCCGGGTTGGTGGAGGGCAGCTCGGTGTACGAACCCAGTCCGAAGGCACGGTTCTGCTTGCGGATCTCGATCATGCGCCGGGTCCAGTGCAGCAGGGACGAGGGCGAGGACATGGCGGCCTCGACGTTGGTCACCTGGTAGCCGTGGACCGGGTCCATGATCGTGGGCAGGAAGAGCCGGCCGGGGTCGCTGGAGGAGAACCCGGCGTTCCGGTCCGGCGTCCACTGCATCGGCGTGCGTACCGCGTCGCGGTCGCCGAGCCAGATGTTGTCGCCCATGCCGATCTCGTCGCCGTAGTACAGGATCGGTGAGCCCGGCAGGGACAGGAGCAGGGCCGTGAAGAGCTCGATCTGGTTGCGGTCGTTGTCGAGCAGGGGGGCGAGGCGGCGCCGGATGCCGATGTTGGCCCGCATCCGCGGGTCCTTGGCGTACTCGGCGTACATGTAGTCGCGCTCTTCGTCGGTGACCATTTCGAGGGTCAGCTCGTCGTGGTTGCGCAGGAAGATGCCCCACTGGCAGCCCGAGGGGATGGCCGGGGTCTTGGCGAGGATCTCCGAGACCGGGTAGCGCGACTCGCGGCGGACCGCCATGAAGATGCGCGGCATCACCGGGAAGTGGAACGCCATGTGGCACTCGTCGCCGCCCTCGGCGTAGTCGCCGAAGTAGTCGACCACGTCCTCCGGCCACTGGTTGGCCTCGGCGAGCAGGACGGTGTCCGGGTAGTGGGCGTCGATCTCCGCGCGGACGCGCTTGAGCATCGCGTGCGACCGGGGGAGGTTCTCGCAGTTGGTGCCCTCCTCGGCGTAGAGGTAGGGCACGGCGTCGAGGCGGAAGCCGTCGATGCCGAGGTCCAGCCAGAACTTCAGCGCGGAGAGGATCTCCTCCTGGACGGCCGGGTTCTCGTAGTTGAGGTCCGGCTGGTGGGAGAAGAAGCGGTGCCAGTAGTACTGCTGGCGCACCGGGTCGAAGGTCCAGTTCGAGGCCTCGGTGTCGACGAAGATGATCCGGGCGTCCTGGTACTGCTTGTCGTCGTCGGCCCAGACGTAGTAGTCCCCGTACGGGCCGTCCGGATCGCGCCTCGACTCCTGGAACCACGGGTGCTGGTCGCTGGTGTGGTTCATGACGAAGTCGATGATGACCCGCATGCCCCGCTGGTGGGCCGCGTCGACGAACTCCACGAAGTCGGCGAGGTCGCCGAACTCCGGGAGCACCGCCGTGTAGTCCGAGACGTCGTAGCCGCCGTCGCGCAGCGGCGACTGGAAGAACGGCGGCAGCCAGAGGCAGTCCACTCCCAGCCACTGGAGGTAGTCGAGCTTGGCGGTGAGGCCCTTGAGGTCGCCGATGCCGTCGCCGTTGCTGTCCTGGAAGGACCGGACGAGCACCTCGTAGAAGACGGCTCGCTTGAACCACTCGGGATCACGGTCCTTGGCAGGGGTGTCCTCGAAGGTGTCCTGAACGGGTTCGTTGACGATCATGGTGTGGGTGACCCTCCGATCGGTGAGGACGGTCGCAGGACGAACAGGTGCGCGGGCGAGACGCCCGGCTCCAGACGCACGTAGTTGGCCCTGCCCCAGTGATAGGTCTCGCCGGTGAGCTCGTCGCGCACCGGTGTGGTGTCGTCCCAGCCGAGGCCGAGGCGCGGCATGTCCAACGAGACCGTCGCCTCCTGGGTGTGGTGCGGGTCGAGGTTGACGACCGTCAGGACCGTATTGCCACCCGAATGCTTGCTGTAGGCGAGCAGCGCGTCATTGTCGGTGTGATGAAAGTGCAGGTCGCGCAGTTGCTGGAGGGCCGGATTGCGGCGCCGGATCCGGTTCAGCGCGGTCAGCAGCGGGGCCAGCGTGCGGCCCTCCCGTTCGGCCGCCGCCCAGTCACGCGGACGCAGCTGGTACTTCTCCGAGTCCAGGTACTCCTCGCTGCCTTCGCGCAGGGGACGCGCCTCGCACAGCTCGAAGCCGGCGTAGACCCCCCAGCTCGGCGAGAGGGTCGCCGCCAGCACGGCCCGCGCCTCGAAGGCCGGCCGGCCCCCCTGCTGAAGGTAGGCGTGCAGGATGTCCGGAGTGTTGACGAAGAGGTTCGGCCGCATGTACGCGGCCGCGTCCCCGCTCAGCTCGGTCAGGTAGTCGGTCAGCTCCTGCTTGCCGTTGCGCCAGGTGAAGTACGTGTACGACTGCTGGAAGCCGGCCGCGGCCAGCGCGTGCATCAGCGCGGGCCGGGTGAACGCCTCGGCGAGGAAGACGACGTCCGGGTCGGTCCGGTTGATCTCGGTGATCACCCGCTCCCAGAAGACCACCGGCTTGGTGTGCGGGTTGTCGACGCGGAAGATCCGCACCCCGTGCCCCATCCACAGCCGCAGCACCCGCAGCGTCTCCGCGACCAGGCCGTCCATGTCCTTGTCGAAGGCGATGGGGAAGATGTCCTGGTACTTCTTGGGCGGGTTCTCCGCGTACGCGATCGATCCGTCGGGCCGGTGGTGGAACCACTCCGGGTGCTCCGTCACCCACGGGTGGTCCGGCGAGCACTGGAGCGCGAAGTCCAGCGCGATCTCCAGCCGCAGCTCGGTGGCGGTGCGTACGAACGCGTCGAAGTCCTCGAAGGTGCCGAGCTCCGGATGGATCGCGTCGTGCCCGCCGTCGGCCGAGCCGATCGCCCACGGGACGCCCACGTCGTGCGGGCCGGGGGTGAGGGAGTTGTTGCGTCCCTTGCGGTGGGTGGTGCCGATGGGATGGATCGGCGGCAGGTAGACCACGTCGAAGCCCATCGCCGCGACGGCGGGCAGCCGGGCCGCCGCCGTCCGCAGGGTGCCGGAGACCGGCGGACCGCCGTCCTCGGGCACCACGGCGCCCTCGGAGCGCGGGAAGAACTCGTACCAGGAGCCGAACAGCGCCCGCCTGCGCTCCACCAGCAGCGGCAGCGGCTCGGAGGCCGACAGCGGTTCCCGCAGCGGGTACCGCTCCAGCGCCGCCACCGCCTGCGCCTCCTGGGCCGCCGCGAGGCGCTGCTCGGCGCCGAGCGAGGTGTCCCGCAGCGCGTCGGCGACGGCGAGCACCGACTCCCGGCGGCCCTTCGCCTTCGGCACGCCATCGGCGGCCCGCTCGTGCAGCCGCGCGCCCTCCTCCAGGACCAGTTCGGTGTCGATCCCGGCCGGGACCTTCACGGCGGCGGTACGGCGCCAGGTGGTCAGCGGGTCGCCCCACGCCTCCACCCAGTACGTCCAGTGCCCCTCGTCGACGGGGGCGACCACCGCGCCCCAGCGGTCGGTACCAGGCGCCAGCTCGCGCATCGGCGTCCAGGGGCCGCCGCGGCCGTCGGGGCCGCGCAGCACCACGTTGGCGGCGACGGCGTCGTGCCCCTCGCGGAAGACGGTGGCGGTGATCTCGAAGGATTCGCCGCTCACCGACTTGGCGGGGCGTCTGCCGCCGTGGACGAGCGGCCGGACGTCGAGGACGGGGATGCGTCCAATGGGGGAATTCACGGCATCACCTGTGGATCGTGCGGGTACGGGGGTGGCCGGGCACGCGGGCGTCCCGGCCGTCGACCTCTGTATCGGCAGCTTCCGCCGTCCCTTTGACGCTCTGGAGGGCCGGGGTTCTCAAGAGGGGACGCGCTGGGGGCATGGAGGCTCCTTGCCGGTGGCTGCGACCGCGCGTCGGGGGACGCGCCGGGGCGTGCGCCGGGTGCCTGGGGCGAGACCGCCGCACCGGGCCGGACGGGGCCGGCGGGGCCGCGCGGGAGAGCGGTGCGCGGGAGTACGGAACAGCCTTGCCCCACCCGAAGGGCGGGCAATCCGCTTCCCGCCGGCCTGCTGACACGTACCCCGGAATCCGCGGCCTCCGCTGCCCCTGGCATGTGCCCTCAGGAGGAACTCCAGGTGGAAACCGCTGTGCCCCCTGGGCCCGAGGTGACGGAAGAGGCGCCACCGCCCGCCGCCCGCCGCCCCCGGGCCCGGAGGCACGCCCGAGCCGGCCGGCGAGCTTCGGTCCGGGGGGCCGTCCCGGCGCGCCTCCCCGGGCCCACCGGTGACCGTCCGGTCGCAGCGGGGGCGCGTCGAAGCCGGGCCCGGCCGGGAGGTCCCGGTCCTGGCCGGCGGGAGGGGGAACAGGCGACGGCCCGCGGGCCGGGAGCTGGACGTCCCCCGGGCCCGCGGGCCGACGGCCCGCCCCTTAGGGCGAGACCTGGAGCAGCCGGTTGGGCGACCCGATCCGGCTGTCGCGGATCTGCCCCGCGGCGGCCTTGCCGACGAGCCCCCTCTCGACCGTCGCGGGCGTCGCCTTCGGGTGGGCCGCGAGGTACAGCGCGGCCGCCCCGGCAGCGTGCGGCGCCGCCATCGAGGTCCCGTCGAACGACACGGTGCCGGTGTCGCTCTTGTGCGAGGCGGACCTGATGTCCTCACCCGGCGCGAACAGGTCCACCGCGGGACCCCAGTTCGAGAAGTACGACCGCTCGTCCCAGCGGTTGGTCGCCCCGACGACGATGGCCTGCTTCACCCGGCTGGGCGAGAGCGCCCCGGCCGGAATCCCCTCGTTGCCCGCCGCCACCGTGTAGGTGACGCCGGAGGCGATCGAGGCGCGGACCGCCTTGTCGAGCTCGACGCTGACCCCGCCACCGAGGCTGAGGTTGGCCACGGCGGGCTTGACGGCGTTCTTGGTCACCCAGTCGATGCCCGCGATGACCTGCGCGAGGGTGCCCTCGCCGTTGGCGTTGAGCACGCGCACGCCCACGACCTTGGCCTTCTTCGCCACGCCGTAGGTGGCGCCGGCCGCGGTGGCCGCGACATGGGTGCCGTGGCCGTTGGAGTCCTGCGCGACCTTGTCCTTGCCGATGAAGTCGTAGCCGTTGCGGGCCCGGCCGCCGAACTCCTTGTGGCTGATCCGGACGCCCGTGTCGACGACGTACACGGTGACGCCCGCCCCGCCGCCGTTCGGCGAGGTGTACCGGCTGTCCAGCGGCAGGGCCGGCTGGTCGATCCGGTCCAGGCCCCAGACCGGGTCGGTCTGCGTGGCCGAGGCGCGCAGCCGGACGTCCTCGGCGACCGAGGCCACGGCGGGGTCCGCCGCGAGCCGCCGGGCCTGGACGGGGCCGAGCTCGACCGCGTACCCGTTGAGGGCGCGGGTGTAGGTGTGGCTGATCCTGCCGCCGTACCGGGCGGCGATCCGGGCACCGGCGGCCGACGGGGCCTTGGTGCCGGACTTCAGCGTCACGATGTAACTGCCGCGCACCACGTCGCGGGGGTTGTCGGCCTGACGGACCGTCCCCAGCCTCAGCTTCGGGCCCCCCGGCCCCGCGGGCGCCGCCTGGGCGGGCAGAGTGCCCGCCGCCAGCGCCGCGACCGCGGCGGCGGCCACGGCCACCGTCCGGCGCGGCATACGTATGACCTCGCTCATCTGCGAGTCCCCTCCTCCTGTCGACGCCGCGGGCCCGCCCATCGCGGACCCGGCGGTGTCTGCCCGTCAGCGTGTCGGGCCGACCCCGCCCGGGCAACGGGCCAAGAAGGGGGAGAACGGGGCGAATACGTCGTGAAGCACTGGTAAAGGTTGTGCAATTGTTGCGACGGCCGGGGTGGGCGAGCCCGTGCGGCGAGCGCCCCCGCGGTCGCCGCCGACGCACCGTCAGGCCGTGGCGTGCTCCCCCCGAGCACCCTGTCGCCGTCCGGTCCTGACGTCCGATGATGCGAGCCGCGCCGCAAAAGCGGACGAATCCTGCGAAGGTGGAACCGTGAAGGCAATGCGTCGATTCACCGTGCGTCCCGTCCTCCCCGAACCCCTCCGCCCCCTCAGCGACCTGGCCCGCAACCTGCGCTGGTCCTGGCACGCGGAGACCCGCGAGCTCTTCCAGTCGGTCGACCCGGCCCGCTGGGCCGCCACCGGTGACCCGGTCCGGCTGCTCGCCGCCGTCCCGCCCGAACGCCTCGACACCCTCGCCGCCGACCGGCGCTTCCGGCTCCGCGTGGCCGCCGCCGTCGACGACCTCACCGACTACCTGCAAGGCGACCGCTGGTACCAGCGCCAGGAGGGCTCCCTGCCCGCCGCCGTCGCCTACTTCTCGCCGGAGTTCGGCGTCACCGCGGCCCTGCCGCAGTACTCCGGCGGCCTCGGCATCCTCGCCGGGGACCATCTCAAGTCCGCCAGCGACCTCGGCGTCCCGCTGATCGGCGTCGGGCTCCTGTACCGCCACGGGTACTTCCGCCAGTCCCTCTCCCGGGACGGCTGGCAGCAGGAGCACTACCCCGTCCTCGACCCGGACGAGCTGCCGCTGACCCTCCTGCGTGAGGCCGACGGCAGTCCCACCCTGATCCGCCTCGCCCTCCCCGGCGGCCGCGTGCTGCGCGCCCGCGTCTGGCAGGCCAGGGTCGGCCGCGTCCCGCTGCTGATGCTCGACTCCGACGTCGAGGACAACGACGCCGCGGCCCGCGAGGTGACCGACCGGCTCTACGGCGGCGGCAGCGAGCACCGGCTGCACCAGGAGATGCTGCTCGGCATCGGCGGCGTCCGCGCGGTGCGCGCCTACTGCCGCCTCACCGGCCACCCGGCCCCCGAGGTCTTCCACACCAACGAGGGCCACGCCGGCTTCCTCGGACTGGAGCGCGTCCACGAACTGGGTGCGCCCGCGCCCGACGGCCCCGGCCTCGACTTCGACCAGGCCCTCCAGGTGGTGCGCGCCGGAACGGTCTTCACCACCCACACCCCGGTGCCCGCCGGGATCGACCGCTTCGACCGCTCCCTGGTCGCCCGTCATTTCGGTGAGGGCGCGGAACTGCCCGGCATCGACACCGGGCGGGTCCTGGCGCTGGGCACCGAGACGTACCCGGGCGGCGACCCCGGCCTGTTCAACATGGCCGTGATGGGCCTTCGCCTGGCGCAGCGCGCCAACGGCGTTTCCACCCTGCACGGCCAGGTCAGCCGGGAGATGTTCGCCGGGCTGTGGCCGGGTTTCGACGCCGAGGAGGTGCCGATCACCTCGGTCACCAACGGCGTGCACGCGCCCACCTGGGTCGCCCCCGAGGTGCTGCGGCTCGGCGCCCGCCGGATCGGCCCCGGCCGGGCCGAGGAGGCCCTCAGTGTCGGCGGCCCCGACCGGTGGGACGCCATCGGGCAGATCTCCGACCAGGAGATCTGGGAGCTGCGCCGCACCCTGCGTGGGCAACTGGTCGAGGAGATCCGCACCCGGCTCGCCGCCGGCTGGCGCCAGCGCGGCGCGGGCCCGGCCGAACTGGGCTGGATCGACACCGCCTTCGACCCGTCGGTGCTGACCATCGGTTTCGCCCGCCGCGTGCCCTCGTACAAGCGGCTCACGCTGATGCTCCAGGACCGCGACCGGCTGCGGGCGCTGCTGCTCCACCCGGAGCGGCCGGTGCAGATCGTGGTGGCCGGGAAGGCGCACCCGGCCGACGACGGCGGCAAGCGGCTGGTGCAGGAACTGGTGCGGTTCGCCGACGACGCCGGGGTCCGCCACCGCATCGCCTTCCTGCCCGACTACGGCATGGCGATGGCCCAGAAGCTCTACCCGGGCTGCGACGTGTGGCTCAACAACCCGCTGCGCCCGCTGGAGGCGTGCGGCACCTCCGGGATGAAGGCCGCCCTCAACGGCTGCCTCAACCTCTCCGTCCTCGACGGCTGGTGGGACGAGTGGTACGACCCGGACTTCGGCTGGGCCATCCCCACCGCCGAGGGCGACGGCCACCTCACCGCCAAGGAGACCGAGCGCCGCGACGCGCTGGAGGCCGCCGCCCTCTACGAGCTGCTGGAGGAGCGTGTCGCCCCGCGCTTCTACGAGCGCGGCCGCGAGGGCCTGCCGGACCGGTGGATCGGCATGGTCCGCGAGACCCTGACCCGGCTCGGCCCGAAGGTCATCGCGGGCCGCATGGTCCGCGAGTACGTGGAGACCCTGTACGCCCCGGCCGCCCGCGCCCACCGCGCGCTCGGCCCCGAGCGGGCACGTGAACTGGCCGCGTACAAGGAGCGGGTGCGGGCCGGCTGGGCCCAGGTCGCGGTCGAGCACGTGGACGCGGGCGCCGACGGGCCCGAGGGCGCCGAGTCCCCGGCCCAGCTCGGCGCCACCCTCGCCCTGCGGGTGCGGGTCCGTCTCGGTGGGCTGGCGCCCGAGGACGTGGAGGTGCAGGCCGTCTCCGGGCACGTCGACGGCGACGACCGGATCAGCGGCGCCACCCGGGTGCCGCTGAAGCCCGCGCCGGGCGGCCCCGACCTGGACGGCCGCTGGACCTTCGAGGGCCCGCTCGCCCTCGACCGCACCGGCAGCTTCGGCTACACCGTCCGGGTGCTGCCCAGCCACCGGTTGCTGGCCTCCGGCGCCGAGATGGGGCTGATCGCGGTCCCTGCGGAGGCGGCCGGGCAGGAGGCGGGCGTGCTGCTGCGCTGACCCGCGCGGGCGCGGACCACGACGGAGCGGCACCCGGGGCGAGCGCTCAGCCCCGGGTGCCGCGGTCCGTGCGGGGCGGGGCCGCGGCCCTCCCCCGGCTCAGGTCAGCTGACGTTGACCGCCGCCCAGGCGCGATCGACGCCCTGGTACTCGGCCGAGTCCGCGCCGTACAGCTCGCTCGCCGCCTCCAGGGTGGCCTCGCGGGCCGCCGCGTAGTCGGTGGTGGAGGTCATGTACTGGGTGAGCGCCTTGAACCAGATCTGCTCGGCCTTCTCGATGCCGATGCCGGTGACCGGCTCACCGTCGGCGGTCGGCGAGTCGTAGGAGACGCCGTTGATCTCCTTGGCGCCGCTGCCCTCGGACAGCAGGTAGAAGAAGTGGTTGGCGACGCCCGAGGAGTAGTGGACGTCGACGTTGCCGATGCCGTCGTACCAGTAGTCCTCGGAGGAGCCGTCCTTCGAGGGCTCGTCCATGTAGCGCAGCGGGGTGCCGTCGCCGTTGATGTCGATCTTCTCGCCGATGAGGTAGTCCGGGACGTCGCCCTCGCTGTCGGCGTGGAACTCCACCGCGGTGGCGAAGATGTCGCTGGTCGCCTCGTTGAGGCCGCCGGACTCGCCGGAGTAGATCAGCCCGGCCGTCACCGAGGTGACGCCGTGCGTCATCTCGTGGGCGGCGACATCGAGCGAGGTGAGCGGGGCGGCGTTGCCGTCGCCGTCGCCGTAGGTCATGCAGAAGCAGCTGTCGGTCCAGAAGGCGTTGACGTAGTTGTCGCCGTAGTGGACCCGCGAGTACGCGCCGACGCCGTCGCCCTTGATGCCGGAGCGGCCGTGCACCTGCTCGTAGTAGTCCCAGGTGGCGCCCGCGCCGTAGGCGGCGTCGACGGCGGCGGTGGCCGGGTCGCCCGGCGTGCCGTCGCCCCACTTGTCGTCGTCGTCGGTGAAGAGCGTGCCGGTGCCGGACGAGCCGTTCTTCAGGTCGTACGTCTTGTGGCCGCCGCGCTCTCCGTCGGTCAGCTCGAAGCCGCTGCCGGAGGCGGTGGTGCCGATCTCGACGGTGCCGCTGTACTGGCTCTCACCGGTGCCGGCGTGGACGGCGTCCCACTGGAAGAGCCGCTTGCCGGTGGCCGCGTCGGTGACGGTGTGCAGCTCCTGCGGCGTGCCGTCCTTCTTGGTGGCCCTGGTGACCTTCTCGAAGGCCAGCTTCGGCGTGCCCTGGGCGGCCCAGACGACCTTGCGGGCGCCCTTCGGAGTGGCGGCCGTGGTGACGGTGTCCACCTTCAGCTCGGCCTCGACGGCCTTGGTGACGCCGTCGGTGGCGCCGGACGCGTCGGTGTGCACCACGAGGTCGCCGCCGAGCACGGGCAGGCCCTGGTAGGTGCGCTCGTACCGGGTGTGCAGGCTGCCGTCGCGGTCCTTGACCACGTCACGGACGACCAGCTTCTCCTGACTGCCGAGGCCGATCGACCGGGCGGTGGCCGCCTTGGCGGAGTCGGCCTCTTCGAGCAGGCCCGCCTTGGCGTTGGCGGAGAGGGCGGCCGGGGCGGCGGCGGGCACCTTGTCGGCGGCGGGCTGGGCGACGGCCCCGCCGGAGGAGAGCCCGGCGGCGAGCAGTGCGCCGGCGGCGACGGCGGTGGACAGGGCGAGGCCGGTACGGCGGCGGGATATGTGGGGGGTCACGCGCGCTCCCTGGTGAGGACCGGTCAGGACGGCGGGCGTCCGGGCCGGATGTGGGGGACCGGGCCGCATGGCTGCGGTCCGGGTGGGGAAGTAGCGGTGCGGGTACGTCTGTTCGCCCCGACCGGTATGCGTGGGGCGCTCCGGGCGGGTGCGTGCTGCGGTGGTGCGGTTGCGGTGCGTGGTGTGCGGTCGGTGTGAACCGTGCGGTCCGTGCGGAGGAAGCGTGCCATTCATGGCGTGTACATGCCATGCATCGGCCGGAGGTTGGCCGGAAATCGTCCGCCCAGAGGTGGCCGGAGTCCGCTATGCGGCGCCTGTCCCGGGGCGTCCACCCACGAGCAGGGCCGTTCGCGCGCCACTCGTCCACCAGGAACCGGGCCCCGCCGCGGAGGAGAGCCGTACGCCTGGAGGCCCGGACCGGCGCCCCGGCGCGGGCGAGCCCCGATGGCCGGTACCCCGGCCACCGGCCCTTCCGCGGGCGGCCGCCCCGTCCCCCCGGCAGGCGACGGGGGACGGGGCCGCGCACCCCGCGCGGCCGAGGACGGCGACGGGCCGTCAGCTCACCACACTCTCCCGCCACGCCCGGTGCAGTCCCGCGAACACCCCGGTGCCCGAGAGGAGTTCTGCCGGGGTGCCGTCCTCGACGACGCGGCCGCCCTCCATCACCAGGACCCGGTCGGCGATCTCCACCGTCGACAGGCGGTGCGCGATCACCACGGCCGTGCGGCCGCGCAGCACCGTGTCCAGGGCCCGCTGCACCGCCCGTTCGCCGGGGATGTCCAGGGAGCTGGTCGCCTCGTCGAGGATCAGCACCGCCGGGTCGGCGAGCAGCGCGCGGGCGAAGCCGACCAACTGGCGCTGGCCCGCCGAGATGCGCCCGCCGCGCTTGCGCACGTCCGTGTCGTAGCCGTCGGGCAGCGCGGTGATGAACGCGTGGGCGCCGATGGCCCGGGCCGCCGCCTCCACCTCGGCGCGGGTGGCGTCGGGGCGGCCGATGGCGATGTTCTCCGCGACCGTGCCGGAGAACAGGAACGCCTCCTGGGTCACCATCACCACTCCGCGGCGCAGTTCGGGGGTGGCCAGCTCCCGCAGGTCCACGCCGTCCAGCCGGACCTGGCCGGCCGAGGGGTCGTAGAAGCGGGCCAGCAGCTTGGCCAGCGTCGACTTGCCCGCTCCGGTGGAGCCGACCACGGCGACCGTCTGTCCGGCGGGGATCAGCAGGTCGAAGCGGGGCAGCACCTCACCGCCGGTGCGGTAGCCGAAGGAGACCCCGGCGAACTCCACGGTCCGCCCGGGTGCCGCACCCGCCAGGGCGGGCAGGGAGGCCGGTGCCTCGGGCTCGGGGACGGCCGGGCGCTGCGCCAGCAGGCCCGCGATCTTCTCCAGGGAGGCGGCGGCCGACTGGTAGGCGTTGAGGAACATCGCCATCCGGTCGATCGGGTCGTACAGCCGACGGATGTACAGCACCGCGGCGGCCAGCACGCCCAGGGCGAGCGCGCCGTCCGCGACCCGCCAGGCGCCCCACAGCACCATGCCCGCGACCGCCGTGTTGGCCACCAGCCGGGAGCCGATCACGTACCGGGCCATCTCCAGCAGCGCGTCGCCGTTGGAACGCTCGTGGGCGCGGTTGAGCTCCGCGAACTCCCGGTCGTTGGCCTGCTCGCGGCGGAAGGCGCGGACCGGGCGGATGCCGTTGACCGTCTCGGTGAACTTGACGATGACCCGCGCGATCGCCGTCGACCTGCGGGCGTACACCCGGCCCACCCGGCGCCGGTAGAGCCGCACCAGCAGGTACAGCGGGACGAAGGAGAGGACCGCCACCGAGCCGACGCCCAGGTCCAGCCAGAGCAGCATGCCGCCGATGTAGACGAACGACACCAGGACCATCACCAGCTCCTGGAGACCCTCGTCGAGCAGTTCGCGCAGCGACTCCACGTCGGTGGTGGCCCGGGAGATCAGCCGCCCCGAGGTGTACCGCTCGTGGAAGTCCAGGCTCAGCGCCTGCCCGTGCCGGAAGATCCGGCCCCGCAGGTCGAGCAGGACGTCCTGGCTGACCACCGCCGACCGGATCAGGAAGGCGTACTGGAGCAGCCCGCCGGCCAGCGCGCACAGCAGGTATCCGGCGCCGACCGCCACCAGCGGCCCCCACCGGCCCTCCCGCACCGCGGGCACCCCCTGGTCGATGGCGTACGCCACCAGCAGCGGACCGGCCTGGATGGCGGCCTGCTGGAGCAGGAGCAGCAGGACGACGAACCCGACCCGGGCCCGCATGGGCGCCAGCAGGGAGCGCAGCAGCGAACCCGTCGCGCCGGGCGGGGTGGGCAGGTCGTCCTGGTCGAACGGGTCGGGCGCCGGGACGGCGGGCGCGTCCGGCGGCACCGGGGCGGCCGGAGCGGCGGTGCCGGGAGGGCGGGTGCCGTCCGGCCCGGTCCGCTCGGCGGGGTCCTCCTGCGGGCGGGACTCGGTCGTCATCTGTTCGTTCCCTTCGCCGTCTCGGCCGGGCCCGTCGCGTCCTGGTCCGAAGGCGCGTCCGCGCCCGACATCAGCCAGGCGTACTCGGCGCTCTCCCGCAGCAGTTCCTGGTGGGTGCCGACGGCGGTGACGCGGCCGCCGGAGAGCAGCGCCACCCGGTCCGCCAGCAGCACCGTCGACGGGCGGTGCGCCACCACCAGCGCCGTCGTGCCCTTCAGCACCCGGCGCAGCGCCTCCTCGACCAGGGCCTCGGTGTGCACGTCGAGCGCGGAGAGCGGGTCGTCCATCACCAGGAAGCGCGGTCCTCCGACGACGGCCCGGGCCAGGGCCAGGCGCTGCCGCTGACCGCCGGAGAGGCTCAGCCCCTGCTCGCCGACCTGCGTCGCGGTGCCGCCGGGCAGCCGGTCGACGAAGTCGGCCTGGGCCACCTCCAGCGCGCCGCGCAACTCGGTCTGGCCGGCCGAACCGTCCGCGCCCATCAGGACGTTCTCCCCGACCGTCGCCGAGAAGAGGGTCGGCTCCTCGAAGGCGAGCGCCACCCGCGACCGCAGCTCGGCCCGGGTCAGCGCGGTGATGTCCTGCCCGTCCAGCGTGATCCGCCCGGCCGTGATCTCGTGCAGCCGGGGCACCAGCGCCGTCAGCGCCGTCTTGCCGCTGCCGGTCGCGCCGACCAGCGCCATCGTCTCTCCGGAGCGGATGTGCAGGTCGACGCCGTCCAGCACCGGCCGGGAGTCCGGTGCCGCGTCGGGGAAGCGGAAGACGACGCCCGAGAAGCGCAGGCCGTCGGCGGGCCCGGCCGGCTCCGGCGCCACGCCGGCCGGCCTCGTGTCCCGGGGCGTGTCCGGTCCCTCCGACTCGCGGGCCGTGTCGATCACCTCGAAGTACCGCCGGGTCGCCGTCGCCGCCTCCTGGCACATCGCCAGCAGGAAGCCGATCGACTCCACCGGCCAGCGCAGCGCCAGCGCCGTCGTCAGGAAGGCCACCAGGGTGCCCGCCGACAGGCCGCCGTCGGCCACCTGGACGACGCCGAGGACCAGCGCCGCGCCCAGCGCCAGCTCCGGGAGGATCACGATGACCGCCCAGATCGAGGCGAGCAGCCTGGCCTTGGCCAGCTCCGTCGCGCGCAGTCGCCGGGACTGCTCGCGGAAGGCCCGCGCCTGGCTGCGGTGGCGGCCGAACCCCTTGATGATCCGGATGCCGAGGACGCTCTCCTCGACCACCGTCGTCAGGTCGCCCGCCTGGTCCTGGGCCTGCCTGGCCACCCGCGCGTAACGGGACTCGAAGAGCGAGCAGACCGCGATCAGCGGCAGGACGGGGAGGAGCAGCACCAGGCCGAGCGTCCACTCCTGCACCAGCAGGACGGCCATGCCGACGAGGATCGTCGCGCCGTTGACCACCAGGAAGGTCAGCGGGAAGGCGAGGAACATCCGCAGCATCATCAGGTCGGTGGTGCCGCGCGACAGGAGCTGGCCCGAGGCCCACCGGTCGTGGAAGGCGACCGGCAGCCGCTGGATGTGGGCGAAGAGGTCGCCGCGCAGCGTCGCCTCCACCCGGGCCAGCGGACGCGCCACCAGCCACCGGCGGAAGCCGAAGAGCAGTGCCTCCGCGACACCGATGCCGAGCAGCAGCAGGGCGCCCAGCCACACTCCGCCGGGATCGCCGCCCGCCACCGGGCCGTCCACGATCCACTTGAGGACCAGTGGGATGACCAGGCTGACGCAGGAGGCGACGATGGCGACGAAGACGGCCGTGACCAGCCGCGCCCGGGCGGGACGGACGTACGGCCACAGCCGCAGCAGCGAGCGCACCGCCGACGGCTCGGGTCTTCCGGGCGGCGCGCCGGAGGCGGCCGCCGGGGCGGTCTCGGGGAGCGAAGGAGAGTCAGACATCAGCAGTGAGCGTACGGTTCGCACCTGACACCGACCAGCGACTTTTGACCCAGCCGGGCTCGGCCCCGGGACCTGCCCCTGGCACCCGGGCCCCGCGCCTCCGGGGACGCCCAGGGCCGGACGTCATCCGATCGGATGAGGCTCGCGTCACACGGTGACGGCAGACTCCCGTCCATGCCCATCATCGAAGTCAGCGGAGTGCGCAAGGCGTACGGCGGCCGCGTGGTCGTGGACGGAATCTCCTTCACCGTGGAGGAGGGCGAGATCTTCGGCATCCTCGGCCCCAACGGCGCCGGGAAGACCACCACCGTCGAGTGCGTCGAGGGTCTGCGCCACCCCGACGCCGGAACGGTCCGCGTCGCCGGGTACGACCCGGTGCGTGAGCGGGACGCCGTCACCCGGGTCCTCGGTGCCCAGCTCCAGGAGAGCGAGCTCCAGCCGAAGATCACCGTGCGGGAGGCCCTCCAGCTCTACGCCGCCTGCTACCCGGACCCCGCGGACTGGCGTGCCCTCGCCGGACGCCTCGGTCTCACCGAGAAGCTCGGCACCCGCTTCGCCAAGCTCTCCGGCGGGCAGAAGCAGCGGCTGTTCATCGCCCTGGCCCTCATCGGCAACCCGCGCGTCGTCGTCCTCGACGAGCTGACCACCGGCCTCGACCCGCGCGCCCGCCGGGAGACCTGGGCGCTCATCGAGGAGGTCCGCGACAGCGGCGTCACCGTCCTGCTGGTCACCCACTTCATGGAGGAGGCCCAGCGGCTCTGCGACCGGATCGCCGTCATCGACGGCGGCCGCGTCGCCGCCCTCGACACCCCGGCCGGGCTGGTCAGCCGCGCGGCCGGAGCCGTCGTCGTCTCCTTCACGCCCTCCGCGCCGCTGGACGCCGCCGACCTCGCCGCGCTGCCGGGGCTCGCCTCCCGGGAGGAGCGCGACGGGGCGCTCACCCTCACCGGCACCGACGAGACGGTGACGGGCCTGCTCGCCCTCCTCGCCCGCACCGGCACCACCCCGCACCGGCTGCGGATCGTCGAGGCCACCCTCGACGACGCCTTCCTCGACCTGACAGGAGAAGCCGCATGAGCAGCGCCGCCGCCCCCGCCCGCAAGGCGTCGCCCGGCCGAGCCGTGCTGCGCACCGAGACCCGGCTGTTCCTGCGCGAACCGGGCAGCCTCTTCTGGATCCTCGGCTTCCCCGTCCTGCTCCTCGCGATCCTCGGCGCCATCCCGGGCTTCCGCGAACCCGACCCGGCCAACGGCGGGCAGCGGATCATCGAGCTGTACGTGCCGGTCTCCGTGGTGCTCGCGATGATCATGGCCGGGCTCCAGGCGATGCCCCCGGTGATCACCGGCTACCGCGAACGCGGCATCCTGCGCCGGATGTCGGTCACCCCGGTCCGCCCGCAGGCGGTGCTCGGCGCGCAGATGGGTCTGCACGGCGGGGCCTCCCTGGTCTCCGCGGTGCTGGTGATCGTGGCCGGGCGGACCGTGTTCGACGTGGCGCTGCCCGGGCAGGCCGCCGGCTACCTGCTGGCCCTGCTGCTGGCCATCGTCTGCGCGCTGGCGCTCGGCGCGTTCATCTCCGCCGTCGCCCCCACCACCAAGATCGCCACCGCCATCGGCTCGGTCGTCTTCTTCCCGTCGATGTTCACCGCGGGCGTGTGGCTCCCGATCCAGGCCATGCCGGACGTGCTGGCCCGGATCGTCTCCTTCACCCCCTTCGGCGCCGCCGTGCAGGCCCTCGACCAGGCCGCCGCCGGTGACTGGCCGTCCTGGTCGCACCTGGCGGTGGCCGCGCTGTGGGGCGCGGCGCTGTCGCTGGGCGCGATCCGCTGGTTCCGCTGGGAGTGAGGGGGCGCGCCCGGCCGGCGGGTGCGCCCCGGCTCACTCGCGGACCCGCAGCACCAGCACCGAGCGGCCCGGCACGGTGATCCTCGCGCCGCCGGGATGCACGGTGCCCGGCTCGGCCGTCTGCTGCTCGGCGGCGGTGTCGACGGCCACCTCGTACGCCTCGGCCCAGGGGGCGCCCGGCAGGGTGACCTCGACGGGGGCGTGCCCGGCGTGCAGCACGATGTGGAAGCCGGCGTCGGTGACCGGCGTACCGCGTTCGTCCCGGCCGGGGATGTCGCGGCCGGAGAGGTAGAGGGCGAGGGTGCCGGTGGGGGCGTACCAGTCGCGCTCGGTCATCTCGCCGCCCCGGGCGGTGAACCAGGCCAGGTCCCGCAGCCCGTCCTCGGCCTGGGCCCGGCCGGCGAAGAAGGAGCGGCTGCGCAGGACGGGGTGGGCGCGGCGGAGCGCGATCAGACGGCGGGTCAGGGCCAGCAGGTCCGCCCACGCCGGCTCCTGGCGCAGCGACCAGTCGACCCAGCTGGTCGCGTCGTCCTGGCAGTAGGCGTTGTTGTTGCCGCCCTGGGTGCGGCCCATCTCGTCCCCGGCGGTGAGCATCGGGACGCCGGTGGAGAGCAGCAGGGTGGTCAGCAGGTTGCGGAGCTGGCGGTGGCGCAGGGCGGTGACGGCCGCGTCGTCGCTCTCGCCCTCGGCGCCGCAGTTCCAGGAGCGGTTGTCGTCGGTGCCGTCGCGGTTGTCCTCGCCGTTGGCCTCGTTGTGTTTGCGTTCGTAGGAGACCAGGTCGCGCAGGGTGAAGCCGTCGTGGGCGGTGACGAAGTTGACGGAGGCGTGCGGGCGGCGGCCACCCCAGGCGTAGAGGTCGCTGGAGCCGGAGAGGCGGTAGCCGAGGTCGCGCACGTCGGGCAGGGCGCCGCGCCAGAAGTCGCGGACGGCGTCGCGGTAGCGGTCGTTCCACTCGGTCCACAGCGGCGGGAAGGCCCCCACCTGGTAGCCGCCCGTACCGACGTCCCACGGTTCGGCGATCAGCTTGACCCGGCGCAGCACCGGGTCCTGGGCGATCACCGCGAGGAACGGCGAGAGCATGTCCACGTCGTGGAAGGAGCGGGCCAGCGCCGCCGCCAGGTCGAAGCGGAAGCCGTCCACGCCCATCTCGGTGACCCAGTACCGCAGCGAGTCGGTGATCAGCCGCAGCACGTGCGGCTGGACCACGTGCGGGGTGTTGCCGCAGCCGGTGTAGTCGGCGTAGCGGCGGGCGTCCTGCTGGAGGCGGTAGTACCCGGCGTTGTCGATGCCCTTGAGGCTGAGGGTGGGGCCCAGCTCCCCGGCCTCGGCGGTGTGGTTGTAGACCACGTCGAGGATGACCTCGATGCCCGCCGCGTGCAGTGCCCGGACCATGGCACGGAACTCGCCGACCTGCTGCCCGGTGGTGCCGCCCGCGGCGTACGCGGCGTGCGGCGCGAACCAGCCCAGCGAGTTGTAGCCCCAGTAGTTGCCCAGGCCGCGCCGCAGCAGGTGGTCCTCGTGGGCGAACTGGTGCACCGGCAGCAGCTCGACCGCGGTCACCCCCAGCTCCACCAGGTGGGCGACGGCCGCCGGGTGGGCGAGCCCCGCGTAGGTGCCGCGCAGCTTCTCGGGGATGTCCGGGTGGCGCATGGTGAAGCCGCGCACGTGCAGCTCGTAGATGACGGTGTCGGCCCACGGCGTCTTCGGCCGCACGTCGTCGCGCCACTCGTCGGGCCCGTCGTCGCGCACGACGACGCCCTTCGGGACGTACGGCGCCGAGTCCCGGTCGTCGCGGACGGTGTCGGCGTACTCCTGCTGCGGCCAGTCGCGGACGTGGCCGTAGACCTCCGGCGGCAGCCGCCGGTAGTCGGCGCCGCGCGGGGCGTCGACGGCCCGGGCGTAGGGGTCGAGGAGGAGCTTGGCCGGGTTGAAGCGGGCGCCGGTCCACGGGTCCCAGGGACCGTGCACCCGGTAGCCGTAGCGCTGCCCGGCGCCGACCTCCGGCAGGAAGCCGTGCCAGATGCCGTGCGTGAACTCCGGCAGCGGGCGGCGCGTCTCGGTGCCGTCCTCGTCGAAGAGGCAGACCTCCACGGCCTCGGCACCGCCCGCCCACAGCGCGAAGTTGGTACCGGTGACCCCGCCGGGCCCGGTGCGCGGGCGGGCGCCCAGAGGGTGCGGGGCGCCGGGCCAGACCGGTGGGCCGGGGGCCGACGGGCCGCGGCCCGGGCCGGGCGGACAGGCGCCGGGCGACGGCGGTCCCGGTCCGTCCTGGACGATTCGCTGTTCGGCTGCGCTCGACACCTGTCCGCCTCCCGCGACTCCGACGGACCGGCACGGTGCCGACGGGTCCCGGCGCCGCCCGTACGCGGTCCTGCTGCACTGTTCCTGCCCAGGCCGGAGCCTGCGTACTGCCGCTGGGCCGAAAGTGGCGGCGTGCACCAGGGTGACGTTTCCCCCGGCGGGGGCCTGTCGTTGCATCCGTCGTGAAGAACGACAGGACGCGCGCTCGGCGCGCAGCAGCGGCAGCGGCGGCGGTGCTGGCCCTGGTGGCCGCCCTCGCCGGGTGCGGGGCGGGCGGCGGCCCGGCCGACGACCCGGCGGGCGGCGGGCCCGGCCGGCCGGTGCGGATCACCATCACCCCTTCGGACGGCAGTGTGGGGGTGGGGCCGGACGGGCCGCTGGAGGTGCGGGTGGAGCGGGGGCGGCTGGAGTCGGTGAAGGTGGTCCGGGTACGCGACGCCCGCAAGGAGCCGGTGCCCGGGGAGCTGTCCGGCGACGGGCGGCGCTGGCGGCCGGTGGACGGCGTGCTGGCGCTGGCCGCCAAGTACACCGTGCACGCCGTCGCCTCGGACGGGGAGCGGCGGGCGGCCCGGCACGCCTCCTTCACCACGGTGGTGCCCCGGGAGCGGTTCATCGGCTACGTGACGCCGGAGAACCGCGCCACGGTCGGCACCGGCATGATCGTCTCGCTGGAGTTCAACCGGGAGATCGCCGACCGGATGGCCGTCGAGCGCGCGGTGCGGGTCACCGCCGACCCCGAGGTGCCGGTGGCCGGGCACTGGTTCGGCCGTGACCGGCTCGACTTCCGGCCCGAGAGGTACTGGGAGCCCGGCACCGAGGTCACCGTCGCCCTAGGACTGCGCGACGTGGAGGGCGCGCCCGGGGTCTTCGGCCTCCAGCGCAAGGCGTTCACCTTCACCGTCGGCCGCAGCCAGGTCAGCACGGTCGACGCCGCCGCGCACACCATGCGGGTGGTCCGCGCGGGAGAGGAGCCGGTGACGGTGCCGGTCACCGCCGGGGCGCCGGGCTCCACCACGTACAACGGCCGCATGGTGGTGACCGAGATGCTCGACGTCACCCGGATGGACGGGGCCACGGTCGGCTACGGCGGCGAGTACGACATCCCGGACGTGCCGCACGCGATGCGGCTGACCCGGTCGGGCACCTTCCTGCACGGCAACTACTGGGCGGGGGACTCGGTCTTCGGCCGCAGCAACGTCAGCCACGGCTGCGTCGGGCTGCGCGACGTCAAGGGCGGCGGCCACGCCACCCCGGCCGGCTGGTTCTACGACCGGAGCCTGATCGGGGACGTGGTCGAGGTGGTCAACTCCGACGACCGGACCGTGGCGCCCGACAACGGGCTGGGCGGCTGGAACCTCGACTGGCGCGAGTGGCGAGCCGGTTCGGCGCTCGGCTGACCCCGCTCGGCGTCACCCGCGGCCCTCGTCGGCCAGTTGGGACCGAACGGTGACATCCCTCCGGGGTCACCCCCCTGAGCTGTGTGGTTATCTACCCAGTGCCGCCCCGTGACCGATCCGGGCGCGGCGCTGGGCGGGCGCGGATCAGGCGCACAAGTGCGGGCCTGGGGGCAGGCCGTGCGAGGGGAGACAGACTGTGGACGGGCGACCGATATCGGGGGCGTCGGTTGGCGTACGCGCCGGGCGTGCGCGGGGCGCGATGAGCCTGGTGCTGGGGGCGATGCTGGTGGCGCTGACCGCCTGTGGCTCCGGCGGGGACGGCGTGGCCGAGGACGGCAAGGGCGGCGGGAGCAAGCCGGCGGCGGACAGAACGGCCCCGTCGGAGGCGGTCGTGTCGATCGCGCCGAAGGACGGCGCCGAGTCGGTGGCGACCAGCGGGGCGCTGAAGATCACCGCCGAGCAGGGCAAGCTGTCCTCGGTGAAGGTCACCGACAGCAAGGGCAACGAGATCGAGGGGACCGTCGCCAAGGACGGTGCCTCCTGGAAGCCGGCCCACCACCTCGCGGCGGCGACCGAGTACCAGGTGCACGCGGTGGCGAAGGACAGTGAGGGCCGGGAGTCCGCCAAGGACCAGACGTTCACGACGCTGGTCCCCGAGAACACCTTCGTCGGGCACTTCACCCCGGAGGACGGCTCCAAGGTCGGCGTCGGCATGCCGGTCTCGCTCCGGTTCACCCGGGGCATCACCGCGCCGGAGGCGGTCGAGCGGGCGGTCACCGTCACCGCCGAGCCCGAGGTGGAGATCCGCTCCCAGTGGTACGGCAACGACCGCCTCGACTTCCGGCCCGAGGAGTACTGGGAGCCGGGCACCGAGGTCACCGTCAGACTCAACCTGGACGGCGTCGAGGGCAGGCCCGGCGTCTACGGCGAGCAGGCCAAGAAGGTCACCTTCACCATCGGCCGCTCGCAGGTCTCCACGGTGGACGCCAAGAAGAAGACGATGAAGGTCGAGCGGGACGGCGAACTGCTCAAGACCATCCCCATCACCGCGGGCGCCCCCGGCACCCCCACCTACAACGGCCAGATGGTCATCACCGAGAAGCACCAGGTCACCCGGATGAACGGGGAGACCGTCGGCTTCGGCGGCGAGTACGACATCAAGGACGTGCCGCACGCCATGCGCCTGTCGACCTCCGGCACCTTCATCCACGGCAACTACTGGTCCGGCGGCGCCTTCGGCAACCACAACGCCTCCCACGGCTGTGTCGGCCTGCGCGACAGCCGTGGCGGCTGGGACAAGAAGGCACCCGGCGCCTGGTTCTACGACAACTCGATGATCGGCGACGTGGTCGTGGTCAAGAACTCCGACGACAAGGAGATCCAGTGGTGGAACGGGCTCAACGCCTGGAACCTCGACTGGAAGAAGTGGAACCCCCAGCCCGAGGGCTGATCCGCCACCCTCTCCCGTGGGCCCGGCCGCTCCTGCGCCGGGCCCACGGGCGTGCCCGGGTCCCCACCGGGGAGCCGCCGGGCGGCCGATAGCCTGCCCGCCATGACTGTGCATCTCGACGTCGCCGACGGCATCGGCACCATCCGGCTCGACCGTCCCCCGATGAACGCCCTGGACATCGCCGTCCAGGACCGGCTCAAGTCCCTCGCCGAGGAGGTGACCCACCGCGACGACGTCCGTGCCGTGATCCTCTACGGCGGCGAGAAGGTCTTCGCGGCGGGCGCCGACATCAAGGAGATGCGGGAGATGGACCACGCGGCGATGATCGCGCGCTCCCGCGGCCTCCAGGAGGCGTTCACCGCCATCGCCCGCATTCCGAAGCCGGTCGTCGCGGCCGTCACCGGGTACGCCCTGGGCGGCGGCTGCGAGCTGGCGCTCTGCGCCGACTACCGGATCGTCGCCGACAACGCCAAGTTCGGGCAGCCCGAGATCCTGCTCGGCCTCATCCCCGGCGCCGGCGGCACCCAGCGGCTGCCCCGGCTCATCGGGCCGTCCAAGGCCAAGGACCTCATCTTCACCGGCCGCCAGGTCCGCGCCGACGAGGCCGAACGGATCGGCCTCGCCGACCAGGTCGTCCCGGCCGCCGAGGTGTACGAGGCGGCCCGCGCCTGGGCCGGGCGGCTGGCCGAGGGGCCCGCCATCGCGCTGCGCGCCGCCAAGGAAGCCGTGGACGGCGGTCTGGAGACCGGCATCGACTCCGGCCTCACCATCGAGCGCACGTGGTTCGCCGGGCTGTTCGCCACGGAGGACCGCGAACGCGGTATGCGCAGCTTCGTCGAGGAGGGCCCGGGCAAGGCCCGGTTCCTCTGATCCGTCCCGCGCGGGGGCCTCAGGCACCGGGGAGTCCGAGCCCGGCGCCTGAGGCCCTTCTCCGGTCGGTCGGCGGCCGGGCGCGGCACTCCGAGGGGGCATGTCAACTCCCCGGACGCGGGACGGAGTTGACGCCCCGAAGGGTGAACCGCGCGCGAGTGCCCCCGTTCGGGGGGCCCGGCCCCCTCCCGGCCCCGCCCCGTCCGTGACCTCCGGTGACCGATCTCGGACGGTGTGTAAGTGCAGGTCAGTGCGCACATGACCGCCCTTGGTATGCCTGCGGCACATGCCTGGAGCCGTCCGTCACCGTGGCGATGCGCGGGTCCTATTCCCCGGGAACGGGCCCGAACGGCCCTATCGGCGGCCATGATGGTGCGCATGGCGGGGTTGGAGGGCATCGAGCAGCCGCAGCGACGAGGCGGCATGGTCGCGGACCGGCGAGGGCCGGCCGTGGAGGACGAGCAGGCGCGTGAGGCGCTGGCGCGGTACGGCAGCCCGGCGGACGGCGAGGTGTACATCGACTCCCGGCCGGACGCGGCGCGCACCGTGCGGCGGCTCACCCGGCTCGTCGTCGTCCACCAATGGGGCCTCGGTCCGCAGTTGAGCGAGGTCGCCGTCCTGCTCGCCTCGGAGCTGGTCGGCAACGCCGTGCTGCACACCGGCGCCCGCGGCTTCGCCCTTCGCATCACCCGTACCCGCGGCCGGATCAAGGTCGAGTTACGCGACCCCTCGCGCGGCCTGCCCTGCGTGCTGCCGGTCCGCCCCACCGACCTCGGGGGGCGCGGTCTCTTCCTGGTCGACAAGCTCTCCGACCGCTGGGGCGCCGACCTGCTGCCCATCGGCAAGTACGTCTGGTTCGAACTGCGGGTCGTCGACCGCTGAGGGGTCCGGACACGCAGAAACCCCCTGTCGCCGTCGGTGGGGCGCTGCGGGGGTTTCTGGGAACGCCGCGGGCAAAGGGGTGTGGTCCGCGACGTCGAGGACAGCCTCGCCCGGGTCAATGGGGGCCGTGTCCCCGACTATGGCAGAGAGGTGCCCTCGCGGCCAAAGCGTCCTAGCGGACGAATGCGGACAAATGGTAACGCCTGGTCGAGAATCTATGGTGAGTTCGGCCACGCGCCGCAAGAAAGGCAGGCGCGAGCCCGGAAAACCCGCCGATTGACATGATCCGGACGGGAGGCCGGTGGCGGTCGTCAGCTCCGCGCCCGCGACACACCACCATCGGGTGGCGGTCCCCGCCCACGACCGAGGCGTCCTTGATCGTGCCCGCGTGATCATGACCCGCCTGCGCCGCCGTGCCGCCGCGCTCACCCTGTCCCTGTCCGCGCTGCTCGCCGCCCCCGCCGTCTCCGCCGCCGAGCCCGCGACCCCCGCCGCCGCCCCGGCCGCGCCGCGCGCCGCCGCGAACTGCCCGGTCGTCGACGACCCCCTGGCCGCCGCCGCCGACCGCCGGGTGGACGCGGGCCGCATCACCCCCGCACCGGCCTTGCGCGACAACTGCTCCCAGCTCTACCGCGCCGACGGCCGCGCGCCCGCCGTCATCTTCCACGAGGGTTTCCTGCCGAAGGACACCGTCGACGGCCAGTACGACCTGGAGGCGTACGTCCTGGTCAACCAGCCGTCCCCGTACGTCTCCACCTCCTACGACCACGACCTGTACAAGCAGTGGAAGAGCGACTGGAACTACTACATCGACGCGCCCGGCGGCATCGACGTCAACCGCACCATCGGCGACACCCACCGGTGGGCCGAGCAGCGTGAGGTGGCCTTCGCCGGCGGCATCCGCAGCGAGTTCATCGTGGGGGCGTGCCCGATCGACCGCACGGCCAAGCAGGAGATCATGTCCGAGTGCGTCGACAACCCGGGGTACCGGCCCTGGCGGCGCCGCTGACGCCCGCCACCCGGTGACGCGTCCGGCCTCTCGGCCCGCGACGGGCGGGGCCTTCGCGGCGACCGGCCGGTGACCGGCCGCCTGAGACGTTCCGATGCCGCGAGCGTTTCCGGCGGCCCGCCGCGCCCCGGCCCGCCGCGCCGTCCCGCACCGGACGGCGCGGCGGGCCGCCGGCTCCTGCCGTTCGGGAAGGGGTGACGCGCTCCGCCGCGTCCGTCAGCCGCGGCGGGCCCAGGCCGTCAGCTCCTCCCGGTCGCCGAAGGCGGCGACGTTCTTGTCCAGCGGGCTGTCCGTGTACTGGTGGATGCACCAGTCCGCCTTGATGCGGGGCTTGCCCTTCGCCACGTAGTCCGCGATCCACAGGCCGTCGCCCGCGTACGAGGTGGTGTCCCGGTTGAGCCAGAAGTCGCGGTTGCAGTAGAGCAGGACGCGGTGGTCCGGGCGGAGCTTCTTGACCTCGCGCAGGAAGGTGTCCTTCTCCTTGTTGCTCGCGGCCGTGCCGTCGCCGGTGCGTTCCCAGTCCAGGGCCAGCAGGTCGCCTTCGCGCTCCTCGGTCTCGGAGAGGAAATACTCCGCCTGCGCCTTGATGTTGTCCGGCCACAGGAAGTGGTAGAAGCCGACCGTGCACCCGGCGTCGCGGGCCCGCTTGGTCTGGTCGGCCAGTTGCGGGCTGACGTACGACCTGCCCTCGGTCGCCTTGATGAAGACGAAGTCGACGCCGTCGGTCTCGAACGACTTCTGGTGGGAGCTGATGTCGATGCCGTGCAGCACGGTCCCTGCCTCCTGTGGTCGCCGGTGCGGTCTCTCGTCCCCACGGCCTACCCGGGACGGTCGTGCCGACGCCCGTACGCCGCCTCGGCGCGCCCGATGCGCCGCTCACGCCCCTCAAAAGAGTGATGAATCCCGAGAAGGCGGGAATAGGTGCGCCGCGATTTGCTGTTGAGGGCCTGTCAGGAGCCCCCGCCGGGGTTCCGGCAGGACGCGCCGTGCGGGCGTCCGCCCACCGCAGCACCGTCGGAAGGTCTGACATGAGGATCGGCATCATCGGAGCGGGCAACATCGGCGGCAACCTCACCCGCCGCCTCACCGCCCTCGGCCACCAGGTCACCGTCGCCAACTCCCGCTCGCCCGAGACGCTCAGCGCCCTCACCGAGGAGACCGGCGCCACCGCGGCCGAGGCGGCGCACGCGGCCGACGGCGCCGAACTGGTCGTGGTCACCGTTCCGCTGAAGAACGTCCCCGACCTGCCCGAGGGCTTCCTCGAAGGGGCCGTGCCCGGCGCCGTCGTCGTCGACACCAACAACTACTACCCGCGGCAGCGCGACGGCCGCATCGACGCCATCGAGGACGGGCTCCCCGAGAGCCGCTGGGTCAGCGCCCAGATCGGCCACCCGGTGGTCAAGGCGTTCAACGGCACCTACGCCCAGGACCTCCTGGACCGCGGGACCGAGCCCGGCACCCCGCACCGCCACGCCCTGCCCGTCGCGGGCGACGACCCGGCCGCCAAGCAGGTCGTCCGCGACCTCATCGACGCCCTCGGCTTCGACACCGTCGACACGGGCACCCTCGACGACTCCTGGCGCCAGCAGCCCGGCACCCCCGTCTACGGCAGCCGGGGTGACGCCGAGGAGGTCCGCCGGCTGCTGGACGCCGCGCAGCCGGAGCGCCCCGCCGAGTTCCGCGCCTGACCGGTCGTCCCGCACGGGCAGGAACGCCGGGCGGCCGGGGCGGGGGAGCGGTCACCCCGCCCCGCGTACCGCCCCCGCCGGGGCGAGGGGCTGACCGGTCGCCAGGTTCCAGCGCCCCGGGCGGCCGGTGAGCGTGGTCAGCGTCAGCGGGCCCGTGTCCAGGCGCCAGAACGCGCGCGCGGGGAGGTCCAGGGCGTGGATGACGGCGGCGCGGACGACGGCCGGCTCCACCACGGCGAGCAGCCGCACGGGGCTCGCGGCCGGCGTCTGGGTCCCGCCCCACGCCCCGGCCGCGAGCCAGTCGCCGACCCGCCCCAGCAGTCCGCGCAGGCTCTCCCCGCCGTGCGGGGCCGCCTCCGGGTCGCCCGCCCAGGCGGCCACCGCCGCCGGCTCGGCCGCCGCCACCTCGTCGAGCCGCCGCCCGGCCCAGCGCCCCAGCTCCCAGCCGGTGGGCGCCACCCCGAGGCCGCCGGGCGCGGGGAGGCCCAACTCCCGGGCGGTGGCGCGGCAGCGGGCCGAGCCCCCGGCGGCGTACCGGTCGGCGGCGGGCAGGTGCGGGGCGGCCGCCCGGGCCGCGCGGACGCCGGCCGCGTCGAGCGGGGTGTCCCCGTCGAACCGGGCTTCGCGCAGGGCCGCGTTGAGGGCGGGTGAGACCAACATCACCCGCAGGGTCGGAGAGGTCACCGTCAGTGCTCCGTCCGGCGGCGGTGGCCGGGCGCCGGGGTGCCCCGCCACCCTCTGTTCGTCATGAGCACCACATCACGCCCGGCCGGCGCGGTCCAGTGCGAAAGAGGCCGTGGCGGTGGGGGCGGCCGAGCGGTATGGTCCCCTCGTTCATGACGACGGGTGGACGGAAGCCGGTGGGAATCCGGCACGGTCGCGCCACTGTGTACCCGCGAAGCCGCGGGAAGTCAGACCCGCCCCCGGTCGTCCGAGGCACCACGAACGGGACGCGTGTTCCCACAGGAGCTGTCATGGCGCAATCAGTCGCCCCCGCCGGCGCGGGCATACCCGCCGTCACCCCTCTCCCGCTGAAGGCCGTCGCCCCGTGGGCGGTCTTCGCCGGCCTCCTCGCCCTGGTCCTGCTCTACTTCGTCGGCGCCGAGCAGGGTGCCACCGCCCTGGTCTCCGGTGAATCCATCCACGAGTGGGTCCACGACGGACGCCACCTGCTCGGCTTCCCCTGCCACTGACGACGAGGGGAGACGGAACCCATGAACATCCTCTCGGTCCGCGCCCTGCTGGTGCGCGGCATGCTCGCGGGCCTCGCGGCCGGCGTCGCGGCCCTGCTCGTCGCCCACTTCCTCGGTGAGCCCCGGGTGGACGCCGCCATCGCGCTGGAGGAGCACGCGGCGGGCGCCCACCACGACCACGGCGGCGGCGAGGAGGAACTCGTCAGCCGGACGATGCAGGCCACCGGCGGCCTCGCCACCGGCGTGCTCGTCTTCGGCGTCGCCGTCGGCGGCGTCGCGGCCATCGCCTTCTGCGTCGCCCTCGGCCGGATCGGACGCCACGGCCCCCGCGCCACCGCCGCCTTCGTCGCCCTCGGCGGCCTGATCGCGCTCCACGTCGTGCCGTTCCTCAAGTACCCGGCCAACCCGCCAGCCGTCGGCGACGGCGACACCATCGGCAGACGTACCGCGCTCTTCTTCCTGCTGGTGCTGCTCAGCGTGCTGCTGGCGGTCGGCGCCGTCATCCTCGGCCGCCGGCTCGCGCCCCGCCTCGGCAACGGCGACGCCGCCGTCACCGCGGGCGCCGCCTTCCTGCTCGCGGTCACCCTGGCCTACGTCTTCCTGCCCTCGTACAACGAGGTCGGGCCGGACTTCCCCGGCCAGCTCCTGTGGCAGTTCCGCCTCGCCGCCCTGGCCGTCCAGGCGACCCTGTGGACCGTCTTCGGCCTGGTCTTCGGTGTCCTGGCCGAGCGGTTGCTCGCCCCGGCCGCGCCCCCGCGGCCCGCGGCCACCGCGGCGGCCTGACCTCGCCGGGCGCACGCCACGGCGGCGGGACCCCGCCGGACCGTGGTCCGGTCGGGGTCCCGCCGCGTGCGCCGTCCGCTCCACCGCCGGCCCGGACGCGGGCGCGGCGGACCGAGGCCGCCCGGGGACCGGGCCGGCTCACTGGACGCGGGACGGGGACTGTTCCTCGCCCTCGTCGTCGTCCTCGCCCTCGATGTGCACGTCGTCCACCGCGATGTTGACCTCCACGACCTCCAGCGCCGTCATCTGCCGGATGGCCCGGGCGACGTCGGACCGGATCTGGCGCGCCACGTCGGCGATCGACTCCCCGTACTCGACGACGATGTCGAGGTCGACGGCGGCCTGCTTCTCGCCCACCTCGACCTTGACGCCCCGCGTGGGGTCGTCGCCGCTGGAGACCCTGTCCCGCACCGCCCCCAGCGCGCGTTTCATGCCGCCGCCCATCGCGTGCACCCCGGAAGTCTCCCGGGCCGCGATACCGGCGATCGTGGCCACCACCGAGTCGGCAATGGTGGTCCTGCCCTTGACGGGACCGTTGCGGTCCGCACCGTTGTCGGCCATACGGCTGTCCTCACTGCGCTCGCGCGGTCACGCTCCACCCGTCGGCCCGCCTTGCGGCAGATCGCCCGCGGATGTCGCGAAAGCGGCCTTCTGCGCGCTTCCCTCCCAGTCTGCGACGGGGCGGGGCGGCCCGCCATTCGAGTGAGCGGCGGGCGGGTCCCGGGCCGGCTCAGCCGGTGGCGGGCCCGGTGGCGGCGCCGTAGGAGACCGGGCGCTTGGGCGCGGTGTCGACGGCCAGGGAGAAGATGTCCGGGCGGGCGTAGTGACCGGTGACGTCCATGTCGAGGCTCTGCCGGACGATCTCCGCCCGGTCGGTCTCCGCGTACAGCAGCGTCTCCTCGTCCCACACCGGGCCCGCCACCACCTCACCGCGCGGCGAGACGACCGCCGAACCGCCGCGCATCAGCACGTCGCCCGGCTCGGTGGCGAACTGCGCGGCGTACCCGGCCGGGTAGTCGCGGCGGCGCATCACCTGGCAGGCCGTCACCACCCAGCAGCGGCCCTCCAGTGCGATGTGGCGCATGGTCGGCAGCCAGGTCTCGCGGTCGTCGGCGGTCGGCGCGCAGTAGATCTCGACGCCCTGTCCGTACATCGCCGCCCGCAGCAGCGGCATGTAGTTCTCCCAGCAGATGACGCTGCCCAGCGCCCCCGCGGGCGAGTCGACCACCGGCAGCGTCGAGCCGTCCCCGAACCCCCAGATCAGCCGCTCGGCGCCGGTCGGCATCACCTTGCGGTGGTGCCCGGCGAGCCGGCCGTGCTGGTCGATCATGACGGCCGTGCAGTACAGCGTGCGCCCGGCCCGCTCGATGACCCCCATCACCACGAAGATCCTCTGCTCGCGCGCGGCCTCCGCGAGCGCCGCCAGCTCCGGTCCGTCCAGCTCGACCGCGGCCTCCCACGAGCGCAGGAACTCGTCCCGCCCCTCCTCGGTGCGCCGCCCCACCGGCGACCCGAACGACAGCGCCTTCGGGTACGTCCCGAGGAACGCCTCCGGGAAGACGATCACCTCGGCGCCCTCGGCCGCGGCCTCGGCGAGCGCGGCGACGGCCTTGCGTACGGTGGCGGCGGCGTCGAAGGCGACCGAGCCGAGCTGGGCGACGGCGATTCTGGTCATGAGGGGTCTCCGTTCCTGTCGGGCGCCCCGTCACGGGGCGCGGGGGAGCTGATGCCGCCGGGCGGCGGCATCAGCGTGCGGGCCGGCCCGCACCGGGGCTCCACCAGCCAGCGGACCCGGGGATCCGCGGCGCTGCCCTGGTGCCAGAGCGCCGAGACGGTGAACCGGGGGAGTGGTACGGGTCGTGCGCACACCTGGAGGCCGAAGCGGCCGGCGAGGACCTCGGCGGCGTGCCGGGGCAGGGTCGCCACCGACGCCGTACCGGCGGGCAGCAGCGGCGCCGTGGCGAAGTGGGCCGTCGGGACGACCCGGCGCCGGGTCAGGTTCTCGGCGTCCAGCACGTCGCCGACGATGCCGCGCGTGCCGTCGGCCGAGATCGTCACGTGCGGCGGCGCGAGGTGCTCGGCACGGGTGAGGGGGTCCGCGCCTCCGGCCGCCACCGGGTCCCAGAGGCAGGCGTGCCCCGATGCGACGAGGGTGCGGCCGCGGATGTCCGGGCCCCGGGCGGCGCACGCGGCGACGCCGATCTGGACCTCGCCGGCGGTGAGGAGGGCGGCGTCGGTCGTCCGGCCGGCCGGGAGGCAGAAGGCCGAGGAGGCCGGGCTCGCCGCCCTCACCGTCGCGATCAGCCCCGGCGGCAGCAGCGCCTCCAGGCCGTCGGAGACGCCGGGCCGGAAGACGGCCGCGTCCCGCGCCGGGCCGAACGCCGGCTCTCCGGCGACGGCCGTCTTCGGACTGGCCAGTCCCTCGCGGGCCGGGGCCGCGAGGCCCGGTGCCCGCGGCGGTGCCGCCCCGCCGGGCGGCCGGACGGGGAGCGGGTCACCGAAGAGCTTTCGCAGCCGTCCGAGGGCCGCGCTCACCGCCGCCCGGGACATGTGCTGCTCGGCGGCCCGGGTGACGTTCCGCTCCCGCAGCAGGACCGCGAAGACCACCAGCAGGTCCAGGGCGTACCCGCGCAGGCCGCCCGCCGGGTCGTCGGCGGCCCTCTCGACGCCCGCCCCGGCGGCCCGGCGGCCGGCGCGCGACCGGCCGTGGCGGTCATCAGAAGTCCGGCTCATCGCTTGGCGCCTCCCTGCTCCGTACGGGCCCGGACCCGGACACCGGCCGTGCCGCCGGACAGGGAGGCGGGCCCGGGAAGGAGAACGTACGTCCGGTGGCGCGTGCAGGGAAGCACATCCCGGTCACGGGCACCATCGACCGCGTCGACAACGGTACGAACCGCCGGGGCCGCGGAACGGTGGGGCGCCACCCCAAAGGGCAGCAACCCATCTGCGGACCCGCCGAGTTGACCCGTCCGCCATGATGGGACCCACCCGCGCGGCACCGCGGGGACCGACGAGGCGGAAGGGGTGGTGTGGTGCGTGACGACGGCGGGAACCGCGCGGACGCGGGCAGCGCGTGGGCCTCCCAGGACGCGCGGCGGGTCGCCCTCGACGCGCGGGTCCGGGACCACTGGCCCGGTGGCGGGGAGCACCACGCCCTCGACGCTCCGGCCGGCGAGCGCGTCGCGGCCCGCCGCCCAGGCGTCCGGGACGTCGCGCGGGCCGACCGCGCCTTCCTCGGGCGTGCCGTGACCCACCTGGCGCGCGAGACGGGCGTCGTCCAGTTCCCCGGCCTCGGCAGCGGGGCGCCGGCCGTCGACCACACCCGCGAGGCCGCCCGGCGCGTCACGCCCGCAGCCCGCGTCGTCCACGTCGACGGCGACCGGGCCCCCACCCACGCCGGCGCCCTCCTCGCCGGGCCCCCCGACGGCGCCACCGCCTGCCTCGAAGCCGAGGTCCGCGACCCGGCCGTCCTCGCCGGTGCCGCCCGCACCCCGCCCTTCTCCCGGCCGGTGGCGGTGCCGCTGCCCGGCGTCCCCGTCTTCGCCCCCGGCGCCGCCGAGGCCCGGCGCGTCGTCCGCCGCCTGGTCGCGGCGGTCCCCGCCGGCAGCCACGCCGCCCTCGACCTCGGAGGCACCGCCGACGCCGAGGCCGTGGCCTTCTGGAACGCCCACGCCCACGCCCAAGCCCACGCCCGCGCCGCACCGCCGGTCACGGCCCGGACCGCCGCCGGGGCCGCCGCTTTCCTGGGCGGCCGGGAACGGCGGGAGCCCGGCGTCGTCTCCTGCCCGCACCCGCACCCGCACCCGCACCCGGAACCGGCCGCCGCCGGCACGCTCCCGGCCCGGCTCCCGCCGTACGCGGCGGTGGCCCGCGAACCCTGAACCTCCCCGCCCCGCACGAGAACCCCTGGACGGAGACCCGCCACCATGACCCAGACCCCGCAGATCGACACCAGCAAGCCCCACCCCGCCCGCCTCTACGACTGGTACCTCGGCGGCAAGGACAACTACCCGCCCGACGAGGAACTCGGACGGCGGCTGACCGAGTTCGCCCCGGTCATCCCCGTGATGGCGCGCATGAACCGGGCCTTCACCCTGCGCGCCACCCGCTGGCTCGCCGGACAGGGCGTCCGCCAGTTCCTGGACATCGGCACCGGCATCCCCACCGAGCCCAACCTCCACCAGGCCGCTCAGCGGCTCGCCCCCGAGGCCCGCGTCGTCTACTGCGACAACGACCCCGTCGTCCTCGCCCACGCCCAGGCCCTGCTGCACGGCACCCCTCAGGGCGCCCTCGGCTACGTCCAGGCCGACGCCCGGGAGACCTCCCGCATCCTCGACGAGGCCGCCGCCGTCCTCGACTTCGGCCGGCCCGTCGCCCTCTCCCTCAACGCCCTCCTCCACTTCCTCTCCGACGAGGACGGTGCCTACCGGCTCGTCGAGGAGCTGACCGCCCGCCTCGCCACCGGCAGCTATCTGGTCCTCTCCCACCTCACCCCCGACTTCCATCCCGAGGAGGCGTCCCGCAAGGTCCACGAGATGTACCGGGCGGGCGGTGTCACCATGGAGATGCGCACCCGGGAACGGTTCGCCCGGTTCTTCGACGGCCTCGACATCGTCGCCCCCGGCCTCGTCGCGGCCGAGGAGTGGCACCCCGAGCTGGGCGAGCCCGTGGAGGGCCAGGGCGGCGTCCACAGCGGGGCGTACGTGGGGGCGGCGCGCAAGCCCTGAGGACGACGGCGGTGCCGGTGGCCCGCGTCCGGGACCGGGGGTGCGCCCCGGAGGACGGTGAGCACGGCCCGCTGACGTCGTGGCGTGCCGAGCGCCGGTCCGCGGGCCGGACCGGCGCGCTCGCTGTGCCCGCGCGGGGCCGTTCACCACGACCGAGGGGCCTTCACGCGTCAGTCACCCCACGGCCTCCGGCTCCTCGCCGCGTCCGGCCTCGCCCTCGTCGCCGCCTCGCTCACCTCCTGCGGTGTCGAGGAGAGCAGGAACTACGAGGACGACGGCGCCCTCTCCGGCGCGATCACCTCGGTGCGCCTCGACGACCGCGCCGGCGGCGTCACGGTCGGCGGCGTCGAGAACGGCTCCCACCGGTTGCGCCGCACAGTCCCCTTCCAGGGCGAGCGGCCCGAGGGCGCCACCCACCGGATCGAGGGCCGCGTCCTGATCCTCGGCGGCTGCGGCACCCGCTGCTCCGTCGAGTACGCCGCCGACGTCCCCGCCGGTCTCCCGGTCAGCGGTGAGGTCTCCGGCGGTGCCGTCCGCCCGGCCCGGGTCGGAGAGGTCGAGGTGAGCACGGGCTCCGGCGGGGTCGAGCTGGACGGGGACCGGCACCGTCCCAACGCGGACCACCAACGGCCGCATCGACGGCAAGGGCATCGGAGGTGACCGGATCAGCGCCCGGACCACCAACGGCAGGATCGACCTGGCCCCCCGGACACCCCCGCCGGCATCCGGGCCGAGACCGCCGACGGGGCCGTCACCCTCACCGTCCCCCGGGCCGGTCACCGGGCGGCCGCCGACTCGGTCGACGGCGGCCGCACCGTCGAGGTCCCGCACGACCCGGCCGGCGAGTTCGCACCGGAGGTGCGCACCAGCAACGGCGACATCACCGTACGGAACGGCTGGGCCCCGCCGGGCGCGCGCCTCGCGGTGGCCTCAGCACTCGACGATCTGCACCGCCGGCCCGCCGCGCGCCGTCTCCTTGTACGTCACGGGCACGTCGGCCCCTTGTCGCGCTGTGCCCCCTCGGCCGGCATGTCCGGGGAAGGCGGAGGGGCGAGCCGCGCCTGTGGGGACTCTCCGGGAGTCGCGGCTCGGAGGGGCCCGAAGGCAGGAGTCCATCGCGGCGAGTCGTCGTTGCCCCGCACCGGGTGCGGAGCGGACGTCGCGGTCGAGGGAGACCTTCCGCATCGAGTGCCCGCTGACTCCGCACAGGCAACCGCCGTGCCCGAGGGGGTCCAGCCGGGGAGCCTTCACCATGCCGGCGAGGCAGGGCGTCCGGCGCGAGAAGCGGCAACGGCCGTATGCCGTCGACACCCGGACGAGCCGCCCTCACCCTGGAGCGGCGAAGCCGAAGGCACGCGATGGTCAGCGCCGGGTCTGGCTCAATTTCGTACCGCATGGGCGTTTCGTGCACTCCCCCGTTTTGATGCCAGGGAACTTGGTGAATGGCTCCGTCTGTGGATCACGGGGCGGGTGCCCGCCATTCTGGAACCGCAGAAGGGGGTGGCCGCAAAATTGCGGCGGAAACCCTTCGAGCATTCCTTGCTCCGATCTCTGGGAGAAATGATGAAGTCTGCCCGTGTGTTCGTGGTCGCTTTTCTCTGTGCGCTGACGATCGGCGGTGTCGCCGGCACCGCTGCCGCCGATACCGGTGGTGCCGGCACTCTGGCGTCTTCCTCCATCGCGCCGGCCGACGACAGCGGTTGGGGTTGCGTCCCGCGATGACCTGCGCGTACGCGGGGGCGGCCCGGCCCGTGGGGAGGTCCGGGGGCGGTGGTCCAGCTGATTGCGGAACGCGGGAACCATGCGGAGAAGGACCCCCCGGCTGCTTGATCGAAAGGCTGCGGGAAGTTGTCTGTACTGCCAGTAGCCGGGAAAGGGAAGTGCTCGGGCATATCGCGCGCGGAGCCACCTACAGGGAGATCGCCCGGCGCATGGACGTCAGCCTGCACACCGTGGACACCTACGTGCGCCGGATACGCGCGAAGACCGGAGCCCGGAACCGCACGCACCTGTTGCTGCTGGCTTCCCAGGGACTTCTCAGGGGCCTCCACGTCTGCCCCAGGGAGGTTCCCGGGACTTCTCGCCGTGCGGGAAGGGAAGGCCCTGACCGCGCTGAAAGACACGAACGCGCTGGTCAGGGCCGCTCTGCCTAGCACTCGATGATGTTCACCGCGAGACCGCCCCGGGCCGTCTCCTTGTACTTGACCGACATGTCCGCGCCGGTCTCCTTCATGGTCTTGATGACCTTGTCGAGGGAGACCTTGTGGGAGCCGTCGCCGCGCAGCGCCATCCGGGCGGCGGTGACGGCCTTGACCGCGGCCATGCCGTTCCGCTCGATGCACGGGATCTGGACCAGGCCGCCGACCGGGTCGCAGGTCAGGCCGAGGTTGTGCTCCATGCCGATCTCGGCGGCGTTCTCCACCTGCTCCGGGGTCCCGCCCAGGACCTCGGCCAGGGCGCCGGCCGCCATCGAGCAGGCCGAGCCGACCTCGCCCTGGCAGCCGACCTCGGCACCGGAGATCGAGGCGTTCTCCTTGAAGAGCATGCCGATGGCGCCCGCCGCGAGCAGGAAGCGCACCACGGCGTCCTCCTTCTCGGCCTCGGTGGCCGACCCGGCGGCGAAGTTCACGTAGTAGTGCAGGACGGCGGGGATGATCCCGGCGGCGCCGTTGGTCGGAGCGGTCACCACGCGGCCGCCCGCCGCGTTCTCCTCGTTGACGGCCATCGCGTAGAGGGTGATCCACTCCATGGCGAGCGCGGCCGGGTCGCCCTCGGCGCGCAGTTGGCGGGCGGAGTGGGCGGCGCGACGGCGGACCTTCAGGCCGCCCGGCAGCAGCCCCTCGCGGGTCATGCCCCGGCTGACGCAGGCCCGCATGACCTCCCAGATCTCCAGCAGTCCGGCGCGGATCTCCGCCTCGGAGCGCCACGCCCTCTCGTTCTCCAGCATCAGCGCGGAGATCGACAGGCCGGTGTCCCGTGCCAGCCGCAGCAACTCGTCACCGGTGCGGAAGGGGTGGGTCAGCACGGTGTCGTCGAGCTTGATGCGGTCCTCGCCGACCGCGTCCTCGTCGACCACGAAGCCGCCGCCGACCGAGTAGTACGTCTTCTCCAGCAGGGTCGCGCCGGTGTGGTCGAAGGCCCACAGGGTCATGCCGTTGGCGTGGTAGGGCAGGGCGCGGCGCCGGTGCAGGATAAGTTCCTCCTCGGCGTCGAAGGCGATCTCGTGGACGCCCAGCACGTTGAGGCGGCCGGTGGCGCGGATCTCGGCGATCCGGTCGTCGGCCCGCTCCACGTCGACCGTCCGCGGGGACTCGCCCTCCAGGCCGAGCAGGACCGCCTTGGGCGTGCCGTGGCCGTGCCCGGTCGCGCCGAGCGAGCCGAACAGCTCGGCGCGCAGCGAGGTGGTGTGGACGAGCAGCCCCTCGTTCTTGAGGCGGCGGGCGAACATCCGGGCGGCCCGCATCGGGCCGACCGTGTGCGAGCTGGACGGGCCGATGCCGACCGAGAACAGGTCGAAGACCGAGATGGCCACAGGAACTCCTAGCGGGAGGCGGACGGCGCTGTCCGCCGGAGGGGCAGGGGCGCGGGACCCGCGGGGTCCCGGGCGCGGCGGAGGGTGCGGGCCGACGAAAGCGGACCCGCACCCTCCAGTGTGCGCGGTGCGACGCCGGCGGGGGTGTACCGCCGGCGTCCGGACTACTTGAGTCCGGTGTACAGCGGGTGCTTCTCGGCGAGGGCGGTGACCCGCGCCTTCAGCGCCTCGGCCTCGTAGGAGGGCTTGAGGGCCTCGGCGATGATGTCGGCGACCTCGGCGAAGTCCTCCGCCTCGAAGCCGCGGGTGGCCAGCGCCGGGGTGCCGATGCGCAGACCCGAGGTGACCATCGGAGGCCGGGGGTCGTTCGGGACGGCGTTGCGGTTGACGGTGATGCCGACCTCGTGGAGGCGGTCCTCCGCCTGCTGCCCGTCCAGCTCGCTCATCCGCAGGTCGACCAGGACCAGGTGGACGTCGGTGCCGCCGGAGAGGACCGAGACGCCGTGGTCGGTGACGTCGGGCTGGATGAGGCGTTCGGCGAGGATGCGGGCACCCTCGACGGTGCGGTGCTGGCGCTCCTTGAACTCCTCGGAGGCCGCGACCTTGAACGCGACGGCCTTGGCGGCCACCACGTGCTCCAGCGGACCGCCCTGCTGGCCGGGGAAGACCGCGGAGTTGATCTTCTTGGCCAGGTCGGCGGTGGAGAGGATGACGCCGCCGCGCGGGCCGCCCAGCGTCTTGTGTGTGGTGGTGGTGACGACGTGCGCGTGCGGCACCGGCGAGGGGTGCAGCCCGGCCGCCACCAGCCCGGCGAAGTGCGCCATGTCCACCATCAGGTACGCCCCGACCTCGTCCGCGATCCTGCGGAAGGCGGCGAAGTCCAGCTGGCGCGGGTAGGCCGACCAGCCGGCCACGATCAGCTTCGGGCGGGACTCCTTGGCGAGCCGCTCGACCTCGGCCATGTCGACCTGACCGCTCTCGGCGTCGACGTGGTAGGCGACCACGTTGTAGAGCTTGCCGGAGAAGTTGATCTTCATGCCGTGGGTCAGGTGACCGCCGTGGGCCAGGTCCAGGCCCATGATCGTGTCGCCCGGCTTCAGCAGCGCGAACATCGCGGCGGCGTTGGCCTGCGCACCGGAGTGCGGCTGGACGTTGGCCGCCTCGGCGCCGAACAGCTCCTTGATGCGGTCGATGGCGATCTTCTCGATCACGTCGACGTGCTCGCAGCCGCCGTAGTAGCGGCGGCCGGGGTAGCCCTCGGCGTACTTGTTGGTGAGGACGGAGCCCTGCGCCTCCATGACGGCGACCGGAGCGAAGTTCTCCGAGGCGATCATCTCGAGCGTGGACTGCTGACGGAGCAGCTCGGCGTCGACGGCGGCGGCGACGTCCGGGTCGAGCTCGTGGAGGGGGGCGTTCAGAAGCGACTTCGAAGACATCACAGTCCCTGGGGTGGTCTCAGTTGCCGGAGAACTCGGTGTACGCGTCGGCCGAGAGCAGATCGTCCGGCTCCTCGGTGACGCGCACCTTGAACAGCCAGCCGCCCTCGAAGGGGGCGGTGTTCACCAGCGACGGGTCGTTCACGACGTCCTCGTTGATCTCGGTGATCTCACCGGAGACGGGGGAGTACAGATCGCTGACCGACTTGGTCGACTCCAGCTCGCCGCAGGTCTCGCCCGCGGTGACCGTGGAGCCGACCTCCGGGAGCTGGGCGTAGACGACGTCACCGAGCGCGCCTGCCGCGTACTCCGTGATGCCGATCGTCGACACGCCGTTCTCGGCGGCCGACAGCCACTCGTGCTCCTTGCTGTAGCGCAGCTGCTGGGGGTTGCTCATGGGGTGAATTCTCCTGTACGCGGGGGTGTGCTGGTGAACGGAAGGTCTCGCCATCCGGGACGGACCGGGTGCGTCGCGTCACTTCCGGGCCCGGCGCGCGGCCGGGCCCGCCCGGGGACGCGGGGACGTGGGGCTACTTCTGGCGCTTGTAGAAGGGCAGGGCCACGACCTCGTACGGCTCGTGGCTGCCGCGGATGTCGACGCCGACTCCGGGCGTGCCGGGCGCGGCGTGGCCGGCGTCGACGTACGCCATGGCGATCGGCTTGCCCAGGGTGGGGGAGGGGGCGCCCGAGGTGACCTCGCCGATCACCTGGCCGTCCGCGACCACCTGGTAGCCGGCGCGCGGCACCCGGCGGCCCTCGGCGACCAGGCCGACCAGGGTGCGGGGCGGGCGGGCGGCGGCCTCCTCGGCCGCCTTCTCCAGCGCCGCGCGGCCGACGAAGTCGCCCTCCTTCTCGAACTTCACCAGCCGGCCGAGTCCGGCGTCGAACGGCGTGAGCGCCCTCGTCAGCTCGTGGCCGTACAGCGGCATGCCGGCCTCCAGACGCAGCGTGTCGCGGCAGGAGAGCCCGCACGGCACCAGCCCCGCCTCGGCCCCGGCGGTGGTCAGCGCCTCCCACAGGGCCACCGCGTCACCGGGCGCCACGAACAGCTCGAAGCCGTCCTCGCCGGTGTAGCCGGTCCGTGCGATGAGCGCCTCGACCCCGGCCACGGTGCCGGGCAGGCCCGCGTAGTACTTCAGCTCCTCCAGGCCGGCGTCGGTGAGGGAGGCGAGGATCGCGCTGGAGGCGGGGCCCTGCACGGCCAGCAGCGCGTACGCGTCGCGGTCGTCGCGGACCTCGACGTCGAAGGAGGCGGCCCGTCCGGTCAGCGCGTCCAGCACCACCTGGGCGTTGCCGGCGTTGGCGACGACCATGAACTCGGGGGCCTCGACGGTACCGAGCCGGTAGACGATCAGGTCGTCGAGGATGCCGCCGTCCTCCTGGCAGATCATCGTGTAGCGGGCCCGGCCGGGGCCTACGGTGGCGATGTTGCCGACCAGGGCGTGGGCGAGGAAGCGGGTGGCGTCGGGGCCCAGCACGGTGATCTCGCCCATGTGGGAGAGGTCGAACAGCCCGGCGCGGGTCCGTACCGCCTGGTGCTCGTCGCGCTCACTGCCGTACCGCAGCGGCATGTCCCAGCCGGCGAAGTCGGTCATCGTGGCCCCGAGCGCCCGGTGCGTGGCGTCGAGTGCGGTCGTACGGGGGGTCTGGCTCATATCCGGGCGCTCCCAGGGCATGACGGCGAGGGGGAATCGATCCTCCCCATCTGTCATCGAAACCTGAGAGGTTCGCCCCGGCCACCCGGACGCGCGGCCGGGCGGCCATGACTTGCACCTTGGGTGGGGCCGACGGAGCGGCCCGCTTTTCAGATGTGCCTCGCCCGCGCGGTACGGGGCCTGAGAGATTCAAGGGAGGGACTTGCTCCTTCGGCGTCCTGACCAGGGCTTCGGGGCCCGGCAGAACTCTCCCGCGCGGATTCAAGCGGCCGGTATGCAGTTCGACGCCCATCATTGCACGCACCCCCGCCCGGCAGAACCCCTCCCCGTACGGGCGCACCCTGGCCCGTACGGCGCCCGCCGTCCCTCCCGCGAACGGCGGCTTCCAGCCATCCGGGCGCCACCGCCGCCACCAGGCGGAACCAACCGGCCCCCGCCCTGCGTGACCAGCCAGAGAAACCGCCGGTGGCGGCCGACAGGACCGGTAATCGGCTTGTGCCGCATTACCTTCTCTTTAACAATCGGGGAGGATGACGCACGTGACCGCACGGGGGGAGCCGACCACGGTGCAGAGCAGCAGCGGACGAGCGGTGTCCGCCCCGCCCCACAGTTCCGGCGGGCCCGTCCCGCCCGCCCTCGCCCTCGACGCCACCCTCTCCGCCCTGCCCGCCCAGCCGGGCGCCCGCCGGGCCCCGGCCGCCGTCCGCGACCTGCGGGGCCCCGGCGACCGCCCCGCACCCGACACCCTCACCTTCGGCCAGGGCGACCTGGTCGTCATCTCCGGCCTGCCCGGCAGCGGCAAGTCCACCCTGATCCGCCGCACCGTCCGCGCCGCCCGCGCCGACTCCCAGGACACCCGCGAGCAGTGGGAGGCCCGCCTCCCGGCCGCCCTGCCCTACGCCCTGTACCGCCCGCTGGCCCGGATCGCCCACTACGCCGCCCTGCGCCGCCTGCTCCGCTCGGGCCGCAGCGTCGTCGTCCACGACTGCGGCACCCAGAGCTGGGTCCGTCACTGGCTCACCCGGGAGGCCCGCCGCCGCGGCCGCTCCCTGCACCTGCTCTTCCTCGACGTCGACCCGGACACCGCCCTGGACGGCCAGCGGGCCCGCGGCAGAGGCGTCAGCAGGTACGCCTTCCTGCGCCACCGCCGCGCCGTCGCCCGCCTGCTGGCCGCCCTGGAGGCGGGCGACCCGCCGCGCGGCTGCGACGCCGCCGTCCTCCTCGACCGGGCCGCCGCCGGCCGGCTGCGCGCCCTCACCTTCCGCGCCTGAGTCAACTCCCGCTCCCCGACCGGCCCGCGACGCGGGTAGGGTCGGGGCGCAGGCGAGGTATGTGTGATCAGGCGGTGAGCAGATGAGCATCCCGGCCCAGGCCCCCCAAGGGGTCTACGGCGGATGGCCGAGCAACGAACTGGAGGAGGCCCTTGCGGCCTCCCTCGGCGCCGAGTCGGCGGGCGGACGGCTGGTCGAGGTCCTCGGCCGCAGCAGTGTCTGGGTCCCGCTGCCCAACGGCGGCGGCCCGGAGAGCGGCGCCCTGGACCTGCCGACGCTGGACATCGACGGCGGCGCGTACGTCCCGGTGTTCAGCTCGGAGCAGCAGTTCCGCTCCTGCGTCGGCGGCCACCTGGCCTTCGCCGTCGCCCCCGCCGCCGAGTTCGCCCGCGGCCTGCCCCCGCAACTGGGCATCGCGGTCAACCCGGGCGGCACCGTCGGCGTCCCGCTGCCCCCGCTCGCCGTGGCCGAACTGTGCCGCACCGGCCGGTCCCCGCTCGACGGGCCCGCCACCGGCGGCCGGGTGCGCACCTACGAGCCCGACTGGCAGGAGGACCCGGTGGACTTCCTCGGTGTCGCCGCCGGGGAGTTCGAGGAGTCCGGTGTCGTCGCCACCGCCCGGCGCTGCCTGGCCAGCGTCGAGGCCGAGGACCCGGTGCTGTTCATCGGCGTCGAGCTGAACCGCCGCGACGACGACGCGGCCCAGCGCGCCATGGACGCCCTCGGCCGCGCCCTGGGCCGCACGCCGGTCCCGTGGCCGGTCAACCTCGTCCTGCTGGACGCCACGGACGACCTGGTCGCCCGCTGGATGGCGGGCAAGCTGCGCCCCTTCTACCGGCGCGAGCCGTAGGCGGCGGGTCCGGCACCACGTCCGGGCCCGGCCTCGCCGACGGGTACAGGGCCTAAGCTGTCTTCATGCCGGGACCGGTTCCGCACGCGGAACCGGTCCCGGCATGACGGGGGCAGGCCCCGGGGGACGAAGTGACGAAGGGGCGGTCAACAGGTGAGTGCGTCGGGCACGGCCGCGGCCGGGCAGGTCGAGCACATGCTGCGCCAGGTGGCCCCCGGGCGGTACGACGCCTACGAGGGGTTGCTGCACGCGCTCGCCGACCCCGGCGGGCAGGTCTGGATGCTGCTCTGGCACGGCCAGGCCGGCTCGCCCGACGCGCAGTACGCCGCCATGGAGGTCGAAGGCCTCGGCTACGCGCCCTGCGTCACCTCCGCCCAGGAACTGGCGGCCAGCGGCTGGACCCGCGCCCACGAGGTGGTCGCCACCCGTGAGGCCGCCGCCGGGCTCTACCCGGACCAGGTCGGACTCTGGATCAATCCGCACGGTCCGGGCGGCGGCGTCGGCGTGCCCTGGGCGGACCTGCGCCGCCTCGCCGTCGGCCTCGACGCCCAGCCGCCGGGACCGCTGCGGATCTCCGAGCCGGTCATCGAACTCCCGCAGTTCTACGCCCTGCTGGGGCAGAACGCGCACCGCACCCCCGCGCTCCGCTCGCTGCGCCGCGCCTGGGTCCAGCCCGCCCTCGGCGTGCCGTACCTGGCGATCGGTCTCGACGTGTACGACCCGGGCGCGCACGCCGTGGAGTCGGTGCGGGCCATGATGCGCCAGTCGGTCGGCGCCGTCCCCGACGGCCTCGCCGTCTCCACCGTCGCCATGTCCGACCCCTACGACCCGGTCGCCCTCTGGCTGCGCGCCCACGCCCGCCCCTTCTACGACCGCGACGCCCACGCCGCCCCGCCCGCCTCCGGGTACGGGTACCCGCAGCCGTACGGCAGTTGAGTCCGGGCGGTCCCCGGGCCGCGCACTCGTGGCCGGCGCGCCCGTGCGGGCGACGCGCCCTCTCGGCGGTGCGGCCGACGCCCCCCGGCGCCCACCCGGCCGGCGGGCTCCGCGCGGGCGCCGGCGTGGCCCGCGCCCCGCGCGTCTCGCGCGACGGGGGAGTACCGGTGGCACCCGGGCCCACCCTTCTCCGGCGCAGGCCGGGCGCCTCGGTGGCGGGCCGCCTCACCTCCTCGGCCGGGGCCTCCGTCCGGCCGGGCCGGGCGTGGTCCGCTCCGGTTCCGTGGCCTTCGGCGCCCGGGCCGCGACCGGTTCCCCCGTCGCCGGCGACGGCTCGCGGCAGCCGTGGTTCTCCCGGAGCCGCTGGTCCCGGCCTGCCGAAGGGTGACGCGGGGGCGGGGGTGAGCCGTCGCCCCCGGGGAGCGCGCGGTACCCGACCGCCCGGCCGCGGCCCGGGCAGGCGGCCGGGCCGCCGCGTTCGGGCCATGCGCGCGGTCACCGAGCGGCGCGAACCGCCCTGAATTCCGCCCATCATTCAGCAGGCGCCCCTTTTCGCGCCTTTCGCGCCTCTTTCACTCCCGCCTCACTCCCCCATCCGCCGGCTTTCTTCTTCCGGCGTCCGGAATTCCGTCGGCACTTCCGCTGGCCAGAGGTTTGCGGGCCTGGTCGGTGGACACGAATGAGGCGAGCGGAATGAGGGCCCACCGACTTCCGCCGTCCAGCATTCGAGACCGTCCCCCTCCTCGCCGCCCACCGGCCGGAGGGGACATAAGGGGGCTCGCCCGGCCAAAGGGGCGAAGGGGTGCGGAGGTTCGGCTGAAGGGGTGTGAAAGTCCGGTGTAGCGCAGCGTGTTCGTACGGCAGCGAATGGTACGGAATCGCCTTCCCGGCGCCCCTGAAGGGGCGCTTCTGTCCGGTAAACACCGCCGGAAGGAGTGATGTCCTGGATATGCGCGGTTTGTTGTCTGTCCGGGTCTCAGGTCGGTATCACCGCTATGCGGATCATTCTCCCCGGTGAGAGACGTGGGTAGTGTTCAGTCGGTCAAGACCTCTGTATGAATGCTGAACCGGGGTGGGCCCATGCGCATTTTCAAGTCCCGAGCCACTCGGGCGATCACGGTCGCGGCTGCGGCCGCGCTGATCGTCACCGGGTGCTCCAGTGAGCGAGACACCACGGAAGGGAAGGGCAAGGACGGCGGCAACGACACCTTCGTGTTCGGCGGCGCCGGCGACCCCGGTTCCCTCGACCCGGCGCTGGCGTCCGACGGCGAGACCTTCCGCGTCACCCGCCAGGCCTTCGAGGCCCTGCTGGAGCACGAGCCCGGCGGCTCCAAGCTCGTCGGCGGCCTCGCCGAGAAGTGGGACTCGAACGACGAAGGCACCGTCTGGACCTTCAACCTGCGCAAGGGCGTCAAGTTCCACGACGGCGAGAAGCTGACCGCCGAGGCGGTCTGCGCCAACTACGACCACTGGTTCAACTGGACGGGCACGTACCAGTCGGCCGCCGTGTCGTACTACTGGCAGACCATCATGGGCGGCTTCGCCAAGAACGAGGACAAGGACGCCCCCAAGGCGAACTACAAGTCCTGCACGGCGAAGGACGAGAGCACCGCCGTCATCGAGGTGAAGAAGCCCTCCGCCAACCTCCCCGGCGGCTTCTCCCTCCAGGCCCTCGCGATCCACTCGCCGAAGGCGCTGAAGGAGTACGAGAAGGAGGAGGCGTCGGCCAAGGGCGACGCCATCACCTACCCCAAGTACAGCCAGCAGGCCGGCACGGTCGCCGGTACCGGCCCGTACAAGATCACGAAGTAGAACAAGGGGAACAAGGAAGTCTCCCTGGAGCGCTTCGACGACTACTGGGGCAAGAAGGCCGGGGTCAAGAACCTCGTCTTCCGTACCATCGACACCGAGGAAGGCCGCCGTTCGGCCCTCCAGGCCGGTGACATCGACGGCTACGACCTCGTCTCGCCCGCCGACGTGAAGACTTTGGAGAAGGCCGGCTTCCAGGTCCCGACCCGTGACGTCTTCAACATCTTCTACCTGGGCTTCACCCAGGAGAAGAACAAGGCGCTGCAGAACAAGGACGTCCGCGCCGCCATCGCGCACGCGATCGACAAGGACAACCTGGTCAAGACCCAGCTGCCCGAGGGCGGCGTCGCGGCCACGCAGTTCATCCCGGACACCGTCGAGGGCTACTCCGACAAGGTCGAGAAGTACGCCTACGACCCGGCGAAGTCCAAGAGCCTGCTGAAGAAGGCCGGCGAGGAGAAGCTGAAGGTCGAGTTCTGCTACCCGACCGAGGTCAGCCGCCCGTACATGCCCTCCCCGGGTGACCTCTTCGAGCTGATGAAGGCCGACCTGGAGAAGGTCGGCGTCACCGTCACCCCGAAGCCGATGAAGTGGGCCCCGGACTACATCGACGCCACCGAGGCGGGCGGCTGCGAGCTGCACCTGCTCGGCTGGACCGGTGACTTCAACGACGCCTACAACTTCATCGGTACCTGGTTCGCCGAGTACGACAAGCAGTGGGGCTTCAAGGACAAGAAGGTCTTCGAGGCGATGGAGGAGGCCTCCGCCGAGGTCGACCACTCCAAGCGCGTCAAGCTCTACGAGCACGCCAACGAGGTCGTCATGGACTTCCTCCCCGGCGTCCCGGTCTCCTCGTCCCCGCCGGCGATCGCCTTCGCCAAGGACGTCAACCCGCCGCTGGTCTCCCCGCTGACGCAGGAGAACTTCTCCGAGGTCACGTTCAAGAAGTAACCACCGCACCACGCGGAAGCAGCACCTCACGGTGCGTCAGGGTCCGCCCGGCCACGGCACGTTCGCGGCCGGGCGGACCCGCCGCGTGAACGGCCCGGGAGGGCCCGCGGTCACCACCGCGCGCCGCGCCTCCCACCACCCCCCACGCGCCCGGCCGCGACCCGGTCCGGAATCAGGCGCACCACGAACTACGCAAGAAAGGGGCATCGCGGGGTGTTGCGTTTCGTCGTACGAAGACTGCTTCAACTCATACCCACCCTGCTCGGCCTGTCGGTTCTGCTCTTCATCTGGCTGAACCGGCTGCCCGGCGGACCCGCCTCGGCGATTCTCGGAGAGAAAGCGACCGAGGCCGAGGTGGCACGTATCAACCGGGCCCTGGGGCTCGACCAGCCGGTGTACGTGCAGTACGGCCGCTTCATCAAGCGGCTGATCGAGGGCGACCTCGGCACGTCCACCCAGACCGGCCAGCCGGTCATGGACGAGTTCCTCCTGCGATTCCCCGCCACGGTCGAGCTGTCGCTGATGGCGATCCTGCTCGCGGTCGCCGTCGGCGTGCCGCTCGGCTACTTCGCCGCCAAGCGGCGCGGCGGCTGGCTCGACGTCGCCGCCGTCTCCAGTTCCCTGATCGGCATCTGCATCCCGGTCTTCTTCCTCGCCTTCATGCTGCGGACGGTCTTCTCGGTCAACCTCGGCTGGTTCCCCAGCTACGGGCGGCTGACCACCGGGATCAACGCCACGGAAGTGACCGGACTGGCCGTCCTCGACGGCCTGCTCACGGGCGAGTTCGACGCGACCTGGGACGCGCTCAGCCACCTCATCCTGCCCGCCATCGCGCTGGCCTCCATCCCGGTGGCGGTCATCGTGCGCATGACCCGGGCCAGCGTCCTGGAGGTGCTCGGCGAGGACTACGTCCGCACCGCCGAGTCCAAGGGCCTGCGCAAGGGCGTCGTCCGCACCCGCCACGTCCTGCGCAACGCGCTGCTGCCCGTCATCACCTCGGTCGGCCTGCTCACCGGCTCCCTCCTGTCGGGCGCGGTGCTCACCGAGTCGGTCTTCACCTTCGGCGGCATCGGCTCCTTCATCCGGACCGCGATCGACGGCCGGGACTATCCGGTCCTCGTCGGCTTCATCATGTTCATCGCGATGGCGTACGTCCTGATCAACCTGCTGGTCGACCTCGCCTACAGCCTGATCGACCCGAGAGTGCGGGTGCACTGACATGAGCACCAAGACCGACAAGATCGACCGCCTCGCGGAACTCACGGCCCAGCAGGAGAGCTCCAGCGGCGCCAGCCTCTGGAGGGAAGCCCTCAAGCGACTGCGGGCCAGCAAGATGGCGCTGGTCGGAGCCGTGATCATCGCGGTCTTCCTGGTCCTCGCCATCGTCGGGCCGTGGGTCGCGCCCTACGCCCCCGGACAGCAGTGGCGCGGCGAGGTCTTCGTCAACCGCGCCGAGTTCGTCGGCGCCCGCGCCGAGAACTGGTTCGGCCTGGACCACCTGGGCCGCGACATCTTCTCGCGGATGCTCGTCGGCGCCCGGCAGACCCTGCTCCTGGGTGTCGTCTCCACCCTGATCGGCCTCAGCGTCGGCGCCGTCATCGGCAGCCTCTCCGGCGCCTGCGCCACCCTCGGCGGACGGGTCGGCCAGCGCATCGACTCCGTCATCATGCGCTGCATCGACATCATGCTGGCGCTGCCCTCGCTGCTGCTCGCCGTCTCGGTGGCCGCCGTGCTGGGCCAGTCCATGACGACCGTGATGATCGCCATCGGTGTCGTCCAGATCCCGGTCTTCGCCCGCCTGCTGCGTGGCGCGATGCTGGTCCAGGGCGGTTCCGACTACGTGCTGGCCGCCCACTCGCTGGGCATCCGCAAGCGGCGCATCGTCCTGACCCAGATCATGCCGAACTCGCTGAGCCCGGTGATCGTCCAGGCGACCCTGTCGCTGGCCACCGCCATCATCGAGGCGGCGGCCCTGTCCTTCCTGGGCCTCGGCAACCCGGACAGCGCCAAGAACCCCGAATGGGGCGTCATGCTCACCCAGGCGCAGAACTACGCCGACTCCGCGCCGATGATGGCGGTCTACCCGGCCCTGGCCATCATCATCACGGCACTCGGCTTCACCCTGCTCGGCGAGGCGATGCGCGAAGCCCTCGACCCGAAGCTGCGAGGTTGACCATGCCCCTGCTCTCCGTGGACGAACTGTCCATCACCTTCACCGGCCGCGGCCGGCGTGACGTGCGGGCCGTGGACGGCGTCTCCTTCGACGTCGACCAGGGCCAGGTCGTGGGCCTGGTCGGCGAGTCCGGCTGCGGCAAGTCCGTCACCTCGCTCGCCCTGATGGGGCTGCTGCCCAAGAAGGGCGTCAAGCTCGGCGGCCGCGCCGAGTACGACGGCAAGGACCTGCTGACGCTCTCCCCGAACGCCATGCGCGACATGCGGGGCAAGCACCTGGCGATGATCTTCCAGGACCCGCTCTCCTCGCTGAACCCGGTCATCCCGGTCGGCCTCCAGGTCACCGAGATCCTGGAGCGGCACCGTGGCATGAAGGGGGCCGCCGCCCGCAAGGAGGCCGCCGACCTGCTGGACCGCGTCGGCATCCCCGACCCGACCCGGCGGCTCAAGGAGTACCCGCACCAGCTCTCCGGCGGTATGCGCCAGCGCGCGCTGATCGCCATGGCGGTGGCCTGCGCGCCCCGCATGCTGATCGCGGACGAGCCGACCACCGCGCTCGACGTCACCATCCAGGCGCAGATCCTCGAACTCCTCAAGGAACTCGTCGACCAGCAGGGCACCGCGCTGCTGATGATCACCCACGACCTGGGCGTGGTCGCCGGCCTCTGCGACCAGGTCAACGTCCTGTACGCGGGCAAGGCGGTCGAGTCGGCCGGGCGGCGTGAGCTGTTCGCGCAGCCCACCCACCCGTACGCGCACGGCCTGCTCGGCTCCATCCCGCGTCTGGACGCCCCCCGGGGCGAGCCGCTGCGCCCGATCCGGGGCTCCATCAACGACCGGATCGACTGGGCCGACGGCTGCGCCTTCGCGCCCCGCTGCGACCACTACACGCTGGAGTGCCTGAGCGGCACGCCGCGGCTGACCGAGCCGGTCGGCGCCGGCCACGGCGTCCGGTGCGTCAACCCGGTGCTGACCGGCGTCGAGGTCAAGAGCCTCGGTGTCCCGGCCGAACAGGCCGTGGACGCCGAGGCGGCGACGGAGCCCGCAGAGCCGAAGATCCCGGCGCAGGCCGCGCCCGGGACGGCGGAGAAGGCGGAGCCCGCCGCGGCCGAGGAGAAGGCGGAGCCCGTCGAGAGCGACGGGCCCGCCGACGGGCCGGAGGCGAAGCCCGCGCCGGAGGCGAAGCCCGAGGCCGAGAAGAAGAAGGACGCGTCATGAGCCTGCTCGAACTGGACGATGTGAAGGTCCACTTCCCGGTCAAGAAGGGCCTGGTCTTCGACCGGACCGTCGGCCACGTCTACGCGGTCGACGGCGTCTCCCTCCAGGTCGAGGAGGGCCAGACGTACGGCCTGGTCGGCGAGTCCGGCTGCGGCAAGACGACGCTGGGCCGCTCCGTGCTGCGGCTGGTCGAGATCACCGACGGCTCGGTCAACTTCGACGGCACCGACCTCGCGAAGCTGCCGGCCAAGGAGATGCGGACCTTCCGCCGCCGTCTCCAGATGGTCTTCCAGGACCCGCTGGGCAGCCTCAACCCCCGGCAGAACATCGAGTCGATCCTCTCCGAGGGCATGGCCGCGCACGGCATCGGCGGCACCCGCGAGGAGCGGCGCGAGAAGATCCGGGACATCCTGACCAAGGTGGGGCTCCCGGCCAACGCCCTCTCGCGCTACCCGCACGAGTTCTCCGGCGGCCAGCGCCAGCGCATCGGCATCGCCCGCGCGCTGGTCCTGGAGCCCGACGTGATCATCTGCGACGAGCCCGTCTCGGCGCTGGACGTCTCCATCCAGGCGCAGGTCATCAACCTGCTGGAGGAACTCCAGGAGTCGCTGGGCCTCACCTACCTGGTGATCGCCCACGACCTCGCGGTGGTCCGGCACATCTCGGACGTCATCGGCGTGATGTACCTCGGCTCCCTGGTCGAGGAGGCACCCAGCGACGCCCTCTACGCCGAGCCGAGGCACCCGTACACCAAGGCCCTCATGTCGGCCGTGCCGGTGCCCGACCCGGAGGTGGAGGACCGCCGCGAGCGCATCCTGCTCACCGGCGACCTGCCCTCGCCCGCCAACCCGCCGGCGGGCTGCCGTTTCCACACCCGCTGCCCGTGGGCGCAGGACACCCTCTGCGCCACCGAGCGACCGGTGCTGAAGGACGTGGGCGGCGGCCACAAGGTGGCCTGCCACTTCGCGGCCGAGATCGCCGCCGGGACCGTGGAGCGCACCGCCGCCTCGGTGGTCCCGGCCACCCGCGAGGAGATGACCGACCGGGTCGTCGAGGCTGCGGCCGAGTAGTCCCGCCGCGCCCGTGTGCCCGTGGCGCCCGTCACCGCTCCCGCGAGCGGAGGCGGGCGCCACGCGCTCTCGCGCGACCGGGTCCGCCGCGCCGGCGGGGGACCCAGTAGAAATACAGGGTGTTCCAGCAATTCTTCACCCCGACCGTCCAGCACACCCTCGACCTCATGGGGATCTTCGTCTTCGCGATCTCCGGTGCGCTGCTCGCCGTCCGGAAGAACTTCGACATCTTCGGCATCGCGATGCTGGCCGAGGTCACGGCGCTCGGCGGCGGACTCTTCCGCGACGTGGTCATCGGGGCGCTGCCCCCGGCGGCCTTCACCGACCTCGGGTACTTCATCACCCCGCTCGGCGCCGCGCTGCTGGTCTTCTTCCTCCACCCGCACGTCGAGCGCATCCAGAGCGCGGTCAACGTCTTCGACGCGGCCGGGCTCGGCCTGTTCTGCGTCATCGGCACCACCAAGGCCTACACCTACGGGCTCGGGCTGACCGCCTCGGCCGCGCTGGGGCTGGCCACGGCGGTCGGCGGGGGAGTCCTGCGCGACGTACTCGCCAACGAGGTGCCCTCCCTGCTGCGCTGGGACCGTGACCTGTACGCCGTCCCGGCCATGGTCGGTGCGGCCATGGTGGTGCTGTGCATCCGGTTCGACGCGCTCAACCCGTTCACCGCCGGGGTGGCGGCGCTCACCGCCTTCGCGCTGCGGCTGCTGGCGATGCGCTACCACTGGCGGGCACCGCGCGCCTGGAACCGGCGCTCCTCCGGGGTGGAGGTGGACGAGGCCACGACCTGATGGGCCCGGCGTGGGCCCGGGGGACGGGGGCCGGGCCCAAGGATTTGACGAGTTCTTGACAATCGGGCGGGCCGCGGCCAGTCTCAGGGGCCTGTCCGGCACCACGGATCAAGAAGAGGTGGCCCCCCACATGCGCTCACGCCCCATCAGACTTCTGCTGTCGGCCCTCATGGGGGCCGGTCTCGCGTTCGCCCCCGTCTCCGCCGTCGCCGCCCCCACCGCGACGGCCCCCGCCGCCAAGGACGTCGGTGCCGCAGACGGCTGCTACACCTGGAGCGGCACCCTCAGCGAGGGCTCCTCCGGCGAAGCGGTGCGCCAGCTCCAGATCCGCGTCGCCGGGTACCCGGGTACCGGCAGCCAGATCGCCATCGACGGGCAGTTCGGGCCCGCCACCAAGGCGGCCGTGCAGCGCTTCCAGTCCGCCTACGGCCTCGCCGCCGACGGCGTCGCCGGGCCCGCGACCTTCAGCAAGATCTACCAGCTGCAGGACGACGACTGCACGCCCGTGAACTTCACCTACGCCGAGCTGAACCGCTGCAACTCGGACTGGTCCGGCGGCAAGGTCTCCGCCGCCACCGCACGCGCCAACGCCCTGGTCACCATGTGGAAGCTCCAGGCCATGCGGCACGCCATGGGCGACAAGCCGATCACCGTGAACGGCGGCTTCCGCAGCGTCACCTGCAACAGCAACGTCGGCGGCGCCACCAACAGCCGGCACCTGTACGGCCACGCGGCCGACCTGGGTGCCGGGTCGCAGGGCTTCTGCGCGCTGGCCAAGGCCGCCCGGAACCACGGCTTCACCGAGATCCTCGGCCCGGGCTACCCCGGCCACGACGACCACACCCACGTCGCGGGTGGCGGCGGCCGCTTCTGGTCGGCCCCCAGCTGCGGCATCTGAGCCCCGCCCCGCACCACGGCACCCGGCGCCCGCCACGGCCACCTCGGCCGCGGCGGGCGCCGTGGCGTGTCCCGGCCTGGGCCGGTGCGCGTCACACAGATGTCACACCGGAAAGCTACCGCTCAGTAGCTTGCCCGTGTAGCGTGGCCGGCATGGCTCAGGCAGCACAGGCAACCATCGGTGACAGCGAATTCGACCGCGACACGGCCGTCACCCTCCGCGCCCCCGGCGTCTACGACACCGAACTCTCCGCGGGCTGGACGATCATCTCCGCCGTCAACGGCGGTTACCTGCTGGCGACCCTCGGCCGCGCCCTGGCCGACGCCCTGCCGCACCCGGACCCGTTCACCGTCTCCGCGTACTACCTGACGGCCTCCCAGGCGGGCCCGGCCACCATCCGGACCGAGACCGTCCGCACCGGCCGGACCCTCTCCACCGGGCAGGCGTCCCTGTACCAGACCGACGCCGACGGCAACGAGGTCGAGCGCATCCGCGTCCTCGCCTCCTACGGCGACCTCGACGTCCTCCCCGACGACGTGCGGACCACCGCCACGCCGCCCGGCCTCCCGCCGGCCGAGCACTGCTTCGGCGCCCAGGACGCCCCCGACCAGCGGCCCATCGAGGGCAGCTCCGCCATCGCCGACCGGCTCTGGCTGAAGATCGACCCCGCCACCCTCGGCTGGGCCCTCGGCGCGCCCAGCGGCAAGGGCGAGATGCGTGCCTGGTTCGGCCTCGCCGACGGCCGGGACGCCGACCCGCTCTCCCTCCTCCTCGCCGTGGACGCCCTGCCCCCCACCGCCTTCGAACTGGGCCTCAAGGGCTGGGTCCCCACCGTCGAGCTGACCGTCCACATCCGCTGCCGCCCGGCCCCCGGCCCGCTCCGCGTCGCCATCACCACCCGCAACCTCGCCGGCGGTTTCCTGGAGGAGGACGCCGAGGTCTGGGACAGCGCCGACCGCCTCGTCGCCCAGTCCCGCCAACTGGCCCGCGCCCGGCTGAGCTGAGGCGGGGGGCGCGGGTGCGCCCCTGAGCCCCCTGGGCCCGGTGCGCCGGAACCGGCCACAGTGGCTGGCCGCCCTGGGCTTCGCCGGTGCGTCGACCGGCCTTCGCGCGCGTCCCACGCCGCGCGCGTCCCACGCCGCCCGCGGGCGGCGTGGCGCAGGCGGGGTCCGCTCCCACGTGCCCGGCGGTTTCCCGCCGGACGGCGCGGAGTCGCCGGACGGCTCCGGGCGGCTCGTCCACGGGCCCCGCCCCGGAGGCCTGGCGGGCCGGGACGGGATCGTACGCGGTGGTGGCGCCCCGCCCGGGGAACGCGGGTGCCGGGGGCCGGTACGGGCCCGGCGCGCGGGGCTCCGCTGTTTCCCCCCCGGCCGCCCGTGGCGGCTACGCCGATGACTCCGAAGGCCGGGTCGCCGCCCGCGCCGGAACCGGCCCCGCGGGCCCGCGGGGCCGCCTGCGGGGAACCGCCGGGTCCGTGCCGCTGCCCGGCGGGCGCCGAGGCCGGGACCGGGGTGGGCCGGACCACGGCGCCTCGCTGTCCACCGGGCCCGCGCGGGCTCGTAGAATCGGGCCCACCATGGCCTATCTCGACCACGCCGCGACGACCCCGATGCTCCCCGAAGCCGTCGAGGCGCTGTCCGCCCAGCTCACCCGTACCGGCAACGCCTCCTCGCTGCACGCGGCCGGGCGCAGAGCCCGGCGCAGTGCCGAGGAGGCCCGGGAGACCCTCGCCGAGTCGCTGGGCGCCCGGCCCAGCGAGGTGGTGCTCACCGGTGGCGGCACGGAGGCCGACAACCTCGCCGTCAAAGGTCTGTACTGGGCCCGCCGCGCCGCCGATGCGCGCCGCACCCGCGTGCTGGCCAGCCCCGTGGAGCACCACGCCGTGCTCGACGCGGTGCACTGGCTCGGCGAGCACGAGGGCGCCACGGTCGAGTACCTGCCGGTCGACACCCTCGGCCGGGTCCACCCCGAGGCGCTGCGCGAGGCGCTCGTCCGGAACCCGCACGACGTCGCGCTCGCCACCGTCATGTGGGCCAACAACGAGATCGGCACCGTCCAGCCCGTCGCCGCACTGGCCGCCGTCGCCGCCGAGTACGAGATCCCGCTGCACGCCGACGCCGTCCAGGCGTTCGGCCAGCTCCCGCTGGACTTCGACACCTCGGGCCTGGCCGCCGCCACCGTCAGCGGCCACAAGATCGGCGGCCCCTACGGCATCGGCGCGCTCCTCCTGGGCCGCCAGTACACGCCCGTCCCCGTCCTGCACGGCGGCGGGCAGGAGCGGCACGTGCGCTCCGGCACCCTCGACGTACCCGCCATCGCCTCCTTCGCCGTCGCCGGACGGCTCGCCGCCGAACGCCGCCCCCGCTTCGCCGAGCAGATCGGCGCGCTCCGCGACGACCTGGTCACGGCCGTGCGCGCCGCCGTCCCCGACGCGATCCTCGGCGGCGACCCCGACCCCGCCGGACGGCTGCCCGCCAACGCCCACTTCACGTTCCCCGGCTGCGAGGGCGACTCCCTGCTGCTGCTCCTGGACGCCCAGGGCATCGAGTGCTCCACCGGCTCGGCCTGCACCGCCGGGGTCGCCCAGCCCAGCCACGTCCTGCTCGCCACGGGCACCCCGCCCGGCCTGGCCCGGGGCACGCTGCGCTTCTCGCTCGGCCACACCTCGACCCGCACCGACGTCGACGCCGTCGCCAGGGCGATCGGCCCGGCCGTGGAGCGGGCCCGCGCCGCCGGACTGAGCTGACCGGGCAGGTCCTAGGCCCGCTCGTCCCGGTCGCGCTCGCGCTCCAGCCGCTTCTTGGCCGTCCGCACCAGCCGCAGGTAGCGGTCCCAGTCCCAGTGCGGCCCCGGGTCGGTGTGGTCGGTGCCGGGCACCTCGACGTGGCCGATGATGTGCGTACGGTCCACGGGTATCGAGTGGCGCAGGCAGATGTCGGCGGTCAGCCGCGCCGAGCTCTCGTACATCGCCCCCGTGAAGTCCTGCGGACGGTCCACGAAGCCCTCGTGCTCGATGCCGACCGCGCGCTCGTTGTACTCGCGGTTGCCCGCCTGGTAGGCCACGTCCAGCTCGCGGATGAGCTGCGCCACCCTGCCGTCCTTGCCGACCACGTAGTGCGTGGCCGCGCGGTGCGCCGGGTCCTGGAAGACCTTGAGCGCCACCGCGTAACTGCCCTGCACCACGTGGACGATCACGCGGTCCACGGTGAAGTCGTCGGGGCGGTCCGCCCGGCGCCAGTTCGCCTCGGAGGCCGCGACCCACTCGGCCTTCGCGTAGTCCACCGCCCCCTCCACCCGCGGCTTGGACACCCCCGGCAGCTGGTACCACAGGCCGCCCAGCCGCTCCCGCGCCAGCACGCCGCCCGTGGCCGCCGCCACCGCGGCGCCGATCAGCACCGACCGCCGCCGGACCGTGCGGCGCCGCGCGCCCCGTCCGCCGTCCGCGCCTGCGCCCGCGCTGTGATTCCCGTTGCCCACGCCTGCCCCAACGCCTACGCGAGGGACATTCGTTCCCGCGCCCCCGTACCCTGGACGGGCTATGACTGAGACCTCCCCGCGCACCGAGAACCCGCCGCGCCCCCTGAGGGTGCTCGCAGCGATGTCCGGCGGTGTGGACTCCGCCGTCGCCGCCGCCCGCGCCGCCGAAGCAGGCCACGACGTGACCGGGGTCCACCTGGCGCTCTCCGCCAACCCGCAGTCCTTCCGGACCGGCGCGCGCGGCTGCTGCACCATCGAGGACTCCCGCGACGCCCGCCGCGCCGCCGACGTGATCGGCATCCCCTTCTACGTCTGGGACCTCGCCGAACGCTTCCGCGAGGACGTGGTGGAGGACTTCGTCGCCGAGTACGAGGCCGGCCGCACCCCCAACCCGTGCCTGCGGTGCAACGAGAAGATCAAGTTCGCGGCCCTCCTCGACAAGGCCCTCGCCCTCGGCTTCGACGCCGTCTGCACCGGCCACTACGCCACCGTCGTCACCCGCGAGGACGGCTCCCGCGAACTGCACCGCGCCTCCGACATGGCCAAGGACCAGAGCTACGTCCTCGGCGTCCTCGACGAGCGGCAGCTCGCGCACGCCCTCTTCCCGCTCGGCGACACCCTCACCACCAAGGACGAGATCCGCGCCGAGGCCGAGCGGCGGGGCCTGGCCGTCGCCAAGAAGCCCGACAGCCACGACATCTGCTTCATCGCCGACGGCGACACCCGCGGCTTCCTCGCCGGACGTCTCGGCACCGCCGAGGGCGACATCCTCGACGAGGCCGGGCAGAAGGTCGGCACCCACGAGGGCGCCTACGGCTACACCATCGGCCAGCGCAAGGGCCTGCGCATCGGCACCCCGGCCCCCGACGGCAAGCCCCGCTACGTCCTGGACATCTCCCCGGTCGACAACACCGTCACCGTCGGCCCCGCTGGCGCCCTCGACGTCACCGGGCTCACCGCCGTCCGGCCCCGGTGGTGCGGCACCCCGCCCGCCGGCGGCGGCCGCTACACGGCGCAGCTGCGCGCCCACGGCGAGGAGACCCCCGTCACCGCCGAGGTGCGCGACGGCGAGCTGAGCGTCGACTTCGACGAGCCGGTGCGCGGTGTCGCTCCCGGCCAGGCCGTCGTCCTCTACGACGGCAGCCGCGTCGTGGGCTCCGCCACCATCGCCGCCACCCGGCGCGCCGGAGCCGTCCCGGCGGCCTGACGTGCCGGGCGCGTGCGGCGGGGCGCCCCGCCGCACGCGCCGCTCACCGGAGGAACTCCCGCAACGCCGAGGCCACCGCCTCCGGCGCCACGTCGTGGGTCTGCCCGTCCAGCTCCCGGTACTCCCCGTACGGCAGCGCCCCGGCCACCGCCCGCGCCGCCTCGGCCATCGCCGGCGGGCTCGCCGAACCGGCCATCACCAGAGCCGGCACCCGGACCAGGGCCAGCCGGTCCGGCGGCGGCGCCCCGTCCCCCAGCACCTCGTCGTCGTGGGCCAGGGTCGGCGCGACCGCCTCGAAGCCCGGCCAGGCCGGGGACCGCCGGGCCCCGGCGATCATCCCGGGCGTCAGCCCGATGTGCGTCATGAAGAGCTCCACCGCCCCGCCCCGGTCGTCCGCCGCCAGCAGCGCCACCAGCCGTGAGCGGTACGCCTCCCGCCGCGAGAGGTCCGCCTCCCCGACGGTGAACGGCGGCTCGTAGAGCGCGACGCGGCTCACCTCCAGCCCCGCCGACGCCGCGTGCAGCGCCAGCGCCGCCCCCGAGGAGACGCCGTACAGCGCGGCGGGCGGACCCGCCGCGCGGATCACCTCCGCGAGGTCCTCCACCTCGCGGCGCACCTCGTAGGGCCGCGTGTCGCCGCTGCGGCCGCGCCCCCGCCGGTCGTACGTCACCACCGTGAAGGAGCCGGCGAGCAGCTCGGCCAGCGGCGCCGCGTGCTCCCCGGTCGTCAGCGCACCGCCGACCAGCACCAGCGCCGGGCCCTCCCCCCGTCGCTCGTAGCCGATCGGCGTGCCGTCCCGGGAGACCACGGTGTCCATACCGCCAGCCTGCCCGGACCCCCCGCCGTCCTCACCCGGGCCGCGCCCGAACGGTCACCCGGCCCGCTCCCCGACCACCTCCGTCCCGTAGAAGCAGAAGTGGTCCCGGATCTCCGCGACCGCCTCGACCGGGTCCGGGTACGCCCACACCAGGTCCGGCTCGCCCGGCAGCGACCAGTACGAGGCGGTGCCCTTGAAGGGGCAGAACGTGTGCGTCCCGGAGGGTGCCAGCAGTTCCGTGCGGACGTCCTCGGGCGGCAGGTAGTAGCGGACGGGCAGCCCCGTCTCGCGCAGCAGCAGCGGGCGGCGGCTCTCCGCCACCGTCCGCCCGCCGCGCACCACCCGCACGTGCACCGGGGTCCGCTCGACGGTGATGCGGTGACCGCGCGCCGTGTCGTCTCCGTGTCCCTGAGTCATGCCCCCGACCGTACCCCCGCCGCCGGCACCGCCTGTCCGGTACGCGGCTTCTGCCCCCGGCCGCGCGGGCGATAGGTTGCGGCCATGAACATAGGCGTCTTCCTGTCCGCCGCCGACCTGCCCGAGCGCTACACGCGGCCCGCCCGCGAGTTCGCCGAACTGCTCGGCAGGGGCGGCCACACCCTGGTGTGGGGCGGCTCCGACAAGGGACTCATGAAGGTCGTGGCGGACGGCGTCGAACGCTCCGGCGGCAGGCTTCTCGGCGTCTCCGTGGAATTCCTCGCCGACTCGGCACGCCCCGTCCCCGCCGCGTCCGGCGAGATGATCGTCACCGCCGACCTCGCCGAGCGGAAGGCGCAGCTCCTCGCCCGCGCCGACGCCGTCGTGATCATGGTGGGCGGCACCGGCACCCTCGACGAGGCCACCGAGATCCTCGAACTCAAGAAGCACGGCCTGCACACCAAGCCCGTCGTCCTGCTCAACACGGCCGGCTTCTACGACGGCCTGCGCCGGCAGTTCCAGCGCATGGAGGACGAGGGGTTCCTGCCCCTCCCGCTGACCGAACTCGTCCTCTTCGCCGAGGAGCCCGTCGGCGCCCTCGCCCACCTGGAGGAGAGCGCCGGAGTCCAGTAGGCGCCGCGCCCCGGCCGCCCGCGCCGTACCGGCTGGCCGGTCCCCGGCGTCCGGTGGGATCATGCGGCCCATGGCTACTCATGTGATCACCGGCGCCGGTTCCGGCATCGGCGCCGCCGTCGCCCGCCGCCTCCACGAGCGCGGCGACCACCTCGTCCTCGTCGCCCGCGACGCGGGCCGTGCCCGGGAACTGGCCGCCGCCCACCCCGGCGCCGACACCCTCGTCGCCGACCTCGCCGACCCCGACCGGATCTCCTGGGCGCTCTCCCACCAGACGCTGCCCGACCGCATCGACTCGCTGCTGCACATCGCGGGCGTCGTCGACCTCGGCGCCGTGGACGAACTCACCCCCAGGACGTGGCGCCACCAGATCGACGTCAACCTCCTCGCGCCCGCCGAACTGACCCGCCACTTCCTGCCGCAGCTGCGCCTGACCCACGGCCACGTCGTCTTCGTCAACTCCGGCGCCGGCCTCAACGCCAACGGCGGCTGGGCCGCCTACGCCGCCGCCAAGCACGGCCTCAAGGCCCTCGCCGACGCCCTGCGCCAGGAGGAGCAGCCGCACGGGGTGCGCGTCACCTCCGTCTACCCCGGCCGCACCGCCAGCGCCATGCAGCAGAAAATCCACCAGCAGGAGGGCAAGGAGTACGACCCCGGCCGGTGGATCAGCCCGGACTCGGTGGCCACCGCCCTGCTCACCGCGCTCGACCTGCCCGCCGACGCGGTGATCAACGACCTCACCGTCCGGCCGCGCGGCTGAGCCGTCCGCGCCGGGGTGCGGCCCCGCCCCGGCGCCCGCACGCCGACCTGCCTCGGGCGGCGGTGCCCCGGGGCCCGTAGCCTGTCCGGCGTGAGCGACACCGACGACTTCCGCACCCTGCGCGCCACCGGCATCGGCTCGATGCCCGGCGGCGACGCCCGCGAGGCGGCCAAGACCGTGACCGGCACCTTCGCGGGCGGCGAGGGGATGCCGCACCTGCCCGAACTCCCCGCCCGCGGGCCCGGCGCCGACATGGTGGGCCGCACCGCCGGACTCCTCGTCGACGTCCACGCCCAGCTGGAGCCCAGCGGCTGGCGGACCGCCGACCGGCCCGGCCGCGACACGCGCCGAGCCGTCTCCTGGCTCCGCGAGGACCTCGACGCCCTGGAGGAGTTCACCCAGGGGTACCGCGGCCCGCTCAAGGTCCAGGCCGTCGGCCCCTGGACGCTCGCCGCCGCTCTCCAGGCACGCGGCGGCGAAGCCTGCCTCGGCGACCCGGGCGCCTGCCGCGACCTCGCCGCCTCCCTCGCCGAAGGGCTCCGCGGCCACCTCGCCGAGCTGCGCCGCCGCGTCCCCGGCGCCCGCCTCGTCCTCCAGCTCGACGAACCCTCGCTGACCGCCGTCCTCACCGGTGACGTCCGCACCGCCAGCGGCTACCGCACCTACCGCGCCGTCGACCGCCAGATCGTCGAATCGGCGCTCCGCGAGGTCGCCGCCGTCCACGACGGACCCGTGATCGCGCACAGTTGCGCCCCGTCCGTCCCCTTCGCCCTGCTGCGCCGCGCCGGGTTCGCCGGCGCCTCCTTCGACTTCTCCCTGCTCACCGAGCGTGACGACGAGGCGCTCGGGGAAGGCGTCGAGGCGGGCTTCCGGCTGCTCGCCGGTGTCGTGCCGGGCACCGACACCGCGTTGTCGGACCCGGCCGGTAGCGTCATGGGGGTCAGGACGTGGTGGCGCAGGCTGGGGCTGAATCCCGGGCTGCTCCCCGAGGCGGTGGCGATCACCCCGTCGTGCGGTCTGGCCGGCGCCTCGCCCGGCCACGCCCGCTCGGCACTCGCCCACTGCGTCCGGGCGGCGAACTCACTCGCGGACAACCCGGAGTGACGAAACGGGAGGACAGGACAGTGGCCGGCGAACAGCAGAACGCAGACGTTCCCGCGGACGCGCGGGAACGGCACAAGCAACTCGCCGAACAGGTCGAGGAGCACCGCTTCCGCTACTACGTCAACGACCAGCCCGTCGTCAGCGACGCCGAGTTCGACCAGCTGCTGCGCGCCCTCACCGAGCTGGAGGAGCGGTACCCGCCGCTGCGCACCCCCGACTCGCCCACCCAGAAGGTCGCCGGGCAGTACGAGACGGAGTTCACCTCCGTCGAGCACCGCGAGCGCATGCTCTCCCTCGACAACGCCTTCGACGACGAGGAACTCTCCGCCTGGGCCGACCGGGTCGCCAAGGAGGCCGGCGCCCCCGGCTACCACTTCCTGTGCGAGCTGAAGATCGACGGACTCGCCGTCAACCTCACCTACGAACACGGCCGCCTCACCCGCGCCGCCACCCGCGGCGACGGCCGCGTCGGCGAGGACATCACCCCCAACGTCCGCACCATCTCCGACATCCCCGAGCGGCTGCACGGTGACGACGTGCCCGCTCTCGTCGAGATCCGCGGCGAGGTCTTCTTCCCGATGGAGGAGTTCGAGAAGCTCAACGCCCGCCTGGTGGAGGCGGGCGAGAAGCCCTTCGCCAACCCGCGCAACGCCGCCGCCGGCTCCCTGCGCCAGAAGGACCCCCGGGTCACCGCGACCCGCCCGCTGCACATGGTCGTCCACGGCATCGGCGCCCGCGAGGGCTTCACCATCGACTGCCTCTCCCACGCCTACGACCTGCTGCGCGCCTGGGGCCTGCCCACCGCCCGGCACAACAAGGTCGTCGACGGACTGGAGGGCGTCCGCGAGTTCATCCGGTACCACGGCGACCACCGGCACTCCGTCGAGCACGAGATCGACGGTGTCGTCGTCAAGCTCGACGAGGTCCCCCTCCAGGGCCGTCTCGGCTCCACCTCCCGCGCCCCGCGCTGGGCCATCGCCTGGAAGTACCCGCCCGAGGAGGTCAACAGCCGCCTCGTCGACATCCGCGTCGGCGTCGGCCGCACCGGACGCGTCACCCCGTACGCCCAGGTCGAACCGGTCACCGTGGCCGGCTCCGAGGTCGAGTTCGCCACCCTGCACAACCAGGACGTGGTCCGTGCCAAGGGCGTCCTCATCGGCGACACCGTGGTCCTGCGCAAGGCCGGCGACGTCATCCCGGAGATCCTCGGCCCCGTCGCCGACCTCCGCGACGGCACCGAGCGCCCCTTCACGATGCCCGCCGAGTGCCCCGAGTGCGGCACCCCGCTGAAGCCGATGAAGGAGGGCGACATCGACCTCCGCTGCCCCAACGCCCGCTCCTGCCCCGCCCAGCTGCGCGAGCGGATCTACTACCTCGCCGGCCGCAAGAGCCTGGACATCGAGAACTTCGGCTACGTCGCCGCCACCGCCCTCACCCAGCCGCTGGAGCCCTCCGAGCCGCCGCTGCGCGACGAGGGCGACCTCTTCGACCTCACCGTCGACCAGCTCCTGCCCATCCGCTCCTACGTCCTCGACCCGGACAGCGGCCTGCCCAAACGCGACCCGAAGACCGGCGAGGAGAAGATCGTCACCTTCTTCGCCAACAAGCAGGGCGAGGCGAAGAAGAACACCCTCGCCATGCTCGACCACATCGAACAGGCCAAGCAGCGCCCTCTCGCCCGCGTCCTCACCGGCCTCTCCATCCGCCACGTCGGCCCGGTCGCCGCCCAGGCGCTGGCCCGCGAGTTCCGCTCCGTCGAGCGGATCGAGGCCGCCACCGAGGAGGAGCTGGCGCGGACCGAAGGCGTCGGGCCGACCATCGCCGCCTCCCTCAAGAGCTGGTTCGCCGAGGAGTGGCACCGCGAGATCGTCCGCAAGTGGCGCGAGGCGGGCGTGCGGATGGAGGAGGAGTCCACCGGCGAGGACGAAGGCCCCCGCCCGCTGGAGGGCCTCACCGTCGTCGTCACCGGCACCCTGGAGCACCACACCCGGGACAACGCCAAGGAAGCCCTCCAGAGCAGGGGCGCCAAAGTGACAGGTTCTGTCTCGAAGAAGACTTCGTTCGTGGTCGTCGGTGACAATCCCGGCTCCAAGTACGACAAGGCCATGCAGGCGAAAGTCCCGGTCCTGGACGAGGCGGGCTTCGCCGTCCTCCTCGAACAGGGCGCCGACGCCGCACGTGAAGTGGCACTTCCGCTTCCCGAGTGACCTCCGGGAGCCACCCGTTCGGCGCATACCAGATGCATCCGGGTGGCCGGGTCTCATTCGGGCAACCGTCCCCGAGCGGTGCCCGTGAGGGCCCCGGGCGGCCTACTGTTGGGGGACGCGCCTCGCGGTGCCCGGCCGACTCACGGGGCCGGCCGGGCACCCGGGCGGTGACAGACAAGGCCGTCGGCCCCGCACCCGCGGCACGTGTCGGCTGGGAGAGGGACGGAATGGAACCGACCGAGAGCGCCGCACCGGCCTCATGGCCGCGTCTGCGCCGCACCGTTGCCGCGCGCACCGCCCCGCACCGGGCGCCGTACGCGCCCGGCCGGGCCGAGGGCGTCTCCCCGCTGCTCCCGGCCGCCGTCGTCGTGCTCGCCGCCGTCCTCCTCGCCGCCGGCATCGGCCGCGCCCTCGCCACCGGCCACGCCCTCTTCCCGGCGGGCGCCGCCGGCTGGGCGCTCGCCGTCCTCACCGGCATCGTCGTCGGCCACCTCGTCGCCCTCGGCCGCGACCGCTGGTGGGGCGGGACCGGCTCCGGTGCCGCCCTGACCCTCGCGGTCCTGCTGCTCTACGGCTGGGTCCCGGCCGGGCTGGTCAGCATCACCGTCGTCGTCCTGGTCGGTGTCGCCCGCAGGCACCGCTGGCGCCAGGGCCTGCTGCACGGCGCCGTCGACATCCTCGGCATCGCCGCCGCCGCCCTCCTGCTGACCCTCACCGGCATCACTCCCAGCGTCGAGACGCCCTGGGACCCGCGCGGCTGGACCCTCGCCACCGGCACCGGCGTCCTGTTCGCCGCCGCCGGCTACCTGCTGACGACCCGCCTGCTGCTGTGGCTGGTCCACACCCCGCACCCGGGCACCCTGCCCACCGTCACCCGCAGCGTCGTGATCCGGCAGAGCCTGGTCGGCGTCGCCCTGCTCGGCATCGCCCCGCTGATCTGCGTGGTCGCCGTCGCCCTGCCGGTGCTGCTGCCGCTCTTCTCCATCCCGCTCATCGCCCTCGACTCCACCCTGTGGATCGCCCGCGCCCGCGCCGAGGAGCAACTGCGCGACCCGCTCACCGGCCTGCCCAACCGGCAATGGCTGCTGGAGCGGATCTGGACCGCCCTCGACGAGGCCGAGCAGGCCGGGACGCGCTCCGCGCTGCTCCTCATCGACCTCGACCGGTTCCGCTCGGTCAACGACACCCTCGGCCACCTCGCCGGCGACCGCCTCCTGTTGCAGATAGCGGAACGGCTGCGCCCCGCACTGCCGCGCGGCGCCGAGGCCGCCCGGCTCGGCGGCGACGAGTTCGCCGTCCTGCTGCCGGTCGCCGACTCCACCACCGCCGCCCAGCGCGTCGCCCGCGGCCTCGTCGCCGAACTCGGCTCCCCGCTCGACCTCGACGGACTCACCCTGGTCCTGGAGGCCAGCGCCGGGGTCGCCGTCTACCCGGACCACGCCCAGGACGCCGAGGGCCTCCTGCGCCGCGCCGACGTGGCGATGTACCAGGCAAAACGGGACCGCACCGGCGTCGAGGTCTACGAGTCCAAGCGTGACTCCAACACCCCCGACCGCCTCGGTCTCCTCGGCGATCTGCGCCGCGCGCTCGACGCGGGCGAGGTCGAACTGCACTACCAGCCCAAGGTCCGTTTCGACGGCCAGGTCGCCGGGCTGGAGGCGCTGGTGCGCTGGGTCCACCCGGAGCGCGGCCGGGTCCCCCCGGACGAGTTCATCGCCATCGCCGAGTCCTCCGGGCTGATGCCGCACCTCACCGAGTACGTCCTGGAGACGGCCCTCGGCCAGGTCGCCCGCTGGCGCGCCCAGGGCCTCAACGTCCCGGTCGCCGTCAACGTCTCCCCGCGCGACGTGCACAGCCCCGGCTTCGCCGGCGCCGTGGCGGCCCGGCTCGCCCGGCACGGCGTACCGGCCGGGGCGCTCCAGCTCGAGATCACCGAACACGTCCTGCTGGAGGACCCGCAGCGGGCCGCCGACACCCTCGCCGCGCTGACCGGGCACGGCGTGCGGATGTCCCTGGACGACTTCGGCACCGGCTACTCCTCCCTGGTCCACCTGCGACGGCTGCCGGTCAGCGAACTGAAGATCGACCGCAGCTTCGTCGCCCGTCTCGCCGTCGACACCGAGGACGCGGAGATCGTCCGCTGCACCGTCGACCTCGCCCACTCGCTGGGACTGCTGGTCGTCGCCGAGGGCGTGGAGGACGACGAGACCTGGGAGCGGTTGCGCGACCTGGGGTGCGACGCGGTCCAGGGATGGCTGGTCGCCGCCGCCATGCCCGCGGACGAGACGACGGCCTGGCTGCGGGCGCGGGGGGCCCGGGGATGGCGGCGGCCCGCCGAACTCGCCGCCGAGGCGCGGTCCGCGCGTGCCGTTCGGTCCGGGCCTCCGCAGTAACGTTCGCCCCTTCGGGGCGGGGAAGCGAGCGGGGTCCCGGGCCGCCCGGTCGCGCCGGCCGGAGGTGGCCCGGCACGCCGGCCGGGCCGCGTTCCGCCGGGCTCGGCCCGTCCGTACGGGCCGCCGACGGCCGTGAGTTCCGTACGGGCTGACCGCGGCCGGGGCCGCCGCCCGCACCGGAGCCGGACCCCCGCCCGCACCGGAGCCGGGCAGGGGGACGGGGCGTCCGGACGGGTGATCGTGGGAGCGTTTCGCCGGGGGGTGGGGCGGCCCCATAGGATTGGGTCCGCACACCCGCCACTCTCACCCTGAGGATCGCCGCATGCCTGGCATCACGCGCGAGGAGGTCGCTCACCTCGCTCGGCTGGCGCGTCTGGAGCTCAAGGCCGAAGAACTCGAACACTTCGCCGGACAGCTCGACGACATTCTCGGCGCGGTCGCCCGCGTCTCCGAAGTCGCCGGACAAGACGTACCGCCGACCTCCCACCCGCTGCCGATGACGAACGTCATGCGGGCGGACGAGGTCCGTCCGTCGCTCACCCCGGAGCAGGCGCTCTCCGGCGCGCCCGCCCAGGAGCAGCAGCGTTTCAAGGTGCCGCAGATCCTCGGGGAGGACTGACCGCCATGACGGACAGCATCATCAAGCTCACCGCGGCCGAGACCGCCGCGAAGATCGCCTCCGGCGAACTCACCGCCGCGGAGGTCACCGAGGCCCACCTGGCCCGGATCGAGGCCGTCGACGAGAAGGTCCACGCCTTCCTGCACGTCGACCGCGAGGGCGCCCTCGCCCAGGCGCGCGCCGTCGACGCCAAGCGCGCGGCCGGCGAGAAGCTCGGCCCGCTCGCCGGTGTCCCGCTGGCGCTGAAGGACATCTTCACCACCGAGGGGATTCCGACCACCGTCGGCTCGAAGATCCTCGAAGGCTGGATCCCGCCGTACGACGCCACCGTCACCAAGCGGCTCAAGGACGCCGACGTGGTGATCCTCGGCAAGACCAACATGGACGAGTTCGCCATGGGGTCCTCCACCGAGAACAGCGCCTACGGCCCCACCGGCAACCCGTGGGACCTCACCCGCATCCCCGGCGGCTCCGGCGGCGGCTCCTCCGCCGCGCTCGCCGCCTTCGAGGCGCCGCTGGCCATCGGCACGGACACCGGCGGCTCCATCCGCCAGCCCGCCGCCGTGACCGGCACCGTCGGCGTCAAGCCGACCTACGGCGGCGTCTCCCGCTACGGCATGGTCGCCTTCTCCAGCTCCCTCGACCAGGGCGGGCCCTGCGCCCGCACGGTGCTCGACGCCGCGCTGCTGCACGAGGCCATCGCCGGGCACGACCCGCTCGACTCGACCTCCATCGACGCCCCGGTCCCGCCGGTCGTCGAGGCCGCCCGCAACGGCTCGGTCGCCGGGATGCGCGTCGGCGTGGTCAAGCAGTTCCGCGGCGAGGGCTACCAGGCCGGTGTCGTCCAGCGGTTCGACGAGTCCGTGGAGCTGCTCCGCAAGCTCGGCGCGACCATCGTCGAGCTGGACTGCCCCTCGTTCGACCTGGCGCTCTCGGCGTACTACCTGATCGCGCCCTCCGAGTGCTCCTCGAACCTCGCCCGCTTCGACGCCATGCGCTACGGCCTCAGGGTCGGTGACGACGGGACGCGGTCGGCCGAAGAGGTCACCGCCATCACCCGCGAGGAGGGCTTCGGCGACGAGGTCAAGCGCCGCGTCATCCTCGGCACGTACGCGCTCAGCTCCGGCTACTACGACGCGTACTACGGCTCCGCGCAGAAGGTCCGCACGCTCATCACGCGCGACTTCGAGCGGGCCTTCGAGGAGGTCGACGTGATCGTCTCGCCGACCACCCCGACGACCGCGTTCCCCATCGGGGAGCGGGCCGACGACCCCATGGCGATGTACCTCGCCGACCTCTGCACCATCCCCACCAACCTGGCCGGGAACGCCGCGATGTCGCTGCCCTGCGGCCTCGCCCCCGAGGACGGCCTGCCGGTGGGGCTCCAGATCATCGCCCCCGCCATGAAGGACGACCGGCTGTACAAGGTCGGAGCAGCCGTCGAGGCCGCCTTCGTGGAACAGTGGGGTCATCCGCTGCTGGAGGAGGCTCCGTCCCTGTGAGCGCACTGTCCAAGGCCAAGGGTTTCAAGAAGTCCAAGGCCGGTACGTACCTGTCCATCGGCACCACCGCCTTCGGCGCCCTGAGCGTCTACAAGCAGGTGAAGGCCGCCCGCCAGGACCACGACACGCTGAGCCTGGTCGACGCGGTCGCCACCGCGGCCGGGATCGTCACGGGTGTCGCCCTGCTCGTCCGTGAGCTCAAGCGCCTCGGCGACGACGACGTCCTGCTGGGCTGAGAGGGAAAAGTTTCACCGTGACTGTCACTGACCTGGTGCCGTACGACGACGCGCTGGCGGCGTACGACCCCGTCATGGGCCTGGAGGTCCATGTCGAGCTCGGCACCAAGACCAAGATGTTCTGCGGCTGCTCCACGGAGCTGGGCGCGGACGCCAACTCGCAGACCTGCCCCACCTGCCTCGGCCTGCCCGGTTCCCTGCCGGTCGTCAACGCCGTCGGCGTGGAGTCGGCCGTCAAGATCGGCCTGGCGCTCCACTGCGAGATCGCCGAATGGTGCCGCTTCGCCCGGAAGAACTACTTCTACCCGGACATGCCGAAGAACTTCCAGACCTCCCAGTACGACGAGCCCATCGCCTTCGACGGCTACCTCGACGTGCAACTGGAGGACGGCGAGGTCTTCCGGGTGGAGATCGAGCGCGCCCACATGGAGGAGGACACCGGCAAGTCGACCCACGTCGGAGGGGCCACCGGCCGTATCCACGGCGCGTCCCACTCCCTGCTCGACTACAACCGCGCCGGCATCCCGCTCATCGAGATCGTCACCAAGCCCATCGAGGGCGCGGGCGAGCGGGCCCCCGAGGTCGCCAAGGCGTACGTCGCCGAGCTGCGCGAGCTGATCAAGGCGCTCGGCGTCTCCGAGGCCCGCATGGAGATGGGCCAGATGCGGTGCGACGTCAACCTCTCGCTGCGCCCCAAGGGCCGGCGGGAGTTCGGCACCCGCTCGGAGACGAAGAACGTCAACTCGCTCCGCTCGGTCGAGCGTGCCGCCCGGTTCGAGATCCAGCGGCACGCCGCGGTCCTCTCCACCGGCGGCACCATCGTCCAGGAGACCCGGCACTTCCACGAGGAGGACGGCTCCACCACGGCCGGCCGCATCAAGGACAACGCCGAGGACTACCGCTACTTCCCCGAGCCGGACCTGGTGCCGGTCGCCCCGCCGCGCGAGTGGGTCGAGGAACTGCGCGCCACCCTGCCCGAACCGCCCCGCGTGCGCCGCAACCGGCTCCGCGAGGAGTGGGGCGTCTCCGAGCACGACATGCAGTCGATCCTCAACGCCGGGGCGATCGACCCGATCGTCGCCACCATCGAGGCGGGCGCCGAGGCGTCCGCCGCGCGCAAGTGGTGGATGGGCGAACTGGCCCGCAACGCCAACGAGACGGGCCGGCCCCTGGAGGCCCTGCCGATCACCCCGGCGCAGGTCGCCCGGGTCGCCGAGCTGGTCAAGGGCGGTGACCTCAACGACAAGCTGGCCCGCCAGGTCATCGAGGGCGTCCTCGCGGGCGAGGGCGACCCGGACACCGTGGTGGAGAAGCGCGGCCTGAAGGTCGTCTCCGACGAGGGCGCGCTCACCACCGCCGTCGAGGAGGCCATCGCCGGGAACCCGGCCGTCGCGGACAAGATCCGCGGCGGCAAGGTCGCCGCCGCCGGTGCGCTGGTCGGCGCCGTCATGAAGGCGACGCGCGGCCAGGCCGACGCCGCCCGCGTGAAGGAGCTGATCCTCGCGCAGCTCGGCGTCGAGGGCTGACCCACGCACGGCACGGCGCCGAGGGCCGCCGCCGCCGCGACGACACCCTGAGGGGCGTCCGTACCGACCGGGTGCGGGCGCCCTTCGACGCATCCGGACGGTGCGTCGGCGGGCCCGGCCGGTGCGGAGCGTGCGGCTGCCGGGACGGGCCGTCACACGGCGGACAAGGTGCTGTGACGAAGCGCACGAAAGGGTCAAACGATCTTTTTCGCCTGCGAGAGTGACAGCACTGCTCACGCTTTTTCGCGGGCCGAACCCACCCGGGCACCTCCCTGCCCGGCGGCTCCCCGGCGAAGCACGACCCCTGAGGGAGCACGTCCGTGGCCGCACTCGCCCGCTGGTGCATGCACCACCGCCTCCTGGCCGTCCTGCTCTGGCTGCTCGTCCTCGGTGGTGCCGGTACCGCCGCGGGCGTCGCCGGATCGGCGTACACCAACGACTACGCGGCCGGGGGCACCGAGTCCGGCGAGGCCACCGCCCTCATCGAGCGCGGCTTCCCCGGCCTCGCGGGCGACAGTGACACCCTCGTCTGGCACGCCCCCGACAGCTCCGTGCACGCCGCCGACGTCGAGCAGACCATGACCCACGTGCTGGACCGCGTCGCCGGGCTGCCCGGCGTCGCCACCGTCGCCGGCCCCTACGCCGACGCGGGCACCGGCCCCGGCGGCGGCGTCAGCGCGGACGGCCGCACCGCCTACGCCACCGTCACCTTCGCCGCGCAGACCAGCGACATCAGCCCCGCGCAGGCCGAGGCCGTGGTGGACGCCGCGCACGCCGCCGACGGCGACGGCCTCCAGGTCGAGGTGGGCGGCTCGGCCGTCGCCCTCACCGAGGCCCCCGCCCTGCACACCGCCGAACTCATCGGCGTCGCCGTCGCCGCCGTCGTCCTCTTCCTCGCCTTCGGCTCCCTCGCCGCCTCCCTGCTGCCCATCGCCACCGCCCTGGTCAGCGTCGGCATCGCCTACGCCGGGATCGTGCTGCTGGGCCACGTCATGACCGTCGCCGACTTCGCCCCCATGCTCGGCATGCTGATCGGCCTCGGCGTCGGCATCGACTACGCGCTGTTCCTCGTCACCCGGCACCGCACCGGCCTGAAACAGGGCCTGACCACCGAGGCGGCGGCCGCCCGCGCCGTCGCCACCACCGGACGGGCCGTCGTCTTCGCCGGCGCCACCGTCTGCATCGCCCTGCTCGGCATGCTCATCCTGCGCCTGGAGTTCCTCAACGGCGTCGCCATCGCCGCCTCCCTCACCGTGCTGCTCACGGTCGCCGCCTCCCTGACTCTGCTCCCCGCGCTCCTCGCGTACATCGGACCGCGCGCCCTCAGCCGCCGCGAGCGGCGCCGGCTCGCCGCGGAGGGGCCGCTGCCGGAGCTGCCCACCGGGTTCGCCGCGCGCTGGTCCCGTTTCGTCGAGCGGCACCCCAAGCTCCTCGGCGTCCTCGCCACGGCCGTCATGGCCGTCCTCGCGCTGCCCATGCTCAGCCTCCACCTCGGCACCTCCGACCAGGGCAACAACCCGGCCACCAGCACCACCCGCCAGGCGTACGACCTGCTCGCCGACGAGTTCGGGCCCGGCGTCAACGGCCCGCTCACCCTCGTCACCGAGGTCGGGGGCGCCCAGGACCGGCTCGCCCTCGACGGCCTGGAGCAGACCCTGCGGCAGACCGACGGCGTCGCCGACGTCACCCCCGTCGTCCTCAACGAGGACTCCGACACCGCTCTGCTGACCGTCGTGCCCACCTCCTCCCCGCAGTCCGAGGAGACCAGCGCCCTCGTCGACCGGCTCCGCTCCGACGTCCTGCCGCGGGCCGAGGCGGGCACCGGGCTCGACCTCCAGGTCGGCGGGGTGACCGCCGCCTACGACGACTTCGCCGAACTGATCGTCGGCAAGCTGCCGCTCTTCATCGGTGTCGTCATCAGCCTCGGCTTCGCCCTGCTGCTGCTCGCCTTCCGCTCCGTCGGCATCCCGCTCAAGGCGGCGCTGATGAACGTGATGGCCGTCGCCGGTGCCTTCGGCGTCGTGGTGGCGATCTTCCAGTGGGGCTGGGGCAGCGAACTCCTCGGCCTCGGCAGCTCGGGCCCGATCGAGCCGTTCCTGCCGGTGATCATGGTCTCGGTGCTCTTCGGGCTCTCCATGGACTACCAGGTCTTCCTGGTCAGCCGGATGCACGAGGAATGGCTGGCCACCGGTGACAACACCCGGGCCGTCCGGGTCGGGCTCGCCGAGACCGGCCGGGTCATCAACTCGGCCGCCGTCATCATGATCTCCGTCTTCCTCGCCTTCGTGCTCAGCGGCGACCGGCTCATCGCCATGTTCGGCATCGCGCTCGCCGTGGCCGTCGCCCTGGACGCCTTCGTCCTCCGGACCCTGCTGGTCCCCGCCCTCATGCATCTGCTGGGCCGCGCCAACTGGTGGCTGCCCGGCCGGCTCGACCGCTTGCTGCCCCGCATCAGCATCGAGGGCCCGCCCGAGCACCGGGCCGGGCACCCGGCGGACGTACCCGTCCCGCGCACGCCCGGCGGAGTGCCGGCCGCCGGGCCGGACCCCGAGCGGGCCCCCGCCGGCCCAGCCGCCGTCCGTTAAGCGGACTCTCATACTCCATCCGTACGGTGCCTCGCATGGATACCAGGACGGCTGACGGCAAGCGCCCGGCGAACGGAGCGGAGGACGAGCGGCAGGACACCCCCGAAGGCACCCCCGGCGCGTCTCCCGGGACCACTCCCGGCGAGACCGAGGACCACCAGGGGACGGGAGAGTCGCAGGCGGCGGAGGCGGACGGCCGCGACGAGCGGGAGGACGAGGCCGTGGACGAGGAGGCCGTGGCGGACGCCGACGAGGCGGACGCGGCGGGCCGTACCGGCATGGCGGCCGGCGCCGCCGCCATCGTCTCCGTCGTGCTCGGCGTGGTCTCCCTGACCGGCGGCTGGCTCGGCACCATCGCCTCCGCCCGCGCCTCCCTCATCGGCCAGCTCGAGACCTCCCAGGGCGCGGGCGTCGCCGACCAGGTCCAGGCCATCTACGGCGACTCCTGGCAGGCCGCCGCCCTCGTCGGCGGTGCCTTCGCGGCGGCCGGACTGCTCGTCGGTATCGGCGTGGTGCTCCGCGTCGCCTACTGGCCCGCACGGACCGGCCCCGTCTGGGTGCGCTCGGCCGCCTGGGCGGGCGTCGCCGTCGGCCTCATCGGCGTCCTGCTGGCACTGTCCAAGTACACCGGGCTGCTGCTCGGAGTGCCGTCGGCCGGCTGAACCACCTGGCCCCGCCCCGCCCCGCCCCGTCCCGCCGCCGCGGGCCGGGGCGGCGCCGTATCCGGGCGGGGCGGGGCCGGGGCGGACCTCAGCCGACCCGTACGCCGATCTTCAGCTCCCCCCGGCCTCCCATGCCGCCACCTCGTTCACCAGCCAGGTCCTGGAGGAGAGCGTCGTACCCGCCTCCGTCGTGTACGTGCCGACGGCCAGTACCGTCTCGCCCGAGCCGGGCGAGACCAGGACCTCGGCCTCGGTGGGGGAGGCGCCCGAGAACCGCAGCGCCAGGTCGAGGGGGCCCGGCGAGGCCGCGTACCCCGGCGGATCGGCGGGACCGTCCACCAGGACGCGGGCACCCCGGAAGAGATGGGTGTGGGAACAGGTGGCACAGAGGCGCGGCATGGACTCCACTCTGCGGCGTCGGGGCGCGGGGCGGCGTACGGGCTGCTCCGGAGGTGTGACGGGTGTGGCCTCATGGGCGAGGAGCGGGTGCGGCGGAGTGGTCGCACAGGCCGTGGGGGAGTAGGAGCGGCCGAGCCGAGAGTCCGGGGAGCCGGGGAGGCTCCACTCGAGCGGCCGGGCCGGTGCGGAGCGCGCCCGGGGTTCCGTTCTGGGGAAGCCGGGGGAGGTGGCGTTGGACGGCTCCGAGGGGCGGCCCTCTGCGGCGGGGACCGGAGGCCACGGGGACGGGCCCAGGGCACGAGCGGAGCAGGCGAGCGGCGGCCGGCGCACGGCGGGCACGGGCCCTACCGGCCGGTGACCGGTCCGGTCCGGTCCGCCGGGCCTAAGGCGGTCGGGCCCGCGGTCTAAGGCTCCGCACGCCCCGGGATCGGTCATCCTCCCGATGCGCCGGCTCGCGCTGCGCGAGGAGAGTCGGGGATGCCGCCGGGGAGAGGCCCGACGGCCTCGTACCGCAGACGTGGGGGACCCCGTGCTCGACTACGCGCTCTACCGGCTCCGTTCCGCCGAACTCATCGAGGAGGCCGCACGCGTCCGGCTCGTCCGGCGGGCGGAGCACCGCCGGGCCGACGCCGGCCGACAGCGGCCCGGCCAGGAACCCGACGGGCGGCCGAACCCGCCGCCGCACGCCACCGCCGCGTGAACCCGCACCGCGCGGCCCCGCCGTCGAGAGCCGCTTCCCGCCGTCCCACCCCCGTCACGGACGCGTGTGCGATGCTCGCGGGCGTGGAACACAAGTCGGTCAGTCCTGTTTTCGTCGGGCGCCGCGCGGAACTCGACACGCTCCGCCGTGCGTCGGCACAGGCACGGGCCGGTGCGCCGCAGGCCCTGCTCATCGGCGGCGAGGCAGGTGTCGGGAAGACCCGGCTGCTGGAGGAGTTCATCGCCGAGGCCGCGCGCGAAGGGGACCTCGTCGCCCTCGGCTCCTGCGTGGAGAGCGGCGCCGAAGGGCTGCCGTTCGCGCCGTTCGCCGCCCTGCTGCGCACCCTGCGGCGGCTGCTGCCCGAGGAGTTCGCGGCCGGCGCCGCCGGGCAGGAGGGCGAACTCGCCCGGCTCCTGCCCGACCTCGGCGAAGCCCCGGGCGGCCGTTCCGGCGAGGAGGGCACCGCCCGCCTCTTCGACCTGACGGCCCGGCTCCTTCAACACCTCGCGGCCGAACGCGACATCGTCCTCGTCGTGGAGGACCTGCACTGGGCCGACGCCTCGACCCGCCGCCTGATCGCCTACCTCTTCCGCACCCTGCGCACCGGCCGCCTGTCCGTCCTGGCCAGCTACCGCGCCGACGACATCCACCGGCGCCACCCGCTGCGGCCCCTCCTCGCCGAACTCGACCGGCTGCGCACCGTGCAGCGCCTCGAACTGCCCCGCTTCAACCGGGCCGAGGTCGCCCGCCAGCTCGCCGGAATCCTCGCCGCCGAACCCGACGACTCCCTGGTCGACGACGTCTTCACCCGCTCCGAGGGCAACGCCTTCTTCGTCGAGGAACTCACCGTCGCCGCCCGCTCCGGCTGCCACACCGGCCTCACCGACTCCCTGCGCGACCTCCTCCTGGTCCGCGTCGAAGCCCTCCCCGAACGCAGCCAGCACCTCGTCCGGCTCGCCGCCGAAGGCGGCCCCACCACCGAGTACGCGCTGCTCGCCGCCGTCGCCCAGCTCCCCGAGACCGAACTGCTCGACGCGCTCAGGGCCGCCGTCGGCGCCCACATCCTGCTGCCCAGCGAGCACGGCGACGGCTATCGCTTCCGCCACGCCCTCGTCCGCGAAGCCGTCACCGACGACCTGCTGCCCGGCGAACGCACCCGCATCGGCCGCCAGTTCGCCGAGGCACTGGCCGCCGACCCGGCACTGGTCGCCACCGACGCGTACGCCACCCGGCTCGCCGGCTACTGGTACCGCGCCCACGACGCAGCCAAGGCCCTGCCCGCCGTGCTGCGCGCGGCACGTGAGGCCCGGCGGCGGCATGCCTACGCCGAGCAGTTCTCGCTGCTGGAACGCGCCATGGAACTCTGGGACGGCGTGCCCGGGGAGATCCGCGGCGCCCTGCGCTGCGCCGACCACACCGAGGTCTACTCGCACCTGACCGCCCGCCGCGGACCCGGCACCGGCGAGGGCCCCGAGGCGCCGCTGCGCTATCTCCACCTCATGGCCGACGCCACCGTGGCCGGGCGCCTCTGCGGCCAGCGCGAACGGGCCTACAAGATCGCCAAGCGTGCCGTCCGGATGCTCGGCGAACCCGCCACGACCACCGGGGAGAGCTGGGACGAACCGCTCTTCGCCGCCTGGTTCTGGGTGCAGCGCTCCCGGGTCGCCGAGAGTGTCGGCCGTGGCGACGGCTGGCAGGAACTGCACACCGCCCAGGAACTCGTCCGTGGCCTGCCGCCTTCCGAGACGCACGCGGAGGTGCTCTCCTGCGTCGCCTCCTGGTGGATGCTGCACCGCCCGGGACCCGAGGCGTACGCCGCAGCGGAACGCGCCGTGCAGTACGCCCGCATGGTCGACGCCGACGACATCGAACTCGCCGCCCGGTGCACCCTCGCCGGACTGCGCGTCGACTCCGGGGACATCGACACCGGTCTCGCCGAACTCCGCGACGTCCTCGCCGACGCCCTGCGGCGCGAACGCCCCCACCAGATAGGCCGCTGCTACGTCAACCTCCCCTCCCACCTGGAGGGCATCGGCCGCTCCGCCGAGGCGGCCGCCCTCAGCGAGGAGGGCCTTCAGACGTGCCACCGGTACGGCCTGCTCTCCAGCGCCACCTTCATCCACGCCAACCACGCCGAGTCGCTGGTCTCCCTCGGACGCTGGGACGAGGCGCTGCGCAGCGCCGACGCCGCCGCCGGACCCACCGGGCAGACCAAACCGGCGGGCATGGCCGCCCACACCCGTACCGTCATCGCGCTGGCTCGCGGCGACCTCGCCACCGCCGCCCAGCAGGACGCCCTCGCCCGCACCCGCGTCGGCAGCCACAGAGCCATGCCCCAGCACGCCCTGCCGCTCGCCACCGCCCGCCTCGGCATCGCGGCCGCCGAGGGCCGCATCCTCGACGCCCGCGCGGAACTCCGGGCCGCCGCCGAAACCGGCTTCCCGCCCGGTACGCAGCGCTACGCCTGGCCTCTGCTGCTCGCGGCCGCCACCGCCGAGTCCGAGACCCGCGGCCTGCCCGGCGCCGAGGAAGGCCGCGCGGCCCATCTCGCCCTCGTCCGCCGCCTCGCCAAGAACCTCGTGACCTGCGTGCCGGTCGGGGAGGCCCAGGCCGCCTGGGTGCGGGCCGAACTGCGCCGTGCCGAGGCCCAGGACACCGTGGCCGACTGGGCCGAGGCCCACCGCCGGTTCCTCCCCCTGGGACGCCCCTTTGACCTCGCCCGCGTCGGACTCCGCCACGCCGAAGCCCTCCTCGCCGACTCCGGAGCCCGGCCCGGCCCCGGCCGCGCCCAGGCCGCCGGCCTCCTGCGCTCCGCCCGCGCCACCGCCCGCCGCCTCGGCACCCGTCCCCTCGCCGACAGCATCGACCTGCTGGCCCGCCGGGCCCGGCTCTCCGTCAGTACCCGGCCGACGACGAGGGCGCTGCCGCAGGCCCCCGCCGACCCGGCCGAGGCACTGGGACTCACCCGCCGGGAACGCGAAGTGCTGCGGCTCCTGGTGGCCGGCCGCACCAACCGGCACATCGCCGACGAACTCTTCATCTCGCCGAAGACCGCCAGCGTCCACGTCTCCCACATCCTCGCCAAGCTGGAGGTCTCCACCCGGGGCGAGGCCGCGGCGGTGGCGCATCGGCTGCGCTTGGTGGGCGGGGCCGAGGGAGGGACGGGGAGTGAGAGGAGCGAGGGGGAAACGAGAGGAGGGGAGGGGAGGTGAGGGCGGGCGTGGCGGAGTGGCGTCGCGGGCCGGGTGAGTGAGCCCCGGGTCACCTGTCCCACCCTCGCCCGGTCACTCTCCCCGCCGCCGCTCCGGAACCCGGATGACGACGTGCCCCGAGGCGAGGTCGATCGGCCCGGAGCCCGGGTCGGCCGCGTCGGTGTCGACCCGGGTCAGTTCGAGGCGCTTCCTCTCCTCCTCGGTATGGCGCCGGCCGGGAGCGAAGAGCTGCTCGATGAGGTTGAACACGTGACCACCTCCATGGCGCGGGGTGCCGGTCAGGCTGGTCCACGATCAGCGCACCCGCACCTCCAGAATCCGGTCGTCGCCCTTCTCCGGGGAACCCCTGCCGTCTGTCTCGTTGGTCACCACCCACAGCTTGTCCCCGCCCGCCGACACGACGGTGCGCAGGCGGCCGTACTCGCCCTTGAGGAACGCCTGGGGTTCCGCCGACGGCTTGCCGCCGGAGAGCGGGACGCGCCACAGCCGCTCACCGCGCAGTCCGGCCATCCACACCGATCCCTCGGCGACCGCGATGCCGCTCGGTGAGGCGTCGGCCGTGCGCCACTGCTCCACGGGGTCGCGGAAGTCGCCCTTCCCGTCGGCCTCGCCCTCCACGTCGGGCCAGCCGTAGTTGCCGTCCTTCTCGACGAGGTTCAGCTCGTCCCAGGTGTCCTGGCCGAACTCCGAGGCCCACAGGCGGCGGTCCTCGTCCCAGGCCAGGCCCTGGACGTTGCGGTGGCCGTACGACCAGACCACCGAGTCCGCGTCCGGGTTCCCCTCGGCGGGCTCGCCCTCCGGCGTCATCCGCAGGATCTTCCCGCCGAGTGACTCCTTGTCCTGGGCGAGCCCCTTGTCGCCCGTCTCGCCGGTGCCCACGTAGAGCATCTTGTCGGGGCCGAACGCGATCCGGCCGCCGTTGTGCGTGAAGCCCTTGGGGATGCCCTTGAAGACGGTGCTCGGTGCGGAGAGCCGATGCCCGGCCGGCTTCTTCGCGTCGTACCGCATGCTGGCGACGCGGTTGTCGGAGGCGGTGGTGAAGTAGGCGTACACCAACTGGTCCGAGGCGAAGGAGGGGGAGAGGGCGAGACCGAGCAGGCCCCCCTCGCCCTCGGCGTCGACCCCGGGCACCGGGCCGGCCTCGCTGGTCTTGCCGGAGTCGCCGTCGACCTGGACGATCTCGCCCTCGTCCCGGGAGGCGACCAGGAGATCACCGTCGGGCAGCGGAGCCAGGCCCCACGGGGACTTCAGGCCGGTCGCCACCGTGCGCACCACGTCCACCGAGCCCTTGTCGGGTGGTGCGTCGGAGGCCGCCGAGGCCGAACCGGACGGGCTCGCCGCCCCCGGTGACGAGGGCCCGCCCCCCGGCTGGGCGGGCTCGGAGGAGCAGCCGGCCCCCAGGAGCGCCATCGCCAGCGCCGCCGTGAGAGCCCCCGGCGCCCGGCGGCGCGCGGACCGCCTCCCCGGGGGCGCCGGGCGGGGCGGGGACGTACGGGGGGCGGGCGCGGTGGTCGGCATCTTCGGTCCCTTCACGACGGTGTTGGTTGGTTCCTAACCCGCCGCCCCCGCCGGAATGCGCGGAAGCCTCCGATCAGCCGCCAACTGCGACGGCCTGCAGCCGGTTTCTCAGCCTTCCGGGGCACACCGGGACGTCAACCTCGTGTCCCGGGTCACCCGGCGACGTGCCGGCGCGAGGGGGCGGTGCTCCGTGGGTTCAGTCCCACGACCCCTGCGCCGGCGGCAGCGCGTCGATCTCCGCGAGGTCCCGCGCGGTCAGCCGCAGCCCCGCGGCCGCCGCGTTCTCCGTGACCCAGCGGGCCTGCTTCGCCCCGGGCACCGGCACCACCAGCGGCGAGCGGCCCAGCACCCATGCCAGCGCCACCTGCGCCGGAGTCGCGCCGTGCCGCTCCCCGACCCGCCTGAGCCCCGCCACGACCGGCTGGTTGGCGGCCATCATCTCGGCGGTGAACCGGGGATGGCGGGCCCGCAGGTCCTGGGGCTCGAACCCCTCCCCGGGGCGGAGCGTGCCGCTGAGGAAACCGTTCCCCAAGGGCATCGCCGCCATCAGGCCCACCCCGCGCGCCGTGCACCAGGGCAGCAGCGTGGCCAGCGCCTCCGGAGACCAGACCGACAACTCGGCCTGGACGGCGCTCACCGGGAACACCTGCTGGACCCGCTCCAGCTGGCGAATCGTTCCCGCGTACAGTGCCTCGCCGTCCAGCCGCCCGCCGCTGCCCCGGCGTCCGCCCCGCGCGCCGACGGCGCACAGCCCGAGCGCGCGCACCTTGCCCGCCGAGACCAGTTCCGCCATCGCGCCCCAGGTCTCCTCCACCGGCACCTCGGGGTCGGCGCGGTGCAGCTGGTACAGGTCGATCACATCGGTCTGGAGCCGCCGCAGGGAGGAGTCGCAGGCCCGCTTCACGTACCCGGGGCGGCCGTTGGCGACGATGTGCTGGTCACCGACGAGCAGGCCGCACTTGGTGGAGACGAACGCCTCCTCGCGGCGCGTGCGCAACACCCGGCCCAGCAGCAGCTCGTTGGTGAAGGGGCCGTACATGTCGGCCGTGTCCAGCAGCGAGACCCCGGCGTCCAGCGCCGTGTGCAGGGCTCGCAGTGACTCCTCGCCCCGCTGCCGCGAGGCGGCGTACGCCCAGCTCATCGGCATGCATCCGAGCCCCACCGCCCCGGCCTCCAGCGCCGTGGCGCCGATCGTCCTGCGCTCCACCTGGCCTGCCCCTCCCCGACGCGCCTCCGAGCGACCCCAACGTAACCTCTGGCCCTCCGGCGGCTTCGCATAGCCTCCTGACCATGACTACCGATGTGTGGCTCCCGTTCGCGCCCGAGGAGATCCCCGGCCTGCCGTCCGCCGCCCGGCACGGCCTCACCTACCGCTTCTGGGACGGCGGCGACGCCTTCCCGGCCGACCCCGCCGACTGCGCGTTCTACGTCGTTCCCTACCTCAAGGGCGCACAGGTCGCCGTGCGCCCCCTCGCAGGGATGGCCCGGGCCGAGGTCGTGCAGACCCTCTCCGCGGGCGTCGACCACGTGCAGGCCGGGATGGCGCCGCTGCGCCCCGGTGTGCGCCTGTGCAACGCGCGCGGCGTGCACGAGGCGAGCACCGCCGAACTGGCCCTCGCGCTGATACTGGCCTCGCTGCGCGGCATCCCGCGTTTCGTGGAGGGCCAGCGCCAGGAGGAGTGGCGCTCCGGCTTCTACCCCGCGCTCGCCGACAAGACCGTCCTGATCGTCGGCTACGGCGCCATCGGCTCGGCGGTCGAGGACCGGCTCGCGCCCTTCGAGTGCGCGCGGGTGCTGCGCGTCGCGCGCTCCGCCCGTGACGCGGAGCGCGGTCCGGTGCGTCCACTCGCCGAACTGCCGTCGCTGCTGCCCGAGGCGGACGTGGTGGTGCTCACCACACCGTTGACCGAGGCCACCAGGGGACTGGCCGACGCCGAGTTCCTCGCCCGCATGCGGGACGGTGCCCTCCTGGTCAACGTGGCCCGCGGTCCCGTCGCCGACACCAAGGCGCTCCTCGCCGAGGTGGAGAGCGGCCGGCTGACCGCGGCCCTGGACGTCACCGACCCCGAACCGCTGCCCGCCGGGCACCCGCTGTGGCACGCTCCGGGAGTGCTGATCAGCCCGCACGTCGGCGGCTCGACATCCGCGTTCCTGCCGCGCGCCAAGCGGCTGCTGGCGCGTCAGCTCACGCTCTGGACGGCGGGCGAGCCGCTCGACAACGTGGTCCACACGACCTCCTGAGCCAGGAGGGCGGAGCGCACGATTCCGCCTCGTTCCGCCGCGTGGCAGGCTTGCCGGAGGCACGTGCGAACGCCACGGAGCCCCTTGCCCGGAGGACGCGCCTCGCCGGGCAGGGGCCCGCCGGAGCCGGAAGCGGCCACTCTCCGCAGCGAATCGGGCGCTACGAGTGGTCAACAGCCACGTTCGGTCACTGTATGTAGGTGACCCCTGTCCCTGCGTGACCATCCTGGTGTATCGTCGCGGCAGGGGTGGCGCCGGGACGACCGGCGCCAGGGGAGAGAAAGCCAAGAACCGTGAGGGGGGCGACGGATGCTGTACCGCCCAGACACCCATGATCCGACGCGACACCGGACCGCCCGGTCCCACGCACGCCACCGAGGCGGCCGGCCCCGCCTGCCGGCCCTTACGCCCGCCCGCCGCGCCGTGCTCCGGCGGGGAGACCCCCGGTGAGCGGCCCCGGGGTCATGCCCGCCGCGCCGGCCGCCCGGCCCGCCGCCCCAGAGCAGGGGGCGGCCCGCGGCCCGGCCGGCTCGGGAGTCCTCGGCCAGCTCCTGCTCGCCCTCGTCTGCGGCGGGTACGCGGTGGGCGCCGTACTCGGCTGGGGCTCCCCCCGGCTCTCCATGGCGATGGGTGACTTCGGCCTCAGCCTCGCCGCGGCGGCCGCCGCCGTCTCCTGTCTCCTCTACGCCCGCACCCGGGACAGCCGCTTCCGCCCCGCCTGGGTCCTCTTCGGCATCTCCTCGGCCATGGCCTCCCTGGGGAACGCCGCCTGGGGCTGGTACGAGGTGGTCCTCGACGCCGAGGTGCCGAGCCCCAGCATCGCGGACATCTTCTTCCTCTGTTTCGCGCCGCCCGCCGTCATCGGCCTGCTCGTCCTGGCCAAGCGCCCCGTCACCCGCGCCGGCTGGGTCTGCCTGGCCCTCGACTCCTGGCTCATCGGCGGCTCCCTGCTGACCCTCGCCTGGTCGCTGGCGCTGGCCCACACCGCCGACATCGAGGGCGGCAGCGTCTCGTACGCCGCGCTCAACCTCGCCTATCCGCTGCTCGACATCGCGCTCGTCAGCATGATCCTCGCGCTCCACTTCCGGCGTTCCTCGGCCGGCCGCTCGGCGCTCAACACCGCCATCGGCGCCCTGGCCCTGACCGTGCTGTGCGACGCCCTGTTCACCTCGCCGCTCCTGCACAACAGTTACCGCTCCGGCCAGATCCTCGACGCCGGATGGTTCGCGGGTTCCCTCCTGCTCGCCTACGCCCCCTGGGTCGGCCGGCACCGCGAGAGCGAGCGCGGCGCCGCCGAGGAGCCGTCCGCCCGGGACGCCCGGCCCGGCGCCGTCCACCCCGCGGGCCACCCGGCGACCGCCGCGCACGACCGCACCAGCCAGATCTCCGGCTCGCTCGCCGCCCTCACGCCCTACCTCGCGGCCGCCGTCTGCACCCTCGGCATCCTCTACAACGTGGTCAACGGCCGCAGCGTCGACCGCGTCGTGCTGGTCACCGCCTGCACGGTGGTCCTCGCCCTGGTCGTGCGGCAGGGCATCATGCTCATCGACAACATCACCCTCACCCGCGAACTCGCCCGCCAGGAGAACCACTTCCGCTCCCTCGTGCAGGGCTCCAGCGACGTCATCATGATCGCCGACCCCAGCGGCACGCTGCGCTACGTCAGCCCCGCCGCCTCCGGGGTCTACGGCCGCGACGCCTCCGAACTGGAGAACACCGAACTCTCCGCCCACATCCACCCCGGCGACCTCGGCCGCGTGGTCCACGAGGTCCGCCGTTTCCTCGCCGCCGACCCGGCCGACGAGCCGACCACCCGCATCGAGTGCCGCTTCCGGTCGGGCCGCGACACCTGGCTCAACGTCGAGTCCACCGTCAACCGCCACCAGGGCGGCCTCATCTTCAACAGCCGGGACGTCACCGAACGGGTCCGCCTCCAGGCGCAGTTGCAGCACAGCGCCGAGCACGACCCGCTCACCGACCTGCCCAACCGCGCCCTGTTCACCCGCCGTGTCAGCCAGGCGCTCACCGGCCGCCGCAGCGGCGACCGCGGCGCCGCCGTCCTCTTCATCGACCTGGACGGCTTCAAAGCGGTCAACGACACCATCGGCCACCAGGCCGGTGACGAACTCCTCGTCCAGGCCGCCCGCCGTCTCGCCGAGGCCGTCCGCGCCGGAGACACCGCCGCACGCCTGGGCGGCGACGAGTTCGCCGCCCTCATCCTCGGCGACACCGGAGAGGACCGCCCCGCTCGCGAAGGCCACATCCAGGAGCTCGCCGACCGCCTCCGCAAGCGCCTCTCCGAGCCCTACGTCATCGACGGCAACGATGTCCGCGTCGCCGCCAGCATCGGCGTCGCCTTCGCCGAGCCCGGCCAGAACGCCGGAGAGCTCCTGCGCAACGCCGACCTCGCCATGTACCGCGCCAAGGCCGCCGGCAAGAACCGCGTCGTGCTCTACGCCCCGCAGATGCAGGCCGACGTCGTCCGCAAGGCCGAACTGGCCTCCCGGCTCCGCTCCGCGCTGAGCGCCGGCGAGTTCGCCCTGCTCCACCAACCCGTCGTCGACCTCGCCACCGGCAAGGTCGCCGCTGTCGCCGCGCAGGCCCGCTGGCGCTCCGGCCAGGGCATCCTCTTCACCCCGGCCGAGTTCCTGCGCGTCGCGGACAACGGTGACCGGGCCGCCGAGCTCGGCCGCTGGACCCTGGAGCAGGCCGTCGCCCAGGCCGCCGAGCGCCACCGCTCCGGCCACGCCGCGCCCGTCGTCGTGCGCCTCGGCGCCCGCCGCCTGCTCGACCGGGGCGCGCCCCCGTACGCCGTCGAGGCACTGCTCACCCGCTACGGGCTGCCCTCCGGCGGCCTGGTCCTGGAGCTGGCCGACAGCGACGGCGGCATCCCTCAGGACGCCCTGGAGCAGCGCCTCACCGTGCTGCGCCGGCTCGGCGTCCGCATCGCCCTGGACGGCTTCGGCGGCGGCCACGCCGCGGCCGACGCCCTGCGCCGCCTCCCGGTGGACATACTCAAGCTCGACCGTGGCCTGGTGGAGGGAGTCGTCGAGTCGGCCCGCCAGCACAAGATCACCGCCGGGGTCCTGCGGATCGCCGCCGACCTGGGACTCCAGACCGTCGCCGAGGGAGTGGACCGGCCCGAGCAGGTCGTGGCACTGCGAGCGATGGGCTGCACGCACGCCCAGGGCATGGCCTTCGCGGGCCACCTGGACGAGTACCGGCTGCGCCGCACCCTCACCCACGGCACCTACGCGCTCCCGGCCGGCCCGGTCGTCCCCGCCCCGCAGGCACCGCCCCGTACCGCCCTCGTCCCCGCCGCGTCCGGCGGCGCGGGGGCGGTGGGGAGCGAGCCGGCGGGGTCGGGCGGCAGTGCGAGCCTGGTCACACGGCGAGCCGCCCCGGCCGTGGTGGCCCAGGCGGCGGGGGCCGGGATGCCGCGCGGCCCCCGCCCGCTCGGCCCACATCATGAGACTCCTGTCCCACCTACTTGACAGTCACCACGCGACGGGGAGAGGGTCAGTGCCATGCGCACCCGAATTCTCGTACTTGGAAAGCGCGTCGGCTGAAGCCAGGACATCCGTCCGGCGAACGTATCCGACGCGCTCCCCTCGCTTGCCACCTGGCACGAGGGGTTTTTTGTTGCACAGGTGACCCCAAAAGCCCGCAAAGTTCCCGTCGGGCAGGTGGGGGAAACCCGTCCAGAACCGCCCGAAACCCGCACACACCCTCAGCTTCGAGAAGAGACACGCAGATGACCGAGCAGGCCACCGGGGCTCATCCGACGCCGCGGCCCCGTTCCTCCGGACCGCAGTCCGCGCCCGTCGAGCACGTCACGGGTGCGCAGTCCCTCATTCGCTCTCTTGAGGAAGTCGGCGCCGACACCGTGTTCGGCATTCCGGGCGGTGCGATCCTCCCGGCGTACGACCCGATGATGGACTCCACCCGGGTCCGCCACGTGCTGGTCCGTCACGAGCAGGGCGCGGGTCACGCGGCCACCGGGTACGCCCAGGCCACCGGCCGGGTCGGGGTCTGCATGGCCACCTCCGGCCCCGGCGCCACCAACCTGGTCACCCCGATCGCCGACGCGCACATGGACTCCGTCCCGCTGGTCGCGATCACCGGGCAGGTCGCCGCCAAGTCGATCGGTACGGACGCCTTCCAGGAGGCGGACATCTGCGGCATCACCATGCCGATCACCAAGCACAACTTCCTCGTCACCAAGGCCGAGGACATCCCGCACACCATCGCCGAGGCGTTCCACATCGCCTCCACCGGCCGCCCCGGGCCCGTCCTCGTCGACATCGCCAAGGACGCGCTCCAGGCGAGCACCACCTTCAGCTGGCCCCCGCAGACGGACCTGCCCGGCTACCGCCCGGTGACCAAGCCGCACGCCAAGCAGATCCGCGAGGCCGCCAAGCTGATCACCGCCGCCAAGCGCCCGGTGCTGTACGTCGGCGGCGGCGTCGTCAAGGCCGGTGCCACCGCCGAACTGAAGATCCTCGCCGAACTCACCGGCGCCCCCGTCACCACCACCCTGATGGCGCTCGGCGCCTTCCCCGACAGCCACCCGCAGCACGTCGGTATGCCGGGTATGCACGGTGCGGTCACCGCCGTCACCGCGCTCCAGAAGGCCGACCTGATCGTCGCCCTCGGCGCCCGCTTCGACGACCGCGTCACCGGCAAGCTCGACAGCTTCGCCCCGTACGCCAAGATCGTCCACGCGGACGTCGACCCGGCCGAGATCGGCAAGAACCGCGCCGCCGACGTGCCGATCGTCGGCGACGCACGTGAGGTCATCGCCGACCTCGTCCTCGCCGTCCAGGCCGAGCACACCGAGGGCCGCACCGGCGACTACACCGCCTGGTGGAAGGATCTCGACCGCTGGCGCGACACCTACCCGCTCGGCTACGACCAGCCGGAGAACGGCATGCTGGCCCCCCAGCACGTCATCGAGCGGATCGGGCAGCTCGCCCCCGACAACACCGTCTTCGCCGCCGGAGTCGGTCAGCACCAGATGTGGTCCGCCCACTTCATCGACTACGAGCAGCCCGCCACCTGGCTCAACTCCGGCGGCGCCGGGACGATGGGGTACGCCGTCCCGGCCGCCATGGGCGCCAAGGCCGGCCGGCCCGACGCCACCGTCTGGGCCATCGACGGCGACGGCTGCTTCCAGATGACCAACCAGGAACTGACCACCTGCGCGCTGAACAACATCCCGATCAAGGTCGCCATCATCAACAACGGCGCCCTCGGCATGGTCCGCCAGTGGCAGACCCTCTTCTACAACCAGCGCTACTCCAACACCGTCCTGCACGCCGGCCCCGAGGGCGTCGACCAGCCCAACACCGGCACCCGCGTCCCCGACTTCGTCAAGCTCTCCGAGGCCATGGGCTGCGTCGCGATGCGCTGCGAGTCGCCGGACGAGCTGGACGCGGTCATCGCCAAGGCCAACGCGATCAACGACCGGCCCGTCGTCGTGGACTTCATCGTCCACGAGGACGCCATGGTCTGGCCGATGGTCGCCGCCGGCACCTCCAACGACGAGGTCATGGCCGCCCGCGGCGTCCGCCCCGACTTCGGCGACAACGAAGACGACTGAGCCGCGCCGAACGCAGAGAGAGAACGACGCCCATGACCAAGCACACCCTCTCCGTCCTGGTGGAGAACAAGCCCGGTGTCCTCGCCCGGATCACCGCGCTGTTCTCCCGCCGCGGCTTCAACATCGACTCGCTCGCCGTCGGCACCACCGAACACCCCGACATCTCCCGCATCACCATCGTGGTCAATGTCGAATCGCTCCCGCTGGAACAGGTCACCAAACAGCTCAACAAGCTGGTCAACGTCCTGAAGATCGTCGAGCTGGAACCCGGCTCGGCCATCCACCGCGAACTCGTCCTCGCCAAGGTCCGCGCGGACAACGAGACCCGCTCGCAGATCGTCGAGATCGTCCAGCTCTTCCGCGCGAAGACGGTGGACGTCTCCCCGGAGGCCGTCACCATCGAGGCCACCGGCTCCAGCGACAAGCTGGAGGCCATGCTGCGGATGCTGGAACCCTTCGGCATCAAGGAACTCGTCCAGTCCGGCACCATCGCCGTGGGCCGCGGCTCGCGCTCCATCATGGACCGCTCGCTGCGCGCGCTGGACCGCAGCGCGTAACAGGCGCCGCGCGCCGCGCACATCGGCGCGCACGCCCCGCGCGCATCCCTACGAGGGCGCCTCTCGTTCGCCCGGTACGGGCGGCGCCGCGCCGCCCGTATCGCGAGACCCGGACCCGTCCACCACCTCGCCCGCCGTACGGTGGGACGCACCATCAGCACACCAAGGAGAATCCCAGTGGCCGAGCTGTTCTACGACGACGACGCCGACCTGTCCATCATCCAGGGCCGCAAGGTCGCGGTCCTCGGCTACGGCAGCCAGGGGCACGCCCACGCGCTGTCGCTGCGCGACTCGGGCGTCGACGTCCGGGTCGGCCTCCACGAGGGCTCCAAGTCCAAGGCCAAGGCCGAGGAGCAGGGCCTGCGCGTGGTGACGCCCGCCGAGGCGGCCGCCGAGGCCGACGTCATCATGGTCCTCGTCCCGGACCCGATCCAGGCGAAGATCTACGAGGAGTCCGTCAAGGACAACCTCAAGGACGGCGACGCGCTCTTCTTCGGGCACGGCTTCAACATCCGCTTCGACTTCATCCAGCCCCCGGCCGGCGTCGACGTCTGCATGGTCGCCCCCAAGGGCCCGGGCCACCTGGTGCGCCGCCAGTACGAGGAAGGCCGCGGCGTCCCCTGCATCGTCGCCGTCGAGCAGGACGCCTCGGGCAACGCCTTCGCGCTCGCCCTGTCGTACGCCAAGGCGATCGGCGGCACCCGCGCCGGCGTCATCAAGACGACCTTCACCGAGGAGACCGAGACCGACCTCTTCGGCGAGCAGGCCGTTCTCTGCGGTGGCACCTCCGCCCTGGTGAAGGCGGGCTTCGAGACCCTCGTCGAGGCGGGCTACCAGCCGGAGATCGCCTACTTCGAGTGCCTCCACGAGCTGAAGCTCATCGTCGACCTCATGTACGAGGGCGGCCTGGAGAAGATGCGCTGGTCCATCTCGGAGACCGCCGAGTGGGGCGACTACGTCACCGGCCCGCGGATCATCACCGACGCCACCAAGGCCGAGATGAAGAAGGTCCTCACCGACATCCAGGACGGCACCTTCGCCAAGAACTGGATGGCCGAGTACCAGGCCGGCCTGCCCAAGTACAACGAGTACAAGAAGGCCGACGGGGACCACCTCCTGGAGACCACGGGCCGTGAGCTGCGCAAGCTCATGAGCTGGGTCGACGAGGAGGCGTAAGCCCTCGGCGGGGCGGGCCCAGGAGCTCTGGGCCCGCCCCGCGCACGCCGGTGCGGGCCCGGTCGCGCGGCCGCGGCGTACCGGCGTACGGTGGTGCCGCGCGCCGTTCCCGCCCGCCGGGGACGGCTCGCCGGAGTGTGCGCCGGGTGCCGTCCGCGGGCCGGACGGAGTGCCGGACCTCGTACGGGTGATCCGTCCGCCGAGGCGCGAAGGCGAGCACCCCGTCACCACTACACTGCACAGACATACGCGTTTGCAGGCCCACAGCGTCGTGCGTCTCTCCACGCGGCTTCGGGGGTGTCGGACACCCCCTGACACCCTCCACCGCATGCGGCCGTCGGGACGGCCGTCCGCAATGGGACTTGTGAGGACTCACGTGAGCTCGAACCCCGCCAAACCGGTCGTACTCATCGCTGAAGAACTGTCGCCGGCCACTGTCGACGCGCTGGGACCGGACTTCGAGATCCGCCAGTGCAACGGTGCCGACCGAGGCGAGCTGCTCTCCGCCATCACCGACGTCGACGCGATCCTCGTCCGCTCCGCCACCAAGGTCGACGCGGAGGCCGTCGCCGCCGCCAAGAAGCTGAAGGTCGTCGCCCGCGCCGGTGTCGGCCTCGACAACGTCGACGTCTCCGCCGCCACCAAGGCCGGCGTGATGGTCGTCAACGCCCCCACCTCCAACATCGTCACCGCCGCCGAGCTGGCCTGCGGCCTGATCGTCGCCACCGCCCGCAACATCCCGCAGGCCAACACGGCGCTCAAGAACGGCGAGTGGAAGCGCTCCAAGTACACCGGTGTGGAGCTGGCCGAGAAGACCCTCGGCGTGGTGGGCCTCGGCCGCATCGGCGTGCTGGTCGCCCAGCGCATGTCGGCCTTCGGCATGAAGATCGTCGCCTACGACCCCTTCGTGCAGCCCGCGCGGGCCGCGCAGATGGGCGTCAAGCTGCTGAGCCTGGACGAGCTGCTGGAGGTCGCGGACTTCATCACCGTCCACCTGCCGAAGACGCCGGAGACCCTCGGCCTCATCGGCGACGAGGCGCTGCACAAGGTGAAGCCGTCCGTCCGCATCGTCAACGCCGCGCGCGGCGGCATCGTGGACGAGGAGGCGCTGGCCGCCGCCCTGAAGGAGGGCCGCGTGGCGGGCGCCGGTCTCGACGTGTACGCGAAGGAGCCCTGCACGGACTCCCCGCTCTTCCAGTTCGACCAGGTGGTCGCCACTCCGCACCTCGGCGCCTCCACCGACGAGGCACAGGAGAAGGCCGGGATCGCGGTGGCCCGTTCGGTGCGGCTCGCCCTCGCCGGCGAACTGGTCCCCGACGCGGTCAACGTGCAGGGCGGCGTGATCGCCGAGGACGTCCGCCCGGGCCTGCCGCTCGCCGAGAAGCTGGGCCGGATCTTCACCTCGCTCGCCGGCGAGGTCGCCTCCCGCCTGGACGTCGAGGTGTACGGCGAGATCACCCAGCACGACGTGAAGGTGCTGGAGCTCAGCGCCCTCAAGGGTGTCTTCGAGGACGTCGTCGACGAGACCGTCAGCTACGTCAACGCCCCGCTGTTCGCGCAGGAGCGCGGCGTCGAGGTGCGGCTGACCACCAGCAGCGAGTCGCCCGACCACCGGAACGTGGTGACCGTGCGCGGCACCCTCACCGGCGGCCAGGAGGTCTCCGTCTCCGGCACGCTGGCCGGGCCGAAGCACCTCCAGAAGATCGTCGCCATCGGCGAGCACGACGTGGACCTCTCGCTCGCCGACCACATGGTCGTCCTCAGGTACGAGGACCGTCCCGGCGTGGTCGGCACCGTGGGCCGCGTCCTCGGCGAGTCCGGTGTCAACATCGGCGGTATGCAGGTCTCGCGTGCCACGGTCGGAGGCGAGGCGCTCGCCGTCCTGACGGTGGACGACAGCGTCTCGCAGGCCGTCCTGACCGAACTGGCCGGTGAGATCGGCGCGTCGGTGGCCCGCGCGGTCGACCTCGGCGACTGACCCCTCCCGCAGCGGCCCGCAGGGCCCGTACCGTCCCGGCGGTGCGGGCCCTGCGGCGTGCGGTCAGGCGGGGCGGGTGCCGGTGAGCACCGTGGCGGCCCGGTCCTCGTCGTGGTGGAGGGCCGGGGCCAGCCCCGCCGCGCCCAGCACCTCGCGGGCGGCCCCGGCCTGCCGCCCGGTCGTCTCGACCAGCAGGGTGCCGCCCCGGGCGAGCCAGCCGGCCGCCCCGGCGGCGACCCGCCGCAGCACCGCCAGGCCGTCGCCGCCGCCGTCGAGGGCGACGAGGGGTTCGTGGGTACGGGCCTCGGCGGGCAGCAGGGGCAGGTCGGCGGTCGGCACGTAGGGCACGTTGGCGACCAGGACCGCGACCCGGCCGCGCAGGGTGGCGGGGAGCGCCGCGTACAGGTCGCCCTCGTGGACCGCGCCCGTTCCGCCCAGGTTGTGGCGCGCCCAGGCGACGGCGACGGGGTCGATGTCGGCCGCGTGCACCTCGGTGGCGCGGCCCGACGCGGCCAGCGCCGCGGCCGCGGCACCGGAGCCGCAGCACAGGTCGACGACCACGGGAACGGGGTCCGGGGCGAGGGCGAGCAGATCGCGGGCGAGGGCGAGCAGGAACTCGGTGCGCCGCCGGGGGACGAAGACCCCCGGTCCCACCGCGATCCGCAGGCCGGCGAAGTCGGCCCAGCCGACGACGTGTTCCAGCGGGTGCCCGGCGGCCCGCCGCGCCACCAGCCGGTCGAGCGCGGTGAGCCCCTCGCCCTCACCGGAGGCCGCCGCCTCGGCGAGCAGGGCCGCCTCCTCCTCGGCGAAGACACAGCCGGCCGCGCGCAGCCGGACGGTGGCCGCCGCGACGGCCGCGCGCGGGAGAGGAGCGGGGGGAGCGGGGGTGCCCGGCCCGGCGGGGGCGCCGGAGGGCGGAGAGGTGCTGCGGGAGGAGGACATGACGGCCTTTCGGAAGCTTCGGTGTGCTTCCGCGCGGCTCTAACGGCGCAGGGCCGACGGCGAGACGGACGGGAACACCCGGTGGATACGCACGGGGATCGGTCTCACCTCCTCGGTCGAGGCCCGGAACGGGCTGCGCCACCGTACCACCGTGGCGCCGCCCGGTCCGGTCGGAACTCAGCTGCCGCCGGCGGGCGCGAGCGCACCGCCGTCGTCCGCCCCGGCGGGGGGAGTGGGCTTCCATCCCGGCGGCCGGAAGACGTGGCCGAGCTTGTCGCGGAACCGGGGCGCCGCGCGTACGTCGGCGAGGATGTTGCCGTACTCGTGGTACTGGAGCTTGAAGACGTTGTACGTGTCCACGGGCTTGGTCAGGCCGTAGGTGGGGCGGTGCGTCTCCTCCTGGAAGGTGCCGAGGAGGCGGTCCCAGACGATGAGGATGCCGCCGTAGTTCTTGTCCAGGTACTCCGGGTCGCTCGCGTGGTGGACGCGGTGGTGCGAGGGGGTGTTGAGGACGAACTCGACGGGCCGGGGGAGCTTGCCGACGGCCTCGGTGTGGGTGAAGAACTGGTAGATGAGGTTGAGGGAGAAGGCCACGTAGATGGTCCAGGGGGCGAAGCCGAGCAGGGGGAGCGGCGCCCAGAAGATCGCCTCCGACCAGGGGTTCCACTTCTGGCGGACGGCGGTGGTGAAGTTGAAGTACTCGCTGGAGTGGTGGGCCTGGTGCCCGGCCCAGCCGATCCGCACCCGGTGCGAGAAGCGGTGGTTCAGGTACCAGGCGAGGTCCACGGCGATCAGCAGCAGGACCCAGCTCCACCAGGTGTCGGTCGGCAGGTGCCAGGGCGCGAAGGCGGCGTAGAGGTAGACGAAGAGGACCAGGGTGGCGGCCTTCAGTACGGCGGTGGAGACGAGGGAGCCCATGCCCATCACCAGGTTGGTGCGGGAGTCCGGCCAGGCGTAGCCCTTCACCCGGTCGGCCGCCGGGCGCCCGGCGGCCGGCCCCTGGCGGCGCTCGGCCCGGTCGAGCAGGACGAACGAGGCGAGTTCGATACCGGCGAACAGGGCGAAGAAGGGGGTGGCGTAGAGCAACGGGGTGTTGATCACGTCCCACAGGTCGGACAGCATCGCGGCTCCTCGGGTCGGCCCGGGCGGGAATTGACTCGGGAGTAAGTTACTCAGAGGTCAATTCGCGGTCAATGGGTGTGCCGCGACGGTCCGTGGCCGGTTCCCGGAGCGTTCCCGCGGAAGAGCCTCGGTGCCGGGGTGTCAGGTCAGGTCCGGGGGCCCAGGACGACGTGCAGCATCCGGGCGGCGCGGGCCGACATGTCGGCGGCCGTCTGCTCGGGGTGGTCCAGCCACCACTGGACGACGGCGGTGACCGCGTGCTGCCACACCGCGCTCAGCAACTCGTGGTCGAGCGGGTCGTCGTCGCCCGCGGCGCGCAGGATCTCCGCCGTGCCGACGGCGCCCATCTCCGCGAGCCGCTCGCGGTACCGCGCCGCCGCCGCGTACGCCGCGCCGCCCTCCGGCAGCGTCGTGTCGTGCACCACCGTCCACGCCCGGCGGCAGTGGTCCATCACCGAGAAGATCGCCGCGAGCGTGTCCAGCGCGCGTGCCTCGGCGGTGGTCGCCGTCTGCGCCGCCTCCACCTCGCTCACCAGCAGGCTCCCCGCGTAGTGGGCGCCCGCGGCGGCGAGGCCGTCCTTCGAGGCGAAGTAGGTGTAGATCAACGGCTTGGAGATGCCGGCCCGCTCCGCGACGGCGGCCACCGAGGCGCGCGCGTACCCCTGCACCCCGAACTCCTCGACGGCGAGCCGGACGATCTGCCGCTCCCGGTCGGCGCGGGCCACCCCCTTGGTGCCCGTCCTGCTCCTGCTCTCGGCTCGGGGGGTCGGGTGCGCGCTGGTCACGGGGGGAAGCCTATCCAGCGGCGGCGCCGGGACGCCCGGCGCCGCCGGGAGGCGGGCCCGCTCGCGGCGCCCACCACCTCCTACGCGCGTCCGCCTGCCTCGTACCCGCCTGGCACCGCCACGCCGAAACCCTCCACGCGCACCTTCCGGAACGCCTCGACGGACCGGTCGATGAACGCCACCACCACCTCGGCCCCCGGCGCGGCGGCCCGGAATGCGCCCCGTAGAGGCTCCGCGTAACGCCCCGGCCCGGGCGCCCGCCGGCGACCACCACCGGCTCGTGCGGCAGCCGGCGCGTCCGGCTCAGCGGGCGGCCCTCCCGGCGCGGCGCCGGCAGCCGGGACCGTGCGGCCGGCAGGGCGCGACGGGCGGCGGCGGGTCGGGCGGCGGGTCGGGCGGCGCGGGTCGGGTACCGGCGCGGGCGCGGCCAGGGGGCGAGGCCCACCGGCTCATCGGCGCCCTGGGCGCCCCGCGCGTCGCCCGCCTCGGCCGTCGTTCCCAGCGCCGCCTCGCCGAGGGAACCCCGTGCGCGAGCCCGCTCGACGCGTGGCCGTTCGGTGAGGGCGTCGCGGCGGCCGGCCGCGAAGAGGGCCGCCAGGGCGGGCCCGCCGCGGGGACGGGCGCGGCGGGCGGGCAGGGGGTGGCGCTGCCGCGCGGGGGCGCGGCGGGCGCGCCGTGCCGGGTGCGGAGGCACGCTCGGCGGGGCCCGGCGGCCGCCCCGTACGGGGCGCGCGACCTGCGCGTTCGCCGAAATGACCGCGCGGCGCGGCCCGGTGCGGGGACCGCCGTCAGAGCCGGGCCGCCTTCAGGGCCATGTGGAGGAGGAGACGGTCCTCGCCGTCGTCGAGGTCGAGACCGGTGAGTTGCTCGACGCGGGAAAGGCGGTAGTACAGGGTCTGGCGGTGGACGCCGAGGGCAGCGGCGGTGCGGCCCGCCTGCCCGGCGTGGTCGAGGTACGTCTCGGCGGTGCGGGCCAGTTCCCGGTGCGCCACCGCCAGCAGCGGGGCGGTGGCGGGGTCGGCCGCGGTGGGCGCCGAGAGGGCGGTCAGCAGGCGGTACGGGCCGAGGGCGGACCAGTGGGCGACGGGGCCCAGCCGGGGTTCGGCGTGCGCGGCACGCGCCGCGGCGACCGCCTCGTGCCAGGCGCGCGCCGTCTGGGCCATGCCCGTGCGCGGCGTCCCCACTCCGGCGGAGGTCGCCCCGGAGAGCGCGCGCAGGCGCTCGGCGGCGGTCTCGGCGGGGCCGAGCGCCCCCGGCGTGCGCAGCCGGACCAGGGCGGCGAGGACCGCCGGGGCGGGTCCGGGCGGGTCGGCGTCGTCGCGGGGCACGGGCGCCCCCGGGGCGGCCGGCGCCCCGAAGGCCGTCTCGCTCCCGGACGGCGCCGGCAGTACGCACAGTGCCGCCGCGCCGGGCAGGCGGCCCACGCCGGGGGGCTCGTCGAAGGGCCACGGGCCGACGCAGACCACCGCGTGCAGCCGGTCCGCCTCCGGGCCGAGGGCGGCACGCAGAGCGGCGTGCGCCTGGTCGTGCTGCCAGCCCGGGCCGGCGGTCAGCACGGCCCGGAACTCTCGGGTCACGTCCTCCCCGGCGGACGCCTCGTCCGCCAGCAGGGTGCCGATGCGGGCGGTGACCGCCATCGCCGCGTCGAGCTGCTCCGGCGAGGGGCGCGGATCGGTGTCCAGCAGCCAGACGTACCCCCGGACGATCCCCCGATGGCGTACCGGCAGGCAGATCCGCCCGCGCAGCACGCCCGCCTCGGGGGAGGCCGGGATGTGCACCGGGCCGGTGGCGCGGGCGATGCCGTACGCCTCGAACCAGGCGCGGACCTGGGCGGTGGAGCGGCGGGTGAGGATCGAGCGGGTGCGGACCGGGTCCAGGGCGTCGGTGTCCAGGTCGCCACCGCCCTCGTGGGAGCCGAAGGCGATCAGCTCGAAGTCCCGGTTCTCCAGCGTGGCCGGGGCGCCGAGCAGCTCGGAGATCTCGTCGACCAGTTCCTGGTAGTCGCTGCGCACGCCCCCATTGTGACCCGGCGCGCGCCGCGCTTCATACATATGTCTGAGATCGCGGCCACGGATGCGTGACAGCTGTAGATGGCACGGGCTCGGCGGCATCCTTAGATTCAGGGTGGTTGAACATGCTGTTCCCGATGTGCCCCGTGTGGGCGCACTCGCGCCGTACGCCCCGCAAAGGCCGGTCGCGGGGAGGGGCGGCCCATCTCTCGTGCAATGTGGAGGTGCCCGATGCTGGGTCCCGTGATCCTCGCCGCGTCGCGCAGCGACAGAATGCGCCGCCTCGTGTCGGCCGCCCCCGTCACCAAGCAGGTCGTCGACCGCTTCATCCCCGGTGAGACGGTCGACGCGATCGTGCCGATCATCGAGGAGGCCGTCGCGTGCGGCCTGGAGCTGACCATGGACGTGGTCGGCGAGGACATCACCACGCCCGAGCAGGCCGCCGCCGCCCGCGACGCCTACCTGGAGCTGATCGGCCACCTCAAGCGGCTCGGCCACGGCACCAAGGCCGAGATGTCGGTGAAACTCTCGATGTTCGGCCAGGCGCTGGAGAACGGCCACGAGCTGGCCCTCGCCAACGTGCGCCCCGTCGTCGAGGCCGCCGCCGCGATCGGTACCACCGTGACCCTCGACGCCGAGGACCACACCACCCTCGACTCGATGTTCGCCATCCACGAGGAGCTGCGGAAGGACTTCCCGCAGACCGGCTGCGTCATCCAGTCGTACCTCTTCCGCACCGAGGACGACGCCCGCCGCCTGGCCGCCGCCGGCAGCCGCGTCCGCCTCGTCAAGGGCGCCTACAAGGAGCCCGCCTCCGTCGCCTACCAGGACAAGGCCGACATCGACAAGGCGTACGTCCGCGTGCTGCGCATCCTCATGGAGGGCGACGGCTACCCGATGGTCGGCTCGCACGACCCGCGGCTGGTCGCCATCGCGCAGGAGCTGGCCCACCGCGCAGGGCGCAAGCTCGACGACTACGAGTTCCAGATGCTGTACGGCATCCGCAGCGACGAGCACCACCGCCTCGCCGCCGAGGGCCACCGTATGCGTGTCTACACCGCGTACGGCACCGACTGGTACGGCTACTTCATGCGGCGCCTCGCCGAGAAGCCGGCCAACCTCCTCTTCTTCCTCCGCTCGATGCTCACCAAGGGCTGAGTCCCTCCCGACGGCAGATCCCAACCGCACCAAAGGAGTCACGAGACCCATGGACGCAGTGACCAAGGTCCCCACCCCGGTCAACGAGCCGGTCCACGGCTACGCCCCCGGTTCCCCCGAGCGTGCCCGTCTGGAGGCCAAGCTCAAGGAGCTGGCCGAGAACCCCATCGAGCTGCCGATGACCATCGGCGGCGTCAAGCGCCTCGGCGCCGGTGAGAAGTTCCAGGTCGTCCAGCCCCACAACCACCAGGCCGTCCTCGGCACCGGCGCCAACGCCACCGAGCAGGACGCCCAGGACGCCGTCGACGCGGCCCTCGCCGCCGCCCCGGCCTGGCGCGCCATGTCCTTCGACGACCGCGCCGCGATCATCCTGCGCGCCGCCGAGCTGCTGTCCGGCCCCTGGCGCGAGACGCTGGCCGCCTCCACCATGCTCGGCCAGTCCAAGACCGCCCAGCAGGCCGAGATCGACACCCCCTGCGAGCTGGTCGACTTCTGGCGCTTCAACGTGCACTACGCGCGCCAGATCCTCGCCGAGCAGCCCCCGGCCAACTCCCAGGGCGTGTGGAACCGCATGGACCACCGCCCGCTGGAGGGCTTCGTCTACGCGATCACGCCGTTCAACTTCACGGCCATCGCCGCCAACCTGCCGACCGCGCCCGCGCTGATGGGCAACGTCGTCGTGTGGAAGCCGTCCCCGACGCAGACCCACGCCGCCGTGCTGCTCATGCAGCTGCTGGAGGAGGCCGGGCTGCCGAAGGGCGTCATCAACCTGGTCACCGGCGACGGCCTCGCCGTCTCCGAGGTCGCCCTGAACCACCGCGACCTGGCCGGCATCCACTTCACCGGCTCGACCAGGACCTTCCAGCACCTGTGGAAGACGGTCGGCAACAACATCGAGAAGTACCGCACCTACCCGCGCCTCGTCGGCGAGACCGGCGGCAAGGACTTCGTCGTCGCCCACCCGAGCGCCGACCCGGCGATCCTCAAGACCGCCCTGACCCGCGGCTCCTTCGAGTTCCAGGGCCAGAAGTGCTCGGCCTCCTCGCGCGCCTACGTTCCGGCCTCGATCTGGAACAACGGCTTCAAGGAGGAGTTCGCGGCCGAGGTCGACGCCATCACCATGGGTGACGTCACCGACCTGTCGAACTTCATCGGCGCCGTCATCGACGAGCGGTCCTTCGCCAAGAACAAGGCCGCCATCGACCGCGCCGCCGCCGACCCGACCTGCACCGTCATCGCGGGCGGCACCTACGACGACTCGGTCGGCTACTTCGTCCGCCCGACCGTCATCGCCTGCACGGACCCGGAGAACGAGGTCTTCACCACCGAGTACTTCGGCCCGATCCTCGCCGTCCACGTCTACGAGGACGACCAGTACGAGGCGATGCTCGACCAGATGGAGTCGGTCTCCGACTACGCGCTGACCGGTTCGGTCATCGCGGGCGACCGCGCGGCCGCCGCGTACACGATGGACAAGCTCCGCTACGCCGCCGGGAACTTCTACATCAACGACAAGTCGACCGGCGCCGTCGTCGGCCAGCAGCCCTTCGGCGGCGGCCGCGCCTCCGGCACCAACGACAAGGCCGGCGCCCCGCAGAACCTGATGCGCTGGACGCTGACCCGCGCCATCAAGGAGACGCTGGTCCCGCCGACCGACTACCGCTACCCGCACATGGGCTGACCTTCCGGCCCACCGGGCCGCCGCCCCACGCGGTGGTCCCCCCCTGTCCCGCCCCCGCCCGGTACCCCCGACCGGACGGGGGCGGTGTCATGTCCGGCGCCGGCACCTCTACGCTGCCGGTGTCCAGGCGGCGCCACGGGCCGCCGGGTGACGAGGGAGGGGACCCCGCCATGACCGCCGCCGCGCCGCCCGATCCGCACACCCACCGCCACCTGATCCGGGACGGCTGCTTCAACGTCCGCGACCTCGGCGGCCTCGGCCGCCACACCCCGGCGCCTTCGTCCGCGCCGACTCCGTCGAGAAGCTCACCGCCGACGGCTGGGCCGCCGCCCACGCCCACGGCGTACGCACCGTCCTCGACCTGCGCAACGACGACGAACAAGGCACCGACGCCACGCCCCGTCCCGACGGGATCACCACCGTGCGCCTCCCGCTGGAGGACATCGAGGACACCGCCTTCCGGGAGCCCTGGTTCACCGACTGGCGCTGGCACCCCCCTGCACTACCGGCCGTTCCTCGACCGCTTCCCCGAGCGCGTCGCCGCCAGCGCCGAGGCCCTCGCCGCCGCGCCGGGCGGCGTCGCCTTCCACTGCGCCGCCGGACGCGACCGCACCGGCCTCGTCTCCCTGCTCCTGCTCTCCCTCGCCGGCGCCACCCCCGAGGAGATCGCCGCCGACTACGCCCTCAGCGAGGAGCGGATGACCCCCGTCTTCACCGCCATGGGCCGCGCCGAGGAGGCCGCCCGGCAGGCCGCCGCCTACCGGGCCCACGCCACCAGCCCCTACGCCGAGATGCTCAAAGTCGCCCGCTGGTTCGACGGCGCCGCCTACCTGGCCGCCGCCGGAGTGCCCGGGACGACCGTCGCGGCGCTACAGGCCCGGGCCACGGGACAGGCCCGGGGCTGACACCGGGGCGGGGCACGCCGCCTCACGCCCAGCCCCGCACGATCAGCCCCAGCCCCACCGCGAACCCGCCACCGAGCAGTACGAGGTACACCCCGTACAACCGCCGCAGCCGGTGCAGCAGAAAACCGAGGAGGCCGAACGCGGCGCCCACGCCGAGCGTCCGGACGCCACGCGCCGCCGTGCTGTGCGCCAGCCACGCCCCGGCATCCGTCCGGGCCCGGCCCGCCTCGGCGGCGTACACCTTGAAGGGGACGCCGTTCCAGGGCTGGGCGTGGACCGCCCGGGCGCCGTCCCGCTCCAGCGTCACGCGGGCCTCGCTCCGCATCCGGTCCGTGGTCAGCGGCGCGGGCAGGTCGGCGCCCGCCGCCGCCAGGTGCAGTGCCAGCAGGCCGCCGGCCACGCTCCCGGCGAGCGCCGCCGACGACACCCGCAGCGCCGAGCGGGGCACCGCCGCGCACACGACGCCCAGCAGCAGCTCGGGCATCAGCGGCCAGCTCAACGCCTCCGCGCACGCCCACACGAACGCGAGCAGCGCGCCGCGCCGGGAGACCAGCGCCGCCACCCGTCGCCGCACGGCCGAGTCCCGCAGCGGCTCCGCGAGGGTACGGGCGTGCAGCGCCCCGACCGCCTCGCGGGCCTCCTCCGGGCCCGCCGACGCGTCGAGCGGGGCGCCGACGCGGACCCGGACCAGCGCCGGACGGAGCCGGCCGTGCTTGGGCAGCAGCCGCCCCGTCCCCGCGATGCCGACCGGCACCACCGGCACGCCCGCCTCCCGGGCCAGCAGCAGCGCGCCCCGGTGGAAGGTGCCGAGCCGCCCGTCGTCCGCGCCTCGCGTCCCTTCGGGGAACAGCACCACGGCGCGGCCCGCGCGCAGCTCCGCGGTCCGCTCCAGCAGGTCGCCGAGGCCGCCACCGGTCCTGCGTACCGGGAAGCCCGCCGCCAGCCGCCCGCAGACCCGGCGGCGCCAGGGGGAGGCGAACCAGTAGTCGGCGGCGGCGCCGATCAGCGGGGCGTGCCGCGCGTCCAGCGTGGCGAGCAGAGCGGCCGTGTCGGCGTGCGAGGCGTGGTTCGCGACCACCACGCAGCCGCCCGGCGGCAGCGCACCGCGCCGCTCCACCCCGCCGGTAAGGCTCAGGACGCACCACCAGAGCAGGCGGCGCAGCAGGGCGCCCGCCCGGGGCACGCGGCGTACGGTGCGGGGCGCCGCCGTGAGCCCGCCGGCCGCGCTCACGCCGTCACCATCCCGGCCAGGGCGAGCGCGACGAGCAGGGAGTCGATCCGGTCGAGGAGCCCGCCGAAACCCGGCAGCCAGCTCCCCGCGTCCTTCACCCCCGCCTCGCGCTTCACCATCGACTCCAGCAGGTCCCCGAGGACGCAGCCGCCGAGCGCCGCCGCCCACAGCCCCGCCGACCAGGCTCCCAGCGCGGCCAGCACCGCGCCCGTCGCCACCGCCGCGCCCAGCACACCCGCCCAGCTCTTCGCCGGGGAGAGCGGCGACAGCGGCCGGGCCGGCGGCCCCCGGCGGCCCAGCGCCGTCCCGCCGCACCACGCGCCGACATCCCCGAACGACACGGCCACGCCCACCGCGAGCGCCGCCGGGCCCAGCAGGACCAGACCGCAGAGCGCCACCGGTATCCACAGCAGTCCGAGGAGCGTGCGCCCCGCCCGGGTGAAGCCTCGTTCCGCGTCGCCGTCCAGCAGCGCGGGCAGTGCCGCCGCGACCAGCAGCAGCGCCACCGCCGGGAGGCCCAGCCGCTCCGGCGCCCGCCAGGCCAGCAGTGGCAGCAGCACCGCCGCCCCGGTCAGCACCGCCCCCTCGCCCCGGCCGAGCCCGGCCAGCCGCGCGTACTCGGCGACCGCCACCACCCCGAGCCCCGCCGCCAGAGCGAACGCCCCGGGCGGGCCCGCGAGGAACGCTCCCAGGAAGAGCGGCGCCGCCAGCGCCCAGGTACGCCACCGTCGCCGCAGCTCGGTGCGGAGCCGCACCCGGGCCGGGAGGGCGGCGACGGCGACCCCGCCGAGGCCCAGCGCGCCGCCGACGACGGGGGCCGCGCGAGCCAGGAGCTCGGCGGTGGCGAGGGCGGCGGTCATCGCGTTCTCCCCGTGGTCGTGGTCGTGGATGTGGCCGGCGCGCCGGGCGGGCACGGTGCGGCGGGGCTGAGCGCGGGCGCGGGCGCGGGGCGGGCGCGGAGCCCCTCGCCCGACGCGCGCCCGTCGCGGTCGGCCGCCCCCAGCTCCCGCCACAGGCGCGCCCCACGCAGCACGGCCGTGGCGGCGGAGCCCACGGCGAGCACCGCGAGGACCGGGGCGTACCAGCCGGTGGCGGCGGCCACGACGGCGAGCAGGCAGCGCTCCGTCTTGCCGACCGGCCCGCCGTTGAGCCGGACGGCCCCGGTGGCCGCCCCGGCCAGGGACACCCAGGAGGGCAGCGTCGCCGCGCAGGCGGCCAGCGCGACCAGCCAGCCCGGTGCCAGGGGCCAGAAGGCCGCGACGACCACGAGGTCGGCGGCCCGGTCACCCGTCTCGTTGAGCAGGGCGCCGCGCCGGGTGCTGCGGCCCGTGTCGCGGGCCAGCGCGCCGTCGAGGTTGGCGCAGGCGAGCCGTGCCGCGAGCAGCACCGCGACGGGCGCGCCCGCCCAGCCCGCCGGGAGCAGCGCGAGGGCGGCGCCGGCCGCCGAGGCCGCGCCGATCCCGGCGGCGGTGAGGGCGTCGGGGGAGACCCGGCGCCGGGCGAGCGCCCCGCGCACACCGGCGAGCCGGGCCGCGTACCAGGGCTTGAGTGCGTAGAGGCCGTACATGGGACCGACTCTCCCGCCGGGGTGGGGCCGCCGGAACGGTGCGGGTACTCAGAGGCCCTGAGTACGCCGGCCGGGGTGCGGGAGCGGGGCGGTGTGGGACGGGCCACTCTTCCGGAGGATGCCGTTCTGTCCAGGGAAAACCCGGCGTGAGCTGGCGCGGAAGGGGCGCGCGGGCGGCTCACCGGGGGCGTGTCCGGAAGAAGCCGTCTCAGATAGTAGGAAGTCCGAGTAACTGTGGAGACAGAAGCGCGCCCCGGGTCTAGCTTTGTAGGAGCCGAACGTCTCGCTGGAACCAGCGAATGACGGATGCGCCCCGCGCCACGAGCAGGCAATCCCTGCTGGCCCGGAGCCCCGTCCCTTCCGGCGCTTCGACCTCCCGTGCGATCGCCCGGTGGCCGCCCTCGTGGCCGCGGGTTCCGGTCGCGGGGTTCTCGATCCTGGTGCGCGGACCGGTCCGCGCCGTCCCGCCGGCGCCGTACCGGGGCCGGAGCCGTCCCGTGCGGCGCCGGCGGTCCCCGGGGCGGTCCGAAGCGTGTGCCCCGTCCCCTCAGGCCCAGCGCCACCCGCCGTTCCCGGCGATTCCGTCCGGCCCCAGCGATCCCAGCGATCTCAAAGGAGTCTCCCCATGTCCGCAGAGACGACCTCCGCCGCCCGCCGCTCCCGCCGCGCCCACCGGGCCACCGAGACCGACCGCCGCAACGCCGCCGCGGCCCTCCAGCGAGCCCTGGACCGCCGCGACAACGGCGGCGCCACCGGTCACTGAGCCGCTCGGCCCCGCACCCGCCCGGCCCTCGGTGCCGGGCGGGAGGCGTGTACCGCCCCGGACTCGCCGACCGTCCGCATCATGGACGGTCCGTGTCACCCCGTGGGACGAGGAGTAGGGTGCGACCATGTCTCGCAGCATCAATCTCGCAGTGATCCCCGGTGACGGCATCGGCCAGGAGGTCGTGGCCCAGGGTCTGAAGGTCCTCAACGCCGTCCTCCCCGAGGATGTGAAGCTGGAGACCAAGGAGTACGACCTCGGCGCGCGCCGCTGGCACCGTACGGGGGAGACCCTGCCCGACGCGGAGCTGGAGGCGCTCAAGCAGCACGACGCGATCCTCCTCGGCGCCATCGGCGACCCCTCGGTCCCCTCCGGCGTCCTGGAGCGCGGCCTGCTGCTGAAGCTCCGCTTCGCCTTCGACCACTTCGTCAACCTCCGCCCCTCGAAGCTCTTCCCGAACACCGCCACCCCGCTGGCCGGCCGTCCGGAGATCGACTTCGTGGTGGTCCGCGAGGGCACCGAGGGCCCGTACACGGGCAACGGCGGCTCGCTGCGCACCGGCACCCCCGCCGAGGTCGCCACCGAGGTCAGCGTCAACACCGCGTACGGCGTGGAGCGCGTCGTCCGCGACGCCTTCGCCCGCGCCCAGGCACGCCCTCGCAAGAAGCTCACGCTGGTCCACAAGAACAACGTGCTGGTCTTCGCCGGGCACCTCTGGAAGAACACCTTCGACAAGGTCGCCGCCGAGTACCCCGACGTCGCCACCGACTACCTGCACGTCGACGCCGCGACGATCTTCTTCGTCACCCAGCCGGAGCGGTTCGACGTCATCGTCACCGACAACCTCTTCGGCGACATCATCACCGACCTCGCCGCGGCCGTCACCGGCGGCATCGGCCTGGCCGCCTCCGGCAACGTCAACCCGACGGGTGAGTTCCCGTCGATGTTCGAACCGGTCCACGGCTCCGCCCCCGACATCGCCGGACAGGGCAAGGCCGACCCGACCGCCACCATCCTCTCCGTCGCCCTCCTGCTGCGGCACCTCGGCTACGAGGCCGAGGCCGCCCGCATCGAGGAGGCCGTCTCCGCCGACCTCGCGGAGCGCGACGGCACCGCGCGGTCCACCGACGCCGTCGGCGACGCGCTCGCCGGACGAGTAGCCGGCTGACCCGGCGCACGCACCCCGAAGCCGCCGGGTCCCCACGGGACAACCCGGCGGCTTCCCCATGGGCGGCCCCGGGTGCCGGCACCCAGAGCCCGCGCTCACCCCGTCCCGCCCGCGTACCGCCCCCGCGCCGTGCGCGCCGCGGCCCCGCGCCCACCGTTTCGTCCTCCCGTTTCCCCACCGTCCTCCGCCCGGCGCGTCGCCGCACGCGACACGGACGGCGGGGGAGGGGGCCTCCCCGGCGTTCCCTCACCGCCCCTTCCGGCGCGATAATCGAACGTGGGGCCGCGGAGAATGAGGCGATACCGGACGTCCGTGTGGCACGCAGCGGACCGGAGTGCGAGACAGCACCCCGGCCGCACGCCACGCAGAGGTACGGGCGTGAGCGCGGTCCGTCACCACCACACGTGAAGGACACCACTCATGACGACGCCGACGATCGAACTGAAGCCCTCCGCGCACCCGCTCCCGGCGGCCGAGCGCGAGGCGATCCTCGCCCGCCCCGGCTTCGGCCGGCACTTCACCGACCACATGGTCACCGTGAAGTGGACCGAGGGCCGCGGCTGGCACGACGGCCAGCTCGTCCCCTACGGACCGCTCTCCCTCGACCCCGCCACCAACGTCCTGCACTACGCCCAGGAGATCTTCGAGGGCCTGAAGGCGTACCGCCGCCCCGACGGCTCCGTGGCGACGTTCCGCCCCGACGCCAACGCCCGCCGCTTCCAGGCCTCCGCGCGCCGTCTGGCCATGCCCGAGCTGCCCGTCGAGACCTTCATCGAGGCGTGCGACCTGCTGGTCGCCCAGGACAAGGCATGGGTCCCGCCGCACGGCGGTGAGGAGTCGCTCTACCTGCGGCCCTTCATGATCGCCACGGAGGTCGGCCTCGGCGTCAGGCCCGCCGACGAGTACCTCTTCGTGGTCATCGCCTCCCCGGCCGGCGCGTACTTCCCCGGCGGCGTCAAGCCCGTCTCCATCTGGCTCTCCGAGAACCGCGTCCGCGCCGTCCCCGGCGGCGTCGGCGACGCCAAGACCGGCGGCAACTACGCCGCCTCCCTCCTCGCCCAGGCCGAGGCCGCCGCCGAGGGCTGCGACCAGGTCGCCTACCTCGACGCCGTCGAGCACAAGTGGGTCGAGGAACTGGGCGGCATGAACCTCTGCTTCGTCTACGGCGATCGTCTCGTCACCCCCGCCCTCACCGGCTCCCTCCTCGCCGGCGTCACCCGTGACACCCTCCTCTCCCTCGCCGCCGACCTCGGCCACCAGGCGGAGGAGGGTCGCGTCTCCATCGACCAGTGGCGCGAGGACAGCCGCAGCGGCGCCCTCACCGAGGTCTTCGCCTGCGGCACCGCCGCCGTCATCACCCCCGTCGGCAGGGTCAAGACCGCCACCGACGAGTGGACCCAGGGCGACGGTGAACCCGGCGAGGTCACCCTCCGCCTCCGCGAGGCCCTCCTCGCCCTCCAGACGGGGCGCGCGGAGGACCGGCACGGGTGGATGCACCCGCTGGGCTGAACCTGATCACCGAAGAGCGGCCCCGCCGGTCCGAGTGCGGACCGGCGGGGCCGCTCTTCGCCGGGCCCGAGCGCGGGGTGCTCCAGGCAGGGTCGCGCCGCCTGGGGACCGGCACGGCCGGCACGGTGGGGACGGAGGCTCGGCCGCTCATGCGATGGCCCGATCCGGTTGCCGGAGAAGGGCCGGAAACCGGCGTGTTTCCCAGGTGATTGATGGGGAGATACGACCGGTCGCAACACTGAGTAACAAGAGGTACGCATGAGGTGGAAGCCAGAGGTCCTCCAGGAACTCTCAGGCATACGGGAAGCGCTGCGAACGGCACTGGAGGCCGCGCAGCGGTGCCATGAATCACAGCAAGGTCTGGCCGTGTCGCACACGGAGGCGACCGGACAGTGGAAGGAAGCGCTGGAACAGACGCAGGGGGAGCTGAAGGGGCTGCGGGGAGAGACCCGGCAGGGCCTCCGCCTCCAGACGGAGGCCAACGCCGACCTGCGCGCCATCCGGGAGGGCGTGGCCGAGCTGTCCGCCGTCGTTCCGCTCCTCCGCGCACTCGCGGAACGAGACCGGGCGACCCAGCCCGAGGCGGCTTCGGGGGCGGGCGGCACGAAGGCCGTTCACCGGGCGGACGGGCGGGGCGCCTTCGCCCACGGTGGGAACGAACAGCATCCGGCAGCCGGCGGCATTTCTCGGGGGGACGACATGGCAGACCTCGACGGCGGCGAGCGCCCGCCGCACCACGACGACCTGAAGGCGGCGATCTGGGCCGTCTACCGAGGGGACGGGCCGCAGGCCGCCGCGCCCGCGGCGCCGCACCCCTGCGGTCCGGGCCGCTCGGGACAGGCGGGGCTCGGCCCCGAGGGCGAGCACGGGCTGCTGCTGCTTCGGGCAGCCGGTCTCGCCTCCGCCGAGCTCCTCGCGCACCGCGACACCTGGGAGTGGTTCGCCGACCTCGCCGTCGGACACCAGCACTTCCGGCATCCCTTCCAGGTCGAGGAGACCAAGGACGGACGCGTCCGGACCTCGCTGTCGGGACGCTCCCTGGTGGCCGCCCTGATCGGGCTGTGGGAGAGGATCGAGAAGGCCCCCGTGAACACGGTGGACTGGGCCATGGCCACCGCCTACTACCAGCGGGTGGCCGGTCGGCTGGTCAACCTCACCAGCCAGGGCGGGGTCATCCGCATCATCCTGGACGACGGAGCCGACGACGCGGCGGAGGACTGACCTCCCGGGGGCCTGTGGGGACTGACCTTCCCGAGACCTGTGTGGGCCGGCCTCCCGGGAACCTGTGGGGACTGGCCCCCCCCGGGAACCCGTGGCGACCGACCTCCCGGGAAGCCCAGGGGGCGGACCTCGTGGGACCCCAGGGGACGGATCTCGTGGGAACCCCCGTGGGGCCCTGGCCTGACGACGGCACGGGCCCCACGCCTCGCGGCGTCTTCGTACCGGGGGTGACGCCCTACCCGTGGGCGGAGCCTTCGGGGGCTCTCGGCCGCGCGGGCGGAGTCCCCGGGACGAGGCGAGCGCGGACCGGAAGCCGGACGAGGGGGAGAGGGGGAAGGACGTGGGATTCGCTGTGCGGGCCCTCGCGCCTTTCGCCCCCTCCACCCGCCGCACGGGAGACGCCGCGTTCGCATCCTGAGACGGGCGACCAGAGGTCGGGCGCCCTGTGGAAGACTGGTCCCGTGCCCACGTTCGCCATGATTATCGGCAGCAGGCGCGCCGGTCCGCAGTGACCGCCCCGCACCACCACGTGCGACGCGGCCACCGTGCCCCAGACCCGCGCGCAGACCTCTCGCACCCGCGAGGGGTCTTTTCGTTTGTCGGCCCCGACCGGGCCGCGGCGAGGCGCACGAGAGGATGGGGGCAAGTGGAGCCAAGCATTCCGGAGCCACTCACCCGACAGGAGTCACCACCGCATGACCAGCCAGGCCACCCCCGAGGAACCCGCTGACCGCGCCCCGTCGGCCGCGACGGAACCGCAGGTCGCGCGCGACGTACGAGGCGGTGACGGGGCGCGCCCCGCGTCCGCCGGAACCCACGTCGCCGTGCCGGACACCGCCGCCGTGGACGCCGCCGTCGCGCGCCCCCTGCACATCTTCGACACCACGCTCCGCGACGGCGCCCAGCGCGAGGGCATCAACCTCAGCGTCGCCGACAAGCTGACGATCGCCCGGCACCTGGACGACTTCGGGGTGGGCTTCATCGAGGGCGGCTGGCCCGGGGCGAACCCGCGCGACACCGAGTTCTTCGCCCGCGCCCGCGAGGAGATCACCTTCCGCAACGCGCAACTCGTCGCCTTCGGCGCGACCCGCCGCGCGGGCGGCAGCGCCGCCGACGACCTCCAGGTCAAGGCACTCCTCGACTCGGGTGCCCCGGTCGTCACCCTGGTCGCCAAGGCGCACGACCGCCACGTCGAGCTGGCCCTGCGCACCACCCTCGACGAGAACCTCGCCATGGTCCGCGACACCGTGGCGTACCTGCGCGACCAGGGCCGCCGGGTCTTCGTCGACTGCGAGCACTTCTTCGACGGCTACGCCGCCAACCCGGCGTACGCCAAGTCGGTGGTCCGGGCCGCGAGCGAGGCGGGCGCCGATGTCGTCGTCCTCTGCGACACCAACGGCGGGATGCTGCCCGCGCAGATCCAGGCCGTCACCGCCACCGTCCTCGCCGACACCGGTGCACGCCTCGGCGTCCACGCCCAGGACGACACCGGCTGCGCCGTGGCCAACACCCTCGCCGCCGTCGACGCGGGCGCCACCCACGTCCAGTGCACCGCCAACGGCTACGGCGAACGCGTCGGCAACGCCAACCTCTTCCCGGTCGTCGCCGCCCTGGAGCTGAAGTACGGCCGCACCGTCCTGCCCGAGGGCGCCCTCGCCGAGATGACCCGCATCTCGCACGCCATCGCCGAGGTCGTCAACCTCACCCCCTCCACGCACCAGCCCTACGTCGGCGTCTCCGCCTTCGCCCACAAGGCCGGCCTGCACGCCTCCGCGATCAAGGTCGATCCCGACCTGTACCAGCACATCGACCCGGAGCTGGTCGGCAACCGCATCCGGATGCTCGTCTCCGACATGGCCGGCCGCGCCTCCATCGAGCTGAAGGGCAAGGAGCTGGGGATCGACCTCGGCGAGGACCGTGCCCTGGTCGGCCGTGTCGTGGAGCGGGTCAAGGAGCGCGAGCTGGCCGGCTACTCCTACGAGGCCGCCGACGCCTCCTTCGAACTCCTCCTCCGCGACGAGCTGCGCCGCGGTGCCCACGGGGGAGCGGAGGGCGAGGCCCCGTCCCGGTTCTTCCGCGTCGAGTCGTGGCGGGCGATCACCGAGGACCGTCCCGACGGCACGCACGCCAACGAGGCGACCGTGAAGCTCTGGGCCAAGGGCGAGCGCATCCTCGCCACCGCCGAGGGCAACGGCCCCGTCAACGCCCTGGACCGCGCCCTGCGCGTCGCCCTGGAGCGGATCTATCCGCAGCTCGCCAAGTTCGAACTGCGGGACTACAAGGTCCGCATCCTGGAGGGCCGCTCCGGCACCGAGTCCACCACCCGGGTCCTGATCTCCACCGGTGACGGGGACGGCGAGTGGTCCACGGTCGGCGTCGCCGAGAACGTCATCGCCGCCTCCTGGCACGCCCTGGAGGACGCCTACACCTACGGCCTGCTCCGGGCCGGCGTCGCGCCCGTCGAGTAGTCCCCGCCGAGGCGGCGGGGCCCTCCCCGGCCCCGCCGCCCGGTCGCGTCCGCCGCCCCGCCTCGCGGGCCTCCCGCCCGCCCGTCCGACGCGCTTCGCCCCGACCCGGGTTAGCGTGGGGGTATGAGGCGAGCCGCAGTCCGCCAGTCCGTACGCCGGGGCGCCCTCATGGTGTCCGGGCCTCTTCTCGTGCTGGGCACCGCCGGAGCGACGGCCGTGCCCGCCGCGGCCGCGCCGTCCGCGCACTCCCCGGCCGTCGCCGCCGCCCCGGAGCGGGCCCCCGGCCGCGCGACCGTCTCCGAGGTCGCCACGGCCTGGCGCGAGGGTCCCGTCTTCGTGGACCCGGACGTCTCGGACCAGCTCTCCGACGTCCAGGCGCGCGATCTCTCCCAGGAGATCCAGGAGAGCGACAAGGCGATCTTCGTCGCGGTCCTCCCCGCCACCTTCACCGACGACGTCGACCGGACGATGAACGACCTGCGCGGCGACACCGGCATCACCGGCCTGTACGTGCTGCGCATCGGTGACGACCTGCACGTCCGCGCCGACCGGTCGGTCCTGTCCCCGCAGGCCACCCAGAACCTCCAGTCCCGGTTCCAGGGCACCACCCCGGCTGCCGACCAGCTCTCCGGCCTGGTCGGCAACGCCACCCAGAACATGGGCGGCCGCGCCCCCGCCTCCTGGTCCGCCCGCGAAGGCGTACCCGGCTCGACCTGGCTCGGCCTCGGCATCGCCGCCGTGGTCGTCGGCGGTGCCGCCTACACGCTGACGCGGCGTACCAAGAACCGGCGTGCGCAGGCCCAGCGGGAGGCGCTCGACAAGCTGCGGGTGGTGGTGGACGAGGACATCACCGCGTTCGGCGAAGAGCTGGAGCGGCTCGACTTCCGGCCCTCGGAGCCCGGCGCCACCGACGAGATGCGCGGCGACTACGAGCGCGCCCTCGACGCGTACGAGAACGCCAAGTCCCTCATGGACCACGCGGGGAAACCCGAGGACGTGCGGGAGGTGACCAAGGCGCTGGAGGACGGCCGGTTCGCGCTCGCCGTGCTCGACGCCCGCCGCGATGGCCGCGAACTGCCCGTGCGCCGCTCGCCGTGCTTCTTCGACCCGCGCCACGGCCTCTCGGTCGCCGACGTCACCTGGGCCCCGGCCGGCGGCGCGCCCCGAGAGGTGCCCGTCTGCGCGGCGGACCAGGCGCGGCTGGAGCAGGGCGAGGCGCCCGAGATCCGCACCGTCGAGTCCGACGGGGGAGGCCGCCGCCCGTACTGGGAGGCAGGTCCGGCGTACGGCCCGTGGGCGGGCGGCTACTTCGGTGGCGGCCTGCTGCCGGGCCTGCTCGCCGGCACGATGCTCGGCCACATGATGATGACCCCCGCCTACGCCGCCGACTACGGCTCGGCCGAGGGCTTCGGCGACGGCGGGGCGGGCGGCGGTTACGAGGGCGGCGACGTCTCCGGCTCCGACTTCGACCCCGGCGACTTCGGCGGTGGCTTCGGCGACGGCGGCGGTTTCGGCGGTGGAGGCGGCGACTTCGGTGGCGGCTTCTGACCCCGGCGGCTCAGCGGTGACGAGTCCGGGGGCGCCCGCAGCACGAAGCGGCGCCCCCGGCCCGGCTCACCCCCCGGCGAACACCCGGGCGGCCGCCGTGCCCAGCGTCGAGGGGCCGAGCCCGTTGGGCCCGATCCCGCGCGGCGCGGCCTCGATCACGCGCCGCACGCCGGGGGAGTGGTGGCTCAGGTCCTCCTCCTTGTACCGCACGCAGCCCCGGTGCCAGGTCAGGATGGCCGACAGCCAGTTCTCCAACTGGCGCACATACCCGTCCAGCACCTTCCTGGCCGCCGCGTCCAGTTGGAAATCCTCGTACAGCACGGGCAGTTCGTGGGCGACGATGTGCTGGAACTGTTCCAGCCGCGCGTTCATCAGCGCGTCCACGTACGCCAGCCCGGTCGGGTAGTCGCAGTCGAAGAAGTTCTGGGTGACGAGGACGGCGTTGTGGATCTCGCCCTCGAACTCCACTTCCTTCTGGTAAGAGAAGACGTCGTTGATCAGTGCGCCGTAGTCCGAGACGGCCTTCTCCATCGCCTGGACGGTGCCCGAGCGGTACACCTCCTCCGGCACGATGTTGCCGTGGCGCAGCCTGCACAGGCTCATCGTCAGGTCCGAGCCGAAGGTGGCACGGCGCATCTCCATGTAGTCGATCGGGTCGGGGATGCGGCCGATCGCCTGGTTGTCCAGCTCCCAGACCCAGCTGTCGAGCATGACCTCGATGGTCTTACGGAACTCGCGGCGCGCCTTCTCCGGCATCGCCGAGGCGGTCCGCACCCACAGGTCGGCGAGCGAGCGCTCCAGGGCACTGGTCGGCACCGGCCCCGCCGACGGCTGCTCGACCGGCATGAAGTCCCGCAGCCGGTCCGTGCAGACCTTGGCCCCGGCGAAGTTCCGGGTGCGGCCGAAGACGGCCGGGTAGTAGTCGTCGCCGTACGTGCCCCAGGTCAGCCACTGCGAGGCGAGGTCCAGCTCCTCCAGGTCGGCTTCCGGGTGCAGCCCGGCCGCGCAGAGCGGGAAGTCGTACCCGGCCAGCGCCTCCTCGTCCCACACGTCCGAACCGGGCACCCCCGGCTGCGGCACGAGCAGCCCCATCCGGTGCGCCCACTCCACCGTGTCGACCCGGGACTGTTCCATCGCCGGCGAGAGCCGCGTCGGGAACGGAAGCTTGAAGTCCGGCAGCAGGGAGGCCCCGGTCCTCTGGTACGGCACGTGCGAGAAGCTGCGCGCCCGCTGCCGCGCCGGACGCCCGAAGAACGACCGCACGTCCAGCGCGGAGGTGCCCAGCGTCCCGCCCAGCAGCGCCGCCGCCAGCGCCCCCGGCGAACCACCCGGTGTCGGCGGTGCCTCCCCGCCGTCGACCGCGCCCTCGTTCATGTAACGGCTGGAGCGCATGTGCCACTCGTGGCCGCCCGACTGCCAGTCCTGGAGCCCCTTCACGTACGCCAGCACCGAGGCGGACTCGGCCGGATTCAGCCCCTTGTCGGCGAAGAGCGGCCCCAGTTCGGTCAGCGCGGTGTTCTCGAACTGCTGGAGCCGTGAGGTCAGCAGGTCGTTGACGGCCTCGGCCGCCTCCTGCGTGGTGCACTCCAGGAACCGTTCCAGCACGAGGACGCCGTTGCTCAGCTCGCCCTCCTCCTCGACCTCCCGCTGGTAGGAGAAGAGGTCGTTGCGCAGGTGGACGCCGTCCGAGAAGGCGTCGGTCAGCACGCGCAGGGGCCGCGAGTACGCCACCGCCTCCGGCACCTCGGCCTGCGCCGCGTACTCGATCAGCCCCGCCGACCACGGCGCGCCGCCGACCTTGCGGCGCATCTCGATGTACTCCAGCGGGTTGGAGACGCGGCCCGCGTTGATGTTGGACAGCTCCCACATCGACTCGTTGAGCAGGTTCTCCGTGGAGAGCGCGAAGCGGCGCCGCCAGTCCTCGGACATCGCCGGAACCGTCCGCGCCCACAGGTCCGCGAGCCCCGCCTCCACCGGATTCCGAGGCTCCGGGAAACCGTCGGCCAGATCCATCGGCATGAACGCCGGCAGCCGCTCCAGGTACGCCTTCGCGCCCTCACGGTCCTGCGTCCGCTTGAACAGTTCCAGGAAGTGGTCGTCGAAGAAGAAGACCCACACGTACCAGTCGGTCACCAGCGACAACGCCGGCCCGTCGCAGTCCGGATGCGTGTACGCGCACAGCAGCGCGTAGTCATGGGCCTCCAGGTCGGCCAGGTCCCAGACGCCCGACCCCTCCAGCATCCCCATCTCGTCCGCCCACTCCCGGGCGTGTGCGCGCGCCTCTTCCAGATGGGGGTTGAGCCGCGCCGGGTACGGCACGTAGAAATCGGGCAGGACAAAGGGCTGTGTCACAGTCGGGCCTTCCACACGGTGATTCCGGCGGCCCGATCACTACCCGCCCGTCCGACCGGTCAGCCGGACGGCGGTGTTGTCATACGAGTGGACCGGCGGTCGCGTGTACGAACGCCGCCCAGGCGGCGGGGGCGACGTCGAGGACGGGGCCTGCCGGGACCTTGGAGTCGCGGACGTGGACGGTGGTGGGGTGGGCGGCGACCTCTACGCAGTTGCCGCCCTCGCTCCCGCTGTAGCTGGACTTGCGCCAGTCGTAGGCGACCTCGATGCAGTTGCCACCCGCGTCGCTGCTGTAGCTGGACTTGAACCAAGAGAGTGGCTGGCTAAGCGAAGGGGCGCCGGTCATTTCACTCCAAGCAGTGTGTTCAGCAGGTCCTTTGTCTTCTGAGGTGAGAGGGCCTGCGCCCGCAGCATCCCATACTTCTGTTGGTACGCACTGACCTCATCTTGGTCGTCCACCATGAAGCCCCTGTGGTGTCCCTCGATGTAGGCGAGGTGGTCGTGGTCCGGCGTTTCCAGCAGAACGAGGGGACCGGCCAGCCCTGCGTGGGCGTCAGTGTTCGTTGGCATGACTTGGAGACTCAGACAGGGCAGGTCGGCGCAGTCTCGGAGATGCTGGATCTGTTGTGACATCGCCTGCGGGTCGCCCAAGTGCCTTAGCAGCACGCTCTCCTCAATGATGAAGCTCATCATCGGAGGAATATCGCGAGACAGTATCTGCTTCCTGTCGACACGGGCTTGCACCGCTTCTTCCAGGCCCTGCGTTGTCAAGGGCGGATACGCGTTGCCGAACACGGTCCGTGCGTATTCCGACGTTTGCAGCAGGCCGGGGATGACGTGGCTCTCGTACGAGAGGATGGTGACGGCCGTTTGCTCGTGCTCGATGAAGTCCTGGGCGAACAGCGGATACCGCTCGTGCGTCGGGATCGTCGACACCGCTGTGCTCAGTGCGCGTTTGGTCTCCAGGATCGTGTCCAGCCGCTCGGCCAAGTCGGCCTGTAGCCGTCGTCTGCCCTGCTCGACGGAGGAGACCGTGTCCTCGCCGACCCTCGCCAGGTCCGCCAGTTGCCCCTGGGTCAGCCCCGCCACCCGCCGGAACTCGGCCAGTTGTTTGCCGAGCACTTCCCACGACGTGACCTTCTTGCTGGACTTCTTTCGCTGCTGCATACGCACTCCATCTCCCGACGCGCCCCGTCGCGCACCCGGCACGACCCGTACAACGGATTTGTACGGGTCGACGCCCTGCACAAGGCTAGTGACGTTGGGTGACCTTAGGAGGGTGGAAACCGAAACCCGACTCCCCGCGCGCTGCGAGCGCTTCTACCGCCGCGAGCGCCGATCCGTCCCCGCAGCCAGGGACTTCACCGCCGCCGTGCTGGACGACTGGGACGCCCGCGTGCCCCGCGACGACGTCTTGCTCTGCGTGAGCGAACTGGCCACCAACGCCCTGCTCCACGGCGTCCCGCCGGGACGCGGCTTCCGGCTCTTCGTGCTCCGGGCCGACGACGGCGGCGTACGCGTCGAGGTCCACGACAGTGGCGACGGGCACCCCGCGACCCGCGCCCCCGGCGACGAGGCCGAGTCCGGCCGGGGCCTGCTCCTGGTCTCCGCCCTCGCCGACGACTGGGGGGTGGGGGAGCGCGACCCGGGCAAGAGCGTCTGGTGCTCCTTCCGTCCTCTGCCCGTCCACCACTTGGGAAGGTGACCCCCCTCAGTTCCTCCACCGGGTGTCGGGTCCGCCGGGCGGCCTCGACGGAGCGCCGGCGGAGGGGGCTTGTGCTCGGCAAGGGACCGCCGAGGCGGCCGGAGCCGCTCGGCCCCCAGAACGGCCGGCCCCCGGCCCCGGGTGCCGTCGCCGGGTACCGCGTGGTCCCGCCGGGCCGCGCCGCCCTCACCGTTCCGGCGCCTCCGCACGGTCACCTCGGCCCGGTGACCGGCCGCGACCCCCTCCCGGAGGCCGCCGGCCAGTGCCTCGGCGACGTGATCGCGGCCAGTGTGCGGACGTGCGCGCCGAAGGGGGCGAAACCTCGCCTCACCAGGGCCCCTCATCCCGGTACGACGCGGGCGCCGGGTCCCAGAGCTGGTCGTGCCGGGCCACCACGCGCCGCAGTTCGCGCGCCCCGCGCCGTGACAGGGCGCGGGCGACCCGGTCCAGCGACTCCCGGGCCTCCCACGGGTCTGGGCAGCAGTAACAGGGGGCGCACCCGGCGTGCGGCCACGTGCGCCCCCTCGGCAACCTCACATGCCCGGCCCAGGCGCGTACGGCCTCGGCCACGGCGCCCGGCCACAGACAATTCCGCGAGCGCTCCAGTCGGGCCACCTCGGCCGAGGTCCCGCCCGACAGCCCGTCGATCACGGGTGACTTCTCGTAGGGCCTGCGCGGCCGGGGAAGTCCGGCTCGCACCCTGCCCGGCGGCTTACGCGGCACGGGCCTTTCGGCAGGTCGTCATAAGGGCCAGCCTGGCACGGAGCCGCTCCGGCCGTCCGATCATTTTTCCGGGGTACCACCTTCCCGGGTTCGGGCTCGTCGGGGCGCACGGTCCCGGCTTGACCCTCACGCGGCGTGAGGCCGGACGCTGGGGCACATGAGCGACTACTACGACGCGTTCGAGATCAGTCCCGTGCCCGCTCCCGGCCCCGACGCGGTGCCGCCGGAGCCCTTCCGGGGCATCTACGGGATGCCCGCCTTCGTGAACGTCCCCACGACCGACCTGGCGGCGTCGGTGGAGTTCTGGACCCGGGGTCTCGGCTTCTTCGAGCTGTTCGTGGTCCCCGGCACGCTCGTGCATCTGCGCCGGTGGGCCTTCCAGGACGTGCTGCTGGTCGCGGCGCCGAGCGTCCCGGAGCAGCCGCCCGCGATGAGCTTCAGCTTCTCCGGCGTGCTCGACCAGGTCGACTCCCTCGCCGCGGCCTGCCGCGCGCTGCGCCCGGACGCGGTCGACGGGCCCCGGGACACGCCCTGGAACACCCGCGACGTGGAGGTCGTCACCCCCGAGAACGCACGGGTCGTCCTCACCGCCGCGAAGCCCTTCGACCCGGCCGGCCAGGAGGCGCGGAACCTCGCGGCCATGGGCATCACCCCGCCCGGCGACGGTCCCGGCGGGAGGCATGGCTGACACCCCTGGCGCCGGCGGCCCGGCCGTGGGGCAGGTCTCGGCGCGCCTGGACGTGACGGTCCGCACGCTGCCGCCGCCGTGGCCGGCGTCCCTCGCGACCGGTGGGCCCGCACCGGTCGCTCGTACGGCCCGGGGCACTCCGGCGCGCCCTGTCGCTCCGCCGCCCGCACCGGGTCGGCGCCGGCCGGTCCACCCCGTCGTCACGCGTACGGACCGTCCCACCGCCCGGCGCCGGCAGCGCGGCCCCGGCCCGGACGCCTCAGTGATCACATCGTGTCCCGCACCGCGCACAACCTCGCACGGCCCTCTCATGTCCCACCATTGGCCGAGAGACCGAGCTCCGGCCGGGGCGCCTGCGCGCCTGTCCACGCGGTGGCGAGAGGTCGGGTCGGGTTCGATGACGCGGAAGACGATGTGGAGAACGGCGGTGGCCGGCGGAGCGGCGGTCGTGTTCACCGGACTGACGGCGGTGCCGGCCGGGGCGGCGGAGGGCGGTGTCTCCTTCACCAGGGTCAAGGTGAACAGCGGCAAGCCGATCGTGATCGGGGTGAAGGAAGAGGTCGAGGTACCCGCCTCCGGCCGGATGACGACCGAACTCACGTTCAAGGGCGTCCCCATGGTGCACCCCTACCGGGGGAAGCTCGGGAAGGGGGAAGAGCTCTGGAGCGCCCTCGGGGGCGGCGACCCCGAGGTCGTGGACCCCGTGAAGGGCGTCTACGACTTCGCCGTGGCGTTCTCCATCCACCCGCGGCACGCCGGCCTCAAGAACAAGGACGCCGGCACCTGGAAGACGTGCGCCCGGATCTCGCTGGCCGGCGGCGGCCACGACGTGGACGACGAGAACCTGCCGCTACAGGTCAAGCGGGCCACCCGCCTCACCGTCAACGCCTCGCCGGAGCCGGTGACCAAGGGCAAGACCCTCACCGTGACCGGGACCGTCACCCGCGCCGATTGGGACAAGCACACCTACCAGGGCTACGCCGGCCGCACCGTCAGCCTCCAGTTCAGGCCCGCGGGAGCCTCCTCGTACAAGACGGTCAAGAAGGCGAGGTCGAACAGCAAGGGCGCCCTCAAGACCATGGTCAAGGCCACCGGGACGGGGACGTGGCGCTGGACGTACCACGGCAACTCGACCTCCGGAGCGAGGTCGTCGAGCGGGGACCACGTCGCCGTGAAGTAGCAGCGGGTAGCTCCCGTCCGGCCCCCGCGAAGGCGACCGCTGCGGAACAGGCCGCCCGGGTGGGCGATCAGACGGGCGGCGGGGCCGGATTCCTCCTCCGCACCGAGGACTCCGCGGGCGAGCACGCCCCGCCGCGCGCCGCCGGGGCGGCCTTCGAGGAGGCACCCCGGCGGGAGACACACGGGATCGTGGCCGTCTTCCGTGACCCGCACGGGGACCGGTCGGGCCTGCTTCAGGCGGGGTGCGTACCGGCCCGGCAGGGCGTCAGGAAGCCGCCGCCGGCGCCGGAGCGGGGGTCAGCGGCTCGCCGTTCAGCTCGGTCTCGTCCTTGAGGGACCACCACAGTTCGCCGTCGCACGTCAGGTAGGGCACCCAGGTGCCGCCGACGGCACCGCCCTTCTCCAGAACCTCCGCGACCTCGGTGAGGTACGCCGACAGCGACGGCCAGCCGCCTTCGAACACGCCGCAGTCGTCGTGGTACGCCATGCCCAGACGGCCCTGGTCCGGACCGGGGCGCATATCGATGATCTGGGCGTCGCCGTCGCTCTGCGCCCACGGGACCCACTGCGGGTGCCACCACGGCTCCTCGTCCTCGGGCTCCCGGCCCTCCCCGTCGGCGCGGTTGGCCTCGTCGATCTCCACGCACATCCGCCAGTGACCGACGATCTCGGAGACCGGCAGGGGCGGGCGGACCGGCAGGCAGTTGGCCCAGTGGCGCAGTCCGTCATGGCAGGCGAGCGAGGCGAGCAGATCGGCCGGGAACCGCACCCCCAGCTCCGCCTGGGCCGCCTCGACCGCCGCCGGACCGGCGGGCGGGGCCAACTCCTCGTAGGAATCGGGTGCGTGGGCGCGCATCCACGCGTCGATGCGCGCCCACGCCTCCCGCACCGCCTCGGCGCGCGCCTCGTCCCCGGCCGTCCTCGTCCCGTCGTCGCTCATACGACCGATCCCACCACACGCCACCGACAGGAGGCCGGCCGGACGTCAGCCCCGGGGCGTACGGCCCCCGCGGTTTCGCCCGTGCCGCGGTCCCGGCCCGCCGGGGCGGTTCCGTCGCGGGCGGCCATCCTGACCGCTCCGGCCGGACGGGGCGCCCTCCACGCCAGGCCGCTCCGCACGAGGAGCGGCCGGACTGCCGCCGGACGTCGCGCAACTCGACGGGGACCCTGCCGGCCCCGGGGCTGATACGGGCGACGACTGCCACGTGGACGGCGAACACCGCGCTCGGGCGGCCCGTTCCTCGTCAGGCGCGAGGAAGGTCTTCAGGCCGCCGGTGCGCGCGGCAGTCGTGGTGTCCGGCGCCAGGCCCCGCCCTCGCGACGAGGCGGCGGAGCCCGCGCCCGCGGGGTGCGGGCCGGCCTGCCCCAGGGCCCCGTACCGGCCGGGCCTCACCCCGTCCGTCGCTCCGCCTCCAGCGTCTCGCGGAGACGCTCCAGGGTGCGGCGCATGGTCTCTGCGTTGTGCGCGCTCCGGTCCCAGACGCCGCTGACCGCCGAACCGAGGAACCACAGGAGCCGGTTCCGCTGGTCCACGGCCGTCTCGGTCACCTCGGTCGCGGTGCCGTCGCCGACCGGACGGAAGCGGTAGTCCCAGGTCGCCACCGGCATCCCCCAGAACCGCACCCGGAAGGTGAACCGTTCACCGGGCCGCGCCACCATCACCCGGCAGCGCGTCGACCAACTGCGCCCGCTCGGGCCTTTGTTGACACCCTTGAACTCGGCGCCCACCGGTGCGGGCCCGACGCCCGCCGCCGTCCGCACGCACTCCGGACTCCACCGGCCCATCGACGCCACGTCGGCGACCCGCTCGTAGACCGCCTTCGGCTCCGCCTCGATCACGGCCGCCACGGAGACCTCCGCTGTGCTCCTCACGTCCCTCAACCCCCTCAGTCGTACAACGCGTCAGCAGGACCACCCCAGCCAACCAAAGCCGCCCCGGCCCGGCCACCCTCCAGCCCCCGGGGAGACCACCCTCACGTGTACTACCGTCCGGAGGATGAGCGAGAACGTGTACGTGGGTGACGCCCCCACGGAGGCCGCGCTGGACGCCGGGTGGATCATGGGCCACTTCAAGGCGCCGGACGACCCGCGCCACAACGAGGCCGTGGAGATCAAATGGGGCGTCCACGAGGCCGGCGACCGACGCGCCGCCTGGGTGCGGGGCGAGGAACGGCAGGCGCTGCTCGTCCTCGTCAGCGGCCGCTTCCGCATGGAGTTCCCCGGCCGGGACGTGGTCCTGAGTGAACAGGGGCAGTACGTGATCTGGGGCAAGGGCGTCGACCACTCCTGGGAGGCCGAGGAGCCGTCGGTCGTCATGACGGTGCGCTGGCCCTCCGTGCCGGGCTACCGCGTCCCGGAGACCGCGGCCGGGTAGCGCGCCGCCGTCCCGCGCCGCGCCCCGACGCGGCACCCCCCGGACCGCCCTCTCCGGGCCACCCCCGTACGGAGCGGGGGGACGACCCCGGCGGGGAGCGGTGAGGAGAGGGCGGAGGGTGGCGCCGAGGGGTCGGCGGAGGGCGCGTCGGCCGGGGTGGGCGAGCGGCATCCGCTCCGCCCGCACACCCACGCGCCCGCCTCTCGGCTCCGACCGTCAGCTACCCGGCACCGTCCGCGCCACCCTTGGTGTCACCCGAACGTGCGGGGCGTTCCGGGGGCGTGACCAGCGCATTCACGGCGGGGCATGGCGGTCGTGACGGTGACCCCGGTCATGGACGTCAGGACGCCACGGCGGTCGCGGCGTGACCGTCGCCGCACGGCGGCCCCGGCGGGTGAGACCGGAGAGGGGTGGCCGGCCGGGCAGAGGGCCGAGCGTGTGTGCCGGGCCGGCGTGGAGTCGCGGGGCTCCGGTGCCTGTCCCTCGGGGCGCTTCGGTCCGCCGGCTCGCCACGCTCGCGACCAGCGGCGCCCCGTCGGTGGGCGAGGTGCCGGCGGACCGGTGGAGTGGCGGGCGGGCCGCCCGCCGCCGGCCGGCCGCACGCAGGAGCGCCCGCCCTCCGGAAGGGAGGGCGGGCGCGCTCTCGGGGCTCCAGGGCCCCGTGCCCCTGTGGTTCTGCGGGTCCGTGGGCCGGGGGCCGTCCGGCCGGCCCGGCCGGGAGGGGTCAGGCGTTCTTGATCGCCGAGATGTCGAAGGCCAGCTTGATCTTGTCGGAGACGAGGACGCCACCGGTCTCCAGGGCCGCGTTCCAGGTCAGGCCCCACTCGGAGCGCAGGATGGAGGCGGTGCCCTCGAAACCGACGCGCTCGTTGCCGAACGGGTCCTTGGCGGCGCCGTTGAACTCCAGGTCGATGGAGAGCGGCCGGGTGGTGCCGAGGATGGTCAGGTCGCCGGTGATCCGGTAGTCGTCCCCGCCGAGCGCCTCCGCCTTCGTGGAGCGGAAGGTCATCTGCGGGAACTCGTCGGTCTTGAAGAAGTCGGCGCTCTTGAGGTGACCGTCGCGGTCGGCGTTGCCGGTGTCGATCGAGTCCATGGTCACGTCGATCCGGGCGGAGGAGTTCGCCGGGTCCGCACCGTCCAGCTCCAGCGTGCCGGTGAAGTCGGCGAAGCCGCCCTTGACGTTGGTGACCATGGCGTGGCGGGCCACGAAGCCGATCGTGGTGTGCGCCGGGTCGATCGTGTAGGTGCCGGTCAGCGCGGCCAGGTCCGGGTTGACGGCGCTGGTCGCGGCGGTCGCGGCGGTGTCGTTCTTGCGGCCGAAGATGCCCATGGTGTGCTCCTTGGGGGACGTGCTCCGGGCGGACTCCGGAGCGGGGGAGAAGCTGTTGAATGTTCAACGAGTTCGACGGTAACGCGTTTCCGTTCAACTTTCAACATCTCTGCTCGGGTGGGTGCTGAACCCTGGCCGAGGCCCTCTGGCGCCGGGCCGGGCCGGCCGGTGCCGGTGAGCGCGTTCCGGGCTTCGGTGGCGCGCGGACGCACGCGGTCGGGGTGCGCCCCCGAGTTGGCTGGAACTGGTGGGTTGGACCCCCTGGTGACACGCGTAGAACTCGGGCACTATGCCTCTGCTCCGCCCCGTACGGCCTCCGCACCACCCCCACGCACCCCCCACCGCCGCGTGCCCCGCACGCCACGCAAGGAGGACCCCATGAAGATCCGCTCGGCGCTGAGCGCCCTCGCCCTCGTCGCGGGAGCCGGGTTCGGCGTCATCGGCACCGCCACCGCCGCCACCGCCGCTCCGGCCCCCGCCGGCGCCGCCGCCGAGTACGGCGCGGCCGTCACCAAGATCACTCATGCCCAGGCCACCTCACGGTTCTCCTCCTCAGGGATCACGTGGTCGTCCTCGGGCGGCTGCTCCAACCGCAACGTCTCGACCTGCACCTCGTTCGACCAGTTGAACCTCGCCTCGGCCCAGGGCGCCCAGACCCTCAAGTCGGCGAGCGGCTGTGCCCTGAGGATCACCGGCGGCACCGAGACCGGCCACGCGAGCGGCACCTACTCGCACTGGAACGGCTACAAGCTCGATTTCGCCAAGGCCACCTGCCTGAACAACTACGTCACCGGTCACTTCACCTACATCGGCCAGCGCGGCGACGGCGCCGCCCAGTACAAGTCCGCCTCTGGCAACATCTACGCCAACGAGGGCAACCACTGGGACGTGACCTTCCACAACTGCGGCGGCTGCTGACCGGCCCGCCGGTCCCCTCCGGGGTCCGCCCGCCGTCCACCTCGGCGGGCGGACCCCGGTCCTCCGGTGGGTGTCAGCCGTCGGGCGCGCCAAGGGATGCCCCGCCCCGGGCGCGTCCGCTTGTGGGGTCCCTACGGGCCGCCGAGCCGTTCGCACGCTCCTCGCCTTTGTCGGAATGCCACAACGCGCACCCCCCGCCAGCAGTCGAATGCGTTGCGTACCCCGATCTTCCTGTGAGACCGCTCCAGGAAAACGGCCTGAGGACTGTGAGGAGTCGACGGCAGATTCCCGGGGCCCGGCTTCGTAGAGTCGCTACATGACCGTTTTGGACGAGACAGCCGAGTCCGGGAGCGAGCCCGCCGACGCACGTGGCCGCGTGGCCGAGCTCCACGCCCTGCGCCAGCGGGCCGAGCAGGGTCCGAGTGAGAAGGCGACGGCGGCGCAGCGCGCCAAGGGCAAGCTGACCGCCCGCGAGCGGATCGCCCTGCTGCTGGACGAGGGCTCGTTCCGCGAGGTCGAGCAGCTCCGCAGGCACCGGGCGACCGGGTTCGGCCTGGAGCAGAAGAAGCCGCACACCGATGGTGTCATCACCGGCTGGGGCACGGTCGAGGGCCGGACGGTCTTCGTCTACGCGCACGACTTCCGGATCTTCGGTGGCGCGCTCGGCGAGGCCCACGCCACGAAGATCCACAAGATCATGGACATGGCCATCGCGGCCGGGGCGCCGCTGGTCTCCCTCAACGACGGCGCGGGCGCCCGCATCCAGGAGGGCGTCTCCGCCCTCGCCGGATACGGCGGCATCTTCCAGCGCAACACCAAGGCGTCCGGGGTCATCCCGCAGATCAGCGTGATGCTCGGCCCGTGCGCGGGTGGCGCCGCCTACAGTCCGGCGCTGACCGACTTCGTCTTCATGGTCCGCGACACCTCGCAGATGTTCATCACCGGCCCGGACGTGGTCCGCGCGGTGACCGGCGAGGAGATCAGCCAGAACGGCCTGGGCGGCGCGGACGTGCACGCCGAGACCTCCGGCGTCTGCCACTTCGCCTACGACGACGAGGAGACGTGCCTCGCCGAGGTGCGCTACCTCCTCTCCCTCCTCCCCCAGAACAACCGGGAGAACCCGCCCGCCGCCGAGACCGACGACCCGGCCGACCGGCGCGGCGACGCCCTCCTCGACCTGGTCCCGGCCGACGGAAACCGGCCGTACGACATGGCCAAGGTCATCGAGGAGCTGGTCGACGACGGCGACCACCTGGAGGTGCACGAGCGCTGGGCGCGGAACATCATCTGCACCCTGGCCCGTCTCGACGGCCAGGTCGTCGGCATCGTCGCCAACCAGCCGCAGGCCCTGGCCGGCGTCCTGGACATCGAGGCCTCCGAGAAGGCCGCCCGCTTCGTGCAGATGTGCGACGCGTTCAACATCCCGATCGTCACCCTCCTCGACGTCCCCGGCTTCCTCCCGGGCGTCGACCAGGAGCACGGCGGCATCATCCGCCACGGCGCCAAGTTGCTGTACGCCTACTGCAACGCCACCGTGCCGCGCATCTCGCTGATCCTGCGCAAGGCGTACGGCGGCGCCTACATCGTCATGGACTCCCAGTCGATCGGCGCCGACCTCACCTACGCCTGGCCCACCAACGAGATCGCCGTGATGGGCGCCGAGGGCGCGGCCAACGTCATCTTCCGCCGCCAGATCGCCGAGGCCGACGACCCCGAGGCGATGCGCGCCCGCATGGTCAAGGAGTACAAGGCCGAGCTGATGCACCCGTACTACGCGGCCGAGCGCGGCCTCGTCGACGACGTCATCGACCCCGCCGAGACCCGCCAGGTCCTCATCGACTCGCTGGCCATGCTCCGCACCAAGCACGCCGACCTGCCCTCCCGCAAGCACGGCAACCCGCCCCAGTGACGGTCCCCGGCCCGGCGGCGGCCACCCCGTCGCCGGCCCCGGCGCGCACCTCACCCTCCCCGCGGACCCACCAGAAGACGGAGAAGCACCCCATGGCCACACCCACCGTTCCGGCCACGCCCGAACAGTTCCTGCGCGTCGAGAAGGGTCACGCCGAGCCCGAGGAACTGGCGGCCATCACCGCCCTGCTGATGGCCCGTGCCGCCGCCACGCCGGCCCCCGCCGCCCCGCACCGAGGCCGCGACCGGGCCGGCTGGCGCCGCCTGGAGCGGACCCCCGGTTTCCGCGCCCCGCACAGCTGGCAGGGCTGAACCGAAGCGCCGCGCGCGGCGCGTCCCGTACACCCCGACGGCCCCCGTCCCCTCCGGAGAACTCCGGGAAGGGCGGGGGCCGTCGGCGTCGTGCGGGACGCGCCGCCGTCAGCGCAGTCGGGCCATGAGGGCGTGTTCGACGAGGGTGATGAGGGCGGATTTGGCGTCGGCGCGGTGGCGTGCGTCGGTGGTGATGATGGGGGCGTCGGGGCCGATCTGGAGGGCTTCGCGTACTTCTTCGGGGGCGTAGGGCTGGTGTCCGTCGAAGCCGTTGAGGGCGATGACGAAGGGGAGTCCGCTGTTCTCGAAGTAGTCGACGGCGGGGAAGCAGTCGGCGAGGCGGCGGGTGTCGACGAGGACGACGGCGCCGATGGCGCCGCGGACGAGGTCGTCCCACATGAACCAGAAGCGGTCCTGTCCGGGGGTGCCGAAGAGGTAGAGGATGAGGTCCTGGTCGAGGGTGATGCGGCCGAAGTCCATGGCGACGGTGGTGGTGGTCTTGTCGCCGGTGTGGGTGAGGTCGTCGATGCCGGCGGATGCGCTGGTCATGACGGCTTCGGTGCGCAGCGGGTTGATCTCCGATACGGCTCCGACGAACGTGGTCTTGCCCACGCCGAAGCCGCCCGCCACCACGATTTTCGCGCTGGTGGTGGAGCGGGCCGCTCCGCCGTTAGAGCTTGCGAAGTCCACTGAGCACCCTTTCGAGCAGTGTCACGTCTGGCTGGCCCCCGGCGTTCTCGTCGCCGCCGGGCTGATGGATGGCGACAAGCCCGGCCTCCGCCAAATCGGCGACGAGGATCCGGGCCACACCAAGGGGTATGGAGAGGAGTGCCGAGATCTCGGCGACCGACTTGATCTCGTGGCACAGGTGGCAGATCCGCTGATGCTCGGGCAACTGCCCCTGCATCCGGGAGGGATCGGCCGTGGTGTGCACCAGCGCCTCGATGGCGAGCTGGTAGCGCGGCCGCGTACGGCCGCCGGTCATCGCGTACGGGCGCACCAGCGGGTTGCTCGCGCCCTGGCCGGCAGACGACGGCGCCCCGCGCTGCTGCGGAGGCTGCACCGGTTCGGTCCGCGGCGCCGGCGGCTGCTGGTACGGCTGCTGCTCGTACGGCTGCCCGTAGGGACCCGGATGGTGGCCCGGGTTCTGGTAAGGCTGCTGGCCGCCTGGCGCGGAGGAGGGGAAGTCGTACGGGTTCGCGGGGGCGTCGTCACCCTGCCCCTGAGGCCGGCCCTGGCCGTAGCCATGGGCCCAGTAGGGCTGCGAGCCGTCGGGGGTTGATGCCACGTCTCCTCCTCCTGCTGTACCGGGCGCCGTCATCGGGAGCCGCGTGGCGAAACTTTACGGCCACGCGGCGTTAAAACGTACTGCCTGTCTGTCAGTTGAGAAGGCTTCCCTGGAGCTCCGCCCGCAGATCGGGGGTGAGTACCGTACCCGCGCGGTCCACGAGAAGGGCCATCTCGTACCCAATGAGACCGATGTCCGCCTCCGGGTGGGCGAGTACCGCGAGGGACGAGCCGTCGGAAATGGACATGATGAAGAGGAATCCCCGCTCCATCTCCACAACTGTCTGATTCACGTCGCCGCCCTCGAAGATCCGGGACGCCCCGGCGGTGAGGGAGGTCAGACCGGACGCGACGGCGGCGAGCTGGTCGGCGCGGTCGCGGGGGAAGCCTTCGGACATCGCCAGAAGGAGTCCGTCGGCGGAGACCACCACCGTGTGCGACACCCCGGGGGTGTTGTCCACGAAATTGGTGATCAACCAGTTCAGGTTCTGTGCCGCCTGGCTCATCGGGCTCACACTAACGCTCCTGGTCGTAGGTGCTGTCAGGCCCGCGGTGCTGATCCGGCGAAGCCTGGCCGTTCGTGTCACTTCCTGCGGTGCGGCCCCGCTGGACGCCGCGGCGCAGGTTGCTGAGCCTGCCCCGCACGTCCTCGGGGTCGCGGGAGACCTGGGGGCCGCCCTGCGGGGTCTGCTCGGCCGTGCCCTCGACCAGGTTGGCCTTCGGCACCCGGCGGGGCAGACCGGAGGACGTCGTCCCCCCGGACTGCGGCCGCTTGAGCTTGCCCGCCTCCATCCAGCGGTCGTCGTTGGACGATCGCCAGTCGTCGTTGTCGCCGCCGTCCACGGAAAGGTTCCGCTCTCCGGACGAGGGCTGCGGCGGTATTCGGCCACCCGGCTCACCCTGGGGCCGGCCCTGCTGCCGACCGGCGCCTCCGGGGGCGCGGCGCGGGAGGCCCGCGTCCGTGACGTCGCCGATGGCGCTCGGCGCGGGGCCGGGCCGCTCGAAGCCCACGCCGCCCGACGAGCCTCCGTCGGCCTGCGGGAAGCCTTCCGCTTCCTGGCCGAACGGGGACGCGTAGCCGTCCTGGTACCCGTTCTGTCCGGGCCAGTCGTCCTGAGCACCGCCGTTTCCGGCGTCGAAGCCGGATTCCGCGTAGCCCTGGTTGGCGGCGTACCCGGAGTACTGGCCCACCTGGCCGCCCTGCGTGCCGTCGGCCGCCGGGAAGCCCTGGCCCTGCCAGTCGGCCTCGTGGCCGCCCTGGGTGCCGGGGACCGCCTGCGAGCCACCGAAGCCCTGGTCGCCGAAGCCGCCGTCGAAACCCTGGCCGGGAACAGCCTGGCGCTCGTCGAATCCGTACTCCCGCGCGTCACCCTGGCCGGGCGCCTCGTCGCGGAAGAGCGGACGGCCGTCGGGGAAGTGGCCCTGGTCGTGCTGGGACTCCAGCGCGGCCCGGCGCTCCTCGCGCAGCAGCGAACGGCCCACCGGGTCCAGGTCCTGGAACTCGCCGGCCTGGTCCGCGCGGTAGCGGTTGTCGTCGAAGCCCAGCTCGGCCGCGGTGCGCAGCGGTGCCACCTCGTGCGCCTGCTGCTCGGGGATGATCGAGGAGACCGTGAACTCGGAGTCCGGGCCGTCCGCGCCACCGCCACCGTGGGTGATCGCGTCCGGGAGCATGACCAGCGAGGTCGTGCCGGCCTGCTCGCCCGAGGGGCGCAGCTGGACCCGGATGCCGTGCCGGTCCGCGAGGCGGCCGACCACGAACAGGCCCATCCGCTGGGAGACCGCCACGTCCACCGTGGGCGGGTTGGCCAGCTTGTGGTTGATGTCGGCGAAGTCCTCGGCGGTCAGGCCGATGCCCTTGTCGTGGATCTCCACCATGACCCGGCCGTCGGGCAGCCGCGTCGCGGTCACCTTCACCTTGGTCTGCGGCGAGGAGAACGTCGTCGCGTTCTCCAGAAGCTCGGCGAGGAGGTGGACGAGGTCGGTCACGGCGCGGCCGTGGATCTCCGCCTCCGGCACCCCGGACATCTCTATGCGCTCGTACTGCTCCACCTCGGAGGAGGCGGCGCGCAACACGTCCACCAGCGGGACCGGCTGGTCCCAGCGGCGGCCCGGCTCCTCACCGGCGAGGACCAGGAGGTTCTCACCGTTGCGGCGCATACGCGTCGCGAGGTGGTCGAGCTTGAAGAGGTTCTCGAGCTGGTCCGGGTCGGCCTCGTTGTTCTCCAGGCCGGTGATCAGCGTCAGCTGGCCCTCGATGAGGGACTGGTTGCGGCGCGAGAGGTTGGTGAAGATCGCGTTGACGTTGCCCCGCAGCAGAGCCTGCTCGGCGGCGAGCCGCACGGCCTCGCGGTGCACCTGGTCGAAGGCGCGGGCGATCTCGCCGATCTCGTCCGTGGAGGTGATCGGGATCGGCTCGACCCGGGTGTCGACCTGGCCCGGATCGGTCCGCGAGAGCTGGTCGACCAGGGACGGCAGCCGCTGCTCGGCCACGCTGAACGCGGCACTGCGCAGCTGGCGCATGGAGCGGCCCATCTGCCGGGCCATCATCGCGGCGATGACCAACGCCGCCAGCAGGGCCAGGATCACCGCGACGCCGGTGATGATCGCGTCACGCTTGGCGTCCGAGGCGATCTGCGCCGCCTCCTGCACCGCGTTCTCGGCGAGATCCGACTCGAGGGTGTGGTACAGGTCGAACTTGGCGGTGGTCTGCGCCCACCACGTCTCGGGCGTCAGCCCCCGCGCGGCCAGGGACTCCGGTGTGCCGGCCGGGTTGACCATCAGCGCGATGGCCTGCTGGCCGGAGGGCGGCGCGACGTAGCGCTCGCCGGCGGCCCGGGCCTCGGAAGCGGCCTCGCGGGCCTGCTTCTCGGCCTTCGCCTCCAGCTCCTTCTGCCCGGCGACCAGCTTCTTCTCGTCCTCCGCCATACCGCTGGAGGTGTACTCCTCGATCGCGATGCCCTCGAGGTAGGCGTAACTGCTGAGCGCGACGCGCTGCTTGCCGAGGCTGGCCGCGTCCGGTCCGGGGTTGACCAGCAGGTGCATGCCGAGTGAGCGCTGGAGCGACAGGGCCGCCTTGGTCAGCGAGATCGCGTAGGAGGTGCGGCCGTAGGTGGTGATGTTGCCGGTGCCCAGACCGAGCTCGTTGGCGAACTCCATCAGCGGGTGCTGGACGGCGACGTAGCCTTCCTCGGTCTCGACGCCCTTCAGCTTCTTCGTGTACGCCGCCTCACGCAGCGGCTCCAGGTTCGGCTCCACGTCGCGGAACGCGTCCAGCCGGCGCTTGAGGCCGGGCTTGTCCGGCATGGAACGGACGGCGACGTCGAACTCCTCACCCGCCGCGTCGGTCGCGGCGCGCGCCTTGACGACCTCGCCGTCGTTCCGCTTGCCCTTGAGGAAGGGTTCGGCGGAGACGTCGCGCTCCTCGATGAGGCGGTTGCCGTAGTTCAGCGCCGCCTCGACGACCCGCGCCGTCTTCTCCGCGTCCTGGGCCTCACGCCAGGTGTCGATGGACCCCGACACCTGGAAGCCGCCGACCACCAGGCCGACCGCCACGGGCAGCAGGAGAATGGCGTTGAGCCGCGCGGGCACCCGCCAGTTGCGTGGGGAGAGCCGATGGTCGCTCCCACGGGGAGCGGCGGCCTCACCCGCGTCCTGAGCGGGAGACGCCGCAGCGCGCTGCGGCGGGGTGAAGTTGCCCCGCGACGGCGGTGCGGGGCTCGTCGTGCTTCGCCTCACTCGACCAACAACCTCTCGGCGGCGGCACCCGGGCGGGGCCGCAGACGTCTCCAGGCCCGTGTGCTACTGGGCAGTTCGACGCATTCCAGCACGTCAGGCGGTGGTCCTCCAAACAGCCTGGAGCGGCTTCACAGGTGGAGCCGCTCCGGAGACAAGCCGGGCATAAACGGTGAGCGGCGGCAAATGCCCGGAAGGTCGTGCGCGCAGCGGCACGGATCGACCGCGACCCGTGGCGGCGCCGAGGTAATTGTCTGTCGAAACGTTATGAACACAGCGGCGGACCGTGTCCAAGGACACAGCCCGCCGCTGGGAGGTCTTCACACAACTTCCTTGGCGACGACTCTACTTGAGTCGGGCCATGAGGGCGTGTTCGACGAGGGTGATGAGGGCGGATTTGGCGTCGGCGCGGTGGCGTGCGTCGGTGGTGATGATGGGGGCGTCGGGGCCGATCTGGAGGGCTTCGCGTACTTCTTCGGGGGCGTAGGGCTGGTGTCCGTCGAAGCCGTTGAGGGCGATGACGAAGGGGAGTCCGCTGTTCTCGAAGTAGTCGACGGCGGGGAAGCAGTCGGCGAGGCGGCGGGTGTCGACGAGGACGACGGCGCCGATGGCGCCGCGGACGAGGTCGTCCCACATGAACCAGAAGCGGTCCTGTCCGGGGGTGCCGAAGAGGTAGAGGATGAGGTCCTGGTCGAGGGTGATGCGGCCGAAGTCCATGGCGACGGTGGTGGTGGTCTTGTCGCCGGTGTGGGTGAGGTCGTCGATGCCGGCGGATGCGCTGGTCATGACGGCTTCGGTGCGCAGCGGGTTGATCTCCGATACGGCTCCGACGAACGTGGTCTTGCCCACGCCGAAGCCGCCCGCCACCACGATTTTCGCGCTGGTGGTGGAGCGGGCCGCTCCGCCGTTAGAGCTTGCGAAGTCCACTGAGCACCCTTTCGAGCAGTGTCACGTCTGGCTGGCCCCCGGCGTTCTCGTCGCCGCCGGGCTGATGGATGGCGACAAGCCCGGCCTCCGCCAAGTCGGCGACGAGGATCCGGGCGACGCCGAGCGGCATCGACAGCAGGGCCGACACCTCCGCCACCGACTTGACCTCACGGCAGAGGTGGCAGATTCGCTGGTGCTCGGGAAGCAGCCCCTGCAACTGCGCCGGGTCGGCCGTCGTGCTGATCAGCGCCTCGATGGCGAGCTGGTAGCGGGGCCTGGTCCGGCCGCCGGTCATCGCGTACGGACGGACCAGCGGTTGATCACCCTCCTCGCCGTACGAGGCATGCTGGGAAGCTCCGTACGGGTCATGAGAGGGACTGGGCGGGGTCATGGATCCTCCGGGCGGGACAGCAAGGGGTCTGCGTGCCGTCTGACTGGGCCGGCGGTGGGGGGAAGGCTGAGCGGCCGGGCTTGGATGGTGTTCGGACGGTTGTGCGGCCGTACGTCGTGCGGGTCGGGCTAGTGCAGGAGACTTCCCTGGAGCTCGGCGCGCAGGTCCGGCGTGAGCACGGCACCCGCGCGGTCGACCAGCAGCGCCATCTCGTAGCCGACCAGGCCGATGTCGCACTCCGGGTGCGCCAGCACCGCGAGGGACGAACCGTCCGAGACCGACATGATGAAGAGGAAGCCGCGCTCCATCTCGACCACGGTCTGGTTGACCGGGCCGCCCTCGAAGATCCGGGACGCCCCGGCGGTCAGCGAGGTCAGCCCCGACGCGACGGCGGCGAGCTGGTCGGCGCGGTCGCGGGGGAAGCCTTCGGACATCGCCAGAAGGAGTCCGTCGGCGGAGACCACCACCGTGTGCGACACCCCGGGGGTGTTGTCCACGAAATTGGTGATCAACCAGTTCAGATTCTGTGCCGCCTGGCTCATCGGACTCAACTAACGCTCCTGCTGGTGAGAGGGGCCGGGGTAACCACCGGTCCGGGAGCCGTCGCCCTGCGGCGCGCCTCCCTGACCACTCTGGTAGCGACCCTGCTGGATGCCCCGACGGAGATTGGTCAGCCGGCCACGCACGTCGTCGGGGGCGCGCGAGACCTGAGGACCGGTGGGGTGCTGCTGCTGCTCGGCCGTACCCGGCACGAGGTTGGCCTTGGGGACCCGGCGCGGCAGGCCCGAGGTGGTGACGCCGCCCGCGGAGGGCTGGCGGACCCGCTCGGCCTGCTTCACCAGTTCGTCGTTGGGCGAGGGCCGCCAGGAGCTGGCCGCCGGAGCCGCCGGACGCCGCTGCGGCACGGGCCGCTCCGGGGTCCGGGGCCGCAGCGGCTCGGGTGCCTGGGCGGCCTGCTGCGGGTCCGGCTCGGCCTGCGGCTCGCCGCCCTGACCGCGGAACCAGTTGGTCTCCAGCGTGTCGTAGAGCGGGGTCCCGCCGTCGCCGGGGCCGCGGCCCGACGGGGGCAGCTCGTCCTGCCCACCGCGCGGCTCCTGCGGCAGTCCGGGCCCGCCGGGCTGCCGGCCGCCCTGACCGAACAGGTCGTAGCCGCCCTGCTGCTCCTGGCCCTGATGGCCACCCTGGAAGCCCTGGTGGCCGCCGTCCTGGTAGCCGCCCTGCGTGCCCTGCTGCTGCGCGGGGACCGCCGGGAACCGCGAGGTGGCGTCGGCGCCCGACAGCTCGTCGTACGGAGCCTGGCCACCGCTGTGACCCTGCTCGTACCCCGGAACCGGGAACTGGCCCGTGGCAGCGGGACCGTACGCGTCCTGGCCACCCTGCCGCGGCTCGCGCACCGCGGGGAACTGCCCCGTGGCGCCCGGGCCCTGCTGCTCGGAGACGGCCGGGAACTGCGCGGTGGCGTCCGGTTCGTCGTGGCCGCGCGGCGTGTCGTGCGCCGCCGCGTGCTCGGTCGACCAGCTCGGCCGCGACTGCTCGCCGCCCGGCGCCGCCGGCAGTTCCGCCCTGGGGCCGCTCGGCGGCAGCTGACCGCCGCCCGGCCGCGGGGGTAGCTGCGGCCTGCGACGGCCGTCGGCGCGCACGCCCGGCCCGTTCGGCGGGACCGCGCCGAGGCTGTCGGCCCCGGTGTCGTCCTGCCGCTGGACCGGTATCTGCGGCCGCTGGTCGCCGCCGGAGGGCGCCCCGAACGGGGACTGGCCGGGGCCGCCCTGGCGGGCACCGCGGTCCGCCCCGGAGCCGGGGCCGCCGCCGAACAGACCGCCGGGGCCGTTCTGCCCGGAGCCCTGGCCGGGCCGCGACGGGCCTCGGCCGCCCGGCGCGGGGGCCGCGCCGAAGAGGTTGGTGGAGCCGCCCTGCTGAGGGGCGTCGCCGCGCATCGCCGCGCCGGGCTCGCGTCCGGGCAGCGCCGCACGGGGCGAGGAGGAGCCGACCTGACCGCGTCCCTGGCCCGCACCGAGCTGGCCACCGGCACCACCGGGGCCGCCGGGGCCGCCGGGGCCGGGACGGCGCCCGCCGGGGCCGCCCGGCGGAACGCCCGCGGGGCCCTTCTTCGGCGGTACCTTCTTGCCGCCCTGGGCGATGTCGACGGGGAGCATGACCAGCGCGGTCGTGCCGCCCGAGTCGGAGGGGCGCAGCTGGATGCGGATGCCGTGACGCTGCGAGAGACGGCCGACCATGAACAGCCCCATGCGGCGCGAGACCGAGACGTCCACCGTCGGCGGCTGCGCGAGCCGCTCGTTGATCGCGGAGAGGTCCTCGGGGGAGAGGCCGATGCCGGTGTCGTGGATCTCGATCAGCACCCGCCCGTCGGGCAGGGCGTGACCGGTGACCTTGACCTTGGTCTGCGGCGAGGAGAACGACGTGGCGTTCTCCAGCAGCTCGGCGAGGAGGTGCACGAGGTCGTTGACGACGCGGCCCGCGACGTCGGTGGCGGGCACCGACGCCAGCTCGATGCGCTCGTACTGCTCCACCTCGGAGGCGGCGGCACGGAGCACGTCGACCAGCGGGACGGGCCGCGTCCAGCGGCGGCCCGGTTCCTCACCGGCGAGGACCAGGAGGTTCTCACCGTTACGGCGCATACGGGTCGCGAGGTGGTCGAGCTTGAAGAGGGAGGAGAGCTGGTCCGGGTCGGCCTCGCGGGACTCCAGTTCGGAGATGAGCGAGAGCTGGCGCTGGATCAGGCCCTGGCTGCGGCGCGAGAGGTTGGTGAACATCGCGTTGACGTTGCCGCGCAGCAACGCCTGGTCGGCGGCGAGGCGGACCGCCTCGCGGTGCACGTCGTCGAAGGCCGCGGCCACCTTGCCGATCTCGTCGCGGGAGTGCACGCCCACGGACTCCACCGAGGTGTCGACATCCTGCGGGTCCGACTCGGACAGCTGCTGGACCAGTTCGGGCAGCCGCTCCTGGGCGACCTTGGTGGCGGTGTCCTGGAGGCGGCGCAGCGAGCGGATCATCGACCGGGACACCACGAAGGCGCCGACCAGCCACACGCCGAGGACCAGGAGGATCAGCGCACCGTTGATGTACGCGTCGCGCTCGGCCTCGTTGCGCAGCTCACGGGCCTTCTGCTCCATCTCGGTGAGCAGCGTCGTCTCGATGCGCTGCATCTGGTCGAGCTCGGCGGAGGCGTCGTCCAGCCAGTCGCGGTAGGAGCGCTTGTCCAGCATCCGCATGCCGTTGGGCTCGGTCAGCACGCGCTTGGCGTAGGCGTTGGCCTCGGTGATCGTCGCGTTGTTGCCGAGCGGCTTCAGCAGGGTCTCGGCGTTGCCGTCGTAGACGCCGCCGAGGATGGCGAGGGAGCCTTCCTCGTTCTTGAAGGCGTTGGAGCCGTAGCGCCGGTCGGTCTCGGAGAGCTCGCCGTAGGTGCGGTCGTTGGCCGGCAGGGCGGCGGCGATCACGGCCCGCTGGATCGAGGCGTACTCCTTGGCGGAGGAGAAGGCCGCGAGCGCGCGGGTGCGCTGGATCATGTCCGGGTTGCTGGTCGCCTGGGCCATGTCGGTCGACAGGTCGAGCAGCTGCTCGATGAGCTGGCTGTAGGCGTCGATCGTCTGGGAGACGGACTGGTCGTCCTGGTACGCCTCCTTGCGGATGTCACCGAGCGTGTAGAGCTGGCTGGTGATCTGCCGGACGTTGCTGCGGACGCCGTCGAGGGCCTGCTCGTCCGCGGACTCCAGGTCGCGGGTGCCCTCCAGGAACACCTTCCGGGCGCGGTCGGTGTTCTCCCGGTGGCTGCGGACGTCGTAGTCGGTCGCCTTGCCACCGTGGGTGAGCGGGCCGGCCGACTGGTCGCGCTCGTTCTGGAGCGCGGTCGCCAGCCGGGTGGCGTGCTTGGTCATCTCGGTGAGCAGCTTCATGTTGTCGAGCTGCTCGATCTCGTCCATGGACGAGTTGATGCGCATCGCGCCGAGCGAGGTGGCGGCGACCACGGGGAGCGTCAGCAGCGCGACCAGGCGCGTGCTGATACGCCAGTTGCGCAGCGCTATTCGCGAGCCGGGACCGGTGGCGGGCGCCGGCTTGGCCGCGGTCTCGTCGGCCTTCTCCGCCGCTCCGTCGGGGGAGGTGGGGGCAGTGGGGGAGCCGCCCGCACGTTCCTTGTCCCGGCCCTTGCCGGGACCGGTGTTCCGGGCGTGCTGGGTCGACTGGCCGCGGTCGCTCCCGCCGCGCGGCTCGGAGTCGGCCGCAGCGTTGCCATCCCTCTTGAAACGTCCCTGCACTGGCGTCGCAACCTCTGGACCAGGCGTTCCGCCGCTGCCTGCGGTGGAACGGAGTCGATTCGGGGGGCCTGCCGATGGATACCGGGCCCCAGGTGGTCGTGTTGGACCGGCGCGTCCTCCCCTTTCACCGCCACGCGGCGCTGTTGCGCCCCCTGCGCGCCGACCGTTTCGAGCGGCGGTCCGGGGAATTTCAGCACAGTGCAGGATCTCCAACAAGGCCCGTGGGTAACCCCGGGGCACAGGTGACCGGAAGTGAGCGCGGCATCACCAACGGTGGGAGCCGATTCGCAACATAGCGGACGTTTGCTGACGAGGTGCACGGTCCAGGCGTGGTTCGCGGGGCTGTCCCAGTCGCCATGATCGGGAGCGGAATGAGGGCTTCAGCGGTGCATTGTCCGTTTCCCCAGCCCGGATGTCACGCCCGAACTGTCCATCTTGTCCGCCCTCGCGTGAGGAAACTCACACGAGGATCATGGCTCCTTCTCGACTTTGCGGGGGATGTGCATGTTTAGCCTGACGCTTTACTGGGATCACGCGTCCGGAACGCGAACGGGCAGCACCGCGACCGGCCGCAGCACCGGCACCACCCGACGCAGACAAGGGCCACAGCAGCAGATGACCACCACCCCGGCGCCCCGCACCACCGCCAACCCCCGCCGCACCACGCTGGCCCGCCTCACCGACGCCGCCGCGCTGGGCCGGCCCGCCCGGCGCCCCGACGCCGGCACCCTGCCCGCCGCCACGGCCAGCCCGCGCCGCACCCTGCTGGCGACCACCCCCGCCGTCACCGGCCCCACCTACGGCGCGAAGCTCCCCGGCCAGACGGCCAACCCGGTGCGCACCATCCTGATGACCGCCCCGGCGCCCGCCGCGCCCCGCCCGGTCGCCGCCGCCGCGGAGTGACCCCGGCGGCCCCGCGCCGCCGAGACGCCCCGTGCCCCCGGGCCCGCTCCGCGCGGCCCGGGGGCACGGGCGCGTTAGCCTGGGGTGTCCGACTTCCGCAGCGTCAGCAGTAGCAGAGGGGCAGCCGCAACCCGTGCGCATCGCCAGGTTCTCCATCGACGGCAATGTCGCCTTCGGGGCGGTCGAGGGTGACAGCCCCGACAGCCTCGTCCTCGACATCATCAAGGGCATCCCGTTCGCCGACTTCGAGCTCTCCGGCACCAAGGTGCCCGTGGCCAAGGTCCGGCTCCTGCCGCCCGTCCTCCCCAACAAGGTGGTGGCCATCGGGCGCAACTACGCGGAGCACGCGAAGGAGATGGGCGGCGCCGTCCCCGACGTCCCCGTCACCTTCTTCAAGCCGTCCACCTCCGTCATCGGCCCCGGCGACCCCATCGCGTACCCCTCCTTCACCGAGGAGCTGCACCACGAGGCCGAGCTGGCGGTCGTCATCGGCCGGATGTGCCGCGAGGTGCCCCGCGAGCGCGCCCGCGACGTGATCCTCGGCTACACCTGCGCCAACGACGTCACCGCCCGCGACGTGCAGCGCCGCGAGGACCAGTGGGCCCGCGCCAAGGGCTTCGACAGCTCCTGCCCGCTCGGCCCGTGGATCGAGACCGACGTCGAGCCGGACGACCTCACCATCCAGTGCACGGTCAACGGCGTCCAGCGCCAGCTCGGCCGCACCAGTGACATGGTCCGCCCCGTCGAGGACCTGATCGTGCACATCACCGAGGCCATGACGCTGCTCCCGGGCGACGTCATCCTCACGGGCACCCCGGCAGGCGTCGGGCCGCTCACCGTCGGCGACGAAGTCGCCGTCTCCATCGAAGGCATCGGCACTCTCACCAACAAGGTGATCAAGCGTGGCTAGCGCAGCAACCCCCTCCTCCCCGGTCCGCGTACGGTTCTGTCCGTCGCCCACCGGCAACCCGCACGTCGGACTCGTCCGCACCGCCCTGTTCAACTGGGCCTACGCCCGCCACACCGGCGGCACCATGGTCTTCCGCATCGAGGACACCGACGCGGCCCGCGACTCCGAGGAGTCGTACCAGCAGCTCCTGGACTCCATGCGCTGGCTCGGCCTCGACTGGGACGAGGGCCCCGAGATCGGTGGCCCGCACACCCCGTACCGCCAGTCGCAGCGCACCGACCTCTACACGGACGTCGCCGAGCGCCTGGTCGCCGAGGGGTACGCCTACCCCTGCTACTGCACCACCGAGGAGCTGGACGAGCGCCGCGAGGCCGCCCGCGCGGCCGGCCGGCCCTCCGGGTACGACGGCCACTGCCGCGACCTCACCACGGAGCGGAAGGCCGCGTACGAGGCCGAGGGGCGCAGCCACATCATCCGGTTCCGGATGCCCGACGAGACGATCACCTTCACCGACCTGGTCCGCGGCGAGCTGACCTTCCAGCCGGAGAACGTCCCGGACTACGGCATCGTCCGGGCCAACGGTGCCCCGCTCTACACGCTGGTCAACCCGGTCGACGACGCCCTGATGGAGATCACCCACGTCCTGCGCGGCGAGGACCTGCTCTCCTCCACCCCGCGCCAGGTCGCGCTCTACCAGGCCCTGGAGAAGCTGGGCATCGCCAAGCAGACCCCGGCCTTCGGCCACCTGCCGTACGTGATGGGCGAGGGCAACAAGAAGCTCTCCAAGCGGGACCCGCAGGCGTCGCTCAACCTCTACCGCGAGCGCGGCTTCCTCCCCGAGGGCCTGCTGAACTACCTCTCACTGCTCGGCTGGTCCTTCTCCGCCGACCAGGACGTGTTCACGATCCCCGAGATGGTCGCCAAGTTCGACATCGCGGACGTCAACGCCAACCCGGCCCGTTTCGACCTCAAGAAGGCCGAGGCGATCAACGCCGACCACATCCGGATGCTCGACGCCGCCGCCTTCGCCGAGGCCTGCGCCCCGTGGCTGGTCGCCCCGTACGCCCCCTGGGCGCCGGAAGACTTCGACCAGGCGGTCTTCGACACGATCGCCCCGTACGCCCAGACGCGCCTGACCGTGCTCTCCGACATCACGGCCAACGTCGACTTCCTCTTCCTCAAGGAGCCGGTCTTCGACGAGGCGTCCTGGACGAAGGCGATGAAGGGCGACCCGCTGGCCCTGCTCACCACCGCCCGGGAGAACCTCCAGGGCGCCGACTGGGGCAGCGCCGAGGCGCTCAAGGAGGCCGTCCTGAAGGCCGGCGAGACGCACGGTCTCAAGCTCGGCAAGGCACAGGCGCCGGTCCGCGTCGCGGTCACCGGCCGCACCGTGGGCCTGCCGCTCTTCGAGTCCCTCCAGATCCTCGGCAAGGACGTCTCCCTCGCCCGGATCGACGCGGCCATGGCCAAGCTCGCCGCCTAGGACCCGTCCGTACGCCCGTGGGGGCGGTGGCCGACGCCGGCCACCGCCCCCACGGGCTTTCGCGCGCCCTGGTCACCGCCGCCGGCCGGGGCTGGATTCGTCCCCATGGGCACGAACGGGATCAAGGCCGTGGTGTGGGACGTCGACGACACCCTCTTCGACCACGGGCGGGCCGACCTCGACGGCATCCGCGCCCATCTCGTCGTGGAAGGGCTGCTGGAGCGGCACGGCGGCGAGGAGGCCGCCCTCGCCCGCTGGAAGACCGTCTCGGGGACCCACTGGCGCCGCTTCGTGGCGGGCGAGACCGACTTCGAGGGGCACCGCCGCGACCGGGTGCGCGAATTCCTCGGCACCCCGCTCACGGAGGCCCGGGCCACCGCCTGGTGGAACCGGTACGTAGCGCACTACGAGAACGCCTGGTCGCTCTTCCCGGACGCCGCGGCAGCCCTCGCCGCCGTCGCCGGGGTCTGCCGCCTGGCGGTCCTCTCCAACGCCGGCCTGCTCGTCCAGGAGCGCAAGCTCACCACCCTCGGCGTCCGCGACCACTTCGAGAGCGTCGTCTGCGCCGTCGAGCTGGGCATCGCCAAGCCCGAGGCCGGCGCCTTCCTGCACGTCTGCGAGGCGCTGGGCCTGGCCCCCGGAGAGGTGGCGTACGTCGGCGACGACCGGGAGGTGGACGGCGTCGGCGCCCGGGACGCCGGGCTGCGCTCCGTCTGGGTCGACCGGGACGGCACCCGGGGCCCCGCCCCGGAGGGCGTCGAGCGGATCAGGGGACTGGCCGAGCTGCCGGCGCTGCTGACCGGGCAAACCCGTTTTGGAGCCCGGTCCACCTTCGGGTAATGTTCTTCCTGCGCCGCCCGGGCGGGCCGAAAGGCCGAAGGGAAGCGCACACCGAAGGAAAGCCCCCTCGGGGGTTGAATTTTGGTGGGCTATGGTGTAATTGGCAGCACGACTGATTCTGGTTCAGTTAGTCTAGGTTCGAGTCCTGGTAGCCCAGCTCGCAGAGCTCATCTGCAAGGCCCCCGTTGTGTAGCGGCCTAGCACGCCGCCCTCTCAAGGCGGTAGCGCCGGTTCGAATCCGGTCGGGGGTACAGATCCATCCTGCTGATCGTCGAAGTCGCTCTTCACGGTCAAGTGGTGACATCACCCGGCGTCGCTCGCCGGGTGGGATCGCTAGGGCCCCCGTTGTGTAGCGGCCTAGCACGCCGCCCTCTCAAGGCGGTAGCGCCGGTTCGAATCCGGTCGGGGGTACTGGTCTCAACCACCATGGGCTATGGTGTAATTGGCAGCACGAGTGATTCTGGTTCATTTAGTCTAGGTTCGAGTCCTGGTAGCCCAGCTCGCAGAGCTCATCTGCAAGGCCCCCGTTGTGTAGCGGCCTAGCACGCCGCCCTCTCAAGGCGGTAGCGCCGGTTCGAATCCGGTCGGGGGTACAGAGGGAAGGGCCTCCCGCAGTACGCGGGGGGCCCTTCTTCGTGCGGGTGGCGCGGGCGCCGTTCACGGGCCCCGCCGCGACGGGCCGCCTTCCTCGGGCGGTGGGCCTGGGCGGCGCTGGGGCACTTCCGCCCGGCCGGCCCCAGGGGGCGGGTCCGTGGAGCGCCGCGACGGCCGGCGCCGACCACTTGCTCCGCCTCGGCCGGACACCGCTGCGTCAGCTCCAGCTCGCGGGCAGTCCCCTCCTTCATCTGCCGGGCGTACAGCAGTAGTTCGGCGGCGCCGCCGCCGTGGCCGAGGCGTCGCGGGCCGACGGCCGAGGCGGCCGGCCCGCGGCGGAGGACGGCCCCAGCTCGCGGGCCCGCTCCCAGTCGGCCTCCGCCGGCAGGCGCGAGGCGCCAAGTCAGCCCGAGGGGGTCGTCGTCGACGGCGGCGGGGTTCTTCCTGGCCGTCCCCACGACCGCGGCCCGCGTAGGCGGGACGCGTCCCGGGAGGCGCGAGCGGCGTGCACGCGGCGGCCCGGTGGCACCGCCCCCTCGCGTGACCGTCGCGGGGGAGGCGCCGTTCTCCTCGCTCGGCCAGGCACCCGGGTGGAAGCGCCACGCCGGGTGGGGCAGGGCACCTCGTGCGTCCGCGAGAGCAAGGGCACGTCGGTGTCCGGTGCGAGAGGCAACTCGTCCCGGCCGGCCGTCACCGGCCCGTCCACGCCGCCGTGCCCGTCGCCCGGCGCGGCGGGACGTACGGCCCGGGGCCGAGGCCGGGGCGCGGAGCGGCTGGAGGCCGGGCCCGGGACACACATGCGAGACCCCGCCGTCCGGATCGCGGGACAGCGGGGTCTCGGCTTCGCGGGTGTCGGTGGGGCGGGGAGGGTCAGCTGGTGCGGCGCAGGGCCTCGGAGAGGCGCTGGGAGGCGTCGATGATGGCCTGGGCGTGCATACGGCCCGGGTGCCGGGTCAGCCGCTCGATCGGGCCGGAGACCGACACGGCGGCGACGACCCGGTTGGAGGGACCGCGCACCGGGGCGGACACCGAGGCCACGCCCGGCTCGCGCTCACCGATCGACTGGGCCCAGCCGCGGCGGCGTACGCCGGAGAGCGCCGTGGCGGTGAAACGCGCGCCCTGGAGGCCGCGGTGCAGACGCTCCGGCTCCTCCCAGGCCATGAGGATCTGAGCCGAGGAGCCGGCCTTCATCGTCAGGGTCGAGCCGACCGGCACCGTGTCCCGCAGGCCGGAGAGCCGCTCGGCGGCCGCCACGCAGATGCGCATGTCGCCCTGGCGACGGTAGAGCTGCGCGCTCTCGCCGGTCACGTCCCGCAGATGGGTCAGGACCGGCCCGGCCGTCGCCAGCAGGCGGTCCTCGCCCGCTGCCGCGGCCAGCTCCGAGAGCCGGGGGCCGAGGATGAACCGGCCCTGCATGTCACGCGCCACCATGCGGTGGTGCTCCAGAGCCACGGCGAGGCGGTGCGCCGTGGGGCGGGCGAGCCCGGTCGCCGCGACCAGCCCGGCGAGGGTGGCCGGACCGGACTCCAGAGCGCTCAGAACGAGAGCCGCCTTGTCGAGAACGCCGACGCCACTAGAGTTGTCCATTCAACGATACTCACGTCTCACTCTGTGAAACGCAAGTTCAATTTTCCCGGGAAGTTGCCAGGCTGTGGGGGCGGGAACCTCACAACCCGCTCCGCCACCGCCCCGCACGGGGGTCCGGACGGGGGCGCACCGAATCTCTAGTTGGGCCGGCGACGACGCCGGCCGAAGGGAAAGCGATGGGTAGGACACTCGCGGAGAAGGTCTGGGACGACCACGTCGTCCGGCGCGCCGAGGGCGAGCCGGACCTTCTCTTCATCGATCTGCACCTGCTGCACGAGGTGACCAGCCCGCAGGCCTTCGACGGTCTGCGCAAGGCCGGGCGCGCCGTGCGCCGCCTCGACCTCACCATCGCGACCGAGGACCACAACACCCCCACCCTCGACATCGACAAGCCCATCGCCGATCCGGTCTCCCGGGTCCAGCTGGAGACGCTGCGCAAGAACTGCGCCGACTTCGGGGTGCGGCTGCACTCGCTCGGCGACGTCGAGCAGGGCGTCGTGCACGTGGTCGGGCCGCAGCTCGGCCTGACCCAGCCGGGCACCACGGTCGTCTGCGGTGACTCGCACACCTCCACCCACGGGGCCTTCGGCGCGCTGGCGTTCGGCATCGGCACCAGCCAGGTCGAGCACGTACTGGCCACCCAGACGCTGCCGATGACCCGTCCGCGCACCATGGCGATCACCGTCGAGGGCGAACTGCCCGAGGGCGTCAGCGCCAAGGACCTGATCCTCGCCGTCATCGCCCGCATCGGCACCGGCGGCGGCCAGGGGTACGTCCTGGAGTACCGGGGCCCGGCCATCGAGAAACTCTCGATGGAGGCGCGGATGACCATCTGCAACATGTCCATCGAGGCAGGCGCCCGGGCCGGCATGATCGCCCCGGACGAGACCACCTTCGCCTACCTGGAAGGCCGCGCCCACGCGCCGCGGGGGCAGGAGTGGGACGAGGCCGTCGCCTACTGGAAGACGCTGCGCTCCGACGACGACGCCGCATTCGACGCCGAGGTCGTCATCGACGCCGCCACCCTGGCGCCGTTCGTCACCTGGGGCACCAATCCCGGACAGGGGGCGCCCCTGAGCGCCCACGTGCCGGACCCCGCCTCCTTCGAGGACCCGTCCGCGCGGTACGCCGCCGAGAAGGCGTTGGAGTACATGGGGCTCCAGGCCGGGCAGGCGCTGCGGGACATCAAGGTCGACACCGTCTTCGTCGGCTCCTGCACCAACGGCCGGATCGAGGACCTGCGGGCCGCCGCCGGCATCGTCAAGGGCCGCAAGGTGGCCGACGGCGTCCGCATGCTCGTGGTCCCCGGCTCCGCCCGGGTCGGCCTCCAGGCCGTCGAGGAGGGCCTGGACGTCGTCTTCAAGGAGGCCGGCGCCGAATGGCGGCACGCGGGCTGCTCGATGTGCCTGGGCATGAACCCCGACCAGCTCGCCCCCGGTGAGCGCTCCGCCTCCACCTCCAACCGCAACTTCGAGGGACGCCAGGGCAAGGGCGGCCGTACCCACCTGGTCTCGCCGCAGGTGGCCGCCGCGACCGCCGTCACCGGCACGCTCGCCTCGCCCGCCGACCTCACCGACGTACCCGCGGGAGTCTGATCAGCCATGGAAGCCTTCACCACGCACACCGGCCGGGCCGTCCCGCTGCGCCGCAGCAACGTCGACACCGACCAGATCATCCCGGCCCACTGGCTCAAGAAGGTCACTCGCGACGGCTTCGAGGACGGGCTCTTCGAGGCCTGGCGCAAGGACCCGGAGTTCGTCCTGAACAAGCCCGAACGCGCGGGTGCCACCGTTCTGGTGGCCGGTCCGGACTTCGGCACCGGCTCCTCGCGGGAGCACGCGGTCTGGGCGCTCCAGAACTACGGCTTCAAGGCGGTCATCTCCGCCCGCTTCGCCGACATCTTCCGCGGCAACTCGCTGAAGAACGGCCTGCTCACGGTCCTGCTCGACCAGAAGGTCGTCGACGCCCTGTGGGAGCTCACCGAGAGCGACCCCACGGCCGAGATCACCGTCGACCTCCAGGCTCGCGAGGTCCGCGCCGCGGGTGTCACCGCCCCCTTCGAGCTGGACGAGAACTCCCGCTGGCGCCTGCTGAACGGCCTGGACGACATCAGCATCACGCTGCGCGAGGAGGAGGCCATCGCGGCCTACGAGTCGCGCCGCCCGGCGTTCAAGCCCCGCACGCTGCCCGTCTGACACCACTCGGTTCGCCATCGCGCCCCCGCTCCCGCCGGAGTGGGGGCGCGGTGCTGTGCGGGGGAGTTGCCGGTTTCGGCGCTTCCGGCGGCGCCGGCGGGGCGCCGGACACCCGAACGGTCCAGTGGGGCGTGGGAGAAACGCGCGGGGAAGAAGCCGGGGGCTCCGGGGGCCGGGGGTGCCGTCGTACCCGCGTCGGTGCCGCGCGGACGGCTGTGCGGGCAGGCGCTGTACAGGACGGGAATGGCGCGCGGGCCAACGATGTTCGGAGTTGGCGTGAAAGCGTCCCTCAAGGTGGGCTCCGGAGGCCGGAAGGGGCCATCCGGCTGACCCTGCGGCGAGTTGACGCGGCTACTTGGACGACACCCGGAAGAGTGGTCCCGCGACCTACCAACTGCGTTGCTGAAAAGGGGAGTTGGCCTCCTTTCGCATGGTGGGGGACGGGAAGCCCCGTACTCCTGAAAGGGTGGGCCCCGCGCGGCAGTTGCCCCCCTGTGGGGCGACAACTCGACGCAGATGGCACAATCGGCGCATGGAACGCGACAGCGAGATCGAGCTCTACGACGTTGTCGCCGACCGGCTGAAAGAAGCGCACTCCCGAGTGCGCGCGCTGCAAGTCCCGGAAGACGTCCGCAGGACGCTCTCCCGAAAGCTGCTGGCCATTACGGCCGCGGCGAAACACGATCTCGCGGCGGCGGCCCGACGTCTGGACCGCTTCTCGGCAGAGCTCGACGAAGGGCGATTCCCCCAAGATCTCTGAGCGTCAAGTGAGCCCCACGGAAGCCTCAAGGCCCCTTCGTGGAGCGACAGGTCGCCTCCGTTGCGGCGCACGGGTGATTAGCCCGTTTCGTGTTTGATTTGCGGTATATATCTGCCTACCGTGCGAAAAAGCTTGAACACATTGGTTCTGGCAATGCCTCCGAAGGGGAAGACGTGAACAAGGCGCAGCTCGTAGAAGCGATTGCCGACAAGGTCGGCGGTCGTCAGAACGCCGCCGAAGCCGTCGACGCGGTGCTCGACGCGATGGTCCGCGCGGTGGTGGCCGGGGAGCGGGTCTCCGTCACCGGGTTCGGATCCTTCGAGAAGGTCGACCGCCCCGCCCGCTACGCCCGCAACCCGCAGACGGGCGAGCGGGTCCGGGTCAAGAAGACCTCCGTGCCGCGGTTCCGCGCCGGTCAGGGCTTCAAGGATCTCGTCGCCGGGACGAAGAAGCTCCCGAAGAACGACGTGGCGGTGAAGAAGGCGCCCAAGGGCAGCCTCACCGGCGGGACCAAGACCACCGCGAAGGCCGCCGCGAAGAAGGCGACCGCGAAGAAGGCGTCGGCGGCGAAGAAGACCACCACCGCCACCACCGCCAAGAAGGCCACCCCGGCCAAGAAGACGACCGCCACCGCCAAGAAGACCTCTCCCGCGGCGAAGAAGACCACCGCCACGGCGAAGAAGGCCACCCCGGCCAAGTCGGCGGCGAAGAAGTCCACGGCCAAGAAGACCGCCCCGGCGAACAAGGCCACCGCCACCAAGGCCCCCGCCAAGAAGTCCTCGGCCCGCAAGACCACCACCGCCAAGAAGACCTCGGCGGCCGGGCGCAAGAAGTGACGAAGTAGCGGGCCGCCGCGAAGCCTTCGGACACGGCCGGACCACGCGCATCGGGCCGGGCCCCCCTCGGGGAGCCCGGCCCGCGGCGTGCCCGGCGTCAGAACGTCTGGAGAGTGACGAGCGTGATCCGCGGGGCGCCGTCCGCGGTGGGAGCCGTCTCGACGCGCACCCGCTGCCCGGGACGGAGCAGACGGAGGCCGCCCGCGTCGAACGCGGCGCCGTCGAAGGGCACGGGAGTGCCGTCGTCCAGCAGCACACTGCCGCCGCGGGTCTCAGGGTCGTACGTGTACGCGGTCGCCTGCATGTCCCGCAGCGTAGCCCGACGGCGCCGGCGCCGTCGCGCGGGAGGCGCGGGCCCGCGGCGCACCGCGCGTCGCGGGCGGGGCCGCGCTTCAGCCGGGCGGCGCCGGAGACGCCCGCCCGGCCGGCGCGGCGGCCGGGCCCAGCGCGGCCAGCACCGCCGCGGTGTGCGGCCCCGGGCCCAGCTCGCGGGCGGCCCGCAGGTCGGCCGGGGTGTCCACGTCGCGGCGGACGCCCGGCACCGCGTCCAGGGCCAGTTCGACGGCGCCCACCGCGGCGTGCCGCGCGCGGGACGCGCCTCCGAACCGCGGCCGGAACGGTGCGCCCGCCGCGGCCGACAGGAACGTCGTACCGATCCCGGCGGCGTCCGGGAGGAAGGCGCGCGGGTGCGCGGACGCCGCGGCGAGGACGCGCGCCAGCTCACCGGGGCGCAGCGCGGGCAGGTCGGCGTTGAGGGCGGCGAGCGCCGCGCGGGGCCGCGCCGCCCGCACCGTCCGAGCACCGTGCGCCAGCGCCGCGTTCAGCCCCGCCGCCGGAGTGTCGTCCGTCACGCGCGCCCCGAGCGCCGCCAGAGCCGCCCCGGCCCGGGCGTCGTCCGTGACGACCACCACATCGCGGACCGCCGCACACGCCAGCGCGGCGGCCACCGTGTCCTGGGCGAACGCCAGCGCGAGCCGCGCCCGCGCCGTGCCGTCCAGGGCGGGGGCGAGCCTGCTCTTGGCCAGGGCAAGGGGTTTCAGGGGGACCACCAGGCTCCACGGGCCCGCCCGGCCCGCGTCGGGTTCAGTACGCATCCTGGTCATTCTCGCCCTCCCGGGGGCTCGCCCCGCCGCCGGTGCCCGGCCGCGCCGCGTGAGGGTGGGCGTACGGTGTTCTCGACAGAAAGGGGACCCGGGGCGACACTTGTGCGTCCGCCCCAGGGCGCGGCAGATCGCATCCCAGGGTTCGCGAAGAGGAAGGTGCCCGAGTGTCCCGCCGCAGAATCGGCTTCTGGTACCGCTTGGCAGCGGTCATCGCCAAACCGCCGCTGGTGCTTCTGTTCAAGCGGGACTGGAGCGGAATGGAGAACATTCCGGCTGACGGCGGATTTATCACCGCGGTCAATCACAACTCGTATCTCGACCCGCTCTCCTACGCTCACTATCAGTACAACACCGGACGCGTTCCGCGATTCCTCGCGAAGAACGGTCTCTTCGGGAAGGGATTTGTCGGTGCCGTCATGCGCGGCACCGGGCAGATTCCCGTCTACCGGGAGACCACCGACGCGCTGGACGCCTTCCGGGCCGCCCTGGACGCCATCGAGCGCGGCGAGTGCGTCGCCTTCTACCCGGAGGGCACCCTCACCCGCGACCCCGCGATGTGGCCGATGACCGCCAAGACCGGCGCCGCCCGGGTCGCCCTGCGCACCCGCTGCCCCGTCATCCCCGTCGCCCAGTGGGGCGCCAACCTCGCCATGCCGCCGTACGCCAAGGAGAACAAGCTCCAGCTCCTGCCGCGCAAGACGCTCCAGGTGAAAGCCGGCCCGCCGGTCGACCTCAGCGCCTACTACGACCTCGAACCCACCCCCGAGGTGCTGCGCGAGGTCACCGAGACCATCATGGCGGCCGTCACCGACCTGCTGGCCGAGATGCGCGGCGAACCCGCACCCCCCACCCCGTACGACCCCCGCACGGTCCGCCTCCAGCAGCGGCGGGCCGGTACCCGTCCGCAGCCCGCCGCCCCGGCGGTGTGCGAGAGCGCGCCGGGGCAGAAGTCAGGAGAGAGCAACCAGTGACACCCCCGGTCAAGGCAGCGGTCCTCGGAACCGGCTCCTGGGGAACGGCGTTCGCCATGGTCCTCGCCGACGCGGGCTGCGAGGTCGTCCTGTGCGCCCGCCGCCAGGAGGTCGCCGACGAGGTCAACACCTCGCACACCAACTCCGGCTACCTGCCCGGTGCCGTGCTGCCCGCCTCCGTGCGGGCCACCACCGACCCCGCCGAAGCCGCCGCGGACGCCGACTTCACCGTCCTCACCGTCCCCTCCCAGACGGCGCGCGCCAACCTCACCACCCTCGCCCCGCTGCTCGCCCCCGACACCGTGGTCGTCTCCCTGATGAAGGGCGTCGAACTCGGCTCCGCGATGCGGATGAGCGAGGTCATCGCCGACACCACCAAGCTGCCCCCCGAGCGGATCGCCGTCGTCACCGGGCCCAACCTCGCCCGGGAGATCGCCGCCCGGCAGCCCGCCGCCGCCGTGGTCGCCTGCACCGACGAGGACGTCGCCCGGCGGCTCCAGGCCGCCTGCCACACCCCCTACTTCCGGCCCTACACCAACACCGACGTGGTCGGGTGCGAGCTGGGCGGCGCCGTCAAGAACGTCATCGGCCTCGCCGTCGGCATCGCGGACGGCATGGGCCTGGGCGACAACACCAAGGGCTCCCTCATCACCCGCGGGCTCGCCGAGACCACCCGGCTCGGTCTCGCCATGGGCGCCGACCCCATGACCTTCTCCGGCCTCGCCGGTCTCGGCGACCTGGTGGCGACCTGCTCCTCGCCGCTCTCGCGGAACCACACCTTCGGCACCAACCTCGGCAAGGGGATGACGCTGGAGGAGACCATCGCCGTCACGAAGCAGACCGCCGAGGGCGTCAAGTCCTGCGAGTCCGTGCTCGATCTGGGCCGCCGGCACGGTATCGACATGCCCATCACGGAGACGGTCGTCAGCATCGTGCACGACGGGAAGCCGCCGCTCGTCGCCCTCAAGGAGCTGATGGGCCGCAGCGCCAAGCCCGAGCGCCGCTGACGCCGGGCGCCGCCACGCCGGAGCGGTGCCCGGCGTGGCAGGGGCGGGGAGCGGCCACGTCGCGGCTGTTCCGCCCGCTGACGCGGACGCACCGCTTCCGACCTGCCGCGCCGCCCCGTGCCGTCCCGCACGGGGCGCCCGCCACGCGCTGCGGCGCTCGGGTGCCGCTGCCGCGACAGGGCCCCTCAGGCGCTGACGAGGGGCCTACCAGCAGGTACGCTCATCGCGATATGAGCAGCGAGAACTCCCCCCAGAACCCGGCCCTCCCCGAGCCCGGTACCGAACCCCGCAAGCCGCGCGTCGCCGTCGTCTTCGGCGGGCGCAGCTCCGAGCACGGCATCTCCGTGGTCACCGGCGGCGCCGTCCTGGGCTCCATCGACCGCTCCCGGTACGACGTCCTGCCCATCGGCATCACCACCGAGGGCGGCTGGGTGCTCACCGCCGACGAGCCCGCGCGGATGGCGATCACCGAGCGCACCGTCCCCGACGTCGCGGGCCTCGCCGAGCCCGGCGAGGGCACCGTCGTCCTCCCCGTCGCCCCCGGGAGCCGCGAGGTCGTCTACAGCGAGCCGGGCTCGGTGCCGAAGGTCCTCGGCGACGTCGACGTCGTCTTCCCCGTCCTGCACGGCCCCTACGGCGAGGACGGCACGTTCCAGGGCCTCCTGGAACTGGCCGGCATCCCCTACGTCGGCTCCGGGGTGCTCGCCTCCGCCGTCGGCCAGGACAAGGAGTACATGAAGCGGGTCTTCGCCTCCTTCGGGTTGCCGGTCGGCCCGTACCTGGTGATCCGCCCCCGCGAGTGGGCCGCCGGCGAGGCCGCCGCCCGGACCCGCATCACCGACTTCGCCGGTGAGCACGGCTGGCCGCTCTTCGTGAAGCCCGCCCGCGGCGGCTCCTCCGTCGGCATCACCAAGGTCGACGGCCCCGCGGACCTCGACGCGGCCCTCGCCGAGGCCCGCCGCCACGATCCGAAGATCCTCGTCGAATCGCTGCTGCGCGGCCGGGAGATCGAGTGCGGCGTCCTGGAGTTCGAGGACGGGCCGCGCGCCAGCGTGCCCGCCGAGATCCCCCCGGTGCAGAGCCACGACTTCTACGACTTCGAGGCCAAGTACATCGACTCGGCACCGGGCCTGGTCCCCGCCCCGCTCACGGAGGAGCAGACCGCCGAGGTCCAGCGCCTGGCGGTGGAAGCCTTCGAGGCCGCGTCCTGCGAGGGACTGGTGCGCGCCGACTTCTTCCTCACCGAGGACGGCGGCTTCGTCATCAACGAGATCAACACCATGCCGGGCTTCACGCCCATCTCCATGTACCCGCGCATGTGGCAGGAGTCCGGCGTCGACTACCCGGCCCTCGTCGACCAGCTCGTGCAGGCGGCACTGCGCCGCTCCACCGGGCTGCGCTGAGTCCGCGCCGGCTCACCGGGCGCGTGGCCGGGACCGCCCCGCCCCGCAGGGGCGCTCCGGTTCCGTGCGGCGCCGTCCGGTCAGTCGGCGATGCCCTCCGGAATCGCCTCGCCGATCGCGGGGGCGAGGTCGCTGAGCGGTGCCAGTCCCCTCGGCGCGTGCTCGGCGGGCAGGGCGACTTCCACGTACGCCCGGCGCAGCGTGGTGGTGAAGCGGAACGATCCGTCGTGCTCCTGCTCCAGGAGCCAGCCGATGCCGTCGGCCTCCACGCCCTCGGCGTCCGGGTCGTCCATCGCCTCGGGCCGGGGTACGCCGCAGCGCAGTATGATCGCCGGGCTGCCCCACCCCGCGGTCAGTTCCGACTCAGGTCGCGGGTCGTCCCGTTCCAGACCGGCGACGTGCTGCGGAAGCCGGTCGTCCAGGGCCTGGCAGAGCGCGGTGGCCGCGCCGGCCGGCTCGGGAACCGCCGCAGCCGGCCGGCCGTCCCCGGAGGAACAGCCGGCAGCGGCGGCCAGCACCAGCACGGCGGCGGCAGACCGGAGGGACCGGCGACGGGTGAGGTTCACCGGGCCAGCGTAGACGGGGGCTACAGATGCACGACCGGGCAGGTCAGGGTGCGGGTGATCCCGTCCACCTGCTGGACCCTGGCGACCACCATGCGGCCCAGTTCGTCCATGGTGTCGGCCTGCGCCCGCACGATCACGTCATAGGGACCGGTCACATCCTCCGCCTGGATCACTCCAGGGATACTGCCGATGAACTCGGCGACGGCCGAAGCCTTTCCGACCTCGGTCTGAATCAGTACATACGCCTGTACCACGGAACCTCCAGGGCGGCCACGAGGATCATGTGGGGGAAAGGGTCGTCACGTTATCGCGTCCGTGCCCGCCGCGGGGAGTGCCGCGCGAGCCGACGCGCGCGCCGTCCGGCTAGCGGGGCACGGGCGTTGACGTGTGCGTCGACGGTACCGACCCCAGCCCCGTCCCGCGACCGCAAACGGAACGTGGCGCACGGGGGACGCGGGGGCGCCGGCACCGCAGCGCCGCCCGGTGCGCGCAGGTCCGCCGGGACCGGGGACGATGGGGGAGCGGGGCGGTGCCGGGGTGCCGGCGCCGCACGGACGGTTCGGTACGTGACCGGTCTCGGCCGGCACTTGATGCGAGAGGTGGGCGCACGGTGAAAGGCACTGTGGGCGAGCTGGGGGAGTTCGGGCTCATCAGGGAGCTCACGTCCCGGCTCACCATGACTCCGGCGGTACGGATCGGCCCCGGCGACGACGCCGCCGTGGTGACCGCGCCGGACCGGCGGGTCGTGGCGAGCACGGACATCCTCCTGGAGGGCCGGCACTTCCGCCGCGACTGGTCCACCGCCTACGACGTGGGACGCAAGGCCGCCGCGCAGAACCTCGCCGACATCGCCGCGATGGGCGCCGTGCCCACCGCGATCCTGCTCGGCCTCGTCGTACCCGCCGAACTCCCCGCGGCCTGGCCCGCGGAGCTGATGGACGGGTTGCGCGACGAGTGCCAGGTCGCCGGCGCCGCCGTGGTCGGGGGCGACGTCGTACGCGGCGACACCGTCATAGTCTCCATCACGGCCCTCGGCGACCTGCGCAACCACGAGCCCGTCACCCGTGCCGGGGCGCAGCCCGGGGACGTCGTGGCGGTCACCGGGTGGCTGGGCTGGTCCGCCGCCGGGTACGCCGTGCTGTCCCGCGGCTTCCGCTCGCCCCGCGCCTTCGTCGAGGCCCACCGCCGCCCCGAGCCGCCGTACCACGCCGGACCCGCGGCGGCCGGGCTCGGTGCCACCGCCATGACCGATGTGAGCGACGGTCTGATCGCCGACCTCGGCCACATCGCCGAGGCGAGCAAGGTCCGGATCGACGTGGCCTCCGGGAAGGTCGACATCCCGAGCCAGATGAACGACATCGGCCAGGCCGTCGGCGTCGACCCGCTCCAGTGGGTCCTCACCGGCGGCGAGGACCACGCCATCGTCGCGACCTTTCCCTCCGACGTGAAACTCCCCGCCCGCTGGAAGGTCATCGGCGAGGTCCTCCATCCGTCCGCCCTGCCCCGTGTCACCGTCGACGGGGCACCGTGGACCCACAAGGGAGGCTGGGACCACTTCGGGGACGCGGGGGCGGGGGGCGGGGAGATCGAGGGCTGAGCGGCGAGGTGTGAGAGGCGAGCGGCGAGCGGCGAGCGGCGAGCGGCGAGGCCGTGGGTGGCGTCGGCGGGGACTGCGGTGACGGGGCGGGGGTGGCCGGGGCGCCGCCCCGGCGGGACGCCGACGGGGCGGCGACGGATCGCGGAGGGGGCGGCGACGGATCGCGGGCGGGGCGGCGCCGGGTCGCCGACGGGGCTGGGCTGGCGCGTCGGGTACGGGGTGACGGCGCGGCGTGGGGCTTACGTGTAGGGGGTGGCGGGGCGGCGTGGGTGTGACGGGAGCGTCGTGGGTGTAGGGGGCTGCGGAGCGGCGTTGCCCTTACCGACGGGGCGGTGCGGGGGAGCCGCCGTGCTGGGCGGCTCGCGGCGGCGGGGCGCGGGCGACACGGCGGCGGGGCGACACGGCGGCTGGTGGCCTTGCCGGGCATCGCGCCGCGGGCACCGCCGCGGAAGGGGCCGTGCCGCTTCGCCTCTCCCGCGCAGCCCCCGCAACCATGGCGCCCCCTGCCCCGGCACCCGCAGCGTTCGAACACCCCGCTAGATTCGCCCTCATGGACATACCGTCGCGCCCATGCCGGGTGCTCACCGTCGCCGGTTCCGACTCCGGTGGCGGCGCGGGCATCCAGGCGGACCTGAAGACGATGCTCGCCCTCGGCGTGCACGGCATGAGCGTGCTCACCGCCGTGACCGCCCAGAACTCGCTCGGCGTGCAGGGGGTCTGGGAACTCCCGGACGAGGCGGTCCGAACCCAGTACCGCAGCGTCGTCGACGACATCGGCGTCCAGGCGGTCAAGACGGGGATGCTCTCCTCCGCGACCCTCGTGGCCACCGTCGCCGAACTCCTCGCGGACACCGACGCCCCCGCGGTGGTCGACCCCGTGGGCGTCTCCAAGCACGGGGATTCCCTGCTCGCCGAGTCCGCACTCGACGCCGTACGCCACCGGCTGATGCCGGTGGCCACCGTCGCCACCCCCAACCTGGACGAGGTCGCCCAGCTCACCGGCGTCCAGGTCCGCGACGAGGCGGGCATGACGCGGGCCGCGGAGGCTGTGCTGGCCCTCGGGCCCGCGTGGGCGCTGATCAAGGGCGGCCACCTGCCCGGTGACGCGGTCGACCTGCTCACCGACGGCACCGAGACTCACTGGTACCGCGCCCCCCGCCTCGACAACCGGCACACCCACGGCACCGGCTGCACCCTCGCCAGCGCCCTCGCCTCCCACCTCGCCCTCGGCCACCCGGTCCCGGAGGCGGTCGGCCTGGCCAAGGAGTACCTGACCGGCGCCATCGAGGCCGGCTTCGCGCTGGGCGCGGGGATCGGGCCGGTGGATCACGGCTGGCGGATCGGTGGGGGCGCGAACGCGGGGGAGAAGGGAAGCGTGAGCACGGGGAAGTAGGTCCCCGCGCGGGGAGGGGCGGGGGCCGACGCGAGGGCCCGCACCGTGGCGCGCCCCGTACGGGACGTCACGTCGCGCGCGACCTGCGGTTCCGGCGGGGCGCGGCGCGACGGGGCGCGCCCCGCACAGGCGATTCCCCGGAGGCGCACTGGGCCTCGGGCGTCCGCAGGGAGGGGCTGCCCGATCGCCGTAGGGCCTACGCGCCCATGAACCCGGGTGCCCTCCAGTCCCGGGCCCTCCCCGGGACTCGGGGTCTCGGGTGCCAACCAGACCCGTCCGCTCGCGAGCCCGGGCGCCCATGAGGCCGAGCGTCATCCCCCCGGCGCAGCGCCTCACCCAGGCGCCGGTCCGGCCTCTCGATCTGGCAAGCGGCGGTTCAGCCCGGTGCGAGCCCCGCGCTCGGACAGGCAAAAGGCCGGTCCATCCGAAGATGAACCGGCCTTAGAGCAGCAAGCCTGGTGGCCGCGCCAGTGCGAGACGTCCGCGCGAGAACCGGGTTGCCCCCGCTCGGAGCGGGGACACCGCTCGCGATTAGCGCGAGACCTTGCCGGCCTTGATGCACGAGGTGCAGACGTTGAGCCGCTTCGGCGTCCGCCCGACCACGGCACGCACGCGCTGGATGTTGGGGTTCCAGCGACGCGACGTACGGCGGTGCGAGTGCGAAATGTTGTTGCCGAAGCTCGGCCCCTTGCCACAGACGTCGCAGTTGGCAGCCACGGGTCACTCCAAAGACTTCAGATGCACTTACAGTGAAATCCCGGCATGCCGGGATCAGTAACTGATTGGCGCTGCCAGGGGGAAAAGCCCGATTCTCATCGGGCAACTGGAGCAGCATACAACGGCCGCTCCTGCCCGACGAAACTACCACGGGTGGCGGAGCCCCCGCCCCCGCCCACCGATGCCGCCGGGGTCTACGCTGCGGGCAGTCCAGCCGCACGAGGAGGCGCAGGTGCCCGAGCCGGAAGGGGAGCCCGAGGGCGCCCCACCCCCCGCCCCGCATCCGCGCCCCCCGCACCGCAGAGGCGCCCCTCTGGACGCCCCGGCCGTCCGCCGCTGGTGCGCCTTGGCCCTCGACGCCCTGGGGCGCGCCCGTGAGGACATCGACGCCATCAACGTCTACCCGGTGGCCGACGGCGACACCGGCACCAACCTCTATCTGACCGTCGAGTCCGCCGCGCAGGCGGTCGAGGCCGTCTTCGCCGCCCACGAGACCGGTGCCACCGTGCCCGCCCTGCCCGACGCGGTACGCGCGATGGCCCACGGGGCGCTCATCGGGGCGCGCGGCAACTCCGGCACGATCCTCGCGCAACTGCTGCGCGGGATGGCCCAGGTGCTCACCGCGCCGCGTGAGGAGGCTCACGCGGCGTACGCCGACGGCCCGCTCCTCGCCGAGGCCCTGCGCCGGGCGGCGGACTCCGCCTACGGAGCCGTGGCCCACCCTGTCGAAGGCACCGTCCTGACCGTCGCCACCGCCGCCGCCGACGGAGCACACTCCGCTGTCCGGGCGGGCGCCGCGGACTGCGCCGCCGTCGCGCGCGCCGCGCACACCGCCGCGCTCGCCGCTCTCGGTGAGACGCCCCGGCACCTCGCGGTCCTCGCCCGCGCGGGCGTCGTCGACGCGGGGGGCCGCGGCTTCGTCACCGTCCTCCACACCCTGGTCGAAGCCCTCACCGGTGAGCCCCCGGCCCGCCCAGCGCCGCGCCCGGCAGGGGTCCTCCCCACGGCGCCGTGCGCCTCTCAGCCGTCCGCCCCGTCCGCCCCGTCCGCCGAGGGAGCGGGCGAGGGGGACCCCGGTGGTCCGGCGTACGAGGTGATCTATCTCCTGGACGCCGACGACGCCGCCGTCGCCCGGCTGCGGCGGCGGCTCGACGCGCTCGGGGACTCGCTCGTGGTGGTCGGCGGGGACGGGCTGTGGAACGTCCACGTCCATGTCGACGACGCCGGCGCCGCCGTGGAGGCCGGCATCGAGGCGGGCCGTCCGCACCGCGTCCGGATCACGCACTTCGGAGCCGCGCCCGCCCCGCGCCCCGACACCGCGCAGCCGCCCCGTGCACGCGCCCCGCGCGCCGTCGTCGCGGTCGTCCCCGGCGAGGGGCTCGCCGAGCTGTACGCGCAGAGCGGCGCGACCGCCGTGCACGCCCGGGCCGGAGAACCACCCGCCAGCGGCGAACTGGCCGAGGCGATCCGCCGGGCCCACGCCCACGAGGTCGTCCTGCTCCCCAACGACCCCGAGCTGCGGCACACCGCGGCCGCCGCCGCCGAGCAGGCCCGTGGCGACGGCATCCGCGTCGCGCTCATCCCGACGCGTTCCGCGGTGCAGGGCATCGCGGCGCTCGCCGTCCACGAGAGCGGCCGCCGCTTCGACGAGGACGTGGTCGCCATGACCTCCGCCGCCGGTACCACCCGGCACGGGGAGATCGCCGTCGCCGAACGCCAGTCCTGGACCACCGCCGGCGTCTGCCAGGCGGGCGACGTGCTCGGCCTGGTCGACGGCGACGTGGCCGTGATCGGCACCGACCTCGCCGACACCGCGCGCACCGTCCTGGACCGGATGCTCTCGGCCGGCGGCGAGATGGTCACCCTCGTCCTCGACGACGAGGTGCCCGAGCGCGTGGCCGGCCTGCTGGAACGCCACGTACGCACCCGGCACCTCGCCGTGGACACCGTCGTGTACCGGGGCGGACGGCAGGGGTCCCCGATGCTCATCGGGGTGGAGTGAGGGGCCCGGAACACACGCGCGTACCCGCCGCCAGGTCCGGCCAGGGCGCCGGTTGTCAGCCTCGTGGTGTGCAATGGACCACGTGCCCGCGCTCGATGAGAACCTGAAGAAAGTAGTCGGCCCGCCCACCGCGAAGGTGATGGCCGACCACCTCGGCCTGCACACCGTCGGGGACCTCCTCCACCACTACCCGCGCCGCTACGCCGAGCGCGGGGAGCTGTCCGCCCTCGCCGACCTCCCGCTGGACGAGCACGTCACGGTGGTCGCCCAGGTCTCCGACGCCCGCGTGCACACCTTCAACGCGGGGCGCGGCAAGCGGCTGGAGGTCACCATCACCGACGGCAGCGGCTTGCTGCGCCTCGTCTTCTTCGGCCGGGGCGTCCACAAGCCGCACCAGGACCTCCAGCCGGGCACCCGCGCGATGTTCGCGGGCAAGGTCTCCGTCTTCAACCACCGCCTCCAGCTCGCCCACCCCGCCTACCAGCTGCTGCGCGGTGACGGCGCGGAGGATGTGGCGTCCTGGGCCGGCGCCCTCATCCCGCTCTACCCGGCCACCGCCAAACTGGAGTCCTGGAAGATCGCCAAGGCGGTCGACGCCGTCCTCCCGAGCGCCGACGAGGCCCTCGACCCGCTCCCCGGCGCGCTCCGCGAAGGCCGCGGCCTCGTCCCGCTCCCCGAGGCCCTGCGCAAGATCCACCGCCCGCAGAGCCAGGCCGACGTCGCCCAGGCCCGGGCCCGCCTCAAATGGGACGAGGCGTTCGTCCTCCAGGTCGCCCTCGCCCGCCGCCGGCACGCCGAGGGCCAGCTCACCGCCGTTCCCCGGCGGCCCGCCCCCGACGGGCTGCTCACCGCCTTCGACGCCCGGCTCCCCTTCACCCTCACCGACGGCCAGCAGAAGGTCTCCCGCGAGATCTTCGACGACCTCGCCACCGACCACCCCATGCACCGCCTGCTCCAGGGCGAGGTCGGCTCCGGCAAGACGATGGTGGCGCTGCGCGCGATGCTCGCCGTCGTCGACTCCGGCGGCCAGGCGGCGATGCTCGCCCCCACCGAGGTCCTCGCCCAGCAGCACCACCGCTCCATCACCGAGATGATGGGCGACCTCGCCGACGGCGGCACCCTCGGCGCCGCCGAGCACGCCACCAAGGTCGTCCTGCTCACCGGCTCCATGACGGCCGCCGCCCGCCGCAAGGCCCTGCTCGACCTGGCCACCGGCGAGGCCGGCATCGTCATCGGCACCCACGCCCTCATCGAGGACACCGTCCAGTTCCACGAACTCGGCCTGGTCGTCGTGGACGAGCAGCACCGCTTCGGCGTCGAGCAGCGCGACGCCCTGCGCGCCAAGGGCCACACCAGGGAGGAGGCACGCACCCCGCACCTCCTCGTCATGACCGCCACGCCCATCCCGCGCACCGTCGCCATGACCGTCTTCGGCGACCTGGAGACCTCCGTCCTGGACCAGCTCCCCGCCGGCCGCTCCCCGATCTCCACCCACGTCGTCCCCGCCCAGGACAAGCCCCACTTCCTCGCCCGCGCCTGGGAGCGGGTCCGCGAGGAGGCCGAGAACGGCCACCAGGCATACGTCGTCTGCCCGCGCATCGGGGACGAGGAGGAGGGCGGCACGAAGAGCACGAAGAAGAAGGCCGCCGACGACGGCGACCGCAGGCCGCCGCTGGCCGTTCTCGACGTGGCCGAGCAGCTCGCCGCCGGGCCGCTGGCCGGGCTGCGGACCGAGGTGCTGCACGGCCGCATGGCCCCCGACGACAAGGACGAGGTGATGCGCCGCTTCGCCGCCGGCGAGGTCGACGTCCTGGTCGCCACCACCGTCATCGAGGTCGGGGTCAACGTACCCAACGCCACCGCCATGGTGATCATGGACGCCGACCGCTTCGGCGTCTCCCAGCTCCACCAGCTCCGCGGCCGCGTCGGGCGCGGCTCCGCCCCCGGCCTGTGCCTCCTGGTCACCGACATGCCCGAGGCCGCGCCGGCCCGCGCCCGCCTCGGCGCCGTCGCCGCCACCCTCGACGGCTTCGAACTCTCCCGCATCGACCTCGAGCAGCGCCGTGAGGGAGACGTCCTCGGCCAGGCCCAGTCCGGGGTCCGCTCCTCGCTGCGGATGCTCGCCGTCATCGAGGACGAGGAGATCATCGCCGAGGCGCGTGAGGAGGCCACCCGCACCGTCGCCGAGGACCCGGGCCTCACCGGCCTGCCCGCCCTGCGCACCGCCCTCGACGCCCTGCTCGACGAGGAGCGCGAGCAGTACCTCGACAAGGGCTGACCCGGACGGGCGAGCGGCCGTGCCGGGGGCGGCCGTACGCCGACGGGTGCGCCCGGGCCCGTACGCCATATCGTGGACCTGGCCGCACTCCCAGCCCCGAAGGACTCAGATGACCCGCGTGATCGCCGGCACCGCCGGCGGACGCCGCCTCGCCGTACCGCCGGGCACCGGCACCCGCCCCACCTCGGACCGGGCCCGTGAGGGCCTCTTCTCCACCTGGCAGTCGCTGCACGGCGGGCCGCTCGACGGGACCCGGGTCCTCGACCTCTACGGCGGCTCCGGCGCCGTCGGTCTCGAAGCGCTCTCCCGGGGCGCCGCTCACGCCCTGATCGTGGAGGCCGACGCCCGCGCCGTGCGCACCATCCGCGACAACGTCCGCACCCTGGGCCTGCCCGGCGCCGAGGTGCGCGCCGCGAAGGCAGGACAGGCCGTCGCGGGCCCGCCGCCCGGCGCCCCCTACGACCTGGTCTTCCTCGACCCGCCGTACGCCGTCACCGATGAGGAACTCCGGGAGATCCTGCTCACACTGCGCACCGGCGGCTGGCTCGCCGATGAGGCGCTCGTCACGGTGGAACGCGCCACCAGAGGGGGAGAATTCGGGTGGCCGGACGGATTTCACCCTGAGCGGGCCCGCCGCTACGGCGAGGGCACGTTTTGGTACGGTCGCGCCGCCTCTACGTGCGAAGACGCACGATGACCGGACCCGGGAGCGAGGGACTTCAGTTGCGCCGTGCCGTCTGTCCAGGGTCGTTCGACCCCATCACCAACGGACACCTCGACATCATTGCCCGTGCCTCCAGGCTCTACGACGTGGTCCACGTGGCCGTCATGATCAACCAGTCCAAGAAAGGGCTGTTCGAGATCGACGAGCGGATCAGCCTGATCCACGAGGTCACCGCCGAGTTCGGCAACGTCCAGGTCGAGTCGTTCCACGGCCTGCTCGTCGACTTCTGCAAGGAGCGCGACATCCCCGCCATCGTCAAGGGGCTGCGCGCCGTCAGCGACTTCGACTACGAACTCCAGATGGCCCAGATGAACATCGGCCTCTCCGGTGTCGAGACGCTCTTCGTCCCCACCAACCCCACCTACAGCTTCCTCTCCTCCAGTCTCGTCAAGGAGGTCGCGGCCTGGGGCGGCGACGTCTCCCACCTGGTCCCGGAGCCCGTCCTGACCGCCCTCGGCGACCGCCTCGGGAAGAAGTGAGCCCCGCCCGCCGGGCGTGAGCGGGAGCTGACGCCGCCTCACCCGGTGTCCGCCGGGCGCCCGGCGGCCGTACAGTCGGTGCGTCCGACTTCCCAACCAGGCACAGAGAGTGGCGAGCACCCGGTGGACGTCCAGAAGAAGCTTGACGAGATCGTCGACACGGTCGGCAACGCCCGGTCCATGCCCATGTCGGCCTCCTGCGTGATCAACCGCGCCGAGCTGCTCGCCCTGCTCGAAGAGGTCCGCGAGGCACTGCCCGGCTCCCTCGCGCAGGCCCAGGAGCTGATCGGCGACCGGGAGCAGATGGTCGAGCAGGCCCGCCAGGAGGCCGAGCGGATCATCCAGTCCGCCCACGCCGAACGCGGCAACCTGGTCTCCGGCACCGCCGTCGCCCAGCGCTCCCAGGACGAGGCGGACCGCATCCTCGCCGAGGCCCGCCAGGAGGCCGAGGAGATCCGCGCCCAGGCCGACGACTACGTCGACTCCAAGCTCGCCAACTTCGAGGTGGTCCTCACCAAGACGATCGGCTCGGTGGGCCGCGGCCGCGAGAAGCTCCTCGGCGCCCCGGAGCCCGACGCGGGCCACGAGGACCCGGACTACGCCGACGCACCCGAGCGCAGCCACGATCCCGAGACGCTGCGCCGCCGCGCCGACGACTACGTCAGCGCCAAGCTCGGTGCCTTCGAGGCCGTCCTCGGCAAGACCCTGGAAGCGGTCGGACGCGGCCGTCAGAAGCTGCACGGGCGGATCGCCACCGACGAACTCGCCGCCCTCGGGGAACTCGGCGACGAGGCCGCCCAGGCCGCCACCAGCGACGCCGACTACCTCGCGGGCCTCGCCGACCCCACCGCCCCGCCCGCGACCCCGCCGGCCCCCGCAGCCCCGCCGCGGGAGCCGTACGCCGACCAGCTCCCACCGGCCGGACAGGACCCGTACGGGTACGGCGCCCCCGCCCAGCAGGACGCGTACGCCTACCAGCAGCAGGGCTACGGCCAGCAGCAGCCCGGTCCGTACGGCTACCAGGAACAGCAGCAGCCCGACCCGTACGGCTACGGCGGGCAGGGCCACCCGCAGCAGGGGTACGCGCAGCAGGGCTACCCGGGCGCCGGGGGCTACGACGCGAACGGGTACCCCGTCCCCCCGGTACCGCAGGAGCGACCAGCCACGGCGCTCGACGAGACCAGCCTCTTCGACACGAGCATGATCAGCGCCGAGGAGCTGCGCCGCTACGAACAGGGGCGCTGACGGGCCGCCGGGCCGCCGGGTGCGGGGCCGCGTCGGCCCGAATTGGGAGACAGCGGCCCGGTCCAGTATCCTGGCTCCTCGGTCGTGTCTGTCCACGGCCCCCGGCGGAGCACCCGCGGGGGAGCCGGCGGACTCCCCGGCGGCGGACCGGGCCAGGTGGCCCGCGGGCCGTCCTCCGGAGGCATCCGGCAGGACCGCATCCCCCTTGATCTCGTGAACCGGAAGAAGGTAAAGCTCTGAACACGCGCCTCGACCACCGCAACCCCCTCGTGTTCGACACGCATGAGCTGGGGCGGCGTCCGGGTGCCATGCAGCAGCTGAACCGCACGGTGCAGGCACCGGGCTCCCCCGAGTTCGGAATCGAAGACGTCATCGGCGTGCCCGAGGGCTCGCCGGTGGAGATCGACCTCCGCCTTGAATCGGTCATGGAAGGGGTCCTCGTCACGGGGACCGCCCGTGCCGCCGCCAAGGGGGAGTGCGTAAGGTGTCTGGAGCCGCTCGGGCTGGAGCTCGAAGCGGACTTCCAGGAGATGTTCTCGTACCCTGACGCCGCCGACCGGGGCCGCACCGCGGAGCCCGGCGACGACGCCGAGGACGACGAGGACGTCATCCCGCTCGAGGACGGCATGTTCGACCTCGAGCCGGTGCTGCGTGACGCGGTAGTGCTCGCACTGCCCATGCAGCCGGTGTGTCAGGACGACTGTCCGGGCCTGTGCTCCCAGTGCGGGGCGCGGCTCGCGGACGATCCGGACCACCATCACGACGCCACCGACATTCGTTGGGCGGCATTGCAGGGACTCGCCGGGACCATCCAGGCAGGCGAGAAGGACGATCTGAGCGGCGCCGCCCCCGGTGTCGACGAGAAGCAGGAGAAGTAGCCGTGGCTGTTCCGAAGCGGAAGATGTCGCGCAGCAACACGCGCCACCGCCGGTCGCAGTGGAAGGCTGCGGTCCCCACCCTGGTTGCGTGCGAGCGCTGCCACGAGCCGAAGCAGCAGCACATCGCGTGCCCGAGCTGCGGCACCTACAACAAGCGCCAGGTCCTCGAGGTCTGAGCGGCTGGTGAGAGGCCCGATGTCTGAACTGTCCAACGCCAAGAAGGCGGACACCACGGCCTCGTCCCACACGCTTCTGGAAGGGCGGCTCGGGTACCACCTCGAGTCCGCCCTTCTGGTGCGTGCGCTGACCCACCGGTCGTACGCGTACGAGAACGGCGGCCTGCCCACCAACGAGCGGCTGGAGTTCCTCGGGGACTCCGTGCTCGGTCTGGTGGTCACCGACACGCTCTACCGCACCCACCCCGACCTGCCGGAGGGCCAGCTGGCCAAGCTCCGGGCGGCGGTGGTCAACTCGCGTGCGCTGGCCGAGGTCAGCCGCGGCCTCGAACTCGGCTCCTTCATCCGCCTCGGCAGGGGCGAAGAGGGCACCGGAGGCCGGGACAAGGCATCCATCCTCGCCGACACCCTGGAAGCGGTGATCGGCGCCGTCTATCTCGACCAGGGCCTCGAGGCGGCGGGAGAGCTGGTGCACCGGCTCTTCGACCCGCTCATCGAGAAGTCCTCCAGCCTGGGCGCCGGCCTCGACTGGAAGACCAGCCTCCAGGAGCTGACCGCGACCGAGGGGCTCGGTGTACCCGAGTACCTGGTCACGGAGACCGGCCCCGACCACGAGAAGACCTTCACTGCTGCCGCCCGCGTCGGAGGCGTCTCGTACGGCACCGGCACCGGCCGCAGCAAGAAAGAGGCGGAGCAGCAGGCCGCCGAGTCCGCCTGGCGCGCCATCCGCGCTGCGGCGGACGAGCGCGCCAAGAAGGAGGCGGAAGCTCCGGCTCCGCCCTCCGACGCGGCCTCGGCCTGACCCGCCCGCAACCGCCGGCCGTCCCCACCCGGGGCGGCCGGCGGCCTGCTGTCCCGGTGCGCCCGTCCGGCGCGCACCACCACGAGGGGAAGAAGCGCACGTGCCCGAGCTGCCCGAGGTGGAAGTCGTCCGGCGCGGACTGGAACGGTGGATCACCGGGCGCTCCGTCGCCTCCACCGACGTCCTGCACCCCCGCGCGGTCCGCCGCCACCTGGCCGGCGGCGAGGACTTCGCCCGCCGCCTCACCGGCCTGCGCCTCGCCGCGCCGCTGCGCCGCGGCAAGTACCTCTGGCTCCCCGTGGACGACGCGCCCTTCGCGATCCTCGCCCACCTCGGGATGAGCGGCCAGCTCCTCGTCCAGCCGGGCGAGAGCCCCGACGAGAAGCACCTGCGGGTACGACTGCGCTTCGCCGACGACCTCGGTACCGAACTCCGCTTCGTCGACCAGCGCACCTTCGGCGGTCTGTCCCTCCACGACACCGGCCCCGACGGGCTGCCCGACGTCATCGCGCACATCGCCCGCGACCCGCTCGACCCGCTGTTCGACGAGGACGCCTTCCACCAGGCGCTGCGCCGCCGCCGCACCACCGTCAAACGGGCCCTGCTCGACCAGTCCCTGATCAGCGGCGTCGGCAACATCTACGCCGACGAGGCACTCTGGCGCAGCCGCCTCCACCACGACCGGCCCACCGCCACCCTCACCCGGCCCCGTTCGGCGGAGCTGCTGGCCCACGTCCGCGCCGTCATGACCGCGGCCCTCGACGTGGGAGGCACCAGCTTCGACAGCCTCTACGTCAACGTCAACGGCGAGTCCGGCTACTTCGACCGCTCGCTGGACGCCTACGGCCGCGAGGGCGAACCCTGCGCCCGCTGCGGCACCCCGATCCGCCGCAGGCCCTGGATGAACCGTTCCAGCTACTTCTGCCCGCGCTGCCAGCGGCCCCCGCGGACGACGGGCTGACGCGCCCCGCACACGCGACGGCGACGGCCCCGCCCCCCCCAGGGCGGGGCCGTCGCCGTCGCGCGTCAGCGGCCGAGCGCCGTCAGAAGCCGAAGTTCTGCGTCCACCACGGGCCGCCCTCGGCGAAGTGCACGCCGACGCCCAGGGTCTTGTAGTCGCAGTTGAGTATGTTCGCGCGGTGGCCGGGGCTGTTCATCCAGGAGTCCATGACGGACTGGGCGTTGGCCTGGCCGCGGGCGATGTTCTCGCCGCCCAGGCCGGTCACTCCCGCCTGCTCCGCGCGGTCCCAGGGGGAGTCGCCGTCGGGGTCGGTGTGGTCGAAGAAGCCACGCGCCGCCATGTCCTTGCTGAACGCGGTCGCCAACGCCGCCAGCTCGGCGTCGGCCCGGACCGGGGCGCACCCCGCCTTGGCCCGCTCCTGGTTGACCAGTGACAGCACGGCGGCGGCCGCGGAGGAATCGGCGGGCGTCGAGGGTGTGGCTGACGGCCGCGACGGGGCGGGCGCCCGTGTCGTACGCGAGGGGGACGGCGCGGGCGCGCTCTCCGGTGCGCCGGACGCCTCGGGGGCCTTCGAGGACGGCTTGTCCTCGGCGTCGGTGTTCTCGGTGGCGTCCGGGCTCGCGGACTTCTTCCCGTCGGCCTTGTCCTCCTTCGCGCCGGCGGGGGAGGAGGGACCGGCGCCCGGCCCGGCCGAGCGGTCGGCGCCGCGGCTCGCGCCGTCGCCGGAGCGGCCGTCCGCGCCGCCGTTCGTCTCCAGGTCACTGGGGCCGTCCGCGGCCTCCACCCGGCCCGAGGGGCCCTCGCCGGTCACCGCGTACCGGTCGCCGCCGCCCGGCAGCAGGCCCGTGGCCACGGCCACGGCGCCCATCGCGACGGCCGCCGACACGCCGAGCAGGCCGGTGCGCACCGGCACGGCACCCCGCTTGGGGCGGCGGTGCGAGCGGCTCTCCGGGGGCGCGGCCGGCTCCGGGTGGGCGTACCCGGCGGCGTGCGGCCGGGTGGCCTGGTCCGGCCGGTCGGCACGTGCGGTGTTGCCGGTGGACGCGCCGTGGGCGGCGCGGCGGTGGCGTCCCATGTACTGAGCCTTCCTTGGCCGGACGGTGAAGCGTTCCCTGCACGATGTTCACCCGATCGGGTGAGGATCGTTGCGTCGGGACTGTAGCCCAAGACGGGTGAGGGCGAGATGCTCCTCGGCCAATCGGCCGGTTAGCGTGCTGGCATGAACGAAGAAGCGCGGCTGGTGGTCTGGGTCCGGGGACAGGTGCAAGGGGTGGGTTTCCGGTGGTTCACCCGGGCGAAGGCGCTGGAGATCGGCGGGCTGAGTGGTTTCGCTCTCAATCTCGACGACGGGCGGGTCCAGGTCGTCGCCGAGGGCCAGCGCGCCGACTGCCAGAAGCTCCTCGACTGGCTCGGCGAGGGCGACACGCCCGGCCGGGTCGACGGGGTCACTGAGATCTGGGACACGCCCCGCCGCGGCTACGACTCCTTCGCGATCCGCTGACCGGGGTACGCGCGAAGCCCCCGGGCGACGGCCCGTGGCGGGCGCGTCCGGCGCCGCGTCCGGCCTTCGAGGCGGCCATGACCTGGTGGTTGCCAAGAACGCGCGGCCGTGCGAGGCTGCCCCGACGAGGTTGATCACCACGCCCGCCGGGCTCCGCAGAATCGGCCGCGCCGCCGCATGGCCGCGCCTGGACCGCCGGAGCTCCGTCGATACGGGCTGTGATCGTGTTGACCGTCAAACATTTTGGTGAGACTCTGGAATACCCGCGCCCCACAGATGTTTGGCATGTGAGAGCCAACGAAAATCCAGCATTGCCAGGCACCGCGGGTGCGATGCCCTCACGACCCACACCGATTCGTTCGGTAACTCAGTGTGGAGGACCATCCATCATGGCAAAGGCGCTTCTCGGTTACGTCGGCGGTTCCGACCCGCGGCTCCTCGCCGAGATGCGACGGCTCCAGCAGCGCGTCCAGGACCTCGAATCCGAGATCGTTCGGATCCAGGCCGAGAACGACGCGCTCGCGGCTGCCGCTTCTCACCACAGCGACGCGCTGCTCGACAGCCTCGACGTCTCCAAGGCGGAGCCTGCGCTCACCTGACCGGCGCCTGCCTCGCGGTGGTCCGCGGGCACGCCGGATTCCGGAGCGGGCAGCAGCCGGACATCATCAGGTACGCAGTCGCCCATTCGTCAGCGAGTACGATCTTCAGTCCCGGAATCCTTCCAGGAACGGCAGGAGACCGCCTCCCCTCGTGAGGCCCGATCATCGCCGGGCACCGGCATGTGATCAGCCTCCCTCACCTGTGCGCCCGGCGCGGGTCCGGGTTCGGTTCAGTCCGGGAAAGATCGAATGCAGGAAACGGCACCGGTCGCCACTTCCGCCGCCGTCCGTGCGCCGAAAGGCGCGCGGGGTGCGAGTGAAGAGTGAGCCGCAGTGCAAGGGACGCCTCGGCGTCCCTTTTTCCTTCCCCCCCTCGGGATCGCCGTGTGTCGCACGGTCATTACCGTCTGATCTGCCCTGCGCCCCGTACCGCGAAACCGCCGGATGACAACCGGGAGAACCCGCTCCGCAACCGCCGTCCCAGCGGTGGCCGGTAAAGTCCGACGACGTGCACCTCAAGGCCATGACCCTGCGCGGATTCAAGTCGTTCGCCTCCGCCACCACCCTGCGTTTCGAACCCGGTATCACCTGCGTCGTGGGCCCGAACGGCTCCGGCAAATCCAATGTCGTCGACGCGCTCTCCTGGGTCATGGGCGAACAGGGCGCGAAATCCCTGCGCGGCGGGAAGATGGAAGACGTCATCTTCGCCGGCACGACCGGACGACCCCCACTGGGCCGGGCCGAGGTCTCTCTCACCATCGACAACTCGGACGGCGCGCTGCCCATCGAATACGCCGAGGTCACCATCACGCGGATCATGTTCCGCAACGGCGGCAGCGAATACCAGATCAACGGCGACACCTGCCGGCTCCTCGACATCCAGGAACTCCTCTCGGATTCCGGAATCGGCCGGGAGATGCACGTCATCGTCGGCCAGGGCCAGCTCGACTCCGTGCTGCACGCCGACCCCATGGGCCGGCGTGCCTTCATCGAGGAGGCCGCGGGAGTCCTCAAACACCGCAAGCGCAAGGAGAAGGCGCTGCGGAAACTCGACGCGATGCGGGCCAACCTCGCCCGCGTCCAGGACCTCACCGAGGAACTGCGCCGCCAGCTCAAACCGCTGGGCCGCCAGGCCGCCGTCGCCCGGCGCGCCGCCGTCATCCAGGCCGACCTGCGCGACGCCCGGCTCCGTCTCCTCGCCGACGATCTCGTCACCCTCACCCGAGCCCTCAGCGCCGAGATCGCCGACGAGGCCGAGCAGAAGCGCCGCCGCGACGCCGCCGAGGCCGAACTCAAGGCCGCCCAGCGACGTGAGGCCGCCCTCGAAGGCGAGGTACGCCGCCTCGCGCCGCGGCTCCTGCGCGCCCAGGAGACCTGGCACGCCCTCTCCCAACTCGCCGAACGCGTCCGCGGCACGATCGGCCTCGCCGACGCCCGGGTACGCAGCGCGAGCGCCGAACCCGTCGAGGAACGGCGCGGCCGCGACCCCGAGGAGTTGGAACGCGAGGCCGCCCGCATCCGCGAGCAGGAGGCCGAACTCGCCGCCTCCCTCGAAGCGGCCCAGCACGCGCTGGAGGACACCGTCGGGCACCGCGCCGAGCTGGAACGCGCGCTCGCCGCCGAGGAACGCCGCCTCAAGGACGTCGCCCGCGCCATCGCCGACCGTCGGGAGGGACTGGCCCGCCTGCACGGCCAGGTCAACGCCGCCCGCAGCCGCGCCGCCTCCGCCCAGGAGGAGATCGACCGCCTCGCGGCCGCCCGCGACGAGGCGGCCGGCCGCGCCGTCACCGCGCGGGAGGAGTACGAGCAGCTCCGCGCCGAGGTCGACGGCCTCGACGTCGCCGACGCCGACCTCGGCGCCCGGCACGACGAGGCCCGCGCCGCGCTCGCCGACGCCGAGACCGCCCTCACCGCGGCCCGCGACGAGGCCACCGCCGCCGAACGCCGCCGCGCCGCCCTCGCCGCTCGCCACGAAGTCCTCGCACAAGGGCTGCGGCGCAAGGACGGCACGGGCGAACTGCTCGCGGCCCGCGACCGGCTCCACGGAGTCGCGGGCCCCCTCGCCGCCCTGCTGGACGTCGCCCCCGGCTACGAGGTGCCCGTGGCGGCCGCGCTCGGCTCCGCCGCCGACGCCCTGGCCGCCGCCGGGCCGCACGCCGCCGCCGACGCGCTCCGGCTGCTCCGGGAACGCGACGCGGGGCGGGCGGCGCTGGTGCTGGGGTGGACCGGAGGTGACGGGGGCGGGCCGGACGGTGCGCCTCGGCGCGAGGGGACCGGGGCAGGCCCGACGGTGCCCGCGCCGTCCCGGGCGGGGGACGACGGGGCGGCTGACCCGGGGCGCGAGGAGACCGCGGGACGCGGCGACGGGGCGGGGCACGGGGCGTACGCTCCGGATCCACGGGACGGGGCGGGCAGTGGCGGGGCGCCGGACGACGGCGCGACGCGTGACAGGGCGCCGCACCGCGTCGGTGCCGAGGGCGAAGGCGCGCGGGGCGCGGCGCGGACCGCCCCGTACGGAGCCGCGCCGGACAACCCCGGCACGGCGCCGGAACGCGTCGCGCTCGGTGTCGCGCGCCAGGCCGACGCCGCCGGCGGGCCCGGTACCGGGCCCGCCCCGGGCGCGGAGGAGCGCCCAGCGCGGACCGCCCCGTACCCGCCGCGTGTGGTGGACCTGGTGCGGGCGCCCGGCGACCTGGTTCCCGCGCTCCGTGCGCTGCTCGACGGCATGGTCGTGGTCGAAGGGCTGAGCGAGGCGGAGACGGTCGTCGGGGCAGGGGACGGGGCGGTCGTCGCGGTCACCCGTGACGGCGACGTTCTCGGGCCGCACTTCGCCCACGGCGGCTCCGCCGGCGCACCCAGCCTGCTGGAGGCGCAGGCGCAGGTGGACGAGGCCGCCGCCGAACTCGCCGTCCTCGACACGCGGTGCGCGGAACTCGCCGCCGCCCAGCGCGACGCCGTCCGGCTCCGCGCCGAACAGGCGACCCGCACCGAGGAGCTGGCCGAACGGCGCCGCCGCGCCGACCGGGAAAAGTCCGCCGTCGCCCAGCAACTCGGTCGCCTCGCCGGGCAGGCCCGCGCCGCGGCGGGTGAGGCCGAACGGTCCACGGCCGCCGCCGCCCGGGCGCAGGAAGCCCTCGACCGGGCCGTCGCCGACGCCGAGGAACTGGCCGAGCGGCTCGCCGTCGCCGAGGAAGCCCCGGCCCAGGAGGAACCCGACACCGCCGTACGCGACCGGCTGTCCGCCGACGGCGCCAACGCGCGCCAGACCGAGATGGAGGCCCGGCTCCAGCTGCGTACCCACGAGGAGCGGGTCAGGGCGCTCGCCGGGCGGGCCGACGGCCTCGACCGCGCCGCGCGCGCCGAGCGTGAGACCCGGGCGCGCGCCGAGCGGCGCCGTGCCCGGCTACGCCACGAGGCGCACGTCGCGGCGGCCGTCGCCACCGGGGCGCGACAGCTCCTCGCGCACATCGAGATCTCCGTGGAACGGGCCGCCGCCGAGCGTGTGGAGGCCGAGCGCGCCAAGGCGGCCCGGGAGGCCGAGCTGGACGCCGAACGAAGCCGCGGCCGCGACCTCAAGGCGGAACTCGACAAGCTCACCGACTCCGTCCACCGGGGCGAGGTCCTCGGCGCCGAGAAACGCCTGCGCATCGAACAGCTGGAGACCCGCGCCCTGGAGGAGCTGGGGGTCGAGCCGGCCGCCCTGGTCGCCGAGTACGGGCCGGAGCAGCCCGTGCCGCCGTCGCCGCCCGCCGAGGGTGAGGAACCGCCCGAGGACCCGGAGCATCCGCGTCACCGGCCCCGGCCCTTCCACCGGGCGGAGCAGGAGAAGCGGCTGCGGGCCGCCGAACGCGCGTACCAGCAGCTCGGCAAGGTCAACCCGCTGGCGCTGGAGGAGTTCGCCGCGCTGGAGGAGCGCCACCAGTTCCTCTCCGAGCAGCTCGACGACCTCCGCCGGACCCGCGCGGACCTCCTCCAGGTCGTCAAGGAGGTGGACGAACGGGTCGAGCAGGTCTTCACCGAGGCGTACCACGACACCGCGCGCGAGTTCGAAGGCGTCTTCTCGCGCCTCTTCCCCGGCGGTGAGGGACGCCTCGTCCTCACCGACCCGGAGCACATGCTGACCACCGGCGTCGACGTCGAGGCGCGCCCGCCCGGCAAGAAGGTCAAGCGGCTCTCACTGCTCTCCGGCGGCGAACGCTCCCTCACCGCCGTGGCCCTGCTGGTCTCCATCTTCAAGGCGCGCCCGAGCCCGTTCTACGTGATGGACGAGGTGGAGGCGGCACTCGACGACACCAACCTCCAGCGGCTCATCCGCATCATGCAGGAGCTCCAGGAGTCCTCCCAGCTGATCGTCATCACCCATCAGAAACGCACCATGGAGGTGGCCGACGCGCTCTACGGCGTCTCCATGCAGGGCGACGGCGTCTCCAAGGTGATCGGTCAGCGGCTGCGCTGAGCAGCCGGGCGGGCCGCGGCGGACTCGAACGGGTGAGTCGGCTGCTTCAGGGCAGGCGGCGCCATGCCGGGTGTGCGCCACTGGAAAAGACCGCCGTCCGCCCCACCGTCCGGTACCCCAGGCCCGGCAGGACGGCGGGGCCCGAGGAGGACCTGTGACGAACGACGCCACGCCGCCCAGTTCAGATGCGAGGGAGGCACACCCCGACCACCTGGGGCACGTCATCTTCATCGCGGCGTCCGCGGCGATGGGCGGCTTCCTGTTCGGTTACGACAGCTCCGTCATCAACGGCGCCGTGGAGGCCATCAGGGACCGGTACGACGTGGGTTCGGCGACGCTCGCCCAGGTCATCGCCATCGCGCTGATCGGCTGTGCCATCGGCGCCGCCACCGCGGGACGCATCGCCGACCGCATCGGCCGCATCAACTGCATGCGGATCGCCGCGGTGCTCTTCACCGCCAGCGCCATCGGCTCCGCGCTGCCCTTCGCCCTGTGGGACCTGGCGATGTGGCGCTGCATCGGCGGCTTCGCCATCGGCATGGCCTCCGTCATCGGGCCCGCCTACATCGCCGAGGTCGCCCCGCCCGCCTACCGCGGCCGGCTCGGCTCCTTCCAGCAGGCCGCCATCGTCATCGGCATCGCCATCTCCCAGCTCGTCAACTACGGCATCCTCACCGCCGCCGACGGTGACCAGCGCGGCGAGCTCATGGGCCTGGAAGCCTGGCAGCTGATGCTGGGTGTCATGGTCATCCCCGCCGTCCTCTACGGGATGCTGTCCTTCGTCATCCCCGAGTCGCCGCGCTACCTGATCTCGGTCGGCCGCAAGGACAAGGCCCGCCAGGTGCTGGCCGAGGTCGAGGGCACCAAGATCGACCTGGACGCCCGGGTCGCGGAGATCGACGAGCGGATGCGGCGTGAGCACAAGCCGTCGTTCAGGGACCTGCTGGGCGGGCGGTTCTGGTTCCTGCCGATCGTCTGGGTCGGCATCGGTCTGTCGATGTTCCAGCAGCTGGTCGGTATCAACGTCGCGTTCTACTACTCCACGACGCTCTGGCAGTCCGTCGGCATCGACCCCGAGGGGTCGTTCTTCTACTCCTTCACGACGTCGATCATCAACATCATCGGTACGGTCATCGCGATGATCTTCGTCGACCGGATCGGCCGCCGGCCGCTGGCCCTCATCGGTTCCTGCGGTATGGCCATCGCTCTGGCCGTGGAGGCGTGGGCGTTCTCCGCACCGCTGGTCGACGGCAAGCTGCCGAGCACCGAGGGCACCACGGCACTGATCGCCGCCCACGTCTTCGTGCTCTTCTTCGCGCTCTCGTGGGGCGTGGTCGTCTGGGTCTTCCTGGGCGAGATGTTCCCCAACCGCATCCGCGCCGCCGCGCTCGGCGTGGCCGCCTCCGCCCAGTGGATCGCCAACTGGGCCATCACCGCCAGCTTCCCGAGCCTCGCCGACTGGAACCTGTCCGGCACCTACGTGATCTACGCCGGCTTCGCGGTGCTGTCGATCCCGTTCGTCCTCAAGTTCGTCAAGGAGACGAAGGGCAAGGCCCTGGAGGAGATGGGCTGAGACCAGGACTGACCCGGTCGGTCCGGGCCCGGCCACTGGGGCTCGGGGCGGGGACCCGGGGTGGTGCGACGGGGCGTTGCCGCTGGTGGGCGGTGGCGCCCCGCTCGGGCGCGGGGTGCGCGGCGGGGGCTCGGGTTGCTGGGGCGTCAATCGGGGAGTGGGTGGAGTCACTCGACGGGGCGCGCTCGGGGCGAGGGCGGACGGAGGACGGGGCGGCGGCGGAGCGCGCCCCGTAGGTGACGTTGCGCTGACGCGGCAGGATCAATGCCTCCGCAGGTCGGACGCGGCGTACGGGGCGGGGCCAGGGCGCAGTGACGGTGCGGCGTGCAGGGCGGGGAGGGCGGCGTTCCGGGGGCGCACCGTCGCGTAGCGGTAGGCGGTCAAGGCCGCGAGAGCTGGATCACTCGATGGGGAGTGTGGGGGAAGGCGGCGCGGTGGGGCTGCGGTGGATCGGCGGGCCGCCTGGTCGGCTCCGAGGCGAAGCGGCGCGCCAGGCGGGTTTCCACAGGTCGGGCGCGGCGTACGGGGCGCGGAGGAGGGAAGGGAGCGGGCAGCACCGAGCCCGCAGCGTCCCCGAGCCCGCAGTGTCCCCGAGCCCGCAGCGTCCCCGAGCCCGCAGTGTCCCCGAGCCCGCAGCGTCCCCGAGCCCGCAGTGTCCCCGAGCCCGCAGTGTCCCCGAACCCGGAGCGGCTCCGCGCTCGGGGCGGCGCGGAGAAGTACGACGGTGCGACGGTGGGTGGAGCGGCGGCGTTGGGCCGGAGCCCGACCCACGCGGCCGCGTGCGCGGCGTACGGGGCGCGCTCAGTACGGCCCGCCCCGCGACGAGGACCCGGACCTGCCCGGTGCCGCGCCCGCTCGCACGCCGTTCCCTGGTCGCCACCCTTGCCCGCCCCGATTCCCCGCGTGCCGTTCCCGCGCCCGCCCCCGCCGCTCCCTCCCCACGCCACCCCCATGGCTGATACTGGACGGGTTATGGAAATCGTCATCCTTGCTGTAGTCATCGCCGTGGTTCTGGTCGGTGCGGTCAGCGGGCTCGTGATCGGCGGCCGCAGGAAGAAGCAGCTGCCGCCGGCCGAGCGCCCGAACGCCACCCCGACCATCACCACCCCCCCGGCCGAGCCGCGTGTCGGCGACGAGGCCGAGACGCCGCGCGACGAGTCGCGCCGCACCATCGAGGAGGTGGATCTTCCGGCCGCCGAGGCCCCTCCGGCCCCGCCCGCCGAGGCCGAGCCCGCACCCGCCGCCCCCGAGGTGGAGGTGCCCGAGCCCACCGAGGGGCGTCTGGTCCGGCTCCGGGCCCGTCTGGCCCGTTCGCAGAACGCGCTGGGCAAGGGGCTGCTCACCCTGCTCTCCCGGGAGCACCTCGACGAGGACACCTGGGAGGAGATCGAGGACACCCTCCTCACCGCCGACGTCGGTGTCGTGCCCACCCAGGAACTGGTCGAGCGGCTCCGTGAGCGCGTCCGGGTCCTCGGCACGCGCACCCCGCAGGAGCTGCGCACCCTGCTGCGCGAGGAGTTGCTGCAGCTCATCGCCACGGACGCCCCACGCGCCGTGAACACCGAGAACGGCCTGAAGACGCCGGCCGTCGTCATGGTCGTCGGCGTCAACGGCACCGGCAAGACCACGACCACCGGCAAGCTCGCGCGGGTCCTGGTCGCCGACGGCAAGTCGGTCGTGCTGGGGGCCGCGGACACCTTCCGCGCCGCCGCCGCCGACCAGCTCCAGACCTGGGGTGAGCGGGTCGGGGCGCGCACCGTGCGCGGCCCCGAGGGCGGCGACCCCGCCTCGATCGCGTTCGACGCGGTCAAGGAGGGCATCGCCGACCAGGCCGACGTCGTCCTCGTCGACACGGCGGGCCGGCTGCACACCAAGGCCGGGCTCATGGACGAGCTGGGCAAGGTCAAGCGCGTCGTCGAGAAGCAGGCCCCGCTCGACGAGGTGCTCCTGGTCCTCGACGCCACCACCGGCCAGAACGGCCTGGTGCAGGCACGCGTCTTCGCCGAGGTCGTGGACATCACCGGCATCGTCCTGACCAAGCTCGACGGCACCGCCAAGGGCGGCATCGTCGTGGCGGTCCAGCGCGAGCTGGGCGTTCCGGTCAAGCTGATCGGCCTCGGTGAGGGGCCGGACGACCTCGCGCCGTTCGATCCGGAGGCGTTCGTCGACGCCCTGATCGGCGACTGACCCTCCCGCACGGCCCCGACCGGCACGGCCCCGTGACCACGGCGGCGGCACCGGCCGGGCGCGCCCCGCGCAGCGACGAGCCCCGCACCCGGCATCGGCCCGGTGCGGGGCTCGTCGTCGTACGGGGCCGGGCGGGGCCCCACTACGCGTACGCGGGCGTCCGGTGTGTCACGTACGCCAGAGTCCCGAGCAGCAGCCGGGCCTCGGGGGGCCGTGCGGCCGTGACGCCGCCGGGGGAGCGGAGCCAGCGGACCGGACCGAGCCCGGACCGGTCGGAGGGCGGCGCCGTGATGTACGTACCGGGGCCCAGGCCGCGCAGGTCGAGGTCGGCGTCGTCCCAGCCCATCCGGTACAGCAGTCCCGGCAGGGCGCGGGCGGAGCCGGGGGCGACGAAGAACTGGGCGCGCCCTTCCGGAGTGACCGCGACGGGGCCGAGGGGGAGCCCCATGCGTTCCAGGCGGACCAGGGCGCGCCGCCCGGCGCGTTCCGCCACGTCGAGGATGTCGAAGGCGAGGCCGACGGGGAGCATCATGGCCGCCCCGCCGTACGGGGCCCAGGCTCGCGCCGCCTGCTCCGCCCCGGTGCCCCCGGTGACGCGCCGCCCCCGGTCGAGGGGATGGGCGCCCGGCGCGGGGCAGCCGTACGCGCCGCACGAGCAGCCGTGCGTGGTGGCGCGTGCGCCGGGCACCACGTCCCAGCCCCAGCGGCCGCTCAGTTCTGCCAGCGCCAGGCGGTCCGCGGTGCGTCCGCGTCGCCGGATGCCGGACCGGATGTCCCGGATACCGCCGATCGTGAAACCCATGCCCCCTCCAACGGGTCCGCGCAGTGCCGGTTACGTGACGGAGTCGCACGGTCACGGGGAGCACCCCCGATCGGGGGGTGGTGTGCGGGGTGACGTTCCACGATGCTGGGGGTTGTGCGCGGCGCGTCGCGCGCCCCCTGGTGCGTCTCCACTCCTGTTTCAGCCACTCGTGTCCAGTCAAGCGCCCGTGGCGGGGCGGCAGTTCGGAAAGAGGGGTGGCGAATGGTGGCGTTTCCCCGAGTCCGGCCCCCGCAGAGGTGAGCGGGGCGTTACTTTCGGTACACAAGCTCACGCGATCGTGTAGGCGTGAGCGTGCCGCAGCCGCTTCGACCGTACATTCGAAGGGTGACCGTCGCCCAGGGGGCGCCACCGCGCGGCACGTCAGCTGGTGCCCGGCCCTCCCGAGCCGCCGGGCGCGCGAGGAGACGGGGGCGTTCCGGTGAACGGCGACGACGACATCAACGCGGTGCACGCGGAGAAGCGTCCTAACGAGCTGCTCAGCTCCTGGTTCCTGCGCAGCGGCTGGTCCAAGGGCGAGCTGGCCCGTCAGGTCAACCGCCGTGCCCGCCAGCTCGGCGCCGCCCACGTCTCCACCGACACCTCCCGGGTGCGCCGCTGGCTCGACGGCGAGCAGCCCCGCGAGCCCATCCCGCGCATCCTCTCCGACCTCTTCTCGGAGCGGTTCGGCTGCGTCGTCGCCGTCGAGGGCCTGGGCCTGCGCCCACAGCACCAGACGCCGTCGGCCGCCGGGGTCGACCTGCCGTGGACCGGCCCGCAGACCATCGCGCACCTCAGCGAGTTCTCCCGCAGTGACCTGATGCTGGCCCGCCGGGGCTTCCTCGGCACCTCCCTCACCGTCGCCGCCGGAGCCTCCCTCATCGAACCGATGCAGCGCTGGTTGGTCCCCACCCCGCAGACCTCGCTGACAACCGACGGCCCGCACCGGGTCGCCGACCGGCGCGGCGGGCCCCGCCTCTCCGCCCCCGAACTGGACCTGCTGGAGTCCACCATCCAGATGTTCCGCCGCTGGGACGCCCAGTGCGGCGGCGGACTGCGGCGCAAGGCCGTGGTCGGCCAGCTCCACGAGGTCACCGAGCTGCTCCAGGAGCCCCACCCCGCCGAGACCACCCGCCGCCTGTACCGCGTAGCCGCCGAACTCGCCGAACTCGCCGGCTGGATGAGCTACGACGTGGGACTCCAGCCCACCGCACAGAAGTACTTCGTGCTGGCCCTGCACGCCGCGAAGGAGGCCGGGGACAAGCCCCTCGGGTCGTACGTCCTGTCCCACATGAGCCGGCAGATGATCCACCTGGGACGGCCCGACGACGCACTGGAACTGGTCCATCTCGCCCAGTACGGCAGCCGCGACTGCGCGGGCCCCAGGACCCAGGCCATGCTGTACGCGATGGAGGGCCGTGCCCACGCCGCCCTCGGCAACCCGGGCAAGTGCAAGCGGGCGGCGCGGATGGCCGAGGCGACCTTCGCCGAACTCGAGGACGTCACCGACCCCGAGCCGAGCTGGATCACGTTCTTCACGGAGGCCGAGCTCAGCAGCGAGAACGCCCACTCCTACCGCGACCTCGCCTACGCTGCCGGGGGCAGCACCCTCTACGCCAACCTCTCCGCCCAGGGCATGCGCCAGGCCGTCGACCTGTTCCGCGCGGACAGCCTCTACCAGCGCTCGTACGCACTGAACCTCATCGGCATGGCCTCCGTGCACCTGTTGCGCGACGAGCTCGCCGACTCCGCCGTCTGCGCCGAGGAGGCCGCGCACCTGGCCGCCAAGGTCCGCTCCGAGCGGGTCAACACCCGGCTCCGCAAGACCGTGGACCGGGCGCTGCGCCAGTACCCGGGGCGCAGTGAGACCGACGGTCTCGCCGAGCTGCTCGCCAGCCACCTTCCCGAGGTGGCCCAGGCCGTCTGACCCCGCCGCGCCCGCGACCCCGCCGCGGCGGGAGGTTCACGCACGCGTAACACGGCACACGGCTTCGTCACTGCCGCGAAACAACGAGGCGCACCGGCCGAAACCCCGCTGCGTCAGTCTCCTCAGCACAGTCGGCCCGACGTACCAGGCATCCGCACGGGCCGTCCCCCTCTGCAAGGAGACACTGGCGTGAACGGTGCAGACACCGCGTTCGTACTGATCAGTGCCGCGCTCGTCATGCTGATGACGCCCGGCCTGGCGTTCTTCTACGGCGGCATGGTGCGGGTCAAGAGCGCCCTCAACATGCTCATGATGTCGCTGGTCTCGATGGGCGTCGTCGCCGTCCTGTGGGTGTTCTACGGGTACTCGCTGACCTTCGGCGGCGACCTCGGCGGCGGCCTTCTCGGCAACTTCGACCACATCGGCCTCAAGGGCATCGACCCCACCACCCTCACCGGCGGTGACGAGGGCATACCGGTGATCGCCTTCGCCCTGTTCCAGCTGATGTTCGCCACCCTCACACCCGCTCTGATGAGCGGGGCCCTCGCCGACCGGGTGAAGTTCAGCGCCTGGACCCTGTTCATCGCCCTGTGGGTCACCGTGGTGTACTTCCCGGTCGCCCACTGGGTCTGGCAGGAGGACGGCTGGCTCCACCAGCTCGACGTGATCGACTTCGCGGGCGGCACGGCCGTCCACATCAACGCCGGTGTCGGCGCTCTCGCCGCGGTCCTCGTCGTCGGCAGGCGCGTCGGCTTCAAGAAGGACCCGATACGGCCGCACAACCTGCCGCTCGTCGTCCTCGGGGCCGCCCTCCTGTGGTTCGGCTGGTTCGGCTTCAACGCCGGCTCCGCCCTCGCCGCCGACGGCACCGCCGCCACCATGGCCTTCAACACGCAGGTCGCCACCGGCGCAGCGATGCTCGGCTGGCTCGTCTACGAGCGCGTCCGGCACGGCGCGTTCACCACGCTCGGCGCCGCCTCCGGCGCCATCGCCGGCCTCGTCGCGATCACACCCTCCGGCGCCCACGTCGACGCCTTCGGCGCCCTCCTCATCGGCCTGGCCGCCGGGGCCCTCTGCTCCTGGGCCGTCAGCCTCAAGTACAAGCTCGGCTACGACGACTCGCTGGACGTGGTCGGCGTCCACCTGGTCGGCGGCGTCGCCGGCACGCTGCTCGTCGGCGTCCTCGCCGTCGACGGCGTCGGCGGACTCGGTCAGCTCGGCAAGCAGGCCGTCGGCGCCTTCGCCACCATGGCCTTCTCCTTCACCGTCTCCTGGCTGCTGGCCAAGTTCGTCGACGCGACGATCGGCTTCCGGGCCTCCGAGGAGGACGAGACCGGTGGCGTCGACCAGGCGTACCACGCCGAGAGCGCCTACGACCTCACCGCCGTCGGCGCCTCCCTGACCACCAAGAACCTCCCCGAGGCCGACACTGCCGCGGCCGCCCCGAACTCGAAGGTGGACGCATGAAGCTCATCACCGCGGTCGTCAAGCCCCACCGGCTCGACGAGATCAAGGACGCCCTCCAGGCCTTCGGCGTCCACGGACTGACGGTCACCGAGGCCAGCGGTTACGGCCGGCAGCGCGGCCACACCGAGGTCTACCGCGGCGCCGAGTACACCGTCGACCTGGTCCCCAAGATCCGTGTCGAGGTCCTGGTCGAGGACGACGACGCCGAACAGCTCATCGAGGTCGTCGTCAAGGCCGCCCGCACCGGCAAGATCGGCGACGGCAAGGTCTGGAGCCTGCCCGTGGAGACCGCCGTCCGGGTCCGCACCGGCGAACGCGGCCCCGACGCGCTCTGACCACCACCAGGCCCCAGGTCCGGACGCCACGAGGAACGGAGCTCCCGGTGACGAACACGGACGTGCGTACGGCGGCGGAAGACCCTGGACCCGGCGCTTACGCGGCGGCCCGGCTGAGTCTCCTCCAGCGGGGAGCCCGGCCCGGGCCGCCGCGTCGCAAGGCCCTCGCCGCCCTGACCGACGACTGGCTGAACGGCCTGTTCACCGCCGCCGCGGGCAGCCCACGCGGCCTCGCCCTGGTCGCCGTCGGCGGCTACGGCCGCGGGGAACTCTCGCCCCGCAGCGACCTCGACCTTCTGCTGCTGCACGACGGCAGCACCCCCGCCGCCGCGATCGCCCGGGTCGCCGACCGCATCTGGTACCCCGTCTGGGACCTCGGCCTCGACCTCGACCACTCCGTCCGCACCCTGGCCGAGACCCGCAGGACCGCCGACGACGACCTGAGGGCCCAGCTCGGCCTGCTCGACGCCCGCCACCTCGCGGGCGACCGCGGCACCACCGCCGCACTGCGCACCACCGTCCTCGCCGACTGGCGCAACCAGGCCCCCGCACGCCTCCCGCGCCTGCGTGAACTCTGCGAGGAACGCGCCGCCCGCGCGGGCGAACTCCCGTATCTGCTCGAACCCGACCTCAAGGAGGCCCGCGGCGGGCTCCGCGACGCCACCGCGCTGCGCGCCGTCGCCGCCTCCTGGCTCGCCGATGCCCCCCGCGAGGGCCTCGACGACGCCCGGCGCCGCCTCCTCGACGTCCGCGACGCCCTCCACCTCACCACCGGACGCGCCACCGACCGCCTCGCCCTGCAGGAACAGGACCAGGTGGCCACCGCCCTCGGCCTCCTCGACGCCGACACCCTCCTGCGCCAGGTCTACGAGGCCGCCCGCACCCTCTCCTACGCCGCCGACGTCACCTGGCGCGAGGTCGGCCGCGTCCTGCGCTCCCGCTCGGTACGGCCCCGGCCGCGCGCCCTGCTCCCCAGCAGGCGCCCCGTCGACCGTGCCCCGCTCGCCGAGGGCGTCGTCGAACAGGACGGGGAGGCCGGCCTCGCCCGCACCGCGCGCCCCGAACGCGACCCCGTGCTCACGCTGCGCGCCGCCGCCGCGGCAGCCCAGGCCGGGTTGCCGCTCTCGCCGCACACGGTGCGCCGCCTCGCCGCCACCGCCCCGCCGTTGCCCACGCCCTGGCCCGCCGAGGCACGCGACCAGTTCGTCATCCTGCTCGGCGCCGGCAGGGCCGCCGTACCGGTCTGGGAGGCGCTGGAGGCCGAGGGACTGGTCAGCCGGCTGCTGCCCGACTGGGAACGCGTCCGCTGCCGTCCGCAGCGCAACGCCGTCCACACCTGGACCGTCGACAGGCACCTGGTGGAGACCGCCGTCCACGCCGCCTCCCTGACCCGCCGCGTCAGCCGCCCCGACCTGCTCCTGGTGGCGGCCCTGCTGCACGACATCGGCAAGGGCTGGCCCGGTGACCACTCGGTGGCCGGGGAGGTCATCACGCGGGACGTGGCGGCGCGGCTCGGCTTCGGCCGGCACGACACCGCCGTCCTCGCCACTCTCGTCCGGCACCACCTGCTGCTGGTGGAGACCGCCACCCGGCGTGACCTCGACGACCCCGCCACGGTGCGCGCCGTCGCCGAGGCCGTCGGCAGCCACGCGATCCTGGAACTCCTGCACGCCCTCACCGAGGCCGACGCCCTCGCCACGGGGCCCGCCGCCTGGTCCGCCTGGCGCGACTCCCTCGTCACCGGCCTCGTCGGCCGCGTCGGGGCGGTCCTCGCCGGGCAGGGGGAGCAGGAACCGGGCGCCCCGGCGCCCACCGCAGAGCAGGAACGCCTCGCCTTCGAGGCGCACCGCACCCGAGGCCCGGTCCTCACGCTCCACGCCCGCGCGGAGGCCCTGGCCGACGGCGGGGCGGACGACACCGCGAGCGGGCCGGACACCGGCCAGGAGCCGCCGCTCGGCGTCGAACTCGTCCTCGCCCTGCCCGCCCGCCCCGCACAGGGCGCTCAGGAGAGATACGCGATGGGCGTGCTGCCCGCCGTCGCCGGGGTGCTCGCCCTGCACCGCCTCACGGTGCGCACGGCCGAGCTGGGTGGCGTCAGCCCGCCGCGCGGGCTCGACGGCGCAGCTCGCACCGCGCGCACCACCGTCGCCGACGATCCCTCCCGTGTCCTGCTGCTCAACTGGCGCGTCGCCGCCGAGTACGGCTCCCCGCCGCAGGCGGACCGGCTCCGCGCCGACCTGGTCCGCGCCCTCGACGGATCACTCGACCTCCGCGCACGCCTCGCCGAACGCGACGCCGCCTCCCCGCGCCGCCGCGGCATCACCGCCCCGCAGCCCCGCGTCCGCGTCGCCCCGGCCGCCTCCCGGCACGCCACCGTCATCGAGGTACGCGCCCAGGACACCCCGGGTCTCCTCCACCGCATCGGCCTGGCCCTGGAGGCCGACGGCGTCCGCGTACGGAGCGCGCACGTGAGCACCCTCGGCGCCAACGCGGTGGACGCGTTCTACGTCACGGACGCGACCGGGAGGCCGCTGGGGGAGGAGGCGGCGGGGCGGGTGGCGAAGGGGGTGGAGGAAGCGCTGCGAGGGTGAAGGGACGGAGGCGGGACCGGGGTGAGGTGGACCGGGGTGAGGTGGACCGGGGCGGGCTGGGTGGGTCGGTGGGAGGGCGCGGGGGCGCGCACCGCGCGGTGCGGTAAGGCTCGCTGCGCGGCGGTGATCGTTACGGTTCGGGTCGGTAGGTTGGTGCGGAGGGGTGTGAGGGGCCGCCCCGCACTGCGTGAGGTGAGGGCGTGCTGCCTCGCGGCGGGGTGCGCCCCGCACGTAAGGCGCGCTGCGCGACGGTGGGCCTTACGGTATCGCCCGGGGCTCCGTCCGCGTGCCCGCCGGTGACACCGCGCGCCCGCCTCGAACCGGCGGGTGCGGGCGCTGCGCACCGCCGCCGCTTTACCGCGCCGCGCACTCCGGGGCCGGCCCCGGCCTGGCGCCGCAAGCCCCGTACCGGGAGCCACCCCCCGCCCCGTACGGCCTCAGGCGGTGGAACGGCGCACTTGCCGGGGCGGATACCCTGTACAACGACCCACCCTGCCCCCGACTCCCGAGGACCGACGAGCGCCGTGTTCGACACCCTCTCCGATCGCCTTGCAGCGACATTCAAGAGCCTCCGCGGCAAGGGGCGCCTGTCCGAGGCGGACATCGACGCCACCGCACGCGAGATCCGCATCGCACTCCTGGAGGCGGATGTCGCGCTGCCCGTGGTGCGCGCCTTCATCAAGCAGGTCAAGGAGCGGGCCCTCGGCGAAGAGGTCTCCAAGGCGCTGAACCCGGCGCAGCAGATCGTCAAGATCGTCAACGAGGAGCTCGTCGGCATCCTCGGCGGCGAGACACGTCGCCTGCGCTTCGCCAAGCAGCCGCCCACCGTGATCATGCTCGCGGGTCTCCAGGGTGCCGGTAAGACGACGCTCGCCGGCAAGCTCGGCAAGTGGCTCCAGGGACAGGGTCACACGCCGCTCCTGGTCGCGGCCGACCTCCAGCGCCCCAACGCCGTCAACCAGCTCGCGGTCGTCGCCGAGCGTGCCGGCGTCGGCATCTTCGCCCCCGAGCCGGGCAACGGCGTGGGTGACCCCGTCCAGGTCGCCAAGGACTCCATCGCCCACGCGCGCACCAAGCAGTACGACGTGGTCGTGGTCGACACCGCCGGTCGCCTCGGCATCGACCAGGAGCTGATGCAGCAGGCCGCGGACATCCGCGACGCCGTTCAGCCCGACGAGGTCCTCTTCGTCGTCGACGCCATGATCGGCCAGGACGCCGTCAACACCGCCGAGGCGTTCCGCGACGGCGTCGGCTTCGACGGCGTGGTCCTCTCCAAGCTCGACGGTGACGCCCGCGGTGGCGCCGCGCTCTCCATCGCCCACGTCACCGGCAAGCAGATCATGTTCGCCTCCAACGGCGAGAAGCTCGAGGACTTCGACGCGTTCCACCCGGATCGCATGGCCTCCCGCATTCTCGACATGGGCGACATGCTCACCCTGATCGAGCAGGCCGAGAAGACCTTCAGCCAGCAAGAGGCCGAAGACATGGCCCGCAAGCTCCAGAAGGGACCCAAGGAGTTCACGCTCGACGACTTCCTGGCCCAGATGGAGCAGGTCAGGAAGATGGGCTCGATCTCGAAGCTGCTCGGCATGCTCCCGGGCATGGGGCAGATCAAGGACCAGATCAGCAACCTCGACGAGCGGGACGTCGACCGCACCGCCGCCATCATCAAGTCGATGACGCCGGGCGAGCGCGCCGAACCCACGATCATCAACGGCTCCCGCCGCGCCCGCATCGCCAAGGGCTCCGGTGTCGACGTCAGCGCCGTCAAGAGCCTGGTGGAGCGCTTCTTCGAGGCCCGGAAGATGATGTCCCGCATGGCGCAGGGCGGCGGCATGCCGGGGATGCCGGGCCTGCCCGGATCGGGCGGCGGCCCCGGCCGCCAGAAGAAGAAGCAGAAGCAGGCCAAGGGCAAGCGCAAGAGCGGAAACCCGATGAAGCGCAAGGCCGAGGAGGAGGCTGCGGCCGCCCGCCGTGAGCAGGGCGCTCAGGAAGGCAGCCCGTTCGGCCTTCCCGGCGGCCAGCCCGGCAAGGACTTCGAGCTGCCGGACGAATTCAAGAAGTTCATGGGCTGAGTACTCTCCGCCGCGTCGGGCCCAAGGGCCCGGAAGCCTGGTGGGAAGGGGCGTACGTCTTCGGGCGTGCGCCCCTTTTCCTTGTCCTGGCGAGGGAGCAGGGGCGCAGGGCGGGCAGTCGCGAGGCGGCGCGCGGCGCGTATCGGCCGGGCCTCGGCCGAGCCCACTACGGGGCGGGCGACCTGCGGTGATGTGCTCCGGGGGCGCCCCGTACGGAGCGGTGCGGTGCGGAACACGCAAGGCTCTGCGGCAGTGCGGTCGGAGCGGCGTCCCCAGTGGTCCGCGCCTGCCACGCCGGAGCGCCCCGTGCACGCCTCGCGGCCCCCGTCGTCGGCTTCGCCCCGTCTCCCGTCGCATCCGCCGGGCCCGGTCCCGGGCCCGCCCGGCGTGCAAGCCCGAGAGCCCTCGGCCAGGATCACCCGCCTGACGGGCCCCTCGCGCATTGGGGTGATGAGCGCACTAATGTCGGCCGCATCCGGCGTCGGCGTGAAGGAGATGCGAGTGACCAGCCCCGTCCCGCCGCGCGACCGCACCGACAAGCCCTGGCGCTCGGAGGGTGCGCCGCAGCCGGATCAGCCGAAGAAGCGCGGCCGCGTGCCCGGCGGCTGGTGGCGGCTCCTGCTCACCGCGCTCCTGGTCTTCGTCATCGCCAACCTGGTTCTCTCCTTCTTCGACCAGGGCGACGACACCACGATCTCCTACACCGAGTTCAGCCGTCAGGTCGACGACAACAACGTCGCCAAGATCTACACCAAGGGCGACGCCATCCAGGGGGAGCTGAAGAAGTCCCGGCCCCGCCCCGGAGACGACGGCGCCGACGACGGCGAGAGCGACTACAAGACCTTCACCACGCAGCGCCCCGAGTTCGCCGACGACGACCTCTGGGCCAAGCTCGACCGGAACAAGGTCACGGTCACGGCGGAGCCCGTCGTCGCGGAGCGCAGCCTCCTCTCCAACCTCCTCATCTCCCTCGCGCCGATACTCCTCCTCGTGGCGCTCTGGCTGTTCATCGCCCGCCGCATGAGCGCCGGCCTCGGTGGGGGAGGGGGCATGCTCGGCCGCAAGCCGCCGCCCAAACCCGTGGAACTGGAGGAGGGGCGGCGGACGACCTTCGCCGATGTCGCCGGTATCGACGAGGTCGAGGGCGAACTCAGCGACATCGTCGACTACCTCAAACACCCCGAGGCATACCGCGCGATGGGCGCGAAGACGCCCCGGGGTGTCCTGCTGACCGGCCCGCCGGGCACCGGCAAGACGCTGCTCGCACGCGCCGTCGCCGGAGAGGCCGACGTACCGTTCTTCTCCGCCTCGGCCTCCGAGTTCATCGAGATGATCGTCGGCGTCGGCGCCGGACGGGTCCGGGAACTGTTCGCCGAGGCCCGCAAAGTGGCCCCGTCGATCATCTTCATCGACGAGATCGACACCATCGGGCGGGCACGGGGCGGCGGCTCGGGCATGGGCGGTCACGACGAACGCGAGCAGACGCTCAACCAGATCCTCACCGAGATGGACGGCTTCTCCGGCTCCGAGGGAGTCATCGTGACAGCCGCGACCAACCGTGCCGACATCCTCGACCCGGCGCTGACCCGCCCCGGCCGCTTCGACCGCGTCGTCGCGGTCAGCCCGCCCGACCGCGGTGGCCGCGAGGCCATCCTGAAGATCCACACCCGGGACATCCCGCTCGCCCCCGACGCCGACCTGGCCCAGATCGCCCGTTCGACTCCGGGCATGACCGGCGCCGACCTCGCCAACCTCGCCAACGAGGCGGCCCTCCTCGCGGTCCGGCGGCGGCAGAAACGTGTCGACCAGAAGGATCTCTCCGACGCTCTGGAGAAGGTCCAGCTCGGCGCCGAACGCCCCCTCGTCATGCCCGACGAGGAACGCCGCCGCACCGCCTACCACGAGAGCGGGCACGCCCTGCTCGGCATGCTCCAGCCCGGCGCCGACCCGGTCCGCAAGATCACCATCGTGCCGCGCGGTCGCGCCCTCGGCGTCACCCTCTCCACACCGGAGGTCGACAAGTACGCCTACACCGAGGAGTACCTGCGCGGCCGCATCATCGGGGCGCTGGGCGGTATGGCGGCGGAGCAGGTGGTCTTCGGAGTGGTGACCACCGGCGCGGAGAACGACCTGGAGCAGGTCACCGGGATGGTGCGCGGCATGGTCGGCCGCTGGGGCATGAGTTCCAAGGTCGGCCGCCTCTCCGCTCTCCCGCAGGACGCCCAGCAGGCGTACGGCCTCTCCGCCGCCCCGGCCACCCTCGACACCATCGACGAGGAGATGCGCCGCATCGTCGAGGAGTGCTACGAGAGCGCCTGCCGCCAGCTCACCGACCACCGCGAGCAACTCGACGCCCTCGCAGCGGCCCTCCTGGAGAACGAGACGCTGGAGGAGGCCGACGCCTACAGCGCGGCGGGCATCCCGCGACTGCACAAGGAATAGCCGAGCGGGGCGGAGCCGCGGCTGGAGGATTGCCGGGAACGACGTACCCGTGCGGGGCGCCCGCCGGGTGTCGCCGCGGCGACGTGCTCGCCATGCCCCGGCCCACGGCCGCGGCGACGGACGCTCCCGCAGTGCCCGTCGGCGCCCTGCCCCGTCGGGTCGCGCGGCACGGGGCCGCTACGGGGCGTACGACCTGCGCTTTCACCGACGGCGGACGACGCGCCGTGCGCCCCGCCGCCCGCCCGGCAGCGCGTCGCCGGCCACGGCACGAACGGGCCCGCGCCCCATCCCGGCCTCCCGAGCCCAGCCGGGCCTCCTCTTCGCCGCCCCTGCCGGCCCGGGCACGGTTCCTGCGCCCGGACGCGCCTCCGGTGAACCCCTCCCCGCTCAGGCCGACCGCGCCACCAGGTACCGGAAGACGTTCGGCAGCCAGACGGTCCCGTCGGGGCGGGTGTGGGGGTGCAGAACCTCGCCGAGCTCCTTCGCCACCCGGGCGGTGTCCGTGGCGGAGAGGGCCGCGTCCAGCAGCCCCGTCGACAGCAGCCCGCGTACCGCGCTCTCCTGGTCCGGGTAGCCGAACGGGCAGCTCACCCGCCCCGAGCCCTCCAGGAGCAGTCCCGCGGCGCTCGCCACGTCCTCCAGGTCGTCCCTCCCCGCCGAGCGCCAGGCGTCCGGCCCCGCGACCGGCTCCGCCAGCCGACGCACCGTGCGCAGAACACCCGCGGCGGCGCACCGTTCGGGCGGACCCCAGCCCGTGACCACCACCTGTGTGCCCCGCGGTGCCCCCTCCAGCGCCCGCGCGAGCTGCGCTCCGAGCGCCGCCCCGTCGCCGGCCGCGCAACCGAGTGGCCGGAACGACGCCACGAGGCGGAGCCCCTGGCCCGCCCCGGCCGCGCCCCACGCCGCCTCGCCCAGCAGGGGACCGTCGTCGGTCGGGGCGTCCGAGGCGCCGCGTAGCCGCCGCTCCGCGTACGCGAGCAGCTCCGGTCGCTCCGTGTCCACCCCCGCCACCGAGGCGCCGCGCCCCGCGGCGAGCACCAGGCCCAGCCCCGCACCGCACCCCAGCTCCAGGACGCGCCCGCCGGGCCCCAGTCCGACCCTGGCGTAGACCGCCTCCTGGAGCGGGACGAGCATCCGCTCCTGGATCTCCGTCCAGTCCCGCGTCCGCGTGGCGGTACGGGGCCGCGCCGGGTCTGCCCCGTACCGCGGTCCGTGCCGCCGCACCAGCGTCGAAGTCATCGCATGAGCCCCCATCTGCCGAGAGGTTGTGGCTGTCCCTGTTCCGCCCCCGGTGCCGTGCCCGCTGCTGCCCCCGTACGCCAGGGAACGACGCCCGCGCGCCCGCGTCCAGCGGACGCCGTCCACGTGCTCGCGTGCACCCTTCGCGCGCCCCCGCACCACCCGGCCGCCCCTCAGGCCGTCGCGACCGCCCCGGCCTGCGAGGAAGGCAGGGTGGCGGCGGACCGGGCGAGCACGCGACGACCCGGCGAAGCGCAGTACGTCCGTCCGTGGCTGTACGCCCGAGCGCCGCGAACGGCCCCGCGTACGGGGCCCGTTCGGCGCCGTCGCGGGGCCCGGTGCGGGATGTCCCCGCACCGACGGGTACCGTCGACCGAGAGCCGCGCGACCCCTGCCCGGCACGCGCCCCGCAGCCGCCCGCGACCCCGCCTCGCGATGTGCCGGCGGACCGGGAGAGCGATCCGCCGGGCCGGTACTACAGGAGGCGGCGTACCGGGGATACGTACGGGCTTGTGGCGAACTGAGCGACTTCTGTGCAGTTCGGCGCACTCGCCGTCCTCCCGACGCATCAGCGGCAACTGACGGGTACGTGCAAAATATTTGGGATGGCCCGGAATCGGAACACGGAGCCGCTCCTGCTCGTTGGGTACGACGTGAGCACGACACCACCTGTTCTCGCCGCAGAGCTGGCACAGGCGTGGGCCGACATTCAGCGGTACCACCCCGAGCTGCCAGACCTTGCCGCGCCCGAGTCCCTGATCGGAGAGTCCTCGTCCGCCTGCGGCGCCGAGCTCTCCTTCGAGCGACTGCTCCACGAAGCAGTCCATGGCATCGCCGCAGCCCGTGGCATTCGCGACACCTCACGGGCCGGCCGGTATCACAACCGCAGATTCCTCGCCGTCGCCGAGGAACTGGGTCTGGACCATCCCGAGGAGCCGCATCCCAGCAGTGGCTTCTCCCTGGTCGGGCTCAACCCGGAGGCCAAGCGGCGCTACCGCCAGACCGCCGAGCGCCTGCACCGCGCGCTCAAGGCCCACTCCGTGGCCACCGCTGGGGACACCGCGCGCAGCTTCCGCGGCCCCGCCGCCCGCCACGGCTCGTCCGGCGGCGGCGTCCGCGTCAAGGCGGTCTGCGACTGCGGGCGCAACGTCCGCGTGGTTCCCTCCGTCCTCGCCCAGGCCCCCATCATGTGCGGCGGCTGCGGCAAGCCGTTCCGTATCCCGGAGGCGGTCGCCGTCGCCGGGTGACCGCCGTGTACGGCCCGTGCCCCGGCCGGACGCCCCGGGGCGGGGCCGGCCGGCGGCGGCCACGGGCGTGGGAGGACGGGCCCGGCCCGTATGGCAGAATGGCAAGCTGTACTCGACAGTCGCACAGGACCCCTCTCTCCTCCGGCTGACGCGTCCATCGGGCACCCCGAGTACCGCAACCCCACGTGGCATCCCGTTGTGCCCACCTCGTCAAGACCAGGAGACACCACTCCCGTGGCAGTCAAGATCAAGCTGAAGCGTCTGGGCAAGATCCGTTCGCCTCACTACCGCATCATCGTCGCCGACTCCCGCACCCGCCGTGACGGCCGTGCGATCGAGGAGATCGGCCTGTACCACCCGGTGCAGAACCCCTCCCGCATCGAGGTCGACTCGGAGCGCGCCCGCTACTGGCTCTCCGTCGGCGCCCAGCCGACCGAGCCGGTTCTCGCGATCCTGAAGCTCACCGGTGACTGGCAGGCGCACAAGGGCCTTCCCGCCCCGGCGCCGCTGCTCCAGCCGGAGCCGAAGGCCGACAAGCGTGCGCTGTTCGACCAGCTCACCAAGGACATCGAGGGCGGCCCCAAGGGCGAGGCCATCACCCAGAAGAAGAAGGCCGACAAGAAGGCGGACGAGGCTGACGCCCCGGCCGCCGAGTCGACCGAGGCCTGAGCATGCTCGAGGAGGCTCTCGAGCACCTCGTGAAGGGCATCGTCGACAACCCCGACGATGTGCAGGTCGCCGAGCGCAACCTGCGCCGCGGACGCGTGCTGGAGGTCCGGGTCCACCCCGACGACCTCGGCAAGGTGATCGGCCGCAACGGCCGTACCGCCCGCTCCCTGCGGACCGTCGTGGGAGCCATCGGCGGCCGAGGCATCCGCGTCGATCTCGTCGACGTGGACCAGGTCTGAGCCCTCCGGGGTTCTCGCAGGACACAGGGCCGGGGGCCGGAAGCGGTACGTACGCTTCCGGCCCCCGCTCCGTTCCGGGCCCGAGCCCGTCCCCGCGGGGGAGCTCGGGCCCGTTCCCGATCCTCCTCATCGAACGACGAACGACCAGGAGCAGCACAGGTGCAGTTGGTAGTCGCACGGATCGGCCGTGCCCACGGAATCAAGGGCGAGGTCACCGTCGAGGTGCGGACCGATGAGCCGGAGGTCCGCCTCGGGCCCGGCGCCGTACTCGCCACCGACCCTCCCGGGACCGGCCCGCTGACCATCGAGAGCGGGCGCGTGCACAGCGGGCGGCTGCTGCTGCGCTTCGCCGGAGTGGGCGACCGCACCGGCGCGGAAGCACTCCGCAACACCCTCCTCATCGCCGAGGTGGATCCCGAGGAGCTCCCGGACGACCCCGAGGAGTTCTACGACCACCAGCTCATGGACCTCGACGTCGTCACCGAGGACGGCGTGGAGGTGGGGCGCATCACGGAGATCTCCCACCTGCCCTCGCAGGACCTCTTCATCGTCGAGCGGCCCGACGGCAGCGAGGTCATGGTTCCGTTCGTCGCCGAGATCGTCGCCGAGATCGACCTGGAGGAGCAGCGCGCCGTCATCACCCCGCCCCCGGGCCTCATCGACGACCGCGCCGTCATCGCCTCCGCCCGTGACGTGGAGCAGGAGGGGGCGGGCGACGAGGCGCCGGACGGCGGCGGCCACGGTGCGCCCGGCCGGGCCGGAGAGGCGCGCTGATGCGTCTCGACGCCGTCACGATCTTCCCCGAGTACCTCGACCCGCTGAACGTCTCCCTGGTCGGCAAGGCCCGGACCCGCGGCGTCCTCGACGTCCGCGTCCACGATCTGCGCGAGTGGACGTACGACCGCCACAACACCGTCGACGACACTCCCTACGGCGGCGGCCCCGGCATGGTCATGAAGACCGAGCCCTGGGGCGAGGCGCTCGACCAGATCCTCGCCGACGGGTACGAGGCCGGGGCGCACAGCCCCGCCCTGGTCGTCCCCACGCCCAGCGGCCGCCCCTTCGACCAGGAAGTCGCGGTCGAACTCTCCGCCGCGCCCTGGCTGATCTTCACCCCCGCCCGTTACGAGGGCATCGACCGGCGCGTGATGGACGAGTACTCCTCGCGGATACCCGTCCACGAGGTCTCCATCGGCGACTACGTGCTGGCCGGGGGCGAGGCGGCCGTACTGGTCATCACCGAGGCGGTCGCCCGGCTGCTGCCCGGCGTCCTCGGCAACGCGGAGTCGCACCGTGACGACTCCTTCGCGCCCGGCGCCATGGCGGACCTGCTCGAAGGCCCCGTCTACACCAAGCCCCCGTCCTGGCGCGGCCGCGACATCCCGGAGGTGCTGCTCAGCGGCCACCACGGGAAGATCGCCCGCTGGCGCCGCGACGAGGCGTTCCGCCGCACGGTCCGCAACCGCCCCGACCTCATCGAGCGCTGCGACCCCGCCACGCTCGACAAGAAGGACCGCTCGCTCCTCGCCGCTCTGGGCTGGCATCAGGGGCCGGACGGCCGATTTGGGCGTGGAGCCGAAGGCGTGGAAGAATAGCCCGCTGTTGTACGTCCACGAGCGTTCGCCCCTGCCACAGGGGGACCGACGGCGCTCCGGGACCGGCAGCACCCGCACATTCCTCTCATGTTCCGTTGATGACCTGTGGCATCAACGAGGAAGCAGACACCATGTCCCACCTGCTCGACTCCGTCGACGCCGCGTCGCTGCGCAGCGACGTCCCCGCCTTCCGCCCGGGTGACACGGTCAACGTGCACGTCCGCGTCATCGAGGGCAACCGCTCCCGTGTGCAGCAGTTCAAGGGCGTCGTCATCCGCCGCCAGGGCGCCGGCGTGCGCGAGACCTTCACGGTCCGCAAGGTCTCCTTCTCCGTGGGCGTGGAGCGCACCTTCCCGGTGCACACCCCCATCGTGGAGAAGATCGAGCTGGTCACCCGCGGTGACGTCCGCCGCGCGAAGCTGTACTACCTCCGCGAGCTGCGCGGCAAGGCCGCGAAGATCAGGGAGAAGCGCGACAGCTGAACCTGCCGGGCGACGGCCCCGGCGCGCTGAGCCGCGCCGGTGCCGGGCCCACGAACAGGTCAAGTGCCGCTTGCCTGTTCGTGTCCGAGGCGGAGCCGGATAACATCTGGCACCGATGGACACCGAAGCACAGCACCAGGAGCGCGACCGCTCCTCCGCCGCCGGACCAGGGGACATCCCTGAGGAACCCGGGGCGGAGGAGGGGTCGCGCTCCTCGCGTCCGTCCCGGCTCCCGGGAGGCCGGTTCACCGCGGGGCTTGCCGTCTGTGTGGTCTTCGTCCTGCTGTTCAGCGCCTTCGTCCTCCAGCCGTTCCAGATCCCGAGCAGGTCGATGGAGCCGGAGCTGCGCGTCGGTGACCGGATCCTGGTCAACAAGCTGGCCTACCGTTTCGGAGACGAGCCGCGCCGCGGGGACGTGGTCGTCTTCGACGGCACCGAGTACTTCGGTGAGGGCGACTTCGTCAAGCGGGTCGTGGGGACCGGCGGTGACCGCGTCGTCTGCTGCGACGCACGGGGCCGTCTGGCCGTCAACGGCACCGTCGTCGACGAGTCCTACCTCCCGCCCGGCGACCGAGCCTCCTCGGTCCCGTTCGACGTGGTCGTCCCCACCGGGCGGCTCTTCCTCCTGGGCGACCACCGGAGCGACTCCCGCGACTCCCGCGACCGGCTGGGCTCCCCCGGCGGCGGCATGCTGCCCGTCGAGCAGGTGATCGGCCGCGCCCAGTGGGTCGGCTGGCCCCTCTCCCGGTGGTCCTCCGTCGGCCACTCCGGCGCTCTCGCCGAGCTGCCGGACCGGGGCCGCCATGGGTAGGCGGGGAAAGCCCCGCGGCCGCTCCCGCGCGGACGGAGCGCCCAGCGGTAACGGGTACGCCGCGGCGCCGCCCCCTACCGGGCGCGCCGAACGGCGCAAGCTCGCCCGCAAGGTGCGCCGTCGCAGGCGCCGCTCCGCGCTCCGCGAGATACCGCTGATGATCGTTGTCGCCATCGGGATCGCGCTCTTCCTGAAGACCTTTCTCGTCCAGGCGTTCGTGATCCCCTCCGGGTCGATGGAACAGACCATCCAGGTCGGCGACCGCGTCGTCGTGGACAAGCTCACGCCCTACTTCGGCTCGCGGCCCCAGCGCGGCGACGTCATCGTCTTCGAGGACCCCGCCGACTGGCTGCGCGGTGAGCCGACCCCGGCCGCCGCCGACGACTCCGCCGTCACCGCGCAGGCGAAGCGGGTCCTCTCCGCGATCGGTCTGCTGCCCTCCGACGACCAGCGCAACCTGATCAAGAGGGTCGTCGCCGTCGGCGGCGACACCGTCGTCTGCTGCGACCGCGACGACCGGATCACCGTGAACGGCGTGGCCCTCACCGAGCCCTACCTCCACCCGGGCAACAAGCCCTCCTCGCTCCGCTTCACGGTGCGGGTGCCCGAGGGCCGGTACTTCGTGCTGGGCGACCACCGGGAGAACTCCGCCGACTCCCGCTACCACCGGGCCGAGGGCCACGGAGGCACGGTGCCCGACGACCACGTGGTGGGCCGTGCCGTGGCGATAGCGTGGCCGGCGGGGCACTGGCGCGGCCTGGAGGCCCGTGGGACGTACGCGGCGGTACCCGACGCGCCCGGCGGAACGGTGGCGGCCGACGGGGCGTCGCATAAGGTTGCGTCCCAGGATCTGAACAGAACGATCCCCCTCCCGACCCCTGCGGAACTCCCGCTCGTTATGGGAGTGGTGGTTCTGCGCCGGACGAGGCGCGGACAGCGGCACACAGTGAGGAGTCGATGTGGGGGATGTGGCGGTGGGCGCACGATCCGGACGCGAGCCCGAGGGTGGTTCCGGACGCCCCGAGGACGAGTCGGCCGAGCACGCCGACGGGCCCGGCGGGTCCGGCCAGGACGACGGCCCCGACGGTGGGCGGAGCAAAGGGAAGAGGCGCATCCCCTTCTGGCTGGAGATCCCGTTCCTGATCGTCATCGCGCTGGGACTGGCGCTGCTGATCAAGACGTTCCTGGTCCAGGCGTTCTCGATTCCGTCGGAGTCGATGCAGAACGCGCTCCAGAAGGGTGACCGGGTACTGGTGGACAAACTCACCCCGTGGTTCGGCGGTGAGCCGGAGCGCGGCGAGGTGATCGTCTTCCACGACCCGGACGGCTGGCTGGCCAACGAGCCCGTCACCGAGCCCAACTCCGTCCAGCGTTTCCTCAGCTTCATCGGTCTGATGCCCTCCTCGGAGGAGAAGGACCTGATCAAGCGTGTCATCGGAGTCCCGGGCGACACCGTCGAGTGCAACGGCACAGGGCCGCTCAAGGTCAACGGCAAGGCCCTCGACGAGCCCTACGTCTTCCCGGGCAACACCCCGTGCAGCCCCGACGACGGCGGCGGCAAGTTCAAGGTGACCGTTCCCGACGGTAAATTCTGGGTCATGGGCGACCACCGTCAGTCCTCGCTCGACTCCCGGTACCACCAGAACGACGAGAACGCCGGCATGGTCCCCGCCGACGAGGTCGTCGGACGCGCCATCGTCGTAGCCTGGCCGCCCACGCGCTGGTCGACGCTGTCGGTGCCGGACACCTTCGACCAGCCGGGCCTCAACGCCGCGCTCGGCGCCGCCCCGGGAGTCCTGGGTCTCGCCGGTGCCGTGCCGCTGGTGCTGTGGCGGCGACGGGTTACCGCCCGCCGGACCGACGGGTAGGGTGCCGTCCCAGATCGCCGCTTCCCGCCCCCGACACCTGCCGGGACGGCGGGAAGACCAATTCTCCGAGGCGGGGGCGCGCTGGGATGAGCACGACACGAAGTAGGGAAGACCGTACCGGCCGCACGGCCGGTACGCACGAGGGCCACGGCCGGCTCGGCAGAATCCTGTCGGGCGCCGCCGTGGCCCTCGGCTGTGTGCTCTTCCTCGGCGGGTTCGCCTGGGGAGCGCTGCTGTACCAGCCCTACGCCGTCCCGACCGGCTCCATGGCCCCCACGATCGGCGCCGGGGAGCGGGTGCTCGCCCAGCGCATCGACGGCGCCGACGTGCGCCGCGGCGACGTGGTGGTCTTCAACGAGGCCGAATGGGGCGACCTGCCCATGGTCAAACGCGTCGTGGGTGTCGGTGGCGACGAGGTCGCCTGCTGTACCGGAGGACGGCTCACGGTGAACGGCGAGCCCGTCGACGAGCCCTACCTCCCCTCCGGTACCCCCGCCTCCGTCGCCGGCATTCCCCGCACCACCGTCCCGGAGGGGCGCCTGTTCCTGCTGGGCGACGAGCGTGCCGGCTCGCTCGACTCCACCGCCCACCTCCAGGAGGCCGGCCAGGGCTCCGTGTCCCGGGACGCCGTCGTGGCGCGGGTCGACGCCGTCGCCTGGCCGATGGAGGGCATGCTGGACCGCCCCGCGGGATTCGCGGCCCTGCCGGGCGGCATCTCCGAGCCCGGCCCCCTTAAGGCCGTGGTCGCGGCGGTGGCCGGGGGCGCCGTACTGATCCTGGGCGGCGCCGCCTGGGGGCCGGTGGCGGGCCGTTTCGGCCACGCGGCGCGAGCGCGGCGTACCGGGCAAGCACGTGGCGTCTGACCAGGGTGTTCACGAGACGCCGGAGCCGCGCGCGAGGCCGCTGCGCCGCGTCGCCCGGGTCGTTCTCCTCGACCCGGACGAACGGGTGCTGCTGCTCCACGGCCACGAGCCGGACGATCTCACGACGGCCTGGTGGTTCACGCCGGGCGGTGGCCTGGAGGGCGCCGAGACTCATGAGGAGGCGGCCCGCAGGGAACTCGCCGAGGAGACCGGGATCACCGGTGTCGATCTCGGCCCCGAGCTGTGGCGGCGCGTCTGCTCCTTCACCTTCGCCGGGCGCCGTTGGGACCAGGACGAGCGGTACTACCTGGCGCGCGCCCGGAGCAGTGTGACGGGGCCCACCGCGCTCACCGAGCTGGAGCGACGTACCGTCGCAGGTGCGCGGTGGTGGTCGTGCGAGGAGCTGACCAGCACGCATGAGACGGTGTATCCGAACAGATTCGCCGAACTGCTGCGCACGCTGCTCGACGAAGGAGTCCCGGCCAGGCCCATGACGCTCGACAGTTAAACGTCCAGCGCCTCGCGGTGCTGGCGCACAATGGGGGCACGCACGGCTGAAGGGGAACATGCCATGAGCGCCGAGGACCTCGAGAAGTACGAGACCGAGATGGAGCTGAAGCTCTACCGGGAGTACCGCGATGTCGTCGGGCTGTTCAAATTCGTGATCGAGACCGAGCGGCGTTTCTACCTCACCAACGATTACGACATGCAGGTCCACTCCGTGCAGGGCGAGGTCTTCTTCGAGGTGTCCATGGCGGACGCCTGGGTGTGGGACATGTACCGGCCGGCGCGGTTCGTGAAGCAGGTCCGGGTGCTGACCTTCAAGGACGTGAACATCGAGGAGCTCAACAAGAGCGACCTCGAACTGCCCGGCGGGTGAGCCCGGCGGGGCCCTGCGGGGCCGGTGTGGTTCGCAGGTGCTGTCGGGGCGATGGGGCGAGGGCTACCGGGCACGTTCCGTGAGCGCGGCGTGCGGGGCGGTTACGGGGCGTGTGAGCTGGGGGTTTGCGGGGATGTCTCGGAACGGGCGCAATGGTGTGTCCGGGTGGCCCCGTGCCGCCGCAGTGCGGGCCACACGCCGCAGTGGGGTGCCCCCGGCGTAGAGCTTCTGCGGCGCCCCGAGCCGCCGGCCCGGTGCGGACGAGCCCCGCGCGCAGTGGGGCCGACGGCCGCTTCGGGGCCGCTTCCGCGGGCAAGGGTGACGGAGTTGTCCACAACAGCCGCGTTGTCCACCGCACTCCCTCGGCATCGGTCGAGCCCCGCACTGTCGGTGCCGGAGGTGATGCCGCATGAACGCACGAGGCGCTCTGGGCCGGTACGGCGAAGATGTGGCGGTCAGGACACTGACCGCCGCCGGGATGCGGATCCTGGCGAGGAACTGGCGCGCGGGACGTGCCGGAGAGATCGATGTGGTGGCCCGCGACGGCGACGTCCTGGTCCTCTGCGAGGTCAAGACCCGACGGCCCGGCCCGTTCGGACACCCGGCGGCCGCGGTCACTGCCGAGAAGACGGCACGCATCCGCCGCCTCGCTGAGCTGTGGCTGGCCAAACATGGTGGGCCGCCACCGGGAGGAGTGCGGATCGACCTGGTGGGCGTGGTGCTGCCGCCACGCGGGGCTGCCCGTGTGGAGCACGTGCGGGGGCTCACCTGATGGCGTTCGCACGGACCTACGCGGTCACCCTGGTGGGCGTCGAAGGGATCATCGTCGAGGTCCAGGCCGACCTCGAGCCGGGCGTGGCATCCTTCGCGCTGGTAGGACTGCCGGACAAGACCCTGGTGGAGAGCCGGGACCGGGTGCGCGCCGCCGTGGTCAACGCCGGTATCGAGTGGCCGCAGCGCAAGCTGACCATCGGCCTCAGCCCGGCCTCGGTCCCCAAGAGCGGCAGCGGGTTCGACCTCGCGGTGGCCACCGCCGTACTCGGGGCGGCGGAACTCATCGACCCACGCACCCTCACCGACCTCGTCATGATCGGCGAACTCGGCCTCGACGGCCGCGTACGGCCTGTGCGCGGGGTGCTGCCCGCCGTACTGGCGGCTGCCGAGGCCGGATACGAGCAGGTGGTGGTCCCGGAGTGCTCGGCGACCGAGGCCGCTCTGGTCCCGGGCATCTCGGTCCTGGGAGTCCGTACCCTGCGCCAGCTCGTGGCGGTGCTCACCGACGCTCCCCTTCCCGACGAGGAACCCGACGCCCCGAGTCGCCCCGACCCTCTGCTGTCGGGCTTCAGCTTTCCCGGGGCAGGCATCGGAGCCACGAGCCGGACGGCTGACGGAAGGCGTCTGGACTTCGCCGACGTCGCAGGTCAGCGCCTCGCCCGTGGCGCGTTGGAGGTGGCTGCGGCCGGCGGCCACCACATCTACCTGAAGGGGCCTCCGGGGGCCGGCAAGACGATGCTCGCCGAGCGGCTCCCCGGCATCATGCCCGACCTTGACCGTAGCGCGGCCCTGGAGGTCACCGCGGTCCATTCGGTGGCCGGAGTGCTCCAGGCAGGGGGACCCCTGCTCAGCAGGCCCCCGTACTGCGCCCCGCACCACTCGGCCACCATGCAGTCCCTCGTCGGGGGCGGCAACGGCCTGCCCCGCCCGGGTGCCGTCTCGCTGGCGCACCGGGGCGTGCTCTTCCTCGACGAGGCCCCCGAGTTCGGGGCCAAGGCTCTCGACGCGCTGCGCCAGCCGCTCGAGTCGGGGCAGGTCGTGATCGCCCGCGCGGCAGGAGTGGTCAGGCTGCCCGCGCAGTTCCTCATGGTGCTGGCGGCCAATCCCTGTCCGTGCGGCCGCCACGGCGCGCACGGCGATCCTTGCGACTGCATGCCGTCCGTCGTGCGGCGCTATCAGGCCAGACTCTCCGGACCACTGCTGGACCGGGTCGACCTCCGCGTCGACGTCGACCGGGTCTCCCGTTCCGAACTGATGGGCAGGGGAGAACGGGGCGATTCCACGGAGACCGTCGCCGCCCGTGTGCTGGAGGCCCGGCAGCGCGCCGAACAGCGCCTGTTCGGTACGCCGTGGCGGACCAACGGCGAGGTGTCGGGGCACGCCCTGCGTACCCGCTGGCATGCCGCGGCAGGGGCCATGCATGCCGCCGAACGGGAACTGGAACGGGGCCTTCTCAGCGCCCGCGGCCTCGACCGTGTCCTGCGAGTGGCGTGGACCGTCGCCGATCTCAGAGGCCACGACCAGCCCGACGCGGGCGACGTGGAGGCGGCGCTCCAACTGCGTACCGGGGTGTCGCGGGGCGTGCCCAGCACAGCGGGAGGCGCGCGGTGACGGCGCGGGACAAGGATCGCTCGCCTGCCCGGGCGCGGGAGCTCGACGAGCCGGGGCAGGCGGGGAACGACGCGGCCGAACGCATGGCCAGAGCCGGCCTCACCCGGGTGCTGGAGCCGGGGGACCCACGCAGCGGCCAGTGGCTGCGGAGGCTGGGGCCGGTGGCGCTGTTCCAGCGGTTGCGCGGAGAGGGGCCGTCGCTCCCCGGGGCCACGGCCGGGCGGATGGCCGGGCTGCGGTCGCGGGCCCGCGACGCACGGCCGGAGCTCGACCTGGCGGCGGCCCGTCGGGCCGGGGCCCGGTTCGTCTGCCCCGGGGACAGCGAGTGGCCCGCCCAGCTGGACGACCTCGGCGACGCTCGGCCCTTGGGGCTCTGGGTGCGCGGCACTCCCTCGCTCCGTTTCTGGGCGCTGCGCTCGGTCGCGCTGGTGGGAGCCAGGGCGTGTACGGACTACGGGGCGCACGCCGCGGGTCTGTTCGGGGCCGGGCTGGCGGAGCAGGGCTGGGTGGTGGTCTCGGGCGGCGCCTACGGCATCGACGGCGCGGCCCATCGCGCCGCTCTCGGAGCGGGCGGCGCCACGGTCGCGGTGCTGGCCTGCGGCGTGGACAGCCCCTATCCGCGAGGACACACCCAGCTCATCGCACGGATCGCCGAACAAGGGCTGGTGGTCAGCGAGTTGCCGCCCGGTGACCATCCGACCCCCAGCAGGTTCGTACGGCGCAACCGCGTGATCGCCGCGCTGACGCGGGGCACCGTGGTGGTCGAGGCGGCCCACCGGAGCGGCGCGTTGTCGACGGCGCGCGCCGCCCTGCGTCTGGGGCGTGCCGTCATGGGAGTCCCAGGCCCGGTGACCAGCAGTCTTTCCGCGGGAGTGCACGAACTGCTGCGCGGCGAGGGCCACCTGGTCGCGGATGCCGGCGACGTCGTCGAACTTGTCGGAGGGATCGGGGAACTGGCCCCCGCGAAGTCCGGACCCGTGCTGCCCAGGGACCTGCTGCCCGAGCGGCTGATCCGCGTCCTCGAAGCCGTACCGGCCGGCGCGGGCGGAACACTCGAGCTGATCGCCCGCGCGGCTGCCGGCAGCATCGACGAGACGGTCGGCAACCTGTACGAACTGCTGGCCCTCGGCTACGTCGAACGCGGAGGGGAAAACTGGAAGTTGACACGCCAGGCGCTTTCGGGCGGATTTCCGACCTGTGGCGATCCGGTAGCTAAAGTGCCCAGCTGTCCGGATCATGCCCCATGACCTTGGCTGTTGCGGGGTTCGCCGCCCCGGTGTGCTGGTCGCACCGGGGCCGGACGGGGCGCGTGAGGTGCTCGGCGGGGCGCAAATGTCCCGCTCCGACCCCGTACCCTTCGCTCAACGCGACCCCTTCGTCACGTTACGCTCGCAAGGATTTCGACTCAGACACGCCATCGGACCATCAATCTCCCTCAGTTCACGGCAGAACGGCTCAAGGCGACGAATGCCCCAGCACACCTCCGGGTCTGACCGGGCGGCAGTACCTCCCGCCGCCCGCGGCAGCGTGCGGCCCAAGGCTCCCACCACGCTTGAGGAGCTGTGGAGCTCCTACAAGGCCACGGGCGACGCGCGGCTGCGCGAGCAGCTGATCCTGCACTACTCCCCGCTGGTCAAGTACGTCGCGGGCCGGGTCAGTGTCGGCCTGCCGCCCAATGTGGAGCAGGCCGACTTCGTCTCGTCCGGCATCTTCGGGCTGATCGACGCCATCGAGAAGTTCGACCCGGAACGGTCCATCAAGTTCGAGACGTACGCCATCACGCGCATCCGGGGCGCGATGATCGACGAACTGCGCGCACTGGACTGGATTCCCCGCTCCGTCCGGCAGAAGGCGCGCAACGTCGAGCGTGCGTACGCCTCGCTCGAGGCCGAACTGCACCGCACGCCCACCGAGGCCGAGGTCGCCGCGGAGATGGGGATCGCGGTGGAGGACCTGCACGCGGTTTTCAGCCAGCTGTCCCTGGCGAACGTCGTGGCCCTCGAGGAACTCCTCCACGGCGGCGGCGAGGGCGGCGGGGACCGTCTCAGCATCATGGACACCCTCGAGGACACCTCCGCCGACAACCCCGTCGAACTCGCCGAGGACCGCGAACTGCGCCGGCTGCTAGCCCGGGCGATCAACCTCCTGCCCGAGCGGGAGAAGACCGTGGTCACGCTGTACTACTTCGAGGGACTGACCCTCGCCGAAATCGGCCATGTCCTGGGTGTGACCGAAAGCAGAGTGAGCCAGATCCACACGAAATCGGTTCTGCAACTCCGAGCGAAGCTGTCGAGCTTCGGCCGCTGACCGCTCGCCCGCCGCACTGGGCCCGGCCGCCGCCTCCCGGTGTGACGCCGGGGCGTACTCCGCCGAGGTGACGCCACGCGGGCGCCTGGCGTCGCGGACGCGCCATCGAGCGGCGAGATCATGACGGCGCGCCCCAAGGGAAGAGGGTGTACCGGCTGCCGTCGCGTACGCGTCATCCGTACAGTGGGAACGTGCCAAGGATTCGAGCGGCCTCCGTGGCCGAGCACCGGTCGATGCAACGCGGCGCCCTCCTGGACGCCGCCAGGTCTCTGCTGTCGGAAGGCGGTACGGACGCTCTCACTTTTCCCGCGCTCGCCGAACGTACCGGGCTGGCGCGGTCCTCCGTGTACGAGTACTTCCGTTCGCGCGCGGCCGTGGTGGAGGAACTCTGCGAGGTCGACATCCCCGTGTGGGCCGCCGAGGTGCAGGCCGCCATGGAGCGCGAAGCCACGCCCGAGGCCAAGGTCGAGGCGTACGTCCGTACGCAGCTCGCTCTCGTCGGGGACCGCAGGCACCGTGCCGTCGTGGCCATCTCGGCGAGCGAGCTGGACGCGGGAGCCCGCGAGAAGATCCGCGCAGCCCACGGTGGCCTGGTGGGTGTAGTGGTCGACGCCCTGGAGGGGATGGGGCACCACCGTCCGCGACTCGCCGCCATGCTGCTGCAAGGCGTGGTCGACGCGGCTGTCCGGCGTATCGAGCTGGGGGCGGCGGAAGACCCGCAGGCCATCATCGACGCGACCGTGGCGATGGCCCTCGGCGGCGTCCGCGGCTGACTCTCCCGCGCTTGTCCGTGGTGCGGGACACCCGCCCCCGCCTGTTCGGTGGGCCGCTCGTGGCGGGGCACCCGTGGGAGCGCCCGGCGGGGCCGGTCTTCCCCGTGGAGCGCCGTGCGACGGCGCGGGCGGGGCGCTGACGCCCTCGGCCCGGCTCCTCGGCGGGTGCGTGCGGCTGCTTCGCGGTCGGGGTGTCCGCCTTCGGGCGCGGCGCGAGGACCTGGGGGATGCCGGGCGAGGGCTCCGGTACGCCGCTCACGGGCAGTAGGCGGGAAGGCCCGCGCCGCAGCATCCACTCAGGAAGCAGCGAGAACGGATCCAGGTAATCCTTCCCGCGCAGCAGACCCCAGTGGAGGCACGAGTGCGGGCAGTGGGTGCTTGACTCGAGCACGGCCACCGGCTGACCGGCCACCACCTCGTCGCCGACGGCGACCAGCGGTCGCACCGGCTCGTACGTGGTCCGCAGCGGGGGCTCGCCGCTGCCGGACAGTTCGATGGCGACGACGCCGCGGCCCGCCACCGGGCCCGCGAAGGAGACCCGTCCGGACGCCGCCGCCCGTACCGTCGTTCCTACGGAGGCACGCAAGTCCACCCCTCGGTGCCCCGGCCCGAAGCCGGTCGCCGGCGGCTCCCACCCGCGTGCCACGCGCGGCCGGGTGCCCACCGGCCAGGACCGCGCACCTGGGACCGCGCCGGGCGGAGGGGCGGCGGGGCGTCGCCGGTGAGCCCCGGTGGTGGTCCCGAGCCGGTGCTCTGCACGTGTGCCTGAGGTGCGGCTCGAGGGCCGGAAGTGCGGTGCCGCCGAAGCCTGCTGCCGACCGCCCCACGCGGCGGTGTCGGTGGGGCTCGTCGGTGACGGAGCGGTCGTTCCGTCGCCTGCCGGGGCGGGCGGAGGAGGTGGGGGAGTTGCCGCGCCCGCAGCCTTGACCGTCGAGGCCAGGGCCAGAGCGACGACTCCGCAGAGCAGCACCGCCCCCGCGCGGGCGAGCGAGCGCTGGGCGGGGGCCGCGTGCTCGGTGGCCGGTCCGGGAGAGCGCCCGGGAGCGGTCGCCCAGGAGACCCGGGCGCCGAGGAGGCCCCCTCGGGCAGTCGGCGAACTCCTCCACGGCCTTGCACGGGAGGAGAGGAGCGGGGCGGGGCCGGCCCGCCTCTGACGGGCGCGAGCGGGGAACGCGGTAAGGCGGAGGCGGTGGACGAGGCGGGTAAGTGTGTAACTCTCCGTGTTCATGGGTCCACACTCGCCCATCGCGGCCGACCTCGGGGATCATGGTCCGGATCTGTGGACTACCGACCGGTTGTGGACAGCGGCGTCACCCGGTGGGTCGGCGGTCCCGTACACTTCTGATGGCGATCCGGGTCACCGGGTCGACTTCGCACGCCCCGACGTCAACCCCTCTGGTCGACGTCCGCGCTCCTCGGTCCTTCGGGCACAGCGCGCGGGGCGTCAGGCGCGACCGCCGTCCGGTGGTCGCGGCAACCGAGAACACAAGGAGAAACGGCCATGGCCGTCGTCACGATGCGGGAGCTGCTGGAAAGCGGCGTCCACTTCGGTCACCAGACCCGCCGCTGGAACCCGAAGATGAAGCGCTTCATCTTCACGGAGCGCAACGGCATCTACATCATCGACCTGCTCCAGTCGCTGTCGTACATCGACCGCGCCTACGAGTTCGTCAAGGAGACCGTCGCCCACGGCGGCACGGTGATGTTCGTCGGTACGAAGAAGCAGGCGCAGGAGGCCATCGCGGAGCAGGCCACCCGCGTCGGCATGCCCTACGTCAACCAGCGCTGGCTGGGCGGCATGCTCACCAACTTCTCCACCGTCTACAAGCGCCTCCAGCGCCTCAAGGAGCTGGAGCAGATCGACTTCGAGGACGTGGCCGCCTCCGGCCTCACCAAGAAGGAGCTCCTGGTCCTCTCGCGTGAGAAGGCCAAGCTGGAGAAGACCCTCGGTGGTATCCGCGAGATGCAGAAGGTGCCCAGCGCCGTCTGGATCGTGGACACCAAGAAGGAGCACATCGCCGTCGGTGAGGCGCGCAAGCTCCACATCCCGGTCGTCGCCATCCTCGACACCAACTGCGACCCCGACGAGGTCGACTACAAGATCCCGGGCAACGACGACGCGATCCGCTCCGTCACCCTGCTCACCCGCGTGATCGCCGACGCGGTCGCCGAGGGCCTCATCGCCCGCTCCGGCGTCGCCACCGGAGACTCCAAGCCGGGCGACAAGGCCGCCGGTGAGCCCCTCGCCGAGTGGGAGCGTGACCTGCTCGAGGGCGACAAGAAGCCCGCCGAGACCGCCGAGGCCCCCGCCGCCAAGGACGAGGTGCAGACCTCCGCCGAGACGGAGAAGGTCGCCGACGCCGAGCAGGCCGTCGCCCCGGCCGTCGTCGAGGAGGCCACGGGCGCCGCGGCCGTCGAGCCCGAGCAGGCCTGACCGATCCTCATCGGTTGCTGACGGCGGGGGCTGGACCAGCCCCCGCCGTCCACCCGTAGATCTTCCAGACTTCGAGAGAGATTCACATCACCATGGCGAACTACACCGCCGCCGACGTCAAGAAGCTCCGCGAGCTCACCGGCGCCGGCATGATGGACTGCAAGAAGGCCCTCGACGAGGCCGAGGGCAGCGTCGACAAGGCTGTCGAGCTCCTTCGCGTCAAGGGCCAGAAGGGCGTCGCCAAGCGCGAGGGCCGCTCCGCCGAGAACGGCGCCGTCGTCTCCCTCATCGCCGACGACCACACCTCCGGTGTTCTCGTCGAGCTGAAGTGCGAGACGGACTTCGTCGCCAAGGGCGAGAAGTTCCAGCACGTCGCCAACACCCTCGCCCAGCACATCGCCGCGACCTCCCCGGCCGACCTTGAGGCGCTGCTCGCCTCCGAGATCGAGTCCGGCAAGACGGTCCAGGCGTACGTGGACGAGGCCAACGCCAACCTCGGTGAGAAGATCGTCCTGGACCGCTTCGCGCAGTTCACGGGCGGCTACGTCGCGGCGTACATGCACCGCACCATGCCCGACCTCCCGCCGCAGATCGGTGTCCTCGTCGAGCTCGACAAGGAGAACGCCGAGGTCGCCAAGGACGTCGCGCAGCACATCGCCGCCTTCGCGCCGCAGTACCTTTCGCGTGACGAGGTGCCGGCCGAGGTCGTCGAGAACGAGCGCCGCGTCGCCGAGGAGACCTCGCGCAACGAGGGCAAGCCCGAGGCCGCGCTCCCGAAGATCGTCGAAGGCCGGGTGAACGGCTTCTTCAAGGAGGTCGCCCTCCTGGACCAGCCCTTCGCCAAGGACAACAAGAAGTCCGTCCAGAAGGTCCTGGGCGAGGCCGGTGTCAGCCTGAAGCGCTTCGCGCGCATCAAGGTCGGCATCTGAGCCGGGACCGCGATCGACGTACGGCCCCACGGGGCCGGTAGCGGACGCCACGGTGCGCCCCGTCGGACGCTCCGGACGACCGCAGATCTGACGAGGAGGCCATTGCCGCGATCGGGATACCGCATCCACCGGCAATGGCCTCCTTCGTATGTGCACGAGGAGAAGACCCCATGGGCAATGTTGACAGTGCTGCCAGGAGCGAGGACGGCAAAGGAGCCGGCCGTTTCCTGCTGAAGCTTTCCGGCGAGGCTTTCGCCGGCGGCGGGGGGCTCGGCGTCGACCCCGACGTGGTGCACGCCATCGCCCGTGAGATCGCCGCCGTGGTCCGCGACGGCGCGCAGATCGCCGTGGTGATCGGCGGCGGCAACTTCTTCCGCGGCGCCGAACTCCAGCAGCGCGGAATGGACCGCGCGCGCTCCGACTACATGGGCATGCTCGGCACCGTCATGAACTGCCTCGCGCTCCAGGACTTCCTGGAGAAGGAAGGCATCGACTCGCGGGTCCAGACCGCCATCACCATGGGGCAGGTGGCCGAGCCCTACATCCCGCTCCGTGCCGTGCGGCACCTGGAGAAGGGCCGGGTCGTCATCTTCGGTGCCGGCATGGGCATGCCGTACTTCTCCACCGACACCACCGCCGCCCAGCGCGCGCTCGAGATCGACGCCGAAGCGCTGTTGATGGGCAAGAACGGTGTCGACGGGGTCTACGATTCCGACCCGAAGGCCAACCCCGACGCGGTCAAGTTCGACGCCCTGGGCTACGGCGAGGTCATCACCCGCGATCTCAAGGTCGCCGACATGACCGCCATCACGCTGTGCCGGGACAACAAGCTGCCCATCCTGGTCTTCGAACTTCTCGCGGCCGGCAATATCGCCCGGGCCGTGAAGGGTGAGAAGATCGGCACGCTCGTGGGCGAGCCGCGCGCCCGGGACTGACCCGTCAGCACCCCCACCGTGGGGATGGACAAAGCCCTGCCGGTCGGACACCGTGCAGGGAAGACACACGACGCAGCCGGTCCTGTTTCGACCCCCGGACAGCCACCACCGTGCGGGGGATCCTCAGGCCAACTCAAGACACGCAGGAGCAAGTGGTGATCGAAGAGACCCTCCTCGAGGCCGAGGAGAAGATGGAAAAGGCCGTCGTGGTCGCCAAGGAGGACTTCGCCGCGATCCGCACCGGCCGTGCGCACCCGGCGATGTTCAACAAGATCGTGGCCGACTACTACGGTGCCCTCACGCCGATCAATCAGCTGGCGTCGTTCTCGGTGCCGGAACCGCGCATGGCCGTCGTCACGCCGTTCGACTCGACCGCGCTGCGCAACATCGAGCAGGCCATCCGCGACTCGGACCTCGGCGTCAACCCGAGCAACGACGGCCGCATCATCCGCGTCTCGTTCCCCGAGCTCACGGAGGATCGCCGCCGCGAGTTCATCAAGGTCGCCAGGGGCAAGGCCGAGGACTCGAAGATCTCGATCCGCGCCGTTCGGCGCAAGGCCAAGGAAGCCATCGACAAGCTGGTCAAGGACGGCGAGGTCGGTGAGGACGAGGGCCGCCGCGGCGAGAAGGAACTCGACGACACCACCGCCAAGTACGTGGCTCAGGTGGACGAGCTGCTCAAGCACAAGGAAGCCGAGCTGCTCGAAGTCTGATGAACGACTCCCCCTGGGGCGCGCCGTCGCATGCCGGGTACGCGGGTCCTTGGCCTACCGCAGGCCAGGGGCCCGTCCAGGGAGCCGCCACGGCGGGTCCCGCGTACGATGCCCATGAAGCCCAGCAGACTCGGCCCATGCCCATCGTGCCCGAAATGCCGGACCTGCCCGCCGATGGCGGGAAGTGGGACGGCCCGTCGGACGGTGCCCTGCCCGGTGCACCGTCGTCCCGTGACGAGACGCCGCAGGAGCCCATGTCCGCCGCCACGCCGCCCCCCGCACCGCAGAAGAAGAGCGCGGGGCGGGACCTCGGGGCCGCCATAGGAGTCGGCGTCGGCCTCGGAGCGGTGATCGTCGCGTCGCTGTTCATCGTGAAGGCCGTGTTCATCGGAGTCATAGCGGTGGCGGTCGTCGTCGGGCTGTGGGAACTCACCACGCGGCTGGCGGAGCGCAAGGACATCCACGCGCCCCTCGTGCCGCTGGCGGCGGGCGGGGCGGGCATGGTCGTCGCCGGCTATGTGTGGGGCCCGGAAGGCGCCTGGGTCGCCATGGCGCTCACCGCGCTCGCCGTGCTCGTCTGGCGGATGACGGCGCCTCCTGAGGGATATCTGAAGGACGTTACGGCGGGGGTCTTCGCGACGTTCTACGTCCCGTTCCTCGCGACCTTCGTAGCCCTCATGCTGACGGCCGACGACGGCGCGCAGCGGGTCATCACCTTCCTCATCCTGACGGTGGTCGCCGACACCGGCGCCTACGCCGTCGGCTGGCGCTTCGGCAAGCACAAGCTGGCTCCGCGCATCAGCCCCGGCAAGACGCGGGAAGGGCTGTTCGGAGCGGTCGGGGCAGCGATGTTCGCCGGCGCTCTGTGCATGCAGTTCCTGGTCGACGGAGGGGCTTGGTGGCAGGGACTGCTCCTGGGCCTGTCGGTGGCGGTGAGCGCGACCCTGGGCGACCTCGGCGAGTCGATGATCAAGCGAGACCTCGGCATCAAGGACATGGGCACACTGCTGCCCGGGCACGGCGGCATCATGGACCGCTTGGACTCCCTGCTGCCGACAGCGCCTGTCGTCTGGGCGCTGATGGTGCTCTTCGTGGGGTCCGGCTGACCGGGCGGAGGCGGGGTTGAGGGCGGGGCGGTGCCGGGTGGCGCCGCCTCGCCCTGGTCGTGGCGGGGTGCTGCGGTTCGGGCGTGCGGTTTCGAGCGCCGCGACGGGGCGCCAGGCCTCCGCCCCCGGGGAGGCGGCGCCCCGGTGACCTGCTGAGCGGAGTACGGGGCCGCAACTGCGTGGCCCGATCGAGGTCGCATGGCCGCGGCTCCGCACCGAGAGTCGTCGCAGCCTGCACCACGCCCCGTCGCTCCTGGCGTTTCCGCAGGTCACGCGCAGCGTACGGGGCAAGCTGCGAGGGCTGGGTGGTGACGGGGACGGCACCGTCCGGTACTCCGTTACCCTGGAAGAGCCCGCGCCGTCCAGCAGCGGGCCTTTTCCTGCCCCGCACCGTCGGACGATGCCGCGCCGCGTCTCCGCGGGTGCCCCGGCCTTCGCCGTCCTGAGGAGTCTTCCGCCCATGGCACCGCCCGCACCCGGAGTGCTCACCTTTGTCGCGCCCCGCGGAGCCAAGAAGCCGCCGCGGCACCTCGCCGACCTCACACCCACCGAGCGCAAGGAAGCCCTCGCCGAGCTCGGCGAGAAGCCGTTCCGCGCCAAGCAACTGTCGCAGCACTACTTCGCCCGGTACGCGCACGACCCGGCGGAGTGGACCGACATCCCCGCGGGTTCCCGCGAGAAGCTGCGCAGCGAGTTGCTGCCGGACCTCATGTCGGTCGTCCGACACATCTCCTGCGACGACGACACCACGCGCAAGACGCTGTGGCGGCTCCACGACGGGACCCTGGTCGAGTCGGTGCTCATGCGCTACCCGGACCGGGTCACCATGTGCATCTCGTCGCAGGCCGGCTGCGGCATGAACTGCCCCTTCTGCGCCACGGGACAGGCCGGGCTGGACCGCAACCTCTCCACCGCCGAGATCGTGCACCAGATCGTCGACGGGATGCGGGCACTTCGGGACGGTGAGGTCCCCGGTGGCCCCGCCCGGCTGTCGAACATCGTCTTCATGGGCATGGGCGAGCCGCTCGCCAACTACAACCGCGTCACCGGTGCGATCAGGCGCCTCACCGATCCCGAGCCCGACGGGGTAGGGCTGTCGCAGCGCGGCATCACGGTCTCCACCGTCGGCCTCGTTCCCGCCATCCACCGCTTCGCGGACGAGGGCTTCAAGTGCCGCCTGGCGGTCTCCCTGCACGCCCCCGACGACGACCTGCGCGACACGCTCGTGCCCGTCAACACCCGATGGAAGGTCCGCGAGGTGCTGGATTCCGCGTGGGAGTACGCGGAGAAGTCCGGGCGGCGGGTCTCCATCGAGTACGCCCTGATCCGTGACATCAACGACCAGGCGTGGCGTGGTGACCTGCTCGGGCGCCTGCTGAAGAACAAGCGTGTGCACGTCAACCTGATCCCGCTGAACCCCACTCCGGGCTCCAAGTGGACCGCGTCGCGGCCGGAGGACGAGAAGGCGTTCGTGGAGGCCATCGCCGCGCACGGTGTGCCGGTCACGGTGCGGGACACCCGCGGCCAGGAGATCGACGGGGCCTGCGGGCAGCTCGCCGCCACGGAGCGCTGAGCGCACCGTCGACACTTCTCCCCCCGCTCCGCCCGGGACGGGGGGAGCCACTCGTGGGCCGGATCCGAGCGTGCGTATCCTGGCCTCAGACACACGCATATTCCGACAGGGGAGCGCCACAGCGCTGAGAGTGCGGCACCACGTGACCCACGTAACGGCCGCAGACCCTCTGAACCTCGCCCGGGTCATTCCGGGTAGGAAGTTCGGACCACTCAAGCTGTTGCGCCTTGCCCTGGCGCCGGTTCGCCGATGCCAGGGCAGGGCCGCGTCTCTTCCTGGCATACCCAGGAGGAAAACCAGTGCCCATCACACGCAACGTCGCCAGGACCGCGCTGGCGACGTGCGCCGGTCTGTTCGCCGTGGCGGCCTGCGGGTCCGGCGACACCGACGAGGCGCAGTCCAAGCAGGTCACCCTCGTCACCCATGACTCGTTCAACGTCTCCAAGGCCGTGCTCGCCGAGTTCAAGAAGGAGACCGGCTACACGGTCAAGGTGCTGAAGAGCGGGGACGCCGGCCAGGCCGTCAACCAGGCCGTCCTCTCCAGGGACAACCCGCAGGGCGATGTCCTGTTCGGCGTCGACAACACCTTGCTCTCCCGTGCCGTCGACAACGGGGTCTTCGCCCCGTACGAGGCGAAGGGCCTGGACCGCGTCCCGGCGGAGTACCAGCTCGACGCGGCGAAGCACCGGGTGACGCCGATCGACACCGGCGACATCTGCGTCAACTACGACAAGAGGTACTTCGCCGACAAGAAGCTCGACCCGCCGCGCACCTTCGAGGAACTGGCCGACCCCGAGTACAAGAACCTCCTCGTCACCGAGAACGCCGCCACCTCCTCGCCGGGGCTCGGCTTCCTGCTCGGGACGGCCGCCGAATTCGGAGACGAAGGCTGGCAGGACTACTGGAAAAAGCTCAAGGCCAACGGCGTGAAGGTCGTCGAAGGCTGGGAGCAGGCGTACAACGAGGAGTTCTCCGGCTCGGCGGGCGGCAAGAAGGCTGGGGGCGACCGGCCGCTCGTCGTCTCGTACGCGTCCAGCCCTCCGGTCGAGGTGCTGTACGCGGACCCGCAGCCGGACGAGGCGCCGACCGGCGTTCTGACCGACACCTGCTTCCGGCAGATCGAGTTCGCCGGGCTCCTCGACGGAGCGAAGAACTCCGAGGGAGGGAAGAGGCTGCTGGACTTCCTGATCGGCAAGACGTTCCAGGAGGATCTGCCGCTGCAGATGTTCGTCCGGCCCGTCGCCGAGGACGCGAAGCTGCCGAAGCTGTTCACGGAGTTCGGTGCGGAGGCGGAAAACGCCCGTTCGCTGGACCCGCAGACGATCGCTGAGAACCGTGAGGCATGGATCAAGTCGTGGACCTCGCTCGTGGTGAAGTGACGGCCCGCCGCGCCGCCCCTGGCCGCGAACACGGCGCGAGCGCGGCGGACGGGGCGCGCGGGGCGCTCCGTCCGCCGGGCGCCGCGAAGGGCCCGGGTGGGCCGCGACGGGGCGGGCCACGGCCGCCTCGTCGACGCGTCGCCGCAGGTGGCGCGCGTAGTGGCCGCTGGGCGCGGGCCGCGCTGATGGCCGTCCCGGTGGTCTTCTTCGGGCTCTTCTTCGCATACCCCGTCGCCGCCATCGTCGGCCGGGGGCTGCGACAGAACGGGGCGTGGCAGTTCGGCGCGCTGGGCGACGTACTGGGTGACCCGGGCATCGGGCAGGTGCTCTGGTTCACCCTCTGGCAGGCGCTCGCGTCGACGGGGCTGACCCTGGCCCTCGCCATGCCGGCGGCGTACGTGTTCGCGCGGCTCGAGTTCCCGGGCAAGAGCCTGCTGCGTGCTGTGGTCACGGTTCCGTTCGTCCTGCCCACCGTGGTGGTGGGCACGGCCTTCCTGGCGATGCTGGGAAGGGGCGGTCTGCTGGACGACCTGTGGGGTGTGCGCCTGGACACCACTGTGTGGGCCATTCTGCTCGCCCACGTCTTCTTCAACTACGCCGTAGTGGTCCGCACCGTCGGCGGCCTGTGGGCCCAGCTCGACCCGCGCCAGGAGGAAGCCGCCAGGATGCTCGGCGCGTCCCGGCTGCGAGCCCTACGCGCCGTAACGCTTCCCGCCCTCGGGCCCGCTGTCGCGGCGGCCGCGCTGATGGTGTTCCTGTTCACGTTCACCTCGTTCGGTGTCGTGCAGATCCTGGGCGGGCCCGGCTACGCCACGCTCGAGGTGGAGATCTACCGGCAGACCGCGCAACTGCTCGACCTGCCCACAGCCGCCGTCCTCACGCTGGTGCAGTTCGCCGCTGTCGCAGCGATCCTCGCCGTCCACGCCTGGACCGTGCGGCGCCGCGAGACGGCTTTGAACCTGGTCGACGCTGCGCACGCGGTGCGCCGTGTCCACGGTGCAGGGCAGCGTCTCCTGCTGGGCCTCGTGCTCGGCACCGTGGCCCTCCTCATCCTGCTTCCCCTCGGCGTCCTGGTGGAGCGGGCCCTGGACGTGCCCGGGGGATACGGACTGGGCTACTTCCGTGCCCTCCTGTTGTCCGACGGGGGAGCGTTCCTCGTCCCGCCGATCGACGCCGTCGGCAACTCCCTGGGGTACGCCGCGGTGGCGACGCTCGTCGCGCTGCTCGTCGGAGGCCTCGCCGCTGCGGCGCTGACGCGGCGCGCGGGGCGCTTCACCAGGGGTTTCGACGCCCTGCTGATGCTTCCTCTGGGCGTGTCCGCGGTGACGGTCGGGTTCGGTTTCCTCATCGCTCTCGACGAGCCACCCCTGGACCTGCGCGCCAGCTGGATACTGGTTCCTCTCGCCCAGGCCCTCGTGGGAGTGCCGTTCGTGGTGCGCACGATGTTGCCCGTGCTGCGCGCCGTGGACGACAGGCTGCGGGAGGCCGCCGCCGTGCTCGGTGCGTCCCCCTGGCGGGCTTGGCGGGAGGTGGACCTACCGCTGGTACGCCGGGCCCTGCTTGTTGCCGCGGGGTTCGCCTTCGCGGTGTCGCTGGGCGAGTTCGGGGCGACCGTTTTCATCGCGCGCCCCGACAATCCGACGCTGCCGGTGGCGGTCGCCCGGCTGCTGGGCCGCGCCGGCGACCTCAACTACGGACAGGCCATGGCCCTGTCCACGATCCTCATGATCGTCTGCGTCGTCTCCCTGCTGCTTCTGGAGCGGATCCGCCCGCTGGCCCGCGGAACGGGCACGGCAGGGACGCCACTCGACCGAACCGGAGCGTTCTGATGGCTGCTGCACCAAGGCACACGGACGGGCACCGTACGGGCGCCCACGCCGCGCGGGCGGGTCGAGACGCCCCGTCAGTGACACCGCTGCTGGAGGTCGACACGGCCTCCGTCCACTTTCCCGGGGCGCGGCAGCCCGCTCTGCACGCGGTCGACCTCCGGATGGCCGCCGGGGAGATCGTCTGCGTCCTCGGACCCAGTGGGAGCGGCAAGTCGACATTGCTGCGCTCCGTGGCGGGGCTTCAGGGGCTCGACTCGGGGCGGGTGCTGCTGGAGGGACGGGACCAGGCAGGTGTTCCCGCCCACCTACGGGGCGTCGGGCTCATGTTCCAGGATCACCAGCTCTTCCCCCAGCGCGACGTCGGCGGCAACATCGCCTTCGGGCCTCGTATGCACGGGGCGGCGCGCGAGGAGCAGGCCGACCGTGTGGCGGAACTACTGCGCCTGGTGGGACTCCCCGGCGCCGAGCGGCGTGCCGTCAGCACGCTGTCCGGCGGTGAACAGCAGAGGATCGCCCTGGCGCGGGCGCTGGCCCCCAGTCCTCGTCTGCTCATGTTGGACGAGCCGCTCGGGCAGCTCGACCGCAGTCTCCGTGAGCGCCTCGTGGTCGAACTGCGCGAACTGTTCGCCACGCTGGGGACGACCGTGCTGGCGGTGACGCACGACCAGGGGGAGGCGTTCGCCCTCGCGGACCGCGTGGTGGTGATGCGAAACGGGCGGATCGCCCAGTCGGGGACGCCGTTGGAGGTGTGGCAGCGGCCCGTCGACGCGTTCGTGGCCCGTTTCCTCGGCTTCGACAACCTTGTCGGCGCCACGATCGCCGATGGCGCCGCGGATACGCCCTGGGGCAGGCTGCCCGTACCGTCGTCGTCCTCGCAGGGGCAGTGTGAAGTACTGGTCAGGCCCACCGGAGTGCGCCTCGTGGAGGCGGAGCGCGGGCTCGCCTGCACCGTCGCCGCGCGGACTTTCCGAGGCACCCATGTATCGCTCAGGCTGGACCCGGTGAGGGGGCCCCGGCTGGAGGCGGCGTGCACGTTGCGGGAGGCGCCGGCGCCCGGAGCCGAGGTGGGAGTGATCTTCGACCCGGACGACGTGGTCGTTCTGGGGTGATGCGGGTGACGTCCTCGCGGGGCCGACCGGCACCCACCGTCCCGGCAGGTTGCTCGCACCGTACGGCGGCGTACGGTGCGGAAAAGCCGGTGCCGCTCCGCGGAGCCGGGGCTACGCTCCGGGCCATGACTCACAGAGATCTCTCGTACGACCGGTTCTGCGACGAGGTGACCGTACAGACGGGACGGCTGCGGGAGGCGCTGGCGGGCGCGGATCTCCAGGCGCGTGTTCCGACGTGCCCGGAGTGGACGCTGCGCGATCTCGCGGTGCACGTGGGCGGTGCCACCCGGTGGATGAACGAGATCGTACGGAGCCGCGCTTCCGCCGAGGTACCTGACGAGGCGGTTCCCCACTTCGTGGGGCCGACCGCCGAGGAGGGGCCGAAGGCTCTGGACGCGTGGCTGGCCGAAGGCGCAGAGGCGGCCGCGGAGGCGCTGAGGGAGGCGGGGCCGGGCCGGAAGATGTGGACCTGGTCCTGGGACCAGAGCTCCAGTTTCTGGGCGCGTCGCCTCACGCAGGAAGTGCTCGTCCACCGCGCGGACGCCTGCATCGCCGCCGGCGTACCGTTCGCGGCCGACGCCGAGCTGGCCTCGGACGCCGTCGACGAGTGGCTCGAGATCGTCGCGTACGTGCAGCGAGTTCGACCGACCGACTCCGCCGCCGAGTTGCGTGGCGGCGGCCGCACTCTGCATCTCCATGCGACGGACGTGGCGCCCGGCGTACGCGGGGAATGGCTCATCGAGCTCACGGAGACAGGGTTCGAGGTGCGGGAGGAGCACGTCGGCGATGCCACGGTGGAGCTGCGTGGGCCCATGACCGAGCTGATGCTCGCGTTCTACCGTCGCCTGCCTGTGACCGGTGACGAGGTCGAGGTGCGAGGTGACCGCGCGCTCCTGGACTTCTGGCTGGAGCGAGCCACCTTCGGATGAGGGGGCGCGGCGCCGGAGCGGCGTGGGGCCGTGCCACGGGGACCGCCCGCGTCTCTTGTTGGAGCTGGGGCGCCGCGCGACGCCGCCCGTGCCGTCACGCGGCGGACGGGGCTGAAGGGTACGGGGCGGCGTAACGCTCGCCCCGTACCCTTCAACGTCGACAGTGGCAGGCAACCGCCGGGTCGAGGTTCGGCCGGACCGTCCCGGGGTGTGCTCAGCTCTCGATGACGGACGGGTCCATCCAGACGACCTCGAAGTGGTGGCCGTCCGGGTCGAAGAAGGCGCGGCCGTACATGAAGTCGCCCTGCTCCTGGGTCTCACCTGCAGGGGCGCCGCCGGCGGCGATGGCCTTGTCGACGAGCTCGTCGACCTTCTCTCTGCTCTCGGCGCTCAGCGCGAGAAGCGTTTCGACCATCTGGGAGGAGTCTGCGATCGGTTTCTTCGTGAACTGGCCGAACCGTTCCCTGTTCATGATCATCAGTACGATGGTGTCGCTGATCACGACGGAGGAGGTGCTGTCGTCGGAGTACTGCTCGTTGAGGGTGAATCCCAGCTCGGTGAAGAACTTCTTCGACGCTCCCAGGCCGTTCACCGCGAGATTGACGAAGATCATCTGCTGGTACATGGCTGTCCCCACTGGTAGACGGAGGGCGGCGTGGCCGCTCGTCCTGCGGTGCAGGTGGTCCAGAGCCTCCTGCGCTTCATGGTGGTAGACCGGGCCGTCGGGTGGAACTCATCGGTGGCCGACGTGCCCCCGGGCTTCGCTCGGCGCGTGGCCACGGGGCGTCGGGCGCGTCAGGGGCGGAGCGGAACTGCCGCCAGGGTGGCCACCGCCCACGTGAGCGGGGCGAACACCACGACCAGCGTGAGGGCGCGAAGCCCCGCCGCGTACCGGAGCGCCGACGCCGGGGCGCCCAACCGGAGCAGCGCCCCGTTGGCCGCCGCACGTGACCTCCTGGCCTCCACCCCGGCGCTCAGTAGCGTCGCGAGCGCGCAGCCGGCCACCAGGACGCCGCCGAGCGCTGTCAGCGGCCCCGCGGCGGAGCTGCCCGCCCCCGGCCCGTAGAGGGTTGCGGAGACGAGCGTTCCAGAGGCGACCGCGCAGACCACCCCTGCGGGTCGGCCGATCCGGGTGGCCTCCTCCTGGAGGCCACGTCCGGCGAGCAACCGCACGGCGCCCGGGTGCGCCGATTGCAGTACGCGACCGCAGAGGTGGGTGAGGCCTGGCCCGGCGAGAGCCAGCCCCAGCGCGGTGAACAGCCAGCCGAGTACACCGCCGAGCGCGCCCGATTCCGCTCCGCCGGGCAGGGGTAGACCCGCCCCGTCGCGCGACGTTCCGCTCACCGCCCAGCTTTCGACGGCCAGCCCCGTCGCGAGCAGCGCGACGCCCCAGGGCAGCCCCGACGGTACGGGCACCGGAGCGGCGGGCTCGGGCTGCGGCGCGACGGGCGCCGGCCGCCCCGCGCGGGGGCGGAGTGCCCAGGCGGTGGCGAGGGACGCCACAGTGGGGACGACCGCGAGCAGGGTCAGCGCCGCGGCCAGCGGCAGGGGCCGGTCCGCGGCGAGCATCTCGGCGGCCGCGCCGTCGAACGGCAGCCCGGTCAGATCGCCCCGCAGGTGGAGGAAGAAGAGCAGCGCGACCACCGAACCGAGCAGACTCGACAGCGCGGTGGACGCCGCGGCGAGGCCGGCCAGCGCGGCAGGGCCCAGACCGACGGAGGACATGCCCGCGCGGGGCAGCGTGGCGGGGTCGTTGCGAGCCATGGCGACGGCGAAGTAGACGGTGGCGGTCAGCGGTACGACGCACCAGGTGAGCCGGAGCAGGGCACCGCCCGCACCGGGGTGGGAGAGGGCATGGCTCAGGGCGCTCAACAGGAGGAAGCCCGTACCCGCCGACGCCGCGGCGACCAGGAGCCGGCCGCAGAGGACGAACGGGTGGGCGCCGCGGGTCAGACGGAGAGCGAGCACTCTTCGCGGCCTTCCTGCTCGGGGGAGCCGGGGCCGTCGCCGTCGGTCCGGCCGTCGTACAGCCGCAGGGCGCGGTCGGCGACGGACGCGGTCTCCTCGTCGGTGGCGGCGATGACGACCGTGATGTCGTTTGAACGCGCTGCCGAGACGAGGGTGCGCAACACGTGGGCCCGCTCGGGGCCGCGCAGAGCGGCGGTCGGCTCGTCGGCGAGAAGCGCGGCGGGCTCCATGGCGATGGCCCGGGCGACGCAGACCTGCTGACGCTGTGAGTAGGCCAGCGCGTGGGGGCGTTCACCTGCCAGTGCGCCCAGATCGAAGCGGTCGAGCCACTCCAGCGCGGCGCTCTTCGCGGTGCGTCGCGGCGTACCTCGCAGCAACAGGGGGAGCGCTGCGTTCTCCCACGCGCTGAGTTCCGGTACGAGGTGGGGCTCGGAGTCGATCCACCCGAGATGCTCGCGCCGGAACCGTTCCCGTTGCGACGCGGTGAGGTTGTGGACGGGCATGTCGGCGAACCAGACCTCGCCCTCGTCGGGGACGAGCTGGCCCGACAGGCAGCGGAGCAGGGTGGTCTTCCCTGCGGCGCGGGGCCCCGTGACCGCGAGGATCTCGCCAGTGGACGCCCCGAGGGTGACGTCCGTGAGGACGGGAAAGCCCTGCGGCGCGTGGCGCAGGCCGACCGCCCGCAGCAGGTCGTTGTCGGGTGGGACCGCCATGGTGACACCTCGGTTCCGTGAGCACGGTGCGGCCGGCTCGACTCCGCGGCCCACGGGGCGGGGCAGGCGCGGGGTACGGGGGCGGTCGCCCTACGGATGGGAACCTAGGTACGCGCAGGGGGCCCGTCGCACCCGCAGGGCCCGATGCCGCACGTTCTCACTCGAAGGGGTGGCGCGGGGGCGTAGGGGGTGCGGAGGGTGGGGTGCGCGACGTATGGCGGGCAGGGCTCGGCCGTATCGGCCTGTCTGAGAAGCGGGCCTCAGCGTTCGGTGGGACGGTCGCGTTCGGTGCTGTGCGCCCCCCCCTCGGGGAGGCACGGTGCGCGGGGCCTGACGCCGCGCACCTTCTCGTAGCGTCGCGTGGCGCCCCCTACCTGCGCATCTCCCTGTAGCGCCGCGCCGCGTACCGGAACATGCGCCTCGTACGGAGCGCGACAGCCCCGCGCGGCGCCCCATCGCGTATGAGGTCTGCTCCGTACCAGCCGCCCCGTACCGAGCCCTCCGTCCGCCCCGAGCCAGGCGCCCAGCGCCTCAGAGCTTTGTCCAGGCCTCCGTCAGGACCTCGCGGAGAATGTTCTCGATCTCGTCGAACGTCGACTGGCCGGAGATCAGCGGTGGGGCCAGCTGGATGACGGGGTCGCCACGGTCGTCGGCGCGGCAGTACAGGCCGTTGTCGAAGAGGGCCTTGGAGAGGAAGCCGTAGAGGACGCGTTCGGTCTCCTCGTCGTCGAAGGTCTCCTTGGTGGCCTTGTCCTTGACGAGTTCGATCCCGTAGAAGAAGCCGTTGCCGCGGACGTCGCCGACGATGGGCAGGTTGTGGAGCTTCTGGAGGGTCGAGAGGAAGCCGCCTTCGTTGTCGAGGACGTGCTGGTTGAGGTTCTCGCGGTCGAAGATGTCGAGGTTGGCCAGGGCGACCGCGGACGAGACGGGGTGCCCGCCGAAGGTGTAGCCGTGCAGGAAGGTGTTGTCGCCCTGGTAGAAGGGCTCCGCGAGGCGGTCGGAGACGATGCAGGCGCCGATCGGGGAGTAGCCCGAGGTCATGCCCTTGGCGCAGGTGATCATGTCCGGGACGTAGCCGAACTTGTCACAGGCGAAGGTGGTGCCGAGCCGGCCGAAGGCGCAGATGACCTCGTCGGAGACGAGTAGCACGTCGTACCGGTCGCAGATTTCGCGGACGCGCTGGAAGTAGCCCGGCGGCGGCGGGAAGCAGCCGCCCGCGTTCTGCACCGGCTCCAGGAAGACGGCGGCGACGGTGTCCGGACCCTCGAAGAGGATCTGCTGCTCGATCTGGTCGGCGGCCCAGCGGCCGAACGCCTCCGGGTCCTCACCGAAGATCGGCGCACGGTAGATGTTGGTGTTCGGGACCTTGTGCGCACCGGGCACGAGCGGTTCGAACGGGGCCTTCAACGCGGGCAGCCCGGTGATGGAGAGCGCCCCCTGCGGCGTGCCGTGGTAGGCGACGGCGCGGGAGATGACCTTGTGCTTGGTCGGCCTGCCGGTCAGCTTGAAGTACTGCTTCGCCAGCTTCCACGCGGTCTCGACCGCCTCGCCGCCGCCCGTGGTGAAGAAGACCTTGTTCAGGTCGCCCGGCGCCTCGTGGGCCAGCCGCTCGGCGAGTTCGACCGCCTTCGGGTGCGCGTAGGACCAGATGGGGAAGAACGCGAGGTCCTGTGCCTGCTTGGAGGCGGCTTGGGCCAGCTCGGTGCGGCCGTGCCCGGCCTGCACGACGAAGAGCCCCGCCAGTCCGTCCAGGTACCGCCGTCCCCGGTCGTCGTAGATGTAGGTGCCCTCGCCCCGCACGATGGTCGGGACGGGCGCGTTCTCGTACGACGACATGCGCGTGAAATGCATCCACAGGTGGTCGTACGCGGTTCGGCTGAGGTCCTTGCTCACGGCTATCGGGTTCCCCACATGTAGGTCTGCTTCTTGAGCTTCAGGTAGACGAAGCTCTCGGTGGAGCGCACACCGGGGAGGGCCCGGATGCGTTTGTTGATCGTCTCCAGCAGGTGGTCGTCGTCCTCGCAGACGATCTCCACCACCAGATCGAACGAACCGGCGGTCATCACCACGTACTCGCACTCGCCCATGGCCGACAGGGCCTCGGCGACCGGGTCGAGGTCGCCCTCGACGTTGATGCCGACCATCGCCTGGCGGCGCAGACCCACCGTGAGCGGATCGGTCACCGCGACGATCTGCATCACGCCCTGGTCCAGCAGTTTCTGTACGCGCTGGCGCACGGCCGCCTCGGAGAGGCCGACGGCCTTGCCGATCGCGGCGTACGGGCGTCGGCCGTCCTCCTGGAGCTGCTCGATGATTGCCAGGGAGACGGCGTCGACGGACGACGGACCGCTCCCGTTCCTGGAGTCTGCGCTACGACTGGCCACGGCCTCACTGTGCATGAGGTCTCGTCGGTTTTGCAAGGCTGCACCGATGTAATTCGTTGTCGTGGCGCTCTTGAGATACCGATTTCGCAGATGCTGAGGGGTGCCTATGTTGAGAACGGCGGCGCACGGATTAAGGTGGGTGTCTCATCCACTGGACATCCGACAGGAGGCCGGCAGTGACCGAGCTGGGACAGGCGCGCAGGCTGCGCAACTACATTGCCGGGGAGTTCAAGGACGCCGCCGACGGGCGTACGACCGAGGTCGTCAACCCCGCCACCGGTGAGGTCTACGCGACCGCGCCGCTCTCCGGCCAGGCCGACGTCGACGCCGCGATGGAGGCCGCCGCGGCCGCCTTCCCGGCCTGGCGGGACACCACCCCCGCCGAGCGGCAGCGCGCGCTGCTGAAGATCGCCGACGCCTTCGAGGAGCGCGCCGAGGAGCTGATCGCCGCCGAGTCGGAGAACACCGGCAAGCCGCTGGGCCTGACGCGGAGCGAGGAAATCCCTCCGATGGTCGACCAGATCCGGTTCTTCGCGGGCGCCGCACGGATGCTCGAAGGCCGCTCCGCCGGGGAGTACATGGAGGGCCTCACCTCCTTCGTGCGCCGCGAGCCGATCGGCGTCTGCGCGCAGGTCGCCCCGTGGAACTACCCGATGATGATGGGCGTCTGGAAGTTCGCCCCGGCGCTGGCCGCGGGGAACACCGTCGTCCTCAAGCCCTCGGACACCACCCCGGCGTCGACCGTGCTGATGGCCGAGATCATCGGTTCGATCGTGCCCAAGGGCGTCTTCAACGTCATCTGCGGCGACCGTGACACCGGCCGCGCGATGGTCGAGCACCCGACGCCCGCGATGGCCTCCATCACCGGCTCGGTGCGCGCCGGCATGCAGGTGGCCGAGTCCGCGGCCAAGGACCTCAAGCGGGTCCACCTGGAGCTGGGCGGCAAGGCACCGGTCCTCGTCTTCCAGGACGCCGACCTCGCCGCGGCCGCCTCGGGCATCAGTGAGGCCGGGTTCTTCAACGCGGGCCAGGACTGTACCGCCGCCACCCGCGTCCTCGTCCACGAGTCGGTCCACGACGACTTCGTCGCCGCGCTGGCCAAGGCTGCAGCGGAGACGAAGACCGGGCAGCCCGACGACGAGGACGTGCTGTACGGCCCGCTCAACAACGCCGACCAGCTCGCCAAGGTCTCCGGCTTCATCGACCGACTCCCGGCCCACGCCAAGGTCGAGGCAGGGGGCCACCGGGTCGGCGACAAGGGGTACTTCTACGCCCCGACCGTGGTCAGCGGCCTGAAGCAGGACGACGAGATCATCCAGAACGAGGTCTTCGGACCCGTCATCACCGTCCAGTCCTTCCGCGACGAGGACCAGGCCCTCGAGTACGCCAACGGCGTCGAGTACGCCCTGGCCTCGTCCGTCTGGACCAAGGACCACGCACGCGCCATGCGCCTCTCGCGCCACCTCGACTTCGGCTGCGTGTGGATCAACACCCACATCCCGCTGGTCGCCGAGATGCCGCACGGCGGATTCAAGAAGTCCGGCTACGGCAAGGACCTGTCGGGGTACGGCTTCGACGACTACACGCGCGTCAAGCACGTGATGACGTCGCTGGAGGGCTAGACACCCGACGCCGCCGTCGCGGGCCGCCGCGGCCCGGTGACGCGGTCAGGGACAAAGGCCGGCGCCGCCCCGTTCACGGGGCGGCGCCGTGCTCTTTCGCGCAGGTACGGGGCGGTGTCCCGGGCGGGTGACGCGGTGCGCGGCGGGGGCGGTGCGCACGGACCGGGGGAAGACGCGTCGCGGCGTGACATCGACAGGCCGCGTGCGACCGGGGCCGGCTCGGCGGGAGATCCGGCCGGTCGCCGAGCCATGGGCCCCCGTCGCCGGGCGGTCAGGAGCGGGGGCGGCGGAGGCACCGCCCCGGCCCCGACGGGGCGGTGTACGGGGGGCGTCGGTAAGGGCAGCTCCGCCGCGTGAGCCCTTACGGGGTCTGCGGCGGGCGCCGCGAGGGGCCCAGGAGTTCCCGTAGGACGTCGATCCGGTTGGTGGTGAGGGAGTCGACGCCTACGGCGAGCAGGCGGCGCATCGTGCGCCTGGTGTCGGGTGTCCAGGCCGACACCAGCAGGCCGTCCCGGTGGGCGCGGTCGACCAGTTCGCGACTGACGAGGCCGAAGCGGTAGTTGAGCCAGCGAGGCCCTACGGCGGAGAGCAGCGCGGGGCGCGGCGGCGCCAGCGTCGTCCAGGTCAGGGCGATCTCCGCGTCGCCGTCCAGCGCGCGCACCTGGAGCATGGCCGAGGCGCCCCCTGTCCAGTACACGCGGTCTGCCGCCCCGCAGTCGCGCACCGTGCCGATCACCGCGGCGACGTCGCGGCGTGACGGTGCGCCCGGAAGGTCGAGCATGAGCCTGCTGTCCCGGGTCACGCGCAAGGCCTCGTCGAGACGCGGAAGCCTGCCGGCCGTCAGTTCGCAGACCGCGTCGGCCGACAAGGAGGCGAGGCGCCGCTCGTGGCCCCACAGTCGTTCAAGGGTGGCGTCGTGCAGCAGCATCGGTACACCGTCACCGGTGACCCGTACGTCCGCCTCGACGGCGTCCGCCCCGCGGTCGAGTGCCGAACGTAGCGAGGGAAGGGTGTTCTCCCGCATCAGGTACGGGTCGCCCCGATGGGCCACGGCGACGGCGCGAGGCGGCGCGGGCGCCGCGCCGGGGGAGGAGTGGGTGTCGTACGCGGTGGACATGGCCCCATGCTGCCCGACGGGACCTCGTCCCGTCGCGGTGGCTCATCCCTGGGCGAGCCAGCTCTCGGTCCAGGCGTCGATCTCCGCCGCGATCCGTTCCTTGCCGGCCTGGTCCAGGAACGAGGCCTCGACCGCGTTCTTGGCCAGCCCCGCGACCCCGCGTTCGTCGAGACCGAGGAGGCGGGCGGCCACGTCGTACTCGGAGTTGAGGTCCGTGCCGAACATCGGCGGGTCGTCGCTGTTGATGGTCACCAGCACGCCGGCGTCCACCAGCTTCTTCAACGGGTGCAGCCCGATCTCACTCACCGCACGGGTCGCCACGTTGGACGTCGGGCAGACCTCCAGCGGAATGCGGTGCTCTGCCAGGTGACGGAGCAGCTCCGGGTCCTGGACGGAGCTGATGCCGTGCCCGATGCGTTCGGCGCGCAGGGTGCGCAGCGCCTCCCACACCGTCTCGGGGCCGGTCGTCTCGCCGGCGTGCGGCACGCTGTGCAGTCCCGCATCGATCGCCTGGTCGAAGTACGGCTTGAACTGTGCCCGCGGAACGCCGATCTCCGGTCCGCCCAGGCCGAAGGAGACCAGGCCCTCGGGGCGCAGGTCGAGAGCGAGCCGCAGTGTTTCCTCGGCCGACTCCAGTCCGGCCTCGCCCGGGATGTCGAAGCACCAGCGCAGCACGATGCCGAACTCCGCCTCCGCCGCCTTCCGGGCGTCCTCTATGGCGTCCATGAAGGCGCGCTCGTCGATGCCCCGACGGGTGGAGCTGTACGGAGTCACCGTCAGCTCCGCGTAGCGGACGTTCTGGCGGGCCATGTCACGGGCCACCTCGAACGTCAGGAGGCGGATGTCCTCCGGGGTCCGGATCAGGTCGACAACCGAGAGGTACACCTGGATGAAGTGGGCGAAGTCCGTGAACGTGAAGTAGTCCGCCACCGCCTCCGGGTCGCTGGGCACCGCGGAGTCCGGGTGGCGGGCCGCCAGTTCGGCGACGATCCGCGGTGAGGCGGAGCCCACGTGGTGCACATGCAGTTCGGCCTTCGGCAGGCCCGCGATGAAGGCGTGCAGATCGGTCACGGTGTCCTCCGGCGTATGGTTCGGGCTTCGCCGTCCGGAGTGTGCCTCCGGGCGGGCCGGAGCCATCCTAGGCGCAGGCGGGGCGCCCACCGGTCGGCCCGTAGCATGACCGGACACCGGCACGAGGGGGTGGGCGCGATGCCCGAGGACGAACATCAGGCGGAGCGGCGCCGTGAAGACACCGACGAGTCATCTCCCGCCACGGTGATCGAATACGGGACCCCGCGTGACGACGATGGGGACGGGCGCACCGAGCCCTCGGCGGGGGAGCGCGGGGCGAGGGACGACAGAGGTGCGGACAGGACATCGGCGGGGGCTGGCGAGGCGTCCGCGGCGGATCCCGACGGCCGGACCTTCGCAGGCGCCTCGGTGGCCGGTCCGTCGCTGACCAAGAGCACGGACACGGAGCCGGCGGTGACGCCGGCCTCCGGGGCTCCGGAGCCCCGCACCGGGGCGCCCGCTGCCGCGACACCGGACGGGGCGGTGGCAGCCGACGCGGCGGCAGCCGGTGTGACGGCGGAACCGAGGGAGCGCCGGGATCTGTGGGCCCCGCCTGACCCGGCGGACCGGTCGCCCGGCCCCGCCCCCTACGGAGCGCAGCCGCTGGGCGCATCTCCCGGCGGCCACGGGGCCGCACCTGCCCCGCACGGCGCCGGTAGCCCCTACGCCGCGGCGTCGCCCCTTACACCGCCCAGGTCCGGCGGCCCCGTGCCCCCGCCGCCGATCGGCCCGGAAGGCCCCGGCCCGGCGCCCGTCGGCCCGCAGCAGCCGGCTCCGTGGTCGGCGCCGTACGGTGCGCCCCAGACCGGCCCGGTGCCGCCGCCGTACGCCGCGGCGGCACAGTCGCCCGCCCCGTACGGGGTGGCTCACGGCGCGGGTCCCGGATACCCCGTGGCCTATGGGTACACCGGCTGGGGGTGGCCGACCGGCCTGCGGAACGGGATGGGCGACGCCGGCCTCGCGCTCGGCATCATCGCCCTGGTCCTCTTCATCGCCTTTCCCCTGGCGATGATCCTCGGGGTTCTCGCGCTGATCTTCGGTGGCATCGGCCACGCCCGCGCGCGGCGCGGCGAAGCCGGGAACCGAGGTCAGGCCCTCGCGGGGATGATCTGCGGGGGCGTCGGCTTGGTGCTGGCGACACTGGTACTGGTTCTGGTGGTCAGCACGGCGGACGAGGAGCCGAACGGGCGCATGGACGAGGGCGGGTACTCGGCGACATCGGTTCGCTGACAGGCGACAGGCGACAGGCGACAGGCGACAGGCGACAGGCGGCCGGTGCGGTCGCGGCGGCGCGTCTCCCGTGGACCCTCGCACGGCACCGCCCGCCCGGAAAGCTGCGTGTGACAACAGAGCCCCGCACCCGCCCCGCCCCGGCCTCCGCCCCGTGGTGTGCGCGCTTCCTTCATCGCCCCGTACGCGCTCAGCAGCGCCCGGCGCCGAACCATGGAACCGCAGGTCGTTCGCGACGTACGGGGCGCCGCCGCCCCCGGGGCACGCCCCCGGGCACGCCGCCGGGTACCGCCTCGCGGGCCACGCCCTCGTGCCTGGCTGCCCTGACGCCCGCTCCGCGCCACCCCTCTCCCGCGCGCGCCGTCGTTTCCGCCCCTCACCGCAACCGCTCGCGCGCCGCCATCAGCGCGAATCCCAGCAGGTTCAGCCCGGGCCACCGCTCCGGATCGCCGGTCCGCTCATCGTCCCGGGGCAGGCCGACGCCCCAGATCCGGTCCAGCGGGCTGGCCTCGACCAGGACCCGCTCACCGGTTCCGAGGAGAAAGTTCCGTAGCGCGGGGTCGGAGCCGAACTTGTGCGTGCTGCCCTCGGTCACCAGGGCGAAACGCGCCTCGGTCCACGTCCGCTCGTCGAAGTCGCGCACCAGCCGCCCCGCGATCTTTGCCTCCGCCGGGGTCGCGGCGGCGAGGGCGCGACATTCGGCTTCCGCGTCACCGAAGAGGCGGGCCTTGCCGGCCATCATCCAGTGCTCGGCCGTCGCGTAGCGGATTCCGCCGACCGTGAACGGGGAGGGCCACCACTGGCTGAGGCAACCCGCGCCGAGCTGTCCGTCGCGACGCGGTGCGTGGCCCCAGAAAGGCAGATACTTCACCGCCCCGCCCGCGCGGGTGTACCGGATCAAGGCGTCACGTGAGGTGATGGTGTCCATGCACGGGAGCGTCGCACGCGTACCCGGCGCGGCGTCCGGGTTTTTCGCCCGTTTCTCGACGCCCGGCCGCTCGATGCGATCGGGAGTCGATAGATTCCGTTGCGTAACCAAAAGGAAACAACGGAATCACTTGTTGGGGTGTGAGCTTTCTGTCAGGATCAGCAGCCACGCCGAGCCGGAGCTACGCCGTGACCCGGGGGACGGGGCATGCGGTGGAGGAGAGCGACATGCACGAGAACCGCTTCCAGGTGGATGACCGTCTTGCGGCAGGTGCCCAGTTCATCGCCGGAGAACTGCGCCCCGGGACGTCAGGAACCAGTCACACGGTCGTCGACCCGGCCACCGGCCGACCCGTCCACACGTACGAACTCGCCGGGACGGAGGACGTGGACGCGGCGGTCGTCGCGGCCCGCGGCGCGCATCCTGGGTGGTCCGGCGCGACGCCCGGCGAGCGCTCCGACAAGCTGCACGCCCTCGCGGCGGTACTGGGCGAGTGCGCCGAGGAGTTCGCCCAGGCGGAGTCGCTCCAGTGCGGTAAGCCGCTGAAGCTGAGCCGCGAGTTCGACGTCCCCGGCACCGTCGACAACGCGGCGTTCTTCGCAGGCGCCGCGCGCCACCTGCAAGGGGCCTCCGCGGGTGAGTACAGCGGCGACCACACCTCGTACGTACGCCGCGAGCCCATCGGCGTCGTCGGGTCCATCGCTCCGTGGAACTATCCGCTGCAGATGGCCGCCTGGAAGATTCTGCCGGCCGTCGCCGCGGGCAACACCATCGTCCTGAAGCCTTCCGAACTCACGCCCTTCACCTCGCTGCTCTTCGCCGAGGCCGCCACGGCAGCAGGACTGCCCGACGGCGTCGTCAACATCGTGAGCGGTGCGGGCGTCGGCGCGGGCGAGCACCTGGTGGCCCACGAGGACGTCGCGATGACCTCCTTCACCGGCTCCACCGCCGTGGGCCGCCGCGTCGCCGAGATCGCGACCGCGGGCGTCAAGCGGCTCCACCTCGAACTCGGCGGCAAGGCGCCCTTCGTCGTCTTCGACGACGCCGACCTCGACGCGGCGGTCCACGGCGCCGTCGCGGGCGCGCTCATCAACTCCGGGCAGGACTGCACCGCCGCGACGCGCGCCTACGTGCAGCGGCCCCTGTACGACGCGTTCGTGGCGGGCGTGGCGGATCTGATGGCCACCGTCCAGGTCGGTGACCCGTTCGACCCCGCCACCGACATCGGCCCGCTCATCAGCCACGCGCACCGGGACCGCGTGGCGGGCTTCGTCGAACGGGCCCGGTCCTACGCCCGCGTCGTCGCCGGGGGCGCGGCGCCCGGCGGGGAACTCGCCGCGGGCGCGTACTACCGTCCTACGCTCATCGCCGACGCCCCGCAGGGCAGCGAGGTCGTCCAGGCCGAGGTCTTCGGCCCCGTCCTGGTCGTCCTTCCCTTCGACAGCGACGACGAGGGGCTACGGCTGGCCAACGACACCCCGTACGGCCTCGCCGCGTCCGCCTGGACCCGCGACGTCTTCCGCGCCGGGCGGGCCACGCGCGAGATCCAGGCCGGATGCGTGTGGGTCAACGACCACATCCCGATCCTCAGCGAGATGCCGCACGGCGGATACAAGGCGTCGGGGTTCGGCAAGGACATGTCGTCCTACTCCTTCGACGAGTACACCCGGATCAAGCACGTCATGTACGACAACACCGCGGTCGCGCGGAAGGACTGGCACCGCACCGTCTTCGGCCGCCGCTGACCGCCCGCACCATCGCCCCGTACGCCGCCACGCACCGACCCGTACGCCCCGCCCACCCGCACCGCCGTATCTCCCCGTATCCGCACCGCGGCGGTCACCGGAGCCGGTCCCGCCGCTCCCGGTGGCCGCCCCTTTCGAAAGGGTCCCCGCGCATGGAGCAGTACGAGCCCGGCCGCCCCACCCCGGCCCAGTTGGCAGCGATGCGGCGCGGGGCGCGTGCCGGCGCGCCGCGTGACCGCAGCGCCTTCAGCCGCCGGTCGCTGCTGCGTGCCACAGGCGGCGGGGCCCTGGCCGTGGGCGCACTGGGCACGGTGACCGCCTGCGGCATCCCGCCGGCGGCCGGGAACGTCCAGGCGGGCGCGTCGGAGGACCACTCGGCGAAGGAGAAGCGGCTCAGCTTCTCCAACTGGACCGAGTACATGGATCTGTCGGAGGACAAGAAGAGCCGTCCCACCCTCGACGCCTTCCAGCGGCGGACCGGCATCAAGGTCAAGTACACCGAGGACATCAACGACAACGTCGAGTTCTTCGGCAAGATCAAGCCGCAGCTCGCCGCGGGGCAGGACACCGGGCGCGACCTCATCTGCGTCACCGACTGGCTGGCCGCCCGCCTCATCCGCTTCGGCTGGGTACAGAAGCTCGACCCCGCCAACCTCCCGCACGCGTACTCCAACCTGTCGCCCCAGTTCCGCAACCCCGACTGGGACCCCGGGCGGGCCTACAGCTACCCATGGCAGGGCATCTCCACCGTCATCGCCTACAACGCCAAGGCGACCAAGGGCAAAGAGGCGACCTCGGTCCGGCAACTCCTGGAGGACCCTGCGCTCAAGGGAAGGGTCGGCTTCCTCTCCGAGATGCGCGACTCGGTGGGCATGACGCTGCTCGACTCCGGAAAGGACCCGGGCGACTTCACGGACGACGACTTCGACGCGGCGGTCGCCCGGATCCAGCAGGGCGTCGACAACGGGCAGATACGACGCTTCACCGGCAACGACTACACCTCCGACCTCGAATCGGGCGACCTCGCGGCCTGTCTCGCCTGGGCGGGCGACGTCGTCCAGCTCTCCGCCGGAACCCCCGACGTCCGCTTCCACATTCCCGACGGCGGCTACCTCACCTCCAGCGACAACCTCCTGGTGCCCAACAAGGCCCGGCACAAGACCAACGCCGAGAGGCTCATCGACTACTACTACGAGCCCAAGGTCGCCGCCGGGCTCGCGGCGTGGATCAACTTCGTCTGCCCCGTCGACGGGGTGAGGGCCGAGCTGGCCGAGATCGACAAGGAAGCTGCCGAGAATCCGCTGATCGTTCCGGACGCGGCCATGGCCGCGAAGTCGCGCTCCTTCCGTTCCCTGACCTCCGAGGAGGAGGCGCGGTACGAGGCGGCCTTCGCCAAGCTCACCACCTGAGCCCCGTCCGGCGCGTCGCGCGCCCCGTACGCCGGGCGCCCCGTCGCCGTACGCGCGAGCACTGTTTTCGCAGGTCGTGCGCCCCGTACGAGGCGTCGGCCCCGCACCGTACGAGGCGGTCGCGCCGCCCGGTACTACGCGGGCCCGCACGGCCCCGCGCCCGCCGCCATCACCTCCTGCTGTGCCCCGTCCGGTGCGGGCGGCGCCCCCTTCCACTTCTGCCCCCTCAATCCCCCGGGACCACTCCATGACCACCGATCGCGGCGGCGACGTCCGCCTCTCAGGGATCAGCAAGTCCTACGGCTCGTTCACCGCAGTCCACCCGCTCGACCTGACCGTGCCCGCCGGATCGTTCTTCGCCCTGCTCGGCGCCTCGGGCTGCGGCAAGACCACCACGCTCCGTATGATCGCCGGCCTGGAGGACCCCACCACCGGCTCAGTCCTGCTCGGGGAGCGCGACGTGACAGGGCTCCCCCCGTACAAGCGCCCCGTCAACACCGTCTTCCAGAGCTACGCCCTCTTCCCGCATCTCGACGTCTTCGAGAACATCGCCTTCGGACTGCGCCGACGCGGCATCAAGTCGGTGAGCGGGCAGGTCGGCGAGATGCTCGACCTGGTCGAGCTCGGCGACTTCGCCCGGCGCAAGCCGCACCAGCTCTCCGGTGGCCAGCAGCAGCGCGTCGCGGTCGCCCGGGCCCTCATCAACCACCCCCAGGTGCTCCTCCTCGACGAGCCGCTCGGTGCGCTCGACCTGAAGCTCCGCCGCCAGATGCAGCTCGAGCTCAAGCGCATCCAGACCGAGGTCGGCATCACCTTTGTCCACGTCACCCACGACCAGGAGGAGGCCATGACCATGGCCGACCAGGTCGCGGTCATGAACGGTGGCCGCGTCGAACAACTCGGCGCGCCCACCGACCTCTACGAAACGCCGCGGAGCACCTTCGTCGCCAACTTCCTCGGCACCTCCAACCTCGTCCCCGCCCGATTCGACGGCCGCGGCGGTGACCACCTCCTCCTGCGCGCCGGCGACACGCGGCTCACCCTGCCCGCCGCACGCAACGGCGCCACCGCCGCGACCGGTCCCGTCCTGCTCGGCATACGCCCAGAGAAGATCTCCCTCGCACCCGCCGCGGACGCCGCGGGCATACCCGACGGCCGTAACCGGCTCGCCGGCACCATCACCGCCACCAGCTTCATCGGCGTCTCCACCCAGTACGTGATCGACAGCCCCGTCTGCGCGGGCCTCGAGGTCTACGTCCAGAACGTCGAGCGCGACACCCGCCTCGCTCCCGGCGCCGAGGTGGTCCTGCACTGGAACCCGGAGCACTCCTTCGGCCTCGACGCCGCTCAGGACATCGACGCGGGCAGCGCCTTGGCGGAGGAGGACGCCGCCGCATGACCGCCACTCCGACCAAGCCGCCGGGCGCCGCGCCGCCTCGTCCGCGTAAACGGCGCGGCCGCCTCACCCCGTACTGGCTGCTGTTCCCCGGCATTCTCTGGCTGCTCGTCTTCTTCGCGCTGCCGATGGTCTACCAGGCGTCGACCTCGGTGCAGACCGGGTCGCTGGAGGACGGCTTCCAGGTGACGTGGCACTTCGCCACCTACGGGGAGGCGCTGGCCGAATACTGGCCCCAGTTCCTGCGCTCCGTGCTGTACGCGGGGGCGGCCACGGTGCTCTGTCTCGTGCTGGGGTACCCGCTGGCGTACCTCATCGCCTTCCGGGCGGGGCGGTGGCGCGGAGTGGTGCTGATCCTGGTGATCGCGCCGTTCTTCACCAGCTTCCTGATCCGCACGCTCGCCTGGAAGACGATCCTCTCGGACGGCGGGCCCGTCGTGGCCGTGCTGAACAGCCTCCACGTCCTCGATGTCACCGGTTGGCTCGGACTCACCCAGGGCGACCGCCTGCTCGCCACCCCCCTCGCGGTCATCTGCGGCCTCACGTACAACTTCCTGCCGTTCATGATCCTGCCGCTGTACACCTCGCTGGAACGCGTCGACGGGCGGCTGCACGAAGCGGCGGGGGACCTGTACGCGCACCCCTTCACGACGTTCCGGAAGGTGACGTTCCCGCTGTCGATGCCCGGTGTCGTCTCCGGGACGCTGCTGACCTTCATCCCGGCCAGCGGTGACTACGTCAACGCCGACCTGCTCGGCTCCACCGACACACGGATGATCGGCAACGTCATCCAGACACAGTTCCTGCGCATCCTCGACTACCCGACGGCGGCCGCGCTCTCCTTCATCCTCATGGCGGCGATCCTGTTCATGGTCACCTTCCACATCCGTAAGTCCGGGACGGAGGAGCTGGTCCGATGAGCTGGCTGCGCCGCAACCTCGTCGTCATCGCGGGCCTCGTCACGCTCGCCTTCCTGATCCTGCCCAACGCTGTCGTGCTCGCCTTCTCGTTCAACAAGCCCCGAGGCCGCTTCAACTACACGTGGCAGGAATTCTCCGTCGACGCGTGGCGGGACCCCTGCGGTGCCGCCGACCTGTGCGGCTCGCTCGCCCTCAGCCTTCAGATCGCCGGCTGGGCGACGCTCGGGGCGACCGTGCTGGGCGTCATGGTCGCGTTCGCACTGGTCCGCCACCGGTTCCGGGCGCGCTCCACGGTCAGCGCGCTGATCTTCCTGCCGATGGCCATGCCGGAAGTCGTGATGGCCGCCTCGCTGCTCACCCTCTTCCTCAACATGGGGGTGCAGCTCGGATTCTGGACGATCCTCATCGCCCACATCATGTTCTGCCTGAGCTTCGTCGTCACCGCCGTCAAGGCTCGGGTGATGTCGATGGACCCGCGCCTGGAACAGGCCGCCCAGGACCTCTACGCCGGCCCCGTGCAGACCTTCCTGCGCGTGACACTGCCCATCGCCGCCCCCGGCATCGCGGCCGGTGCCCTGCTGGCCTTCGCCCTGTCGTTCGACGACTTCATCATCACCAACTTCAACGCCGGTTCCACGGTCACCTTCCCCATGTACGTGTGGGGCTCGGCGCAGCGTGGGACGCCTGTCCAGATCAACGTGATCGGCACCGCCATGTTCGCGGTCGCCATCCTCCTCGTCCTCGCCGGGATGCTGCTCGGCAACCGGCGCAAGAAGCGGGCCCGATGAACGGCGCGGGGCGCCCCGTACCGCGCGGCACACACCGCGCAGTAACGGGCGCTCCGCGGCGTCACCCCGTACCGCGCACGACCGCAAGGGAGTTGACATCATGGCCGCACGTGCCATGACCAGCAGGTCAGCCGCTCTGTCGGACGCTTCGCCCGTCCCGTTCTGGCTCGACGCCCCAGGGCGCCCCACTCCCGAACCCGCCCTCGTCGGCGATGCCCGCTGCGACCTGCTGGTCGTGGGCGGCGGCTACAGCGGACTGTGGACGGCGCTCCTCGCCAAGGAACGCGATCCCGGCCGCGATGTGCTCCTGCTGGAGGGCCGGGAGGTCGGCTGGGCGGCCTCGGGCCGCAACGGCGGATTCTGCGCCGCGTCCCTCACTCACGGCACCGCCAACGGTCTCTCGCGCTGGCCGGCCGAGATGCGCCTCCTGGAAGAGCTCGGCGCCCGCAACCTCGACGCCATCGAATCCGCGGTTCACCGGTACGGCATGGACTGTGCCTTCGAACGCAGCGGGGAGATCTCGGTCGCCACCCAGCCCCACCACGTGACCGGGTTGCGCGACCTGTACGAGGAGATGGACGCCGCGGGCCTCGCGGCCGGCTGCGAACTGCTCGACGAGGACGCCGTGCGTGCCCACGTCGACTCGCCGACCTTCCTGGGCGGTCTCTGGGACCGCGACGGCGTGGCCCTGGTCGATCCCGCGCGGCTCGCCTGGGGCCTGAAGGCCGCCTGTCTGTCATTGGGCGTACGCGTCCACGAAGGCACCCCCGCCACGTCCCTCGCCCGCCACGGGGCGGGGATGGAGGTGCGCACGCTGCGGGGCGGCACGGTGCGCTGCGCGCAGGTCGCTCTCGGCACCAACGTCTTCCCCTCCCTCGTACGCCGCACCCGCCCCCTCACCGTCCCGGTCTACGACTACGCCCTGATGACCGAGCCGCTCGACGCCGCGCAACTCGCCGCCATCGGCTGGCACGACCGCCAGGGCCTCGGCGACAGCGCCAACCAGTTCCACTACTTCCGGCTGTCCTCGGACAACCGGATCCTGTGGGGTGGCTACGACGCGATCTACCCGTACGGCGGGAAGATGCGTGCCGCCCTGGACCAGCGACCCGAGACCTTCGACCGCCTGGCCGACCACTTCTTCGCGTGCTTCCCCCAACTGGAGGGCGTCCGCTTCACCCACGCCTGGGGAGGGGCGATCGACACCTGCTCGCGCTTCTCCGCCTTCTTCGGCACCGCGCACGGGGGGCGCGTCGCGTACGCGGCCGGCTACACGGGGCTCGGGGTCGGGGCCACCCGCTTCGGCGCCGACGTGATGCTCGACCTCCTCGGCGGAGAGGAGACCGAACGGACCTCTCTGGAAATGGTCCGCACCAAACCGCTGCCCTTCCCGCCGGAACCCTTCGCCTGGGCAGGCGTCGCTCTGACCAAGTGGTCGCTGGCGCGAGCGGACGAACGGGGCGGCCGTCGCAATCTCTGGCTGCGGGCCATGGACCGGATGGGCATGGGGTTCGACAGCTGACGTGGCTGTGGGGCGGGTGCTCGAGGCTGCGACAACGGGTCCCGGGGCGGCACGGGACGCGCGGGCTCACGTCACCGCCGTCCTGCGCGGCGCGTAAGTGGGCGCGCTTGCGGCGTGGGCCTTACATGGTGTGGGGAGGGGTAAGGGGCAGCGCCGCGGCGTAGCCCTTATTCACGCGGGTCGTCACGCGCTCCCGCCCGCCCCGTTCTGTCCGCGCGCTCCGGTGTCGACGGGGCGGTTCCGCCGCCTGCCCATGTGAGCCGGCTCACGGAGAGTCGGTCCCCGAATCCGCGTAATGCTCACAGTGAGAAGCGCTCTCGGCTAGTGACGGGATGTCCGACAGCGGAGGGGAAGCGTCATGACGGGGTTCCAGATGAAGACGGCTGTCGAATGGCTGCTGTCCGCCGCGCCGGACGCGGCCACGTGCCGTCGGCGCTGGGAGCGCGATCCGCACGGCATGGTTCTGCTGCCGGCGGGGGGTCTGTGGGACGTGCTGGTCCTTCCCGGGGAGCTTGGGCACCCCACTCTCGACGTGCTGAGTCGGTGTGCCGACCGGCCTGGCCCGGTGCTCTCGGAGTCGGGCGGGGTGCGGCTCGGCTTCTTCGTGCCGCCCGGCACCGCGTCACGGTGGCTGGGCACGGGCGTCCGCGCGGTCGGGCGCGGCGCGTGGATCGTGGTGCCGCACCCGGGGCGGCCCGCTGGCGTGACGAACTGGCTGGTCCGCCCGGACGGCTCAGGGACGCTGAACGACCCAGGGCTGCTGGAGCTCGCCATGCACGAAGCGGTGGCGGGGGAGGGGTAGTCGGTCCGCTGTCCGTCGCGGTGCTGGTGCGCCGCCCGGTTCGTTGCCTGGTTTTGGCGGGCGTGGGGCCGGGGCAGCTCGCGCAGTGCCTGAAGTGCGCAGGGGCTGCGGTGCGCCCGATCCTTGCGGTGAATGACGGGGCTTCCCCTGTGTTGTGCGGGCGTCAGGGGCCTTGGCAAGCCTATTAGTCTGGACCAACTTGTGCGGCAAGTGGTCGTACCGTCACGCGCTCCTTCCCCCCACACACACTCGGAGAATGCCGTGAACCGTCGAATCCTTCCGTCCCGAACGCCCCGGCTCTCACCACGTGGCCGCTCCCGGAGCGCGGCAGCCGCTCTCGTCGCGGTCTGCGCCCTGGTCGGCACTGCCGTCGCGCCGCAAGCCGCCGCCGACCCGCCGCCCGTCGCGTCGCGGGCGGCGGAACCACCCGAGCACGCGCTCGTCGGCTACCTGCACACCAGCTTCGCCAACGGATCGGGGTACACCCGGCTCGCCGACGTGCCCGACAGCTGGGACATCATCGACCTCGCGTTCGGCGAGCCCACCTCGGTCACCTCCGGTGACATCCGCTTCAGCCTCTGTCCGCCCGACGAATGCCCTGGCGTCGAGTCCGAGGCCGAGTTCAAGGCCGCGGTGAAGGCGAAGCAGCAAGCGGGGAAGAAAGTGCTGATCTCCATCGGCGGTCAGAACGGACAGGTTCGCCTCACCACACCCGAGGCCCGGGACACCTTCGTGGAGTCCGTCAGCTCCATCATCGACACCTACGGCCTCGACGGCCTCGACATCGACTTCGAGGGCCACTCCCTCTCGCTGGACGATGGGGACACCGATTTCGCAAACCCGACCACGCCGGTGATCGTCCACCTCATCTCCGCGCTGCACACCCTGAAGGAGCGTTACGGCGACGGCTTCACGCTCACCATGGCCCCGGAGACCTTCTTCGTCCAACTGGGGCACCAGTTCTACGGTTCCGGCCCCTGGGGCGGCCAGGACCCCCGGGCCGGCGCCTACCTCCCCGTCATCCACGCCCTCCGCGACGACCTCACCCTGCTGCACGTCCAGGACTACAACTCGGGACCGATCCTCGGGCTGGACGGTCAGTACCACACCATGGGCGGCGCTGACTTCCACGTGGCCATGACGGACATGCTGCTCACCGGCTTCCCTGTCGCCGGGGACCCGGACAAGACATTCCCGGCCCTCCGGCCGGACCAAGTGGCGATCGGCATGCCGGCGACTCCTCAGGCGGGCAACGGTCACGTGCCGCCCGCCGAGGTGGAGAAGGCGCTCGACTGCCTGACCCGGGGATCGGCGTGCGGCACGTACACGCCGCACGGCACCTGGCCAGAGCTGCGCGGCCTGATGGCCTGGTCCATCAACTGGGACCGCTACGGAGGTGACGAGTTCGCGGGTACCTTCGACCGGTACTTCGGCTGACACGGGCCGGTGCCGCGAGGCTCCCGACGAGCACGAGGGCGGGCGCCCCCACGGGGCGCGGTACGGGGCGGGCGACCTGCGCTTTCTCGCATAGGACGGGGGGCGCTTCGCGCACGCTGCGAGGCTGTGCCGCACCGCGTCACCGAGCTGTCCCGTGCCCTGCCGCGGTCAGGCGTCACGCTGCTCCGCCGCCGCGCCGTCGGAGCAGCCCCCGTGCCACCGTGACGGCGGCCCACAGCAGGAGTACCCCGAGTGCCCAACTCGCCGCGACGTCCAGCGGCCAGTGGTATCCGCGGGCGACAAGGCCGTAGCCGACAGCGCCGTTGAACACCGCGCAGGCGGCGACGAGGGACCACCGCCGGTACCGGGAGGCCACGGCTCTGCGTAGCAGCAGCACACAGGCTCCGAACGCGACGCAGGCGGTGGCCGCGTGTCCGGAAGGGAAGAACCCCGAACCACCCATCGAGGGTGGCCCCGGGCGGTCCGTCAGTACCTTGGCCAGGCTCACCAGGAGCGGCACGAGGGCCATCGCGACCCCGGTCGTCAGCGGCAGCGCCCACCAGTACGGGGCGTCGCCGTGCCGTCTCGTTGTGAACCACTGCCCTGTGGTGAGGGCGGCCAGCAGCACCGGGCCGACGAGCATGCCGCCCGCGTCGGCGAGGAACTCGGCCGCGCCTTCGGGAAGAGCGCCATCGTGGATGCGCCGGCCCAGGCGTTCGTCGGCGGTGAGCAAGGGTCCACGAGTGACCACCTGCCACGTGCAGACGGCGAAGATCACCACGCAGACGGCCGGAGTCGCCCACGCCCTGCGCGACGAACGTGGCGAGGGAGGAAGAGGAGGAGTCGGCCGACTCGGAACAGGGGGGGAGGTCCCGAGGCGGCCGACCAGACCGGTGGGCCGCGCGCCCCGGGGGGTGTGGGGCGGGCGGCGGTCCGATCCGTGAGGAGTCCCGGAGCGCGAGACCCCGGTGTGCGCGAAGGCACGGTCGGAACGGTGCTGCGTACGCCCCGTCCCGGACTCGCCCGCAGAGCACTGCGAGCGGGGTGTTTCTCTCATCTGCGCTCAACCTACGGCAGCGACGCGGCGGCCGACAGGGGCAACCCGCGGCCGACATCGCCCTCGCACACCTTCTTCACAGGGCCCGACGTGAGGGGGTGATTCCGGCCATGACGTGGCCCTGGCGCGCGACGCCGCGCACCAGGGCGCTCCCGGTACGGGCGCGTCCGGGGCGCGGCGTCGCGCGTGCGGTACCGCACGCGACGCCGCGTGTGCGGCGCGCACCCGCGGCGCCGCACACACTCACGGTTCTCTGGCTCAGAGGGCCGCGAGCACAGCCTCCAGCACGTCCAGGCCCTCCTTGAGAAGCTCCTCGCCGATCACCAGCGGGGGCAGGAACCGCACCACGTTGCCGTAGGTGCCGGTGGTGAGGACGAGGACGCCCTCCGCGTGGCAGGCCTTCGCGATCCGCGCCGTGGCCTCGGGGTTCGGCTCCTTGGTGCCCGCCTTCACCAACTCGATGGCGATCATCGCGCCGCGGCCCCGGACGTCGCCGATGATGTCGAACTTCTCCTTCATCTCGGTCAGCCGGGGCTTCATGACCGCCTCGATGCGCTGTGCCTTCGCGTTGAGGTCCAGCTCTCGCATCGTCTCGATGGCGCCGAGCGCACCGGCGCAGGCCACCGGGTTGCCGCCGTACGTGCCGCCCAGCCCGCCCGAGTGCGCCGCGTCCATGATCTCCGCGCGCCCCGTCACGGCCGAGAGCGGCAGGCCGCCGGCGATGCCCTTGGCCGTCGTGATCAGGTCGGGGACGATGCCCTCGTCCTCGCAGGCGAACCACTGGCCGGTGCGGCAGAAACCGGACTGGATCTCGTCGGCGACGAAGACGATGCCATTGTCCGAGGCGAACTGCCGGATGGCCGGCAGGAAGCCCTTGGCCGGTTCGATGAACCCGCCCTCCCCGAGTACCGGCTCGATGATGATCGCCGCGACGTTCTCCGCGCCGACCTGCTTCTCGATCTGCTCGATCGCCTGCGCGGAAGCCTCGGCACCGGCGTTCTCGGCGCCGGTCGGCCAGCGGTACCCGTAGGCGACCGGCACCCGGTACACCTCCGGAGCGAACGGCCCGAAGCCCTGCTTGTACGGCATGTTCTTCGAGGTCAGCGCCATCGTGAGGTTGGTGCGGCCGTGGTAGCCGTGGTCGAAGACGACGACCGCGGTGCGCTTGGTGTGGGCACGAGCGATCTTCACCGCGTTCTCCACCGCCTCGGCGCCGGAGTTGAACAGCGCCGACTTCTTGGCGTGGTCCCCGGGCGTGAGCTCGGCGAGTTGCTCGGCGACCTCCACGTACCCCTCGTACGGGGTCACCATGAAACAGGTGTGGGTGAAGTCGGCGAGCTGCGCCGAGGCCCGGCGGACCACGGCCTCGGCCGAGGCACCCACCGTGGTCACGGCGATGCCGGACCCGAAGTCGATGAACCGGTTGCCGTCGACGTCCTCGACGATGCCTCCGTCGGCGCGGGCCGCGAAGACCGGCATGACCGACCCCACGCCCGCGGCGACCGTGGCGCTTCGCCGCGCCTGAAGCTCCTGCGACTTCGGACCGGGGATGGCAGTGACGACGCGGCGCTCCTGCGGGAGGGAGTTCATGGGGGCTCCTGGAGGGTCGGACGCTTCCGAAGTCAGCGCGGGGTCTGGATTCCGAAGCTTTCGATGGCTTTGTTCGCAGGCTAGGGGTGTGCGCCGAGTGGGGGCATGCTCCGATCGGGAGAAGTGCGCACGTGTCGTTGTCCGTCGAGGACAGTGGCGGGCTCCGGCCTGGGACACGGTGGCCTCGCGGGCGCCGACGCGGCCGGCCGACGGTGCGCACCGCGTCCTCGGCCCGATGCACGCCCGGGCGCCTCGCCGCGCAGTGCGCCGCGCGTGCGCACCCGCCCCGTACGGTGCCCAGCGCCGGGCGCGTTTCCGCAGGTCGCCCGCGCAGTACGGGGCGACGGGGCGGTGGGGCAGTAGATTGGCGACCGGGACTGACGGACCGGCAGGCCAGGGGGCAGGACGGATGGACAACGACGGCAGGCACGAGACGCGCGGCACGCACGGGCCGCCACCTTTCGACACCTCGGGGCGGCCTCCCTCCGTACCGCCCCCTATCAAGCCGTCGTCCCAGGCTGTGCCGCCACTTCCACCTGTGCCGCCGCCTCCGCGTCATGGCGGCGCGTCCGCCGGGGCCGGCCAGCCTGGAATCCCGCCCCGCCCCCTCACAGTCCCTGAGGCGCTACCCCCGCGTCCCGCCGGCGCCCCGCCCGGTGCCGTGCCGCCGGACGGAGCCTCGTTCGTCGCCTGGCTCCGGACCGAGCGGCCTCCGGCGAGCCCGGGGATCTGGCGGTACGGGCACACGCCCCGGCCGGAGAAGGAGCCGGAGCCGGTTCCTGGGCGCCAGCTGATCACCGGGGCGCTGATCGCCCTTCTGGTCGGCTGGCTGGTCTGGTCCCTGCTCCAGAACCACTACCTCGGCAGTTGGTGGCTCGTCCCACTGAAGCTGTTCACGCCGGACTCTTGGAGGTCGGGGGGGCGGGTGACGAGTGCGGTGGTGTACAACGCGTACAACGCCCTCGTGATCACGGGCATCCTCACCGTCGTAGCCCGGTTGGGCCGATGGAGCGAGGTGTGGCACCGTTACGGGCTCCCCGCATGGCGCCGCGCGGTGCCAGCCGCACCTGCGGCGCCGCCGTCGGCCGAGGAGGATCCGGCGCAGTGGCCCCAGCTCCGTGCGGGCGGGGCGCCCGAGGCGGCGGAGCGCCTCGCCGCGGAGACCGGGGCGGGCGTCATGCGTGACGTGGACCACGCCCGCATCACCCGCGCGTGGCAGGCGGTCCGGGCGGGGCGCCGCTCCCGCGAGGAGTTCACCCGTGCGGTCCTGGCCGACGGGGCCGGGGCCTGCCCCCACCCGTCCGGAGCCCGGGACCTCCCCGGCCGCGCCGCCGAACACGACCTCGTCACCGCCCAGGTCCGCGTCGGCGAGGTCGGCGACACGCCCCGCAACCCGTACGCCTTCCGGGGTGCCGGACTCGCCCTCGGCCCCGACCTGCTCGGGACGTCCCTGCTGGCCGTGGGCCCCGTAGGGGCGGGCAAGTCGGTACGCCTCGTCCGCCCGGTCGTCGAGAATCTCTGCCTGCTGGCGCTGGCCGGACGCGCCGCCGTCGTGGTCGTCTCCGCCGCCGGGTCGCCGGGTGCGGGATCGGCTGAGCAGTACGACGTCGTGGTCCGCCCCGGCCACCCGGACTCCGTCTACGACCTGGACCTCTACGGAGGCGCCTCCGACCCCGACGAGGCCGCCGCCGTCCTGGCCGAGGCACTGGTGGGCGACCTGGCCGACCCGCACACGGGCGGCGACACGCGGCGCTCGACCACGGTGCTCGCCCAGCTGATCGGCCCGTACGCCGCCGTGCACGGCCGCTTCCCGTCCGTGCCGGAGCTGCGCGAACTCCTCGACGGGGCGCCCGCCGCCCTCACCGCCCTCCGCAAGGACCTGGAGGACCTCGGCGACACCACCATGCTCCGCGAGCTGGACGCCCGGGCACGCCAGTCCGGCAGCCCCCATGATCCCGGCCCGGCGTTGGCCGACCGCATCGCGCTCCTGGACCGCCCCGCGTTCTCGTCGTTCTTCGATACCAGCGGCCGCACCAGGCCGTTCTCGCTGCGGGCCGTCGACCACCCCGTGCGGGTCCGCATCGACCTGCCCGAGCGCGGTCACGCCGACGCGTCGCGGATCCTGGCACGCCTCGTTCTCGCCCAGTTCACCGAGAGCGTGGCGGCCCGCGAGGACCCCTCGCTCTTCGCCTGCCTGGTCCTGGACGACGCCACCGGCGCCGTGACGCCGCAGACGGTACGCAGCCTGCAACGCCTGCGCTCCGCCAACGCCGGCGCCGTGCTCACCCTGCGCACCCTGGAGGAGGTGCCCCGCACGCTGCGCGGTCCCCTGCTGGGTGCTGTCGGCTGCCGCGTGGCCCTCTGCGGGCTCACTCCCTGGGACGGCCAGGATTTCGCCGAGGTGTGGGGCAAGGAGTGGACGGAGGCCCGCGATGTCACCGACCGCCAGATCGTCGCCGACGAGCCGCTGACCAAGGCCGCCCACTTCGTCCGGCGTGCCATCACCGGCAAGGCGCCCACCGCCCAGTCCGTGACCGTCCGCCAGGTCGAACGTGAACGCTGGTCCGCCTCCGAGCTGGCGCACGCCGTACCTCCCGGCCACGCGGTCCTCTCCCTGACGAACGTGCGGGGGGAGTACGCGCCACCGCTCCTCGTCGACCTGCGGAAGTGAGCCGGCGGGGCGCCGTGCCGCGCTCCGTACGCCCCGTACGGCCGCGGCGCAGGACGCCCCGTGCGGGGCGGTCCCGTGGGGTGACGAGGTCGCCGCGCCGGGCGGATCGTGTGTGCCGGTGAGGCAGAATCGAGGGTGGCGCTTCATACGCCGCGTCCAAGATCTCCCCGGTCCCTCGTCGGCCCCGCCGTCACCAGAAGGACATATGCCTCCCACGCTCGCCTCCCTCGTCCATCACTCCGCTCTCAAGCTCAGGGTGCACGCGGGCGAGGAACGCCTCGCCACCCCGGTGCGCTGGGCACACGCGAGCGAGCTGGCCGACCCGGTGCCTTACATGGAGGGCGGGGAGCTGCTGCTGATCACCGCGCTCAAGCTGGACGCCGAGGACCCGGAGGCGATGCGCCGATACGTGCGGCGGCTCGGCCAGGCGGGTGTGGTGGGGCTCGGCTTCGCGGTCGGCGTCCATTACGAAACCATCCCGGACGCCTTGGTGAACGCCGCCGAGGAGGAAGGGATGCCGTTGCTGGAGGTGCCGCGCCGTACCCCGTTCCTGGCGATCAGCAAGGCGGTCTCCGCGGCGATCTCGGCCGAGCAGTACCAGGCCGTCACGGCAGGGTTCGCCGCCCAGCGGGAGCTCACCAAGCACGCCTTGAGCGACGGCCCGGCGGGGCTGCTCACGGCCCTTGCGGGGCAGGTCGGCGGCTGGGCGGCGCTCTACGACGCCACCGGCGCCGTCGCCGCCGCAGCGCCGGACTGGGCGGCCCGCCGCGCCGCTCGGCTCACCCCCGAGGTGCGGCGGCTGCACGCGCGGACGCCGCCCGCAAGCCTCGTCGTCGGGGGCGACCCGGACCGGGTGGAGCTGCACACACTCGGCACGTCTAGGCGCCCCCGAGCCGCGCTCGCCGTCGGCACGGAGGCGCCGCTGGGCACGGCCGAGCGCTACGCGGTGCACTCCGCCATTGCTCTGCTCACCCTGACCACCGAGCGGTCCCGTTCCCTCCACGAGGCGGAGCAGCGCGTCGGCGCGGCGGTGCTCCGGATGCTCCTCGCGGGCGAGCCCGAGCACGCCCGCACCGTCGCGGGCAGCCTCTACGGCGACCTCCTCGACGCCCCGTACCGGCTCATCCTCGTGGAGGCCGCTTCCGCCACCGCCGCCCGCGCCCACGCCGACGGGCGCACCGTGCCCCACGGCGCGTCCCCGCCCCGTCCCCGTACCGGCGCCCCGTACGGCGCGGCGTTGGTACGGCCCGGTGAACCCCCGGCAGGGCCGCTCGCCGCGCTCGCCGAACACGTGGAGGCCGCGGCCGCCCGTGCAGGTGAGGCGGTGCTCGCCGTCCCGGACGGGGAGCGGCTCGTCCTGCTGACGACCGACGGCGGGGCGGCCGCGGACGCCTGCGTCGGGTACGCGGCGGCCCTGGACCGGGCGCGCGCCACTGAGCAGGCGCTTGCCGGGGGGACCGACGAACCGGTCATGGGGCTCTCGGCCCCGGCCGGCCCGATCGCGGCGGCCACCGCCTACCGGCAGGCGGAGCAGGCGCTGTCCGTGGCCCGCCGCCGTGGCCGCGCCCTGGTGGAGCACGAGGAGGTGGCGACCGGCTCGGTGGTGCAACTGCTCGCCGACGACGCGGTGCGCGCCTTCGCCGACGGCCTTCTGAGGGCCCTGCGCGAACACGACGCGACGGGCCGCGGCGACCTCGTCGCCTCGCTGCGCGCCTGGCTCTCCCGCCACGGCCAGTGGGACGCCGCCGCAGCCGAGCTGGGCGTGCACCGGCACACGCTGAGGTACCGCATGCGCCGGGTGGAGGAGATCCTCGGACGTTCGCTGGACGACCCGGATGTCCGCATGGAGCTGTGGCTCGCGCTGAAGGCCACCACCGGCACGGAGTGACGGTGACCGCCCCGCAGGCGCTGCGCGCGGCGTACGGCGGTCCGCCGCGTACCCGCCGCCCTCACGCCGGGGCGGGCGTCGAGACGCCGCGTCCCGTCCCTGACCTCACCGCTGCCGCGCGCCCCTCCGGACCGGACCGAGCTGCCAATCCGGAGTGGCGCCGCCCACGACTCATCCGCCCCGGACAAACGACGCTGCGCACTGGCGCCCCTACGGTGGGCTCAGACACCGTTACCGGTGCGCGGCGGCGACGCTGCGGGGCTGTGCCGCGTACCGCACCGGCCGGCCACCGGAACGGCCCTGGACCACCCACCGACTGCGGAAGGGCCGGAAATCTGATGACTTCCCCTCACGCCTTCTGGCTCGCCGGCCGCCAGGCCGCCGGCGACACCACCTTCGACGTGACCAATCCCTGGGACGGCCGGCTCGTGGGCACGGTCTCCGTGCCGGCCGAGCACCAGGTCGAGGAGGCGGTCGCCGCCGCCCACGCGGTCCGCGAGGAGTTCGCCGCCACTCCGGCCCACGTGCGCGCGGCCGCGCTCGACCACGTCGCCCGCCGCCTCGTGGAGCGGACGGAGGAGATCGCGCAGCTGATCTCCGCGGAGAACGGCAAGCCCATCAAGTGGGCGCGGGGCGAGGTCGGCCGCGCCGTCTCCGTCTTCCGCTTCGCCACCGAGGAGGCCCGCCGGTTCAACGGCGGTGAGGCCCAGCGCCTCGACACCGACGCGGGCGGCACGGGGCGCCTCGCGCTGACCCGCCGCTTCCCCCGGGGCGTCGTGCTGGGCATCGCGCCGTTCAACTTCCCGCTGAACCTGAGCGCGCACAAGGTGGCCCCCGCCATCGCGGTGGGGGCGCCGATCATCCTCAAGCCCGCTCCCGCCACGCCGCTCTCCTCGCTGCTCCTCGGTGAGCTGCTGGCGGAGACCGACCTGCCCGTCGGCTCCTGGTCCGTGCTCACCGTGCCGAACGACCGGATGCCCGCCCTCGTCCAGGACGAGCGGCTGCCGGTGATCTCCTTCACCGGTTCCGGCCCGGTCGGCTTCTCGATCCTCGAATCCGTGCCGCGCAAGCACTGCACCCTCGAACTGGGTGGCAACGGCGCGGCGGTCGTCCTCGGCGACTACGCCTCCGACGCCGACCTCGACTGGGCGGCCTCGCGCATCGCCACCTTCGCCAACTACCAGGGCGGCCAGTCGTGCATCTCCGTGCAGCGCGTCATCGCCGACGCCTCGCTGTACGAGCGCCTCGTCCCGAAGATCGTCGCCGCGGTGGAGAACCAGGTCACCGGTGATCCGTCCGACCCGGCCACCGACGTCGGCCCGCTGGTGAGCGAGGCCGCGGCGCAGCGCCTCGAACAGTGGGTGGACGAGGCGGTGAAGGGCGGCGCGGCGCTGCTCACCGGCGGTACGCGCGACGGGGCCACATACGCCCCGACGGTCCTCGCCGACCCGCCGGACGATGCCACGCTCTCCTGCGAGGAGGCGTTCGGCCCCGTGCTGTCGGTGCAGCGCGCCGACAGCGAGGAGGAGGCCTTCGCCGCCGTCAACGACTCCAAGTACGGTCTCCAGGCCGGCGTCTTCACCCACGACCTCCAGGCGGCCTTCCGCGCCCACCGGGCTCTCGAGGTCGGCGGCGTCGTCATCGGTGACGTGCCGTCCTACCGTGCCGACCAGATGCCGTACGGCGGTGTCAAGGAGTCCGGTGTCGGCCGGGAAGGCGTCGCGTACGCCATGGACGACTACACCTACGAGCGGGTCATGGTCCTCACCGGCCTCGACCTCTGAGCAGCTCGGCCGCCCCGTGCGGGGCCGGACGCCGCGACGCGTCCGGGCCCGCACGGCGTTCGGAGCGGCGGAGCGCCGGGAGCCAAGACGGGCCGTGCGGGCCCGCGCGCTCTGCCACGCCCTTGGCGGTCCCCGTAGGCTGCCGGACACCATGACCCAGAATCAGTCTCCGGCCCGCCGCACGGGGCCCCACAGCCCCGCACCGGGTGTGCCCGGTACAGCCCGTGGCGAGAGCGCGGCGGGGCGCGGGACGGCGCCGGAGCGGCGGCCGGGCCGTACCGAGGCCGCCGGCGTGCGCCGGATCAACCTGAGCCGGGTGGCCCTGGCCGTGCACGACGAGGCGGAGATCACCCGCGCTGCCGTGGCCGAGCGGCTCGGGCTGACCAGGGCGGCGGTCTCGTCCCTGGTGGAGCAGTTGATCGCAGCGGGGTTCGTCGCCGAGTCGGGCAAGACCTTCAGCGGGCAGGCGGGGCGTCCCGGCACTGCTCTGACCATGGCCAGAACCGGCCATGCCGGACTGGGGGTCAGCGTCGACGTCGACGCGCTCACCGTCTGCCTGGTCGACCTCGCGGGCACGGAGCGGCTGCGCCTCATCGAGACGGGGCGGCATGCCGGGAGCGACCCCGGCGCCGTACTGCGCGACGCCGCACTGCTCACGGGGCGTGCCCTGCGCGAGGCGGCGGGTGAGGGGCTGGTGCCCGCCGGGGTCGACTTGGCCCTGCCGGGCCTCGTCGCCGACGGCGTCGTCCGCCAGGCACCCAACCTCGGCTGGAACGCGGTACCCGCCGCCGAACTGTTCGCCGAGACACTGCGCGCCGAGGGCACGGAACTACCGGTCGGCTCCGACAACGAGGCCAACTCCGCCGCACTGGCCCAGCTCTGGTCGGGGGCACCGGGCGGCGCCCGGTCCTTCGTCTACCTGAGCGGCGACATCGGCGTGGGCGGCGCCGTCGTCCTCGACGGTGACCTGCTGCGCGGCGCGCACGGCTTCGCGGGAGAGATCGGCCACCTGGTCGTCGACCCGAACGGCCCCGACTGCCGCTGTGGTTCGCGGGGCTGCCTGGAACGGTACGCGGGCCAGGACGCCCTGCTCCGCGCGGCGGGGCTCGACGCCCGGGAGGGCGGCATCGCCGAACTGGGCCGCCGCGCCGCGGACGGGTCGGGAGCACCGGAGGCGCGGCGCGCCCGGCAGGCGGTCGAGCAGGCAGGCGCCATGCTCGGTGTCGCCCTCTCCGGAGCGGTCAACCTGCTCGACCCGCAGACCGTGCTCCTCGGCGGCCTGTACCGCGAACTCACCCCGCATCTCGCCCCGGCGGCCGAACGCGAGCTGGAACGCCGCGTCGTCTCCGGCCTCTGGGGCGCCGGAAGCGGCCGCCTGTGCGCCGCCTCGCCCGCCGGCGACGCCGCGCGCGGCGCGGCGGGCCAGGTCCTGCGCCGCGTCCTCGCGGACCCGCTGGGGTACGGCGCGGCGCCTCCCGCGACGTACTGAGAACCGCAGGTGGCGCGCGACGTACGGGGCAGGCACAGACGCCCGGGGCGCCCGCCGTCGCCGCCCCGTGCGGCGCGGCGACGGCCCTCCTGGCGCCTCGCGCGCGGAGCGGACGTGGTCCGCGCCACGTCAGTTCGGGAGGACGAGCACGGCCAGGCCTGCGGGGCGAGCGCCTCCCGGCTTGCAGGACGAGCACCGCCGAGCCGGGTGACGCACGCTGCCGCACATACCGCATGCGCGTCCCTCATGCCGTACGTCCCTCACGTCGGCTCGGGGCGGCCCAGGCCCTGTGTTCTGTCACGAACGATCACCACATGCGCCGGGCACGGCGGTGGGCAGTTCGAAGGAGGGCACGACCCGTGCACCGCACCCGGCGCCGTCCGTGTGAGGGGGCGCTCGCCACATCGGGAAGGAGCGCCCTGCCCGGGAAGCGCTGCGGGCACGCCCCGTCGCCCCACCACCCCGGCGCACAGGAAACCGCAGGTCGCCCGCGACGTACGCCGCCCTCATGCCGCACCTCGCCCACCCCCGGGCGCGCCCACCTCACCCTTCAGCCGACACCCGTCCCGGCCAACACCCACACCCCACCCGGCGCCGCACCGGGACCGCCCTGCACACCCATCGGCTGCGGGGCGCGAGAATGGGGCGCATGACCGACAGTCCTGCCACCGCGGCACGCCCCTCCCCGCTCGCTGATCCGCACCTCGTCTTCGACGACGCGGCCGGGCGGCGCGACATCGTGATCCTCGGCTCCACCGGTTCGATCGGTACGCAGGCCATCGACCTGGTGCTCCGTCACCCGGAGCGCTTCCGGGTGACCGCGCTCTCCGCGGCCGGAGGCCGGGTGGACCTGCTGGCCGACCAGGCGTACCGGCTGCGGCCCCCCGCGGTGGCCGTGGCCCGCGAGGAGGCGGCCCCGCGACTGCGCGAGGCGCTGCGCGCCCGGTACGGAACATCGGAGCCGCTTCCCGAGATCCTCGCCGGCCCCGACGCGGCCACCCAGCTGGCCCAGTCGCCCTGCCACACGGTGCTCAACGGCATCACGGGCTCCATCGGCCTCGCCCCGACGCTGGCCGCGCTGGAGGCGGGCCGCACCCTCGCCCTCGCCAACAAGGAGTCGCTGATCGTCGGCGGCCCCCTGGTGAAGGCGGTGGCCAAGCCGGGCCAGATCATCCCCGTCGACTCGGAGCACGCCGCGCTCTTCCAGGCGCTCGCGGCGGGCGTTCGCGCCGACGTGCGACGCCTCGTCGTCACCGCCTCGGGTGGCCCGTTCCGCGGACGTACCCGCGCGCAGTTGGAGCAGGTCACCCGCGAGGACGCCCTGGCCCACCCGACCTGGGCGATGGGCCCGGTGATCACGGTCAACTCCGCGACCCTCGTCAACAAGGGCCTGGAGGTCATCGAGGCCCACCTGCTGTACGACATCCCGTTCGATCAGATCGAGGTCGTCGTCCACCCGCAGTCGTACGTTCACTCGATGGTGGAGTTCAGCGACGGGTCGACCATCGCGCAGGCCACGCCGCCCGACATGCGGGGCCCCATCGCGGTCGGCCTGGGCTGGCCGGAGCGGGTGCCGGACGCCGCGCCGGCCTTCGACTGGACGAAGGCCTCGTCGTGGGAGTTCTGCCCGCTCGACACCGAGGCGTTCCCGTCGGTCGGACTCGCCCGCCACGTCGGAACCCTCGGCGGGACGGCCCCGGCCGTGTTCAACGCCGCCAACGAGGAGTGCGTCGAGGCGTTTCTCGCCGACCGGCTGCCGTTCAACGCGATCATGGATACCGTCACCCGGGTGGTGACCGAGCACGGCGTTCCCGGAACGGGAACCTCCCTCACGGTCCCGGACGTCCTGGAAGCGGAGACCTGGGCACGCGCCCGGGCCCGGGAACTCGCAGCGGAGGCTCGCGCATGACGATCTTGTTGACGGTCCTCGGCATCGCTGTCTTCGCGTTCGGCCTGTTGTTCTCCATCGCGTGGCACGAGCTGGGGCACCTGTCGACGGCGAAGCTCTTCGGTATCCGGGTGCCGCAGTACATGGTCGGTTTCGGGCCGACGCTCTTCTCCCGCCGCAAGGGGGAGACCGAGTACGGCGTCAAGGCCATCCCGTTGGGTGGCTACATCCGGATGATCGGCATGTTCCCACCGGGGCCGGACGGGCGGATCGAGGCCCGGTCGACCTCACCGTTCCGCGGCATGATCGAGGACGCGCGGTCGGCGGCGTTCGAGGAGCTGCAGCCCGGCGACGAGACGCGGCTCTTCTACACGCGCAAGCCGTGGAAGCGCGTGATCGTGATGTTCGCCGGGCCCTTCATGAACCTGATCCTGGCCGTGGCGATCTTCCTCGGCGTGTCGATGAGCTTCGGCTTCGCCACCCAGACCACCACGGTCGGCGGCGTCCAGCAGTGCGTCATCGCGCAGAGCGAGAAGCGCGACACCTGCCGCCAAAGCGACCCTGTCTCACCCGCCCAGGCGGCCGGGCTCCAGGAGGGCGACAAGATCGTCGCCTTCAACGGCACCCCCGTGGACGACTGGGCGACGCTCTCCGAACGCATCCGCCAGACGATCGGGCCCGCCACTCTCACTGTCGAGCGGGACGGCGAGCGGACGCAGCTCCAGGCCACCCTGATCGAGAACCGCGTCGCCAAGAAGGACGCCGACGGCGAGGTGGTCAGCGACCAGTGGGTCCGTGCGGGCTACCTCGGATTCGCCGCGCAGACCGAGATCCAGCCGCTCGGCTTCGTGGACTCGGTCGGCCGCATGGGCGACATGCTGGAGAACGGCGTCGAGTCGATCATCGCCCTGCCCTCCAAGGTCCCGGCGCTGTGGGACGCCGCGTTCGACGGAGGGGAGCGCGCGGACGACTCACCCGTCGGCGTGGTCGGCGCGGCGCGCATCGGCGGCGAGGTGATGAACCTCGACGTACCGGCGCAGAACCAGATCGCGATGATGCTGTTCCTCCTGGCCGGATTCAACCTGTCGCTCTTCCTCTTCAACATGCTGCCGCTGCTTCCGCTGGACGGCGGCCACATCGCCGGTGCCCTCTGGGAATCGGTACGCCGCCGAGGCGCCCGCGTCCTGCGCCGACCGGACCCGGGGCCCTTCGACGTGGCGAAGCTGATGCCCGTCGCCTACGTGGTGGCCGGGCTGTTCGTCTGCTTCACCCTGCTCGTCCTCGTCGCCGACCTGGTGAACCCGGTACGCATCACCTGACCGGCCCCGTCGTTCCCCGGCCGGACGTGTGCCTCGCGTACACGCCCGGCCGGGGTTCTCGCGTTTCGGGGGACGGCTCTCACGGGCCGGCCGGGGGCGGGCGGCATCCTGCTTCCGGCGGGCCGTTCACCTCGGCGTCCCGAATCTGTGGCCGAACTGTCGAACGGCCGACCGGGTGACCGGGCCGGACCCGGCCACCTCGCCCGTACCGTGTGGTCACAGGCGTTCCGGTGGTCACCCAGGGCCCGGCACGCCGGGGCACGGCAGGGGACGGATGTGCCGGGGGCCGCGACAGTGCCGTAATCTCGGTCGTCGGAGCCCGCCGATCTCGGGACCACGATCCACATCTTGGGGTTGCACAGCAGATGACTGCGATTTCACTGGGAATGCCGTCCGTTCCGACCCTGCTCGCCGAACGCAGGAAGAGTCGGCAGATCCAGGTCGGGTCGGTGGCGGTCGGTGGGGACGCACCGGTTTCGGTCCAGTCCATGACGACCACCCGCACCTCCGACATCGGGGCGACGCTCCAGCAGATCGCCGAGCTGACCGCCTCCGGCTGCCAGATCGTCCGGGTCGCCTGCCCGACGCAGGACGACGCCGACGCGCTCTCCGTGATCGCGAAGAAGTCGCAGATCCCGGTCATCGCCGACATCCACTTCCAGCCGAAGTACGTCTTCGCCGCGATCGACGCGGGCTGCGCCGCGGTCCGCGTCAACCCGGGCAACATCAAGCAGTTCGACGACAAGGTCCGCGAGATCGCCAAGGCGGCCAACGAGACCCGTACGCCCATCCGCATCGGTGTCAACGCGGGCTCCCTCGACAAGCGCCTGCTCCAGAAGTACGGCAAGGCCACGCCCGAGGCGCTGGTCGAGTCGGCCCTGTGGGAGGCGTCGCTCTTCGAGGAGCACGGCTTCCACGACATCAAGATCTCGGTGAAGCACAACGACCCCGTGGTCATGGTCAACGCCTACCGGCAGCTCGCCGCCGCCAGTGACTACCCCCTGCACCTGGGGGTCACCGAGGCGGGCCCGGCCTTCCAGGGCACCATCAAGTCGGCGGTGGCCTTCGGCGCGCTGCTCAGCGAGGGCATCGGTGACACGATCCGGGTCTCGCTCTCGGCGCCTCCGGCGGAGGAGGTCAAGGTCGGCCTCCAGATCCTGGAGTCGCTCAACCTCAGGCCCCGCCGCCTGGAGATCGTCTCCTGCCCGTCGTGCGGGCGCGCCCAGGTCGACGTCTACAAGCTCGCCGAGGAGGTCACCGCCGGCCTGGAAGGTATGGAGGTTCCGCTCCGCGTCGCCGTGATGGGCTGTGTCGTCAACGGTCCCGGCGAGGCACGCGAGGCGGACCTCGGTGTCGCCTCCGGAAACGGCAAGGGCCAGATCTTCGTCAAGGGCGAGGTCATCAAGACCGTGCCGGAGTCGAAGATCGTGGAGACCCTCATCGACGAGGCGATGAAGATCGCCGAGCAGATGGAGAAGGACGGCATCGCCTCCGGCGAGCCCTCGGTCTCCGTCAGCTGACCTCCGCCGCGCTCACGGCGCCGCTGTGCCCCGTCGCCCGCCCCGTACGGGGCGGGCGACCTGCGGTTGTGCCCTACGCCGGATCCCCGCGGCGGCCCCCTGGCAGCGGTGCGGCGTAGCTCTTCGCCTCGCGCCCGGTGCCCCGCGCCGCCCCCCGACCGGGGGCGCCCGGTGCCCCGCGCAGCCCCGGACCGGGGCGGGCGGCGAGCGCGGGGACCGCCGGGTACAGTGCGAAGAATCAGTACCCCCGCATGATGAGGTCCCTTCCCGTTGCTGACGCAGACCACCACCAGGGTCCTCGAACCGAGTGACCTGGGCGCCGCGCTCGCGATACTCGACCGCGAGCCCGTCGCCAATGCCTTCGTCAGCGCCCGCGTGCAGGTCGCCGGCCTCGACCCGTGGCGTCTCGGCGGCGAGATGTGGGGCTGGTACGAGGACGGCATGCTCCGTTCGCTCTGCTACGCCGGAGCCAACCTGGTCCCCATCTCCGCCACCCCCGCCGCCGTACGGGGCTTCGCCGACCGCGCCCGTCGCTCCGGGCGTCGCTGCTCGTCCATCGTCGGCCCCGCCGGCCCCACCGCGCGGTTGTGGCGTCTGCTCGAACCGAGCTGGGGCCCCGCCCGCGAGGTCCGCGCCCACCAGCCGCTCATGGTCGCCGACCGCATGCCCGACGGAATCGAGCCCGACCCGTACGTCCGTCGCGTGCGCAAGAACGAGATGGAGACGATCATGCCCGCGTGCGTCGCCATGTTCACCGAGGAGGTCGGCGTCTCGCCGCTCGCGGGGGACGGTGGGCTGCTCTACCAGGCACGCGTCGCCGAGCTGGTCGGGTCGGGACGGGCGTTCGCCCGCATCGAGGACGGCAAGGTCGTCTTCAAGGCGGAGATCGGTGCGGCCACGCCGCAGGTCTGCCAGATCCAGGGTGTCTGGGTCGCCCCCGAGTACCGGGGGCAGGGGCTCTCCGTCACCGGCATGGCCGCCGTGCTGCGCTACGCCCTGGCCGATGTCGCTCCTGTGGTCAGCCTCTACGTCAACGACTTCAACAAGCCGGCCCGTGCCTCGTACCAACGGGTCGGTTTCGACGAGGTCGGCGAGTTCATGAGCGTGCTCTTCTGAGCGTCCCGGCCCCGGCGGGACGTGCGGGCGCCTCGCGCGGCGCGTGCCCGGCCGGGAAAACGCCTGGTCGTGCGCCCCGTAGCCGTGCCGTGAGGCAGGCCACGCGGCAGACCGGCCCCTTCGTGGCCAGAGCGCCCGAAGCCCCGCTCCACGACGGCCGGGCCGACCGGCGCCCAGCCGCAGCTGCTCCCCGCCGGCCTTCCGTCCGCGCCCGGTGCGGCAGCCCGCACTCCGGCCTCCCACGGGGCGCGCCCCGTACGCTCCGCGCTGCGGCGCACCTGGAACCCCCTGCTCACCCGCCCCGTAACCGGCCCGCGCCCGGTGCGGCCCGGCCCCGCCCCTGCCTCGTCTCACCCCTTGACCCGGTTTGACATTAGCCACCCTTATACTCGATAAAGAAAGACCTTTGGGGATGGTTTCACGCCAGGTGAATCCAGCCAGGCGACGACCTGAGTGAGTGCCACATGTCCGAGCGTTCCGAAAGCACAGCCGAGCCGTTCCGTGGCGCGGCGGAGCGGGCATGGGAGCAGTGGCGTACCGAACGCCTGCGCGCCCTTTGTGCTCCGCAGGGCAACCTCGCCCTGGTCGAGACCAGCTGGCTGCCCGACGGCGAGCGCCCCGACCTGGAGGCGGCCTCACGGGCCCTTCCCGGCGGCGTCACCCTGACCACGGTGCGCCGTACCGACCTGGTGACCGGTGCCCCCGAATACGCGGTGCGCCGCTGGGACGCCGCGTCCCCCGCACTCCGGGCCTTCGAGGGCGTCGAGACGTACCCGTACGACCCGGCCTGGGTGCTGGAGGCGGAGTACACCCCTGTCGAGGGCGCCCGGAAGGTGCCGTTCGAGCACATCCGGGACAACGGGGGATCGCGTGAACTGGTCGTCCCCGGCGACATCGCCCTCACCGTCGGCGGCACCGCGTACACGCTGAGCGCCTTCGACGACGACGGGGCCCTGCTCCTCGTCTTCGGCGACCCGACCAACGGGGCCGAGACCTACGGCGCGGGCCGCTTCCTGTTCGTGCCGCACGACGGGGAGAGCCGACGGGTCGTGCTGGACTTCAACCGGGCCTTCGTGCCGCCGTGCGGCTTCTCGGACCAGTACAACTGTCCGATGCCGCCGCGGCAGAACCGCTTCCACGTGCCCATCGAGGCCGGCGAGAAGCGCCCCGTCTTCCGCGACGGCTCCCCGGCGCACTGAGCGCACCGCGGCCCTGCCGCACCCCGCCCCGTCCCGCGCACCCGTGCGCCCCGGGGCCCCCTCCCAGGGGCGCCTCCGCCCGCCCCGCAGCACGAAAGCGCCTAGCGATGAAACTGAAGAAGCCCGCCGTTCTCGGCGTCGCCTCCGCCGCCGTCCTCTCCGTCGCCCTGACCGCCTGCGGCGGCCCGGGCTCCTCCGCCGACGGTTCCGGCGGTGGCCAGCACGACATGGACGCCACCGTCGACATCGGCTCCCTCTACGAGCCGCAGAACCTCAGCAACACCGCGGGCGGCGGCCAAGGCGTCACCGAGGCGCTCGCCGGGAACGTCTACGAGGGCCTTTTCCAGCTCACCGACAAGGGCGACGTCGTCAAGCTCCTCGCCGAGGACCACAAGGTCAGCGACGACGGCCTGACGTACACCTTCACGTTGCGCGACGGCGTGAAGTTCCACTCCGGCAAGGCGCTGACCAGTAAGGACGTCAAGCACAGCCTGGAGCGCGTGATAGCCGACGACTCCCAGTCCGCCCGCAAGGCGAACCTGGAGGTCATGGAGGAGATCGAGGCGCCCGACGCGCGTACGGTCGAGGTCACCCTCTCCGAGAAGTCGATCTCCTTCATCTACAACCTCAGCTACGTCTGGATCGTCAACGCCGACTCCGACCCCGAGAAGCTGAAGACCTCCGAGGACGGCACCGGTCCGTACACCCTCGGCAAGTGGACCCGCGGCTCGGCGCTCAGCCTCGACCGGTTCGACGGCTACTGGGGCGACGCCGCGCAGAACAAGAAGGCGGTCTTCCACTACTACAAGGACGCCAACGCCCTCAACAACGCGCTGCTGACCAACGCCGTGGACGTGGTGACGAGCCAGCAGAGCCCCGACGCCCTCGAGCAGTTCGAGAGCAACGGCGACTACCAGGTCAACGACGGCGACTCCACCACCAAGCTGCTGCTCGCCTTCAACGACCGCGTCAAGCCCTTCAAGGACACCAAGGTCCGCCAGGCCGTCTCCGCCGCCATCGACGACGAGAAGCTGCTCGAATCCGTCTGGGGCGGCTACGGCAAGCCCATCGGCTCGATGGTCCCGCCGACCGACCCCTGGTACGAGGACCTCACCGGTGTCGACGCCCACGACACCGCCAAGGCGAAGACGCTGCTGGCCGAGGCCGGCTACGGGAAGGGCTTCAGCTTCACCCTCGACACGCCCAACTACGACCCGCACCCGACCGCGGCGACCTTCATCAAGTCCGAACTGGCCAAGGTCGGCATCACCGTCAAGATCAACACGATCACGCCCGACGAGTGGTACACGAAGGTCTACAAGAACCACGACTTCGAGGCGACGCTCCAGGAGCACGTCAACGACCGCGACCTCGTCTGGTACGGCAACCCCGACTTCTACTGGGGCTACGACGACCCCCAGGTCACCAAGTGGGTCAAGGAGGCCGAGCAGGCCGACACCACCGAGGAGCAGACCGAACTGCTGAAGAAGGTCGCCCGGAAGACCGCCGAGGACGCGGCGAGCGACTGGCTCTACCTGTACCCGCAGATCGTCGTCGCCGACAAGAACCTCAGCGGCTACCCGGTCAACGGCCTCAACTCCCAGTTCTTCGTCCACGGCATCAAGAAGAGCTGACCCGCCCCGATGCCCTCCTACCTGCTGCGCCGCCTCGGCTTCCTGCTCGTCTCGCTGGCCCTCGCCAGCGTGGTGCTCTTCCTGCTGCTCAGGACGCTTCCCGGCGACCCCGCCAACGCGCTCACCTCGGTCGGCGCCACCCCCGAGCAGATCGAGGCGGCGCGGCAGGCCATCGGCACCGACAGACCCGTACCCGAGCAGTTCGTCCACTGGCTCTCCCAACTGGCCACCGGCGATCTCGGCACCTCGTTCGTCAGCTCCCTGCCGGTGGCCCCCGAGGTCACCGCCCGGCTCGACGTGACGCTGCCGCTGACCGGTGCCGCGTTCCTGCTGGCCGTGCTGATCGCGGTGCCCGCCGGATTCCTGGCCGCGTACCGCTCCCGCACCTGGTACGGGTCGGTACTGAGCGCCGTCTCCCAGCTCGGTATCGCCGTCCCCGTCTTCTGGCTCGGCATGATCCTGGTCGCCGTCTTCGCCCTGAACCTCGGCTGGCTCCCCGCCGGCGGTTTCCCGCAGGACGGCTGGGCGGACCCCGGCGCCGCCGTCGAGGCCCTGGTGCTCCCCGTGGTCACCGTCGCCCTCGTCATGTCCGCCTCCCTCATCCGCTACGTCCGCTCGGCCACCCTCGACGTGCTCGGCAGCGACTACCTGCGCACCGCCCGTGCGCTCGGCTCGTCCTTCGGCCGCGCCATGTGGCGCCACGGCCTGCGCAACGCCTCCGTCCCCGTCATCTCCGTCCTCGGCATGGAACTGGCCTCCACCCTGCTCGGCGCCGTCGTCGTCGAGTCGGTCTTCGCGCTGCCCGGACTCGGCTCCCTGCTGGCCACCGGGATCGCCCAGCACGACTACCCGGTCATCCAGGGCGTCCTGTTCGTCTCCACCCTCGCCGTGCTGCTCATCGGCTTCGCCGCCGACCTCGTGCAGCGCCTTATCGACCCCCGCCTGCGCGGCCGGCTCTCGGGAGGGGCCCGATGACCACCCCCGTACCCGCCGTCACGGAGCTGTCGGGCAAGCCCCGCCGCCCGCGCCGCTCCGCCACCCTCGTCACGGGCTCGGTGCTGACCGGCCTCGTCGCCCTGCTCGCCCTCATATCCGCCGTCTGGCTGCCGTACGACCCCGAGGACACCTCCGGCGGTCGCCTCGCCCCGCCCGGCGACGGCCATCTGCTCGGCACCGACAAGCTCGGCCGCGACCTGTTCACCCAGGTGATGAACGGCTCCCGGATCGCCTGGGAGGCCGGACTCGGCGCCGTCGCCATCGCCGCGGTGCTCGGCATCACCCTCGGCGTCCTCGCCGCCTACGCCGAGGGGTGGCTGGACGACACGCTGTCGGCGCTCCTCGACATCCTCATCGCCTTCCCGACGCTGCTGCTGGCCATGCTCATCGTCGCCGCGCGGGACGCCACGCTGGGCTCGGCCGTCCTCGCCATCGGCCTCGCCCAGAGCGCCGTCGTCGCCCGCCTCACCCGCATCCTCGTCAAGCGCGTCCTCGCCGAGGACTACATCACCGCCGCCCGTACCTCCGGCACGAGCCGCCCGCGCATCGTCGCCGCCCACGTCCTGCCCAACATCTGGCCCACCCTCGTGGTCAACCTCGCCCTTCAGTTCGGCCTCGCCGTCCTCGCCGAGGCGGGCCTGTCCTACCTGGGCCTGGGCGCGCCGCCGCCCAACGCCTCGTGGGGCGGCATGCTCCAGCAGGCCCAGGCGACCTTCACCACCGCCCCGGCCGGGGCGATCGCCCCCGGTGTCCTCCTCGTCGTCCTGGTCGTCGGCGTCAACCTCATCGCCGACGGCCTGCGCGACACCCTCGACCCGGCCCGCCGGAGGTCCGCATGACCCTGCTCGACGTGCGCGGACTGACCGTACGGACCGACGAGGGCCGCGTCCTCGTCGACGACCTCGGCTTCGCCCTCGGTGCGGGGGAGCGCCTCGGCCTCATCGGTGAGTCGGGCTCCGGCAAGTCCCTCACCTCGCTGGCCGTCCTCGGCCTGCTCCCACCAGGCATGACGGCGACCGGTTCGGCGCGGCTGGCCGGCACCGAGGTCGTCGGTGCCCGCGAGAAGGAGCTCACCGAGCTGCGGGGGGCGCGCGCCGCCGTGGTCTTCCAGGAACCGCTGACCGCGCTCGACCCGCTGATGCGGGTGGGACGCCAGATCGCCGAACCGCTGCGCCGGCGTACCGGGCTCAAGGGCGACGCGCTCCGCAAGGCCGTGAGGGAAGCCCTCGACCAGGTACGGCTGCCCTACCCGCGCGGTATCGCCCGGGCCTTCCCGCACGAGATCTCCGGTGGCCAGCGTCAACGCGTCGCCCTCGCCATGGCCCTCGCCTGCCAACCCGACCTGCTCATCGCCGACGAACCGACCACCGCCCTCGACGTCACCGTCCAGGCGGACATGCTCGACCTGCTCGACGGCCTGGTCCGGGAACACTCCATGGCCCTGCTCTTCGTCAGCCACGACCTCGCCGTGGTCTCCCGGATCACCGACCGCGTCCTCGTCCTGCGCCACGGCCGCGCCGTCGAGACAGGCACCGTCGCGGACCTGGTGCACCGGCCGCGCCAGGCGTACACGGCCGCGTTGGTCGAGAGCGCGCGGAAGCTGGAGTCGGCGTTGGACGTGGGGGCCGGGGGATGACGGTGGGAGGCGGCTGCGGCGGGGGTGCGGTGGGGGCGGCGGGGTGGGCCCCGTGGCGCTGTGCGGGGCACCCCGAGAGGCGCGGCGCGGGGCGACGGGGCGCGCCCCGTACGTCGCGCGCGACCTGCGGAAACGTGGTTGGTGCCGGGGTAACGGGGTGCCAGGGTGCCGGGGTGCACGGTGCGGGGCGTTGTGGGGCGCCGCACGCGAGGTGCTCCGCACCACTGCGTACGAGGCGCCGCGCGACGATGCGTACGTCGCGCGCGACTTGCGGAAACGTGGCGGCGGAAGGTCCGTCCCGCCGCCCCGTACGTGGCGGCGCCGCCCCGTGCTCCGTACGCCGCGTCGCACCAGCCCCACGTCGCGCGGGACCTGCGGCAACGCACTCGCCGGCGGGTGCGCCCCGGCACTCCCTACGCACCGCCCTGACGCCGCCACGACGAATCCCTCGCGCCGCCCCGTCGCAAGCCCAGCCCCCGCCCCGCCACCTCGCCTCCGCCCCACCCTCTGGAGCCCCCGATGACCGCCCCCGTCCTCGCCCTGGACGCCGTCTCGTACAGGTACCGGAACTCCGCGCGTCCCGTCGTCGAAAAGATCGACGTCGCCGTGGAGGCGGGGCGCAGCCTCGCGCTCGTCGGGGAGTCGGGCGCGGGCAAGACCACCCTGCTGCGGCTGCTGCTCGGCCTGGAGAAGCCCACCGAGGGCACCGTGCGGTTCGACGGCGCCCCGCTCGCGCTGCGTGACCGCGCCCAGATGCGGCGGTTCCGGCGCGGCGTCCAGTGCGTGTTCCAGGACCCGTACTCCTCGCTCGATCCTCGCCGTCGCGTCGGTACCTCCGTCGCGGAGCCGCTCCGCTCCCTCGGGATCGACTCGACCGCGAGCGCCGTGCCGAAGGTCGCCGCGGCCCTGGAGGCGGTCGGGCTCCCCGCCGACACCGCCTCGCGTTACCCGCACGAGTTCTCCGGCGGTCAGCGCCAGCGCATCGCCATCGCGCGGGCCACGGTCTGCTCCCCGCGGGTGCTGCTGGCCGACGAACCGGTCAGCGCCCTCGACGTGACCACCCGGGTCAAGGTCGTCGACCTGCTGGCGCGGCTGAAGGAGGAGCAGGGGCTGACGATCGTGATGGTCTCGCACGACTTGTCTGTGGTCGCCACCCTCTGCGAGCGCACCGCCGTCCTCGACAGCGGCCGCGTCGTGGAACAGGGCGACACCGCACACGTGCTCGGCGCGCCCCGAGATCCTTACACCCGCAGACTCCTCACCAGCGTTCCGAGGCTGCCCCGCGCCCAGGACGCCTGAGCGGCCGCCCACGGCCCGCACCGCGCCCACGACGGGTAGGGTCGCCGCCATGGCGCGCCTCACCGGGGACCGGACCCAGAATCCGGACCACCTCACGATCGGCCCCCTCGACCTCGCGGCCCGCGTGGACGAGGCCCTGGGGGTGCAGGCCGTCGCCTTCGGCCTCGGCGCCGAGGAAGTCGCGGTCCGCCGCCACATCGTCCTCCGCCACCTCGACTGCCCCGGGGCCCGCGCACTGGGCGCCACCACTCCCTCGGGGCGGCTGGCCGGGTTCGTCTACGGCATGCCCAACAACCGGGGCCACTGGTGGTCCACCGTCGTCGAGTCCTACCTGCGCGCCCAGGGCAACGAAGGCTGGCTCGACGGCTCCTTCGTCATCACCGAACTCCACGTCCACCCCACGTACCAGGGCCGGGGCGCCGGACGGGGCCTCATCACCGCGCTCACCGAGACCTGCGGACTGGACCGGTCGGTCCTCTCCGCCATCGACACCGACAGCCCGGCCCGCCGGCTGTACCGCTCACTGGGCTACACCGACCTCGCCCGGCAGGTTCTTTTCCCCAGCGCACCACGCCCGTACGCGGTCATGGGCGCCCCGCTGCCCCTGCCCCGGAGCTGACCGTCGCGGACAACCGATTTCCGCCAGCCCCACGCCCGGGGCTAACCTCCTGGACGAGTCACCCTTTCCCTCCAGGAGTTCATCATGGCCCAGGTCCAGCGCATGTCCCGGTTGATGGTCAAGACACTGCGCGACGACCCGGCGGACGCCGAGACGATCAGCCACAAGCTGCTGGTCCGCGCCGGCTACGTGCGCCGCACCGCCGCGGGCATCTGGTCGTGGCTGCCGCTCGGCAAGAAGGTCCTCGACAACATCTCGCACATCGTCCGCGAGGAGATGGACGCCATCGGCGCCCAGGAGGTCCTGCTGCCGGCCCTGCTGCCCAAGGAGCCCTACGAGGCGTCGGACCGCTGGGAGGAGTACGGCGACCTGCTGTTCCGGCTGAAGGACCGCAAGGGCGCCGACTACCTCCTCGGCCCCACCCACGAGGAGATCTTCACCCAGGTCGTCAAGGACCAGTGCACGTCCTACAAGGACCTGCCGGTGATGCTGTACCAGATCCAGACCAAGTACCGCGACGAGGCCCGCCCCCGCTCCGGCGTCCTGCGCGGCCGCGAGTTCCAGATGAAGGACTCGTACTCGTTCGACACCACGGACGAGGGCCTGGAGGAGTCGTACCAGCTCCACCGCGCCGCGTACCAGAAGATCTTCGCGCGCCTCGGGCTCGACTACCGCATCGTCTCCGCGGTCTCCGGCGCCATGGGCGGCTCGGCCTCCGAGGAGTTCCTCGCCCCCGCGCCGGCCGGTGAGGACACCTTCGCGGACTGCCCGAACTGCTCCTACGCCGCCAACACCGAAGCCGTCACCTTCGCCCTCAGCCCGGTCGAGGGCGCCGAGCACGGCCCCGTCGAGGTGCTGGACACCCCCGACACGCCGACCATCGAGACGCTCGCCGCCCACCTGGGCGTGCCCGCCTCCGCGACGCTGAAGAACCTCCTGGTCAAGGTCGACGGCGAGATCGTCGCCGTCGGCGTGCCCGGCCACCGCGACGTCGACCTGGGCAAGCTCGGCGAGCACCTGGCCCCCGCCGAGGTCGAACTCGTCACCGCCGAGGACTTCGAGGGCCGGCCCGACCTGGTCCGGGGCTACGTCGGCCCGCAGGGCCTCGACAAGGTCCGCTACATCGCCGACCCGCGTGTCGCCCCCGGCACCGCCTGGGTCACCGGCGCCAACGAGGACGGCAAGCACGCCCGCAACGTCGTCGCCGGCCGTGACTTCGAGGTCGACGACCACCTCGACGTGGTCGTCGTCGAGGAGGGCGACCCCTGCCCCAGTTGCGGCACCGGCCTCAAGCTGGACCGCGCCATCGAGATCGGCCACATCTTCCAGCTGGGCCGCAAGTACGCTGACACCTTCCAGCTCGACGTCCTCGGCCAGCAGGGCAAGCCGGTCCGCGTCACGATGGGCTCCTACGGCATCGGCGTCTCCCGGGCCGTCGCCGCCCTCGCCGAGCAGACCGCCGACGGCCAGGGCCTGTGCTGGCCCGCCGAGGTCGCCCCCGCCGACGTGCACGTGGTCGCCGCGGGCAAGGCGCTCCAGACGGAGCTGGCCCTGGAGGTCGCCGAGAAGCTGAGCGCGGCCGGCGCCCGCGTCCTCGTCGACGACCGTGCCGGAGTCTCTCCCGGCGTGAAGTTCACCGACGCCGAACTCATCGGCGTCCCGAAGATCCTCGTCGCCGGCCGCCGCAGCGCCGACGGCGTCGTGGAACTGAAGGACCGCCGCACCGGCGAGCGCGAGGAACTTCCCGTCGCCGAGGCCATCGCCCGCCTCACCGCCTGACGTCCCTCGCCGCTCTGCCCCACCCACGGCCCTCGCTCCAGGCGCACTGCGCCCGGAGCGAGGGCCGTTGCGCGCGTCGCCCCCCCCCCCGCACGGGAGTGGCCGCGCCGGTCGGGGCCTCCGGGGCGGGGGAGCCCCTTACCGGGTTCGACGGGCCGGCCAGGCACGCCGCGGAGCCAGCCCCGACCGCCGAGAAGGGGCACCACCGCCCCGAACGGACCGCCCCGCCGCCCGCCGTCCCGCGCCCCGTCGGTGCTCCGTGCGCCCCTCGCGGGGCCCCGTACGGGTGCCAGGCGAGGAAGAGCCGCATACGACCGGCGGCGAGGCCCGTGCCGCCGGTCAACCGCCGCGGCCGCTGAGGCAGCCCGGCGCCGCCGCTCCGCGGCGCGTGGTGCCGCCCCCGCGGCCCGGGGCACCGCTCGCACGGCCCGCCCCGTACCGGGTTTCGTACGGGGGCACGGGGCGGAGGCGCCCCTTACGCCTGCTCGCTCCACGATGCGGATGCGGCAGTCAGCCGGCACCCGCTCTGGCGCGCTCGGCCTAACCGCATCGGCGGGGACGGGGCCCCGCCTGACTGCCTCGGCAGCCCTTCCCCGACCGCGTCTTGTACAGGCCTGCGGGGCGGCGCAGCCCCTTACCCTTCGACGGAGCCAAGTACATCCCCGTACCGATTACGGGGCGGCACAACCCCCTCCGTGTCCGGGAGCCACGTACCTTCCGGTACGGGCCTACGGGGCGGTGCAGCTCCTTACTTCCCGCGTCGCTCAAGGTGACGCCCCGCCCGCTCGTCCGGCCCTCCCGCCGTCACCGCCGCCCCGTCCTCAGAGCCACCCCGCGTACTCCAGCAGCGCCTCGCCCGTCGGACGGCGTCCCCGCCGCAGAGCCGCCACGCCGCCGTACGTGGCGCGGAAGAGCGTCCAGGCGCGCAGGCGTTCGCGGTCCACGTCCAGGGAGTCCGCCAGGCGGGACAGGCGGCGTCGCGAGGACGAGCCGCCCGTGTCGGCGCCGACCAGGTCCTCCACGCGGTCCAGGCCGAGCCGGGCCAGGTCGTAGGCCCGTTCGCCGGTGACCGGTGACGGACCGACCGCCAGCCACGGCGCCCGGGCGCCGGCCAGGACCTTGCCCTGCCCGTAGGCGCCGTGCAGCAGCAGGTTCTCGGGCGCGTCCGTGAGCAGGCCGGAGCGGGCGGTGAGGGCGGCGTCGGCCAAGGGGCGGTACAGCTCGGGGGCCTCGGCCAGGCAGGCGGCCTGCGCCGCGGTGCGCTCGGCCACCGTGGGGACCACGCCGTCGGCCGGTGCCTCGACCCAGAGCTTGCGCAGCGTGTCCGCGGCCTCCAGAAGCGCCTTGGCCTGCGCCAGCGACCGCAGCGACACGTCGGGCCGCAGCCGTTCCAGCAGCAGCGTTCCCGGGGCCGGACGGTCCAGCAGGCGGCAGGCGCCCCACCCGTCCCACCGCTCCAGCGCGAGCGCCTCCGCCTCCGGCACGGCCGACGGCGGCGCCAGTTTCAGCACCGCCGGGGTGTCCTCAGGGAGCCGCACCAGTACGACCACGCTGCTGCGCCCACCCGGGGCGTGCACCCGTTCCGGTACCGCCCCACAGGCGCCCAGCGCCTCCTCGACGAGGTCCGGCAGCCGCTGACGCCACGCGGCGTCGCCGTCGTGCGGAGTCTCGTCGAGAGCCCGGACAAGGCGCTCCGGAGGTTCGAACGCCATCGCGGGTACGGCTCCTTCCAGCAATCAGGTCTGCGGTGCCACGGGAGCGGTCGGTTCGTCCGAGCGCTCGGTGAGCCCAGGGAAGGCTACGCTGCCGCCCCGCCAGCGCACGGCACGGACCGCCGCCTCCCGCAGCGCCTCGGCCGCCGCCGCCCGCCGGTCGCCCTCGCAGGCCCGCACCAGATCGCCGTAGACGGCCGCCGTCCGCTCCTCCAGCTCCGCCGCCAGCCGCACCGCCCCGGCGCCGTCGGCGACGGGGAACGGCAGGGTGTACCCGGCCGCCGCGGCCTGCGGTGTCCCGCCCAGGTCGCGCGCCATACGCTGCCACACGTCGCGGCGGGCCCGGTGCGCGTCGTGCGCCGTGCGGGCCTCCGCGCGACGTTCCTCGCCGATCCGGCCGCCCACCACGCCGTAGCCGTAGACCGCGGCGTGCTCGGCGCGCAGCGCCGCCTGGACCGCGCGCAGTTCAGCGCTCTCGGTGGCGTGGTCCGCCCCGTCGTCCCGCACCGCACGGGGCGCCCCGCCAGGCGTACGCGTCGTCATTTCTTCCCCTCCGTCAGCAGATAGGCGTGGGCCGCTCCGGCCGCCGCCGCGGAGGCCAGCAGCCGGGCCAGTTCGCCCGGCGCCTCCAGCAGGTCCTTGCCGCGCCGCGCCGCGAGTTCGCGCTCGGCGTCGGCGAGGCCGCGCACCGCGTCGTCCGCGTCCGCCGCGGCGTGCGGCGTGGACTGCGGCGCGGGGGCCGGCGGCGCGGCGTTCGGCGGCACCTCCTCGGCCGGGCCCGACGTGAAGGCGTCCCGGTGCGTCGCGACCTGCTCGCGCAGCGGCGCCAGGCGCCCCGCCAGCTCCGGGTGGGCCGTGATCACCGCGTCGTACCGGGCGAGCAGCCGCTCGCTGCCGGCCCGCGCCGCCGCCAGCAGCCGGGGCGCCGCCGCCGTCCGCGCCCGCTCCGCCGCCCCGTCGCCCGACGCGGACCCGGCCGAGCAGCCGGTGAGCAGCGCGGCGGAGACGGCACCGGTGACCGCGCCGGTCAGCACGGTCCTGCGGCGCGGGCCGTCACGGTCGGACCGGGGGAGGGGCGGAGTGAGCGGCACGGCGGAGTCCTCGGGGAGCAGCGGACCGACGGGGGAACGGGGGACAGCGGCGCACGGCGGGCCGGCGGTACGGGGCGCGGAAGACGCCGTACGGGTGCCCGCGTCGCCCCGCCATGATCAAGGTACCCGCGCCCCCGGGACCCCGCTCGGGCGGAGCCGTCCGTCCGGCGGCACGCCCGTACCACCCGGTGCCCGGCCGCGACACCCCTGCGGACCGGATACCCTTACCGGACACGCGCCCGACCCACAACAGCACACGCGGCCGAGGAGTCACCCGGATGAGTACCACGTTGAGCGACAGGCTGCGCGAGCTGATCGAGCCGCTCGTCAGCTCCCAGGAACTCGATCTGGAAGAGGTGACGGTCACCCCCGCGGGCAAGCGGCGCGTGCTGCGCGTCGTGGTGGACTCCGACGACGGGGTCCAGCTCGACACCTGCGCCGACCTCAGCCGCTCGATCTCCGCGCGTCTCGACGAGACCGACGCGATGGGCGAGGGCGAATACGTCCTGGAGGTCACCTCCCCCGGCGCCGACCGCCCCCTGACCGAGTACCGCCACTTCGTGCGCGCCACCGGCCGGCTGGTCAAGTTCCACCTGACGCCCGACGCGGGCGCCGAGGAACTGGTGGCCCGGATCGAGGCGGTCGACGAGGACGGACTGGACCTGGAGGTCCCCGGAGTCAAGGGCCGCAAGCCCAAGCAGCGCCGCCTGCCGCTGAGGGACGTCGCGAGGGCGCGCGTCGAGATCGAGTTCAACCGCAAGAACGCGTCCGCCGACCGGACACAGAACGAAGAGGAGGCGTAGCCGTGGACATCGACATGAGTGCCCTGCGGGGCTTGGTGCGGGAGAAGGAGATCTCCTTCGACCTGCTGGTCGAGGCGATCGAGTCGGCGCTCCTCATCGCCTACCACCGGACCGAGGGCAGCCGCCGCCACGCGCGCGTGCTCCTGGACCGGGAGACCGGGCACGTGACGGTCTGGGCCAAGGAGGACCGCGAGGACCTGGAGGAGGGCGCCGAGCCGCGCGAATTCGACGACACCCCGTCGGACTTCGGCCGGATCGCCGCCACCACCGCCAAGCAGGTGATCCTCCAGCGGCTCCGTGACGCGCAGGACGACGCCACACTCGGCGAGTACGCGGGCCGCGAGGGCGACATCGTGACCGGCGTCGTCCAGCAGGGCCGCGATCCGAAGAACGTGCTGGTGGACATCGGCAAGCTGGAGGCCATCCTGCCGGTGCAGGAGCAGGTCCCCGGCGAGGAGTACCCGCACGGCGCCCGGCTCCGCAGCTACGTGGTGCGGGTGGCCAAGGGCGTACGCGGCCCCTCCGTCACGCTGTCCCGTACGCACCCGGGGCTGGTGAAGAAGCTCTTCGCGCTGGAGGTCCCCGAGATCGCCGACGGTTCGGTGGAGATCGCGGCCATCGCCCGCGAGGCCGGGCACCGTACGAAGATCGCGGTCCGCTCCACCCGTTCCGGGCTGAACGCGAAGGGCGCCTGCATCGGCCCGATGGGCGGCCGGGTCCGTAACGTCATGGCCGAGCTGAACGGCGAGAAGATCGACATCGTCGACTGGTCCGACGACCCGGCCGACATGGTGGCCAACGCCCTCTCGCCCGCCCGGGTGAGCAAGGTCGAGGTGGTCGACCACGCCGCGCGCTCCGCCCGCGTCACCGTCCCCGACTACCAGCTCTCGCTCGCCATCGGCAAGGAGGGCCAGAACGCCCGCCTCGCCGCCCGGCTCACCGGCTGGCGCATCGACATCCGTCCCGACACCGAGCAGGCCGGGGCGGACGAGGCGGACGAGGCGGGCGAAGCGGACCGCGCGGACGGGCGCGGCGAGAACCGCGACCGCCGCCAGGAATGGAGCCGGGAGCGCCGCTGACGCGGCCCGGCCTCACCCGCGCGGCGCCGCGCGGGTGTGATGTCGCTCACGCTGCCCGCCTCCGGGGCGCACAGGGGGCGCACGGGGTCACCCCGGGGCACGCTGGAGATCAGGTGGAGAGCCGGCCGTGCCCTGCCCCGGAGGGGTGGGGCCGGCGCGGGGAGGTAGACTTGAACGTGTCTGGCCGGACGCTTGCTCGCTCACGCCCTGAACGCACGTGCGTGGGATGCCGGGAGCGGGCGGCCAAGAACGAACTGCTGCGCATCGTCGTGGACGGGGACGCGTGCGTCCCCGATCGGCGCGGTACGCTGCCGGGCCGGGGTGCGTACATCCACCCCGTGCCGGTCTGCATCGACCAGGCGGTCCGCCGCCGCGCGTTCCCTCGGGCCTTCCGAGCCCAGGGACCGCTCGACACGGCGGAGGTACGCCGGGCCGTCGAGACCGTTGCCGGCCGGGCAACACCGTAAGAGCGCCGCGTGGACTTCCCGCGCGGCCCAGGTACCTCGCGAGTTGGAAGTAGGTCGAGATTGCGATGAGCACTCGATGAGTACGCGATGAGTACGCCCATGAAGTAGCGACGGTCCGGCGCACCCCGGACCTAAAAGGAGCGAAGTGGCTAAGGTCCGGGTATACGAACTCGCCAAGGAGTTCGGCGTCGAGAGCAAGGCCGTCATGGCCAAGCTCCAAGAACTCGGTGAATTCGTCCGATCGGCGTCCTCGACCATCGAGGCGCCCGTTGTACGCAAGCTGACCGATGCATTCCAGCAGGGCAACGGCGGCGGCAAGGCCGCGCCCAAGCCCGGCGCGCCGCGCAAGGCCGCGCCCAAGCCGACCCCCGCGTCGGCACCCTCCCCGGCTCAGGCGGCCCGTCCGGCCGCCCCGAAGCCGGCCCCCAAGCCCGCCGCCGAGAAGCCCGCGCCCGCTCCGGGCCCGCGCCCGGCGCCGGGTCCCAAGCCCGGACCGGCGGCGCCCGCGAAGCCCGCGCCCGCCGCGCCGGAGTTCACGGCACCCCCGGCCGCTCCCGCGGCCAACGCCCCGAAGCCCGGCGCGCGCCCGGCCCCGAAGCCGGGCAACCGTCCGGCTCCCGGCCAGGGCCAGGGCCAGGGTCAGCGCGGCGAGCAGGGCGGCCGTGGTGGCGAGCGCCAGGGCGCGCCGCGTCCCGGCGGCCAGGCCCCGCGTCCCGGTGGTCGTCCCGCCGGACCGCGTCCCGGCAACAACCCCTTCACCTCCGGTGGCTCCACCGGCATGGGCCGTCCGCAGGCCCCCCGTCCCGGTGGCGCCCCGCGTCCCGGCGGCGGCCAGGGCGCTCCCGGAGCTCCCCGTCCGCAGGGCGGTCCGGCCGGCGCTCCGCGTCCGCAGGGCGGCCAGGGCGGCGCGGGCCGCCCGAGCCCGGGCAACATGCCCAGGCCGCAGGCCCCGCGTCCCGCTGCCGGCGGCAACCGTCCGAACCCGGGCATGATGCCGCAGCGTCCCGCCGCGGGCCCGCGTCCGGGTCCCGGTGGCCGTGGCCCCGCCGGCGCTGGCCGTCCGGGCGGCGCCGGTGCCGGTCGTCCCGGTGGTGGCGGCGGCTTCGCCGGCCGTCCCGGTGGCGGTGGCGGCGGTCGTCCCGGTGGTGGCGGCGGCTTCGCCGGCCGTCCCGGTGGTGGCGGCGGCTTCGGTGGCCGTCCCGGCTTCGGCGGCCGTCCCGGCGGCCCCGGTGGCCGTGGTGGCACCCAGGGCGCCTTCGGCCGTCCCGGCGGTCCCGCGCGTCGCGGTCGCAAGTCGAAGCGGCAGAGGCGCCAGGAGTACGAGGCCATGCAGGCCCCGTCGGTCGGCGGCGTGATGCTGCCGCGCGGCAACGGCGAGGCCGTTCGCCTGTCGCGTGGTGCCTCCCTCACCGACTTCGCCGAGAAGATCAACGCCAACCCGGCGTCGCTCGTCGCGGTGATGATGAACCTCGGCGAGATGGTCACGGCCACGCAGTCGGTCTCCGACGAGACGCTGCAGCTCCTCGGCGACGAGATGAACTACACCGTTCAGATCGTCAGCCCCGAGGAGGAGGACCGCGAGCTGCTCGAGTCCTTCGACATCGAGTTCGGTGAGGACGAGGGCGGCGACGAGGCTCTCGTGGCCCGTCCGCCGGTGGTCACCGTCATGGGTCACGTCGACCACGGCAAGACCCGCCTGCTCGACGCCATCCGCAAGACCAACGTGGCGTCCGGCGAGGCCGGCGGCATCACCCAGCACATCGGTGCCTACCAGGTGGCGACCGAGGTGAACGGCGAGGACCGCCGCATCACCTTCATCGACACCCCCGGTCACGAGGCGTTCACCGCCATGCGTGCCCGTGGTGCCAAGTCGACCGACATCGCGATCCTCGTGGTGGCGGCCAACGACGGTGTGATGCCGCAGACCATCGAGGCGCTCAACCACGCCAAGGCGGCCGAGGTCCCGATCGTCGTCGCGGTCAACAAGATCGACGTCGAGGGCGCCGACCCGACCAAGGTGCGCGGCCAGCTCACCGAGTTCGGGCTGGTGGCCGAGGAGTACGGCGGCGACACGATGTTCGTCGACATCTCCGCCAAGCAGGGCCAGAACATCGAGTCCCTGCTGGAGGCCGTCGTCCTCACCGCCGACGCCTCGCTCGACCTGCGGGCCAACCCGGAGCAGGACGCGCAGGGCATCGCCATCGAGGCCCACCTCGACAAGGGCCGCGGTGCCGTCGCCACCGTGCTCGTCCAGCGCGGTACCCTCCGCGTCGGCGACACGATGGTCGCCGGTGACGCCTACGGCCGGGTCCGCGCGATGCTCGACGACAAGGGCGAGAACGTCGAACAGGCGACGCCTTCGACCCCGGTCCTCGTGCTGGGTCTCACCAACGTCCCGGGCGCCGGCGACAACTTCCTGGTGGTCGACGAGGACCGTACGGCCCGTCAGATCGCCGAGAAGCGTGCCGCCCGCGAGCGGAACGCGGCGTTCGCCAAGCGCACCCGCCGGATCTCCTTCGAGAACCTCGACGAGGTCCTCAAGAACAGCGAGATCAAGCAGCTCAACCTCATCATCAAGGGTGACGCCTCCGGTTCCGTCGAAGCCCTGGAGTCCTCGCTGCTCCAGCTCGACGTGGGCGAAGAGGTCGACATCCGGGTGCTGCACCGCGGTGTGGGTGCGGTCACCGAGTCGGACATCGACCTGGCGATGGGCTCCGACGCCATCGTCATCGGCTTCAACGTCCGTGCGGCCGGCCGTGCCGCGCAGATGGCGGAGCGCGAGGGCGTCGACGTCCGGTACTACTCGGTGATCTACCAGGCCATCGAGGAGATCGAGGCGGCCCTCAAGGGCATGCTCAAGCCCGAGTACGAAGAGGTCGAGCTCGGTACGGCGGAGATCCGCGAGGTCTTCCGCTCGTCCAAGCTGGGCAACATCGCGGGTGTCCTCGTCCGCTCCGGAGAGGTCAGGCGCAACACCAAGGCGCGCCTGGTCCGCGACGGAAAGGTCGTGGCGGAGAACCTCAACATCGACGGTCTGCGCCGCTTCAAGGACGACGTCACCGAGATCCGCGAAGGCTACGAGGGCGGTATCAACCTCGGAAACTTCAACGACATCAAGATCGACGACGTCATCGCGACGTACGAGATGCGCGAGAAGCCGCGCGCCTGACGCGAGGCTGCGTGACCGGGGCCGGTCGGCGGGGCAAATCCCGTCGATCGGCCCCGGCCGTTGCGTGTACGGTTCAGCTGGCCCCGCCCGCCGCGGCGGGGCGCTGACCGTGCCGCCCGCCGGACCACGTCCGGCGGCCGGCACCACGACCCCGTACCGGCGGGACATCCGGACACACATGTATGTGGGGACGCTCTCCTTCGACCTGCTCCTGGGCGACGTACGGTCGTTGAAGGAGAAACGCTCAGCCGTCCGGCCGATCGTCGCCGAGCTCCAGCGGAAGTACTCGGTGAGCGCGGCGGAGGTCGGCGACCAGGATCTGTACCGCAGGTGCGAGATCGGGGTCGCCCTGGTGTCGGGGGACCCCGGGCACCTCTCGGACGTGCTGGACCGGTGCGAGCGGCTGGTGGCCGCCCGGCCCGAGGTGGAGCTGCTGTCCGTACGGCGGCGGTTCCACGGCGAGGATGACTGAACAACCGGGACACCGCACGGTGTCCCGTCGCACACCAAGAAGGGAACGGACCGGTGGCCGACAACGCGCGGGCCCGCAAACTGGCCGATCGCATCCAGGTCGTCGTGGCGGAGACCCTGGACCGACGCATCAAGGACCCACGGCTGGGCTTCGTCACGATCACGGACGCCCGCGTCACCGGCGACCTGCGGGAGGCCACGGTCTTCTACACGGTCTACGGTGACGACGAGGAGCGGGCCGCCTCAGCGGCCGCCCTGGAGAGCGCCAAGGGCGTCCTCCGCTCCGAGGTGGGACGGCAGACCGGGGTGCGGTACACCCCGACCCTCGCCTTCGTCCCCGACGCGCTGCCCGACAACGCCCGCACCATCGACGACCTGCTCGACAAGGCGCGGAACAAGGACGCCGAGGTCCGCCAGGCGTCGGCGGGAGCGAAGTTCGCGGGCGAGGCGGACCCCTACCGCAAGCCCGGCGAGACGGACGCCGACGAGCGGGACGAGGACGACACCGCCGAATGAAGCAGTCCAGCACGGTGCCGGACGGCCTGGTCATCGTCGACAAGCCGTCCGGCTTCACCTCTCATGACGTCGTCGCCAAGATGCGCGGCATCGCCCGGACACGCCGCGTGGGACACGCCGGCACCCTGGACCCCATGGCGACCGGGGTCCTCGTCCTGGGCGTGGAACGCGCGACCAAACTCCTCGGCCACCTCGCGCTGACGGAGAAGGAGTACCTGGGCACCGTCCGCCTCGGCCAGAACACCGTCACCGACGACGCCGAGGGCGAGATCACCGCCTCCACGGACGCCTCGGACATCGGCCGGGCGGCGGTGGACGCCGGGGTCGCCGCGCTGACCGGCGACATCATGCAGGTGCCGTCCAAGGTCAGCGCCATCAAGATCGACGGCAAGCGGTCGTACACGCGGGTCCGCGAGGGCGAGGAGTTCGAGATCCCGGCCCGCCCGGTCACCGTCTCGTCCTTCACCGTCCACGACGTCCGTGCGGACAAGGCCGCCGACGGCACCCTCGTCCTCGACCTGGTCGTCTCCGTCGTCTGCTCCTCGGGTACGTACATCCGCGCGCTCGCCCGTGACCTCGGCGCCGCCCTCGGCGTCGGCGGCCATCTCACGGCGCTGCGGCGCACCCGCGTCGGGCCTTACGGGCTGGACGCGGCGAAGACCCTGGAGCGGCTCCAGGAGGAGCTGACGGTGATGCCCGTCGCCGAGGCCGCCGCCGCGGCCTTCCCGCGCTGGGACCTCGACGAACGGCGCGCGAAGCTCGTCCTCAACGGCGTGCGTATCGACATGCCCGAGGAGTACGCGGGTCAGGGGCCCGTCGGCGTCTTCGACCCGGCCGGACGCTGCCTGGCCCTGGTGGAGGAACAGAAGGGGCGCGCCAGGAGCGTCGCCGTCTTCGCCTGACCCGCCCGGCCTCCCGCTGTGGAGCGGTGCGTCCCTGACCCACCGCTCCACAGCGCCCCTCCCTGAAGGTTGTCTTCCCGTACGCGCCCGGAGATTCACCCTCCCGGGCGGGCGCTCGGAGTGAACAGGCGGAGTGCAGGGGGGCGCGTTCGGCCCACTCCGCGCCCGGTCGATCCGCCCGTCCTACGGTCGGGGCGAGCGGCTGCGGAAAGGGACGGACGATGCCGGTAGGGGGCCCGAGCACTGGGCACCGGGAGGAGCGGGCAGGACGGGGCGACGGCGTTACCGGGGGCGCCCCGGAGACGGCGCCGGAGAACCGGGAGAACGAGGCCCCGCCGAAAGTCCGGCCCGCGCAGGCCGGGCCGGTGGCGCCGCCCCGCCGCGTGTCCGGACCAGCCGGCGCGCTGGTCCACGTCGAGGACGGCACGGGGCGGCAGTGGGGCAGCGGCTTCCTCGCGGACGACCGGGGCACCGTCGTCACGGCGTACGAGGCGGTACGCGGTCTGCCCGACATCCTGCTGAGACCCGCCGACGGCCCGGGCCGGCCGGTACGCGTCGGCGCCGTCACCCTCCTCCCGGGCAGCGGGCTCGCCCTGCTGTGCGCGCCGGGGCTCGCGGTGGTGCCGCTGCCGGTCGCGGCCGAGGAGGCTGCACGCGGCGCCTACGTCCTCGTGGCGGCGGGCGGCTGGCGTCAGGCCCGGGTGCTGGGGCCCGCGCCGTTCGCGGGGGACGGGGCCGACGGGGCGCTCGCGGCCGGCCTGGAACTGGCCATCGGCACCGACGGCCGCAACGCCGCCCGGCCGGGCGGGGGAGCGGCGGGCGGACCGGTGGTCGAGGCCGCCACGGGGCAGGTCGTGGGTGTCCTCACCCCGTCGCTGGAGGTAGGGCGCCAGGGCTGCTTCGCGGTGCCGCTGCGGGCCGCCGCACAGGACGCGCCGGGCGGAGCCCTCGCCGCGCTGCTCGCGCGCAACGAGGCGACCGTCCCCGCGCTCGGCCCCGGCCTCAACCTCGCCGGAGCGCTCCAGCTGACCGCGACCACGGTCGGCTCGGAAGGGCCCCGCGGCTCCAGCGCCCCGCCGGTGGAACGGCCCGGCACCGCCGCGGAGCTCGCCGCCTTCGAGGATGGGCCGTGCCTGGTCCTCGGCCTGGTCGGGGCGCCCGGAACGGGGCGCACCACGGAGCTGGCGGCGTTCGCCGCGCGCCGTGCCGCGGGGGCGTGCCCCGCGCCGACGGTCTGGCTGCGCGGCGCCGACCTGCTTCCGGACGACCTCGATGTGGGCGACGCCGCACGACGGGCCCTGGCGCGCGCGGCCCGCATCGTCGAAGCGGCGGGCCCCGCCGCCCCGGTCGAGGCCGCGCCGCAGGGCGACGCGTCGCCGGAGGAGGTCGCACGGCTGGCGCGCCGGGCCGGGCGCCCCCTGGTGCTGCTCCTCGACGGACCGGAGGAGATGCCGCCCGCGCTCGCCCACCGCCTCTCCGGCTGGACGACCGGCACCGCGGCGTGGCTGGCCCGGACGGGCGCCAAGCTGGTCGTCGGGTGCCGCCCCGAGTACTGGGAACAGGTGTGCGGCCTGTTCCCCGGTGCGCTCCGCCACGCCCCTGCCGGGCCCCAGCAGGGGCGTCCCCTGACCGACTGCGTACCGCTCGGGGACCTCCCCGAGGCCGCCGCCGCGAAGGCCCGCGCCCGGTACGGCCTCCCCGACGGCCTGCTCGCCGAACGGCACGCGCGCCATCCCCTCACGCTGCGGCTCCTGGCCGACGTCCGGCGTGCCCTGCCCCCCGGAGTCCCCGATCCCACGACGGACCGGCGTCCGGGCGTGGACGGCGCGGCACCGCCCCTCGACCGCGACGCGGTCCTCTCGGCCTACCTCGACCTGGTGTGCCTGCGTACGGCGGTGCGGCTCGCCGCCCCGCACGGGCTGCGTGGCACGGCGCTGCGCAGGGTCGCGGCGCGTGTCGCCGGCCGGCTGCACGAGGCGGCGCGCCGCTGCCTGGGGCCGGGGCAGGGGGAACTGGACCGGGAGAGCTTCGAGTCGCTCTTCCCCTGGGGGACCGGAGGCGGACGGCTGGGAGAGCTGTCCGGGTGGGCCTCGGCGATCCTCACCGAAGGATTGATCATTCCGGCCGGGGCCGGGTACCGGTTCGCCCACGAGGAGCTGGGGGACTGGATCCAGGGTGCCCATCTCGACGTGGACGCGGCGCTGACGGCGTTGGTGCACCGTTGGCGGGCGGGGGGCGCCGCCGGCGGGGACGCGGAGGGCTGTGTGTCGCGGGCCGGGGCGCCGCTACCGGGCGCGAAGGACTGGGACACGGAGGCGGCCGGGGCCGGGGCCGGGATGCGAGGGGGAGCGGATGACGGCGTGTCGGCGGTTGGAGGCGCGGGGGAGCCGGCCGACGGCGCCGGGGAGCGGGAGCTGCCGCGAGCGACGGTGCGGCGGCGTCGGCGGATGGCCGAACGGGCTGCTGCCGCCGAGTCGGGGCGGGTGCGTGGCGGGGGTGCCGACGCCGACGGGGACGTGGCTGCGGACGGGCAGGCGCACAGGGGCGGCGCCGCTGGGCGGGGCCGCGCCGTGGACCGGGCGGAGTCGGGGCCCACGGGGCGCCTGACGGCGCGGGACGGGGCCTCGCCCGGTGACCGGGCCGGGGCGGGTGACCAGGCGGCGGAGGCGGCCTTCGGTCTGCCGGACGCGGAGGGCACGGGGCGGCTCGAACGGGGCGCCGCACCCGGCGAGGAGGACGTGCCCGGGCGTGGCCGGGCACGTGCCGAGGCCGGAGCCGGGCTGAACGCGCGGCTTGGCGGGCCACGAGTCGGTAAGCAGGCGGGACCGGCCGGAGCGGACTCCCACGGGGCGGGCGACGGACCGGACGAGCCCGCGCCAGCCGTGCCGCACACGCCCGGCCGGGCGGCGTCCCGCCGGGCGCCCGCCGCTCCTCCCCGGACCCTGCCCGTCCCCCGGCACCGCATCGGTCCCGTGGTCGAGGCGCTGCTGCACCTGGCCCGGAACCGGGGCGAGGAAGAACTGTCCCGGCGGCTGGTGGGTCTGATCGAGGCCGCGGACGAGTTCCTGACGTCGGACGACACGTCCGGGCCACGCGTCGCGCGGGTTCCGCGTCAGCAGTGGGCTCCCGACCGGGAGCGGAGGACACCTGTGGTTGACGGCCCGCCGGAGGGAGACGGGCCGGAGGAAGGAGACGGGCCGCCGCCGGCCGGTCCGTCCGCGTATGACGGAGTCGGGGCGTCCGCCGGACGGGGCGCGCGCGGTACGAGGGCAGGCGGCGCCGAGGACGTTCCGGACAGGGCCGGTGCCGTCGACATGGCCGGTGCGCGGACCTCGGACGGTGCCACCGCGGGCCCCTCGCTGCCCGGTGAGCGGTGGGCGATGCCGGAGGGTGCTTCCGGCGGTTCCGGCGGTTCCGGCGGTCCCGGCGGTCCCGGCGCACGGGGCCGGCCGACCCCACGGCACTCCGGCGCCCCGCACCGGACGGAGCCCTCCGTCCCCGCCGCCACGGAGCCTCCCGCCCCGTACCCCACGCCGCCCCGTACGGGGCGCGCGACCTGGGAGAACGCGTGCACGCCCCGCGGCCGCACCGCCGCCGCGCGCCGCTCCGGCGGAGAGGGCGAGCCTCGTGACCCGCGTCGCGCGCTCGCCCCGTGGTGGGCGGTGCGGCTGCTGGGCGAGACACTGCTCCGGCTGCCCGACTGCACGCCGTACGCGGGTGTGCTCAGGGCGCTGGCCGGGTGGGTCGCCGAGCGGGCCCGCGACCACGGGGTGCCGCCGGACTTCGGGCCGTGGTTCTGGGCGGCGCTCGCGCTTCCCGCCGAGGAGCGGGCCGACCTCCTGCGGCGGCTGGTGGTGGCGGACGGCACCGGGGGCGAGGACCGCTTCCTGGCCGCGGCCGGTGAGTTCCTGGTGGCCGACCCGGGGACCGTGCAGCCGCTGCTCTGTGCCTGGTTCACCGATGACCGGCGGCTCCCCGCCCTGCCCGCAGCGACCGTCGCCACCGCCGCTCAGGCCCTGCTGTACACGCACCGCGAAGGCAGCGCCGACACACTCGCCGACGCCCTGGTCGCCGACGGGCACGAGCGCGCCGACGAACTGCTCGCCACTCTCGCCCAGGAGGACCCCGGTGCCGTCTGCCGCGGTGTGGCCCGCTGGTCCGCCGACCCGCGCCCCGCCCGCCGCGTCGCCGCCGTCGCCTACGGCCTGCGCGCCGCCCCGCACGCCGCGACCGACTCTGACCGCGAACTGCTCCGGGGCGCCGCCGCGACCCTGCTCTCCCGTACCGCCGACGCCGCCCTGCACGGTGGCGCGCTGGCCCTGCTGGTCCGCGACCCGGTGAGCCGCGCCCGGTACGCCGCGCAGGCGGCCGCCCGGTTCGCCTCCGCCCAGGACCCGCAGCTCACCGCCGAAGCGCTCGGCACCGCGCTCACCACCCATCCCGGCCCCGTCCTGGACGCCTTCCGGTGCCGCCTCGCCGCCCCGGGCAGCCAGGCCGGCGACGTACTGCGTGTCCTGGCCGAGGAGACGTCCCCCGCGGTCGCCGCCGACGTCGCGGAGTTCGTACGGGCGCTGCTGCGGGCGCGGCCCGACACGGCCGGCCATGTCGCCGCGTACGCCGAACGCCGTCTGGAGCAGGGCGGTGACGCGGAGGCCGGGGCGCTGGCGCGGTCCGCGTTCCGCACGGGGCCGCCCGCCGTCCGTGCCGCGCTGGCGCCGCTCGCGGCGCCCGGCGGAGCTCCCGCCGCCGCGCTGCGCGGCGAGCTGTTCGAGGAGCTGCTCCGGGACGAGAGCCATCCCGACGTCCTGGAGGCGCTTCTCGTCGCGCTGGTCGTCCGCCACGACACCCGTCCCGGCGCGGCGGCGGGGGACCGGGCAGGAGACGCCGCGCGGCTGCGGGGCGCCGTGCTGCGCGTCGGCACGGCGCTGGTGCGCAGTACTGACGGCGCCCGCCGCCTCGACCGGTGTCTCGCGGAACTGGCCAGGACGGTGCCGGGCCGCGCGGCGCACGCCCTGGCCTGGTACGACGAGGATCCCGCCGGGTGGCGTGCGCTGGTCGGCGCCGGCGGTCTGCGGACGATCGAGGACGTGGCGGGCCCCGGCGCCCGGACGCCGCCGGCCGGGACGCCCGATGCGGAGCGCGTACCGTCGGCATGGCACTCTTAGACCGGCTAAGACGCCCACCACCACACACAGGTTCGACGAGGAGCGGTCACAGTGCAGCGCTGGCGTGGCTTGGAGGACATCCCCCAGGACTGGGGGCGCAGCGTCGTCACCATCGGCTCCTACGACGGCGTGCACCGCGGCCATCAGCTGATCATCGGGCGCGCCGTGGAGCGGGCACGGGAGGCCGGACTGCCGACGGTGGTCGTCACCTTCGACCCGCACCCCAGCGAGGTGGTCCGCCCCGGCACCCACCCGCCGTTGCTCGCCCCGCACCACCGCCGCGCGGAACTCTGCGCCGAGCTGGGCGTCGACGCCCTGCTCGTCCTGCCGTTCACCAGTGAGTTCTCGCAGCTCTCCCCGGCCGAGTTCGTCGCCAAGGTGCTGGTCGACCGGCTGCACGCCCGGCTCGTCGTCGAGGGCCCCAACTTCCGCTTCGGACACCGCGCCGGGGGCGACGTGGCGGTCCTCGCGGAGCTGGGCGCCACCTACGACTACGAGGTCGAGGTGGTCGACCTCGTCGTCCGCGGCGCGGCGGGCGGCGGTGTGCCGTTCTCCTCCACGCTCACCCGGCGCCTGGTCGCCGAGGGGGACGTGGCGGGCGCCGCCGAGATCCTCGGCCGCCCCCACCGCGTCGAGGGCGTCGTCGTCCGCGGCGCGCAGCGCGGCCGCGAACTCGGCTACCCCACCGCCAACGTCGAGACCCTCCCCTACACGGCGATCCCCGCCGACGGCGTCTACGCGGGCTGGCTGAACGCCGAGGGCGAGGCGATGCCCGCCGCCATCTCGGTGGGCACCAACCCGCAGTTCGACGGCACCGAACGCACCGTCGAGGCGTACGCCATCGACCGCGTCGGCCTCGACCTGTACGGCCAGCACGTCGCCGTCGACTTCCTCGCCTTCGTGCGCGGCCAGGCCAAGTTCGACTCGCTCGAGGACCTCCTGGAAGCGATGTCCCGGGACGTCGCGCGCTGCCGCGAGCTCGTCGCGGCCGCCGACGCCCCGACGCACCCCGCTGTCTGACGCCGCGTCCGCTCTACGAGGCGCGCGCCGCCTCGGGCGGCACCGGTCCCTCCGCCGCCCAGTGCTCGGGGCGGGGCACCGCCTCCGGCAGCCGGGTCGCGGCGTCGCCCCGGGCGGCGGCGAGCTGGGTACCCGTCGCGTAGACGCTGCCGCGCAGGTCGGCTCCGGAGAGGTCCGCGCCGCGCAGGTCCGCGCCGATCAGATCGGACCAGCGGAGGTCGGCGCCGCGCAGGTCCGCGCCGATCAGCAGCGCCCCGCGCAGGCTCGCGCCCCGCAGGTCCGCGCCGCGCAGCCGGGCGCCGGCCAGGTCCGCGCCCCGGTGCACGGGCCCGCGCCGCGGCGACCGCGCCCGCACCAGGTCGCCCGCGCGCAGCAGCGTTGGATTGACCGCCGCGCGCAGCGCGCCGACGTCGGCGGCGAGCACCGTGTCGGCGTCCGCCGCGGCCAGCTCGCTCAGCGTGGCGTGGGCGCGGTGCAGCGCGGTGTGGACGGGGCGGGTCTCGGCGCGGTCCAGGGCGTCGGTGACGTAGGCCAGGAGTTCGTGCACGGGGCGCATCACCGCGAAGACGGCGAACATCCGCCGCGCCGTGTCCGGCGCACCACGCCAGTCCTCGCCGGCGAACGTCACCTGTGAGACCTGCTGCCCGGCCCCGTGGCAGTCGAAGACGGTGCAGCCCGTCCAGCCGCGGGGGCGCAGTTCGGCGTGGATGCCGCACCCGAAGTCGGCCTGGAGGTTGCCGCACGGGCTGCCGCCGGGCTTGTCGACCGGGAAATCGGCGGACCGGGAGAACGGCAGCGCCACGCAGCACAGCCCGAAGCAGCGCGCGCAGTCGCCGCGCAGCTCCGTCCGCGGCGTGCGGGGCGTTCCGGCGCCGTACGACGCGCTCCGCGCCTGGCCGGCCGCGCCGCCGGCCGCGGTGTTCGGTGCGTTCGGTGCCGGGCCGGGTGCCCCGTCCGCGGCGCCGCTGCGCGCGCTCGACGCCCCGTCGGCCGTGCCGCCCCGTCCGCCCCGCCGTCCGTCCGCCGCCCCGTTCCGCGCGCCCCGTCCGGGCACGTCCCGCCGGCCGGCCTCGCCGCCCCCGTCGCCGCGCCCCGACGCGGCCCTCCCGCCCCGTCGTCCCACAGCCCCGTCCTCCTCAGAACCCGCCGCGGCCGCGTCGGCCACCGGTGTCACGCTGCCGTCAGGATGTCACCCGACGGTGAGCGCGCGTCGCCCAGGGAGGGCCGGGACGCGCCCACGCCACCTGGCGTGGCCGGTGGCACCCCGTCAGCTTCCCTCGGCCCCCACGGCCTTCGCCCAGTGGCAGGCCACCGCCGCGGGGCCGCTCCCCGGCAGGACGGGGAGGTCCTTGGTCCGGCAGGCGTCGGCCACGCCGGCCCGTTCCGCCTCGCCGGAGGCGAGCACCGGGCAGCGGGCGTGGAAGCGGCAGCCTCCCGGCACCCGGGAGGGGTCCGGGGGCTCGCCGGTCAGGACCACCGGCTCGGTCTCGGACTCCGGGAGCACCGAGAGCAGCGCGCGGGTGTACGGGTGGCGCGGCGCCGTCAGGACCCGCTCGACGTCGCCGGTCTCCACGATGCGGCCGAGGTACATCACCGCGACCCGGTCGGCGATGTTCCAGGCCAGGCCCAGATCGTGGGTGACGATCAAAGCGGAGAGGCCCAGCTCGTCGCGGAGCCGCAGGAGCAGCGCCAGGATCTCTCCGCGTACCGAGGCGTCCAGGGAGGCGACCGGTTCGTCGGCGACGATCAGTTCCGGCTCCAGCACCAGGGCGCCCGCGATGACGACACGCTGGCGCTGACCGCCCGACAGCTCGTGCGGGTGACGCAGGAAGAACCGTTCCGGCGGTCGCAGCCCCGCCCGCGACAGGGCGTCGGCCACCGCCGCCTGCTCGTCCCCGGCGTGACCGTGGATGCGCAGCCCCTCCGCGACCGCCTCGTACACGGTGTGGCGGGGGTTGAGGGAGCCGCTCGGGTCCTGGAGGACGAGCTGGGCGCGTCTGCGGTACGCCTTCAGGGCGCGCGAGGCGTACTCCAGTGGTCTCCCGTCGAAGGTGACCCGCCCCGCCGTGGGGGTGACCAGGCCCAGCAGCGACCGTGCCAGCGTCGTCTTCCCGCAGCCCGACTCGCCGACCAGGGCCACGATCTCGCCGGGGCGGACGTCGAGGTCCACCCCGTCCACCGCACGGGCCTCGGCGTCGCCTCGCCGGCCAGGGAAGACGACCTTCACCCGCTCCGCGCTGAGCAGCGGAGCCGCCTCTCCGCCCGCCCCGGGGCCGCTCCCCTCCGAGGCGGAGAACCCCAGGTCGCGCGCCCCGTGGCCCGCCTCGTCCAGCGCCCCGTCGGGCGCCGGGCCGCCCCGCACCGTGTCCGTCTCCGCGTCCTTCATGACCCGCTCCCCGTCGTCTGCGAAACGCCCTCGGGCGTGGCCCCGTCGGCGGCCTCCCCGGCCACCGGCACCGCTCCGTCCCCCGCTCCGTCGTCCCCGGCCCGGACACACGCCGCCCGCCGCCCGGGCCCCGCGACCCGCAGTAGCTGGTCCTGCGTGGCGCAGATGTCCAGCGCCACCGGGCACCGCGGATGGAAGGCGCAGCCGCCCGGCACCGCCGACGGGTCCGGTGGGTCGCCCGGCAGCCCGCGCGGCGCGCGCCGCGACACCGGGTCGCCGATGCGCGGGAACGCCGAGGAGAGCGCCCGCCCGTACGGGTGCGCGGCGTCCGCGTACACCTCCTTCGCCGGACCTTCCTCGACGACCCGGCCCGCGTACATCACCGCGAGCCGGTCACAGGTGTCGGAGAGCACCGCCAGGTCGTGGCTGATCATGATCAGCCCCAGATCCTGGTCGGCGACGAGTCCCTCGATCAGCCGCAGGATCTGCGCCTGGATCATCACGTCGAGCGCGGTCGTCGGCTCGTCCGCGATGACCAGCCGCGGATCGCAGGCGAGCGCCATCGCGATCATGACGCGCTGGCGCTGCCCGCCGGAGAGTTCGTGCGGGTACGCCTGGGCGCGCGCGGCCGGCAGCCCCACCTGTTCCAGCAGTTCGCCCGCACGGCGCCGTGCGGCCGCCGGCGTCGCCTTGCGGTGCAGCAGGATGGGCTCGGCGATCTGGTCACCGATGCGGTGCACCGCGTTCAGGGAGTGCATGGCGCCCTGGAACACCACGGAGGCGCCCGCCCAGCGCACCGCCCGCAGCCGTCCCCACGACATGGTGCGGATGTCCTCGCCGTCCAGGAGGATCTCCCCGGAGAGCCCGGCCGAGGCGGGCAGCAGCCGCAGCAGCGCGAGGGCGAGCGTCGACTTGCCGCACCCCGACTCCCCGGCGATCCCCAGCTTCTGTCCTGCCTCAAGGCGCAGGTCCACGCCCCGCACCGCCGGTACGGCGGGGGAGCCGGGGCCGCGCGCGTACGTCACCTCCAGGTTCCGTACCTCCAGCAGCGGCGTGCCGCCGCCCGGTGCGGCCGCGGCGGCCGGTCCGGCGTGTGTGTCGTGCGGTGTCAACGGGACACCCCCAGCTTGGGGTTGAGTACGGACTCGATGGCACGCCCGCACAGGGTGAAGGCGAGGGCGACCAGGGCGATGGCCAGCCCGGGCGGGGCGATGTACCACCAGTTGCCGGCGCTGACCGCGCCCGCCTCCCGGGCGTCCTGGAGCAGCCCGCCCCAGGAGACGACCGTCGGGTCGCCGAGGCCGAGGAAGGCCAGCGTCGCCTCGGTGAGGATCGCCAGCGAGATGACCAGGGTGGTCTGGGCGAGGACCAGCGGCATCACGTTGGGCAGCACGTGGCGGGACATGATGTGACCGTGCCCGCCGCCGAGCGCGCGCGCCCGCTCGATGTAGGGCCGCGACTCCACCGCCAGGGTCTGCGCCCGGACCAGCCGTGCCGTGGTGGGCCAGGTGGTGACGCCGATCGCGAGGATCGTCGTCCACAGGGAGCGGGCCAGGACCGTGGACAGGGCGATGGCCAGCACCAGCGTCGGCATCACCAGGAACCAGTCGGTGACCCGCATGACGACCGTCGCGTACCAGCCCTTGAAGTGCCCCGCGGTGATGCCGACCAGCGCTCCGATGGCCACCGACAGGAACGCCGCGAGCAGTCCCACCATGAGGGAGACCCTCGTGCCCCACAGCAGCAGCGCCAGCACGTCCCGGCCGAACTGGTCGGTGCCGAGCAGGAACTCCCCGCTCGGCTCCTCCAGCGCCCCGCCGGTCGCGTCGGTGACGCTCCGCGACTCCTCGCCTGCCAGCAGCGGCGCCGCCAGCGCCAGTACCGCGATCACCGTCAGCACGGCGAGCCCGAAGACCCCGCCCCGGTGCGACCGGTACTGCCGCCAGAACCGCGCCACCGCGTGCCGCCGCCGCGCCCGGGCCGGCGCCCGCGCGCCGCGCCGCGCCGTGCCGTCCTGCCCCGCGGCGCTGTCCGTCTTCTGGTGCACAGTCATCGGCCCACCCGGGGATCGAGCAGCGGATAGATCACGTCGGCGAGGGTGTTCATCAGGATCACCGCGGCGGCGAACAGGAAGAACAATCCCTGCACCAGTGGCAGGTCGGGCACGCTCAGCGCCTGGTAGAAGAGTCCGCCGAGGCCCGGCCAGGAGAAGACCGTCTCGACCAGGATGGCGCCGGCCACGGTGTTGCCGAGGTTGACGAAGAGCAGCGTCACCGTCGGCAGCAGCGCGTTGGGCACCGCGTGGCGGCGGCGCACCGCGTCGTCGCGCAGGCCCTTGGCCCGCGCCGTCGTCAGGTAGTCGCTGCCCATCTCGTCCAGCAGCGAGGAGCGCATCACCAGCAGGGTCCGCGCGTACTCCACCGCCACCAGGGTCAGCACGGGCAGCACCATGTGGTGGGCGACGTCCAGGACGTACCCGAAGCCGGACTGGCCCCCCGACTCCATGCCGCCGGTCGGGAACATGCCGGGGATCGGCCCGACCCCCACCGACAGCGTGATGATGAGCAGCAGACCCAGCCAGAACGACGGCACCGAGTACAGCGTCAGCGCGAACGCCGTGCTGAACCGGTCCCCGAACTTCCCGCTGCGCCACGCGGAGCGCGCCCCCAGCCAGATGCCCAGCACCGTGTAGAGGACGAACGCGGTGCCGGTCAGCAGCAGCGTCGCCGGGAGCGCCTCGGCGACCTTGTCGATGACAGGGGCGCGGAACTGGTACGACATGCCGAAGTCGCCGGTGAGCGCCTTCCCGCAGTAGTCGGTGAACTGCTGCCACATCGGCAGGTCGAGCCCGAACTCCCGGCGCATCGCGGCCAGCTGTTCGGTGGAGACCGGGCGGCCCTGCGTCATGTGCTTGACCGGGTCGCCCGGGATCATGCGGAACAGGAAGAAGCTGGTGACCAGGACGGCGAAGAGGGAGACGGCCGCGCCGGCCAGTTTGCCCGCGACGTAGCGCAGATAGGCGGCGGTGGAACGCGAACGGGGCCCGCGCCCCGACGGCCCGGCCTCGGCCGGACCGTCGGGGACGGCACCCGGGCTCTTCACGAGAGCCGCGGTGCTGTCGGTACTCATGGCCTATTCACGGTCCTCCGAGGTGGCCCGGCGCCGGACGGCGAACAGGACCGCGGCGCCGATCACCAGTACCGCCGCCGCCCCGATGCCGGCCACCGCGCCGGTGGAGACGCCGCCGGAGCCCTCGGACGCCGTGCCGTCGTCGGCGGGTACCGCCGACCACCAGCTCCAGTAGCCGTCCTGGCCGTAGATGTTGCCCGCGTCCTCGGGCATCGTGGTGATCGACTCGATCTGGTCACTGCGGTACGCCTCGACGGCGTTCGGGTACGCCAGCACGTTCATGTACCCCGAGTCGTAGAGCCGCGACTGCATCTGCTTGACCAGGTCGGCGCGCTTGGCCGGGTCGTACTCGGCGAGCTGCTGCCCGTAGAGCTTGTCGAACTCCTTGTCGCAGATGAAGTTGTCGGTGGACGACGACTCCTTCGGCTTGTCCGGCAGCGCCGCGCAGGTGTGGATGCCGAGGACGAAGTCGGGGTCCGGGTTGACCGACCAGCCGTCGAAGGCCAGGTCGTACTCGCCGGCGGACCAGGGGTCGGAGACGTTGTCGCGGCAGTCGACCTTCAGGCCGATGCCCAGCTCGCCCCACCACTCCTGGAGGTACTTGCCGACCGCCTTGTCGTTGGGGTCGGTGGCGTGGCACAGGATGCGGAAGTCGAGCGGCTCGCCGTCCTTGCCGGCCCGCTTGCCGTCCGCGTTCTTCTCGTACCCCGCGTCGTCCAGCAGCTTCGCCGCCTTCGCCGGGTCGTACGCGCGCTTCTGCCCGGCCGAGGGCTTCCAGAAGTAGTCGCCGAAGCGGGGCGGTACGTACCCCTCGCCCTCGACGGCCTTGCCCTGGAACACCCGGTCCACGATGGTCTTGCGGTCGACCGCGGTGAACAGCGCCTCACGGACCTTCGCGTCCTTCAGCGCCGGGTGCCCGTCGCCGAACTCCTCGCCGTCCTTGGTGCGCGCGCCCGGGTTGACGGCGAGCGCGAAGAAGCGCCGCCCCGGGCCCTCGTTCACCTTGATGCCGTCGGTCTTCGCCAGCGAGGCGGCCTGGGCCGGGGTGAGGTTCGGGCTGCCCGCCGCGAAGGAGACCTCGCCCTTGCGGAGCGCCGCGACGGCGGCGTCCTGGTCCTTGTAGTAGCGGAAGACCAGCTCGTCGAACTTGGGGGCGCCGCGCCAGTAGTCCTTGTTGGCGGTGAGCTTCACGTAGCTGTCGCGCTTGTACTCGGTCAGGACGAACGGCCCGTTGCCGACGATGGGGAAGTCCTGGTCGTTGTTGAACTTCGAGAAGTCGTCGACCTTCTCCCAGACGTGCCGGGGAACGATCGGCACGTCCAGCGCGGTCATCGTCGCCTGCGGCTTCTTCAGCTCCACCACGAGCTTGTCGGCGCTGGGGGCGGTGACCTTCTTGAAGTTGTTGGTGAACGAGCCGTTGGCGGTCGCCGCCGCCCCGTCCTCCATCATCGTGTTGAAGGTCCAGGCGGCGTCCTCGGCGGTGACCTTCTCGCCGTCGGACCACTGGGCGTCGTCACGGATCTCGAAGGTCCAGGTGAGCTTGTCCTCCGAGCTCTCCCACTCGGTGGCCATCGCCGGCACCGTGGAGTTGTCCTTGGCGCTGTAGTTGGTGAGGAAGTCGTACATCAGCCGGTGGATGGAGGTCGACACCAGCGACTGCGCGAGGAACGGGCTCAGCGAGTCGACGCTCTGCGCGACGGCGACCGTGAGCGTCTTCTTGCCGCCGTCGTCGGCCCGGGCCTCGTGGGGTGCCGGGTTGAGCGGCGTGGCGAGCCCCGCCGTCAGGGACATCGCCGCCAGGCCCGAGGCCGCCAGCAGCCGGAGCCTGCCGCTTCGCCGGGGGGCCTTCCCGCGACCGGGCCGGGCCGGGGGTATCGATGAGCTGCCGTGCTGTTCTGGTCTGTCCATGGGTCGGGGACCTCGCGTCGTCGCTCGCACAGGGAAGGCCGCTTGATCATGAAGCGCCGTTGGGTGATGTGAGTGTCTACCAGCGCTGGTCTAAACATGTCAACGGTTCACGAACACTGTGTGGCCTGCGGTAACGCGCGGGAAACGGGGCGGTGTCGGGGGCGGTCCCGCTCATTGGTCCAGTCCTCTGAAACTCCCTGTACGGGGCGGGGACGCGCATCCCCCGCCGCCCCGCGTCCTCCGTCGAACGCCAACCGGCCGCCGCCCGGGGGAGACTGACTCCCCCGGGCGACGGCCGGTTCTCATTCGACGCGCCAACTGCTACTGCGGAGGGGGCTGTTCCCCCTCGGCGGCGGCCGGCCGGCCCTGCCCGGGCACCTGACCCGGAGCCTGACCGGGCGCCTGGTACGGGGCGCCTGGCGGCGGGTACTGCCCCGGCTGCCCGTACGGCATCGCGCCCGGCGTCCCCGGATGCTGCTGCCCCCACGGGCCGGGCTGCGGCGCGGGGTAGCCGTAACCGTCCTGTGGCTGCGCCTGAGGCGGCTGCGGCGCCTGCTGCGGCTGGCCCTGCGGCGGGTACGGGGCGGCGCCCTGCGGCGGTACGCCCGCGCCGTGCGCCGGGGGCTGCGGCCCGGCCGGAGGCTGCGGCGCCGGATAGCCGTACCCGGGACCGCCCGGCTGCTGCGGCACCCCGCCCTGCGGCGGGTACGGGGCGTGCGGCGGCAAGGGCGCGGCGCCGGGCATCCCGGGCTGGGCCTGGGCCTGGCCCGGCAGCGGCGGGGCGGCCACCGGCGGCGGGTTCCCGTCGGAGGTCCACAGGCCCTGCTGCTGCTGGGCCCGGGCGAAGTCCTCCGCGACCAGCGCCGACAGGTTGAAGTACGCCTCCCGGGTCTTGGGCCGCATCATGTCGAGGTCCACCTCGGCACCGGCCGACAGGTGCTCGTCGAACGGGATGACGACCACGCCGCGGCACCGCGTCTCGAAGTGCTGGACGATGTCGTCCACCTTGATCATCTTTCCGGTCTCGCGCACTCCGGAGATGACCGTCAGCGACCGCGAGACCAGCTCCGCGTACCCGTGGGCCGACAGCCAGTCCAGCGTCGTCGAGGCACTGGACGCCCCGTCGACCGAGGGCGTCGAGATGATGATGAGCTGGTCGGCGAGGTCCAGCACGCCTCGCATCGCGCTGTACAGCAGCCCCGTCCCCGAGTCGGTGAGGATCACCGGGTACTGCTTGCCCAGGACGTCGATCGCCCGCCGGTAGTCCTCGTCGTTGAAGGTCGTGGAGACCGCCGGGTCCACGTCGTTGGCGATGATCTCCAGCCCGGAGGGCGCCTGCGAGGTGAACCGCCGGATGTCCATGTACGAGTTGAGGTGCGGAATCGCCTGCACCAGGTCGCGGATGGTCGCCCCGGTCTCCCGCCGCACGCGGCGGCCCAGCGTTCCCGCGTCCGGGTTGGCGTCGATGGCGAGGATCTTGTCCTGCCGCTCGGTGGCCAGCGTGGCCCCCAGCGCGGTCGTGGTGGTCGTCTTGCCCACGCCGCCCTTGAGGCTGATGACCGCGATGCGGTAGCAGGACAGCACGGGGGTGCGGATCAGCTCCAGTTTCCGCAGCCGCTCGGCCTCCTCCTTCTTCCCGCCGAGCTTGAACCGCCCGCCCGCCCCCGGCCGGCCGCTGCGCGCCTTCTGCTTGTTGTTGCGCAGCAGCCGGTCCGAGGACAGTTCGACCGCGGCCGTGTAACCGAGCGGCGCGCCCGGGTTGGTCCGCTCCCGCTGGTCGTGCTGGACCGCCTGCGGCCAGACCGCCCCGGTCCGCGGGTCCACCGGCGCCTGCGGCGGCAAAGCGCCCGCGCCCGAGTGGGGCTGCTGCCCCGGGGCCGCCTGCGGCTGCTGCGGCGGCGCCGGGTAGCCGTACGACGGGCCCGGCACCCCCTGCTGCGGCATCCCGGGCGCCGGCTGAGCCCCGGCCCGCTGCTGAGCCGGCGGGAAGCCGTACCCCTCCGGGGCCTGCGGCGCCCCGACCGGCTGGGTCCCCGGTGCCTGCGCCGCGTCCTGCGGGACGGCGGCGGGGCCCTGCGGGCCCGTACCGGGCGCGCCGGACGGGGCTCCCGGCGCGGGGTGCGGGGCCTGCGGCGTGTCGGCGGGAGGCGGCGACGCGGGGGAGGGCTGGGGGAAGCCGTAGGCGCCGGGCGTTCCGGCGGCTCCCTGCCCGGGAGCGGGCCGGCCGCCGCCGGGCTCGCCGCCACTGCTGTGCGGGCCCGGGGCGGCGGGCGGAACCTGCGGGCCCTCGGGCGGGGCCGGAGCGGCGGGCGGCTGGGCCGGCGGGAAGCCGTAGCCGCCCGGCCCGCCCTGCGGCATCCCCTGCGGCGGGAGACCGTACGCGTTCGGGCCGGGGTTCTGCGGCGGGTGCGCGGCCTGAGGGGCTTGCTGCTGTGCGGCCGGAGCCGGAGCCGGAGCCTGTACCGGTGGCGGCGTGGGCGTGGGCGTGGCGGGCTGCTGGGCCGCCTGAGGGAAGCCGTAGCCGCCGGGGCCGGGCTGCTGGGCCGGAGCCCCATGGCCCTGCTGCGGGAACCCGTAGCCGCCCGCGGCACCCGGCGCCTGCCCCGGCGCGGCACCGGGGTCCTGCGCGGGCTGCTGCGGCATCTGCTGGGCGGGCGGGGTCGCCGGGGGAGCGGGCGGTGCCGGAGGCGCCGGGGGAGTGGCCGCCGCCCCGGGCCACTGCGGGGCGCCGGGCGGCGCCGACGGGGCGCCCTCCGCGGGCGCGAAGGCGGCGGGCAGCGGTGGCAGCCCGCCCTGCTGCGGCCCGGCAGCCTGCTGACCCCACGGCGGCGGTGCGTCCTGGGGGGCGGGCGGCGCCGACGGGGCCGCGTCGCGCGGACCATCCTCCGACGGGGCGGGCGACGGGGCGGCCGACCAGGGCGTCTCCACCGCCGGCCGATCCTCCGCGCCGCTCTCCGACGCGGCCTGCGGAGCGGCGGGCGGGGGCTCCGCGGCGGCCGCACGCCGGGCCTCCGCCTCGGCGTCGCGCCGGGCGATCTCCTGCTTGAGCGCGGCCGCGGAGAAGCGCATCGTGTCGCCGCTCTCCAGGTCTGCGGCGCCCGCCCCGCTCTGCGGCGGGGACGTTCGGGCCTCCTCCTTCGGCGCGGCCGGAGGCTGTTCAGCACGAGGGGGCACGCCGGGCAGGCCGCCGCCGTGGCCGGCCTGATCGACCCGCGCGTGCGACGGCGGGACCAGGCCCGGTGCGGGCGTGTCCGCCCAGTTCGGCGCGAAGCCGCCGTTGAACGCGGGGCGCTGCTGCCCCCGCGCGGCGTCACCGTCCTCCGGCGCGGAGGGGGCGGGGCCGTCGGCCGTGGCCTCGCCGGAATCGCCCGCACCGGTTCCGGAACCCGTGGCGGAACCCGAGTCGACGCCCGCGTCACCGCCGGAGCCAGAACCGCTCCTTGCGTCGCCGGACGGAGCGGACGCACCGGAGCCGTCGGCCTCCGCCACACCGGCCCCCTCCGCCGGGCGGCCCGGCTCCCCGCCGGGCTTGTCCAGCCGGAACCCGCCGGCCGCGCCGTGGTCACCGCCGGTACCGGGAGCGGAATCCCCGCCGCGCGCGTCGGCGGAGGCTCCGGCCGGCGGCGAGGAGAAGGGCCGGGCGAACGACACCGGACGCCCGGCGCCCGCCCCGGAAGCGGGCGCCGGGACCGACGGCGCCGACAACCGGGTCGCGGAGAGCGCGGCCGACGATGCCGCCTCCCCCCCACCGTCCACCACCGACGCCGTGTCGGAGGGGGAGTCCGAGGCGGTGGGCGGCACCCCGTCCGCGCCGGACGCCCCGTCCACGTCCTGGGCCGCGTCCGCCCCGGCCTCCGCCGCCTCCCTCTCCTGCTCGTCCTGACGGTCCTGGCCGTCCAGCCCCGCCTGGCTCTCCGCCATCAACTCGTCCAGGACTCCCCGAGCCCGGCTCTTCCCTCCCGACGCCTCGTCACTCGCGCCGTCGGCCGAGGCCGCCTCCGCGTCGTCGGCCACTGAGCCTGCGGCCACCACGGCGGCACCACGTGCGCCCAGCCCGCCCGCCGCGAACGAGAAGCCGACATCGGTGGGCGACAACGGCGCACCGGCCGAGGGCACGCTCTCCGGAGCGTCGCTCTCCCGCGGCCCGGGTCCGTTCCCGTCGTCCCCGTCGTCGGCCTCGCCGTCACGGCCCTCCCCGTCGGCGCCGGCTCCGAAGGAGTCCGCGCCCAGCGAGTCCGCTCCGAAGGAGTCCGCACCGAGGGAGTCCCGGTCCTCGTCGCCCGGCGCACCCGCTCCCGGGCTCGTCCCGGCGCCGTCCGTCCCCTCGGAGAGCGACGTCCGCGCCGCCCCGCCGCCGGCCCCGTCCGGGAGGGAAACCCCCAGCTCGCGCGCCCCGTGAGCCGCCCCGTCGCGCTCCGCTTCCCCGGCCTCGTCACCGCCGTCCCCGGCCCCGTCGCCGCCCGCCGCCTGCGACGCGCCGTCGCCCGCGTCGTCCGTCCCGCGGCCGCCCGCGCCAGGGCTCGCGAACGGAGCGACCCCGCCGCTCGAGGAGGCGTCGGCGGTGTACCAGGCATCGGCGCTGAAGGTGTACTCGCCGGTCGTCTCTGCCGCGGACTCCACGTCGGCCTGATCATCGACGGGTGTGTTGCCGCCCCCGCGGAACCCGTCCCGATCGCTGCTCACAATGCCTCCTGGTGTGGTCGTGCACCCTCATGTCGTGCGGCGGGGTGATGTCCGCGGGCTCCCGGCGCGTACCGCGACTGCCGCCCGGCCGCTCTCCGGCACGCTTCGTCGCACACAGCGCCCCCCGCCCAGCCTAATCACCGGGCCGAGCACCCCGGCAGCTCCCGCCGGTCACAACTCGCCTCGGAGCGAGGCGGTTTCGGCCTGGGCAGGGCATATGTGCGCAAGAGGGCGAACCGCACCAGGGGCAACTAGGGTCAAATCCGGGCCCGTCCACACACCATCACCACAACTCACCGCGACCGCGCGGCACCCCAGGCCGCCCCGGCCCTCGGCGTCCCCCTCCGCGGAAAAGGCACGCCCCCGCCCGCGGGCGACGCGTGCCCAGCCCTTCACCACGCGAGGCGGAACGCTCCCGGCACCCTGCCTCGCCTCCCCCTACTTGAGGTCGAACTCCCCGTCCCGCGCCCCCAGTACGAAGGCGCGCCACTCGGCCTCCGTGTAGCGCAGGACCGTGTCCGGGTCGAGCGAGGACCGCATGGCGACGCCGCCGCCCGGCAGATAGGCGATCTCGACGCGCTCCTCGTGCTCCTCGGCCCCGGGCGCGCTGATCCACTCGACACCCGAGATGTCCAGCGCGTACAGCTCGTCCTTCTCCTGCTGAGTCCCCATTGCCCGCTCCCTGCTTCTCTTCCGACCCGACGGCGAAACCGGCCGCCCAGTCTGCCGTGCCGGCGCCCCTCCTCACCACCTCCTTGTCCGGACACCCCCCGAAGGAGCGCGAGACCCTCCGCGTGCTTCCCTCGCAGGGGCGCGGCGCCCCCGGCAGGGGGCGTGCGGCGCCCCTGCGCGAGCCCCTGCCGGCCCCCGTGCGACCCTCGTCGGCCGCTGTGGGCCGTGGCGAGACCGGCTCCCGCCCCTGCTACTCTGTCCGAGGCCGTCTGTGCCCACGTCCCGAGCCCCGCGTTCGACACGCGGTCCCGGACGACCGGACGGACCCATCCGCCTCCCGAGTCACCGAAGCCTCCCCTGAGACGAAGACCAGGGGCGCTCGGAGGCAAGCGAAGACATCACAGAGGAGTACGCGTGTCGCTCGACGCCGCTACGAAGAAGCAGATCATGACCGAGTTCGCCACCAAGGAGGGTGACACCGGCTCCCCCGAGGTCCAGGTCGCCCTGCTGTCGCGCCGGATCTCGGACCTGACCGAGCACCTCAAGACCCACAAGCACGACCACCACTCCCGTCGTGGTCTGCTGATCCTGGTCGGTCAGCGCCGCCGCCTTCTGCAGTACCTGGCCAAGAAGGACATCCAGCGCTTCCGTGCCCTGGTCGAGCGCCTCGGCATCCGCCGCGGTGCCGCGGGCGCCAAGTAAGACGTCGCGGAGGGAGCGGTTCCCCGACTGAGGGGACCGCTCCCTTTGCCGTACGTGCGCCCCGGCCCGCTCTCTTTGTAGGCTGGTGGCACGCGTGACGGCAGAACGACCCCGACCACGGCCACGCGTACCGTACGTACGCGTACGGTGGTCACCGGGCACGTAAGAAACGTGTCCGGCGGAAGTGCCCGGGTGCGCCCCGGGCGAGACGAGGGGACGCGCTCCGCGCCGCCGCCGGTCCTCGGTAGTGGCTCCCGGAAGCACCGCGTGAGCGGGGCACCGAGAGCTTCGATCGAAGACCGGCCCGCAACTGGAGCGCTCCCCGCCCCCGTCCCCACGCCACACGGGCAAGGGACGAAGACGAGGAGAGCAACGAGTGGAGAACGAGACCCACTACGCCGAGGCCGTCATCGACAACGGCACCTTCGGCACCCGCACCATCCGCTTCGAGACGGGCCGCCTGGCCAAGCAGGCCGCCGGCTCCGCCGTGGCGTACCTGGACGACGACACCATGGTGCTGTCGGCCACCTCCGCCTCCAAGAAGCCCAAGGACCAGCTGGACTTCTTCCCGCTGACCGTGGACGTCGAGGAGCGCATGTACGCGGCCGGGAAGATCCCCGGTTCCTTCTTCCGCCGTGAGGGCCGGCCCTCCGAGGACGCGATCCTCACCTGCCGCCTGATCGACCGGCCGCTGCGCCCCTCCTTCCGCAAGGGTCTGCGCAACGAGATCCAGATCGTCGAGACGATCATGGCGCTCAACCCCGACCACCTCTACGACGTGGTCGCCATCAACGCCGCCTCCTGCTCCACGCAGCTGGCCGGCCTGCCCTTCTCCGGCCCGATCGGCGGCACCCGCGTCGCGCTGATCAACGGCCAGTGGGTCGGCTTCCCGACCCACACCGAGCTGGAGGACGCCGTCTTCGACATGGTCGTCGCCGGCCGTGTGCTCGACGACGGCGACGTCGCGATCATGATGGTCGAGGCCGAGGCCACCGAGAAGACCATCCAGCTGGTCAAGGACGGCGCCGCCGCCCCGACCGAAGAGGTCGTCGCCGCCGGTCTGGAAGCCGCCAAGCCGTTCATCAAGACGCTCTGCAAGGCCCAGTCCGAGCTGGCCGCCAAGGCCGCCAAGCCCACCGGTGAGTTCCCGATCTTCCTGGACTACCAGGACGACGTGCTCGAGGCCCTCGCGGACGCCGTGGAGACCGAGCTCGCCCAGGCGCTGACCATCGGCGGCAAGCAGGAGCGCGAGGCCGAGCTGGACCGCGTCAAGGCCCTCGCCGCCGAGAAGCTGCTCCCGCAGTTCGAAGGCCGCGAGAAGGAGATCTCCGCGGCCTACCGCGCGCTGACCAAGGAACTGGTCCGCCGCCGCGTCATCAAGGACAAGGTCCGCATCGACGGCCGCGGTGTCACGGACATCCGTACGCTCGCCGCCGAGGTCGAGGCCATCCCGCGCGTGCACGGCTCGGCGCTGTTCGAGCGTGGCGAGACCCAGATCCTGGGCGTCACCACCCTCAACATGCTGCGCATGGAGCAGCAGCTCGACACCCTCTCCCCGGTGACGCGCAAGCGCTACATGCACAACTACAACTTCCCGCCGTACTCCACCGGCGAGACCGGCCGCGTCGGCTCCCCGAAGCGCCGCGAGATCGGTCACGGCGCCCTCGCCGAGCGCGCCCTGGTCCCGGTCCTGCCGACCCGCGAGGAGTTCCCCTACGCGATCCGCCAGGTCTCCGAGGCCCTCAGCTCCAACGGCTCCACGTCGATGGGCTCGGTCTGCGCCTCCACCATGTCGATGCTGAACGCCGGTGTGCCGCTCAAGGCCCCCGTCGCCGGTATCGCCATGGGCCTGATCTCCCAGGAGATCGACGGCGAGACGCACTACGTCACCCTCACCGACATCCTCGGTGCGGAGGACGCCTTCGGCGACATGGACTTCAAGGTCGCCGGCACCAAGACCTTCGTCACCGCGCTCCAGCTCGACACCAAGCTCGACGGCATCCCCGCCTCGGTCCTGGCCGCCGCGCTGAAGCAGGCCCGCGACGCCCGCCTCCACATCCTCGACGTGATGAACGAGGCCATCGACGTCCCGGACGAGATGTCCCCCAACGCCCCGCGGATCATCACCGTCAAGATCCCCGTGGACAAGATCGGCGAGGTCATCGGCCCCAAGGGCAAGATGATCAACCAGATCCAGGAGGACACCGGCGCCGACATCACGATCGAGGACGACGGCACCATCTACATCGGTGCCGCCGACGGCCCGGCCGCCGAGGCCGCCCGCGCCACGATCAACGGCATCGCCAACCCGACCATGCCGGAGGTCGGCGAGCGCTACCTGGGCACGGTCGTCAAGACCACCACCTTCGGTGCCTTCGTCTCCCTGCTCCCCGGCAAGGACGGTCTGCTGCACATCTCGCAGATCCGCAAGCTCGCCGGCGGCAAGCGCGTGGAGAACGTCGAGGACGTCCTCGGCGTCGGCCAGAAGGTCCAGGTCGAGATCGCCGAGATCGACTCCCGCGGCAAGCTCTCGCTGATTCCGGTCATCGAGGGCGAGGACGAGAAGGACGACGCCTCCTCGTGACGTCCCGCACCTCCCGGACGACGGCCCGCGCCACTCCGGCGCGGGCCGTCGCCCGTACCCAAACGCTGCTCCCGGGCAAGGACGGCATCGGCACCGTCCGCCGCACCACCCTCCCCGGCGGGCTGCGCGTGGTCACCGAGACCCTGCCCTCCGTCCGCTCCGCCACCTTCGGCATCTGGGTCAACGTCGGCTCCCGCGACGAGACCCCCACGCTGAACGGCGCCACCCACTACCTCGAACACCTCCTCTTCAAGGGCACCGCCAAGCGCAGCGCCCTCGACATCTCCGCCGCGATCGACGCGGTCGGCGGCGAGATGAACGCCTTCACGGCGAAGGAGTACACCTGCTACTACGCGCGGGTGCTCGACACCGACCTGCCGCTCGCCGTCGACGTGGTCTGCGACATGCTCACCGGCTCCCTGATCGCGCCCGAGGACGTCGACGCCGAGCGCGGCGTCATCCTCGAGGAGATCGCGATGACCGAGGACGACCCGGGCGACTGCGTCCACGACCTGTTCGCCCACACGATGCTCGGCGACACCCCGCTCGGCCGCCCCGTCCTCGGCACCGTCGACACCGTCAACGCCCTCAGCCGCGACCAGATCGCCCGCTTCCACAAGCGGCACTACGACCCGACCCGCCTGGTCGTCGCCGCCGCGGGCAACGTCGACCACGCCCGCCTCGTCCGGCAGGTCCGCGCCGCCTTCGACCGCGCCGGCGCCCTGGAGCGCACGGACGCCGTGCCGACCGCCCCCCGCGCGGGCCACCGCACCCTGCGCGCGACCGGCAAGGTCGAGGTGCTCAACCGCCGCACCGAGCAGGCCCACGTCATCCTCGGAATGCCGGGCCTCGCCCGCACCGACGACCGCCGCTGGGCGATGAGCGTCCTCAACGCCGCCCTCGGCGGCGGCATGTCCTCCCGCCTCTTCCAGGAGGTCCGCGAGAAGCGCGGCCTGGCCTACAGCGTGTACTCGTACACCTCGGGCTTCGCCGACTGCGGCCTCTTCGGGGTGTACGCGGGATGCCGGCCCAGCCAGGTCGACGACGTGCTGCGGATCTGCCGCGACGAACTCGGCGCGGTCGCCGACGGCGGCCTCGGCGACGACGAGGTCAGCCGTGCCATCGGCCAGCTCGCCGGGTCCACCGTCCTCGGCCTGGAGGACACCGGCGCCCTCATGCACCGCATCGGCAAGAGCGAGCTGTGCTGGGGCGAGCAGATGTCGGTCGACGACATGCTGGCCAAGATCGCCGCGGTCACCCCGGACGAGGTCCGCGAGGTGGCCCGCGACGTCCTGGGGCAACGGCCCTCCCTGTCCGTCATCGGGCCGGTCAAGGACAAGCAGGCCGCGCGCCTGCACGACGTGGTCGCCTGACCCGGCCGGGCGCCGTGGCCCGCCGCCGGACGACCGCAGACCCGGCGACGCCGGGGAACCACCGGAGAAGAGGAACGAAGCAATGAGCGAGAAGCTGCGGGTGGCCGTGCTGGGCGCCAGGGGCCGGATCGGTTCCGAGGCCGTACGCGCCGTCGAGGCGGCCGAGGACATGGAACTGGTGGCGGCGCTCGGCCGCGGCGACGCCCTGTCGGCGGTCACCGAGGCCGGCGCCCAGGTCGCGGTGGAGCTGACCACCCCCGGTTCCGTCATGGAGAACCTCGAGTTCCTCGTCGGCCACGGCGTTCACGCCGTGGTCGGCACCACCGGCTGGAACGACGAGCGGCTCGCCACGCTGCGCGGCTGGCTCGACGCCTCCCCGGACACCGGGGTCCTCATCGCGCCGAACTTCTCCATCGGCGCCGTGCTCACCATGGCCTTCGCCCAGCAGGCGGCCCGGTACTTCGAGTCGGTGGAGGTCGTCGAGCTGCACCACCCGAACAAGGCCGACGCCCCCTCGGGCACCGCCACCCGCACCGCCCAGCTGATCGCCGCCGCCCGTGCCGAGGCGGGCCTCGCCGGCCAGCCCGACGCCACGGCGACCGCGCTGGACGGGGCGCGCGGCGCCGACGTGGACGGCGTCCCCGTGCACGCCGTGCGGCTGCGCGGTCTCCTCGCCCACCAGGAGGTCCTGTTCGGCGGTGAGGGCGAGACCCTCACCGTCCGCCACGACTCGCTGCACCACAGCAGCTTCATGCCGGGCATCCTGCTCGGCGCCAGGCGGGTGGGGAGCGCTCCGGGGCTCACCTTCGGCCTGGAACACTTCCTCGACCTGAACTGACCGGGCTGGCCCCATGCGCGCAAAGATCACCTACCTCGTCACGGCCGCCGTCCTGATCGTCTACTTCGTCCTGGTCGGCAGCCGAGGCGTGCTGCTCATCCGGCACGGCACACCGCTGACCGTCGTCTTCGGCGTGGCCGTGCTGGTGCTGCCGGTGATCGGCGTCTGGTTCCTCTGGAAGAACACCCAGTTCGTCCAGCGGGCCAACCGGCTCGCCGCCGAACTGGAGGCCGAGGGCGGCCTCCCGGAGGACGAACTGGTCCGTACCGCGAGCGGCCGCGTCGACCGTTCCTCCGCCGACGCGGTCTTCGCCCGCCGGCGCGCCGAGACCGAGGACCACCCCGACGACTGGCGCTGCTGGTTCCGGCTGGCCGTCGCCTACCACGACGCCCGGGACACCCCCCGGGCCCGCAAGGCGATGCAGCGCGCCATCGCCCTGCACGCCGGCCGCCCCGTCCCGGACCAAGGCTGACACGGCCCGGACAGCAGAACGGCCGGGACAGCCGGGCGGAGGGCTTGGGCTCGGCGGACGTCGCGACACCCCGGTCCTGAGGGACGCCACCGGTCCCAGGACCGGGAGCGCCGGAAGTCGCGGGACCACAGGGCTCCGGTCCATGAGCGGGAGGAGTACGTCCGGCTCGTGGACCGGAGCCCGAGCCGCGCCGAAGCCCGCGAACGAGCCGGGACCAACCACCGGACAGGCAAGGCGCGGCGCACCGGCGGGTGGCCTCCCGGAACGAACGAGGTCACACCGCCGGTCCTCGTCGCGGTGCCGTCCGGGAGCCCTTCGACCTTCTGGCGGTAGCCCGACCGCCTCCCCACCCTTCACCGGTCGGGCGGGAAGGCGACCAGCCGGCAGAGGGCGGCCGGGCTGAGCCGCGGCGCCTCGCCGCGCAGCCGTGAGATCCACCGCGACGGCACCCGGCCGCGCGCGGACAGCCCTCGCCGGGCACACCGGCCCTACGCCGCCGGGCCGCGACGGCCCGCGCCGGGGTGGAAGACGGGCCAGGGCCCCGAGCCGCGGGACCCCAGCCGTACCACCCGCGTCCACGGTGGAGTTCCGCGCAGACCCGCCAGGCTCTGCGGCCACACTTCCCGGCCGGCCAGAGACACGCGTGGCCCACGCGACGACCCGCCAGGCCCGCTCCGGGTCGGGCGAACCGCGCCGCGACTCCGCCCGGCCCCGCGCACCGGACGCACCCGCCGCCAACCGCGCCGCCAGGCCCAGCGGCGTCAGCCACGGTGCACCGACAGCCCTGATCAGCGAAGGCCCCGCCGGAGCCGGGACCGTGGCAGGGCCCTGCCACGGGTAAGGCGCCAGGATCACCGGCGAGGACAGCCGCCTTGCCACCGGCTCGCTTCTCGACGCACCACCCGCCGCGTGATGCCGTCGCACCGGTCCAGAACGGCTCGGCCACGCACATCCGCGATGGACGCCCTGACCCACACCGTCCCGACCACTCCCCGGCCACCTGACGCGGTCCCTGACGTGGGTCCCAGGGCATCGGGAGGGCCGACCACGGCTCCTCGACTCCCCACGACCGGCACCCCGGTCCGCTTCTGCGGCCCCGCCCGTCCCTGGCAACCCGGCTCGAACGGGAACACGCACGGAACACCGCGACACAGCACCTCCCCGAAGGCACCGTCCGCCCCGCCGCACCGTGTGGACGCGGACGCGACGACCACGGGACTCGACAGCCCGCCCACGCGAGACGCTCGGCCGGGAAACCCCGGCCGAGCGTCTCGCTGAGCTCCTGGCACCAGTCAGTCGACCACGTGTACCGCACCGGCCCCCGGACTCCGCGCCGCACCTCCAGGGGCCCTCCGCGCGCCCGGCCGTCAGCCGCGTACGGCGGGGGCGTACTCGTACGCCCAGACCTCGACGGTGTCGGCGGCGCGGTCGAACGACTCCGCGCGGGAGAGGAAGTCCGCGTTGTGGTCGGTGAGCAGGACGGCGGGCTCGGCCCCGCGGTCACGGACCACGAGCTCCAGTGCCTGCCCCTGCACCGTGCGGGGCAGCGACAGCCACTTCACGGGACGCTGCGCGGTCCGCACCGCGCGCACCCGCTCCCACGGGGTGGTGCGGGTGAGGAAGAAACCGACGTGCCGCAGGCCCGTCGCGTTGACCCAGACGCCCATGCGCAGCAGGCGCAGGGCCGAGGCGACGACCGCGAACCCGAGGGCGCAGGTCACCCCGGCCCCGGACAGACCGCCGGCCGCGGCGATGATCACGGCGCTGACCAGGACGAAGGATGCCAGCAGCAGCAGTATCGCCGCCGCCCCGACCCGCCAGGGGCCGGGGCGGTACGGCCGCCGCCACTGGTCCCGGTCGTCGAACGGGAGCGGGGCGTCGTCCGCGGCCTCGTCGAATGCACGGTCGGCCGTCAGAAAGGCAAGGGGCACGGCTGGTCCTCACTCAAGCACGCTCGGGGGTGGTGCCCGGTGAGGCTACCGAGAGTGCCGGGCCCCGACCACTTCAGGGTCCCCGGGTCGCCTCAGCGACCCTCGGATGCCTCGGACTTCTGCTGCTGGAGGGGCGACTGCTCGGGGGAGAGGGCGGGCGTGCCGATCAACAGGGCACCGACCAGCCCGGCCACCACGGTCAGCCCCATCAGGGTGCTGCCGACCCGCTGGCCCTTGGAGGCACGCTCCCTGGGCGGCGGGGTGACGTTGCTGCGGAACTTCTCAGCCTCGGCGATGAAGGCGAACGGAACGGGCTCTCGCCGACGGAACATTTGGGGCGCTTCTCCTTGGAGTTCGTGAACGGTCGTGATGCGCTGCGGGACGTGAGACACGTCTCTGTAAGGAAAGACGATCGGCGGGCCGGATCGGTGCCCCATATCGCCGAATTCGCTGAAGATTGTCGGCGGAGCACTCCGAACGGCCGATCGTCGGTGCCGGGTCGTAGAGTGGGCGCCGCCCGAGCGACACCCCATGGAAGGACCCGCAGGTGAGCGACACCCCTGCTCCAGACCTCAAGCCCAGCTTTCGCAGCGATGTCACGGTGGAACTGGTCAAGCACAGCGCGAGTGACACGGACGTGCTGTGGGCCGCCCGTGTCTCCACCGCCGGCGAGCAGTCCCTGGACGAGCTGAGCAAGGACCCGGAGCGTTCCCGGGGTCTGATCAACTATCTGATGCGGGACCGCCACGGCAGTCCCTTCGAGCACAACTCGATGACCTTCTTCATCAGCGCTCCCATCTTCGTCTTCCGCGAGTTCATGCGGCACCGGGTGGGCTGGTCGTACAACGAGGAGTCCGGTCGCTACCGCGAGCTCCAGCCTGTCTTCTACGTCCCCGACGCCGCCCGCAAACTCGTCCAGCGGGGCCGGCCCGGGAAGTACGAGTTCGTCGAGGGCACCGAGGAGCAGCGCGAGCTGACCGCCCGCACCCTGGAGACCACGTACGCCCAGGCGTACGACGCCTACCAGGAGATGCTGGCGGGCGGAGTGGCCCGGGAGGTGGCCCGCGCCGCGCTCCCGGTCGGCCTGTACTCCTCGATGTACGCGACGTGCAACGCCCGCTCCCTGATGAACTTCCTCAGTCTGCGCACCCAGCACGAGCTGGCGACGGTGCCCTCCTTCCCGCAGCGCGAGATCGAGATGGTCGGTGAGCAGATGGAGGCCCGCTGGGCCGAGCTGATGCCGCTCACGTACGCCGCCTTCAACAAGAACGGTCGCGTCGGCCCCTGAGGCGGCTTCCGCGGGCGCGCCGGTCCGCCAGCCATCTGAAGTGTCTGGTTTGCGGCTTATCGGAACGTTCATCTAGCCTGATGAAACGGGTCCGGCACTGCTTGAACCCCCGAGCAGGCAGTGCCGGGCCCTTCTGTCTGCCCTTGCCCCGTTCGTCCGCCCGGCCGGGCGCGCCGACGACCCTCGTCACATCGCCCTGAGGGGGACCGCACGCCGTGTAGCGAGTAGCGTGTTACCCATGGCTCCGACCTCCACTCCGCAGACCCCCTTCGGGAGGGTCCTCACCGCCATGGTCACGCCGCTGACGGCGGACGGCGCGCTCGACATCGACGGCGCCCGGCGTCTCGCCACCCACCTGGTGGACGCCGGCAACGACGGACTGGTCCTCAACGGCACCACCGGCGAGTCCCCGACCACCAGCGACGCGGAGAAAACCGAGCTGATCCGGGCCGTGCTCGACGCGGTCGGCGACCGGGCGCACATCGTCGCCGGTGTCGGCACCAACGACACCCGCCACAGCGTCGAGCTGGCCAGGGCCGCCGAGGCGGCCGGAGCCCACGGCCTGCTGACGGTCACGCCGTACTACAACAAGCCCCCGCAGGAGGGCCTGTACCGCCACTTCACGGCCATCGCGGACGCCACCGGCCTGCCGGTCATGCTCTACGACATCCCCGGCCGCAGCGGCGTCCCGATCAACACGGAGACCCTGGTCCGCCTGGCCGAGCATCCGCGCATCGTGGCCAACAAGGACGCCAAGGGCGACCTGGGCCGCGCCAGCTGGGCCATCGCCCGCTCGGACCTCGCCTGGTACTCCGGCGACGACATGCTGAACCTCCCGCTCCTGTCGGTGGGCGCGGTCGGTTTCGTCTCGGTCGTCGGCCACCTGGTCACCCCGGAGCTGCGCGCGCTGCTCGAGGCGCATGTGAGCGGCGACGTCCAGAAGGCCACCGAGATCCACCAGCGCCTGCTCCCCGTCTTCACCGGGATGTTCCGCACCCAGGGCGTCATCACCACCAAGGCCGCCCTTCAGCGGCTCGGACTGCCCGGCGGGCCGTTGCGCCTGCCGCTGGTCGAGCTGTCCGCGGAGGAGACCGCGCAGCTCACCATCGATCTCGCCGCGGGCGGGGTGCAGCTCCAGTCCTCAGACTTCACAACTGCATAGGCGCCACCGGTACGCCGGAGCGGCACCACACAACTTCACCAGCACGAACGACACCCGCGCCACGTGCCGTCCGGTACGTGGCGCGGGTGGTAGGGAGAATCTTTTGAGTCATCCGCACCCTGAACTCGGTCCCCCGCCGAAGCTGCCCAAGGGCGGCCTGCGCGTCACACCGCTCGGCGGCCTCGGCGAGATCGGCCGCAACATGACGGTCTTCGAGTACGACGGCCGGCTGCTGATCGTCGACTGCGGTGTCCTCTTCCCCGAGGAGGAGCAGCCGGGCATCGACCTGATCCTGCCCGACTTCTCGTCGATCCGGGACCGCCTCGACGACATCGAGGGCATCGTCCTCACCCACGGCCACGAAGACCACATCGGCGCCGTCCCGTACCTGTTGCGCGAGAAGCCCGACATCCCGCTGATCGGCTCGAAGCTCACGCTCGCGCTGATCGAGGCGAAGCTGCAGGAGCACCGCATCCGGCCGTACACGCTGGAGGTGGCGGAGGACCACCGGGAGCGCATCGGTCCGTTCGACTGCCAGTTCATCGCGGTCAACCACTCCATCCCGGACGCCCTGGCCGTCGCCGTCCGCACCCCCGCGGGCATGGTGGTGCACACCGGCGACTTCAAGATGGACCAGCTGCCGATGGACCGGCGGCTGACCGACCTGCCGACCTTCGCGAAGCTCGGCGAGGAGGGCATCGACCTCCTGCTGACGGACTCCACCAACGCCGAGGTCCCCGGCTTCGTACCGCCCGAGCGGGACATCTCCAACGTCCTGCGCACGGTCTTCGCCAACGCCAACAAGCGGATCATCGTGGCGAGCTTCGCCAGCCACGTGCACCGCATCCAGCAGATCCTGGACGCCGCCCACGAGTACGGCCGCCGCGTGGCCTTCGTCGGGCGCTCCATGGTCCGCAACATGGGCATCGCCCGCGACCTCGGCTACCTGAAGGTGCCGCCGGGTCTCGTCGTCGACGTGAAGACCCTCGACGACCTGCCCGACGACGAGGTCGTGCTGGTCTGCACCGGTTCGCAGGGCGAGCCGATGGCGGCGCTCTCCCGGATGGCCAACCGCGATCACCAGATCCGCATCGTCCAGGGCGACACGGTGATCCTGGCCTCCTCGCTGATCCCGGGCAACGAGAACGCGGTCTACCGCGTGATCAACGGCCTGACCCGCTGGGGCGCCAACGTCATCCACAAGGGCAACGCCAAGGTGCACGTCTCCGGCCACGCCTCCGCAGGCGAGCTGCTGTACTTCTACAACATCTGCAAGCCCAAGAACCTGATGCCGGTCCACGGCGAATGGCGCCACCTGCGCGCCAACGCCGAGCTGGGCGTTCTCACCGGCGTCCCGCCGCAGAACATCGTCATCGCCGAGGACGGTGTCGTCGTCGACCTGGTCGACGGCCGCGCCAAGATCGTCGGCAAGGTCCAGGCCGGTTACGTCTACGTGGACGGCCTCTCGGTCGGCGACGTCACCGAGACCTCGCTCAAGGACCGCCGCATCCTCGGTGACGAGGGCATCATCTCGGTCTTCGTCGTGGTGGACTCCAGCTCCGGCAAGGTCACCGGCGGTCCGTACATCCAGGCCCGTGGTTCGGGTATCGACGACGCGCGCTTCTCCGAGGTCGTCCCCCGCATCCAGGAGGTCCTGGAGAAGTCGGCGCAGGACGGCGTGGTCGAGCCGCACCAGCTCCAGCAGCTCGTCCGCCGGACTCTCGGCAAGTGGGTCTCCGACCACTACCGCCGGCGCCCGATGATCCTGCCGGTGGTCGTCGAGGTCTGAGCCGCCTGACGCCACGTCACGAGGGCGCGCACGCGTGCGCTGCCGGAGCGGGGCTCCCCGATTTGCATCGGGGAGCCCCGCTCCAGTACGTTTACGTCTCCACCCCAGCGGGAACCTCAGTGTGCCTCAGTGTGCCCAGGCCGAACCAGGGAGGGTGGAAATTCCGACTCAGGTTCTCTGATAAAGTCGGAAGCGCCGAAAGGGAAAAGCGAAGCGGAAACGCGGCGCTCGAACCGGAAAGGCACCGAGGAAATCGGACGTGAAAGAGTCTGATAGAGTCGGAACACGAAATACCGAAGGGAAGCGCCCGGAGGAAAGCCCGAGAGGGTGAGTACGAAGGAAGCGTCCGTTCCTTGAGAACTCAACAGCGTGCTAAAAGTCAACGCCAGATATGTTGATACCCCGACCATCCAGGTTTCTGGCTGGTCGAGGTTCCTTTGAAATACAACAGCGAGGACGCTGTGTACGGCAGGGACTATTCCTCCTTGTCGTACCGCTCTTGTGCTTGTTGACCGGATTACCGGTACACATTCACGGAGAGTTTGATCCTGGCTCAGGACGAACGCTGGCGGCGTGCTTAACACATGCAAGTCGAACGATGAAGCCCTTCGGGGTGGATTAGTGGCGAACGGGTGAGTAACACGTGGGCAATCTGCCCTGCACTCTGGGACAAGCCCTGGAAACGGGGTCTAATACCGGATATGACCGTCCATCGCATGGTGGATGGTGTAAAGCTCCGGCGGTGCAGGATGAGCCCGCGGCCTATCAGCTAGTTGGTGAGGTAGTGGCTCACCAAGGCGACGACGGGTAGCCGGCCTGAGAGGGCGACCGGCCACACTGGGACTGAGACACGGCCCAGACTCCTACGGGAGGCAGCAGTGGGGAATATTGCACAATGGGCGAAAGCCTGATGCAGCGACGCCGCGTGAGGGATGACGGCCTTCGGGTTGTAAACCTCTTTCAGCAGGGAAGAAGCGAAAGTGACGGTACCTGCAGAAGAAGCGCCGGCTAACTACGTGCCAGCAGCCGCGGTAATACGTAGGGCGCAAGCGTTGTCCGGAATTATTGGGCGTAAAGAGCTCGTAGGCGGCTTGTCACGTCGGTTGTGAAAGCCCGGGGCTTAACCCCGGGTCTGCAGTCGATACGGGCAGGCTAGAGTTCGGTAGGGGAGATCGGAATTCCTGGTGTAGCGGTGAAATGCGCAGATATCAGGAGGAACACCGGTGGCGAAGGCGGATCTCTGGGCCGATACTGACGCTGAGGAGCGAAAGCGTGGGGAGCGAACAGGATTAGATACCCTGGTAGTCCACGCCGTAAACGGTGGGCACTAGGTGTGGGCAACATTCCACGTTGTCCGTGCCGCAGCTAACGCATTAAGTGCCCCGCCTGGGGAGTACGGCCGCAAGGCTAAAACTCAAAGGAATTGACGGGGGCCCGCACAAGCGGCGGAGCATGTGGCTTAATTCGACGCAACGCGAAGAACCTTACCAAGGCTTGACATACACCGGAAAGCATCAGAGATGGTGCCCCCCTTGTGGTCGGTGTACAGGTGGTGCATGGCTGTCGTCAGCTCGTGTCGTGAGATGTTGGGTTAAGTCCCGCAACGAGCGCAACCCTTGTCCCGTGTTGCCAGCAGGCCCTTGTGGTGCTGGGGACTCACGGGAGACCGCCGGGGTCAACTCGGAGGAAGGTGGGGACGACGTCAAGTCATCATGCCCCTTATGTCTTGGGCTGCACACGTGCTACAATGGCCGGTACAATGAGCTGCGATACCGTGAGGTGGAGCGAATCTCAAAAAGCCGGTCTCAGTTCGGATTGGGGTCTGCAACTCGACCCCATGAAGTCGGAGTCGCTAGTAATCGCAGATCAGCATTGCTGCGGTGAATACGTTCCCGGGCCTTGTACACACCGCCCGTCACGTCACGAAAGTCGGTAACACCCGAAGCCGGTGGCCCAACCCCCTTGTGGGGAGGGAGCTGTCGAAGGTGGGACTGGCGATTGGGACGAAGTCGTAACAAGGTAGCCGTACCGGAAGGTGCGGCTGGATCACCTCCTTTCTAAGGAGCACTTCTTGGCTGCCAGCTTTCGGGTTGGTGGTCCAGGGGCCAGTTCATCAGCGAACGTCTGGTGCTGGTTGCTCATGGGTGGAACGTTGACTATTCGGCACAGTGGATTCGATGGTTTTGCTAGTACTGCTTCGGCGTGGAACGCAGGGTCATGGGTCGGCTGGGTCGGGCACGCTGTTGGGTGTCTGAGGGAGCGGCCATGTTGTGGCTGTTTCTTCGGTTGCCGGCCCCAGTGAACTCGGGATGTTTGGTCTCGGGGTGGTGGGTGGTTGGTCGTTGTTTGAGAACTGCACAGTGGACGCGAGCATCTGTGGCCAAGTTTTTAAGGGCGCACGGTGGATGCCTTGGCACCAGGAACCGATGAAGGACGTGGGAGGCCACGATAGTCCCCGGGGAGTCGTCAACCAGGCTTTGATCCGGGGGTTTCCGAATGGGGAAACCCGGCAGTCGTCATGGGCTGTCACCCGCTGCTGAACTCATAGGCAGTGTGGAGGGAACGCGGGGAAGTGAAACATCTCAGTACCCGCAGGAAGAGAAAACAACCGTGATTCCGGGAGTAGTGGCGAGCGAAACTGGATGAGGCTAAACCGTATGTGTGTGAGACCCGGCAGGGGTTGCGCATGCGGGGTTGTGGGATCTCTCTTCCACGGTCTGCCGGCCGTGGGACGAGTCATAAACCGTTGATGTAGGCGAAGGACATGCGAAAGGTCCGGCGTAGAGGGTAAGACCCCCGTAGTCGAAACGTCAGCGGCTCGTTTGAGAGACACCCAAGTAGCACGGGGCCCGAGAAATCCCGTGTGAATCTGGCGGGACCACCCGCTAAGCCTAAATATTCCCTGGTGACCGATAGCGGATAGTACCGTGAGGGAATGGTGAAAAGTACCGCGGGAGCGGAGTGAAATAGTACCTGAAACCGTGTGCCTACAAGCCGTGGGAGCGTCGCGCATCGAGTTTGCTCGGTGCGTCGTGACTGCGTGCCTTTTGAAGAATGAGCCTGCGAGTTAGCGGTGTGTAGCGAGGTTAACCCGTGTGGGGAAGCCGTAGCGAAAGCGAGTCCTAAGAGGGCGTTTGAGTTGCACGCTCTAGACCCGAAGCGGAGTGATCTAGCCATGGGCAGGTTGAAGCGGCTGTAAGAGGTCGTGGAGGACCGAACCCACCAGGGTTGAAAACCTGGGGGATGACCTGTGGTTAGGGGTGAAAGGCCAATCAAACTCCGTGATAGCTGGTTCTCCCCGAAATGCATTTAGGTGCAGCGTCGTGTGTTTCTTGCCGGAGGTAGAGCACTGGATAGGCGATGGGCCCTACCGGGTTACTGACCTTAGCCAAACTCCGAATGCCGGTAAGTGAGAGCGCGGCAGTGAGACTGTGGGGGATAAGCTCCATGGTCGAGAGGGAAACAGCCCAGAGCATCGACTAAGGCCCCTAAGCGTACGCTAAGTGGGAAAGGATGTGGAGTCGCAGAGACAACCAGGAGGTTGGCTTAGAAGCAGCCACCCTTGAAAGAGTGCGTAATAGCTCACTGGTCTAGTGATTCCGCGCCGACAATGTAGCGGGGCTCAAGCGTACCGCCGAAGTCGTGTCATTGCAGCAATACTCCCAACGGAGGCTGTGATGGGTAGGGGAGCGTCGTGTGCCGGGTGAAGCAGCCGTGGAAACGAGTTGTGGACGGTTCACGAGTGAGAATGCAGGCATGAGTAGCGATTCACACGTGAGAAACGTGTGCGCCGATTGACTAAGGGTTCCTGGGTCAAGCTGATCTGCCCAGGGTAAGTCGGGACCTAAGGCGAGGCCGACAGGCGTAGTCGATGGATAACCGGTTGATATTCCGGTACCCGCTGTGAAGCGTCAAACATTGAATCCAGTGATGCTAAGCCCGTGAAGCCGTTCCGGACCCTTCGGGGAATGGAAAGTGGTGGAGCCGGTGACCCGAGCTGGTAGTAGGTGAGTGATGGGGTGACGCAGGAAGGTAGTCCATCCCGGGCGGTGGTTGTCCCGGGGTAAGGGTGTAGGACGTCAGGTAGGTAAATCCGCCTGGCAATAGTCTGAGACCTGATGCCGAGCCGATTGTGGTGAAGTGGATGATCCTATGCTGTCGAGAAAAGCCTCTAGCGAGTTTCATGGCGGCCCGTACCCTAAACCGACTCAGGTGGTCAGGTAGAGAATACCGAGGCGTTCGGGTGAACTATGGTTAAGGAACTCGGCAAAATGCCCCCGTAACTTCGGGAGAAGGGGGGCCATGTCTGGTGATGAGTCTTGCACTCTGAGCTGGGTGTGGCCGCAGAGACCAGCGAGAAGCGACTGTTTACTAAAAACACAGGTCCGTGCGAAGCCGTAAGGCGATGTATACGGACTGACGCCTGCCCGGTGCTGGAACGTTAAGGGGACCGGTTAGTCACATTTCGGTGTGGCGAAGCTGAGAACTTAAGCGCCAGTAAACGGCGGTGGTAACTATAACCATCCTAAGGTAGCGAAATTCCTTGTCGGGTAAGTTCCGACCTGCACGAATGGCGTAACGACTTCTCGACTGTCTCAACCATAGGCCCGGTGAAATTGCATTACGAGTAAAGATGCTCGTTTCGCGCAGCAGGACGGAAAGACCCCGGGACCTTTACTACAGTTTGATATTGGTGTTCGGTTCGGCTTGTGTAGGATAGGTGGGAGACTGTGAAGCATGCACGCCAGTGTGTGTGGAGTCGTCGTTGAAATACCACTCTGGTCGTGCTGGATGTCTAACCTGGGTCCGTGATCCGGATCAGGGACAGTGTCTGATGGGTAGTTTAACTGGGGCGGTTGCCTCCTAAAGTGTAACGGAGGCGCCCAAAGGTTCCCTCAGCCTGGTTGGTAATCAGGTGTTGAGTGTAAGTGCACAAGGGAGCTTGACTGTGAGACCGACGGGTCGAGCAGGGACGAAAGTCGGGACTAGTGATCCGGCGGTGGCTTGTGGAAGCGCCGTCGCTCAACGGATAAAAGGTACCCCGGGGATAACAGGCTGATCTTCCCCAAGAGTCCATATCGACGGGATGGTTTGGCACCTCGATGTCGGCTCGTCGCATCCTGGGGCTGGAGTCGGTCCCAAGGGTTGGGCTGTTCGCCCATTAAAGCGGTACGCGAGCTGGGTTTAGAACGTCGTGAGACAGTTCGGTCCCTATCCGCTGTGCGCGTAGGAATATTGAGAAGGGCTGTCCCTAGTACGAGAGGACCGGGACGGACGAACCTCTGGTGTGCCAGTTGTTCTGCCAAGGGCATGGCTGGTTGGCTACGTTCGGGAGGGATAACCGCTGAAAGCATCTAAGCGGGAAGCCTGCTTCGAGATGAGTGTTCCCACCTCCTTGAGAGGGTAAGGCTCCCAGTAGACGACTGGGTTGATAGGCCGGATATGGAAGCCCTGTAAGGGGTGGAGTTGACCGGTACTAATAGGCCGAGGGCTTGTCCTCAGTTGCTCGCGTCCACTGTGTTGGTTCTGAAACCACGAACACCAACCGCACACTCATCTTCTGGTGGGTTGTGGTTGCTGGTGTGTTTCGTAGTGTTTCGGTGGTCATAGCGTGAGGGAAACGCCCGGTTACATTCCGAACCCGGAAGCTAAGCCTTACAGCGCCGATGGTACTGCAGGGGGGACCCTGTGGGAGAGTAGGTCGCCGCCGAACTATTATTCAGAGTGGTGGTCCCCGGATTTCGGTCCGGGGACCACCACTTTTTTGTTTTCGGTCACCGCGTGTTCATCCTCCGCCGTCAGCATGTGCGGCATGGGGACAGAGGAGATGCTGAGGGCCGCGGGAATCGGACGGGGCGACGAGGTCGTCGTACCTGCCTTCGGCCGGGCCGACGTCGCGGGCGCCGTGGTCGCCGCCGGCGCGCAGCCGGTGTTCGCCGACATCGACCCGCACACGTACTGCCTGGATGCCGAGGCCGTGGCCGCTGCCACCGGGCCCCGTACCGCCGCGATGGTGGTCGTGCACCGCTTCGGGCGCCCGGCGCCGATGTGGCGTCTTCGCGCCCACGGCGAGCGGCACCGGCTGCTGGTGCTCGAGGAGCGGGACGCCGTCGGGCAGCCGGCCGAAGTGACGGAGCGCAGGAAAGCCGCCGACCACCTCGACCAGCGGCTTCGCGGAGTAGCCACCCCCGAGCGGGACCGGGAGCACACCTACACCCAGTACGTCGTGCGCGTGCCCGGCAACGGGCGGCCGGACCGGGACGCCTTCGCCCGGGCGCTCAAGGCCCGGGGCGTCGCCTGCTCCGTGCCGGTCAAGACGCCGCTGCACCGCACCGCCGACCACTGGCGGGACATACGGCTCCCCGCGACCGAGCGGGCCGCCGACGACACCCTGGCGCTGCCGCTCGTACCGGCCGGGGAGCGGCGGGGGCTCCACCGGCTGGTGTCGGCCTGCAACGCGCTCGGGGGGCTGCTCCAGCCGGCCTGAGTTCCGGCAGCGGGGGGTGGTGCGGGGGCCGCTCGAATTCAGGTATGCTTCTTCTCGTTGCCCACGCGGAACACCGCGAAAAGGCAGCGACCGGCCCCAATAGCTCAGTCGGCAGAGCGTCTCCATGGTAAGGAGAAGGTCAACGGTTCGATTCCGTTTTGGGGCTCAAGGAAAGAAAGGCCCCCGCCCAATGGGCGGGGGCCTTTCCGCTGTCCTGAGGGGGCCGGTACGACCGGCCCCCTCAGCGGATCAGTTCCGCTGCGGTTCCGGGACGCGCATCGTCAGGATGGCCATGTCGTCCGAGGGCGAGTCGGCGGCGAACCGCTCGACGGCCCGCATCACCCGGGACGCGACCGCGCCGGCGGTCAGCCCGGTGCAGCCCCTCAGGACCTCCGCCAGCCCGTCGTCGCCCAGCATGCGGCTGCCCTCGCGGCGTTCCGTGATGCCGTCGGTGACGCAGAGCAGCACGTCGCCCGGCTCCAGACGCACCGTCTGCTCGTACAGCTCCAGGTCGTCCATGACGCCGAGGAGGGGCTGCGGTTCGGCGGCGGGCTGCACGGAGCCGTCCTGGCGCAGGCGCAGCGGGAGCGGATGGCCGGCGCAGACCACCTTCAGCAGGGCGCCGCCGTCCTGCTGGGGGCGGAGCTCGCCGTAGAGCAGCGTGAGGAAGCGGCTGCGTTCGCCCTCGTCGAGGATGGCGTTGTTGAGGCGCTCCAGGACGGCCGGGCCGCTGTACCCCTCACGGGCGAGCAGGCGCAGCGCGTGGCGGGCGAGGCCGGTGACGGCGGCCGCCTCCGGGCCCGTGCCGCAGACGTCGCCGATGGCGAAGCCGTACGCGCCGTCGGGGATGGAGAAGAGGTCGTAGAAGTCACCGCCGACCTCGTTGCCCTCGCCGGCCGCGCGGTAGATGACCTCGACCTCCACGCCGGGGACCTCGGGCAGCTCCGGCGGGAGCAGACTGCGCTGGAGGGACTGGCTGATCGCCATCCGCTCCGAGTACAGGCGGGAGTTGTCGAGGGCGAGCGCGGCCCGGCGGGAGAGGTCCTCGGCCAGTTCCAGGTTCTCCTGGCGGAAGTGGTCCTCCGAGGGCTTGCCGAGCACGAGCATGCCGATGACGCGGTTGCGGGCCACCAGCGGCAGGACGACCGTCTCGCCGCCGACCGAGGCGGCCGTGGTGAGGGTCGAGCTGATGCCCGAACCCAGGTGGTGCGGCTCGTCGTCCAGACTCCGTACGGAGGCCTCCAGCGCCGCCTCGTGCGCCGCGCGCGCCGGGGCGGGCCAGATGCGCGCGCCCGGCGTGGGCACCGGCTCGGGCGGCTCGATGCGGCCCAGGAGTTCCTTCAGGCCGTCGATGCGCTCCTCGTCCTCGTGCAGCACGTAGGAGAGGTACGGCTCGGACGCGGTGTCCGCGATCGTGTAGACGGCGCACCAGGTGGCGAGCGTGGGGACCGTCATCTGGGCCATCAGCGCCAGCGTCTGGTCCCGGTCGAGGGTGCCCGCCAACAGGTCGGACGCCTCGACGAGGAAGGAGAGCGAGCCACGGCGCAGCCGCTCCAGCTCGCCCAGCCGGGCGGACTCGACGGCCAGCGCGATCCGGTCGGCGGCGAACTGCAGGCGCAGCGCCTCCTCGTTGGAGTAGCGGCCGGAGCCCTCGGCGGCGACGCCGAGTGAACCGGTGAGCCGGCCCTCGACCTTGAGCGGGACCGTGACCACCGAGCGCATCCCGGTGCCGTCCAGCAGCGGCACGGCGCCCGGGACGGCGGCCAGGTCCTCGTGGACGGCGGGCATCCGCGCCGTGCCGTACCGGCCGGAACCGGTGTCGACCGGGACGCGGGCGAACCGCTGGCGGGCGGAGGGCAGGCCGGTGGTGGCGCGGACCTCCAGCTCCGTCTCGTCGTCGGTGGCGAGCAGCAGGAACGCCGCGTCGCCGTCGAGCATGTCGCGGGAGCGCTCCACGGTGCGCTGGAGCAGCCCGTCCAGGTCGTCCGGCGCCGGGGAGCCGATGAAGGTCTCGAACGGGTCGCTGCTCTGGCCGTCGGCGCGGTGGGCGGCCTCGGGAGCGGCGCCGCGCTGCGGGGTGGCGAGGACCGCGCGCTCGTCGTCGCGGACCAGCAGGCAGACCGTGGACGGGTCGCCCTGCGGGTCGCGGACGCGCAGGTGCGAGGCGTACACGGGGACGACGCGGCCGTCGGCGGCGCGGATGCCGTAGCTGCCCTCCCAGCGGGAGAGGCGCAGGGCGTCGGCGATGCCGGTGCTGGTGCCGGGGGTGTGCGGCCACGCCGCGTGGTCGGTCAGCGGCTGGCCGATGATCTGCTTCGCCGGGTAGCCGAAGAGTTCCTGCGCGTCGTCGTTCCAGGCGGAGACGGCGCCCTCGCTGTCGATCTGGATCACCGCGACGCGGACCCGGTCGTCGGCGAGCGGCAGCAGCTCGGTGGAGACCGAGGGGCCCGCGGCGCGGGTGCCGACCTGGCGCTCGGGCAGGTCGAGGCGGAACCAGACGTGCTTGTGGGCGGGGGAGTACTCCACGCCCCAGCGGGAGGCGAGCGCGGCGCAGAGCTGGAGGCCACGGCCGCCCTCGCGGTCCGGACTGCCCATCTGGACGCCGCCGGACTGGAGCGGGATCTCCCGCTCCGGATAGCGGTCGGAGACCTCGATGCGGACGCCGTCGCCGGAGCGCAGGCAGACCACCTCCGCGGCGGTGCCCGCGTGCACCACGGCGTTGGTGACCAGTTCGCTGGTGAGGACCACGGCGTCGTCCACGACGTCGCCGAAGCCCCAGCCCTGGAGGGTGTCGCGGACGAAGGCGCGGGCGGCGGCCACCGAGCGCCCGACCGGTTCGAAGGTGTGGGCGGCCCGCGCCGTGATCACAGAACTCCTCGTGCGGTAGTCGGCGGAATCCAGGCTCCCGTGGTCGGGGTGCTCCGCCCCGGATGCCGGGGGCTGTTCCCCGGGCAACGTCAGTCCCATTCCTCCGGCCGCCCCTCCGATGCCCGTACGTACGTGTGCCACCGCCCAGGCCGGGCATACCGGGGTGGTTGGACAGCCTGGTGCCAGGTTACTTACCTTCACGGTCCCGGCGGATGCCGGTCGCGCGGTTTCGGTCCGGAGGGTGTGCGGACGGTGTGCGAAGCTGCCGAACTGTTATGGCCTGGTTCGGCCGTAGTGAAACACTGGGAACGCTCTGTGCAACGGCCCGAGCAACCCGGCAGTACGTCAACCCTTGCGGGAGGGACACGGTGGAGTCTGGCGCAGCGGCGCGGAGCACGACCACGCGCGGACAGGGCGGTCGGTCCCGAAGTGCCTCCAGGAGCGGGACGGTCGAGGTGGACGCGGCCCAGCTCCAGCGCCTGAAGTCGGCCCTGGCCGCGATGCGGGACGGCAACTTCCGGCGCCGTCTGACGGTGACCGGCGACGGAGTGATGGCCGAGGTCGCCGCCCTGTTCAACGAGGTCGCGGACCGTAATCTGCATCTGACCGGGGAGCTGTCGCGGGTACGGCGCACGGTCGGGCGTGAGGGAAAACTCACGGAGCGGCTGGAGACCGGGGTCTGCGAGGGCTCCTGGGCGTCGGCGATCGAGGCGTCCAACGCTCTCGTCGACGACCTGGTCCACCCCGTGTCCGAGGTGGGCCGGGTACTCTCCGCGGTCGCCGACGGTGACCTGGAGCAGCGGATGGAGCTGCGGACGCAGGCCCCGGACGGCTCCGGGCATCCGTTGCGCGGGGAGTTCCTGAAGGTCGGCCGGACGGTGAACAACCTGGTCGACCAGTTGTCGCGGTTCACCGACGAGGTGACCCGGGTGGCCAGCGAGGTCGGCACCGAGGGCAAGCTCGGCGGGCAGGCGCAGGTGCGGGGCATGTCCGGGTCGTGGAAGGACCTCACGGACTCCGTCAACACCATGGCGTACCGGCTCACCGCGCAGGTGCGGGACATCGCGCTGGTGACCACGGCGGTGGCCCGCGGCGACCTGTCCCGCAAGGTGACGGTGCACGTCGCGGGCGAGATGCTCGAACTCAAGAACACCGTCAACACGATGGTGGACCAGCTGTCGTCGTTCTCCTCCGAGGTGACCCGGGTCGCCCGCGAGGTGGGCACCGAGGGTGAGCTGGGCGGGCAGGCGCAGGTGCCCGGTGTGGACGGGGTGTGGAAGGACCTCACCGACTCGGTGAACCTCATGGCCTCCAACCTCACCGCGCAGGTCCGCGGGATCGCCGAGGTGACGACGGCCGTGGCCAACGGTGACCTGTCGCGCAAGGTGACGGTCAGCGCACGCGGTGAGGTCGCCCAACTCGCCGAGACCATCAACCAGATGACCGAGACACTGCGGACCTTCGCCGACGAGGTGACGCGCGTGGCCCGCGAGGTCGGCGTCGAGGGACAGCTGGGCGGGCAGGCCAACGTACCGGGCGCCGCCGGCACCTGGAAGGACCTGACCGACTCCGTCAACACGGTCTTCCGGAACCTGACCACGCAGGTGCGCGACATCGCGCAGGTGACCACGGCGGTGGCCAACGGCGACCTGTCGCAGAAGGTCACCGTGGACGTCTCCGGCGAGATGCTGGAGCTGAAGAACACCGTCAACACCATGGTCGACCAGCTCTCGGCGTTCGGTGCCGAGGTGACCCGGGTGGCGCGGGAGGTCGGCGTCGAGGGCGAGCTGGGGGGCCAGGCCACCGTGCAGGGGGCGGCCGGCACCTGGAAGGACCTCACCGACTCGGTGAACACCGCCTTCCGCAACCTCACCGGCCAGGTGCGCAACATCGCGCAGGTGACCACGGCGGTGGCCAACGGCGACCTGTCGCAGAAGGTCACGGTCGACGTCTCCGGCGAGATGCTGCAACTGAAGAACACCGTGAACCGCATGGTGGACCAGCTCTCCTCCTTCGCCGACCAGGTCACGCGGATGGCCCGGGACGTGGGCACGGAGGGCCGGCTCGGCGGCCAGGCGCAGGTGGACGGGGTCAGCGGCACCTGGAAGGAACTGACCGACTCCGTCAACCTCATGGCGGGCAACCTCACCGCCCAGGTGCGGCAGATCGCCCAGGTCACCACGGCGGTGGCCCAGGGCGACCTGTCGCAGAAGATCGGCATGGACGCCCGGGGCGAGATCCTGGAGCTGAAGAACACCATCAACACGATGGTCGACCAGCTCTCCGCCTTCGCCGACGAGGTGACCCGGGTCGCCCGGGAGGTGGGCACCGAGGGCCGGCTCGGCGGCCAGGCGCAGGTGCCCGGCGTGGCCGGTGTCTGGCGCGACCTGACCGACTCGGTGAACGGCATGGCCGGCAATCTCACCGCGCAGGTCCGCCAGATCGCCCAGGTGGCCACCGCCATCGCCCGCGGTGACCTGTCGCAGAAGATCGACGTGGACGCCCGGGGCGAGATCCTGGAGCTGAAGAACACCCTGAACACGCTGGTGGACCAGCTCTCGGCCTTCGCCGAGCAGGTCACCCGCGTCTCCCGCGAGGTCGGTACCGAGGGCATCCTCGGCGGCCAGGCCCGGGTCGACGGGGTCTCCGGCACCTGGAAGGACCTCACCCAGTCGGTGAACAGCATGGCCAACAACCTGACCATGCAGGTCCGCAACATCGCCGAGGTCACCACGGCGGTGGCCCGCGGCGACCTCTCCAAGAAGATCACCGTCGACGCCAAGGGCGAGATCCTCGAACTGGTCACCACCGTCAACACGATGGTCGACCAGCTCTCCAACTTCGCCGAGCAGGTGACCCTGGTCGCCCGCGAGGTGGGCACCGAGGGCAACCTCGGCGGCCAGGCGCGGGTGCCGGGCGTCACCGGCATCTGGAAGGACCTGAGCGACAACGTCAACACGATGGCGAACAACCTCACCGGGCAGGTGCGGAACATCGCCCACGTGGCCACCGCGGTGGCCAACGGCGACCTGACCAAGAAGGTCACCGTCGAGGCGAGCGGCGAGGTCGCCCAGCTCGCCGACACCGTCAACACCATGGTGACGACCCTGTCGTCGTTCGCCGACGAGGTGACCCGCGTCGCCCGCGAGGTGGGCACCGACGGCATCCTCGGCGGCCAGGCCCGCGTCCCCGGCGTCTCGGGGACCTGGAAGGACCTGACCGAGTCGGTGAACTCGATGGCCTCCAACCTCACCGGCCAGGTCCGCAACATCGCGATGGTCACCACCGCCATCGCCAAGGGCGACCTGACCAAGAAGATCGACATCGACGCCCGGGGCGAGATCCTGGAGCTGAAGACGACCATCAACACCATGGTCGACCAGCTCTCCTCCTTCGCGGAGCAGGTCACCCGCGTCGCCCGTGAGGTGGGCACCGAGGGGCAGCTCGGCGGTCAGGCCCGGGTCCGGGACGTCGACGGCACCTGGCGCGACCTCACCGAGTCGGTGAACGAGATGGCGCAGAACCTCACCCGCCAGGTCCGCGCCATCGCGGCGGTCGCCACCGCGGTCACCCGCGGTGACCTCCAGCTCAAGATCGACGTGGACGCCGCGGGCGAGATCCAGGCGCTCCAGGACAACATCAACACGATGATCACCAACCTGCGCGACACCACCCTCGCCAACAAGGAGCAGGACTGGCTCAAGGGCAACCTCGCGCGGATCTCCGGCCTCATGCAGGGCCGCCGCGACCTCACCGACGTCGCCTCGCTGATCATGAGCGAGCTGACCCCGGTGGTCTCCGCGCAGCACGGCGCGTTCTTCATCGCCGCGCCCACCGAGGAGGACCCGGACCCGTCGGCGGAGGCCCGCGAGGACGCGTACGAGCTGCGGATGATCGGGAGTTACGGGTACTCGATGGGGTCGATGCCCACCGCGTTCAAGCCCGGCGAGTCGCTGATCGGGGCCGCCGCGCAGGAGAAGCGGACCATCATGGTCGACCACGTGCCCACCGGGTACCTGAAGATCGCCTCGGGGCTCGGGGAGGCACCGCCCGCCCATGTGATCGTGCTGCCGCTGCTCTTCGAGGGCACCGTGCTCGGCGTGATCGAACTGGCCGCCTTCCAGCAGTTCACCCACATCCAGCGGGACTTCCTCAGCCAGCTCGCCGAGATGATCGCGACCAGCGTCAACACCATCAGCGTCAACACCAAGACCGAGGAGCTGCTGAAGCAGTCGCAGGAGCTGACCGAGCAGCTGCGGGACCGTTCGGAGGAGCTGGAGGTCCGGCAGATGGCGTTGCAGGACTCCAACGCCGAACTGGAGGAGAAGGCCGAGCTGCTGGCCCGGCAGAACCGCGACATCGAGGTCAAGAACACCGAGATCGAGGATGCCCGGCAGGTGCTGGAGGAGCGTGCCGAGCAGCTCGCCGTCTCCATGCGGTACAAGTCGGAGTTCCTCGCCAACATGTCGCACGAGCTGCGCACCCCGCTCAACTCGCTGCTGATCCTCGCCAAGCTGCTCGCCGACAACGCCGAGGGGAACCTCTCCCCGAAGCAGGTCGAGTTCGCCGAGACCATCCACGGCGCCGGTTCGGACCTGCTCCAGCTCATCAACGACATCCTCGACCTCTCCAAGGTCGAGGCGGGCAAGATGGACGTCAGTCCGACCCGGATCGCGCTGGTCCAGCTCGTGGACTACGTGGAGGCCACCTTCCGGCCGCTCACCGCCGAGAAGGGCCTGGACTTCTCCGTCCGGGTCTCCCCGGAGCTGCCCGCCACCCTGCACACCGACGAGCAGCGGCTCCTCCAGGTCCTGCGCAACCTCCTGTCCAACGCGGTGAAGTTCACCGACAGCGGCGCCGTCGAGCTGGTCATCCGGCCGGCCGCGGCGGACGTGCCGGACGCGATCAGGGAGCAGTTGCTGGAGGCCGGTTCGCTCGCCGACGCCGACGCCGACCTCATCGCCTTCTCCGTCACCGACACCGGCATCGGTATCGCGGCGGGCAAGATGCGGGTCATCTTCGAGGCGTTCAAGCAGGCCGACGGCACCACCAGCCGCAAGTACGGCGGTACCGGGCTCGGCCTCTCCATCAGCCGCGAGATCGCCCGCCTGCTCGGCGGCGAGATCCACGCGGCGAGCGAACCGGGCCGTGGTTCCACCTTCACGCTCTACCTGCCGCTGCACCCGGCCGAGCTGCCCCCTCAGGGGTACGCGCAGCTCGCCCCGGCCGTCGAGCCCAAGGGCGAGCTGCCGGCGGGGGAGGAGCCCCGGAGCACCGAGCCGGTGCCCACGGAGCCGCTGAAGGACACCCGCAACGGGCCCGTCTCCCTCTTCCGCCGGCGCCGCAGGGCCGCCGAGGCGGCCGCCGCCGGGGCGGAGGGTGCCGGCGGGCCCGGGCAGCAGCCCCGCACCACCTCGCTGGGCAGGCCGCTGGACGCGCCGCCGGAGGAGCGCCCGGCCCGTGCGCCGGTGAACTTCGACGGCCAGAAGGTCCTCATCGTCGACGACGACATCCGTAACGTCTTCGCCCTCACCAGCGTCCTCGAACAGCACGGCCTGGCGGTGCTCTACGCCGAGAACGGCCGCGAGGGCATCGAGGTGCTGGAGCAGCACGACGACATCGCCGTGGTCCTGATGGACATCATGATGCCGGAGATGGACGGGTACGCGACCACCTCGGCGATCCGGCGTATGCCGCAGTTCGCGGGGCTGCCGATCGTCGCGCTGACCGCCAAGGCGATGAAGGGCGACCGGGAGAAGGCGATCGAGTCGGGTGCCTCCGACTACGTCACCAAGCCGGTCGACCCCGACCACCTGCTGGCGGTCATGGAGGGATGGATGAGCGAGGGCGACTGAGCGGGCCGTGGCGTCGCGGCCGCCGCCCCTGGACGCGGAGCCGGGGGCGGCGGGGCGTACCGTGGCGGGACGTGGCACAGGCCGCGTCCCGAAGGCCGGGGCGCGGGCACCGGCGGAACGCGGCCCACGGCCGCGGCGGCGGTGCGGCGGACGGGAACCTTCCAGGTCCCCACCGCGTTTGCGCTTACGTGCACAGTGACATCACGGTGACAGGGTGTGGCGACGAGCGGGGTGCGGCTACCATGACCGGCACAAGGACGGACGACGCAAGGGAGTCGTCCCCCGGGGCAGGCCCCGGTGCTTCCCCACGTCCGCAGGATCAAGGAAGCCCCATGCCGGGGCGAGGAGGGCGGGCCAGGATGCAGAAGGCCAAGATCCTCCTGGTCGACGACCGGCCGGAGAATCTGCTGGCGCTGGAGGCCATTCTCTCGGCGCTCGATCAGACACTGGTGCGGGCGTCGTCCGGGGAGGAAGCGCTCAAGGCGCTGCTGACGGATGACTTCGCGGTCATCCTGCTGGACGTACAGATGCCGGGCATGGACGGTTTCGAGACCGCCGCCCACATCAAGCGCCGGGAGCGGACCCGGGACATCCCCATCATCTTCCTGACCGCGATCAACCACGGCCCGCACCACACCTTCCGCGGTTACGCGGCGGGGGCCGTGGACTACATCTCGAAGCCCTTCGACCCGTGGGTGCTGCGTGCGAAGGTCTCGGTCTTCGTCGACCTGTACATGAAGAACTGCAAGCTCCGTGAGCAGGCGGAGTTGCTGCGCATCCAGGTCGAGGGGCGCGGCGACGGCCGGGCGGAGCCGACCGGCGTCATCGCCGAACTCTCCGCGCGGCTCGCGGCCGTCGAGGAGCAGGCCGAGGCGCTCTCCAAACAGCTGGACGACGAGTCGGCGGACGCCGCCGCCGTCGCCACCGCGGCCCACCTCGAACGCAAACTCACCGGTCTGCGGCGGGCGCTGGACGCCATCGACCCGACCTCGGGCGGCACGGCGCCCGTCCTGCCGCCGCAGGGCTGAGCCGGGCCGGGGGCACACGGCCGCCCCCGGCCGCCCGCTGACCGGCCGTCAAGGTGACGACGCGTCAGCCGCGACACGGACGGGTGAAGCGGTGGGCGCACGTGTCCCGTACGCCCCGCACCGGTAACCTCACCACCATGGCCTCACGTACCTCCGGCAAGGGATCACCGTCCTCGGCGCGCGGCGCGGGGCGTTCCGGGGGGCCGGCGAAGAAGAGCGCGGCCAAACCGCCCGTGAGGAAGAAGGTCCCCGCCAAGAAGGCGGCGGCCCGCAAACCGCCCCCCAAGCCCGCGCCCTCCCCGGGCCTCTACCGTTTCGTGCGTGCCGTCTGGCTCGGTGCCGCGCACGGCGTCGGTGCCCTCTTCCGCGGCATAGGACGCGGTGTCAAGGGCCTCGACCCGGCCCACCGCAAGGACGGCCTCGCCCTGCTCCTGCTCGGGCTCGCCCTGATCGTCGCCGCCGGCACCTGGTCCAGCCTTCAGGGTCCCGTCGGCGACCTGGTGGCGATGCTGGTCACCGGCGCCTTCGGCCGCCTCGACCTGCTGGTGCCGCTGCTGCTGGGCGCCGTCGCGGTGCGCCTGATCCGGCATCCCGAGAAACCCGAGGCCAACGGACGCATCGTCATCGGCCTCTCCGCGCTGGTCGTCGGCGTCCTCGGCCAGGTCCACATCGCCTGCGGCTCCCCGGCGCGCGGCGACGGCACGGCGGCCCTCCAGGACGCGGGCGGCCTCATCGGCTGGGCCTCGGCCACACCGCTGATCTTCACCGTCACCGAGGTGCTCGCCGTCCCGCTGCTGGTGCTGGTCACCGTCTTCGGCCTCCTGGTGGTCACCGCCACCCCGGTCAACGCCGTGCCGCAGCGCCTGCGGAGCCTCGGGCAACGCCTCGGCCTGATCGCCGCGCCGGCCGGCCCGAGCGAGGACGACGCACGGTACGAGGAGCAGTGGCGTGAGGCGCTGCCGGACGCCCGGCGCCGCCCCGAGCCGGACGGCGAGGCCGGCCAGGCCCCGGCCAGGCCCGCCCGCCGCCGGCCCGCGCGCAAGACCGCCGCCGAGCAGACGGGGCCCGACGCGGTCGACATCGCCGCGGCGGCGGCCGCCGCCCTCGACGGGGCGGTCCTGCACGGTATGCCGCCCTCCCCCCTCGTCGCCGACCTCACCCAGGGGGTGGGCACGGAACGCGAGGCCGCCAACCCGGTACCCCCGGCGCGCGCCACCGGGTCCGAAGAGGCGCCCAGGGCCACGCCCGGACGCCGCCGGAACCAGGACTCCGGTTCCGTACCGGACCTGACCAAGGCGCCGCCGGCGGACGAGAGCAAGCCGCTGCCGGCGCGGGCCGAGCAGCTCCAGCTCTCCGGGGACATCACCTACGCGCTGCCCTCGATAGACCTGCTGGAGCGCGGGGGGCCCGGCAAGTCGCGCAGCGCCGCCAACGACGCCGTCGTCGCCTCGCTCACCACCGTCTTCACCGAGTTCAAGGTCGACGCGGCCGTCACCGGCTTCACCCGGGGCCCGACCGTGACCCGTTACGAGGTCGAGCTGGGCCCGGCGGTGAAGGTCGAGCGGATCACCGCGCTCACCAAGAACATCGCCTACGCCGTCGCCAGCCCCGACGTGCGGATCATCAGCCCCATCCCGGGCAAGTCCGCCGTCGGCATCGAGATCCCCAACACCGACCGTGAGATGGTCAACCTCGGCGACGTGCTGCGCCTCGCCGACGCCGCCGAGGACCACCACCCGATGCTGGTCGGCCTCGGCAAGGACGTCGAGGGCGGCTACGTGATGGCCAACCTCGCCAAGATGCCGCACATCCTGGTCGCCGGAGCCACCGGTTCCGGTAAGTCCTCCTGCATCAACTGCCTGATCACCTCGATCATGATGCGGGCCTCGCCGGAGGACGTGCGGATGGTCCTGGTCGACCCCAAGCGCGTCGAGCTGACCGCCTACGAGGGCATCCCGCACCTGATCACACCGATCATCACCAACCCCAAGCGTGCCGCCGAGGCGCTGCAGTGGGTGGTCCGCGAGATGGACCTGCGCTACGACGACCTGGCCGCTTTCGGCTACCGCCACATCGACGACTTCAACGCCGCCGTGCGCAGCGGCAAGGCCAAGGCCCCCGAGGGCAGCGAGCGCGAGCTCCAGCCGTACCCCTACCTGCTGGTGATCGTGGACGAGCTGGCCGACCTGATGATGGTGGCGCCCCGGGACGTGGAGGACGCGATCGTCCGCATCACGCAGCTCGCCCGGGCCGCCGGCATCCACCTGGTCCTCGCCACCCAGCGGCCCAGCGTCGACGTCGTCACCGGCCTCATCAAGGCCAACGTGCCCTCCCGGCTCGCCTTCGCCACCTCCTCGCTCGCCGACAGCCGGGTCATCCTCGACCAGCCCGGCGCCGAGAAACTCATCGGCAAGGGCGACGGGCTGTTCCTGCCGATGGGCGCCAACAAGCCCACCCGGATGCAGGGCGCCTTCGTGACCGAGGAGGAGGTCGGCGAGGTCGTCCGGCACTGCAAGGACCAGATGACGCCGGTCTTCCGGGACGACGTGGTGGTCGGCGGACAGAAGAAGAAGGAGATCGACGAGGAGATCGGAGACGACCTCGACCTGCTCTGCCAGGCCACCGAACTGGTGGTCTCCACCCAGTTCGGCTCCACCTCGATGCTCCAGCGCAAACTGCGTGTCGGCTTCGCCAAGGCCGGGCGGCTGATGGACCTCATGGAGTCCCGGGACATCGTCGGCCCCACCGAGGGCTCCAAGGCCCGTGACGTTCTCGTGAAACCTGAGGACCTGCCAGGAGTGCTCGCCGTGATCCGGGGGGAGGAGCAACCGTGACGGCTCCCCATCCGCAGCCACCGGGCCGGAGCGGGGCCAGGACGGCGCGAGCCTCCTGACCCCGGACGGCCGGGAGGGTGGCGGGCGGGGGGACCGGACGGAGGGACAGCACCGCGCGGCCACCTGGCGCGCGGCGAAGGGAGACGGACGGCCCCACCCGGCGTACGCCGGACCGCGCCCGGCGCGTGGCTCCGGGCGCACGCCGGTGCCGGGCCCCGGCGCACCGACGACCGGGGCGGCGGCCCGGCGGGGGCAACCGTTTCCCTTCGGCGTACGTCAAGGGGAGACAAGGGCACCCCGTGCCCCCGGGCCGCGGCGGAACGGCGCCATTCCGATGGCGTACAAAGTCCGTCCGCCCGGTTGCCCCCCGCGTTCGCGACCCCCCTAGACTGGACCTCCAGCAGGTGGCCACAGGCTCGAAAGGCACCCCCGTGTCCCTCGGCAAATCCCCTGAAGACAACGGTTCCTCCACCGCGGCCGAGGTCGAGGACGAGCGTCCTACGACCGAGCAGGCCCCCGCCCCCGCGCCCGACGACGCCACCGACGACGGGCCGGCCGAGCCGGCCCCGCCCAAGCTGGAGATCGGCCGCACCCTGGCCCGCGCCCGCGCCGAGGCCGGCCTCGGCGTCGACGAGGTCAGCGCCGCCACCCGGGTCCGCGCCCCGATCATCCAGGCCATCGAGCAGGACGACTTCTCCCGCTGCGGCGGCGACGTCTACGCCCGCGGCCACATCCGCACGCTGGCGCGCGCCGTCGGCATCGACCCCGAACCTCTCGTCGCCGCCTACGACGACGACCACGGCGGACGCCCGGCCCCCACCGCGCCCGCGCCGCTCTTCGAGGCCGAACGCATCCGCTCCGAACCGCGCCGCCCCAACTGGACCGCGGCCATGGTCGCCGCCATCGTCGCGGTCGTCGGCTTCGTCGGTTTCACCCTCTTCAGCGGCGACGGCGACGGCGCCAAGAACGTCGCGGGCGAGAACGGCGGCACCGCGCCCTCCGCCACGCCCTCCCGGTCCGCCGAGAAGCCCGCGCCCGACCCCAAGCCCTCCGAGAGCGCCATCGCGGCGGCCCCCGCCGACCGGGTGACCGTCAAGATCACGGTGCCCGAGGGGCGGAGCTGGCTCTCGGCCAAGGACCACAACGGCCAGCTGCTGTTCGACGGGACCCTGGAGCAGGGCCAGACCAAGACCTTCACCGACAAGGAACGCGTCGACCTGGTGATCGGCGACGCCGGCGCCGTCGAACTGCTGGTCAACGGCGAGGAGATCGAGGACCGCTTCCAGCCCGGCCAGGTCCAGCGCCTCTCCTACACCAAGGGCGACCCGAACGCCGGCTGAACGCCCGCGCGGGGCCCTGTCCCGGCCGGGGCGGGGGCCCCGGCCGGGACAAAGTAGTCTTGAGCCCATGCCTGAACGCCGTACCGTCGCTCTCGTCACTCTCGGATGCGCCCGTAACGAGGTGGACTCGGAGGAGCTCGCAGGCCGCCTGGAGGCGGACGGCTGGCAGCTCGTCGAGGACGCCGAAGCCGCCGACGTCGCCGTCGTCAACACCTGCGGCTTCGTGGAAGCCGCCAAGAAGGACTCCGTCGACGCCCTCCTGGAGGCCAACGACCTCAAGAACCAGGGCCGTACCCAGGCCGTGGTCGCCGTCGGCTGCATGGCCGAGCGGTACGGCAAGGAGCTGGCCGAAGCCCTCCCCGAGGCCGACGGCGTGCTCGGCTTCGACGACTACGCCGACATCTCCGACCGGCTCCGAACCATCCTCGGTGGCGGCGTCCACGCCTCCCACACCCCCCGCGACCGGCGCAAGCTGCTGCCGATCAGCCCCGCCGAGCGCCAGGAGAGCGCCGTCGCGCTCCCCGGCCACGCCCAGGAGCCCGCGGCCGCCCCGGCCGACCTGCCCGACGGCCTCGCGCCCGCCTCCGGGCCGCGCGCACCGCTCCGCCGCCGGCTGGGCACCAGCCCGGTCGCCTCGGTCAAGCTGGCCTCCGGCTGCGACCGGCGCTGCTCCTTCTGCGCCATCCCCTCCTTCCGCGGCTCCTTCATCTCCCGGCGCCCCTCCGACGTGCTCCAGGAGACGCGCTGGCTCGCCGGACAGGGCGTGAAGGAGATCATGCTGGTCTCCGAGAACAACACCTCGTACGGCAAGGACCTCGGCGACATCCGGCTGCTGGAGACGCTGCTGCCGGAGCTCGCGGAGGTCGACGGCATCGAGCGGGTGCGCGTCAGCTACCTCCAGCCCGCCGAGATGCGGCCCGGCCTGATCGACGTCCTCACCTCGACGCCGAAGGTCGCCCCCTACTTCGACCTCTCCTTCCAGCACTCCGCGCCCGGCGTCCTGCGCGCCATGCGCCGCTTCGGCGACACCGACCGCTTCCTCGGGCTGCTGGAGCAGATCCGCGCCAAGGCCCCCGAGGCCGGTGTCCGCTCCAACTTCATCGTCGGCTTCCCCGGCGAGAGCGAGGCGGACGTGGCCGAGCTGGAGCGGTTCCTCACCGGCGCCCGCCTCGACGCCATCGGCGTCTTCGGTTACTCCGACGAGGACGGCACCGAGGCCGCCGGGTACGAGGAGAAGCTTTCCGAGGAGGTCGTCGCCGAGCGCCTGGCGCGCGTCTCCCGACTCGCCGAGGAACTCGTCTCGCAGCGCGCCGACGAGCGGGTCGGTGAGAGCGTGGAGGTACTCGTCGAATCCGTCGACGAGGAAGAGGGCGCCGTCGGCCGGGCCGCCCACCAGGCCCCCGAGACCGACGGGCAGATCCTCTTCACGAGCGGCGCGGACCTCACCCCGGGCCGTATGGTCGTGGCCAAGGTGGTCGGCACCGAGGGAGTGGACCTCGTCGCCGAACCCCTGCACGTGATCGAGGAGGCGGGCAGATGACCGGAGTGCCGGCGTCCACGGCCGGTGGAGCCCATGCGGCGGGCGGCGTACGTGGCGGCCGGCGCGGGACTCCGGCCGTACGGCAGGCCGGCGTCTGGAACATCGCCAACATCCTGACCATGATCCGGCTGCTGCTGGTACCCGGCTTCGTGGCGCTGCTGCTGGCCGACGGCGGGTACGACCCCGCGTGGCGCGCGCTGGCCTGGGCGGCCTTCGCGGTCGCCATGATCACCGACATCTTCGACGGGCACCTCGCCCGGACGTACGACCTGGTCACGGACTTCGGGAAGATCGCCGACCCGATCGCCGACAAGGCGATCATGGGCGCCGCGCTGATCTGTCTCTCCTGGCTCGGGGAACTGCCCTGGTGGGTGACGGCGGTGATCCTCGGGCGCGAGCTGGGCATCACGCTGCTGCGCTTCTGGGTGATCAGATTCGGCGTGATCCCGGCCAGCCGGGGCGGCAAGCTGAAGACCCTCGCCCAGGGCACGGCGGCCGGGATGTACGTGCTCGCGCTCACCGGTCCGCTCGCCACCCTGCGGTTCTGGGTGATGGCCCTGGCCGTGGTGCTGACCGTCGCGACCGGCCTCGACTACGTCCGGCAGGCCGTGGTGCTGCGCCGGGCGGGCCTCGCCGCCGAACGCGCCGCCCGGCGCGAGGCGGCCGCGGACCCGGCCGCGCGGGAGTCCACCCTCGGTGAGGTCGGCCCCGCCGTCCCCACCGCGACGGCGTCCGAGGCGCTGGTCGCCACGGCGGCCTCGGCGGCCGGTCCGCAGGGCCGGTCGGCCGAGAAGCCGGCGGCGGCCGAGCCGGCCGGCCGGGAGCAGGAGAAGGGCCAGGACGCCACGGGCGTCCGGCAGAGCGGCAGGGAGACCCGGCGGTGAGCGCCGAGGCGGAGCGGGCCCTGCGGCTGCTGGAGGCCCGGGGCGAGACGCTGGCCGTCGCCGAGTCGCTCACCGGGGGGCTGGTGGCCGCCGCCGTCACCGCCGTCCCGGGCGCCTCCACCGTCTTCCGCGGTTCGGTCACGGCCTACGCCACGGAGCTCAAAGCCCGGCTGCTCGGCGTCGACGAGGCGCTGCTGCGGGCCAGGGGCGCCGTCGACCCCGAGGTCGCCCGCCAGATGGCTCAGGGGGTGCGCCGGGAGCTGGGCGCCGAGTGGGGCGTGGCCACCACCGGCGTGGCCGGCCCCGAGCCGCAGGACGGCCGCCCGGTGGGCACCGTGTACGTCGCCGTGGCGGGACCCCGCGGAGGGAAATCGGCCGCGCTGCGGTTGAACGGCGGCCGTGCGGACATCCGTATGGAGAGTGTCCGGAGGGTTTTCGGCCTGCTCGTCGGGGAACTGGGCGGAGACAGGCGGGCGCAGGACACGGAACAGAACGGGGAGACCTGATGTTTGCAGCCCTGAGTGAACACGACATCGCTCCCCGCACGGCCGCAGCGGTAGGCGGTACGGTGGGGCGTGAAGGATGCGGTTACTCGGTCCGAGGAGGGAGCCACCGATGATTCTGCTTCGTCGCCTGTTGGGTGACGTGCTGCGTCGGCAGCGCCAGCGTCAGGGCCGTACTCTGCGCGAAGTCTCCTCGTCCGCCCGAGTCTCGCTCGGCTATCTCTCCGAGGTGGAGCGGGGGCAGAAGGAGGCCTCCTCCGAACTGCTCTCCGCCATTTGCGACGCGTTGGACGTACGGATGTCCGAACTGATGCGTGAGGTCAGTGACGAGCTGGCGCTCGCGGAGCTGGCGGCGTCCGCCGCGGCCACCGACCCGGTGCCGGCACCGGTCAGGCCCATGCTGAACGCCGTCTCCGTCGCCGGTGTGCCGCCGGAGCGCGTGACGATCAAGGCGCCCGAGGCCGTGGGCGTCGCCGCCGCCTGACCGGCCGGCGAGAAGAACGGCACGTCGTACGTGTGAGCCCCGGTGGGGCGGGCACGCGGTCCACAAGATCCGCTCCCGCCGCCACCGGGGCTTCTCGTTGGGCGACGACGGCGTCGCCCGGCCCGGAGCCGCCCCTCGGGCGGTCGCGGTGGCCGACGGGAGGCCCGGATCTTCCGCACAGCGGGTAGCGGCCCGATCCACTGAACGATCGGTCGAAGTTACCCAAATCGGTCATCTGTGTCATCGTGGTCATGGCCGCGACGGCCCGCCGTCGATGACGGGTGACCGGCCGTGACGACATGGAGGAATGTGATGAACGTGGTCAAGAGCCCGCTTCCGGAGACCGACCTCAAGGTGGTCGCGGGTGCCTTGCAGGGCGCCCTGGTGGACCTGATCGACCTCTCCCTGGTCGCCAAGCAGGTGCACTGGAACGTCACCGGCCCGCGTTTCCGCTCGGTCCACCTCCAGCTCGACGAAGTGGTCGACACCGCGCGCGGGCACTCCGACACGGTGGCCGAGCGGGCCTCGGCCCTCGGCGTCTCCCCGGACGGCCGTGCCGCGACCGTCGCCGGCACCAGCGGCATCGGCGTGGTCAACGAGGGCTGGATCAAGGACGTGGACGCGGTCAACACCCTGGTGGAGGCGCTGGGCGCGGTGATCGGCCGGATGCGGGAGCGCATCGAGGCGACCGGCGAACCGGACCCGGTGAGCCAGGACATCTTCATCACCATCACCGCCGACCTGGAGAAGCACCACTGGATGTTCCAGGCGGAGAACGGCTGAGTGGACAGCGTCCGACGATGAACCCCGGGGGCGGGCCGCGACGCGCGGCCCGCCCCCGGGGCGTCGACGGCCCGGTACGGAGGTACCAGCGTCATGGCTCCACGTGGACTGCGATGGATACCCGCCGGCGCGGTGGCCGCGCTGTGGTGCGTGGCGGTGGTGCGGGCCGCCCAGGAGTTCGGTGGCGTGGCCGGGACGGCGGCGGTGCTGGCGGGCGGCTGGGGTCTGAGCGTCCTGCCGGTGCACTGCGTGCCGAAGGCCCGCGCCCAGCAGCAGACGGCCCGGGTGCGCAGGGCGGCGGAGCGACTGGTGGCCCGGGTGCGCGGGGGGAGGCCGGGGGAGCCGGGAGCGGGGTGAGGCGGAGGCGCTGAGGGAGGCGGGGCCGGACGGCCTCAGGTGGCCGGTGCGGGGGCGGGGCCCGACTGGCAGCCGGGGCACCAGCACGTGGGGCGCTCCCGGGTGGGGTCTCCCTGCTGGGCGGTCCGGACGGGCGTGCCGCAGCGCAGGCAGGGGCGGCCCGCCCGGCCGTAGACGTACAGGGGGCGGTCGGGGCGGCCGGTGGTGGTGCGGCGCGGGCGGTGGCGGTTGGCCTCCAGGAGGCGCGCCGCGAGCGCGGTGAGGCGTTCGGGATCGGGTAGCTCACCGACGGGGAGCCACGGGGTCACCCGCAGCAGGAAGCACAGTTCGCTCTTGAAGACGTTGCCTATGCCCGCCAGATTGCGCTGGTCCAGCACCGCCTCGCCGACCTCCCGCCCGGGTGCGGCCAGCAGCCGGGCCAGCGCCTCGCCGGGTGACCAGTCGGGGCCCAGCAGGTCGGGGCCGAGGTGGCCGACGGCCTCGTCCTCGGCCGAGGTCCGCAGCAGGTCCAGGACGGGCAGGCGGTAACCGACCGCGGTGTGCGAGGCGGTGCCGAGGACCGCGCGGATCTGATGGCCGGGCCCCCCGCGCCAGCGCTCGCCCGGGGCGAAGATCCGCCACGATCCGTCCATCCGCAGGTGGGAGTGGAGAGTGAGCCCGCCCTCCAGACGGGTCAGCAGGTGCTTTCCCCTGGCGACCACCTCCAGCACGCTGCGGCCGGTGAGGTCGGCCGTCGCGAGGCGGGGCACGCGGAGGTCGGAGACGGTCAGCCTTTCACCGGCGAGCGCCTTGTGCAGGCGTCCCGCCGCCTGGTGGACGGTGTCTCCCTCGGGCATGCCTCCATGATGCCGGGGGGAGGGAGCGGGCGCGGCGAGGGCGTCGTACCGGCGGCGCGGGGCGGCTGCGCGCACGCCCCGTCCGGCGGGGCTCAGGCTCCCGTGCCGAACGGCCCTTCCGGGCCGAAGGCGAGGGCCGCGAACCGCTCGCCCATGCGGCGGTGGGTGGCCGCGTCCGGGTGGAGCTGGTCGGGCAGCGGCAGCTCGGCGACGTCCGCCTCCCCGTACAGTTCCCGGCCGTCGAGCAGGTGCAGGTGCGGGTCGTCGGCCGACCGCTGCCGCACGATACGGGTCAGCTCCTCGCGGACGACGTTCAGGGTGAGCTTCCCGGCGGCCCGCTCCGCCGGGTCGCCCGCGGCCTTGAACTGGAGGCGGCCCTCCCCGACAGTGCTGAAGTCCGGGGCGCTGGGCCCGGGGGTGTCCTCGTGGATGGGGCACAGCACGGGGGTGATCACCAGCAGCGGGGTGGTGGGATGGCCCTCGCGGATCGTGTCGAGGAAGCCGTGGACGGCCGGGGTGAAGGCCCGGAGCCGCATCAGGTCCGCGTTGACGAGGTTGATGCCCACCTTGACGCTGATCAGGCCGGCGGGTGTGTCGCGCAGCGTGCGGGCGGTGAACGGGTCCAGCAGGGCGCCGCCTCCCAGTCCCAGGTTGACCAGCTCCGCGCCGCCCAGCGAGGCGGCCAGCGCGGGCCAGGTGGTGGACGGGCTCGCGGCGTCGGAGCCGTGGCTGATCGAACTACCGTGGTGCAGCCAGGTGCGCCGTCCGCTCTTCGGAACGGGCGCGACGGGCTCGTCCGTACGCAGGGCGACCAGTCGCGTCGCCTCGTTGTGCGGCAGCCATATCTCGACGTCCTTGACGCCGGCGGGCAGCTCGGCGAACCGCACCGTGCCGGGCGGGCCGGGCACCGTCTCGAAGGTGCCGGCCGTCATGTCGATGGTGAGGGTGTCGCCGCCGGACGCGGTCGCCTGGTCGACGAGACGGCCGTCGACCACGAGGTCGTACAGTCCGTCGGGCCGGGGCGGAGCGCCCACGTACACCCGCTTGGTCGGCAGCGTCTCCAGGGCGACGGCGGTGGCGCGGGTGCGGAAGACCAGCCGGACGCCGGCGGGCTGGGCCTCGGCCATGGCGAGCTGGCCGTCGGTGTTCTGCGCGCGGGCCCAGCCGGGCAGCCGGTGCGGCAGGACGCCGCGCCCGGTGTGTTCCAGCTCCAGGGCGCCGCGCACGAGGTCGTCGGTGAGCGGGGTGGTGACCGGCGTCCGGTCGGCTTCGGTGTGCATGGTTCCGCCTGGGAGGTCGCGGGGAGGTGAGGGATCGGTCGCCGGGCCGCCGGTGGGCCACGGCGAGGGGGCCGGGGGTCTTTCGGGGTGTCGAGGTCAGGGCTCGGCGGGCCAGTTGCGGAGCAGCGCGTCGAGGGAGTCGACGATCCGCCGCCAGCTCTCCCCGGAGTCCGGGGGGCTGTGGCTGAAGCCGCCGGACGCCTCCAGGCTGACGTAGCCGTGGAAGACACTGCCCAGCAGCCGCACGGCATGGGTCTGGTCGGGCTCCGTCAGGTCGTAGCCCCGCAGGATCGCCCGGGTCATCTGGGAGTGCCGGACGCCCGCGCCGGCCGCCGCCGTCCGCGGATCGAGGCGGAACCGGGCCGCCGCGTACCGCCCGGGGTGCTCGCGGGCGTACTCCCGGTACGCGTCGGCGAAGGCGGCCAGCGCGTCCTTGCCCGCCCGGCCGGCCACGGCGTCGGCCGCGCGGTCGGCCATCTCCGCCAGGGCGAGCAGGGCGATGCGCGTCTTGAGGTCCTGCGAGTTCCTCACGTGGGAGTAGAGACTCGCGGCCTTCACGTCGAACCGTCTGGCCAGCGCGGAGACGGTCACCTGGTCGAAACCGACCTCGTCGGCCAGCTCCGCCCCGGCCCGGGTGAGGCGCTCGGGGGTGAGACCTGCGCGGGGCATGGGTGGGTCCTTCCTTTTGCCTAAGGCAAGGTTGCATCTTCCTATGGAGTGTAGGCAAATGTGAGGGGGGTGGAGCGCCTCAACCGGGCCGGCCAGTTCCGCACGGCCACCGACGGCCTGGGCATCCACTTCCTGCACCGCCGGTCGGCGCGCGCCGACGCCACCCCGCTGCTTCTGACGCACGGCTGGCCGGGCAGCGTCGCCGAGTTCATCGACGTGGTGGACGAACTCGCGGACCCCAAGGACGCCGACGCGCCCGCGTTCCATGTCGTGGCCCCCTCGCTGCCCGGCTTCGGCTACAGCGACAAGCCCGCCACCACCGGGTGGGGCACGGAGAAGAACGCGGCCGCCTGGGTGGAACTCATGGACAGGCTCGGCCACAGCCAGTTCCTCGCCCACGGCGGCGACTGGGGCGGCAACATCACCACGGTCCTCGGCGGCAGGTTCCCGGAGCGCCTACTCGGAATCCCCTCGACCTTCGCGGAGGCACCGCCCGGCCTGACGACGGACGGGCTGACGGCGGCCGAGCGCGGGTGGACCGAGGAGACCCGTGACTTCCGGCACCGTCGCGCCGCGTACGCGAAGCAGCAGGCGACCCGGCCGCAGACCATCGGCTACGCACTCGTCGACTTCCCGGTCGGGCTGCTCGCCTGGATCCTCGACAAGTTCGCCGAGTGGTCGGACACCGAGGACAGCCCGTTCGAGCGGATCTCCCGGGACCGCGTGCTCGGCAACGTCACCCTGTACTGGCTGACACGGAGCGGCGCCTCGGCGGCCCGTATCCACTACGAGAGCCACCATTCCCTCGACCCCGGCCTGAGGGGCGACATCCCGTCAGCCATCACCATGTACCCCCGCGACATCGAGAAGACCCCGCGCGCCTGGGCGCACGAGCGATACCGGAACATCGTCCGCCGGCGCTCGCCCGGAGCCGGGGGCCACTTCCCGTCGCCGGAGGTGCCGGAGTACTTCGTCAGGGATCTGCGCGAGGGCCTCGCGGCGGTACTGGCCGCCGCCGGCCGGTGAACGCCGGGCGACCGCGAGGACGCCGGCCGACCGGTGGACGCCGACGGGGCGGGCCTGTCGCGGTCATCGCCCCCCGCGCAGCCGCAGTCCCCTGGGCGTCGCGTGGAAGCCCGCGTTCTCCAGATGGGCGCCGACCGGTGAGGTCAGCGCGGGCTCGCCGTTGACGCGTTCCACCGTGACCGTGCCGAGGGAACCGCCGGCGGCCGACCCGGCCAGGGCGTGCGCGGCCCCCTCCAGACGGGGGTCGGGGGCCGAAGGGTCGTCCAGGGAGGTGGAGGGCCAGGCCAGCAGGGTCTTCCCGCCACGCTCCATGTACATGGCCAGCTCGCCGTCGACCAGCACCACCATCGCGCCTGCCTTGCGGCCCGGCTTGTGTCCGGCCCCGGTCGGCGGCTCCGGCCAGGGGAGGGCCGCACCGTACGCGTTGGCCGGGTCGGCCGCCGCCAGGACCAGGGCCTGCCGGGGCGGGCCGCCGCTCTCCCGCTCGGCGGCCGTCGCGGAGGCGCGGAGCCGGTCCACCGCGCCGTCCATCGCGAACTGGGCCGCGCCCAGCCCCTCCACCACGTAACCCCGACGGGCCTGCCCGCTGTCCTCGAAGGCCGACAGCACGCGGTACATGGCGAGGAAGCCGCCCTCGACGCCCTCCGCCGCCACCGCGCCCCGCGTGACCACTCCGTGCCGGTCGAGGAGGGCGCGGGCCAGAGCGTGGGCCCGCAGCGTCGGGTCCGGTTCGAGCGGCGGCAGCAGGGACCAGCGGCCCGCCACCGTCGGCGGGCCCGTCCGCGAAGCCGTGCGCGGCGCGGTGGCCAGAGCGCCGAACCTGCCGCGGGGGACGCTGCGACGCGCCCGGTGCGCCGTGGACCCGGCGGTGCGGCCGGAACCGAGGAGGGCGCGGAGCGGGGCCGCCGTGTCGTTGGTGAGCCGGCCCGACCAGGTCAGCTCCCAGATCGCGTCCGCCAGCGCCTGGTCGGACACGGCCGGGTCGGCGCCGCGGACCTGGTCGGCGATCTGACGGAAGAACAGACCGTACCCTCCGGCCAGCGCGTCCAGCACCGACCGGTGCAAGGGCGTCAGCTCCAGCGGGTGCGGCGGCGGCAGGAGCAGCGGCGCGTTCTCCGCGAGGTGGAGGGAGACCCATCCGTCCTTGCCGGGGAGCGAGCCGCTGCCCGCCCACAGCAGTTCCCCCGTGGCCGTCAGTTCGTCGAGCATCGCCGGGTGGTACTGCGCCACCCGGGACGGCAGCACCAGCTTCTCCAGCGCGGAGGCCGGCACCGACGCCCCCTGGAGCTGCTCCACCGCGCGGACCAGCCCGTCCAGCCCGCGCAGACCCTGCCCGCCCAGGTGCTGCCACGGCGGCAGGAAGCGGGCCAGCGCCGTCGGTTCCACCGGCTCCAGCTCCTGCCGCAGCGCGGCCAGCGAACGGCGGCGCAGCCGGCGCAGCACCGTCGCGTCGCACCACTCCTGGCCGACGCCCGAGGGGTGGAACTCGCCCTGCACGACCCGGCCGCTCGCGCCGAGCCGCTCCAGCGCGCCCTCGGTGACCGCCCGGCCGAGGCCGAACCGCTCCGCCGCCGCCGCGGCCGTGAACGGGCCGTGCGTGCGGGCGTACCGGGCCAGGAGGTCACCGAGCGGGTCCCGCACCGGCTCCGTGAACGCCTCCGGGACGCCGACCGGCAGGGCCACGCCGAGGGCGTCGCGCAGCCGCCCGGCGTCCTCGACCGCCGCCCAGTGCTCCACCGAGGCGATCCGCACCTCGATGACGCGCCGGGCCGCCGCCAGCTCCCGCGCCCACGCCGGGTCGGCGCCACGCTCCGCCAGCTCCGCCGAGGTCAGCGGGCCCAGCACCCGCAGCGCGTCGGCGACGCCCTCGGCGTCCTTGATCCGCCGGTCCTCGGTGCGCCACTGGAGCTCCCGCTCCAGCTCTGCCAGGACCTCCGGGTCCAGCAGTTCACGCAGCTCGGCCTGGCCCAGCAGCTCGGAGAGCAGCCGCGAGTCGAGCGACAGCGCCGCCGCCCGCCGCTCGGCCAGCGGCGAGTCGCCCTCGTAGAGGAACTGCGCGACGTACCCGAAGAGGAGGGAGCGGGCGAAGGGGGACGCCTCCGGCGTGGTGACCTCGACCAGGCGGACGCGGCGCGCCTCCAGATCACCCATCAGCTCGGTGAGGCCGGGCACGTCGAAAACGTCCTGGAGGCACTCGCGGACCGCCTCCAGCACGATCGGGAACGAACCGAACTCGCTCGCCACCTGGAGCAGCTGGGAGGCCCGCTGCCGCTGCTGCCACAACGGAGTGCGTTTGCCGGGACTGCGGCGCGGCAGCAGCAGCGCGCGCGCCGCACACTCCCGGAACCGTGAGGCGAACAGCGCCGAGCTGCCCACCTGGTCGGTGACGATCTGCTCGATCTCCCCCTTGTCGAAGGTGACGTCCTGGGCGCCGACCGGGGCCTGCTCCGCGTCGAACGCCGTACCCGCACCCGACGCGCCCTCGTCCAGCAGGTCGAGGCCGAGGAGGTCCGCGTCCGGCAGCCGCAGCACGATCCCGTCGTCGGCGTGCATCACCTGGGCGTCCATGCCGTACCGCTCGCTCAGCCGCGCGCCCAGCGCCAGCGCCCACGGCGCGTGCACCTGGGCGCCGAACGGCGAGTGGACCACCACTCGCCAGTCACCCAGCTCGTCCCGGAACCGCTCCACGACCACCGTCCGGTCGTCCGGGATGTGCCCGCACGCCTCGCGCTGCTCCTTGAGGTACGACAGGACGTTGTCCGCGGCCCAGCCGTCCAGGCCGGCGGTGAGCAGCCGCAGCCGGGCGTCCTCCTCGGGCAGCGCCCCCACCTCGCGGACGAACGCGCCCAGCGCCCGGCCCAGCTCCAGCGGACGCCCCAGCTGGTCGCCCTTCCAGAACGGCAGCCGCCCCGGCACACCCGGAGCCGGGGAGACCAGCACCCGGTCGCGGGTGATGTCCTCGATCCGCCACGAGGTCGTCCCCAGGGTGAAGACGTCGCCGGTACGCGATTCGTAGACCATCTCCTCGTCCAGCTCACCGACCCGGCCGCCGCCCTTCTTCGGGTCCGCGCCCGCCAGGAAGACGCCGAACAGGCCGCGGTCGGGGATGGTGCCGCCGGAGGTGACGGCCAGCCGCTGCGCCCCCGGGCGGCCCGTCACGGTCCCCGCGACGCGGTCCCAGACCACGCGGGGCCGCAGCTCGGCGAAGGCGTCCGAGGGATAGCGGCCCGCGAGCATGTCCAGAACGGCGGTGAACGCCGACTCCGGCAGCGAGGCGAACGGGGCGGCCCGCCGCGCCAGCGCCAGCAGGTCGTCGAACTGCCAGGTGTCCATCGCGGTCATCGCGACGATCTGCTGGGCCAGGACGTCCAGCGGGTTCGACGGGACCCGCAGCGCCTCGATCCGCCCCTCCCGCATCCGCTCCGTCACCACCGCCGACTGCACGAGGTCACCCCGGTACTTCGGGAAGACCACGCCCGTGGAGACCGCGCCGACCTGGTGCCCCGCCCGCCCCACCCGCTGGAGCCCCGACGCCACCGACGGCGGCGACTCGACCTGCACCACCAGGTCCACCGCGCCCATGTCGATGCCCAGCTCCAGGCTGGAGGTGGCCACCACGGCGGGCAGCCGGCCCGCCTTCAGATCCTCCTCCACCTGGGACCGCTGCTCCTTGGAGACCGAACCGTGGTGCGCGCGGGCGATCAGCGGGGGCGCCCCCGAGGCCGACGAGGCGGCGCCCATCAGCTCGGCGGGGGAGTGGTCCTCCGGCATGGTCTCGCCGGTGGCACGCTCGTAGGCGATCTCGTTCAGCCTGTTGCACAGGCGCTCGGCGAGGCGCCGGGAGTTGGCGAAGACGATGGTCGAGCGGTGCGACTGGATCAGGTCGGTGATGCGCTCCTCGACGTGCGGCCAGATCGAGGGGCGCTCGCCCGCGCCCTCGTCGGTCACCGGCGAGCCGCCCAGCTCGCCGAGATCCTCCACCGGCACCACCACCGACAGGTCGAACTCCTTGCCCGACGCCGGCTGGACGCTCTCCACCCGGCGCCGCGGCGACAGGAACCGTGCCACCTCGTCCACCGGCCGGACCGTCGCCGACAGCCCGATGCGCCGGGCCGGCTTCGGCAGCAGCTCGTCCAGCCGCTCCAGGGAGAGCGCCAGATGCGCGCCGCGCTTGGTGCCCGCCACCGCGTGCACCTCGTCGAGGATGACCGTCTCCACGCCCGCCAACGCCTCGCGCGCCGAGGAGGTCAGCATGAGGAAGAGCGACTCGGGTGTGGTGATGAGGATGTCCGGCGGCCGCGTCGCCAGCGAGCGCCGCTCCGCCGCCGGGGTGTCGCCCGAGCGGATGCCGACCCGCACCTCTGGCTCCGGCAGCCCCAGTCGCACCGCCTCCTGCCGGATGCCCGTCAGCGGGCTGCGCAGATTGCGCTCCACGTCGACGGCGAGCGCCTTCAGCGGGGAGACGTACAGCACACGGCAGCGCTTGCGGGACTCGGCGGGCGGGGGAGCGGACGCCAGCGAGTCCAGTGCGGAGAGGAACGCGGCCAGCGTCTTGCCGGACCCGGTCGGCGCCACCACCAGCACGTCCGAACCCTCGCCGATGGCGCTCCACGCCCCCTCCTGGGCGGCGGTGGGCGCCGGGAAGGCCCCGGCGAACCAGTTCCGGGTCGCCGGGGAGAACGTGTCGAGCGCTGAGCGTGCCATGGCTCCCATCGTGCACCCCGCCACCGACAACCACCGGTCCACGCCGTGGACACGCAGGTCACACCCGATGCGAGCGGCGCACCATGGACTCATGGAACGGCAGGACGAGACGGACGAGCGGGCCGGGCGGGACGGCCAGGACAGCCGGGGCACCGCCCGTGAATGGGCCCGGCACTGGAGCTGGGAGCCGCTGCCCGGCCTCGACCTGCTGCGCGCCCGCTACATCCGCCACACCTTCCCCCGCCACAGCCACGAGGGCTACACCCTCGGCGCCGTCACCCACGGCGTGGAGCGCGTCGAACTGCCCGGCACCACCCTGCACGCCGGGCCCGGCACCCTCGTCATGGTCAACCCGGAGGTCGCCCACGCCGCTCGCGCGGGCGCCCCCGAAGGCTGGGCGTACGCCACCCTCTACCCCTCCCTCGCCCTGGTCCGCGAGGTCGCCGACGCCACCGGGCACCCGCCCGGCACCCCCGCCTTCGACCGGCCGATCGCCGACGACCCCCGCTCCGGCGGCCTGGTGCGCGCCGTGCACCGCGCCGTCGAACAGGGCGACGCCCTCGCCGCCGACACCCTCCTGCGCGTCCTGCTCGCCCGCCTCCTCAGCCTCTACGGCACCACCGCGCCGCAAGCCGCCGCGGCCTCCGCCGGCCACCGCACCGCCGAACGCGCACGGCTCCTCCTGGAGGAGCGGCTCACCGACCCGCCCTCCCTGGAACAGCTCGCCCAGGCCGTCGGCTCCAGCCCCTTCGCGGTACTGCGCGCCTTCAAGGCCGCCTACGGCATGCCCCCGCACACCTGGCTCACCGACGCCCGGGTCCGCCGGGCCCGCACCCTGTTGCAGACCGGTGTCACCCCCGCCGAGACCGCCACCGCCGTCGGCTTCACCGACCAGCCGCACCTCAACCGCCACTTCACCCGCATCGTCGGCGTCACCCCGGGGGCCTACCGCAGGGCCCGCGGGGCGGGGTGAGGCGGCGAGGCGGGGCGGCCCCGGGGCTCCGTCGGCGCGGTGTACGGGGCGGGCGACCTGCGGGAACGCGGGCTGGACGTGGCGGCGCGCCGCAGGGGGAACGGGGTGCGGGGGCGCGGGCGCGCCGGGCTGGGTGAGGCCGGGGTACGTGGTGGTGCGCCGTGGCCCCCGGGCGCGGGGCGGTGGCCTGAAGACGGGGCCGCTCCGCAGGCCCGGCGGGGTGCTCCGCGCGGCTCCGTCCCAGGCAGCGCCGCGCCGACCGGCTCGGGGCGTACCGACCGCGCAGCGGCGCCCCGTGTCGGCGGTGCGTCGCCCGCCCCGTACGTCGCGCGCCACCTGCGGAGACGCCGGTCGCGTGGACGGCCCCGCTAGGCGTGCGGGAACCTACGGGACGGCACCGTCCGCGTCCCCGGGCCGCCCCGCTGCCGCCTCCGTGGCAGCCCCCTCGTGGCGCCCGGTGTCAGTGCGGCGCCGCAGACCCCGGGCCAAGCCGCATCACCCCGCCTCGCGCCCCACGGGCGCCGCGCCCTCCCCCGCCGGCTCCGCCCGCCCCGTACGTCGCGCGCCACCTGCGGAGACGCCCGTAGCGTGGTCGGCCCGCCAGGCGCGCAAGAACGTACAAGACGGCCCCGCCCCCACCCCGTAGCGTCCCCGGTGTGGCTGAACAGAGGACCCCCACCGATCCCGCCGGGCCGCCGCCCGGCACCCCCGGACCCGAGACGACCCCGGCCGGGAGCACCGCCTCCCGCGCCGCCGGTGACCGCGCGGTGGTGCGGGACGCGCTGGGTGTGGGGCTCGCCGTCGGGCTCTCCGGCTTCGCCTTCGGCGCGACCGCGGCCGGGGCCGGGCTCACCGTGGCGCAGGCGTGCGCGCTGAGCCTGCTGGTGTTCACCGGCGCCTCCCAGTTCGCCCTGGTCGGCGCGCTGGCGGCGGGCGGCAACCCGTTCACCGCCGCCGCCGGGGCCTTCTTCCTCGGCGCCCGCAACGCCTTCTACGGCCTGCGCCTCTCCCAGCTCCTGGCCCTGCCACGCGCCGGGCGCCCCCTCGCCGCCCACTGGGTCATCGACGAGACCTCCGCCGTCGCCCTCGCCCAGCGGGGCCGCCGCCACACCCGCCTCGGCTTCTTCGTCACCGGCGCCACCCTCTACGTGCTCTGGAACGCCACCACGCTCCTGGGCGCCCTCGGCGCGGAGGCGATCGGCGACACCGGCGCCTGGGGCCTCGACGCGGCGGGCCCCGCCGTCTTCCTCGCCCTGCTCGCCCCCATGGTGCGTACCACCCGTGAACGCGTCACCGCCGCGCTCGCCGTCCTCCTCGGCCTCGGCCTGCTGCCGGTCCTGCCCGGCGGCGTCCCCGTCCTCGTCGCCGCGCTCGCCGCCCCCGCCGTGCTGTGGGCGGAAGGCCGCCGCCGGCCCCGCCCCGACACCGCGGGCGAAGAGCCCCGTACCTTTGAGGAGAGCCCCCGATGACCGTCTGGGTCGCCATCGCGCTCACCACCGTCGGCTGCTACGCGTGGAAGCTCACCGGCCTGCTCGTCCCCGCCGGAGCCCTGGAACGCCCCGTCGTCAGGCGGCTCGCCGCCCTGGTCCCGGTGGCCCTGCTCGCCGCCCTCACCGCCCAGCAGACCTTCGCCCAGGGCACCTCGCTCACCCTCGACGCCCGCGCGGCGGGACTGGCGGCCGCCGGGATCGCGCTGCTCCTGCGCGCCCCGTTCCTCGTCGTGGTGGGCGCCGCCGTCGTCGTCACGGCCGGGCTGCGCGCCCTCACCGGCTGACCCGCCGCCCGCCGCGCCGGAGCGCGCCGAGGGATACTGGGCCCATGCGGTTGACGGTTTTCTGGGAACTCATGGCGGACCACTTCGGCGCGGGCTACGCCGAGACGTTCGCCCGCGACCACGTCATGACCGAACTCGGCGGGCGCACCGTGCACCAGGCGCTCGACGCGGGCTGGGAGGCGAAGGACGTCTGGCGGGCGGTCTGCACCGCCATGGACGTCCCCGCCGAGCGCCGCTGAGCCCGCGCGGGAGGCCGCCCGGCCGCCGATGTGACCCGGTCGACCTGCCGCGTCGCCCCGAGCAGTCCCCGGGTGGGCGAGACTGACCCCGTGTCATCGACAGACGAGAGCGCGAGCCCCGACGACCACCCCGCCACCGGCCCCGTTACGGAGCCCGACCGACCGCCCGAGGCGTCGGTCATGCCGCGCTGGCTGCCGCGAGCCATGGTGCTCGCGCTGGCTCTCGTCGCCGCCTTCCAACTGGGCACCTGGGCGTTCCACCAGCTCACCTCGCTGCTGATCAACATCCTGATCGCCTTCTTCCTGGCCCTGGCCGTGGAGCCGGCGGTCAGCTGGATGGCGGCCCGAGGGATGCGCCGCGGCCTCGCCACCGCCACCGTCTTCCTCGGCCTGCTCGTCGCGAGCGCCGGGTTCGTGACCCTGCTCGGCTCGATGCTGGCCGGGCAGATCGTCGACATGGTCGAGGACTTCCCCGAGTACCTCGACTCCGTCATCAGCTGGATCAACCAGACCTTCCACACCGACCTGTCCCGCCTGGAGGTCCAGGACAGCCTGGTCCACTCCGACTGGCTGCGGCGGTACGTGCAGAACAGCGCCACCGGCGTCCTGGACATCTCCGCCCAGCTCCTCGGCGGCCTCTTCCAGCTGCTGACCCTGACCCTCTTCGCCTTCTACTTCGCCGCCGACGGGCCCCGCCTGCGCCGCGCCCTGTGCTCGGTCCTGCCGCCCGCCCGCCAGGCCGAGGTCCTGCGCGCCTGGGAGATCGCCGTCGACAAGACCGGTGGCTACCTCTACTCGCGCGGCCTCATGGCGCTGATCTCCGGCGTCGCCCACTACGTCCTGCTCCAGTGGCTCGGCGTGCCCTACGCCCCGGCCCTCGCCGTCTGGGTCGGTCTGGTCTCCCAGTTCATCCCCACCATCGGCACCTACCTGGCCGGCGCCCTGCCGATGCTCATCGCCTTCACCGTCGACCCCTGGTACGCCTTGTGGGTGCTGGGCTTCGTCGTCGTGTACCAGCAGTTCGAGAACTACATGCTCCAGCCGAAGCTGACCGCGAAGACGGTCGACATCCATCCGGCCGTCGCCTTCGGCTCCGTCATCGCGGGCACCGCCCTCCTCGGCGCCGTCGGCGCCCTGATCGCCATTCCCGCCGTCGCCACCCTCCAGGCGTTCCTCGGCGCCTACGTGCGCCGCTACGACGTCCACGACGAGGCCCGCGTCAGTGGCCACCGGCGCCGGGCACCGGGCCCCGTCCTGGTACGGGTCCGCAAGGCGCTGCGGCTCCCCAACGAGGAGACCGCGGGCCCGGACGTCATCACCCCGGCGGAGCCGCTCCCCGGTGAGGAGGGCGGCGCGACCCGGGCGGACCCCGCCGAGGGGTCGGGTGACGACCGGCCGGAGGGCCGTGGTTAGCCCTGTCCGGCACGAGTGGGCGGGCGGTGGCGCAGGCGCGACTCGGGCGGCGGGGCGTCGCCGTCGGGCAGGAGGCGGACGGGGACGCCCGGGGCCGCCGAAGAGGCGGAGACCGCCACCGGGCAGCACCCGGGTAGTGACCCGGCAGTGCCGGAGCAGGCCCGCCGTGCCGTCACCGGAGTACCTCGTAGGTCAGGTGGGTCGCGTTCGGCGTCGCGGTCACGTTCCGTTGCACCAGTGTGCGCGGGGTGCCGCCGGTGAACAGCGGGGTCCCGGCACCCAGTACGACCGGTGCGAGGTGCAGCGACAGCACGTCGACCAGGCCCGCGTCGAAGGCCGAGCGGACGGTGGCCGCGCCGCCCATCAGGACGACGTCCAGGCCGGTGCCGCTCCTGGCCGAGGCGGCCTCGGCGCGCTCACGCGCGGCGTCGACTGCGTCGTCCAGACCGGTGGTGACGAACGTCCAGTCCAGCTCCGTCAGCCGTAGCGCGGCGGGCGGCTCGCTCGTCACCACGACGAAGGCGGGCCGGCCGGCCTCCCCGGCGCCGTAGCCGGTCTTCTCGTCCCAGCCCCGCGCCCCGTCGACCACGTCGAAGAGGCGGCGGCCGAGGACGACGGCGCCCGAGCGCGCCGTGGCCTCGCCGAGGACCCGCCGGTCCTCGGGGTCCTCGGAGAACGCCCACGTGTGCAGGGCTTCGCCGCCGGTGCCCAGGCCGTTGTCCGGGCCAGGGCCGGGCCCGGTGACGAAGCCGTCCAGAGAGACGGAGATGTCAGCGATGATGCGCGTCATGCCGGGGAAGACCTCCTTGGGCGGCCGGGCACATCGGTCTCAGCAGTCCCCCCGGTCATACGGGAAGCGTCTCCCGGCGCCACGGAAGACGCGCCCGCACCGCTCCGGCGGGGGAACCCGCACGGTCCCGCGCGAGCCGCGCGGGGGCCGTGTGGCACGCTTGACACAAAAATCGAACATCTATTCTTATGAAGAATCTGGCGATGCGGCGCCCGGGATCCAGACGGTTCGCGGCGGAGTTTTCCACAGGCCCGAAGGCGTCGAGGCGCATTGTCAGTGCCAGGCGTTAGCGTTTTCGACGTGAAGCGAACGACTCAAGCAAATCGGGTGGAACCCATGGCTGGAACCGACCGCGAGAAGGCGCTCGACGCCGCGCTCGCACAGATTGAACGACAGTTCGGCAAGGGCGCGGTCATGCGCATGGGCGAGCGGCCGAACGAGCCCGTCGAGGTGATCCCCACCGGCTCGACCGCGCTGGACATCGCCCTCGGCGTCGGCGGCCTGCCCCGCGGCCGCGTCGTCGAGGTCTACGGCCCGGAGTCCTCCGGAAAGACGACCCTGACCCTGCACGCCGTGGCCAACGCCCAGAAGGCCGGCGGCCAGGTCGCCTTCGTCGACGCGGAGCACGCGCTCGACCCGGAGTACGCCAAGAAGCTCGGCGTCGACATCGACAACCTCATCCTCTCCCAGCCGGACAACGGCGAGCAGGCGCTGGAGATCGTCGACATGCTGGTCCGTTCCGGCGCGCTCGACCTGATCGTCATCGACTCCGTCGCCGCCCTGGTGCCGCGGGCCGAGATCGAGGGCGAGATGGGCGACTCCCACGTGGGTCTCCAGGCCCGGCTGATGAGCCAGGCGCTGCGGAAGATCACCAGCGCGCTCAACCAGTCCAAGACCACGGCGATCTTCATCAACCAGCTGCGCGAGAAGATCGGCGTGATGTTCGGCTCCCCGGAGACGACGACCGGTGGCCGCGCCCTGAAGTTCTACGCCTCGGTCCGGATCGACATCCGCCGCATCGAGACGCTCAAGGACGGCACGGACGCGGTGGGCAACCGCACGCGCTGCAAGGTGGTCAAGAACAAGGTCGCTCCGCCGTTCAAGCAGGCCGAGTTCGACATCCTCTACGGCCACGGCATCAGCCGTGAGGGCGGCCTGATCGACATGGGCGTGGAGCACGGCTTCGTCCGCAAGGCGGGTGCCTGGTACACCTACGAGGGCGACCAGCTCGGCCAGGGCAAGGAGAACGCCCGCAACTTCCTCAAGGACAACCCCGACCTGGCCGACGAGATCGAGCGCAAGATCAAGGAGAAGCTCGGCGTCGGCGTGCGTCCCGACGCGGCCGGCTCCGAGGCGGCGACCGACGGCGCGCCCGCCGAGGAGGCCAAGGCGGTGCCCGCCCCCGCGGCCAAGGCGACCCGGGCGACCAAGGCCGCGGCGGCCAAGGGCTGATCCGCCGTGGCGCAGTGGGCCAGGCGTCCGTACGCCGACGACCACCCGCAGGAGCAGGAGGCGCCGCTGTCCGGCGCCCCCTGGTCCGATCCGGACCACGGGGACACCGGAGCGGAAGGTGAGCCGGCCGGTGCGGGGGCCGGCCGGCGGCGGGGGCGCGGAAGCCGCCGGGCCGGCGGTCAGACCGGTGGTTCCTCCTTTCCGTCGAGGGCCGGGAGGGAGGAGCCACCTCAGGACCCGGCGGAGCGTGCCCGTGCCATCTGCCTGCGCCTGCTCACCGGGACGGCGCGTACACGCAGCCAGCTCGCCGAGGCCCTGCGTAAGCGGGAGATCCCCGACGAGGTGGCCGACGAGGTGCTGACCCGCTTCGAGGAGGTCGGCCTGATCGACGACGAGAAGTTCGCGGACGCCTGGGTCGAGTCCCGCCACCACGGGCGGGGCCTGGCACGGCGGGCTCTGGCCCGGGAACTGCGCACCAAAGGCGTCGACGCGGCTGTCGTCGACGAGGCGGTCGCCAAGCTCGACCCGGACCAGGAAGAACGCACGGCGCGGGCATTGGTCGACCGCAAACTCCGCTCGACCCGCGGCCTCGACCGGGACAGGCGGCTGCGACGGCTCGCGGGCATGCTCGCCCGCAAGGGGTACGGGGAAGGGCTGGCGCTGCGGGTCGTGCGCCAGGCGCTGGAGGAGGAGGGCGAGGACGTGGAGGCACACTTCTGGGACGACTGACCGGCGAGGCCCGTTCGTCGGCACGCCTCACCGGTCAGCGTTCCGTCGGCCCCGGCCCGTGCGTTTAGGGGGAGGCGGGGGCGGTGACGGCCAGCCCCGCCGCGCGCCAGGCCTGGAATCCACCGACGAGGTCGGTCGCCCGGTGCAGGCCGAGGTCGCGGAGCGAGGCCGCGGCCAGGCTGGAGGCGTAGCCCTCGTTGCAGATGACGACGATCTGCCGGTCGTGACAGTCCGCCTCGGACAGCCGGTGGGTGCCCTGCGGATCGAGGCGCCACTCCAGTTCGTTCCGCTCGACGACCAAGGCCCCCGGGATCAGGCCGTCCCGGTCGCGGAGGGCGGCATACCGGATGTCCACCAGCAGAGCCCCGTGACGGGCCGCCTCCTGTGCCTGCTCCGGCGAGAGCCGAGTCAGGCGGGAGCGGACGCGCTCCAGGTGGGTGTCTATGGAGACCGGGGCGGTGGTGTCGGCGGGGGTGGTTGCGGGTGCGCTCGGGACGGGCGCGTTCGCAGGAGGGCGCTGGGCCGGCGCATTCGTGGGTGCGTGTGTGGCCGGGCTCGTGGGGGCTGTGTACCTGGCGGTCTCCGGGGGGCCGGGGGTGGGCGCGGTGGCGGGGCCGCCTGTGGTGACTTCCGGCGTGGGCTCCTTGGCAGGCACGGTCGCGGAGGCGTGTGGGGGCGTGGCCGCGGGGGTGCCCGTGGGGTTGCCTGGCGGCGTCCCCACGGGGATGGCCGCGAGGACGCCGTCCGCAGTGGCCGGGGTCGTCGGGTGGTGGTCCGTGAGGTTGTTCGCGGCCGGCGGGGCGGTCACGGAGGTCCTCCCGTCAGCCGTCGGGACGGCCGTGTGACCGGCCGGAACGGGCACGTGGTCCGCCGTGAAGGCGGCCGGGGCGGCCGTGCGGCCGTTCGCCGGGCCGCCCGCAGCGGCTGTGGGCGGGGCTGCCGTGGTGGTCGTGAACCGGGCCGCTGCGGGCGCGGTGGGGGAGGCGCCGATGCGCGGGGGGCGGGGAGCGGGGGAGGCGGGGAGGGTGGGGCGGGGGGAGGGGGCCCCCGGGGAAGCGGAAAGAAACGAGTCCGAGCCGGTCACTGCCAGTCCTCCGGTCGTTCGATGTGCTCCAGCCGAAGTGCCTGCCCCGAGCGGCTGTAGCGGCGCATCAGCGGGAGCGGCGGGTAGTAGGCGTGTACGGATACGGCGTGGTCGTGCGTGGCTGTGTTGAGTACCTGGTGGACGTGGTGCGGCCCGAAGGCGCGACCCTGATCTGGCCCCAACTGCCTTGCCCGATCGGCCCCTTCGGGGATTCGCAGGGTCGTTCCCGGCTCGCCTCCGGCGGGCAGGTGGTGGGCCAGGGCATCCTCGCGGAGGCTTCCCGCGGCGGTGGCGAAGGCGCCGTACGAGCCGCCGTGGTCGTGCCAGCCGGTGCCGGTGCCGGGTGGCCAGCCGATCAGCCATGCCTCGCTGCCGCCCGGCCCGTCGAGGCGGAGCCAGGTACGGCCCTCCGGGTCGAGGGGGAGGCCGGCGACGAGGGAGGTGTCGGCGGCGGCGCGGCGGACGAAGGCGAGCAGTTCCGCCTGCCCGGGGCCGTCAGTGGGGTGGTGGCCGGTCGCTTCGGATGCGGGGAAGGCCGGAGCCGGAACGCCGGCGGGGGCGACCGGGGGAGGGAAGGGGGACACGTGTGCCGTCCTGAGGTTCGCTGAGGACGTACGGGCGGCGGCGCGGGGCACGGGGAAGAGGGAGCGTGCGCGGGGCGGTGAGCCGCGGGCGCGTGGCGGCCACGTACGGGGGAGAGGGTGGCGAAGTCAGCAGCAGGGACGACACACGCAGCCCGCGTAGCGGACGAGGTCCATGTGGACCCTCCGCCACAGGCGCGTCTGGGTGTCGGTCACGCCCCGGAGTAGACCATGGGGCCGAACCATGGTCAACCGGGTGTCCATGCCTCGGTCGTGAGGCCGGACGGGCTGGTACGGCGCCCCGGTGCGGGCTCGCTGGACGGTGCCGGCCCGGGGTGCCGGCGTGCCCGGCGCGGCGGGAAGTGCCAACGGCCCGGCAGGGCGGACGGCCACCGCCGGGGCTGCCCTTGATGAGGAGACCACGAGCGTGGTCACGGGAGTCAGGGGGAGTCGCGGGAGGTCTGGCCCCGCCTGCTGGCCCGACGGCGGCCGTCCCCCTTCCGGCGTCGGCTTGCCCCGGTCACCGTGCCGGCCGTGCGGCCTCCTCCCGGGCACCCGTGTCCGCGCCGCACACCGTGCGTGCCGCCGCCCGTAGCCGGGACTCGTCGACGCCGCTCAGGGCGAGGGCGAGGTGGCCGTCGGGGCGGACCAGCAGCACCGTGTGGGCGGCGGCGCCGGGGTAGGTCTCGGTGACGAGGAGCTCAGCGGGCTGCGGAAGGGCGGCGACGGCCTCGGCCAGGCGCGGCATCACCCCGGCCGTCATCCAGTGCCGGCGGTCCCAGACTCCGGTGCCGGGGGCGACCAGGAGCACCAGCAGGGCGGTGCGGCCCAGGCGGTCGCGGAGCCGGACCGTCGAGCCGTCCTCGGCGGTGACGGGGACATCGGTCACCAGGTCGCCCACGCCCACCTCGGCACCGGCGCCCGGGTGGGCCGGCGCCGGGGTGAGCGGCGAGTGGAGGTGGGCGGGGGGTGCGCCGAGCGGCCCCCGGCCGAGGTGGCCGTCGCTGTACAGCGCCTCGTGGCCGCGCGCCGAACCGGGCAGCAGGGGCCGCAGCGGGGAAGCGCCACGCAGTATCGGCAGAGACTGGTCCGCCGCGCGGAGCCGGGAGGCGACCACGGCGCGGCGCTCCTCCTGGTAGCTGTCGAGGAGGGGCTGCCCGGCGTGCCCGTGCCGGACGAGAGCGAGTTTCCAGGCGAGGTTGCCGGCGTCGCGCAGTCCCTCGTCGACGGCGGGGGTGCCGAGTGCGCCCAGCAGGTGCGCGGCGTCCCCGGCGAGCAGCACCCGCCCCGCGCGCCACCGCCGGGCGAGGCGGTGGTGGACGGTGTGCACGCCGGTGTCGAGGAGTTCGTACGGCGGGGTCGTGCCGTCGGTCCAGCCCGCGAGGGTGGCCCGGACGCGCGCCACCAGCGCTTCGGGGGTGACGAGTTCGCCGCCGGGCGGCAGCAGCCAGTCGATCCGCCAGCGGTCGCCGGGGAGCGGGCGGGCGGTGACCTCGGTGCCGGAGCCGCGCCACGGCGGATTGCGGTGCAGGATCTCCTCGCCGGCGAACGGCAGCGTGCAGCGGACCGCGGCCACGGCGTGCCGTTCGACGGCGGTGCGGCCGGGGAAGCGGATGTCGAGGAGTTTGCGGACGGTGGAGCGGGGGCCGTCGCAGCCGACCAGGTGGCTGCCGTGCCACGTCGCTGTGCCCGCTCCGCCGGAGGGGCCGGGCGCGCCGGTGGAGGCGGACCCGCCGCTTGTGCTGGTGCGGGCGGTGACCCCGTTGCCGTCCTGTTCGATCTCCTCCAGGCGGGTGCCGGGGACGAGACGGGCCAGCGGTTCGCGGTCGAGCGCCTCACGCAGGGCGCGGGTGAGGGCGTGCTGCGGCAGGTGGAGGGGGGCCGGCAGTGCCTCGTCGAAGGTGTGGGCGGCCACTTCCTGGCGGCGGCGCAGCGAGCGTACGCCGGTCAGCCGGGTCCCGCCGCGGGTGAAGCCGGTGCCGGCGAGGCGGGCCGCGAGCGCCGCCGTGTCCTCGCGCAGGACGACGGTGCGGGCCCAGCGTTCCTCGTCGGGGCCGGTGCTCTGGTCGAGGACGACGGTGGGCACCTCGTGGCGGGCGAGCGCCAGCGACAGGGCGAGCCCGGCGGGGCCCGCCCCGACGATGATCACCGGTTCCACGGGGTCGCCTCCCGGGGGGCCTCAGGGGCAGGTGAGAGGGGTGGGGCGGGGCGGGAACTGGCAGCTGGAGCCCGGTGCGCGATCACAGAACGTATGCAACCCATTGCCGCTGTCCGCGTCAAGCGACGGAGGCGGCGACGTGATCGTCGCCGCCTCCGTGGTCCTGCGACTGCCGCAGTGTCCCGCGACAGGTCAGGGGTGGTGCGGTGGGGTGGGGCGGGGCCCCGTCACCGGGCGGGGCCGCCCGCGCCGCCGTCCGGACCGGCGCCGGGCCGGGCCTTGGCGCCGACCGTCTTGGCGTCGTCGACGGCCTCGGCGCCGAGCACGGCACCGCTGGACTTCTTCCGCCGCCGCAGCCACTTCTCCAGCCAGGAGGCGAAGGAGGTGAGGAGCAGGTTGAGCAGGACGAAGATGACCGCCACCACGATGAAGCTCGGGATGGTGTTGCCGTAGAAGGCGCTCATGGTGCCGCGGGAGCGGAGCAGTTCGGTGAAGCCGATCATGGCGCCGCCGAGCGCGGTGTCCTTCACGATGACGACGAGCTGGCTGACGATGGCGGGCAGCATCGCGGTGACCGCCTGCGGCAGCAGGATGTACCGCATCGTCTGGCTCTTGCGCAGGCCGATCGCCCGGCCCGCCTCGGCCTGGCCGCGCGGCAGGGAGAGGATGCCGGCCCGCACGATCTCCGCGAGCACCGAGGCGTTGTACAGGACGAGGCCGGTGACCACGGCGTACAGCGGACGGATGTCGGGCTCGACGGTGCCCGAGTACATCTCGTTGGCGAAGACCATCAGGATGAGGACCGGGATGGCGCGGAAGAACTCCACGACCGTGCCCGCCGGAACCCTGATCCACGCGTGGTCGGAGAGCCGGGCTATGCCGAAGACCGCGCCCAGGGGCAGGGCGATGACCATCGACAGGGCGGCGGCCTTCAGGGTGTTGCCGAGGCCCGGCAGCAGGTAGACGGTCCAGGACGAGGACTCGGTGAAGGGCTTCCACTTGGCCCAGTCGAGGTGGCCCTTGTCGCCGAGGGCGGAGACCAGCCACCAGACGCCCGCCGCCAGCACGGCGGCGAAGACGACGGAGAGGACCAGGTTGCGCGCCTTGGCGCGGGGACCCGGGGTGTCGTACAGAACGGAGCTCATCGCTTCACCGCCAGCCGCTTGCCCAGCCATCCCAGCAGGAGGCCGGTGGGAAGTGTCAGGATCACGAAGCCGAAGGCGAAGACGGCGGTGATCAGCACCAGTTGCGCCTCGTTCTCGACCATCTCCTTCATCAGGAGGGCCGCTTCGCCGACGCCGATCGCCGCGGCGACCGTGGTGTTCTTGGTCAGCGCGATCAGGACGTTGGCCAGCGGGGCGATCACTGTGCGGAACGCCTGCGGCAGCACGATGAGGCTGAGCACCTGGGTGAAGTTCAGGCCGAGGGCGCGTGCCGCCTCGGCCTGGCCCACCGGGACGGTGTTGATGCCGGAGCGCACCGATTCGCAGACGAACGCGGCCGTGTAGACGCTGAGCCCGAGGACCGCCATCCGGAAGGCGATGTCCTTGACGTCGTCGCCGCCGAGGGTGAGCCGGAAGGTGTCGGCCAGGCCCAGCGAGGTGAACACGATGATGACCGTCAGCGGAATGTTCCGGACGATGTTCACGTACGCCGTGGCGAAGCCACGCATGAGGGGCACGGGACTGACGCGCATCGCGGCCAGCACGGTGCCCAGGACCAGGGAACCGGCGCCCGAGAGGAGGGTGAGCTTCACCGTCACCCAGAAGGCCCCGAGCAAGTCATAGTCTTGAAGAAAGTCGAACACGATCTCCCGCGCTCTCGCGTGTTGGGCGGCGCGGCACGCCGCCCGTGTCGGGGCGGCGTGCCGGCAGGACTTCGGTCAGTGCGACCCGCGGGTCACTTGACGACGTCGCCGATCTTCGGGGCGGGGTCGTTCTTGTAGTCGGCCGGGCCGAAGTTGGCCTCGACGGCCTTGTCCCAGCTGCCGTCCTCGACCATCTTCTCCAGGGCCTTGTTGATCTTGTCCTTGAGGTCGGAGCCCTTCTTGACGCCGACGCCGTAGTTCTCGTTGGACAGGCTCAGGCCCGCCAGCTTGAACTTGCCCTTGTACTGCTCCTGCGCTGCGTAGCCGGCGAGGATCGAGTCGTCGGTGGTCAGCGCGTCGACGGCACCGGTCTGCAGGCCCTCCAGGCACTCCGAGTAGCCGCCGTACTCCTTCAGCTCGGCGCCCTTGGCGAACTTCTCCTTGACGTTCTGCGCGGAGGTCGAACCGGCCACCGAACACAGGACCTTGCCGTTGAGGTCCTCGGCCTTGCCGATCTTGTCGTCGGCGCGGATCAGCACGTCCTGGTGGGCGAGGAGGTACGGGCCGGCGAAGTCGACCTTGGCCTCGCGCTCCTCGGTGATCGAGTAGGAGGCCGCGATGAACTCGACGTCGCCGCGCGAGAGGGCGTTCTCGCGGTCGGCGCTCGGGGTCTCCTTGAAGTCGATCTGCTTCTCGGAGTAGCCCAGCTCCTTGGCCACGTAGGTCGCGACGTCCACGTCGAAACCGGAGAAGGTGCCCTGCGGGGTCTTCTGGCCGATGCCGGGCTGGTCGAACTTGATGCCGACCTTGATCGTCTTGCCGCCGCCCTTGCCGCTGTCCTCGGACTCGCCCGATCCGCAGGCGGTGGCGGTCAGGGCGAGGGCGACGACGGCGGCCGAGACGGCCGAGACCTTGCGGAGGTTCATCGTGGACATCCTTTGTGTAGTCAGAGGGTGCGACAGCGCGAACGCGGCCGGGTGAGAGGGCCCTCCCGGAGGGGAGCGGGGTGTCCGCCCGCGGGGACGGGGCGGCTTCGGGCCCCGGGACGCGTCCCGGGGCCGGGCAGGAGGTCTCCTCGGGGGGATGCTCAGTGGTGCAGGATCTTCGAGAGGAAGTCCTTCGCCCGGTCGCTGCGCGGGTTGGTGAAGAACTGCTCGGGGGTCGCCTGCTCGACGATCTGGCCGTCCGCCATGAAGACCACGCGGTTGGCCGCGGAGCGGGCGAAGCCCATCTCGTGCGTGACGACGACCATCGTCATGCCGTCCCGGGCGAGCTGCTGCATGACCTCCAGCACCTCGTTGATCATCTCCGGGTCGAGCGCCGAGGTGGGCTCGTCGAAGAGCATCACCTTCGGCTCCATCGCCAGCGCGCGGGCGATGGCCACCCGCTGCTGCTGGCCGCCGGAGAGCTGGGCGGGGTACTTGTCGGCCTGGTTGGCGACGCCCACCCGGTCGAGCAGCGCGCGGGCCGTCCGCTCGGCCTCGGCCTTGTCCTTCTTGCGGACCTTGATCTGGCCCAGCATCACGTTCTCGAGCACCGTCTTGTGCGCGAACAGGTTGAAGGACTGGAAGACCATGCCCACGTCGGCGCGGAGCCGGGCCAGTTCCCTGCCCTCCGCCGGGAGCGGCTTCCCGTCCAGGGTGATGCTGCCGGAGTCGACCGACTCCAGGCGGTTGATCGTGCGGCACAGCGTGGACTTGCCCGAACCCGAAGGGCCGATGACGACCACGACCTCGCCCCGGGCGATGGTCAGATCGATGTCCTGGAGCACGTGCAGCGCACCGAAGTGCTTGTTGACATTGCTGAGCGCGACCAGTGCGTCTGCCTCTGCCGCGGGAATGGTGTCCTTGGTCACCGATACGTCACTCATCGGGGTCTTGCTCCATCCTCCTCGGTTGGGGAGGACAGTAGTCACGCAGTGCGATCACCGTCATTACATCTGAGCGGAAATTGAGCATAACGATCCGGCTTCAACCGGACACAGGCCGTGAACGGGACGGTCTCCTCGCGTACCGGGTGGATAACGGAACAAGCCCGTGACCCGAAGGCTCTTGACGCGGCCCCCCGCGATCCGCGTGGATGCTCAGTACCCCGCGTCCGCGCCCGAGGCGCGCCGGAGGCGTCCGCGGGCCGGGATCCCGGCCGCGACGGCGCGGGAGGCGAGGCGGCGCCGGCCGCCGAGGACACGACCCTGAGCTACCGAGGAGGCCGGCCGTGAGACTGCTGCTCGTCGAGGACGACAACCACGTCGCGGGCGCCCTCTCCGCGATCCTGTCCCGCCACGGTTTCCAGGTGACGCACGCCCGCAGCGGCGAGGAGGCGCTCACCGCGCTGCTGCCCGCCGGAGGACCGCCCTTCGGCGTCGTCCTGCTCGACCTCGGCCTGCCCGACCAGGACGGCTACGAGGTGTGCGGCAAGATCCGCGCCCGCACCGCCGTGCCCGTCATCATGGTGACCGCCCGCGCCGACGTCCGCTCCCGCATACACGGACTCAACCTCGGCGCCGACGACTACGTGGTCAAGCCGTACGACACCGGGGAACTCCTCGCCCGTATCCACGCCGTGGCCCGCCGCAACCAGCCCGGCGACGCCGACGGCGCCGCCCCCGCCCCCGGCACGCTGGTCCTCGGCACCGTCCGGGTCGAACTGCCCACCCGGCGCGTCAGCGTCGACGGCGAGGTCGTCGCGCTGACCCGCAAGGAGTTCGACCTGCTCGCCCTGCTGGTGCAGCGGCCCGGGGTGGTCTTCCGCCGCGAGCAGATCATCAGCGAGGTGTGGCGCACCAGTTGGGAGGGGACCGGCCGGACGCTGGAGGTGCACGTCGCCTCGCTCCGCTCCAAGCTGCGCCGTCCCGCCCTGATCGAGACGGTCCGCGGCGTCGGTTACCGCCTCGTCGACCCGGCCGCGTAGCGGCCCGTGCGTACCCGCCTGCTCCAGCTCCTCATCACCCTGCTCGCCGTGGTGCTCGTCATGCTGGGCGTGCCCCTCGCCCAGAACGTGGCCGCCGCCGAGCAGCAGCAGGTCGTCGTCGACCGCATCGACGACACCGCCCGCTTCGCCTCCCTCGCCCAGTACGTCACCAAGCGCTCCACCGGCTCCGCGCCGCTCATCGGCAAGGACGAACGCCGCGAGACCCTTCAGCAGGAACTCTCCCGCTACCACGCCGTCTACGGCATCAAGGCCGGGGTCTTCTACCGCAACGGCGACCCGATGGCCCGTGCCCCGCACAACTGGGAGATACCCGAGGCCGGCGCCACCCGGGAGGCGTTCACCACCTCGCTGATGTCCCGCCGCAGCCACGACCCCGGCCAGGTGTGGCCCTGGCAGGAGGGCCGGATCGTCGTCGCCTCCCCGGTGATCCGCGACGGGGACGTGATCGCGGTCGTCGTCACCGACTCCCCGACCGGGGAGATGCGCTCCCGCATCCTGCGCGGCCTGCTGCTGATCGCCGCCGGCGAGGCGCTGGCCATGCTGGTCGCCGTCGCCTTCGCGCTGCGCCTCACCGGCTGGGTCCTCACCCCCGTACGCGTCCTCGACGCCACCACCCACGACATCGCCACCGGGCGCCTCAAGTCCCGGGTGGCGCCCGCCGGCGGGCCGCCCGAGCTGCGCCGCCTGGCCCGCTCCTTCAACGAGATGGCCGACCACGTCCAGGAGGTCCTCGAACAGCAGCGTGCCTTCGTCGCCGACGCCTCCCACCAGCTGCGCAACCCGCTCTCCGCGCTGATGCTGCGCATCGAGCTGCTGGCCCTGGAACTCCCCGAGGGCAACGAGGAGATCGCCTCCGTACGCGCCGAGGGCAAACGCCTGGCCCGCGTCCTGGACGACCTGCTGGACCTGGCCCTCGCCGAGCACGCCGCCCCCGACCTGCACCTCACCGACCTCGGCGAGCTGGCCGAGGAGCGTGCCGCAGCCTGGCGCCCCCTCGCCGAGGAGCACGGCATCCGGCTCGAGGCCCACTGCCCGGCCGTCACCGGCTGGGCCGACCCGGTCGCCTTCTCCAGCGCGCTGGACGCCGTCATCGACAACGCGCTGAAGTTCACCCCCGGTGGCGAGAGCGTCACCGTGCGGGCCGGTTCCGCGGGGGCCGCCACCACGGTCGAGGTGGCGGACGCGGGCCCCGGCCTCACCGACGAGGAACTGGAGCGGGTCGGTGACCGGTTCTGGCGCAGCGGCCGTCACCAGAACGTGCGCGGCTCGGGGCTGGGCCTGACCATCTCCCGGGCGCTGCTCGGCGCGGGCGGCGGCGGCCTGTCGTACGCCCGTGCCGCGGGCGGCGGGCTGAAGGTCACGCTGACGGTGCCCCGGCACGCCCCCGAGGCACCGGGAGCACAGCCTCGGGCGGAGTGAGCCGGTGGTCAGGGCTTGACCGAGCGGAAGTAGCGGCGGGCGCCGTCGTGCAGTTCCAGCGGATCGGTGTAGATCGCGGTGCGCACGTCGACCAGCTGGGCCGCGTGCACCCGGGCACCGATGTGGTCGCGGCTGTCGATGACGGTCCGGGTGATCTTCTCCGCGAGGTCGTCGCCCATCCGGTCGGTGGTGACGAGGAGGTTCGCGACCGCCAGGGTGGGCACGTCGGTGCCGCGCTGCGCCAGCGGATAGGCGTCGGCGGGCATCACGGCCGTCCGGTAGTAGCTGGCGGAGCCGCCGCCGTGATGGAGCCGGTCGATGAGGGAGCTGAGCGGCAGCAGCCGGATCTCGTACTCCTTCGACAGGTTCCGCACCGCCTCGGTGGTCAGCCCGCCCGACCAGAAGAACGCGTCGATCCGGCCCTCGCGCAGCGCTTCGGGCGTCTCCCCGATGCCCGCCGGGGACGCCTCGACGTCCCGCTCCGCGTCCAGCCCCGCCGCCCGCAGCACCCGCTCGGCGACCAGCCGCACCCCGGAGGCGACCTGGCCGACGGCGACCCGCTTGCCGCGCAGGTCGGCGACCTCCTCGATCTCGGAGTCCTCGGGGACGACCACCTGGATGTAGTCGTCGTAGAGGCGTGCGCTGCTGCGCAGCCGGTCGGCGTCGGGGCCGCCCTCGGCGCGATACTGCTCGACGGCGTCAGCGGTGGCGATGGTGAAGTCGGCCTCGCCCGTCGCCACCCGCCGCACGTTCTCCTGCGAGCCCTCGCTGGGGCGCAGCGTCAGGTCGACCTCCGGCACGTCCCTGCCGAGTGCCTTGCGGAGCAGCGTGCCGTACTTGGCGTAGACCCCCGTGCCGACCCCGGTGCTCATGGTCAGCGGGGTGCGCGGCGGCGGCTCGCCGAAGGGCGGCATCCACCACAGCAGCAGGGCCAGCGCCACCGCCACCGCGCCCGCGGCGGTCAGGACGCGCCCGCGCGTACGGAGGAGAACCGGGACCATGCGGGTGATCCTGCCAGCCCGGACCGCCGCTGACCAGGGGTGGCCGCCCGCCGGACCGAGCCGTGCGCGGCAGCCCTTACTCTGGACGGATGAGCGGGAACAACGTGGCGGGCGAAGTGGTGGACGGCGAGCAGGCGCACGCGGGCGGCACGGACGTGAGGACGTACGAGGTGCGCACCTACGGGTGCCAGATGAACGTCCACGACTCCGAGCGGCTCGCCGGACTGCTGGAGGGCGCCGGGTACGTCCGTTCCCCCGAGGGCGCCGAGGAGGGCGACGCGGACGTCGTCGTCTTCAACACCTGCGCCGTCCGGGAGAACGCCGACAACCGCCTCTACGGCAACCTCGGCCGGCTCGCCCCGATGAAGACGAAGCGGCCCGGTATGCAGATCGCCGTCGGCGGCTGCCTCGCCCAGAAGGACCGCGACACCATCACCAGGCGCGCCCCGTGGGTCGACGTGGTTTTCGGCACGCACAACATCGGCAAGCTGCCGGTCCTCCTGGAGCGCGCCCGCGTCCAGGAGGAGGCGCAGGTCGAGATCGCCGAGTCGCTGGAGGCCTTCCCCTCCACGCTGCCGACCCGCCGCGAGAGCGCCTACGCCGCGTGGGTCTCGGTCTCCGTGGGCTGCAACAACACCTGCACCTTCTGCATCGTCCCCGCGCTGCGCGGCAAGGAGAAGGACCGCCGCACCGGCGACATCCTCGCCGAGGTGGAGGCGCTGGTCGCCGAGGGCGTCAGCGAGATCACCCTGCTCGGCCAGAACGTCAACGCCTACGGCAGTGACATCGGCGACCGCGAGGCGTTCTCCAAGCTGCTGCGCGCCTGCGGGAAGATCGAGGGCCTGGAGCGGGTCCGCTTCACCTCGCCCCACCCGCGTGACTTCACCGACGACGTGATCGCCGCCATGGCCGAGACCCCCAACGTCATGCCGCAGCTGCACATGCCGCTCCAGTCCGGCTCCGACACGGTGCTGCGCGCGATGCGCCGCTCCTACCGCCAGGAGCGGTTCCTCTCCATCATCGGGAAGGTCCGCGCCGCCATCCCGGACGCCGCGATCACCACCGACATCATCGTGGGCTTCCCCGGCGAGACCGAGGAGGACTTCCAGCAGACCCTGCACACGGTCCGCGAGGCCCGCTTCGCGCAGGCCTTCACCTTCCAGTACTCCAAGCGCCCCGGCACCCCCGCGGCCGAGATGGACGGGCAGATCCCCAAGGACGTCGTCCAGGAGCGGTACATGCGCCTGGTCGCCCTCCAGGAGGAGATCTCCTGGGAGGAGAACAAGAAGCAGGTCGGCCGCGTCCTGGAGGTCATGGCCGCCGAGGGCGAGGGCCGCAAGGACGGTGCCACGCACCGCCTCTCCGGCCGCGCCCCCGACAACCGCCTCGTCCACTTCACCAAGCCGGACGAGGAGGTGCGCCCCGGCGACGTGGTGACCGTGGAGATCACCTACGCCGCCCCGCACCACCTGCTCGCCGAGGGCGCCGCCCGCGCCGTCCGCCGCACCCGCGCCGGTGACGCCTGGGAGCGCCGCAACGCCGCCCCCGCACCGGCCCCCGGCGTCCTGCTCGGCCTGCCCACGATCGGCGCCCCGGCCCCCCAGCCTGCCCCGGCCGGCGGCTGCTCCGCCTGCTGACCCGGTACGGCCCCCGACGTGCGGGCACGCTCCGCCCGGCCCGGCCCCTCCGCCGCGTGCCGGGGCCGGGGGTTAGGCTCCGGACATGCTTGCCGCCGCCGCCGTCTGTCCCTGCCCGCCCCTGCTCCAGCCGCAGGTCGCGGCCGGGGCCGCCGCCGAACTGGCCGCCCTGCGCGAGAGCTGCGCCGCCGCCCTCGACACCCTCGCCGAGGCCCGTCCCGACCGCCTGGTCGTCCTGGGACCCGGCCCGGGGGAGGGCAGCACACCCCACCCGGCGGGCACCCCGGGCTCCTTCCGGGGCTACGGCGTCCCCGTCGACGTGACCCTCGGCGCCGGCACCCCCGCCCCCGGGGCCGCCCCGCTGCCCGCCTCGCTCGCCGTCGGCGCCTGGCTGCTGGCCGGCCACGGCTGGGACGCCTGCCCCGTCGAGGGGCTCGCCGTCGGCACCGGCCGGCCGCCCGGGCGGTGCGCCGAGCTGGGCCGCGAGCTGGCCGCCTGGCCGGGCCGTACCGCGCTGCTGGTCCTCGGCGACGGCAGCGCCTGCCGCACCGTGAAGGCGCCGGGCTACCTCGACGAGCGCGCCGCCCCCTTCGACGAGGCGGTGGCGAAGGCCCTCGGCACCGCCGACACCACCGCCCTCGCCGCTCTCGACCCGGCCCTCGCCGAGGAGGTCGGCGCCGCGGGCCGCGCCCCGTGGCAGGTGCTGGCCGGCGCCGCGGCCGAGGCCGGCCTGACCGGCGAACTGCTGCACGACGAGGCCCCGTACGGGGTCGGCTACTTCGTCGCCGCCTGGAGCTGAGCCGCGACCCGCACCGCCTGCCCGCGCAGCCGTCCCGCCTGGCCGGGGCGGCCGAGAGGAGAAACTTCCGTGACCGAGAACGCCACCGGGACCGCCGGCGCCACCGCGTCCCCGTCCCCCCGCCCCGTGATCGTCGCCGGTGTCGACGGCTCGCCGACCTCCCGGGACGCGCTGCTCTGGGCCGCCGAGGAGGCCCGGCTGCGCGGCGCCGTTCTGCGGGTGGTCTGCGGCTGGGAGTGGTCGAGCCCGTTCAACCTGATCGGCCCGGCCCTGGAGCACGCCGCCCCCGACGCCGGCACGCCCTCCATGGAGGAGCTGACCCGTACCAGGACCGAGGAGCTGATCACGCAGACGCTGGGCGAGGAGCCGGGCGTCCCCGTCGAGGTGCGCGTGGTGCAGGGGCCCGCCACCGGGGTCCTGGTGGAGGCGTCCGAGGGCGCGACGCTCATCGTCGTCGGCACCCGCGGCCACAGCGGCCTCAAGGGCGCCGTGCTCGGCTCGGTCAGCCGGCACGTGACCCAGCACGCCCGCTGCAACGTCGTGGTCGTCCGCGGCCGGCGGGACACGGCCGAGGGCGAGTAGCGCGGGGCGGCCGCCGGCGGCTCCGCCAGGGCGCCGCCGGGCGGCGGGGAGGGCGGAGCGCAGTTGGGGACGGCGGCGCTCCGCCCGGCGGCGCCGCCCGCGCCCGCGTCCGCCGGGTCAGGAGCCGGCCGGGCCCTCGCCCTCGGGCCTGCGGGTGCCCGTCTCGGGGTGCTGCGGACGGGTGGCGTCCTCCTCCGGGCCGGAGGCCCGGCCGCCCCCCGCGGGCCCGCCCTTGCCCTTGCCGTCCTCCTCGTTCAGCTGGTCCAGGGCGCTCTTCGCCTTGTCGGTGCCGGTGCGGATCTTGTCGCTGTACCTGCCCTTGGTGCGGCTGTCCACGGCCTGCGCGGCCTTGTCCAGACCCTGGTCGATCTTGTCGCCGTGCTGCCGGGTCAGGTCGGCGACCTTCTCCTTGGCGGGGGCGATCTTTGCCTTGAGGTTGTCCAGGAAGCTCATGATCTCCAGTTTTCCCCATCCGGCGCCGGAGCACCCGTCGGCGGCGCCCGCGACCCCCCTCCCGGGGACGCCGCGGGCCCCCTCCCGGGCACGGACGACGGGCCGTGGGTGCACGTGCCCCCCGGCCGTTTGCGAGACTGGGAGGGTGAGCAGCTCAGTCCCCGCACCCCGGGTCATCGCCGTCGTCGGCCCGACCGCCGCCGGAAAGTCGGACCTGGGCGTCTTCCTCGCCCAGCACCTCGGCGGGGAGGTAGTCAACGCCGACTCCATGCAGCTCTACCGCGGCATGGACATCGGCACCGCCAAACTCACCGAGGCCGAGCGCGGCGGCGTCCCGCACCGGCTGCTCGACGTCTGGCCGGTGACCGGGACCGCCAGCGTCGCCGAGTACCAGCGGCTGGCCCGCGCGGAGATCGACCGGCTCCTCGCCGAGGGCCGCACCCCGGTCCTCGTCGGCGGCTCCGGACTCTACGTGCGCGGCGCCGTCGACCACCTCGACTTCCCCGGCACCGACCCCGAGGTCCGCGCCCGGCTGGAGGAGGAACTCGCCGCACACGGTCCCGGGCCGCTGCACGCCCGGCTCGCCGCCGCCGACCCGGAGGCCGCCACGGCGATCCTGCCGGGCAACGGGCGGCGCATCGTGCGCGCGCTGGAGGTCATCGAGATCACCGGCCGCCCCTTCACCGCCAACCTGCCGCGCCACGACTCCGTCTACGACACCGTCCAGATCGGCGTCGACGTGGCCCGCCCCGAGCTGGACGCCCGTATCGCCGACCGCGTCGACCGGATGTGGGAGGCGGGGCTCGTCGACGAGGTCCGCGCCCTGGAGGCCGCGGGGCTGCGCGAGGGGCGCACCGCCTCCCGCGCCCTCGGCTACCAGCAGGTGCTCGCCGCGCTGGCGGGGGAGTGCACCGAGGAGGCCGCGCGCGCCGAGACGGTGCGCGCCACCAAGCGGTTCGCCCGCCGCCAGGACTCCTGGTTCCGGCGCGACCCGCGCGTCCACTGGCTCAGCGGCGCCGCCGCCGACCGGCGGGAACTCCCCGGCCGGGCACTGTCGTTGCTCGAACGAGCGGTCACAGCCTGATCACGTGATGGCATCGGGACGCTCCAGCCGTCATCGGGGCACCTGACGGCGTGCCATCATCGACCATCGATCGACCAGTGAAGTCCGAGTTGGGAGGGCGCGTGGCGATGGAGGCCGGCCCTCGCGACACCGCACACGGCAGACCGGAACCGCTCACCGCGGACGGTCCGGCCGAGCGCGTCGGCGACGGCCTGGAGCCGGCCGCCGAGCCGCCCGAGGAGGTCGAGGTCGAGCTGCGTCCGCAGCGCCGCCTGCGGCTGTGGCAGCTCGCGCCGATCGTGGGGCTCGCCGCGACGGGCTCGCTGATGTTCGCCTTCCCGCTCGCCTTCGGCACCGGGGACGGCGGAGCCGTCATCGCCATGCTGGGCCTGCTCATCAGCTTCTGCGCGGCCGGCTGGGGCATGATGGCCGCCCGCCGCGTCGGCCACACCTGGCCGGGCCTGCCCGCCCGCGGCTCCGGCGGCCGTCCCGACTGGCGGGTGGTCCTCGCCTACGCCGTGGTCGTCGCCGCCGTCGTCGTCCTCGCCGTCTGGCGCGTCGACCGCCTGCGCTGACCTGCCCGGCGACCCGCGGCCGGGCGCCGTACGATCGGAGCCATGAGCACGCGGATCGCCTTCCTCAAGGGGCACGGGACCGAGAACGACTTCGTCATCGTCCCCGACCCGGACAACGCCCTGGACCTCCCGCCGCACACCGTCGCAGCCCTCTGTGACCGGCGCGCCGGGATCGGCGGGGACGGCGTGCTGCACGTGGTGCGCTCCGCGGCCCACCCCGAGGCCCGGCACCTCGCCGGTGAGGCCGAGTGGTTCATGGACTACCGCAACGCCGACGGCTCCGTCGCCGAGATGTGCGGCAACGGCGTCCGCGTCTTCGCCCGCTACCTCCAGCGCGCCGGCCACGCCGGCGAGGGCGACCTCGCCATCGCCACCCGGGGCGGCGTCAAGTACGCCCACCTCGCCAAGGACGAACCCGGCGCCGCGCCCGGCACCGGACTCGTCACCGTCGCGATGGGCCGGGCGGTGCTGCCCGGCGGCGAGGTCACCGTGGCCACCGCCCACGGCACCGCCCCCGCCCTCAACGTCAACATGGGCAACCCGCACGCCGTCGCCTTCGTCGACGACCTCGCCGACGCCGGCGACCTGTCGTCCGCGCCCGCCGTCACCCCGGCCACCGCCTATCCCGACGGGGTCAACGTCGAGTACGTCGTCGTCCGGGGCCCCCGCCACGTCGCGATGCGCGTCCACGAGCGGGGCTCCGGCGAGACCCGCTCCTGCGGCACCGGGGCCTGCGCCGTGGGCGTCGCCGCCGCCCGCCGTGACGGGGCCGAGCCCGCCGTCACCGGCAGCCCCGTCTCGTACACCGTGGACCTGCCCGGCGGGCGGCTGGTGATCACCGAGTACCCGGACGGGTCGGTCGACATGACCGGGCCGGCCGTGATCGTCGCGGAGGGCGAGATCGACGCCGGCCGGCTGGCCGGGGCCGGCTGAGCCGCGCCCCGGGAGGGTGACCTCGATCACCCTCCCGGCCGGGCATACCGGACCCGCCGACCGTGTTGACGCCTTCACACGGCGGCGCTCTCCGGCGGGGGCGCAGCCGCGCGCACCACCCCCTTACGGCCGGTACGCACCGCGTGGCGCACGCCACGCCGGGGTCCCGGGGACGGTCGCTCGAATGGGTGATCCGTTTCACGCTCGGCGGGAGCGGGACTTCGGGCCGTGGTCGGCTCGGTAGCATCAAGCACCGGCTCACACGGGGGAGACCGACAGCCCTCTCCAGCCCACCCCACCCTGGAGGGAACCCCAGCCCGCCGGTCGACGCAGCCGGAGGTGCCCATGAGTGCAGAGGCCACGAACCCTGCGACGACGCCCGCCGTCCCCCCGGAGCTGCTGCCCGGGGCGGCGTCCCCGGCGGCACGGCCGGCCGCGCCCGCCGCCCGCAAGCGGACCCGCCACCGCATCGACCTGCGCCGTCTCGGCCGTGCCGCCCTGCTCGGGCCCACCTCCCGTGACCGGCTTCCCGACGCCATCGCCCATGTCGCCGAGGCACACCGCGCCCACCATCCCGAAGCCGATCTCGAAGCACTGCGCCGCGCCTACGTCCTCGCCGAGGCGTCGCACCGCGGCCAGATGCGCAAGAGCGGCGAGCCGTACATCACCCACCCGCTCGCCGTCACCCTGATCCTCGCCGAGCTGGGGGCCGAGACCACCACGCTGGTCGCGGCGCTGCTCCACGACACCGTCGAGGACACCGACGTCACCCTCACCCAGGTCCTCGACGAGTTCGGGCCCGAGGTCGCCTATCTGGTCGACGGCGTCACCAAGCTGGAGAAGGTCGACTACGGCGCCGCCGCCGAGCCCGAGACCTTCCGCAAGATGCTCGTCGCCACCGGCAACGACGTCCGCGTCATGTCGATCAAACTCGCCGACCGCCTGCACAACATGCGCACCCTCGGCGTGATGCGTCCCGAGAAGCAGGTACGCATCGCCAAGGTCACCCACGACGTGCTGATCCCGCTCGCCGAGCGGCTCGGCGTGCAGGCCCTCAAGACCGAGCTGGAGGACCTGGTCTTCGCCATCCTCCAGCCCGAGGAGTACGCCGCCGCCCGCGAGATCGCCGTCTCCACCACCCCCGACCCGCTCGCCGAGACCGCCGCCCGCTTCCGGAGCGTGCTGCGCGAGGCGGGCATCGCCGCGGAGGTGGAGATCCGCCCCCGTCACATGGTCTCCCTGCACCGGGTGCGCGGGAAGCGCGGGGAGCTGCGCGGCGTCGACCTCGGCCGGCTCCTCGTCCAGGTCCAGGAGGACGCCGACTGCTACGCCGTCCTCGGCGAGCTGCACACCTGCTTCACCCCGGTCGTCTCCGAGTTCAAGGACTTCATCGCCGTCCCGAAGTTCAACCTCTACCAGTCGCTGCACACCGCGGTGGCCCGCGAGGACGGCGAGGTCGTCGAGGTCCTCATCCGCACCCGCCAGATGCACCAGGTTGCCGAGGCCGGCGTGGTCGCCCTCGGCAACCCGTACGCCCCGGGTGCCACCGGCGGCGAGGACCCGGACGAGGGCGAGCGGGCCGACCCGACCCGCCCGGGCTGGCTCTCCCGCCTCCTCGACTGGCAGCGCGCCGCCCCCGACGCCGACACCTTCTGGTCCACCCTGCGCGAGGACCTCGCCCAGGACGGCGAGATCACCGTCTTCCGCACCGACGGCGGCACCCTCTCCCTGCCCGGCGGCGCCTCCTGCGTCGACGCCGCCTACGCCCAGTACGGCGAGGGCGCCCACGCCTGCATCGGCGCCCGGGTCAACGGCCGCCTCGCCACCCTCAGCACCGTCCTCGAGGACGGTGACACCGTCCACCCGCTGCTCGCCGCCGCCGGGGACGACGCCAGCCCGTCCCCCGACTGGCTGGAGCACGCCCGCACCCCCGCCGCCCGCATCGCCATCCGCCGCTGGCTGCACGCCCACCCGGACCGGCCCGCGCCCCGCCCCGGCACCCGCAAGCCGCCGCTCACCGGCGCCGCCCCGACCCACGAGGACGAGGTGCCGGAGGCCGCCGTCACCGACCTGCCGGGCGCCACGGTCCGCCTCGCCCGCTGCTGTACCCCCGTCCCGCCGGACGAGATCACCGGCTTCGCGGTCCGCGGCGGCGTCGTCACCGTGCACCGCTCCGCGTGTACCTCGGTGGCCCGGATGGCCGCCTCCGGACGCGGCCCCGTCGGGGTGCGCTGGGGCGAGAACACCGAGTTCAGGGTCACCCTCTTCGCCGAGTCCTTCGGCCGGCCGCACCTGCTCGCCGACCTCACCGAGGCCATCGCCGCCGAGGGTGTCGCGGTCATCTCCGCCACCGTCGAACCCCCCGCCGAGCAGCGGGTCCGCCACACCTACACCCTCCAGCTCCCGGACGCCGCCGGCCTGCCCGACCTGATGCGCGCCATGCGCGACGTCCCCGGCGTCTACGACGTCAGCCGCGCCCAGCGCTCCGCCGACGCCCGCCGCTGACCCGCCGCCCGAGTCATCACCGCCGTCCCCGGGCCCCTCGTACGGGTGCCCCGGGTGCGCGCCGCCCACCAGGTGGCGGTGCCCGCTGGTAGCGGTGGGTCATGCTGCTCTCCGCCCGGCTCAAGGCCGCCCTGCTCGCCACCGCCTCCCTGACCCTGCTGGGCGCCGCCCCGCCCCCGCAGCCCCTGGGCATCGGCGACCCGCTCTTCCCGCACCTCGGCAACCCGGGTTACGACGTCACCGCGTACGACATCTCGCTCACCTACGGCGGCGACAACACCGCGCCGCTGGACGCCGTCACCGTCATCGACGCCCGGTCCACCGCCCGGCTGGAGCGGATCAACCTCGACTTCGCGCACGGCGAGGCGTCCTCGGTCACCGTCGACGGCGAGCCCGCCCGCTTCACCCCGGCCGGGGAGGACCTGGTCGTCACCCCGGCCTCCCCGGTGCCCGCCGGGTCGCCGCTGCGGATCACCGTCCGCCACACCTCCGACCCGGCCGACCCGGCCGACGGGCAGGGCGGCTGGGTGCGGACCCGCGACGGGCTGGTCATGGCCAACCAGGCCGACGCCGCCCACCGCGTCTTCCCCTGCAACGACCACCCCGCCGACAAGGCCGACTTCACCTTCCGCGTCACCACCCCGAAGCGGCTCACCGCGGTCGCCGGGGGGCTGCCCGCGGGCCGGCCCCTCACCCGGGGTGCCACCACCACCTGGACCTACCGCAGCGCCCACCCGATGGCCACCGAACTGGCCCAGGTCGGCATCGGCGACCTGACCGTGGTGCGCCGCGAGGGTCCCGGCGGACTGCCCCTGCGCGACGTGGTCCCCACCGCCGACCGCCAGGCCCTGGAGCCGTGGCTGCGGCGCACCCCGGAGCAGCTCGGCTGGCTCCAGGACCGCCTCGGCCCTTACCCCTTCGAGACGTACGGGGTGCTGGTGGCCGACGCCGCCACCGGCTTCGCGCTGGAGACGCAGACCCTCTCGCTCTTCGAGCGGGACCTGTTCACCGACAGCGCGGCGGACCGGGTCGGCACCGAGTCGATCATGGTGCACGAGCTGGCCCACCAGTGGTTCGGCAACAGCGTCTCGCCCGCCGCCTGGTCCGACCTGTGGATCAGCGAGTCCCACGCCACCTGGTTCGAGGCGCTCTGGGCCGAGGAGCACGGCGGCCGCGTGCTCGAGGACCGGATGCGCCAGGCGTACCGTGACTCCGACAGCTGGCGCGCCGCGGGCGGCCCGCCGGCCCGGCCCAGGGCCCCCGAGCCCGGCGAGAAGATCAGCCTCTTCCGTCCGGTCGTCTACGACGGCTCCGCCCTGGTGCTCTACGCGCTCCGCCAGGAAATCGGCGCGGAGGCCTTCAGCCGGCTCCAGCGCGCCTGGGTGCGCGAGCACCGCGACGCCAACGCCTCCACCACCGACTTCGTCACCCTCGCCTCCCGCACCGCCGGGCGCGACCTCTCGGCCTTCCTCCGGGGCTGGCTGTACGCCGAGCGCACCCCGGCGATGCCCGGCCACCCCGAGTGGCGCTCCGACGCTCCCTGAGCGGCCCGGCCCGCGCCGCCCGGGGAACCACCCGGACGCGCACGGGAAAGTCGGATGACGGAACGCCCGCGCGGGTGGGACCATCGGGACGTCGCGACGGAGCGGGGCGGCGGGAATCTCCCGGGCCCCCCGTGCGTTGGGACACACAAGGCGTCCTTCCGGCCGAGCGGCCGGGCGCGCCTCCCATCGGATCGACGTAAGGACCCAATGACCTCCTCTTCCTCCCCTTCCCAGGACGTGCACGACATGCAGCACCCGCACGACGCGGCCGGCCCCGCCGCCGAGCCGCACGCCGAGAATCTTCGGGCCGATGCCCTGATGGAAGAGGACGTCGCCTGGAGCCACACCGTCGACGGTGAGCGGGACGGCGAGCAGTACGACCGGTCCGACCGGGCGGCCCTGCGCCGGGTGGCGGGTCTCTCCACCGAGCTGGAGGACGTCACCGAGGTCGAGTACCGCCAGCTGCGGCTGGAGCGGGTCGTCCTCGTCGGCGTCTGGACCTCCGGCACGGCCGAGGACGCCGACCGCTCCCTGGCCGAGCTGGCGGCCCTCGCGGAGACCGCCGGCGCCCTCGTCCTCGACGGGGTCGTGCAGCGCCGCGACAAGCCGGACCCGGCGACCTACATCGGTTCCGGCAAGGCCCAGGAGCTGTACGACATCGTCCGCGAGTCCGGTGCCGACACCGTGGTCTGCGACGGTGAGCTGAGCCCCGGCCAGCTCATCCACCTGGAGGACGTCGTCAAGGTCAAGGTGGTCGACCGGACCGCCCTGATCCTCGACATCTTCGCCCAGCACGCGAAGTCCCGGGAGGGCAAGGCGCAGGTCTCGCTGGCCCAGATGCAGTACATGCTGCCGAGGCTGCGCGGCTGGGGCCAGTCGCTCTCCCGGCAGATGGGCGGCGGCGGCACCAGCGGGGGCGGCGGCATGGCCACCCGTGGTCCCGGTGAGACCAAGATCGAGACGGACCGGCGGCGCATCCGCGAGAAGATGGCGAAGATGCGCCGGGAGATCGCGGCGATGAAGACCGGCCGCGAGCTCAAGCGTCAGGAACGCCGGCGCAACAAGGTCCCCTCGGTGGCCATCGCCGGTTACACCAACGCCGGCAAGTCCTCCCTCCTCAACCGCCTCACCGGCGCCGGAGTCCTGGTGGAGAACGCCCTGTTCGCCACGTTGGACCCGACGGTCCGCCGCGCGGAGACCCCGGGCGGACGGGTCTACACCCTCGCGGACACCGTCGGCTTCGTCCGGCACCTGCCGCACCACCTGGTCGAGGCGTTCCGTTCCACCATGGAGGAGGTCGGTGACTCCGACCTGATCCTCCACGTGGTGGACGGCGCGCACCCCGCCCCGGAGGAGCAGCTGGCCGCGGTCCGCGAGGTCATCCGTGACGTCGGCGCGGTGGACGTGCCGGAGATCGTGGTGGTCAACAAGGCGGACGCCGCGGACCCGCTGGTCCTCCAGCGGCTGCTGCGGGTCGAGAAGCACGCCGTCGCGGTGTCGGCGCGGACCGGCGCGGGCATCGCGGAGCTGCTCGAACTGATCGACGAGATCCTGCCCCGCCCCGCGGTCGAGCTGGAGGCGCTGGTCCCGTACACGCAGGGCCAGGTGGTCGCCCGGGCGCACGCCGAGGGCGAGATCCTCTCCGAGGAGCACACCGCCGAGGGCACCCTGCTGAAGGTGCGTGTCCACGAGGAACTGGCGGCCGAACTCTCGACGTTCGTGCTCGCCAGGAGCTGAGCCGGGGCCGCCCGGGCGGCCGCACGGCGAAGGGCCCGCCCCCGCACCGCGACTCCGCGGCGCGGGGGCGGGCCTTCGCCGTGTCCGCCGGCGGGTCAGCTCCCGCCGTACTGCCGGCTCATCATGTCGAGGAGCCGCTCGGCCTGGCGGCCCAACTGGGGCCCGGCGAGCCAGGTGTTGTCGGCCGGGCCGATGGAGGTGTTGGAGACCAGCAGGGTCTTTCCGCCGTCCCGCCGGAACCAGCCGCCGCCCGAGGAACCGCCGGTCATCGTGCAGCCGATGCGGTACATGCTCGGCTGCCCCGGCGCCGGCGAGAGGCGGCCGGGCCGGTCCGCGCACCGGTGCATCAGCAGGCCGTCGTAGGGCGGCCCCGCCGGGTACCCCCAGGCACCCAGCGTGCCCAGGCGCTCCGTGCCGGGGGCGCGGAAGTCGACCTCCAGGGCGTTGCCGACGGTCTCCTCCAGCGACCTGGCGCCGCTCTCCGGCCGCACGTGCAGCACCGCGTAGTCGTACGGGGCGCCCCCGCCGCCCGATCCGGCGCCCTGGCCGATCCACTCGTTGGAGGTGGCGGCCCAGTCCGCCCACCAGATGCCGTACGGGGCGGACTCGTGGGGCGCGGCGGCGGCGAGGCCCGCGGCGTCCTTGCCGAGGTCGTTGTAGGAGGGGACGAAGGCGATGTTGCGGTACCAGCCGCCCTCCTTGCCCGCGTGGACGCAGTGCCCGGCGGTCCACACGAGGTTGGACCTCCCCGGGTTGCGCGGGTCCTTGACCACGGTGGCGGAGCAGACCATCGGCCCGGTGGGGGCGTCGAAGAAGACCTTGCCGACCGGGGCCGCGTGGTCGTGGTACGGCGTCTTCTCCCGTTCGGCGGGCACGGCACGCGGCGCGGGGTCGCTGCCGCCCCGGCCGGCGGCGGTGTCCTTGGTGGTGACGGTCCTGCCGGGGTCCTCGGCGTCACGCATCCGCCCGGGCTTCCACAACCCCTTGATCACCGGGTTGACGAAGTCCCCGGCCTCCCGCAGCCAGTCGTCCCGCGACCAGTCCTTCCAGGCGCCCTCCTTCCACCGGTCGGCGTCGATGCCGTACTCCTCGAGCCGGCCGGCGAGGTCCTCGGCGCCGGCCCCGCCGTGGTCGCCGGTCTCCTTACCGCCGGCGGCGGGCCTGGCCCCGCCCGCCGGCGTGTCGCCGTCGCAGGCGGTGAGGCCGAGGGCGAGCGCGGTGGTGAGTCCGGCGGCGAGCAGCGGGCGCCAGGGCCCGCGCAGGGAACGCATGGTGTGGTGGTACCCCCGTGTGCGGCGGGGAGCGCCCGTGTCCGGGACGCGGGACGGCCCCCGCCGCGTGTAGATGTCATGTACGTGTCATATGGAAAGCTCCGGGCGTGGCGCCGTCACGCGCGGGAGGGGGACCCGGAGCGGGCGGGTGCCCGGGGCGCTGCCCCGGGCACCCGCGACGTCACTTGCCGGCGAACTTCTTGCTGACCGCCGTGTAGATGCCCTCGGCCTCCTTGCCCAGCCGGGGGCCGGCCAGCCATCCGGCGTTCACCGGGCCTATGGAGGTGTTGGAGACCAGCGCCGGCTTGCCGTCGGCGCCCTCGGCGACCCAGCCGCCGCCGGAGGAGCCGCCCGTCATCGTGCAGCCGATCCGGTGCATCGTCGGGTCGTTCGCGGTGACCGAGAGGCGGCCCGGCTCGTCCGCGCACTGGAACATCCTCTGGCCGTCGAACGGCGGCGCCGCCGGGTAGCCGGTCGCCGTCACGGTGCCCACCCGGTCCGCCGCCGGCGCGTTGAAGTTGACCGGCAGCGCCGAACCGACGGTCTCCTCCAGCGACTTGCCCCCGCCGTCCTGCGGCGTCACGTGCAGCACCGCGAAGTCGTACGACGCGCCGTCACCGCCGGTCTGGCCGCCCTGCTCGATCCACTGGTCCGAGGTCTGCGCCCAGTCGCTCCACCAGACGCCGTACGGGGCGACCTGCTCCTGGGTGGCGTTCTGGAGCTGCTCGGCCGAGAGCGCGCCGTCGTTGTAGGAGGGGACGAAGATGATGTTGCGGTACCAGCCGCCCTCCTTGCCCGCGTGGACGCAGTGCCCGGCGGTCCACACGAGGTTGGACCTGCCGGGGTTGGCCGGGTCGGCGATGACGGTGGCCGAGCAGACCATCGAGCCCTTGGGGCCGTCGAAGAGGAGCTTGCCCGCCTCCGGCGCCTGGTCGTGGTACCCGGCGTTCACCGCCGTGGCGTCCACCGGCGCGGGTGTCGGGTCGGTCACCCCCTGGTCGCCGGAGATGTCCTCCTCGTCGACCTCCTGCTCGGTCGGGTCGTCCGCCTCGCGCATCCGGTCCGGGTCCCACAGGTCCTCGATGACCGGGTTGATGAAGTCCTCGGCCTCCCGCAGCCAGTCGTCCCGCGACCAGTCCTTCCAGGCACCGTCCCTCCACTCGTCCAGATCCAGGCCGTGTTCCTTGAGCCGCTCCTTGAGGCCGTCCGGGATGCGGATCTTGCCGTCGGACTCCGCGGAGGCCGAGACCGACGGGTCACCCCCGGCGTTGTCGTCCTCGGGGCCGCAGGCGGTGGCGGTCAGCGCCAGCGCCGCACAGAGGGCCACCGCGGAGGCGCCGGCCCGGCCGCGCGTCCCCCTCCGGCGTCCGGCGCGAAGTGGGCGTATGGGTCGCATGTCGGATTCCCCCTGGATTCGGACGTGAATCCGCCCTGGCGGGCGGCGGGTTGTGGCCCCTCAGACTATGCGGGTGACCCGGGAGACGATCCACGGGGCGGCAACGGTTCCGTCACGGGGCCGCGCGGGACGGCGGCACCGAAGGATCTTGTCCGCCCCCGTGCTCCTTTCGCCACACGGTCGTTGATAGGTGCGGGGGGCCCGCGCCGTGCGCGGAACCACCGCACGACGCACCCTGCTAGCACGGGAGGAACCCCACCTGTGGCCGTGACCGAGCAAGCCCCGGGGCCCGCCACCGCGACCACCGCGCACCTGGGCATCCTGCGCCGCCAGGCATCGAGGGAGTCGGCCGCGCGCACCTATGCGCGCTCCCTGCCGATCGTCCCCGTCCGCGCCCGCGGCGTGACGATCGAGGGCGCCGACGGCCGCCGCTACCTCGACTGCCTCTCCGGCGCCGGCACCCTCGCGCTCGGCCACAACCACCCCGTGGTCCTGGAGGCCGTCCGCAAGGTCCTCGACTCCGGCGCCCCGCTGCACGTGCTCGACCTCGCCACCCCGGTCAAGGACGCCTTCACCACCGAGCTGTTCGCGACCCTGCCGCCGGCCCTCGCCTCCCGGGCCCGCGTCCAGTTCTGCGGGCCGGCCGGCACCGACGCCGTCGAGGCCGCGCTAACGCTCACCCGCACCGCCACCGGCCGCCCCGGCGTCCTCGCCTTCACCGGCGCCTACCACGGCATGACCGCGGGCGCCCTCGCCGCCTCCGGCGGCGCCCGCGACGGAGGCGTCACCCGGCTGCCGTTCCCCCACGACTACCGCTGCCCCTTCGGCGTCGGCGGCGAGCAGGGCGCCGAACTCGCCGCCCGCTGGACCGAGTCGCTGCTCGACGACGCCAAGTCCGGCATCCCCGACGCCGCCTGCCTGCTGGTCGAACCGGTGCAGGGCGAGGGCGGCGTCAACCCGGCCCCCGACGCCTGGCTGCGCCGCATCCGGCGGATCACCGAAGAACGTTCCGTCCCGCTGATCGCCGACGAGGTGCAGACCGGCGTCGGACGCACCGGGCGGTTCTGGGGCGTCGACCACAGCGGGATCGTCCCCGACGTGATGGTCCTCTCCAAGGCCATCGGGGGCAGTCTCCCGCTCGCCGTCGTGGTCTACCGCGAGGACCTCGACGTCTGGGAGCCCGGCGCCCACGCCGGCACCTTCCGCGGCAACCAGCTCGCCATGGCCGCCGGAGCCGCCACCCTGGCCTACGTCCGGGAGAACGGCCTCGCCGACCGCGCCGCCACCCTCGGCGCCCGCCTGCTCGGCCGGCTGCGCGAGTTCGCCGCCGGGTACCCCTTCATCGGCGACGTGCGCGGCCTCGGCCTGATGATCGGCGTCGAGCTGGTCGACCCCACGGCCGACACCGCCGCGGGTACGCCGCCGCCCCCCGCGCCCGGGATCGCCGCCGCCGTGCAGCGCGCCTGCCTGGACCGGGGCCTCATCGTCGAGCTGGGCGGACGCCACAGTGCCGTCGTCCGCCTGCTGCCGCCGCTGACCCTCACCGACGAGCAGGCCGACGCGGTGCTCGACCGCCTGACCGACGCCCTCGCCGGCGCGGCCCAGAACCTTTCCGGATGACCCCACCCTGCGCCGCCCCCGCTCCGCCGGCCGGCGCACGGAATCCGCACCACCCCACGAGGAAGCACTCTTGAACGTCACCCCCGCACCCGACGGCGGCCGCCACCCCTCCCCGCGCGGTACCTCCGCCACGCGCGAGATCCCGGCCGACGGGGCGACCGTCCCCCGCCAGCCCGGCGGCGTCGGCACCCTCCACTTCCCCGGCGGCGGCACCGACCTGCTGGAACACCCCGACCCCCGGATCGCCGCCGAGGCCGCCGCGCTGGAGAACCTGCTGCGCTGCTGGGTCCGCGAGACCTCCCCGCCCGGCCCGGCCCACGGCGTGCTGCGCATCCCGCTGCCGGCCAGCGGCACCGCGCTGCTCGTCCCGGTCCAGCACTGGTCGCCCGCGGGCTGGCACCGCTTCGGGCCGCCGATGCGCGAGGACGCCCCGGCCGGGGCCTCCCCCCTGCTCGACGTGGCCGCCGTCGCCGCCCTGCTGGAGTGCGAGTCGGCCACCGCGGGCCGCGACGGCGACCTGCTGGAGCGGGTCGGCGACTCGGCGCGCCGCACCGCCGTCTTCCTCGCCGACCGTCGCACCAGGACCGGCCGGCAGCCGGACCGCTTCCTCGCCGGCGAGCAGTCCCTCGTCCTGGGCCACCCGCTGCATCCCACCCCCAAGAGCCGCGAGGGGCTGACCGAGGCGGAGGCGCGCGCCTACTCACCGGAACTGGGCGGATCGTTCCCCCTCCACTGGCTCGCCGTCGACCGCTCGGTCCTCGCCCAGGACTCCGCATGGTACGAGGGCGGCGCCGCCGTCCCGGCCGAGCGGCTCACCGCCCGCCTCGCCGGGCCCGGCCTGCGGCTGCCCGAGGGCAGCGCCGCCCTGCCCGTCCACCCCTGGCAGATCGACGAACTGCGCCGCCGTCCCGAGGCCGCCGCCCTCCTCGACGCCGGGGCCCTGCGCGACCTCGGGCCGCACGGCGAACCCTGGCACCCCACCTCCTCGGTGCGCACCGTCTACCGCCCGCACGCCCCGGCCATGCTCAAGCTCTCGCTCGGCCTGCGCATCACCAACTCCCGCCGGGAGAACCTCCGCAAGGAGCTGGCCCGGGGCGCCGAGGTGCACCGGCTGCTGCGGACCGGCCTCGCCGCGCGGTGGCAGGCCGCCCACCCCGGTTTCGACATCGTGCGCGACCCGGCGTGGCTCGCCGTCGACGGGCCCGACGGCACGCCCGTCGCCGGCCTCGACCTGGTGATCCGCGACAACCCCTTCACCCCCGAGGACGACGTCACCTGCGTCGCCGGACTGGTCTCGCCGCGCCCCACACCTGACACCCGTCACGGCGGCGGCCTCGCCATGCGCTCCCGCCTCGGCGAACTGGTCACCGGCATCGCCCGGCGCACCGGACTCACCCGCGGCGCCGTCTCCGCCGAGTGGTTCACCCGCTACCTCCAGCAGGTCGTCGCCCCCGTGCTGTGGCTCGACGGCCACGCCGGGATCGCCCTGGAGGCCCACCAGCAGAACACCCTGGTCCTCCTCGACACCGACGGCTGGCCCGCCGGCGGCCGCTACCGCGACAACCAGGGCTACTACTTCCGGACCTCGCACCGCGACACCCTCCAGGCCCGGCTGCCCGGAGCGGGCGAGGCCAGCGACACCTTCGTCGCCGACGCGGTCACCGACGAGCGGTTCGCCTACTACCTCGGCATCAACAACATCCTCGGCCTGATCGGTGCCTTCGGCTCCCAGCGCCTCGCCGACGAGCGGCTGCTGCTGACCGTGCTGCGCCGCTTCCTCACGGCCGAGGCCGCCGCCCCCGGGCCCGTCTCGCCGCTGCCCGGCCTGCTCCTCGACTCCCCGACCCTGCGGTGCAAGGCCAACCTCATGACCCGCCTGCACGGCCTCGACGAACTCGTCGGGCCGGTCGACACCCAGTCCGTCTACGTCACCATCGCCAATCCGCTGCACACCGCCGGGGCCTGATCACGGCCCCGCCCGGAAGGAGCTTCGCGTGCCCCCAGCCGACACCACGCCCCACGGACCCGCCACGCCCACGGCCCGGGCCCGCCCCGGTGTGCCCGGGCCGGCGCCCGCACCGGGGGCGTACGGCGCGGCTGCCGGACCACCGGGCTCCCACGGGACGGGAGCGGCCGAGGGCGCCGTCCCCGGAACGGCCGGGTCAGGCGGGGGCCTCGCGCCCGCCGGACCCGGCGTCCCGGCCACCGACCCGGCCGGGTCCCGCCACGGTGACGGCGGGCTCCTGCTCGACCGGGTCGGCCGCTGGGCCTCCGAGGCCACCCCGTTCGGGATATTCCGGCTCGTCCCGCTCACCCGCGCCGACGACCTCACCCTGCTCACCACCTGGATGAACGATCCGGCGGTCGCCGCCTTCTGGGAACTGGCGGGCCCGCCCGGCACCACCGCCCGCCACGTCCGCGCCCAGCTCGCAGGGGACGGACGCAGCGTCCCCTGCCTCGGCCTGCTCGACGGGCGCCCGATGAGCTACTGGGAGCTCTACCGCGCCGACCTCGACCCGCTGGCCCGCCACTACCCGGCCCGCCCCCACGACACCGGCGTCCACCTGCTGCTCGGCGGCGCGGCGGACCGGGGCCGCGGAGTCGGCACCGCGCTGCTGCGCGCCGTGGTCTGCCTGGTCCTCGCCCACCGTCCCCGCTGCGGCCGCGTCCTCGCCGAGCCCGACGTGCGCAACGCCCCCTCGGTCGCCGCCTTCCGCCGCGCCGGTTTCCGCCTCGACACCGAGGTCGACCTCCCCGGCAAGCGCGCCGCCCTGATGGTCCGTGAGAGAACCACCCCGACGAAACGGGCACCTGTGAACCGGTGACCCCCGGGACCGGGCCCGCTTCGTACGGCCCCGTACCTCCCGGTGCTCCCCTCCGGGTGCTCTCCTCCCGCTCCCGGCCCGGCCACGGTCGTGCCCTCGGCGTGGCAGCGCCCGGCAGACCGGCCCGGCGCGTAGCGGCGATGTGCTCGCGGGCGATCCGCGGCCGCCCACCGGCGTGCGGAGGAGGGGAGGCCGCGGGCCGCCCCGGCGCGACGGCCCCTCGCCGCCCGGCACGTGCGGCCGCCGCTCCCCGGGTCCACCGCGCGCGGGGCACCAGCCCTCCGGCGACCCGGCGCCCGCTTTGCGCCCGCGCCTTCGCGTGCACCTGGCACGCCCCTGTACGCGCCCCCGCTCACCCGTGCGCCCCGTGCCCACCCCGCCGGGCAGGGCCGCGTCGGCTCAGCCGCCTCCAGGGGGCGTACGCCCCCGCGCGCGGCTCTCCGGTGCGCGCCGGGCCCTGTTCCCTCGTGGCCCGATCACTGCGACCGTTCCGCTCCGGGCGCCGGCGACGGGTGCCCGGTCCGCCCCGATCCGTCCCCTCAGAGGAGTCCCCGTGCCGCGTCCGACCGCAGACCAGCCCCTGTCCGAAGGCTCCGTCCTGCGCACCCCGCCCGAACTGACCGCCGACGCCTGGCGGCGGGCCGAGCGCCGGCTGCTGGCCAAGATGCTCGGCGAGTTCGCGTACGAGGAGATCATCGAGCCCCACCCCCTCGCGCCGCCCGGACCCGACGGCGCCCCCTACCTCCTGCCGCTCGGCGGCCCGGGCGACGCCGCGCTGCGGTTCCGGGCACGGCGCTGGGCGTACGGGCACTGGCAGGTCGAGGCGGGCAGCGTCACGCTCGTCGAGAACGGTGGTGCGCCCCGCCCGTACGGTGATCCACTGGACTTCCTGGTGCGCGCCCGACCGCTGCTGCGGCTCGACGGCGACACCCTCGGCCACGTCCTGCGCGAACTCACCCGCACCCTCGCCGCCGACACCCGCCTCGACGCGACCGCGCTGACCGCAGCGGAACTGGCCGACCTCGACTACGCCGCTCTGGAAGGCCACCAGACCGGTCATCCCTGGCTGGTCCTGAACAAGGGGCGCATCGGCTTCTCCGCCGAGGACACCGCGCGCTGGGCGCCCGAGGCCCGCCGCCCGGCCCGGCTGCCGTGGATCGCCGTCCACACCTCCCTCGCCGACTACCGGGGCGTGCACGGCCTCGACGCCGAGCGTCTCTACCGCGGCGAGCTGGACGAGGCCACCCGTGAGCTGTTCGCCGGCGTCCTGCGTGACCAGGGGCTGGACCCGGCCGCCTACCTCTACCTGCCGGTCCACCCCTGGCAGTGGGACGACACGGTGGTCCCGCTCTTCGCCCCGGCCGTCGCCGACCGGCGCATCGTGCCACTGGCCCCCGACCCGGACGAGCGGCTGCCCCAGCAGTCCATCCGCACCTTCCTCAACCTGAGCCGACCCCGGCGCCACACCGTCAAACTCCCGCTCACCATCCTCAACACCCTCGTCTGGCGCGGCCTGCCGACCGAACGCACCCTCGCCGCCCCGGCCGTCACCGACTGGGTGCGGGGCCTGCGCGACAACGACCCGTACCTGCGCGACGAGTGCCGCGTCATCCTCCTGGGCGAGGTCGCCTCGGTCACCGTCGGCCACCCCGTCTACGACGGCCTGCCGGAAGTCCCCTACCAGTACAAGGAGTTGCTCGGCGCGATCTGGCGGGAACCGCTCAGCCACCATCTGGACGCCGGGGAACGCGCCCGCACACTGGCCTCACTGATCCACACCGGCCGCGACGGCCGGGCCTTCACCGCCGAACTCGTCGCCCGGTCCGGCCTCGACCCCCGTGACTGGCTCCGCCACCTCTTCGCCGCGCTGCTGCCGCCCCTGGTCCACTTCCTCCACCAGTACGGCACGGTCTTCTCCCCGCACGGTGAGAACGCCATCGTCGTCTTCGACGAGCACGACATCCCCACCCGGCTCGCCGTCAAGGACTTCGTCGACGACGTCAACATCAGCTCCGAACCGCTGCCCGAGCACGCGGACATGCCCGACGAGGTGCGTGCCGTCCTGCTCACGGAGAGCCCGGGCTTCCTGCCCCAGTTCATCCACTCGGGCCTCTTCATCGGCGTCTTCCGCTACCTCGCGCCGCTCTGCGCCACGCAGCTGGGCGTCCCGGAGGCCGACTTCTGGCAACTGGCGCGCGCCGAGATCGTCCGCCACCAGACCCGCTTCCCCCACCTCAAGGAGCGCTACGAGCTCTTCGACCTCTTCGCCCCGGAGATCGAGCGGCTCTGCCTCAACCGCAACCGCCTCCACCTCGACGGCTACCGCGACCGCGCCGCCCGCCCGCACGCCGCCGTGCACGGCACCGTGCCGAACCCCCTGCACGCGGAGCCGCCGCACCCCCTCGCCGCTGGGTGAGCGGGGGCGCGCGGGAGCGTACGCGCCGCCCGGAGCACGGGAACGGGACGGGGCTGTCGGTGGCGCACCGTAGGCTGGAGCGGCTATGACGAAGCCCTCACTCACCGAGCTCCTGCACGCCGCCGTCGCCGCCGTGGGCGGCACCGAGCGGCCCGGTCAGGTGGCCATGGCCGAAGCCGTCGCCTCGGCCATCGACGACTCCTCCCATCTGCTCGTCCAGGCGGGCACCGGCACCGGAAAGTCGCTCGGCTACCTCGTGCCCGCCCTGGCCCACGGGGAGCGGGTGGTGGTCGCGACGGCCACCCTGGCCCTCCAGCGCCAGTTGGTCGAGAGGGACCTGCCCCGCACGGTGGAGGCGCTCCATCCGGTGCTGCGCAGGCGCCCCGAGTTCGCCATGCTCAAGGGCCGCTCGAACTACCTCTGCCTGCACCGGCTGCACGAGGGCGTGCCGCAGGAGGAGGAAGAGGGCCTCTTCGACCCGTTCGAGAGCGCCACACCCACCAGCAAGCTCGGCACCGACCTGCTGCGGCTGCGCGACTGGTCCGACGAGACGGAGACCGGCGACCGGGACGACCTGACGCCCGGCGTCTCCGACCGTGCCTGGTCGCAGGTGTCCGTCTCCTCCCGGGAATGCCTGGGCGCCAGCCGCTGCGCCTACGGGCAGGAGTGCTTCGCCGAGCTGGCCCGCGAGCGCGCCCGGCTGGCCGACGTCGTCGTCACCAACCACGCGCTGCTCGCCATCGACGCCATCGAGGGCGCCCCCATCCTCCCCTCGCACGAGGTGCTGATCGTCGACGAGGCCCACGAGCTGGTCTCCCGCGTCACCGGCGTCGCCACCGGCGAGCTCACCCCGGGCCAGGTCAACCGTGCGGTGCGCCGCGCGGCCAAACTGGTCAACGAGAAGGCGGCCGACGCCCTCCAGACCGCCGCCGAGACCTTCGAGGGCCTGATGGAGCTGGCCCTCCCCGGCCGCCTGGAGACCGTCCCGGAGGACCTCGAGTACGCCCTCGCCTCGCTGCGGGACGCCGCACGTACGGTGATCTCGGCGCTCGGCGCCACCCGCGACAAGTCGGTGCAGGACGAGGACGCCGTCCGCAAGCAGGCGCTCGCCTCCGTCGAGTCGATCCACACCGTCGCCGAGCGCATCTCCCAGCGTTCCGAGTACGACGTGGTCTGGTACGAGCGGCACGACCGCTTCGGCGCCTCGCTGCGGGTCGCCCCCCTCTCCGTCTCCGGGCTGCTGCGCGAGAAGCTCTTCGCCGACCGCTCGGTCACCCTGACCTCCGCCACCCTCAAGCTCGGCGGTGACTTCAACGGCGTGGGCGCCTCCCTCGGCCTCGCCCCTGAGGGCACCGCCGGCGTCGACGGCACGCCCGGCGCCGACCTGCCGGTCTGGAAGGGCGTCGACGTCGGCTCCCCCTTCGACTATCCGAAGCAGGGCATCCTCTACGTCGCCCGCCACCTGAACAACCCCGGCCGTGAGGGCACTCGCGCCGACATGTCCGACGAACTGGCCGAGCTGGTGGAGGCGGCCGGCGGCCGCACGCTGGGCCTCTTCTCGTCGATGCGCGCGGCCCGTGCCGCCGCCGAGGAGCTGCGCGGGCGCCTGGACGTGCCGATCCTGCTCCAGGGGGAGGAGACGCTCGGCGAGCTGATCAAGAATTTCGCGGCCGACCCCCGCACCTGCCTCTTCGGCACACTCTCCCTGTGGCAGGGCGTGGACGTGCCGGGGCCGAGCTGCCAGTTGGTGGTGATGGACCGCATCCCGTTCCCGCGCCCCGACGACCCGCTGATGTCGGCCCGCCAGAAGGCCGTCGAGGAGGCGGGAGGCAACGGCTTCATGGCGGTGGCCGCCACCCACTCCGCGCTCCTCATGGCGCAGGGCGCGGGCCGCCTCGTCCGTGCCACCGGGGACCGGGGCGTCGTGGCCGTCCTCGACCCGCGCCTCGCCACCGCCCGCTACGGCAGCTACCTCCGCGCCTCCCTGCCCGACTTCTGGTACACCACGGACCGGAACCAGGTCCGCCGCTCGCTCGCCGCGATCGACGAGGCGGCCCGGGCGGAGGGGAAGTAGCGGGGGAAGGGGCCCGGAAGGCCCGGAGCCGGCCGGCTGACGCCTGAGCCCGGTGATTTCCTGAGCCGGGGACGCCTCTTCCGGGACATGCGAAGAGTCCCGGAACCGGCGCAGAGGTTCCGGGACTCGCCAGGGGGTACCGGCGGGGTCAGACCCGCCGCAGGACCGCGACGACCTTGCCGAGGATGGTGGCCTCGTCGCCGGGGATCGGCTGGTAGGCGGCGTTGTGCGGCAGGAGCCAGATGTGGTTGTCCTCGCGCTTGAAGCGCTTCACGGTCGCCTCGCCGTCCAGCATCGCGGCGACGATGTCGCCGTTCTCCGCGACGGGCTGGCGGCGGACGGTGACCCAGTCGCCGTCGCAGATGGCCGCCTCGACCATCGAGTCACCGACGACCTTGAGCACGAACAGCTCACCGTCGCCGACCAGCTGGCGGGGGAGGGGGAAGACGTCCTCGACCGACTCCTCGGCCAGGATCGGCCCGCCGGCCGCGATCCGGCCGACCAGCGGTACGTAGGAGGCGGCGGGCTTGCCCGTGGTGTCCGCGGGCTGCGTGCTCGGCTGGTCGGAGCCGCGCACCTCGTACGCCCGGGGGCGGTGCGGGTCGCGGCGGAGGAAGCCCTTGCGCTCCAGGGCCATCAGCTGATGGGCGACGGAGGAGGTGCTGGAGAGGCCGACGGCCTGCCCGATCTCCCGCATCGACGGCGGGTAGCCGCGGCGCTGCACGGAGTCGCGGATGACCTCGATGACGCGGCGCTGCCGGTCGGTGAGGCCCGAACTGTCGGCGCGGATGCCCGGAGGCCGGCCGGGGAGCGAGCGGGCGGGCTTCGCCCCCTCCTGGTGCGAGGCGGGCTCATTCATGGCGTGCACCGACTCCCGTCGTCCCTGGGACCGGCCCTGGGCGGTGATGGTGGCGCTGTCTGCGGTCGTGGTCACGTCGGCCCCTCTCGGTGTGTACTCCCTGGATAGCCAACGGTAGTTGCTTTCGAAAGGTTGCGCCAAACACACGTTCGAGTGAAAAACCGCAGTTCAGCTGACGTGGGCGGGCGTTCGGGTGTATGGGCGAGGCCGGTCCTGGTGGGGTGTTTACCGCCGGGATGTCCGCTTCCGGCGGGCCGGAGGCGGTGCGGCGCCCCGCCGGGCACGTTCTTGCGGCCCCGCCCGGGGCGCGCCCGGCTCGATCGGCCGTGCGGTGACCTCCTCCGCCGTGGCCGGGTGCCGGAGGCGGTGCGGACCGCTCCCGGCGAGCTCACAGTCTGCCATCCGAGGCCGGTGGCCGGTCGCACCGGCCCCCCTTCGCGGGCGCGCACGCCCGCCCTCCGTATGCTGCGGAGCCGTGCGTGGTGGCGGCGGGCCCGGGGTCCGCCGGCCGTCCGCGCGCGCCGGTCCGCCGGGCGGGCCGGCCGTTGCCCGAAGCGGCGTGCCGCGGGGGCCCTCGGCGACACGCCGTCGGGTCAACTTTCCCTCCAGACACCAGATCTAGTGGTGAGACGAGGGAGGGGGCCCACAAGTTGTGGTGCGGGTGATTCGGCCGGAGGTTCATCGCCTATGCTGGAGCCTGCTTCGAGGGGCCGTGCGGCCCCGGCGAGCCACTGAGTCGTGCTGTGAAGGAGGGTTCGGAGTCTCATGCACTGCCCCTTCTGCAGGCACCCCGACAGCCGTGTCGTGGACAGTCGCACCACCGACGACGGAACGTCGATCAGACGTCGCCGCCAGTGCCCCGACTGCTCCCGTCGCTTCACGACCGTGGAGTCCTGCTCCCTGACGGTCGTCAAGCGCAGCGGCGTGACCGAGCCCTTCAGCCGGGCCAAGGTCATCAGCGGCGTCCGCAAGGCGTGCCAGGGCAGGCCGGTGACGGAGGACGCGCTCGCGCAGCTCGGCCAGCGGGTCGAGGAGGCGCTGCGCGCCACCGGCAGCGCCGAGCTGGCCGCGCACGACGTGGGCCTCGCCATACTGGGCCCGCTCCAGGAGCTGGACCTCGTGGCCTACCTGCGGTTCGCCTCGGTCTACCGGGCGTTCGACTCGCTGGAGGACTTCGAGACCGCCATCACCGAGCTGCGGGCGCAGGAGCGCGGCGGGGTGGACGGCGAGGAGCAGGGGCCGGGCGTTCCGGCTCCCGTCACGGCCACCGACTGAGCGGGCCGGGCCGCCGTTCCCCCGGCGGCGGAAGCAGGATGTGACCGGGCGCTGCGGCGGCGTCCGGAAGAGAAGACAGACCGTGTCGCAGGGAAGCTCTGCGCACTTTTGGGTGTTTCACCCACATATGGGAGGCGGCATGACAGAGACGGCGAGCGGCCCGGCACGAGGTTCCCGTACGAAGGGTTCCAAGGCCAAGGGCCTGCGTATCGAGCGCATCCACACGACGCCCGGCGTGCATCCGTACGACGAGGTCCAGTGGGAGCTTCGTGACGTCGTCATGACCAACTGGCGCGACGGCTCGGTCAACTTCGAGCAGCGTGGCGTCGAGTTCCCCGACTTCTGGTCGGTGAACGCGGTCAACATCGTCACCAGCAAGTACTTCCGCGGGGCCGTCGGCACCCCGCAGCGTGAGACGGGGCTCAAGCAGCTCATCGACCGCATCGTGAAGACCTACCGCAAGGCCGGCGAGGAGAACGGCTACTTCGCCTCTCCCGCCGACGCGGAGATCTTCGAGCACGAGCTGGCCCACGCGCTGCTGCACCAGATCTTCAGCTTCAACTCCCCGGTGTGGTTCAACGTCGGCACGCCGCAGCCGCAGCAGGTCTCGGCCTGCTTCATCCTCTCCGTCGACGACTCCATGGAGTCGATCCTCGACTGGTACAAGGAAGAGGGGATGATCTTCAAGGGCGGCTCCGGAGCCGGCCTGAACCTCTCCCGCATCCGTTCCTCCAAGGAACTGCTCTCCTCCGGCGGCAACGCCTCCGGCCCGGTCTCCTTCATGCGCGGCGCCGACGCCTCCGCAGGGACGATCAAGTCGGGCGGCGCCACCCGCCGCGCGGCCAAGATGGTCATCCTCGACGTCGACCACCCCGACATCGAGGACTTCATCCGCACCAAGGTCAACGAGGAGGAGAAGATCCGCGCCCTGCGCGACGCGGGCTTCGACATGGACCTGGGCGGTGACGACATCACGTCCGTCCAGTACCAGAACGCCAACAACTCGGTGCGCGTGAACGACGAGTTCATGAAGGCCGTGGAGTCCGGCGGAACCTTCGGCCTGCGTGCCCGCATGACCGGCGAGGTCATCGAGGAGGTCGACGCCAAGTCCCTCTTCCGCAAGATGGCCGAGGCCGCCTGGGCCTGTGCCGACCCCGGCATCCAGTACGACGACACCATCAACGCCTGGCACACCTGCCCCGAGTCCGGCCGTATCAACGGCTCGAACCCGTGCAGCGAGTACATGCACCTGGACAACACCTCGTGCAACCTCGCCTCGCTCAACCTCATGAAGTTCCTCAAGGACGACGGCAAGGGCAACCAGTCCTTCGAGTCCGAGCGCTTCGCCAAGGTCGTCGAGCTGGTCATCACGGCGATGGACATCTCCATCTGCTTCGCCGACTTCCCCACCCAGAAGATCGGTGAGAACACCCGCGCCTTCCGCCAGCTGGGCATCGGCTACGCCAACCTCGGCGCCCTGCTCATGGCGACCGGCCACGCCTACGACTCCGACGGCGGCCGCGCCCTGGCCGGTGCCATCACCTCGCTGATGACCGGCACCTCCTACCGCCGCTCCGCTGAGCTCGCGGCCGTGGTCGGCCCGTACGAGGGGTACGCCCGCAACGCCGAGCCGCACCAGCGGGTCATGAAGCAGCACGCCGACGCCAACGCCAAGGCCGTGCGCACCGACGACCTGGACAACCCGGTCTGGGCCGCCGCGACCGAGGCGTGGCAGGACGTGGTGCGCCTCGGCGCCAAGAACGGCTTCCGCAACGCCCAGGCGTCCGTCATCGCCCCGACCGGCACCATCGGTCTCGCGATGTCCTGCGACACCACCGGCCTGGAGCCCGACCTCGCGCTGGTCAAGTTCAAGAAGCTGGTCGGCGGCGGCTCCATGCAGATCGTCAACGGCACCGTGCCGCAGGCGCTGCGGCGCATGAACTACTCCGAGGAGCAGATCGAGGCGATCGTCGCCCACATCGCCGAGCACGGCAACGTGATCGACGCCCCCGCGCTCAAGCCGGAGCACTACGAGGTCTTCGACTGCGCGATGGGCGAGCGCTCCATCTCCGCGATGGGCCACGTCCGGATGATGGCCGCGATCCAGCCCTGGATCTCCGGCGCCCTGTCCAAGACGGTCAACCTCCCCGAGACGGCCACCGTCGAGGACGTCGAGGAGGTCTACTTCGAGGCGTGGAAGCTCGGCGTCAAGGCGCTCGCGATCTACCGCGACAACTGCAAGGTCGGCCAGCCCCTCTCCGCCAAGAAGAAGGAGGAGGAGAAGGCCGAGATCACCGAGCAGGCCGAGGAGACCATCCGCGCCGCCGTGGAGAAGGTCGTCGAGTACCGCCCGGTCCGCAAGCGCCTGCCCAAGGGCCGTCCCGGCATCACCACCTCCTTCACGGTGGGCGGCGCCGAGGGCTACATGACGGCCAACTCCTACCCGGACGACGGCCTCGGCGAGGTGTTCCTGAAGATGTCCAAGCAGGGCTCGACCCTCGCGGGCATGATGGATGCCTTCTCCATCGCCGTCTCGGTCGGCCTCCAGTACGGCGTGCCGCTGGAGACCTACGTCTCGAAGTTCACCAACATGCGCTTCGAGCCGGCCGGCATGACCGACGACCCGGACGTGCGGATGGCCCAGTCGATCGTCGACTACATCTTCCGCCGGCTGGCGCTGGACTTCCTGCCCTTCGAGACCCGCTCGGCCCTCGGCATCCACTCCGCCGACGAGCGCCGCCGCCACCTGGAGACCGGCTCCTACGAGCCCGCCGAGGAGGAGCCGGCCGAACTGGCCGCGCCCGCCCCGGAGGTCTCCGCCCCGGCGACCGGCACGGAGATCCCGCAGGCCAAGCCCGAGCAGCAGGCGCACACCTCGGCCGAGCTGGTCGAGATGCAGCTCGGCATCAGCGCGGACGCCCCGCTCTGCTTCTCCTGCGGCACCAAGATGCAGCGCGCCGGCTCCTGCTACATCTGCGAGGGCTGCGGCTCCACCAGCGGGTGCAGCTGACAGCCGGCCGGTCCGCGGCACCGGGCGCGCTGAGCGGCGTGCGGTGCTGAGAGCCTGGTGAGAGGGTGCCGGCCGGTGGGCGGGCACCCTCTTCGCGCTTTCCCGCCCGGTACCGGGGAACCTGCCACCGGATGTCCGCGTTCCGGCCACGGCGGGGCGGCGGAGCCGGTAGGAAGGGCGGATGACGAGCACCCGGGAAGTGACCAGGTCCCTGGCGGCGCGGGACCAGCTGCTGCCCGTACCGGCGGGCGAGGTGACCCTGCGCGACGAGGCCGCGAAGACCGAGCGGACCGTCGCCGTGGCCGCCTTCGAACTCGGTGCGTACCCGGTGACCCGGGAGCGGTACGCGGCGGTCACCGGGCAGGAACCGGCGGGCCCCGGAGGGCCGGGCACCCCGGTCACGGAGGTCTCCTGGCCGGACGCCCTGCGCCACTGCAACCTTCTCTCGCAGGCGCTGGGCCTGCGCCCCTGCTACCTCCTCGGGGACGACCCGGACGCACGTGACACCCGCTGGGACCGGGAGGCCGACGGGTTCCGCCTGCCGACCGAGGCCGAGTGGGAGTACGCCTGCCGCGCCGGTTCGCCCGACGTCCGGTACGGGCCGCTGGACGAGGTCGCCCACCACCGGGGCAACTCCGGCGGACGCCCGCACCCGGCCGGCACCCGGCGGCCCAACGCCTTCGGTCTGTACGACATGCTCGGCAACGTCTGGGAGTGGTGCTGGGACCTGTACGACCCGGAGGTCTACGGGCCGTACCGGGTGTTCCGGGGCGGTGGCTGGCAGGACGAGCCGCGCGGGGTCCGCGCCGCCTGCCGCCGCAAGAGCCACCCGACCCTGCGCATCGACGACCTGGGCTTCCGGCTGGCCCGGTCGCTCTGAACCGGCCCGCCCGGCGGCACGGCGCCACGGCCGGGCCGGCGAGCACCCCACGGCCCGGCCGCCGCCGCCCGCCACGGTGACCGCCTCGCCGCGGTCCTCGGAGGCTCACCGGCCGGGCGCGAGTCCACCGCCCGCAGCCGCCTGCGCATCGCCGTGCCGCACATCGCCGTGCCGCTGCCCGGCGGCGGGCGGGAACGGTGGACGTGACCGCGGGGGCACCGTCCACCACGACAGCCGCGCCGCCGGTGCCGCCCGCACGCCCGGGGCCGCGGCGCCTCCGCACCGAGGACCGCGCCACCCGCCGGACCACGAGGGCCCGCCCGCGCCGGGGGGCGGTGCCGCACGGCCTCACCGCCGAGCGGCGCCGCGGGCTCCGCGCGGCAGGCCCCGCGCCGACCGAGGGCGCACAGGAGGACAGCCCCTGCCCGCGCCCCGCTCGCGCGAGGGCTTCGCCCGCGGCCGGGCGGGGCGGCCCGCCACGGCCGGAGGCTGACCGGCCGCGCCCCGGCGCCGGGCGGGGTCAGACGCCGACGTCGGCCATGAGCTGCGCGAAGGCGTCCGGGTCGGCGTCGGCGAAGCCTCGCACCTCCCGCCGCAGCTGCCACGCGCCGGACTCGTCACGCCGGAAGACCGCGATGGCCGCCGCCGTGGCGTCCCCGACCTCCGCGAAGTCGTAGGTGGCGAGCGTGTCGTACTCCTCGACGATCTCCGCCTCCGTGCGGGGCACGCCGGAGAAGGTCTTGGCGCCGGTGCGCTGCTGTATGGCGACGCCGATGACGATCCGGTCGAGCCGCTCCGACATCCGCTCGAACTCCAGGCTCATCACCTCGTCGAAGCCGAGCCCCTGGCCGGTGCGGCTCTCGCGCTGGAGGTGGATGGTGCCGTCGGGGGAGCGGGCGTCGAAGTGGACCAGCTGGTCGGGGGCGCCCCGCGGGTCGTCGGCGGAGAAGGCGGCCGCGATCAGGTCGAGGTCGTGGGCGGCCTCGCCGAGCGGACTCGGGTCCCACTTCAGCCGGATCTCGATCGTCCCGAGGTTCTTGTTGGGCGTGCTCATCGCGGTCCTTCCCCCTGTGACATACCCCGTCGGCCCTTGCCCGGGCCGGGAAACTCCATCCTGCCACGCCGTTCTGACACGGCGTCGGAGATGCCTATGCCCCACTTCCCCGTACCGGAAGCCTCCGGGAGGACGAACGGATGCGCGAGGCGCGGAACTTCGGCCATCCGTGCTTCGTGCGCGGGGGCCCTGCGCGGGCACCGGGGCCCGTACGATGGCGCGGTGCTGGTCAAGTGGACGCGCTGCACCGTGAAGGACCGCCGGGGGTTCGAGCGGGGACAGCGCAAGTGGGCGGGGCTCCCGGGGGAGCCGGGGTTCCTGGGACAAGGAGGGGGGTGGAGCCGGTCGCGGCCGGACGTGGCCCATGTGTTCAGCCTCTGGGAGAGCCGTGCCTTCTACGACTCCTTCATGGCGCGCTCCCACGACCGGCTCGCTGCCTCGCAGTCCGGCACGTACACGGGGGCCCGGGTGCGTCTCTTCTCGCACCGCTTCGACGTGAGGACCGGGTTCGAGCCGCGCTTCACCGACGTCGACGTGGTGCGGGTGGCCCACTGCCGGGTGCGGCCCGACCGCGTCGACAACTTCTCGCTGATGCAGGAGAAGGTCTGGAACCCGGCGATGGCCGGCTCGCCCGGCATGGTCCGCGGCCTGTTCGGGGAGGCGCCGGGCGACGAGTTCCTGATCCTGTCCATGTGGTGGGCGGCCGCCGAGCACGGCAAGTACCGCACCGAGCGCATCGAGCGGCTCTCCCTGCGCGCCCGTACGGCCGCCGACGTCGCCGCCCTGACCGGCGCCGTCGTCGACCTCGAACCGTCCTGGACGGTCTGAGCGGGCGCCCGACGACGCGCCGGTCGCCCCGGCCGCCGCCGCCCGGCGCGGCCGAACTAGGGTTTGCCCATGGTCCGACCGCGACGCATCGTCCTCGTCCGGCACGGCGAGTCGGAGGGCAACGCCGACGACAGCGTGTACGAGCGCCAGCCCGATCACGCGCTGCCGCTCACTGCGAGAGGCCGCGCCGAGGCCGTCCGGGCGGGCGTACGGCTGCGCGAGCTCTTCGGCCACGAACGCGTCAGCGTCTACGTCTCGCCCTACCTCCGTACCCACCAGACCCTCGCCCACCTGGGCCTCGACCCACAGGTCGTCCGCATCCGCGAGGAGCCCCGGCTGCGCGAACAGGACTGGGGGAACTGGCAGGACCGAGAGGACGTACGCCGGCAGAAGGCGTGGCGGGACGCGTACGGGCACTTCTTCTACCGGTTCGCGCAGGGTGAGTCGGGCGCCGACGTGTACGACCGCGTCGGGGCGTTCCTGGAGAGCCTCTACCGCAGTTTCGAGGCGCCCGACCACCCGCCGAACGTGCTGCTGGTGACCCATGGCCTCACCATGCGGCTGTTCTGCATGCGCTGGTTCCACTGGACGGTCGCCGAGTTCGAGTCGCTCTCCAACCCGGACAACGCCGAGCTGCGGGTCCTGGAGCTCGGCGACGACGGCCGCTACCACCTCGACCGGCCCTTCCACCGCTGGCGGGAACCCGAGCCCTACGGCCGTACCGGCTAGAGTGAACAGCGCGATGACCGCTGACACGAACCACGACCCGCGCGTCGCCCGCGCCCTGGCATCCCTTCGCGGACTGGCCGTCGGCGACGCCCTCGGCGCCCAGTTCTCCCACCCCGGCAGCCATCCGCTCCTGCGCCGCCGCCTGCTTCCGGACGGCCCCTGGCGGTGGACCGACGACACCGAGATGGCCGCCTCGGTGGTCGCCGCCCTCGCCGCCGACCACCGCGTCGACCAGGACGGCCTGGTCGACGCCTTCGCCCGTCGCCACGACCCGGCGCGCGGCTACGGCCGGGGCACCGACTGGCTGCTGGAGCAGATCAGGGACGGCGGCGACTGGCGTGACCTGTCGGCCGGCATGTTCAAGGGCCACGGCTCCTGGGGCAACGGTGCCGCCATGCGCGTCGCGCCGCTCGGTGCCTGGTACGCGGGCGACGCCGAGCAGGCCACGCACCAGGCGGAGATCTCCGCCTACCCCACCCATCAGCACCGCGAGGCGGTCGTCGGCGCCATGGCCGTGGCCGCGGCCGCCGCGCTCGCCGCCGACCCGGCCGGGCCGCCCACCGGCGGCACCCTGCTGGACACCGTGGTGGAGCTGGTGCCGCGCAGCGCGGTCGAGGCGGGGCTGCGGCGCGCCCGCGACATGCTCGACTACCGGGACGCGGGCACCGTCGCCGCCGTCCTGGGCTGCGGCCGCCGCGCCACCGCCCACGACACGGTGCCCTTCTGCCTCTGGTCGGCGGCGCGCGGCCTCGACGACTACGAGGCCGCCTTCTGGCGGACCGCCCAGGCCGGCGGCGACATCGACACCACCTGCGCCATCGTCGGGGGCGTCCTCGCCTCGGCCGGGACGCCCCCGCCCCCCGAGTGGGCCGAGCGCACCGAACCGCTCCCGGCCTGGCTGGGGGAGGCCCTCGGGGCGTGAGGACGACGGCCCGCACGGGCCGTCCGCCCGTGCGGCTGCCTCTCCCGGCGCCGGGCACATGCTCGTCGCGCCCCGGGCCGGAAAGTGTCACGGTCATGCCACAACGTGCCGCCGGCCGGGGCGGGCGCCCGGACCCTGGCTAGCCTGCCCCCACGCGCCCGGACGAGCACGCCGGCCGCGAGGAACGATTGCCGGTTCCGGCACGCCCGTCCTCCCCGCGTCCGCGCCGGAGCCGAACGCCGCGTGCCCGGACCGGCCGGGAGGGGGTCCCGTGCCGGACGGGGACAAGGGGATCGAGGAGCGGCGCCGCTGCGAGGACGCGGCCGAGTCGCCGGAGCGTGAGGCGCCCGGGGCGACGGCCGGGAAGGCGACGCCCGGCTCCGCCACCGCCGCCGACCGGCGAGCCGGCGCACCGGCGGAGGCGGAGCCCGGCGAGCACACCGGGACGGCCCGGGACGGTGAGGGAGCAGGCGGCTCCGCTCAGGTGGACGGAGAGACCGCTCCCGACGGGAAGGCGCCCGCGGCGGCGCTCCTGGAGAAGCCGGTCGAGGAGCGGGAGGCGGCCGGCGCCACCGGTGCGACGACGGCGGACCCGGCTCCGGACGTCCCGGAAGTCCCCGAGCCGGACGGCGACGGCCCGCGCTACGAGCGGCTGCCCGACCCGCCCCCGCCGCTGTTGGACAAGGTCCGCTCCGCCCCGCCCGCCCCCGTCGGCACCGCCACCCTGGTCGCCGCCGCCGTCACCGGCCTGCTCAGCGGGCTCCTGCTCGGCGAGGGCCTGGCCGTCAACGCCCTGCTCATCGCCCTCCCGCTCGCCGCCGCGGCCTGGTTCGCGGCGCGGCGGGCAGGGCGCCGTCCCCGCCTCTCGTCCCTCGCCTGGGGCGCCGGAGGGCTCGCGCTGCTGGCCGTGCCCGTGTGGAGCGACGCGGAATGGCCCACGCTGCTCGCGCTGCTGGCCGCGGTGGGACCCGGCGCGCTCGCCCTGCACGGCTGCCGGAGCTGGGCCGGAGTGCTGCTCGCGCCGTTCGGGCTGGTCACGTCGGTGAGACGGGCGTTCGGCTGGGGCTGGCGCGGAGTGCGCGAGCGAGCCTCCGGCGGGGACAAGGATCTCGCTCCGCTGATGCGGTCCGTGCTGGTCGCGGTGATCCTGCTGCTGGTCTTCGGCGGGCTCTTCGCCACCGCCGACCAGGCGTTCGCGGACCTCCTCGGCAGCCTTGTCCCGGACGTCGGCGCCTCCGGCGCACCGTGGCGGATCGCACTCGCCGTCCTGGTGACGGGGGGCACACTGGCCGTCGCCCACACGGCGGCCGCCCCGACCCGCTGGGACGGGCTCGGCCCCGGTCCCGGCCGCGCACGGGGACGCGTCGAATGGGCGCTGCCGCTGGTCCTCCTCGACCTGCTGTTCGCCGCCTTCGTCGCCGTCCAGGCCGCCGTCCTGCTGCGGGGGGACGACGCGGTACGGGCCGGCGACGGCCTGACCTACGCCGCGTACGCCCGTGAGGGCTTCTGGCAACTCCTCTTCGCCACCGTGCTGACCCTCGCCGTCATCACCGTCGCGGTCCGCGTCGCGCCCCGCTCGGGCCCGCGTGACACGGTGCTGGTCCGCGCCGTTCTCGGTGTGCTCTGCCTGCTCACCCTGGTGGTGGTCGCCTCGGCGGTCCGCAGGATGGACCTGTACATGGGCGAGTACGGGCTGACCCGCCTGAGGCTCTCCGTCGTCGCCATGGAACTGTGGCTGGGCGTGGTGGTCCTGCTGATCCTCGCCGCGGGGGTCCTCGGCACGCGGCTGCTGCCCCGCGCGGTGCTCGCCTCGGGCGCGGTGGCGGTCCTCGCCTTCGGCCTGGCCTCGCCTGACAAGCTGATCGCCGAGAGCAACCTCGCCGCCCACCGGGACGGACGCACCCTCGACCTCGGCTACCTCTCCGGCCTCTCCGCGGACGCCGTCCCGGCCCTGGACCGCCTCGACGAGCCCCTGCGCTCCTGTGCGCTGCGGGCGATCGACGTCCCCGCCGCCCCCTGGTACGCGACCAGTCTCAGCCAGGCCCGCGCCCGCGAGATCCTCGCGGCCCGCCCCCTCCAGGCCCGCCCCTGCCACGACATGCTCACCGGCGACATCTCCCCCTCCGTCCGCTGACCCACTCGGCCATGCCTTCGCATCCGCGATCAACGCACCCTCGCCGGCCGGCCCTCTCCTCCTGCCCGCCCCCGGCCCGGGAGGACCCCACGCGAACTCCCCTACCGTGCCCGCCGGGTGAGCCGGTGGGCACGGCCGCACGGTGCTGACCGCCGGAGAGCGGGTCCCGTTCCCGGCGGGGGCGCACGCACCGCGCGCTCCCGCCGCCCCGGTGTGGCGCACCCCCGCCGCAGTACCCTTACTGTGCGGAAGCGAAGACCATGACGGGCGCCAGGGGAGATCACCGGACGGACGCGCCGTCCGTCCGCGCCGGAGTGCGCGGGCGGAGGTGCGAGGGCGGCGGGCACCAGCGATCCGGACAAGAGGAGGAGCCGGGGTGTCCTCCCGGAACCGGGCCGCGTACGCTGTCTGGCGCCATGCCGTACGAATCACCCACGCACACCGTCGAGCGGTCCTTGCGCGCCACGACCGGAGCCAAGATCGTTGCCGGTGTCGACGAAGTGGGGCGCGGGGCCTGGGCCGGCCCGGTCTCCGTCTGCGCCGCCGTCACCGGACTGCGCCGGGCACCCGAAGGCCTCACCGACTCCAAGCTCCTCGCTCCCAAGCGGCGCACCGCGCTCGCCGGTGAGCTGGAGAACTGGGTCACCGCCTACGCCTTCGGTCACTCCTCGCCCGAGGAGATCGACGACCTGGGTATGACCGCCGCCCTCCGGCTCGCCGCCGTGCGGGCCCTGGAGGGGCTGCCGGTCCGCCCGGACGCCGTGATCCTCGACGGGAAGCACGACTACCTCGGTGCGCCCTGGAAGGTCCGTACGGTCATCAAGGGAGACCAGTCCTGCGTCTGCGTCGCCGCCGCCTCGGTACTCGCCAAGGTGCGCAGGGACGCGATGATGGCGGAACTGGGCGTCGGCCACGAGGACTTCTGCTTCGCGGACAACGCCGGGTACCCCTCGCCCGCGCATCAGGCGGCGCTCGCCGAGCGGGGACCGACCCCTTACCACCGGCTCTCCTGGTCGTATCTCGACGGGCTGCCCAAGTGGCAGCACCTCAAGAGGATCCGTGTGCCGGTACGCGGAAATGTCACGGAGATCGAAGGACAACTCGGTTTCGATTTCTGATCTTTTCCGCACTTGCGTGCCACCCCCCTTTATGTCCCGTGTCGACGTTTGATAAATGTCGTCCTTATGCCTCCCTTTCCCGAGGAGCCTCAGATTCACGAGAGTGCCCAGGGTCCCCGCGCCACTCCGGCCAGCAGCCGCGTGACGCCGACCCCTCGCCCCGTACCCGGACCCCGTTCCGCGGTACCGCCCCGTCCCGGACCGCCCCGTCCCGCGCCGCCCGCCCAGCGGGCCGCCGGAGCGAAGCCCGGCCCGGCCTCGACGCCCGACTCCCCCGCCGGCTCCGCCGGCGGCCGGGGCGCCCCCCAGATCCAGCTCATCCCGGCCCCGGCCGGCGGTGCTCTGGACGCCGCCGACGAAGCGGTCGACCTGCTCCTCGACTCCGGGCGCGCGCCCGCCGAGGTGCTGGTGCTGACCACCGGCGACCCGCACCCGTGGACCGCTCACGAGCGGTCCTTCGGCGAGGACGCCTACTGGCGGCAGCAGGACGCGGCCGACGACGTCTTCTACGCCGACGGTGCCTCGGCCGGCCAGGCCAAGCCCCGCCCGGTGGTGGTGGTCGCGGCCAACGGCGGCGACGACACGGTCAAGTCCGTGCTGCCCACGGCGCTCACCCGGGCCCAGGCCCTGCTGATCGTCTGCGGCGACCCCCAGCAGATCAACTCCGTGCTGGGCGCGGGAGTCTGACGCCGCACCCGGCGCCGGACCTCCGGCGCCGGGGCGGCGCCCTTCCGGCGGGTACGCCGGGTGCCGCCCCGGGTTACCGCGCGGCAGGCCGCGCCGAGATGGCCCGACGCGTCCGTCGAGGGCGGCCGGGGCGTGTCAGTCCGCCCGCACCGTCCCTCGGGCGGCGGGCCGTTCCCCACCACTCTGCTCCGCCCGCCCGGCGGCCGGCCCGACGGCGGGCCGGCGCCCGCCCCGGTCCTCACCCAGGATCTGCCAGCCGGACGCGGTGAGCGTGATGTACGAGCCGCAGCGCAGGCCGTGCAGCGTGCACGCGTCCCGCAGGCCCCACATCCAGGCGCCGTCCTCCTCCGTCCAGCGGGTCTCCTCGTCACGGCAGTGCAGCAGGACCGCGGTCCGCGCGGGGGAGCGGCGCCGCAGGTCGTGCGGTGTCACGCGACGCAACTGGGTCAGCAGCGCGTTCCGGTGGACCCAGCCGTCCCCCGAGGCCGGGCCACGGGCGAACGAGGCGCTGGCGCACACTCGCTCGTCGTGGTCGAGCACCCCGACCACCGCCGTCGACGAGGTCGGCCGGTGCAACGCGTGCAGGGCCTCCACCACCTCCTGCGGTACCCGGAGCGGGGGGATGGCCGCGGCGGCCCACTGGGCGGGTGCCAGTGTGCGGCCCGGCCGGCCGGACGCGTCGGCGGGTATCGGTGGTCGGGACGTCGAAGCGGTCGCGGTCGGAGCGAATCCGAAGGTCACGGTCCTCCCTTCGGGTACACGCCCGCAAGCGGGCGAGGAGGTGACGGACGAGGAGCGCACCACGGCAGAGCCCTGCCGGGCCGGCGGGACCGCGGGAAGCGATGCCCGTTCCCGCCCTCGCGAGGGCCCGCGGCGCGAGCGGTCGGGGGCCCGGGCCGGTCTCCGCCGGTACGCCTCTTCCCAAGTCTTCCCAGCGCACGGCCCTCCGACGCCCGGTTCAGCCCTCCACGGCCAGGACCAGTGGCAACACCGCCCCGGCTCCGGCCCGCCGCAGCAGCCTGGCCGAGACCGCCAGCGTCCAGCCGCTCTCCGTGGAGTCGTCCACGAGGAGCACCGGCCCCGGCGTCGCCGCCAGCGCGGCGGAGAGTTCCGCCGGCACGGTCAGCGCCCCCTCCAACACCCTCAGCCGCTGCGCGCTGTTGCTCCGCGACGGTGTGTGCTCGGCGGCCTCCGGGGTGAGCTCCAGGGAACCGAGCAGCGGCATCCGCCCGATCTCGGCGATCCTCGTCCCCAGAGCGCCGATGAGACGGGGCCGGCGGCGCGAAGGCACCGTGACCACCCCCACCGGCCGGGCCGGGGCGTCCGGCCCGCCCGACGCCCAGCCACCGGGTCCCCTGGCCCAGTCGGCCAGCACCTCCACCACGGCCCGGATCACCTCCTCGGGCACCGGCTCGTCCGGGGCGTCGGCGGCGAGCAGCGGGCGCAGCCGGTTCCCCCAGCCGATGTCGGAGAGGCGCCCCAGCGCACGGCCCGGAGCCGCCTGCTCGCCCGGCGGGATACGCCCCTTCAGGTCCAGGCCGACCGAGGCGAGGCCGGTGGGCCACATCCGGCGCGGCTCCACCTCCACACCGGCCCGGCGCAACTCCCCGGAGGCCGCCTCCAGCGCGGTGGTGGAGACCTCCCCGCCGAACCGGGGCCCCGCGCAGTTGTCGCAGCGGCCGCAGGGCGCCGCCTCCTCGTCGTCCAGCAGGCGGCGCAGGAACTCCATCCGGCACCCGTCGGTCGCCGCGTACTCCCGCATGGCCTGCTGCTCGGCCGCCCGCTGGCGGGCCACCCAGGCGTACCGGTCGGCGTCGTACGACCACGGCTCACCCGTCGACACCCAGCCGCCGCGCACCCGGCGGACCGCGCCGTCCACGTCGAGGACCTTCAGCATCGTCTCCAGCCGTGACCGGCGCAGCTCCACCATCGGCTCCAGTGCCGGGAGCGAGAGCGGCCGCTCGGCGCCGGCCAGCACGTCGAGGGTGCGGCGCACCTGTTCCTCCGGCGGGAAGGCGAGCGAGGCGAAGTACTTCCAGATCGCCTCGTCCTCCCGGCCGGGCAGCAGTAGCACCTCGGCGTGGTCCACGCCGCGGCCCGCGCGGCCGACCTGCTGGTAGTAGGCGATCGGGGAGGCGGGCGAGCCGAGGTGGACGACGAAGCCGAGGTCCGGTTTGTCGAAGCCCATCCCCAGCGCGGAGGTGGCGACGAGGGCCTTGACCCGGTTCCCCAGGAGATCGTCCTCGGCCTGCTGGCGGTCCGCGTTCTCCGTACGGCCCGTGTACGAGGCGACGGTGTGGCCCCGCTGGCGGAGGAAGGCCGTCACCTCCTCGGCGGTGGCGACCGTCAAGGTGTAGATGATCCCCGACCCCGGCAACTCGTCGAGGTGCTCGGCCAGCCAGCCGAGCCGGTGCGCCGGGTCGGGCAGCCGCAGCACACCCAGGCTGAGGCTCTCCCGGTCCAGCGGCCCCCGCAGCACCAGGGCGTCGGAGCCGGTCCCCGTGCCGAGCTGTTCGGCGACGTCCGCCGTCACCCGGGCGTTGGCCGTCGCCGTGGTGGCGAGGACCGGCACGCCCTCGGGCAGCTCGGCCAGCATGGAGCGCAGCCGCCGGTAGTCCGGCCGGAAGTCGTGCCCCCAGTCCGAGATGCAGTGCGCCTCGTCCACGACCAGCAGTCCGGTGGCGGCCGACAGCTTCGGCAGGACGTTGTCCCGGAAGTCCGGGTTGTTGAGCCGCTCCGGGCTGACCAGCAGGACGTCGACCTCGCCCGCCGCCACCTGGGCCTGGACCTCGTCCCACTCCTCCGGGTTGGCCGAGTTGATGGTGCGGGCGGAGACGCCCGCGCGGGCCGCCGCCTCCACCTGGTTGCGCATGAGCGCCAGGAGCGGGGAGACGATCACCGTCGGACCGGCGCCCCGGGCGCGCAGCAGCGCCGTCGCCACGAAGTACACCGCCGACTTGCCCCAGCCGGTCCGCTGCACGACCAGCGCCCGGCGGCCCTCGGCCACCAGCGCCTCGATGGCGCGCCACTGGTCCTCCCGCAGCCGGGCGGAGCCCGTGGGATCGCCCACCAGCCGGGCGAGGACGGAGTCGGCCGTCGTCCGCAGCTCTTCGTTGCTCATGGCCTCCATGCAACCCGATGGGTCGGACAAACCGCGAACGGGCCCGGCCTGCCTGTGGACAACCGGCCCGATGTGGACGACCCGGCACATGTGGACAACTCCGTCACCCGGCTCCGTCCACAGGCCCGAGCGGGATCGCCGGGACCGGGAGGAGAGTCACCGCCATGAGCGATCACACGAACACCACGCCCACCGACTCCGGCGAACCCGGTGTCACCGTCCGCACCCACACCGAGCTGGCGGACGCCCTGCCCTACCTTCTCGGCTTCCAGCCCGACGAGAACCTCGTCCTCGTCGCCGTCCACGGATCGCGGGGCCGCTTCGGCGGCCGGGTCAGGGTCGGCATCCCCGCCGACCCCGCCGACTGGCCGGTGGTGGCGGACGCCGTCACCGACGCCCTGGTGACGGGCAGCGCCCGCCGCCTCGGCACTCCGGACGCCATCGTCGCGTTCCTGTGCCGCGAACCCGGTCCCGGTGAGACCGGTACCGCCGTCATGGAGTACCTCCGCCCACTCGCCCAGCACGTACGGCTGGCAGCGGGCGCGCGCGACGTACCGGTCGTCGAGGCGCTCTGCCTCTCCGGCCACCGCTGCTGGTCCTACTGCTGTCCTGATCCGGTCTGCTGCCCGCCGGAGGGGACCGCCCAGAAACCGCCGGGCACCTCGGCCGTCGCCGCTGCCGCGGCCTATGCGGGGATGACGGTCCGCGGCAGCCTGCGCGCCATGGAACGCCGCCTGCTCCCGCCGGACGACGGCGGGGACCAGCGCTGGGCGGCCGCCCTGGACACGGCCTGCGCACGCCTGCTGCCCCGGCTGGTGGAGGAGGAAGAGGCCCCGGCGGTCGCCGAGGAGACCTTGACGACGGCCGGCGCCCTCATCACCAGGCTGCTCCGGCTTCCGCGGGCGCCGGAGAGCGAGGCGGCCGACGCCCGCGACGACCGCGCCATCGGCGCCGACGAGGCGGCCGCCGTCATCGTGGGCCTCCAGGACCGGGAGACCAGGGACCGGGCCGCCGAGTGGATGGAGGGCCCGCTCGCCTCGCCGGCCCTGCGCCTGTGGCGCGCCCTCGCCCGCCGCTGCACCGGTGCCTACGACGAGTACGCGGCCGCCCCGCTCGCCCTCGCCGGCTGGGTGGCCTGGTCGGCCGGCGACCGCACCGAGGCCCGCGTCGCCCTTGCCCTGGCCCTGCGCGCCGACCCCGACTACACCTTCGCCGTCCTCCTCCACCACGCCTGCGACGAGGGCCTGGCCGCCGAGTCGATCCGCCGCGTCCTGCGCAGGGCGGGCAAGGACCGGCGCCGGGCGGCGGTCGCGGCCGCGCGGGCCGAGTCGGCCGGACCGGCTGAGACGGCCGAGGCCACCGCTTCGGCTGAGAAGGCCGACGCGGCGATGCGGACGGTGCGCGCGGAGAACCCCGAGGAGAGGAGTACGCCCGAGCCCCGACGCCGGACGATCCCGCTGCCCTCGGCTCCGAGGTGGTCGGCACGCCGGGGCGACACCACCCCGTCACCCGCCTCGGGACCGGTGAACCCGGACGCCCGGACGGCGAGGCCCTCGAGCGCGGCGCGGCCGCCCTTCCCGGCCCGCCCGCGTGGCGGACGGCCCGGAGGCGCCCCCGGTGGCCCGCGCGCACCGTACGGCTCAGGACCTGGCCGCGGACCGAGCGGGAAACTGCCGCTGCGAAGCTCGCGCCGCGACCGCCGCCCGCAGGGCAGCCGGCCGCCGAGGGGGCAGGGGTGATGCCTGACGAACGCGACGGCCGGGGTGCCTGACAGGGAAGGGCGGTGAGTTCGCCGGAGACGAGAGGGGGCGAGGAAAGGGGTGAGTGCGTTGATGAGGCGGACGCCGGAACGGGCTTGAGGGGGTGAGGCCGTCGCGGGCACCGACGTCGGCGAGCCGACTGGTTGGGCGCCAGGCCGCTGCGTGGCCTCGACGCTGCGAGCCGGGTTCAAGGATCTGCGAGCCCGTGGCCGAGGGGGTGCGCGTGGCCGGTCCGGGCGACTGGCCGAAGGCAGGCCGGGCGCCGGCTGGGGACAGCTGAGGCTGGAGGCTGGGCGGGCGTGCGCGACGTGTCTGGGCTGAGGGGCGGATCCCCGCGTGCTGGGCAGCAAGCAGCCCCGTCACGCTGCCCCTCACCCCCCTGGACAGGAACGGCCCCCAGGCCGGCCTCGACGTTGGGTCCCGGTCCGGAGGGGGAGTCGGGCGGTGGAGGGGCGCCATGAGGCAGGGGCGGCGAGGGCGGTGCGGCCCGCCCGCCACCGGCTTTCGGCGTACCGCTCCCTCGCGGCTGAGTCCGCGTCCGGTCGGCAGTCGTCGGCGTCCGCTCGTCCCACCGGTGTTCGCACCCCACTCCAGCGTCCGCGCCCTCGCCGGCTCCGCCCTCCAAGGGGCCGGACGGCGGCCCCGCACGGAGGCTGTGAGCCGTGGAGCAGGAGGAAGCGGGCGCTCCTCGGACACTGCCCGGCTCCCTCGCCCGGGTGTTCGCGGCCGGCGGACCCGGCGACGCAGGTGGGCGTCGACGGCACCGGCTGGGGCCGGGAGCCGTCGACCGGGCGCAGTCGAGGGCGGCGGGGCAAGCCTGCCGGACAGGCGCGTGCCACCGTCGGCCACCCGCCGTGGAGCGCCAGGTGGCCGGTCGGGTGCGGGTCTTCCCTCGCGCTCGTGCGGAAGCCTGTTGACGAACCGGGCACTGATGGCCGCGGGTCCGGCGGACCGCTCGCGGGTCATCCTCTTTCCCGTGGATCACCGGCCGGACCGGCCTGGGACCGGTCTTCGGGGGCGGGGCCGTCTTCGGCCGGGGACTGCCCGGGAGCCGGGTGCCCGCCCGGCACATCCGGTGGATCGTCCTCCGGTCACCCTTCACCGACCCCCACGGGAGCCGGACGCGCGCCCGGCGCAGCCTTCGCGAACAAGCTGTTTATCGTCAGGCAGACGACTATGATCACCCCATGCCCCCCTACGACCCGTCGGCCTTCCCGCCGTTCGCCGTCACTGTCGATCTGGTCGTCCTCACCGTGCGCAAGCACGCGCTCTGCGCCCTGGTGGTCCGTCGGGGCGAGGCACCGTTCCAGGAGCGGTGGGCTCTGCCCGGCGGGTTCGTCCGGCCCGACGAGGACCTGTCCGCGGCCGCGGCCCGGGAACTCGCCGAGGAGACCGGTCTGTGCGCCCACAGTCCCGAGGCGCCGGTCACCGACAACGGTGCCCATCTCGAACAGCTCGCCACCTACGGCGACCCTGACCGCGACCCACGGATGCGGGTGGTCAGCGTCGCGCACCTCGCCCTCGCGCCCGACCTGCCCGCCCCCCGGGCCGGGGGCGACGCCCGGCACGCGCGGTGGTCGCCCGTGGAGGAACTGCTGGGCATGACCGCCGGCGGCCGCCGGACGGAGCCTCAGGCCGAGCCGCTCGCCTTCGACCACGGCACCATCCTGGGGGACGGGGTGGAGCGGGCCCGTTCGAAGATCGAGTACTCCTCCCTGGCCACGGCCTTCTGCCCCCCGGAGTTCACCGTCGGCGAGCTGCGCAGGGTCTACGAGGCGGTCTGGGGCGTCGTGCTCGACCCGCGCAACTTCCACCGGAAGGTGACCGGCACGCCCGGGTTCCTGGTCCCCACCGGCGGCACCACCACCCGCCAGGGCGGGCGTCCGGCCCAGCTCTTCCGCGCGGGCGGCGCCACCTTGCTCAACCCGCCCATGCTGCGGCCCGAGGTCTGAACCACCGGCCGCGCCGGTTCCGGGAGAGCTCTGCCTCGGAGGGACTTCCCGGCCGCCTCCCCCTCTCGTACGCCGGTGCGCTCAACGGCCTTCTGTGCGAGCGCCGTCGTGTGCGCCCGGCGTGATCCGTGGTGCGTCGCAAGGCGGTTGTGGCGCGGCCGGGGCGCGCCCGGCGGTCGGGCGGGCCGATCGACCAGGAGAGTGGGGACAACCTGCGGATATCACCGTCATGTTGTCGTTCGGGGCCCTGTCCTGCACGTATCCGCGCGGATCTGTTCGCGAGGCCTCGCTGAAATGACAGGTTCTGATCGACCCGGTAGGCAAGTCCGCATGTCCGACCGGGGTGTTCACGCCCCTTGGGCGGGCCGTCAATGGTCGCGAGGTGAGCGATCACCCTTTCGTGTGCTTTTCACCAAAGACCTCAAGGCAGTTGGGGACGACGCCGACAAAGGTTCCGTGACTACCCTTGCGCACTCCATGATGACCGCCGCCCGTTCCGCAGACTCCGGCTTCGCGGGTCCGGGCGAACTCGACCGCTACCCCTACGGGGAGGTGCCCGGGCCGGAGCGGAGCGCCTCCGCCTGGGAGGGCGGCGATTCCGGTCTGGGCCGGGCCGTCCGGCGTCCGACCAGCAACCGGGGCCGGGGTCTTCACGGTCAACTCGTCCAGCAGCTCGGCCAGATGATCGTCTCCGGCGACCTCGGCGCCGACCGCCCCCTGGTGCCCGAGGAGATCGGGCAGCGCTTCGAGGTCTCCCGCACCGTGGTGCGGGAGTCCCTGCGCGTGCTGGAGGCGAAGGGACTGGTGAGCGCCCGGCCCAACGTGGGGACCAGGGTCCGCCCGGTCAGCGACTGGAACCTCCTCGACCCCGACATCATCGAATGGCGCGCCTTCGGCCCGCAGCGCGAGGACCAGCGCCGCGAGCTCGGCGAACTGCGCTGGACGATCGAGCCGCTCGCCGCCCGCCTCGCCGCGGGCCACGGGCGCGAGGACGCCCAGCAGCGGCTCGCGGACATGGTCGAGATCATGGGCCACGCCCTCGGGCAGGGCGACCTGATGACCTTCTCGCGCGCCGACGCCGAATTCCACGGGCTGCTGATCCAGCTCGCCGGCAACCGGATGCTGGAACACCTCTCCGGCATCGTCTCCGCCGCCCTCCAGGTCTCCGGTGGTCCCGCGACCGGTTGCGACCGGCCGAACGAGACCTCCCTCGCCCATCACGCCCGCATCATCGACACCCTCGCCGAGGGTGACGGGGCCGCGGCCGAGCACGCCATGCGCCAGCTCCTGACCGCCCACCCCGAGATGGAGCGGGTCGTCCCCGGGCCGCGCGAGCAGCACTGAGCACACGGCCGACGGCCCACCCGGGCCGCCCGCGCTATGCCCCGGCAGGTGCGCCCTCCCCGCCCTCCGCTCGGTCTCACGGCGAGCGGGGAGGCCGGTGGCGCCTCCGGCCCTCCGAGTGCACGGCCTGCTCCCCGGCGTCACCGCCCCGAGCCCCCCGGCACCGGCCGCCCGGAGGCTCGTGGTCCCCTCCCGGCCGGGACCCAGGGGCGCCCCTCCGATCCTGGCCCCTGGCCCCGGCGTGAGCCCGGCTCCAGGGGCCAGGTGTTTCACCCGCTGACCCCGGGGTCAGCGGCCCGGTACCTCAAGGGGGAAGGGGCCGTACCTCGCCGGAAGGAAGACGGTGGAGGTACGGTCACAGTCAGACGCCCGCCCGTACCGGCCGCGCGTCTCCCGGGGCGCCAACGCTCCGGGGCGCACCGGCTCCGGGTTCTCCGCCCGGAGTCGCCCCGCCCAGAACCTCACGGCATCTTTATGTCACCCTCTGTCGCTGTTCGGAGAATTTTGACCGATATAGGGGTGTGACTCGGGCCACGTGGATTGGGCGTAACGCTCGACCGGGCAGCGCGATGACCTAAGAGGTGACAGCCGAGGAGGGAATGTGGTCGTCGTTCACGGCGCTGTAACCCCTCACCGGCCCCCGCCAACGCCCCCGGCCCAATCCCAGCCGTGGGTCGTCGGCTCCCGTCCTTCACCCAGGGCAGGGGCCGGAAGCCGCTATTCAACGTTCCGAGAGGTTGTTCGTGTCGGCCAGCACATCCCGTACGCTCCCGCCGGAGATCGCCGAGTCCCAGTCTGTGATGGCGCTGATCGAGCGGGGAAAGGCTGATGGGCAGATCGCCGGCGACGACGTGCGTCGGGCCTTCGAAGCTGACCAGATCCCGGCCACTCAGTGGAAGAACGTTCTGCGCAGCCTCAATCAGATCCTCGAGGAAGAGGGTGTGACGCTGATGGTCAGTGCGGCGGAGCCCAAGCGCACCCGGAAGAGCGTCGCGGCGAAGAGTCCGGCGAAGCGCACCGCCACCACCAGGACGGTGACCGCCAAGGCGGCCCCGGCGAAGAAGAGCGCCCCCGCGGCCGCGCCGACGGACGAGGAGTCCGCGGAGGCGCCCGTGAAGAAGGCGGCGGCCAAGAAGACCGCCGCCAAGAAGACGGCGAAGAAGGCGACGGCGAAGAAGACCGCCGCCAAGAAGACCGCGGCCAAGAACGTCGTCGACGAGCTGCTCGACGACGAGGCAGAGGAGAAGCCCACCACCGGCAAGCCGGGCGAGGAAGGCGCGCCCGAGGGCACCGGTGGCGAGAGCCAGGGCTTCGTCCTGTCCGACGACGACGAGGACGACGCGCCCGCGCAGCAGGTCGCGGCGGCCGGCGCCACCGCCGACCCGGTCAAGGACTACCTCAAGCAGATCGGCAAGGTCCCGCTCCTCAACGCCGAGCAGGAGGTCGAGCTCGCCAAGCGGATCGAGGCCGGCCTCTTCGCCGAGGACAAGCTCGCCAACGCCGACAAGATCGCCCCGAAGCTCAAGCGCGAGCTGGAGATCATCGCCGAGGACGGCCGCCGGGCCAAGAACCACCTGCTGGAGGCCAACCTCCGCCTCGTGGTCTCGCTGGCCAAGCGTTACACCGGCCGCGGCATGCTCTTCCTGGACCTGATCCAGGAGGGCAACCTCGGCCTGATCCGTGCCGTCGAGAAGTTCGACTACACCAAGGGCTACAAGTTCTCCACGTACGCCACCTGGTGGATCCGGCAGGCGATCACCCGCGCCATGGCCGACCAGGCCCGCACCATCCGCATCCCGGTGCACATGGTCGAGGTCATCAACAAGCTGGCCCGCGTCCAGCGCCAGATGCTCCAGGACCTGGGCCGCGAGCCCACTCCGGAGGAGCTGGCCAAGGAACTCGACATGACCCCCGAGAAGGTCATCGAGGTGCAGAAGTACGGCCGCGAGCCCATCTCTCTGCACACCCCGCTCGGCGAGGACGGCGACAGCGAGTTCGGTGACCTCATCGAGGACTCCGAGGCGGTCGTCCCGGCCGACGCGGTCTCCTTCACGCTCCTCCAGGAGCAGCTGCACTCCGTCCTCGACACGCTCTCCGAGCGTGAGGCGGGCGTGGTCTCGATGCGGTTCGGTCTCACCGACGGTCAGCCGAAGACCCTCGACGAGATCGGCAAGGTCTACGGCGTGACGCGTGAGCGCATCCGCCAGATCGAGTCGAAGACCATGTCGAAGCTGCGCCACCCGTCCCGCTCGCAGGTCCTGCGCGACTACCTCGACTAGGCAGTTTCGTTTGGATCATCGGGTGGACCAGAGGAAGATGCCCGCGACGTGGAGTCCGGCCAGGTAGATGGTGGCGGTTTTCTCGTAGCGGGTGGCGATGCCTCGCCACTGTTTGAGGCGGTTGATGCACCGCTCGACGGTGTTGCGCTGTTTGTAGGTCTCGCGGTCGAAGGCTGGTGGTCTGCCGCCTCGGCTGCCTCGGCGGAGCCGGTGGCGGCGTTGGTCTGCGGGGACGGGGATCACGGCCCGGATGCCGCGCTTGCGCAGGTGTTCGCGGATGGCGCGGGAGGAGTATGCCTTGTCGGCGAGGACCACGTCCGGCCTGGTGCGGGGTCGTCCTCGCCGACGGGGGACCCGCAGGCGGGCCATGACCTCGGGAAAGGCAGGTGCGTCACCGGCCTGTCCGGCGGTGAGGACGAACGCGAGGGGCCGGCAGCGGGCATCGGCGGCGAGGTGGATCTTCGTGGTCAGTCCGCCGCGGGAACGGCCGATGGCGTGGTCGCCGGGTTCGCCGGCCGGGGCCCCTTTTTACGGGCCCCGGCCGCGTGCTGGTGGGCCCGCACGATCGTGGAGTCGACCGAGACGGCCCAGCTGACGTCCTCGTCGGCGTCGGCCTGGGCCACCAAGGCGGTGAAAACCCGCTCCCAGGTGCCGTCGACGGCCCACATCCGCAGCCGGTTGTAGACACCCCGCCAGTTGCCGTACTTCTCCGGCAGGTGCACCCACTGCGTACCGGTCTGGAACTTGTAGGCGATCGCGTCGATCACCTCACGATGGTCACGCCAGCGGCCACCCCGCTTCGGCGTCCGGTCCGGGAGCAACGGCTCGATCCGCGCCCACTGCGCGTCAGTCAACGGCACACCCGGACCAACGACCAACTGATCCAAACGAAACGGCCTAGGACCGGCTGCCGCGTCCGCGAAAGGGGCTGTGGAGCCACCCGCACGGGTGGCTCCACAGCCCCTTTCGCCGTGAGGGGGGGGCACGTCCGCCTCGCACGGGCGGCCGCTCGGCGGGCCTCCGTACGGTTCCCTCCACTCCGTAGAGGGCTCCCGTTGTGCCGCCCGTGCGCGAGGACCCGCCGTGGATCACTCTGGGTGCGTAACCGAACGCCTTCAGTGAGGAGAAGTGATGCGGCGTCGATGGAACCGAAGCGGACGGGCCGGGCTGGTCGCGGCCGCGGCCGTGCTGGCGGCCCCGCTCTGCGGCCCCGCCCCCGCGGCGGCTGACAGCGTCGTGGTGGGCGGCAGCCCGGCCGGCGTCGACGAGCACCCCTGGGTCGTCGCCCTCGGCAGCCGCGACCGGTTCGGCGGTGAGCGCTCCGGCCAGTTCTGCGGCGGCGTGGTCGTCGGTGAGCGGACGGTGCTGACCGCCGCGCACTGCGTGGACGAGGAGGTGCTCGGAACCGCCCTGTCGCGCGTCCCCGACCTGCGGGTTATCTCCGGCCGGGACGACCTGCGCAGCACGGCGAAGGGGCGGGAGACCGCGGTCCGCGAGGTCTGGGTCAATCCGGAGTACGACTCGGTCACCAACGCGGGCGACATCGCCCGGCTGACCCTCGCCGAACCCCTGCCCGCCTCGTCCGTGCTGCCCGTCGCCCGGCCGAGGGCCGCCGAGGAGAAGGCGGGCAGCAAGGCCGCGGTGTTCGGCTGGGGCGACACGACCGGTAACGGAACGTACTCGTCCCGGCTCAGGTCCGTCGGGGTGACCGTGCTGGAGGACGCCACCTGCCGGCGTGCCTACCCGGGCAGTTCCGTCGGCCGCTACCAGGCGGACACCATGCTCTGTGCCGGTGACCCGCGCGGCGGCCGGGACGCCTGCCAGGGGGACAGCGGCGGGCCGCTGGTGTCGCGGGGCAAGCTGATCGGTCTGGTCTCCTGGGGCAGCGGCTGCGGACGGGCCAGCAGTCCCGGCGTGTACACCCGGGTCTCCGAGGTCGCCCCGTAGGCGCGCCGGCCCGGTCGGCGGGCGGGGCGCCGGTAGCCTCGCCTGCCGACCGGGCCGGGCCTCCCAGGCCGCTCGCGGGCCGCCCGTCAGGCGCGCTGGAGGGGGCGCCCGGCCGTCCGCAAGGCCCGCTTCGGCCAATCCCGGCCGCGGTGCCGCCCCGCGTTGCGTAGGGGCCCCAGGGGCTCCGTACAACCGAAACGGGCCCCCTTTCCGCCGCTGGGGCGGGAAGGGGGCCCGTACTCCGGTTGAGGGACCGGTGCCGGCTCGTCGGGATGGGTGCGAAGCGTCAGCGCTCGTCCTCGGCCGTGGCCGGGGTCGCCGTCAGCCGCTCGGACTCATCCTGTATCTCAGCGGCGATCTTCTTGAGTTCCGGCTCGAACTTGCGGCCGTGGTGGGCGCAGAAGAGCAGTTCACCACCGCTCATCAGCACGACGCGCAGGTAGGCCTGGGCGCCGCAGCGGTCACAGCGGTCAGCGGCCGTCAGGGGGGTCGCGGGGGTCAGAACAGTAGTCACGTCGCCTCTTCTCTAGCTCGACGAGCTGTCGTACCAGGGTCAACATCCAACCAGGCCGAAAACGTTCCCGCTCGCGGCATTTCCTCGAAAAGATCTTCCGGGGAGGCCGGGTGCTGCCGGTTTGGCGGCGAATGTGCCGTGTGGGTGGTTGACGCTGTCACGTCATCGGGTCCGGTCCTCACCGGCTGGCTTGCCGGGGTGTTGAAGAGGACGTGCCCGGAGCCTAAATGGTTCATGCCCGGAAGGGAACGTGACATCTGTTTCACCCTACCGAGGGATCGAACGCGTGTGCGGCCCTGGACTAGGGTGGGTTTGAGCCGAGGGTGGCGTTACATCGGCTCTACCTGGCCTCGGTACCCTCTGAGCGGCGACCGTTGCCCAGGTCCCCGATCTTGTGGACCACCATCAGAATTCAGCGAGGAGCGAACCCGCGTGACCGCCGAGACGTCCGTGCCGTCCACCGCTTTGCTGGCAGGAGCAGACCAGGACGGTTCCAATTACACCGCTCGGCACCTGCTCGTCCTGGAAGGGCTCGAAGCGGTCCGGAAGCGACCGGGCATGTACATCGGGTCCACCGACAGCCGCGGCCTCATGCACTGCCTCTGGGAGATCATCGACAACTCCGTCGACGAGGCCCTCGGCGGCTACTGCGACCACATCGAGGTGATCCTCCACGACGACGGCTCGGTCGAGGTCCGCGACAACGGCCGCGGCATCCCGGTCGACGTCGAGCCCAAGACCGGCCTGTCCGGCGTCGAGGTGGTGCTGACCAAGCTGCACGCGGGCGGCAAGTTCGGCGGCGGCTCGTACGCGGCCTCCGGCGGACTGCACGGCGTCGGGGCCTCCGTGGTGAACGCCCTCTCCGCCCGCCTGGACATCGAGGTGGACCGCGACGGCGGCACCCACGCCATCAGCTTCCGGCGGGGTGTCCCGGGCGCCTTCGCCGGGACCGGCGCCAAGACCGGCGCCGACGCCCCCTTCGAAGCGGGCAACGGCCTGCGGAAGGTCAAGAAGATCGCCAAGTCGCGTACCGGTACCCGGGTGCGGTACTGGGCGGACCGGCAGATCTTCCTCAAGGACGCCAAGCTGGACCTCGCCACCCTGCACCAGCGCGCCCGCCAGACGGCCTTCCTGGTCCCGGGGCTGACCATCGTGGTCCGGGACGAGTACGGCCTGGGCGACGGCGGCTCGAAGGGCGAGGAATCCTTCCGCTTCGACGGCGGCATCAGTGAGTTCTGCGAGTACCTGGCGGACGACCGGGCCCTGTGCGACGTGCTGCGCCTCACCGGCAAGGGCACCTTCAAGGAGACCGTCCCCGTCCTCGACGACTTCGGCCAGATGACGCCGACCGAGGTCACCCGCGAGCTGGCCGTCGACATCGCGCTGCGCTGGGGCACCGGGTACGACACCAGGATCCGCTCGTTCGTCAACATCATCGCCACCCCCAAGGGCGGCACCCACGTCACGGGCTTCGAGCGGTCCCTCACCCGCACCATGAACGAGGTGCTGCGCTCGGCCAAGCTGCTGCGCGTCGCCGAGGACGACATCGTCAAGGACGACGCCCTGGAGGGGCTGACCGCCGTCGTCACCGTCCGGCTGGCCGAGCCGCAGTTCGAGGGCCAGACCAAGGAGGTGCTGGGCACCTCGGCGGCCAACCGGATCGTCTCCCAGGTGGTCGCCAAGGAGCTGAAGGCCTTCCTGACCTCCACCAAGCGGGACGCGAAGGCGCAGGCCAGGGCGGTCATGGAGAAGGCGGTCGCCGCCGCCAGGACGCGTATCGCCGCCCGCCAGCACAAGGACGCCCAGCGCCGCAAGACCGCCCTGGAGTCCTCCTCGTTGCCGGCCAAGCTGGCCGATTGCCGCAGCGACGACGTGGAGCGCAGCGAGCTCTTCATCGTCGAGGGTGATTCCGCGCTCGGTACCGCCAAGCTCGCCCGGAACAGTGAGTTCCAGGCCCTGCTGCCGATCCGCGGCAAGATCCTCAACGTCCAGAAGTCCTCCGTCAGCGACATGCTGAAGAACGCCGAGTGCGGTGCGATCATCCAGGTGATAGGAGCGGGCTCGGGCCGCACCTTCGACCTCGACGCCGCCCGCTACGGCAAGATCATCCTGCTCGTGGACGCCGATGTGGACGGCGCCCACATCCGCTGTCTGCTGCTGACCCTCTTCCAGCGGTACATGCGCCCGATGGTCGAGTCCGGCCGGGTCTTCGCCGCCGTACCGCCGCTGCACCGCATCGAGCTGGTCCAGCCCAAGCGCGGGCAGGACAAGTACGTGTACACGTACTCGGACCGGGAACTGCGCGACACCCTCATGGAGTACCAGCGGAAGAACATCCGTTACAAGGACTCCATCCAGCGCTACAAGGGCCTCGGCGAGATGGACGCCGACCAGTTGGCCGAGACCACCATGGATCCGCGCCACCGCACCCTGCGCCGCATCAACATCGCGGACCTCGACTCCTCCGAGCACGTCTTCGACCTGCTGATGGGCAACGAGGTCGCGCCGCGCAAGGAGTTCATCACCAGCTCCGCAGCGACGCTGGACCGCTCGCGCATCGACGCCTGAGGTCCGGAGCCCTCCCCGGGGTGCCGGAAGGGACGCCGCACCGCCCCGGGCGGTGCGGCCTCCTGTCGTGCATCCAGGAGGCGCGCGACAGCCGGTAACGGGCCGAGGGCGTGTGCGAGGCGCGCACAGAGGTGCTTTCGGACCGGCACGGAGGGACCCGCGGGCCGCCCGCCAGGTGACGGTCTCGGCCCCGGGCCGGCCCCGGGTCGCGGCCGGGGCCGCGTTCGGCCTTTCCCGGCGCCGGGACGACAGCGCGCGGGCCCGTCGACAGCGTGCTTCTTCCGGGTCTGTCCATCACCTGATCCGATGTAAGTCCCCCCCCCAGGCGGAGAACCGGTCTTCCCCTCCGTCTCATCCTCGGCACGCGGTAGTCCCGGCCGCGGACAAGGAGAGCGCGGTGGAGAAGGACGACGGGCGCGGCGGTGGGCCGGCCCGGCTCGACGATCCCTGGTACGGCGTGCCGGCGAGCGGGTGGGGCCCGCCCGCCGGAGCGGGAACCGTTCCTCCGGCCGGGCGGCGGATCGCCGAAGACCGTGCCGGCGCCCATGGACGCCAGGCCGAGCACGGCGGACGTCTGCCGCGAGGTGCGTGCCGGTGCCGCCTTCCAGGAGCTCCGTGGCCGCCATCGCCGTTTCGTGGTCCCGGCCTGCGCGCTCTTCCTCACCTGGTACCTCGCCCACGTGGTCGCCGCCACCACCGCTCCCGCCCTGGTGGCCCGCCCGCTCCTCGGGCCGGTCAACGTCGCGCTGGCCGCGGGGTTCGGCCAGTTCGCCAGCACCTTCCTACTGACCTGGGCGTACGCACGCCAGGCCGGCTGCGGCGGGACCGGCTCGCGCCCGACCTGCGCTGGGAGACCCAGCAGCTCACCCGGAAGGCGCGGGGATGAGCGGCGACCACCAGTCCCTGGCCGTCGTGCTGTTCAGCCTCCTCGTGGCGCTGACTCTCGCCGTCACCGCCTGGGCGGGGCGGCGCAGACGGGGCACCACTGAGGAGTCCTACGCGGGCGGCCGTCTCTTCTCCCCGATGGAGAACGGTTTCGCCATCGCCGGCGGCCGTCTGTCGGCCGCCTCCTTCCTCGGCGTCTGCGGCCTGATCGCCCTCTACGGCTACGACGGCATTCTCTACTCGGCCGGCTTTCTCGCCGCCTGGCTGGTGGCGCTCTTCCTCGTCGCCGAACTGGTCCGCGACTGCGGCCGGTTCACCCTCGCCGACGTGCTCGCCGCCCGGCTCGGCGAACGCCCGGCCCGGATCGCCGCGGGCACCTCCTCCCTCACCGTCTCGGTGCTCCACCTGGTCGCCCGGATGGCCGACGCGGGCTTGCTGGTCCCCCTGCTGCTCGGCGGGGAGAGCCGCGCCGCCCGTACCTGGACGGTGGTCGGTGCCGGCGCACTGGTGGGGGCCCACGTGCCGCTCGGCGGAATGCGCTCCACGACCTAAATCCAGATCGTCAAGTCGGTGCTGCTGATGAGCGGCACCGCCACACTGACCTTGCTGGCGCTGCTCCGCTCCTCCGGTGACTTCGGGCGGATGCTCAGCACGGCGGCCGCCCGCAGCGGCCACGGCCTGGACTTCCTCGACCCCGGCCTGCGCCACGGCGGCGACTGGACGGCCCGCCTCGACTTCATCAGCCTCGGCCTCGCCCTGGTTCTCGGGACGGCTGGGCTGCCGCACATCCTCTCCCGCCTCGCCACCGTGCCGACCGCGCGCGCCGCCCGCCGGTCCACGGTCTGGGCGATCGGGCTCATCGGCGGCTTCCACCTGACGACGATCGTCATCGGCTTCGGGGCGGCCGCTCTCCTCGGCCCGGAGGCGGTCCGCTCCTCCAACGCCGCGGGGAACACGGCCGTACCACTGCTCGCCCTCGGCCTCGGGGGCGGTGCGGGCTCCACCGGCGGCACCGTGCTGTCCGCGGTGGTCGCAGCTGTCGCCTTCGCCACCATCCGCGCCGTGGTCGCCGGACCACCCCTCGCCTCCTCGGCCTCGGTCGCCCACGGCCTCCACGCCTCGCTGCGCCGGCGCGAGGGCGCCCACCGCTTCGGCGAGGTGGCGGTGGCACGGCTCGCCGCCGCCGGGACCGGGGTGCCGGCGATCGGCCTCAGCCTGCTCGCCCGCGATCTGAACGTCGCCTTCCTGGTCGGCCTCGCCTTCGCGGTGGCCGCCTCCGCCAACCCGCCCGTGCTGCTCTACACGCTCTTCTGGCGCTCCTTCACCACCCGGGGCGCCGTCCGGGCGGTGTACGGCGGGCTCGTCCCGGCGGTGCTGCTCGTGCTGGTCTCCCCGGTGGAGTCGGGCAGCCCCGCCTCCCTCCTGCCCGGCCTCGACTTCCAGGTCTTCCCGTTGGAGAACCCGGGCCTGGTCTCCGTCCCGCTCGGGTTCGCCTCCGGCTGGCCCGGTACCGTCACCTCCCGCGAGAAGCCGGACGAGGACGGTCACGCGGAGGCCGAGGTGCGCTCTCTGACCGGTGCGGGCGCGGTCCGACCAGGGTGTGGGAGGCGCTTCACTCCTCCCGCACCGCCACGACGTCCATCCGCCGCGGCGTCCCCGGCGTCCCGCCGCACGACTCGGGGCGGGGCGGCAGCGACGTGCCCTCGGCCACGGTGACCCGCCAGCGCCGCCCGTCGCGGTGGGCCAGCGCCACCTCCCAGCCGGTTGCGGCTCCCTCGACGCCGGTGACCGCGAGGTCGTCGGGACGGGCGCCGGGCAGCCGTTCGCGCAGGGCCAGTTCGGCGGCCTGCCCCGGCCGGTCCCAGCAGGAGCGGCCCCGGCAGCCGTCCACGACGACCTCGCCGGCGGCGGTGGCCCGCAGGATCTCCTTGACCTCGGTGGTGACGGCGCGGCCGTAGGCGTAGCCGTGCGGCAGGACCAGCAGGGTGGGGGAGAAGCGGTGGCCGCCGAGGTGGGTGGTCTCCCAGACCTCCTCGGGCGCGGTGAGCGCCAGTTCCTCGGCGAGTGGCCGGCCCAGCAGGGCGCAGCACCTGTCCCGCTTCCCGTTGGTGCACACCAGGGCGAGGGGCGGCCCGTCGTACGGCGCGCCGCCCAGCGCATCGAAGGAGGCCGGGTCACCGGCGCCGAGGGCGGGCAGGTCGAGGGAGCGCAGTGCCTCCAGGCGGGGCAGGCGGGCGGTGTGCGTCCAGGTGCGGCCGGGGAGGGTGTGGGCGGCGACGACGCGCGGGCCACCGGGGCCGGCGGGGCGCCCGCCGGGCCGCCGGATGAGGGCGACGCGGACCCCGGTGCCCTCGGCGGCGGCCTCCAGCGCGGCGCCGAGCGCGGCGTCGAGACGGCTGGCGGTCAGGGCGCGGGCGCCCCACGGGCCGGGTTGCTCGATCAGCAGCCAGGTGCGGGCGGTGGCGGCGGTTCCGGCGAGCGGTTCGCGCAGGTCGAGGGCGGCTCGGGCACACGTACTCACAGGGGCGACCCTAACCCGGGGCGGGCGCTCCTGCTCATGCGGATCATCGCCCCCCCGCCCGTCCACGCCGAGCCGTTCGCGCGCACGGCGGCGCGGGCCACGAGGCCCCCACCGCCATCCAACCTGGACCACCAGTACGTCCGCGACTCCGGCAACCACGGCGCCGCGACCGCTCCTCGGCCTGAATCCCGCTGACTGCGCTGACCGGTTTCTCGGCGGCGTACGCCCGCGTCGGCTTCGCCGCGCTCCTCGCCATGGGATCCGGCGCCGCGCGACTGCGCTGTGGACCAGGGGCCGCGTCCCCGCCGCCGCGACGGACTCCACGGGCTCCACCGCTCCTGGTGAGCGGTGGCCGACCGGCACGGCGCCGCCCTCGCCGGCGAGGCGCAGCTCCCCGGGCAGCGAGCCGTTCGCCCGCCACCCGCGGCACCACGAACCCCCACCGCCTGCAACGTCCCTTCCGCGCAGCCCGTGGGAGCCGGCCGGCTGCGCGCAGCCAGGTGCGACACCCGCGCCGGGCAGGCAGCGCCCGTCGACTACCCGCCGCCCGGGTCCTCCGCGACCACGACACCCCCGCACCGTCACCCGCCGCGGTCGCGCCGGGGCCGGCTTCGGCTTCGCCCCGAACGGTTCGGCACCCCCGCCGACCCGGCGCCGCCCGTGCCACCGCCCTGCTCCACCTCGCCCCGCCCGGCGCCACCTGCCTCCACCAGGACGGGGCGCCGGGCCTGCCCGGGGCGGCGGATCCCGTGCGAGTACATCGAGGACCTGATGCACGCCCGGTCCGGCGCCGCAGGCCCCGGCGGCGACGGTTGCCCGGCCCAGCCGCCTGGGACCGCCGACGCCCCGCACGCCGGGGTTCTCCACCGCACCCCCTGGCTGCCGCAGCCCCGCGGGGCCGCCCGCACGGCCCACGGGCAGGAGGCAGCCCCGCCTCCACGAGGGTCCTCCCACCGCACCGTGCTCGCTCCCCCCCGGCGGTCTCGGCGACGGCCTCCTGGAACGGTTCGACGGCCCCGAGGGCCTTCTCGCCCTCCGCCGCCCCGCCGACGCGCGCCTCTCTCGTCAACCTCGGCTCGGACGCCGTACCCCTTCCCGCCGGCACCGAGCCGCCGCTCGCCGCGGACCGCCCGGTGCCGAGGGGGCGCTGCCCGCCGGCACCGCCGTCCGGCTGCGCGGGCGGCCGTCCGGCGCTGCCCGCCGGCACCGCCGTCCGGCTGCGCGGGCGGCCGTCCGGCGCTGCCCGCCGGCACCGCCGTCCGGCTGCGCGGGCGGCCGTCCGGCCGGCCGGTGCCGAGGGCCCGCGGGCACGCCCGGCCCGGCCGGCGCACCGCCGTATCCTGGGACGCCCGTCCGGCCAGGGCGGGCGCCGGGCACCGTGCCGGTCCCGGCGGCGGCACGGTGAAAGGACCCCTCGGTGGGCAGGCAGCAGATCCCGGTCGTCGTCCTCGCCGGCTTCCTCGGCTCGGGCAAGACCACCCTCCTCAACCAGTTGCTCCGGCGCAGCCGGGGCACCCGGATCGGCGCCCTCGTCAACGACTTCGGCGCCATCGAGATCGACGCCATGGCCGTCGCCGGACAGGTCGGCTCCACCGTCTCGCTCGGCAACGGCTGCCTGTGCTGCGCCGTCGACGTCGCCGAACTCGACACCTACCTGGAGCGGCTGACCCGCCCGGAGGCCGGGCTCGACGTCATCGTCATCGAGGCCAGCGGTCTCGCCGAACCGGTCGAGCTGGTCCGCATGGTCCTGGCCAGCGAGAACCCGTACGTCCTCTACGGCGGTCTCGTCGAGGTGGTCGACGCCGCCGAGTACGCGTCGACCCGTGAGCGGCACCCGGAACTCGACCGGCACCTCGCCGCCGCCGACCTCGTCGTCCTCAACAAGAGCGACCGCGTCGCCCCCGCCGAACTGGACCGCCTGCTCGCCGTCGTCCGCGAACGTGCCGAGCACGGTGCCGTCACCCCCGCCGCCCACGGCCGGATCGACCCGGAACTCCTCTTCGACCGCCGCCCCCAAACCGAGCGCTACGGCCAGCTCTCCTTCGACGACGCCCGCGAGGAGGACGAGCCCGAGGGCTGTCGCGGCGGCCACGGGGACGGCCACGACGGGCATCTGCACGCCGCCTACGACAGCGTCGCCTTCACCTCCACGACCCCGCTCCACCCGCGCCTGCTCATGGACTTCCTCGACGCGCGGCCCGAAGGGCTCTACCGCATCAAGGGATTCGTGGACTTCGGTCCGCTCGACCCCGGCCACGTCTACACCCTGCACGCCGTCGGCCGCTTCCTGCGCTTCACCCCGCGCGCCTGGGAGCCCGGCGAGGAGCGGCGCACCCAGATGGTCCTGATCGGCTCCGGCATCGACCCCGACGCCCTCTCGACCGCGCTGGACGGCTGCCGCGACCAGGCCGGTCAGGCCGAGGAGCGGCACCTGTGGAGCGTCCTGCGCTTCGTCCGCGCCGACGAGGACACCGCCGACCCGGACGACCCCGAGGTACTGCGCACCGAAGTGGCCGACGCCGGGCGGCCCGTGGGCTGAGCGCTCCGGGAAAGTCCGCCGCCCCGGCGCGTCGTACGCCGGGGTGGCTCCGCCGGGGCGCACGGCCCCGGGACGGGCGTCAGCCGACGGGGCCGGCCGCCGCGGCCACCGGCTTGGGCAGCGACACGCCCGAGCCGTCGCGCCGCGGGTCCGGGTCGGGCAGCTCCGCCGGCGTGCCGTCGCGCTGGGCCGCGCGGGCCGGGGCCGGGCCCGCCCAGGCGAAGCTCAGGCAGTCCTCGCCCTTCAGGAACCGCTGACAGCGCACCCCGCCGGTGGCCCGGCCCTTGCGCGGGTACTGGTCGAAGGGGGTCACCTTCGCCGTGGTCTGCACCGAGTCGTCCAGCGTGCCGCGGGAGCCGGCCACCGTGAACACCACCGCGTCCACCGCCGGGTCGACCGCGGTGAACGACACCACCCGGGAGCCCTCCCCCAGCTTCACCCCCGCCATGCCGCCGGCCGGACGGCCCTGCGGGCGGACCACCGAGGCGGGGAAGCGCAGCAGATGCGCCTCGTCGGTGATGAAGACCAGGTCCTCCTCGCCGGTACGCAGCTCCGCCGCACCGACGACCCGGTCGCCCTCCTTGAGGGCGATGACCTCCAACTCCTCCTTGTGCGAGGGGTAGTCGGGCACCACGCGCTTGACCACGCCCTGCGCCGTGCCGAGCGCGAGACCCTGGGAGGACTCGTCCAGCGTGGTCAGGCAGACCAGCCGCTCGTCGGCCTCCAGGGTGAGGAACTCGGCGACCGGCGCCCCGCCCGACAGGCTCGGCGCGGTGTCCGTCCCCGGCAGCTGCGGCAGGTCGATCACCTGGAGCCGCAGCAGCCGCCCGGCCGAGGTGACCGCGCCGACCTCGCCGCGCGCCGTCGCCGCCACCGCCGAGACGATCAGATCGTGCTTGACCCGCTTCGGCGCGTCGGCCAGCGGCTTGTCGTCCGCGGTCCGGGCCAGCAGCCCCGTGGAGGAGAGCAGCACCCGGCAGGCGGTGTCCTCCACCTGGAGGGGCACCGCGGCCGCCGCGCCGGAGGACTCCAGCAGCACCGTGCGCCGGTCCGTGCCGTACTTCTTGGCGACCGCCGCCAGCTCCGAGGAGACCAGCTTGCGCAGCTCGGCGTCGGAGTCGAGGATGCGCGTCAGCTCCTCGATCTCGGCGTTGAGCCGGTCCCGCTCGGACTCCAGCTCGATCCGGTCGAACCGGGTGAGGCGGCGCAGCGGCGTGTCCAGGATGTACTGCGTCTGGATGTCGCTGAGGGAGAACCGCTCGATGAGGCGCTCGCGGGCCTCCGCGGAGTTCTCACTGTCCCGGATGATGCGGATGACCTCGTCGATGTCGACGAGCGCCACCAGCAGGCCCTCGACCAGGTGCAGCCGGTCGCGCTTCCTGCCGCGCCGGAACTCGCTGCGGCGCCGGACCACGGTGAACCGGTGGTCCAGGTAGACCTCCAGCAGCTCCTTGAGGCCGAGGGTGAGCGGCTGGCCGTCGACCAGGGCGACGTTGTTGATGCCGAAGGACTCCTCCATCGGCGTCAGCTTGTAGAGCTGCTCCAGGACCGCCTCGGGCACGAAGCCGTTCTTGATCTCGATGACCAGCCGCAGGCCGTGCTCGCGGTCGGTGAGGTCCTTGACGTCGGCGATGCCCTGGAGCTTCTTCGCGCCGACCAGGTCCTTGATCTTGGAGATGACCTTCTCCGGGCCGACGCTGAACGGCAGCTCGGTGACGACCAGTCCCTTGCGGCGCGGCGTGACGTTCTCCACCGTGACCGTGGCGCGGATCTTGAACGTGCCGCGCCCGGTGGCGTACGCGTCGCGCACCCCGCCCAGTCCGACGATCCGCCCGCCGGTCGGCAGGTCGGGCCCCGGCACGAACCGCATCAGGGTCTCCAGGTCGGCGCCCGGGTGCTTGATGAGGTGGCGGGCGGCGGCGACGACCTCCCCGAGGTTGTGCGGCGGCATGTTGGTGGCCATGCCGACCGCGATCCCGGAGGCGCCGTTGACCAGCAGGTTCGGGAAGGCGGCGGGGAGTGCCACCGGCTCCTGCTCCTGGCCGTCGTAGTTGGGCGCGAAGTCGACCGTGTTCTCGTCGATCGACTCGGTCATCAGGGAGGTGGCGTCGGCCATCCGGCACTCGGTGTACCGCATCGCCGCCGGCGGGTCGTCGTTCCCCAGCGAACCGAAGTTGCCGTGGCCGTCGACCAGCGGCAGCCGCATGGAGAACGGCTGCGCCATGCGCACCAGCGCGTCGTAGATCGAGGCGTCGCCGTGCGGGTGGAGCTTGCCCATCACCTCGCCGACCACCCGGGCGCACTTCACGTAGCCGCGGTCGCGGCGCAGCCCCATCTCGTTCATCTGGTAGACGATCCGCCGGTGCACCGGCTTCATGCCGTCCCGCGCGTCGGGCAGGGCTCGCGAGTAGATCACCGAGTAGGCGTACTCCAGGAAGGAGCCCTGCATCTCGTCGACAACGTCGATGTCGAGGATGCGCTCCTCGAAGTCGTCCGGTGGCGGGGTCTTCGTGCTGCGGCGGGCCATCGCTGCTGCGGCTCCTTCACCAACAAGGTCTGGACATGACGCCGACCATTGTGGACCGCGCCGCGGACAACCCCGACCGCGCCCCGTCCTTCGGGTGCCTTCCCGCGGGAACTTCGCCCCCCGTCGGCACGGTTGCATAGAGTGACAGGACGGAGAGGACCTCTCCAGAATTCGCGAGCGAAGGGACGTACCTGCCCATGGGTGACACGGCCACAGCGCGGGCCGCCTCCGGCGGCCTGACAGCGACCGAGCACCGCCTGGCCAACGGCTTGCGCGTGGTGCTCTCCGAGGACCACCTGACCCCGGTCGCCGCGGTCTGCCTCTGGTACGACGTCGGCTCGCGCCACGAGGTGAAGGGCCGCACCGGCCTCGCCCACCTCTTCGAGCACCTGATGTTCCAGGGTTCGGCGCAGGTGAAGGGGAACGGCCACTTCGAGCTGGTCCAGGGCGCCGGCGGCTCGCTCAACGGCACCACCAGCTTCGAGCGGACCAACTACTTCGAGACCATGCCCGCCCACCAGCTCGAGCTCGCCCTCTGGCTGGAGGCCGACCGCATGGGCACCCTCCTGACCGCCCTGGACGACGAGTCGATGGAGAACCAGCGCGACGTCGTCAAGAACGAGCGCCGCCAGCGCTACGACAACGTGCCGTACGGCACCGCCTTCGAGAAGCTCACCGCCCTCGCCTACCCGGAGGGCCACCCCTACCACCACACGCCCATCGGCTCGATGGCCGACCTCGACGCGGCCACGCTCGAGGACGCCCGGCAGTTCTTCCGCACGTACTACGCGCCGAACAACGCCGTGCTCTCCGTCGTCGGCGACATCGACCCGGAGCAGACGCTCGCCTGGATCGAGAAGTACTTCGGCTCCATCCCCGGCCACGACGGCAAGCAGCCGCCGCGTGACGGCTCGCTGCCCGACACCATCGGCACCGAGCTGCGCGAGGTGGTCCGCGAGGAGGTGCCCGCGCGCGCCCTGATGGCCGCCTACCGCCTCCCCGAGGACGGCACCCGCGCCGCCGACGCCGCCGACGTGGCGCTCACCGTCCTCGGCGGCGGCGAGTCCTCCCGGCTCTACAACCGCCTGGTCCGCCGAGACCGTTCGGCTGTCGCCGCCGGCTTCGGCCTGCTGCGGCTGGCCGGCGCGCCCTCGCTCGGCTGGCTCGACGTCAAGGCCTCCGGCGACGTCGAGATCCCCGCCATCGAGGCCGCCGTCGACGACGAGCTGGCCCGCTTCGCCGCCGAGGGCCCCACGGCCGAGGAGATGGAGCGCGCCCAGGCCCAGCTGGAGCGGGAATGGCTGGACCGGCTCGGCACCGTCGCCGGCCGCGCCGACGAACTCTGCCGGTACGCCGTCCTCTTCGGTGACCCCCAGCTCGCCCTCAGCGCCGTCGGCCGGGTGCTGGACGTCACCGCCGACGAGGTCCGCCAGGCCGCCGCCGAGCGCCTGCGCCCGGACAACCGCGCGGTCCTCGTCTACGAGCCGCTCACCCCCGAGGAAGCCGAGCACGCCGAGCACGCCGAGAACACCGACGCCGCGACCGGCGAGGAGGCCGCAGCCAGTGAGTGACGTCATCACCCCCGCCATGGATCTCCACCCGCAGCCGGCCGGAGGAGCCCCCCGCCCCTGGGCCTTCCCCGCCCCCGAGCGCACCAGCCTGGACAACGGCCTGACGGTGCTGCGCTGCCACCGCCCCGGCCAGCAGGTCGTCGCCGTGGAGGTGCTGCTCGACAGCCCGCTCGACACCGAGCCCGAGGGGCTCGACGGCCTCGCCACGATCATGGCCCGCGCCTTCAGCGAGGGCACCGACCGGCACAGCGCCGAGGAGTTCGCCGCCGAGCTGGAGCGCTGCGGGGCCACCCTCGACGCCTTCGCCGACCATCCAGGCGTCCGGCTCTCCCTGGAGGTTCCGGTCTCCCGGCTGGAGAAGGCGCTCGGGCTGCTCGCCGACGCGCTGCGCGCCCCCGCCTTCGATCCGGCCGAGGTCGAGCGTCTGGTCCGCAACCGTCTGGACGAGATCCCGCACGAGCAGGCCAACCCGGCCCGCCGCGCCGCCAAGGAGCTGTCCCGGCAGCTCTTCCCGGCCGGCTCGCGCGTCTCGCGGCCCCGTCAGGGCACCGCGGAGACCGTCGAGCGGATCGACGCCGCCGCCGTCCGCGCCTTCTACGACCGGCACGTGCGCCCGGCCACCGCCACCGCCGTCATCGTCGGAGACCTGGAGGGCACCGACCTCGACGCCCTGCTCGCCGACAGCCTCGGCGCCTGGCAGGGCGACGCGGGCAAGCCCAACCCGGTCCCGCCGGTCACCGCCGACGACACCGGGCGCGTCATCGTCGTCGACCGTCCCGGCGCCGTCCAGACCCAGCTGCTCATCGGGCGTGTCGGACCTGACCGGCACGACCGGGTCTGGCCCGCCCAGGTGCTCGGCACGTACAGCCTCGGCGGCACCCTGACCTCCCGTCTGGACCGTGTCCTGCGCGAGGAGAAGGGCTACACCTACGGCGTGCGGGCCTTCGCCCAGGTGCTGCGCTCCACCCCGGAGGGGACGGGCGCGGCGATGCTCGCCATCAGCGGCTCCGTCGACACCGAGTCCACCGGCCCGGCCCTGGACGACCTCTGGAAGGTGCTGCGCACCCTGGCCGCCGAGGGTCTCACCGAGGCCGAGCTGGACACCGCCGTGCAGAACCTCGTCGGGGTGGCGCCGCTGAAGTACGAGACGGCCGCCGCCGTCGCCTCCACCCTCGCCGACCAGGTCGAGCAGCACCTGCCGGACGACTTCCAGGCACGGCTGTACCGGATGATGGCCGACACCGGTGCCACCGAGGCGACCGCCGCCGTGGTCAGTGCCTTCCCGGCCGACCGGCTGGTGACGGTGCTGGTCGGCGACGCCTCGCGGATCGCCGAGCCGGTGCGCGCGCTCGGCATCGGAGAGGTCAGCGTGGTCACCGGCTGACGTCCGCTCAGCGAGCCCCGGCCGGCATCCCCCAGCCGGAGGGCGGAACCCCGGAAGCCCTGGACGGCGACCGGGGTTCCGTCATGTCCACGCCTCGGTGGGGATGCCCCTTTCGCGGGATTGACGCCCCGTCTGTCCTGTGGTGTGCGCAACAAAAGCGGCGTTCGGTTTGTAGCACGACAGAAGTGCCCATTAGCGTCTCTGCGGCTGTCCGGCCGACGCACCCGCCACACCCGTGGCGAACGGGCAGTCATCGCCGAATCCCCGCAGGGCGTGAGCCCGGGGAACCGGGGACCCACCGTCCCAGGGGTGAATCGGGCGCCTCCCGCGAGGGGCCCGTAGGAGACCTTCCTGCTCCGAACCCGTCAGCTAACCCGGTAGGCGAGAAGGAAGGAAAGGACCAGCCGCTCCATGGCGTTCACCCGTCCCACCGGGAAGCACCGGCGAACGAACCGCCGGGCCACCCGCACCGGGGCCGGCCTGGCCGGCGTCGCCGCCCTCACCACCACCGGCGTGGTGGGCACCCTCGCCTCTCCGGCCGCGGCCGGAGAGGCCCCCGCGCACACCGGCTTGACGCAGGCCATCACCATCGGCGACAGCCTCGCCGACCGCATCGGTGACCAGGCCGCCGCCCAGCGCCTCGCCGCCGAGGCCGCCGCCGCCGAACAGGCCGCCGTCGAGGCCGCCCGCGTGCAGGCCGCCGAGGCGAAGCAGAAGGCCGAGAAGGAGCGCGCCGAGAAGATCCGGGCCGCCCGCGCCGCCGAGCGCGAGCGCCTCAACCGCTATGTCCTGCCCGTCGAGGGCTCCTACGTCTCCACCGGCTACCGGACCGGCGGCAGCCTCTGGTCCTCCGGCAGCCACTCCGGAGTCGACTTCCACGCCCCCTCCGGCAGCGTCGTGCGCGCCGTCGGCGCGGGCACCGTGGTCCAGACCGGATGGGGCGGTGCCTACGGCAACGAGGTGGTCGTCAAGATGCACGACGGCACCTACACCCAGTACGGCCACCTCACCTCGGCCACCGTCTCGGTCGGCCAGACCGTCACACCGGGCCAGCAGATCGCCGTCTCCGGCTCCACCGGCAACTCCACCGGCCCGCACCTGCACTTCGAGGCCCGCTCGGGCGCCGACTACGGCACCGACATGGATCCCGTCGCCTACCTGCGCGGCCACGGCGTCGACGTCTGACCGGGCCCGTAGGACCCGTTCCTCCCCGAAGACCCCGGCCCTCCCGAGCCGGGGTCTTCGGATTGTCCGCGGCCGGTGTGCCCACCCCACGCCTTCCGGCCAGAAGGTGTTCGCGGACCACCCGGAGCCGCCGGACAGCGCCTCTTCCTGTCCTAGGGGCGCGGCAGAGGACCGGACGGCCGCGTTTCGCGGGCCACGGGCGGAGGACGGGCATGGGTGTTCCGGCGCAAGCGACACGCACCGCGATCGGACAGGACATCGTCTCCGGCGCCCACGGGCGCGGCTCCCGCCTCACCGAGGGGCAGCTCGCCCGCCCCTACGGCGTCTCCCGCGTCCCCGTGCGCGAGGCACTGCGCACCCTGGAGGCGCGCCACCTCCTCGCCGGCCGGCCCCTCTTCTCGGCCGGGAGGTGCCGCGCCTCCGGTTCGCGTGACCGGTGACCGATGACCGGCGCGGCGGGGGGCGCGTCGGCTGACGCGAGGAGCGGCCGCGACCGCGCCGACGGGCTCCGGACGGCCCGGCGAGGCGGTCCCGGTGGCCCGAAGCGGATCGCGTACAGGGGGCCCCGGCCCCCGTGAGGGCACGGCCGCCCGCCCCGGTGCGTCCGGGGCTCCAGCGCGACACCGCGGCCCGCGGACAGCGCCACGCGGCTGACTGACGCCCGCCGGTTCCCGGCACCCGCCCCCTGAAGTGCCGGGGCCGCTCCACCGGCTCCGCGCCCCCGCCGGGCAATCGGGTCTCACGCGCGGTCAGCCGTCACCCCTCGGGGGCAGCCCCGGCGTCAGACGGTCTCCGGAAGCTCGTCCAGCCCTTCCGCGACCAGCTTGGCCAGGCGCTCCAGGGCGGCCTCGGCGCCGTCGGCGTCGGCGGAGAGGACGATCTCCTCGCCACCCTGCACGCCGAGGCCGAGGACGGCCAGCATCGAGGCGGCGTTGACCGGGGCGGTGTCCGGCTTGGCGATGGTCACCGGGATGCCGGAGGCGGTGGCGGCCCGGACGAAGATGGAAGCGGGACGGGCGTGCAGGCCCTCGGCCCAGCCGACGTTGACGCGGCGCTCAGCCATGTTGAAGCTGCCCTTCACGAAGCGGACGATGTTGTCTAGACCAGACTCGCACACCGCTCCGTACGACCCGGCCGGGGACATCCGCTCCCGCCCTCTACCCCCTGGCGCCCGCGGAGACAAGGCCCAGCCTGCCCCGTGCCCGACGGCTCCGCGACCCGTACGCTGCTCCCATGGACACCCCGTCGGACCAGCACGCCTACCCCGCCCACTGGGAGGCCGACGTGGTGCTCCGCGACGGCGGCACCGCGCGCATCCGGCCCATCACCGCCGACGACGCCGACCGCCTGGTGAGCTTCTACGAGCAGGTCTCCGACGAGTCGAAGTACTACCGGTTCTTCGCGCCCTACCCGCGCCTGTCGGCCAAGGACGTCCGTCGCTTCACCCACCACGACCACGTCGACCGGGTGGGCCTGGCGGCCACCGTCGGCGGCGAGTTCATCGCCACCGTCCGCTACGACCGCGTCGACGGCCGGGGCATGCCCGCCTCCGCCCCCGCCGACGAGGCCGAGGTCGCCTTCCTCGTCCAGGACGCCCACCAGGGCCGCGGCGTCGCCTCCGCCCTGCTGGAGCACATCGCCGCGGTCGCCCGCGAGCGCGGCATCCGGCGCTTCACCGCCGAGGTGCTTCCCGCCAACACCAAGATGATCAAGGTCTTCACCGACGCGGGCTACCAGCAGAAGCGCAGCTTCGAGGACGGCGTCGTCCGCCTGGAGTTCGGCCTGGAGCCCACCGACCGCTCGCTCGCTGTGCAGCACGCCCGTGAGCAGCGCGCAGAGGCCCGGTCCGTCCAGCGGCTGCTGGCCCCGGGCTCGGTCGCCGTGGTCGGGGTGGGCCGCGCCCTCGGCGGGGTGGGCCGCAGCATCCTGCGGAACATCCTCGACGCCGGGTTCACCGGCACGGTGTACGCCGTCAACCAGGGTTTCCCCGAGACGGGGGACACCCTCGACGGCGTCCGCGCCCACCGCTTCGTCCGCGACATCGCCGAACCGGTGGACCTCGCCGTCATCGCCGTCCCCGCCGACCGGGTGCCCGAGGCCGTCGCCGAGTGCGGAGAGCACGGCGTCCAGGGCCTCGTGGTGATCTCCGCCGGCTACGCCGAACAGGGCCCCGAGGGCCGCGAACGCCAGCGCGCCCTGATCCGCCAGGCCCGCTCGTACGGCATGCGGGTCATCGGCCCCAACGCCTTCGGCGTCATCAACACCACCCCCGGGATCCGGCTCAACGCCTCCCTCGCCCCGGAACTCCCCGTGCCCGGCCGGGTCGGCCTGTTCACCCAGTCCGGTGCCATCGGCATCGCCCTGCTCTCCGCCCTCCACCGCGACGGCGGTGGCGCCGACGGCGTCCCCAACCCGGCCGGCGTCTCCACCTTCGTCTCCGCGGGCAACCGCGCCGACGTCTCCGGCAACGACGTCATGCAGTACTGGTACGACGACCCGCACACCGACGTCGCCCTGATGTACCTGGAGACCATCGGCAACCCCCGCAAGTTCGCCCGCCTCGCCCGCCGCACCGCCGCGGCCAAGCCGCTGGTCGTCGTCCAGGGCGCCCGGCACAGCGGCATCACCCCCACCGGCCACCCCGCCCCCGTCACGCGGCTGCCGTACGCCACCGTCTCCGCCCTGCTGCGCCAGGCCGGCGTCATCCGGGTGGACACCGTCACCGAACTGGTCGACGTCGGCCTGTTGCTGGCCGGGCAGCCACTGCCCGCCGGCCCCCGCGTCGCCATCCTCGGCAACTCCGAGTCGCTCGGCCTGCTCAGCTACGACGCCTGCCTCTCCGAGGGCCTGCGCCCGCTGCCGCCCCGCGACCTCACCACCGACGCCACCCCCGAGGACTTCCGGGACGCGCTGGCCGCCGCCCTCGCCGACGACGGCTGCGACGCCGTGGTGGTCACCGCCATCCCCTGGGTCGGTGCCGACGGCGTCCCCGAACGCCCCGACGGCGAGGCGCTCGGTGCCGCCCTGCGCGCCGCCCACGCCACCGCGCCCGACAAGCCGGTCGTCGTCGTCCACGTCGAACTGGGCGGCCTCGCGGAAGCCCTCTCCGCCGCCGCGGGCACCGGCCCGGGCAGCCCAGCCACCCAGCGCGTCCCGGTCCGCCCGCCGGCCGTCCCCGGCCCCGCCGCCGCCGACGACGAGGCACCCCCCGCCCCGCGCGCCCGCCGCATCCCCGCCTACCCGGCCGCCGAGCGGGCCGTCCGCGCCCTCGGCGAGGCCGTCCGGTACGCCCAGTGGCGCCGCGAGGCCCAGCGCCCCGGCGGCGTACCGGAGTACGAGGACATCGACGAGCGCGGTGCCGCCGCCGACATCGTCCGGCTGCTGGCCGCCGCCGGGACCACGGCACCCGGTGGCACGCCGCGCGCCCACACCCTCGGCGCCGAGGACACCCGCGCCCTTCTCGGCCGTTACGGCATCGACGTCCGCCCCACCCTCCCGGCCCCCGACCCGGACACCGCCGTCCGCGCCGCCGCCGCACTCGGCTACCCGGTCGCCCTCAAGACCACCGCGCCCCACCTGCGCCACCGCGCAGACCTCGGCGGAGTCCGCCTCGACCTCGCCGACGAGACCCAGCTCCGACAGGCGTACGCCGAGCTGACCGGGCTCTTCGGCGCCCCGGCCGAGCTGCGGCCGGTGGTCCAGCCGATGGCGCCACGCGGCGTCGACACCGTGGTGCGCACCGTCATCGACCCGGCCGCCGGCGCCGTGCTCACCTTCGGCCTCGCCGGCGCCCCCTCCGAACTCCTCGGCGACACCGCCCACCGCCTCATCCCCGTCACCGACCGGGACGCCACCGCCATGGTCCGCTCCATCCGCACCGCCCCGCTGCTCTTCGGCTGGCGCGGCTCCGCCCCGGTCGACACCCCGGCCCTGGAGGAACTGCTGCAACGCGTCTCGCGGCTGGTCGACGACCACCCGGAGGTGGTCGACGTGCGGCTGGAGCCGGTGGTGGTCGCCCCGCGCGGCGTCAGCGTGCTCGGCGCCTCGGTCCGCCTCGCCCCGCCCCCGGCCCGTGACGACCTCGGCCCGCGCACCCTGCCCGCCTACTGACCCGCCCCGCCGCCCGGGACACCCCGCACGGGCGTCCCCAGCGGTCGGCGCGCCCCCGTAGGATGGTCGGCATGGCAAAGACCGGTACCACGACCCAGGGGCTGCGCGCGGCGATCGAGCGCAGCGGCTACTACCCGGCCCTCGTGGCCGAGGCGGTGGAGGCCGCCGTGGGGGGTGAGGCCGTCGCGTCGTATCTGGTCCATCAGGAGACCACCTTCGACGCGAACGAGGTCCGCCGCCACGTCACGGTCCTGGTCCTCACCCCCACCCGGTTCATCGTCAGCCACACCGACGAGCAGGCCGCCGACTCCGGCTCGCCCACCCCGCTCGCCACCACCTCCACCGAGTCGGTGAAGACCGGCCGGATCTCCTCCGTGGTCCTCAGCCGCGTGGTCGCCAACCCGGAGTCCTACACCCCCGGCACGCTGCCCCGCGAGGTCGTCCTGACCATCGGCTGGGGCGCCGTCTCCCGCATCGACCTGGAGCCCGCCGCCTGCGGCGACCCCGACTGCGAGGCCGACCACGGTTACACCGGCAGCTCCACCGCCGACGACCTGAGCCTGCGCGTCAGCGAGGCCGGCGACGGCCCCGACACCGTCCGGCAGGCCCTCGACTTCGCCCAGGCGCTCTCGGAGGCGACGGCCGCCACCGCCACGCCGGCCGGCCGCTGATGGGCCACCCCGCCTGGCCCGAGCCCCTCTCCGTCGACTCCGCGCCGGTCCCCGCCTACGGCAGCGGCTCGCTCGCGGACCTGTTGCCCACCCTGGCCGCCGGCTCCGGCGTGCCCGGCGTGACGGCGAGCCTGCCCGAACTGGCACCCGCCGACCGGAACTGCGTCTTCCTCATCGACGGGCTCGGCTGGCACCAGCTCCTCGCCCACCCGGCCGAGGCGCCGTTCCTCTCCTCGCTCATCGCCACCTCGCGCGGGGGCACCGGCCGGCCGCTCACCGCGGGCTTCCCCGCCACCACCGCCACCTCGCTCGCCTCCGTCGGCACCGGGCGCACCCCCGGCGAACACGGCCTGCCCGGGTACTCCGCCCTCGACCCGGACAGCGGTGAGCTGATGAACCAGCTCCGCTGGAAGCCGTGGACCGACCCGCACGCCTGGCAGCCGTACCCCACGGTCTTCTCGCTGGCCGACGCCGCGGGGGTGCACACCGCCCAGGTCTCCGCCCCTGGCTTCCACCACACCCCGCTCACCCAGGTCGCCCTCAGCGGCGGCACCTTCCACGGCCGGCTCTCGGGCGAGGAGCGGATGGACCTGGCCGCCGCCCAGCTCGCCGCCGGGGACCGCGCGCTGGTCTACACCTACTACAGCGAGGTCGACGGCAAGGGCCATCGCTTCGGCGTCGACTCCGACGCCTGGCGCGGCCAGCTGATGTACGTCGACGGGCTCGCCCGCCGCCTCGCCGAGCAGCTGCCGCCGCGCAGCGCCCTCTACGTCACCGCCGACCACGGCATGGTGGACATCCCCTTCGACGACCGCCACCGCTTCGACGTCGACGAGGACTGGGAGCTGAACGCGGGGGTCCGCCTGCTCGGCGGTGAGGGCCGCGCGCGCCACCTCTACGCCGTCCCGGGCGCCGCCCGCGACGTCCGCACCGTCTGGCGCGAGGTGCTGGGGGAGCAGTGCTGGGTGGCGAGCAAGGACGAGGCGATCGAGGCGGGCTGGTTCGGTCCGCACGTCGAGAAGCGGGTCCGCGACCGCCTCGGGGACGTCATCGTCGCCGCTCGCGACGACGTCGCGATCACCGCCGGCCGCCGCGAGCCCAACGAGTCGGCGCTGACCGGCATGCACGGCTCGATGACCCCGGCCGAGCAGCTCGTGCCGCTGCTGGAGGTCCGCACCTGACGCCCCGGCCCGGGTGGCGCACCACCCGGGCCCGTGCCGCCGTCAGGCCGCGGTTCCCGCGGCTCCGGCCTGGGGCCGTGGGCGGGCCACCGTGAAGACGGCGCCCGCGGGATCGGCGACCGTGGCGGTCCTCCCGTACGTGCCCTCGCGCGGCGGTCGCTGCACCCGCCCGCCCAGCTCGATGACCCGGTTGACGGTCTCGTCCGGGTCGTCGACGGCGAAATGGGTCCGCCACCGCGGCGCACCCCCCTCGCCGAGCGCCGGCCCGACGCCCTCCACGGAGGCGACCGGACGCTTCTCCAGCAGCAGTGTCGCCGAGTCCCCCACCGGGGCCGGGTCCACGTCGTAGCCGAACACGGCCTGGTAGAACGGCAGGACACCGGTGGTCTCCGGTGTCTCCAGTTCGTGCCACAGCACCGAACCGGCCACGCCCTCGACCGCGGCCCCCCGGTGCTCGCGACCCTGCCAGATCCCGAAGACCGCGCCCGAGGGGTCGGCCGCGACGGCCAGCCGCCCGGCGTCCTCCGCGTCCAGCGGCCCCACCGCGACCGTGCCGCCGCAGTGCCGGACCGTCCCGGCCGTCTCATCCACGTCGTCCGTCGCCAGGTACGGCGTCCACGCCACCGGCAGCGTCCGCCCCTCGGGCCGCCGCCCGAGCCCGGCCACCACCCGGCCGTCCAGCGACGCCCGCGTGTAGGGACCGAGTTGCCGCGACCCGGGCTGGAACTCCCAGCCGAACAGCCGCGCGTAGAACTCCTGGGTCGCCGCCAGGTCGTCGACCATCAGGCTCACCCAGCACGGTGTGCCGGGCACCGGTCGCTCCGAGCCGGCGTCCAGCCCGGTTCTCTGGTCCATTCCCTGCCCCCGCACCACTCTCATCTGCCACTCTCTCCTCGGACCGTCCGTCGTCGGGCGCGCGCCACACCGTGCCGGTACGCCGCCGAAGGCGTCCCGCACGTCCGGGTCCACACCCGGACCGCACCCCGCGTAAGCGCAGCCTGCCCGATCCCTCGTTTCTCACCCGTTGCCACGCCATGGCCCAGAGGTCACAGTCCGGGATCACCCGGAGTACGTGCGTCCGTACAGACGGTACGCCTCCCGGGTGACCGGCCGGCTTCCCCGGCCGACCTCCCCGCGCGGCGCCGGTGCGCGAGGATGGCTCCATGAACGCGATCATCACCGCAGCCGAACTCGCCGGGGAACTCGCGGGCCCTCGCCCGCCCGTGCTGCTCGACATCCGCTGGCGACTCGGCGGTCCCGGCGAGCGCCCCGCCTACCTGGCCGGCCACCTGCCCGGCGCCGTCCACGTCGACCTGGACCGCGAGTTGGCCGGCGGCTCCGGCCAGGGCGGCCGGCACCCGCTGCCCGACGTGGCGCGGTTCGGCGCCGCGATGCGCGCGGCCGGGGTGGACGCCGGCCGCCCGGTCGTCACCTACGACGGCGGCCAGGGCTGGGCGGCGGCGCGTGCCTGGTGGCTGCTGCGCTGGGCCGGGCACCCCTCGGTACGCGTCCTCGACGGCGGGCTCGCCGCGTGGGAGGGACCGCTGGAGACGGGCGAACCGTCGCCGGAGCCGGGCGACTTCCTCCCCGCCCCCGGCCGCTTGCCGCTGCTGGACGCGGACGGCGCCGCCGCGCTGGCGGCCTCCGGGGTGCTCCTGGACGCCCGCGCCGCCGAGCGGTACCGGGGCGACGTGGAACCGATCGACCGGGTCGGCGGCCACATCCCGGGCGCCCTCTCGGCCCCGACCACGGAGAACACCACCGAGGACGGCCGTCTGCGCCCCGCCGCCGAACTCGCCGAACGCTTCGCCGCCCTGGGCGCGGGGCCGGGCAAGGAGGTGGGCGTCTACTGCGGCTCCGGCGTCTCCGGCGCCCACGAGGTACTGGCCCTGGCGGTGGCCGGCGTGGACGCCGCCCTCTACGTCGGCTCCTGGTCCGACTGGTCCGCCGACCCCGCCCGCCCGGTCGCCACCGGCCCGCAGCCGGGCTGAACCACGGACGTGCTGAACCGCAGACGGCAGGACGGCCCGGCCACCTCACCGGTGGCCGGGCCGCCCTGCCGCGCGGGTGCGGAGAACCGCTACTCCTTGTTCTTGCGCCGGGTCCCGAAGACGATCTCGTCCCAGCTCGGAACAGCCGCCCGGCGGCCCGGCCGGACGCCGTCCGCCTCCGCCTGCCGGTCGGTGGAGCCGATCAGCCGGTCGCGATGGGCCGCCACGGCCCGCGGCATCAGCACGTCCGCGTAGGCCGAACCGGCCGAGGCGGCGGGGGCGGGCGGCTCCTCGGCCTCCTGCTCCTGCTCGGGCTCCTCCAGCGGACGCTCGGCGGCCGGCCGCTCCGGCACGACCAGGTCGCCGCGGAAGCTCGGCACCGCCTCCAGCAGACTGGTCAGCGAGTCCCGGCCGCCCTGCTCGGCGGTGGCGGGCAGGTCCTCGGTCTCCGGCTCGGTGGTGTGCGGGCCGCGCTCGGGCCGCTCCGGCCGCTCCCTCGGCAGCCGGGCGATGCGCGGCACGAAGGGGAAGCTGGGTTCGGGCGCCGAGGCGTCGTCGGACTCGCCGATCAGCGAGCGCGCCTCGTCGTCCACCGCCTGGACCAGGCGGCGCGGCGGGTCGTAGCTCCAGCTCGCCGAGTGGCGTTCACCGGCGACGCCGTAGACCAGCAGCACCTCCCAGGTGCCGTCGTCACGGCGCCAGGAGTCCCACTGCACGGTGTCGCGGTCGGCGCCGCGCAGCAGCAGACGCTCGCGGACGGCCTCGCCGAGCTGGGGGCCGGTGTTCTCGCCGGGGCGGCGCACGGGTGTCTTGCGGGCGCGTTCGGCCATGAAGGCGCGCTCGGCGAGGACGGGGCCCTCGAAGCGGCGGACGCGGTCCACGGGGATTCCGGCGAGCGAGGCGACCTCCTCGGCGGAGGCACCGGCCCTTATCCGCGCCTGGATGTCGCGCGGGCGCAGGTGGCTCTCGACCTCGATCTCGATCTGGCCGAGACGAGGCCGGTCACCGCGGACGGCGGCCCGGAGCCGCTCATCGATCGGAAGCGTGTACTCCGTACTGTCCGCAGCTTTGAGCACCAGCCGTGTGCCGTCGTTGCTGACGGCCACGACACGCAGTTCGGGCATGGGAACCTCCCGGGTGGTGCCTGCCGACGTCACGTGCGTCGCTGCTTCCGCTAGTCGTGTGTGGTCTGCCCGGGTGCAGCCGACCACAACCTTGCCGAGTTGTCCGGTGGGCCGGACGTGAGTCCCGCGCCACCGTGATGTCGCCGTTCCTGATTGCGCCGCGTGGCGTGCCCACGCGACTCACCCGGTGCCGTGAAGCCCTCTCCCGACGGCTCCGGCCGACCCCTCGGGGCCTGAAGGAAACCCAGGTGGGAGACCGGACCCAGGGCTCGCAACAGTACTCCATTCGGGCCACGGGGGTGGACCGGCACGCCGCTGAACCTCTCACAGGGGGCGGGAGTTGGTCGACGCCTTTGTCGTCCGGCGGGCTCGCGGGGTGGCCTGCTTCACAAAACCCCCAGAAGTGGAACCATTCGATTCGCCCAATTGTCGTTTTGTGGTGCAGGGTGAACGAGAAGGGCGAAAAAGAGGCGGGAGATGCGCGAGACCACGCGGGTGCAGGAAGTCGGTCCCCGGAGCGGTGAGGAGCCGCAACAGGACGAGAAGCGCATCGATCTGAGTGTTCCCCAGGTCGCGGGTTCGGCCGTGGCCGCGGTCGCGGGCGCCGTCGCCGCCTCCCAGCTCGGTGTCTACGGCACCGTCATCGGCGCCGGCGTGATGAGCGTGGTGGCCACCACCGGGGGCAGCGTCTTCCAGCACCTCTTCCGCCGCACCGGCGAGCAGTTCCGTGACGTGGCGCACGTCCGCCCCAAGGGCGAGACCGGTCCGGACGTCCCCGACACCTTCCGAGCGGACCCGGAACCCGATCCGCTCGCCGACCCCGCCCCCGGCCGCATCGCCTCCGCCGACCCCGCCACCGCCCACACCGCCCCCGGCGAGCCCCCGGCCGTCGCCGAGGCGACCCAGCTCCTCCAGCGGGTCGACCCCGCGGTCCGGCGTCCCGGAGGTCCGGCGGGCCCCGCCGGCCCGGAGGCCATCCCGTCGCTGGGCGAGGCCGGCCCGGCCGCCGCCCACACCGCCCCCGGCGAGCCCCCGGCCGTCGCCGAGACGACCCAGCTCCTCCGCCAGGTCGGTCCCGCCCGCTCGCGCCCCGGAAGCCCGGCGGCCCCCGCCGGGCCCGAGGCCACCCAGTTGCTCGGCCGGGCCGGTCCGGACGCCACTCAGTTCCTCGCCGGGACCGGCTCCGCCGCCACCGGTGTGCCCGGCCGCCCCGCGGAGGGCGCCGACGCGGACCGGGCCACCCGTCTGCTCCATACCGTGCCCGGGGCCCCGGGCACGGCCGCCGCCCCGGGCTCCGGGGACTTCGGCGCGGCCAGCACCCACCAGGCGCGGCCTCGCCGCTGGAAGCGCCCGCTGATCAGCGCGGCCGCCGTCTTCGTGCTCGCGATGGGCGGCATCACCGGCTGGGAGCTGATCTCCGGACACGCCCTGAGCGGTGACGCGGGGCCCACCATCAGCAACCTCACCGGCAACCGCTCCCAGCCCGCCGGCGACCAGGACGAGGACAAGGCGCCGGCGCCCGAGGAGACGCCCTCCGGCGAGGCGCCGTCGGACGGCTCCTCCACCGCCCCGTCCTCCCCGGAACCCGAGGACGGCACCGGCCCCACCGGCACCCCCGGCGGCGGCACCGCCACGGAGCCCACCCAGCCCGGACAGCAGCCCGGCTCCCCGGACGGTTCCCCCGGCGGTGACGCGACGCCGACGCCCGCCCCGACCCCCTCGGCCGGCGACCCGGAGCAGCCGACCGGTCAGCCGTCCGGCGGCGTGCCCTCGGGCGCGGCCCCCGAGGAGGACGCCCCGGCCGGGTGACCGGTGCCGGGGTCAGTCGCCGAGGACGCGCCGCAGGTAGTCGTTGCCGAAGACCCGGTCGGGGTCCAGGCGGTCGCGTACCGCGGTGAACTCGGCGAACCGCGGGTACGCCCCGGCGAAGTACCCGGCGTCCCTGGTGTGGATCTTGCCCCAGTGCGGGCGCCCCTCGTGGGCGGTGAAGATCCGCTCGGCGGCGGTGAAGTACGCCTGGTACGGCGTGCCCTTGTAGAGGTGGACCGCGACGTAGGCGGTCTCGCGGCCGGAGGCGGTGGAGAGGGCGATGTCGTCGGCGGGCGCGGTCCGCACCTCCACCGGGAAGCTCACCCGCAGCGGGGAGCGGTCCACCATCGCGCGCAGTGCGCGCAGCACGGGGACGAGCGCCTCACGCGGCACGGCGTACTCCATCTCCACGAAGCGGACCCGGCGGGGGGAGGTGAAGACCTTGTAGGGGATGTCCGTGTAGGTGCGCGCGGACAGGGCGCGGCTGGAGAGGCGGGCCAGTGAGGGGATGGTCGCGGGGACGGCGCGACCCAGGGTGTTGGCCGCCTGGAAGACGCCGTTGGAGAGGAACTCGTCCTCGAACCAGCCGCTGAGCCGGCCCACCGGTGCGGCCGGTCCCACGCTGCGGTTGTTCCGCTTGGTGGAGCAGTTGCCGGTGTGCGGGAACCAGTAGAACTCGAAGTGCTCGTTCTCCGCGACGAGCTGGTCGAACTCGGCCGTGACCTGGTCGAAGCCCATCGGCTCCTCGCGGGCCCGCAGCAGGAAGACCGGTTCGACCGCGAAGGTCAGCGAGGTGATCACGCCGAGCGCGCCGAGCCCGATCCGGGCGGCGGCGAAGACCTCGGGGTTCTCCTCGCGGGAGCAGGTGAGCACCGAGCCGTCGGCGGTGACCAGTTCGAGCGCGGTGATCTGCGCGGAGAGCGAGGCCGAGTCACGCCCGGTGCCGTGGGTGCCGGTACTGGTCGCCCCGGCCACCGTCTGCTCCATGATGTCGCCCATGTTGGTGAGCGACAGGCCCTCACGGGCCAGGGCCACGTTGAGCCGCTTCAGCGGGGTCCCGGCGGCCACCGTGACCGTGCCGGCCTCGCGGTCGATCTGGATGCCGGTCAGCAGGTCGGGGCGTATCAGCAGGCCGTCGGTGGCGGCCGCCGCGGTGAAGGAGTGGCCGGTGCCGACCGCCTTGACCCGCATCCCGTGCGCCGCCGCGTCGCGTACCGCGCCGGCCAGTTCGGCGGCGGAGGCCGGGGCGGTCTCGCGCGCGGGGCGCGAGGCGACCGTCCCCGCCCAGTTACGCCAGGTCCCGTTCCGGGTGCGTACCGGGCTCGCCGTCCTGGTGCTGCCCTGCGTCTGCTGCTCGTCCATCAGGTCCCTCCCGCTGCGGCGCCGGGCTGCTCAGCCGGCGGTACCCCAGGAACCCGACGAGGACCGCGGCGGCCCCGGCGGCCGCCGGAACCCAGTACCCCGCCCTCGCCCCCGCCGCGTCGATCACCCAGCCGGAGACCGACGAGCCGAGAGCGACGCCGACCGCCAGACCCGTACTCACCCAGGTCATGCCTTCGGTCAGCTTCGCGCGGGGCACGTGCTGCTCGACGAGGGCCATCGTCGTGATCATCGTCGGTGCGATGCACAGGCCCGCCACGAACAGTGCCACGGCCAGAAACGGCAGGTTCCCGACCAGTTGGAGGGGGATCATACTCACGCCCATCGCGACGACCCCCAGCAGCCACCTGCGGGCCGGCGCCCCGCCGAAGTGCAGCAGACCGAAGACGACACCCGCCAGACAGGACCCGGCGGCGTACGTGGCCAGCACCAGGCTGGCCGCGCCCTTGTGACCCTGTTCCTCGGCGAACGCCACCGTGACCACGTCGACGGCGCCGAAGATCGCGCCGGTCGCCACGAAGGTGCCGACCAGTACCTGGAGCCCCCCGGCGCGCAGCGCGGACCCCTTGGTGTGGTGCTCTCGCGGGTGGGGGACCGGTTCGGTGGCGCGCTGCGCGGTGAGCGAGAAGACGCCCGTCGCCAGGAAGACCGCGGCCAGCAGCGGACCCGCCTCCGGGAACCAGGTGGTCGACAGGCCGATGGAGACGATCGGGCCGAAGATGAAGCACGCCTCGTCGATCACCGACTCGAAGGAGTAGGCGGTGTGCAGCTGGCGCGGCTGGTCCCGGTAGAGCGCCGCCCAGCGGGCGCGGACCATCGAGCCGATGGAGGGCACCGCCCCGATCCCCGCCGCGAAGAGGAAGAGTGACCAGTCCGGCAGGGAGAACTGCGCCGAGAGCAGCAGCCCCGTCACCGCCGTCAGCGCCACCAGGGTGGCCGGCCGCAGCACCCGGCGCTGACCGTGCAGGTCGACCAGGCGCGAGATCTGCGGGCCGATCAGCGCGGCCGACAGCGCCACCGTCGCCGACAGCGCGCCGGCCAGCCCGTACCTGCCGGTGAGCTGCGAGATCATCGTGACGATCCCGATGCCCATCATGGACAGCGGCAGCCGGCCCACGAATCCGGCGGCGGAGAAACCCCTGCTGCCCGGGGCGGAGAAGATGGCGCGGTAGGGGCTGGGCAAGGGGGGCTCCGGGACAACTGAACGTAAGGTGCCAAGACGGCCCATACAGCTTACGGGTCCGCGCGACGCGACCGCAGCCCCGATTCCTCGCGCGGCGGGGCTGGTGGCAGGATCGAGACATGTCCGATGTGCGCGATGCGACCCCCTACGACGCCCTCCTGCTGCTCTCCTTCGGCGGTCCCGAGGGACCCGACGACGTCGTCCCCTTCCTGCGGAACGTGACGCACGGCCGCGGTATCCCCGAGGAGCGGCTGAAGGAGGTGGGGCAGCACTACTACCTGTTCGACGGGATCAGCCCCATCAACGCCCAGAACCGCGACCTCCTCGCCGCGCTGCGCGCCGACTTCGCGGAGCACGGCGTCGAGGTGCCGGTGTACTGGGGAAACCGGAACTGGAGCCCGTACCTGCCCGACACGCTGAGGGAGATGGTCAAGGAGGGACACCGCCGCATCGCCGTCCTCGTCACCAGCGCGTACGCCTCGTACTCGGGGTGCCGCCAGTACCGCGAGAACCTCGCCGACGCGCTGGCCGCGCTGGAGAGCGAGGGACTGCCGGCGCCGCGGATCGACAAGCTCCGCCACTACTTCAACCACCCGGGCTTCCTGGAGCCGATGATCGACGGGCTGATCGCCTCCCTCGCCGACCTGCCCGAAGAGGTCCGCGACGGCGCCGAGATCGCCTTCACCACGCACTCCATCCCGGACGCGGCCGCCGACACCTCCGGGCCCCGCGAGGACCACGGCGACGGCGGCGCCTACGTCGCGCAGCACCTCGACACCGCCCGGGTGATCGCCGAGGCGGTCCGGACGCGCACCGGCGTCGACCACCCGTGGTCGCTCGTCTACCAGTCGCGCAGCGGCGCCCCGCACATCCCGTGGCTGGAGCCGGACATCTGCGACCACCTGGAGGAACGCCACGCGGCCGGCGTCCCGGCCGTCGTCATGGCGCCGATCGGCTTCGTCTCGGACCACATGGAGGTCCGCTACGACCTCGACACCGAGGCCACCGCCAAGGCCGCCGAACTGGGTCTGCCGGTCCGCCGCTCCGCCACCGTCGGAGCCGACCCGCGCTTCGCCGCCGCCGTCCGCGACCTGCTGCTGGAACGCGCCGCCACCGAACGCGGCGAGCACCCCGCCCGCTGCGCCCTCGGGGCGCTCGGCCCCAGCCACGACATCTGCCCGGTGGGCTGCTGCCCCGCCCGCTCGCCGCGCCCCGCCGCCGCGGGCCTGGACTGACCCGACCGGTTCCACCCGGAGACCCGCGGGAGACCGCACCGGATTCGTCAGACATCGCTAGGAGCATCAGCCCGTGACCGACCCCAACACCGGACTGCTCGGCCTCGCCCTGGAGGCGGCCCGCCGCGCCGGGGACTTCCTGCGCGACGGCCGGCCCGCCGACCTCGCGGTGGCCGCCACCAAGACCAGCGCCATCGACGTGGTCACCGAGATGGACATCGCCTCCGAGAAGATGATCACCGGCTTCCTCGCCGACCGCCGGCCCGAGGACGGCTTCCTCGGCGAGGAGGGTGCCAGCACCGAGGGCACCAGCGGCGTGAGGTGGATCATCGACCCGCTCGACGGCACGGTGAACTACCTGTACGGCCGCCCGGCCTGGGCCGTCTCCATCGCCGCCGAACGCGACGGGGTGACCGTCGTCGGCGTCGTCCACGCGCCGATGCGCGGCGAGACCTGCCGCGCCGTCCTCGGTGGCGGCGCTCACCTGGACGACCGCCCCCTGCACGTCAATGCCGCGCCCGCGCTGGACCGCGCCCTGGTCGGCACCGGTTTCGGCTACCTCGCCGACCGCAAGGCCCACCAGGCCGCCGTCGCCGCCCGGATCATCCCCGAGGTCCGCGACATCCGCCGGGGCGGCTCCGCCGCGATCGACCTGTGCGACGTCGCCACCGGCCGCCTCGACGCGTACTACGAGCGGGGCCTCAACCCCTGGGACTACGCGGCCGGCGAGCTGATCGCGCGCGAGGCCGGCGCCCTGACCGGCGGACGCCCCGGCGCGCCCGCCTCCACGGAGCTGGCGGTGGCCGCCCCGCCCGGTCTCTTCGAGCCGCTCCAGGAGCGGCTGGAGGCGTACGGGGCGTGGCACGACGGGACGCTCGGCTGACCGGCCGCCCCCGACGCCTGCGCACGTCGCACGGCCGGGCCCCGGCCCCCTCTCGGCAGGGGACCGGGGCCCGGCCGCGTGCGCCGTGCTCGGTGGGTGCGCGTCAGGCGGTGGAGGCGGGGTGGAGCTGGACGCCGTGCTCGGCGGCCAGCCGCTGGAGATCCTCCAGCTCGCCCTGCTCGACCTCGGCCAGGAAGTCGTCCCCGGTCTCCTGGGCCCGGGTCAGGTCCGACTCGGTGGCCTCTATGCGCTGAAGCAGACCTGCGGTGAATGCGTCCATGGTGCGCCCCCTCGTCAAGGTGGGTGGGTCGGCGGCACGGGGGTGTGCCTCGAAAAAGGGGTGATCACGAACCCGGGGCGGCTCCGCCGGGGAATGCCGGACGTGGCATGAGCCACATGCCGGGGGTGATCGCGGGTGTGCAGTCGTCCTCCCCGCGCCCCCGACGCCGGAAACCTCGGGGTTCCGCCGACTTGCGGAATCCTTCCTTCCCTTCGGGGTGGCCTTCGCCTTACCGCCGGTTTATGGCCGAAAGGGGCAGGATGGAGCCCCATCAGAAGGACCGGCGCCCGCAGGGGGTGCCCTGCGAAAGGATCAGCGACGTGCGTGTACTCGTCGTCGAGGACGAGCAGCTGCTCGCCGATGCGGTGGCCACCGGACTGCGCCGGGAGGCCATGGCCGTCGACGTCGTGTACGACGGGGCCGCCGCGCTGGAGCGTGTCGGCGTCAACGACTACGACGTGATCGTCCTCGACCGGGACCTCCCGCTGGTCCACGGCGACGACGTCTGCCGCAAGGTGGTCGAGCTCCAGATGCCCACCAGGGTCCTGATGCTCACCGCCTCCGGCGACGTCAGCGACCGCGTCGAGGGCCTGGAGATCGGCGCCGACGACTACCTCCCGAAGCCCTTCGCCTTCACCGAGCTGATCGCCCGGGTCCGGGCGCTGGGACGGCGCACCAGCGTCCCGCTGCCGCCGGTCCTGGAGCGCGCCGGGATCAAGCTCGACCCCAACCGCCGCGAGGTCTTCCGCGACGGCCGCGAGATCCAGCTCGCCCCGAAGGAGTTCGCCGTCCTGGAGGTGCTGCTGCGCAGCGAGGGCGCCGTCGTCTCCGCCGAGCAGCTGCTGGAGAAGGCCTGGGACGAGAACACCGATCCGTTCACCAACGTCGTCCGGGTCACCGTGATGACGCTCCGCCGCAAGCTGGGCGAGCCCGCGGTCATCGTGACCGTGCCCGGCTCGGGCTACCGGATCTGACCGGCGTGGCCGCGAGCCCGGCGCCGCCCCCCGCGCCCCCCAGGACACCCCCCGCGCCGCCCAGGCCCACCTGGGACCCCCGCCGCCCGCCGCAGCAGGCGTGGCTGCGGCCGACCATCCGGATACGGCTCACCCTGCTCTACGGCGGGATGTTCCTCATCGCCGGCATCCTGCTGCTGTCGATCATCTACCTGCTCGCCGCCCAGGCCGTCCACGTCAGCAACGAGCTGCCGTTCCAGGTCACCAAGGGCACGTTCACGATCTACAGCGACGCCTGCCCGGCCCTCTCCGGGCGCCGCTTCACCAGCTCCGGTGCCTTCAACGACGCGATGAAGCTCTGCATCGACCACCAGCGCCAGCAGGCACTGGACGACCTGCTGAGCCGTTCGCTGCTGGCCCTGGTCGGCCTCAGCGTGATCGCCTTCGCCTTCGGCTACGCCATGGCCGGGCGGGTCCTCGCCCCGCTGGGCCGGATCACCCGGACCGCGCGCAGCGTGGCCGGTTCCGACCTCTCCCGCCGGATCGAGCTGGACGGTCCGGACGACGAGCTGAAGGAGCTGGCCGACACCTTCGACGACATGCTGGACCGCCTGCAGCGGGCCTTCACCGCCCAGCAGCGGTTCGTCGCCAACGCCTCGCACGAGCTGCGCACCCCGCTGGCGATCAACCGCACCCTGCTGGAGGTGCAGCTCTCCGACCCGGGCGCGCCCCCCGAGCTCCAGCAGCTCGGCAAGACCCTGCTCGCCACCAACGAGCGGAGCGAGCAGCTGGTCGAGGGCCTGCTGCTGCTGGCCCGCAGCGACAACCAGATCGTCGAGCGCAAGCCGGTGGACCTCGGCGAGGTCGCCACCCGCGCCGTCGAGCAGGTGCGCGGTGAGGCCGAGCAGCGGGACGTGGAACTGCGTCCGCGCATCGCCGAGGCGGTCGTGCAGGGCAACGGCGTCCTGCTGGAACGGATCGCCCTGAACCTCACGCAGAACGCCGTCCGCTACAACCTCCCGCCCGGGGAGGGCGGCTGGGTGGAGGTCTCCACCGAGCTCCAGCACGGGCAGGCGGTGCTGGTCGTGACCAACACCGGGCCGGTCGTCCCCGCGTACGAGACCGATCAGCTCTTCGAGCCGTTCCGGCGGCTGCGGACCGAGCGGACCGGCAGCGACAAGGGGGTCGGGCTCGGCCTGTCGATCGTCCGGTCGGTGACCCGGGCGCACGGCGGGCGCATCACCGCGGAGCCGAGGGAAGGCGGAGGACTCGTGATGCGTGTCACACTTCCCTTGTGACGCCCTGCGGGGTATTCGTTTCCGTGTTCGCTTTGAGCGGAATTTTCCCGGCCTGAAACCGGTTCTCCGCTGTGTGATCGATCACAGGATCGAATGATCGTCCTTCTACTCTCCGTGACCGCAGACCCCCCGGGAAACCTTGCAAAATGCGGGTTTTCCGAGGTGTCGATCACGGGAAGTGCACAAGGCGGCCCGTGCGAGAGGGGGCGCCAGGACCGTGTACGGTCCCCATCGCCATCCAAGACGATCACCTCTTCCGAGGTGCGTTTGGGTGTCGATTGAGTAACAGACCTTGATGTGAGGCAAAATCTCCGCCTCAGGTCGGGCACAAGTCCGGCCTCCCAGGCGTTACCGCGCTGGAGATATCACAGACACCCAGAGGGGGAGAGCTGACATGGCAACGGACTACGACACCCCACGCAAGACCGATGACGACCTCAACGAGGACAGCATCGAGGAACTCAAGGCCCGGAGGAACGACAAGTCCACCTCCACGGTCGACGTCGACGAGTTCGAGGCCGCAGAGGGTCTCGAACTTCCTGGGGCGGACCTCTCCAACGAGGAGCTGGCCGTCCGGGTGCTGCCCAAGCAGCAGGACGAGTTCACCTGCATGAGCTGCTTCCTGGTGCACCACCGGAGCCAGCTCGCGCGCGAGAAGAACGGCCAGCCCATCTGCCGCGACTGCGACTGAGGCAGGCCGGCCGTGACAGGCACGACACCGCCGCGGAAGTTTCCCTTCCGGAAGCGGCGGGGGGACGGCGCGCCGTCCCCGGCGGAATCTGACGGCGAGCGGGGCCTTGGGGCCTCGCTCGAGGCAGAGGACGCCACGGACGGGGCCCCAGGCCCCCAGGGCGGCGGTACGGGCACGGGGGAAGGCCCTGCGGCCACCGAGCCCGCCACACCCGCTCCCGGCCGCGTGGCGGCCGTACGGGAGGGGGTACTCCGGCAGGGGCGCAACGCCAAGGCCGGACTCGGCCTCCTCGCCGACCGCGTCATCGAGATCGCCCCGCGCGTCCCGGTGCGCGACCTGCGGACCCTCCGCGAGCAGTTCCCGGGCCTCGGCCCCGAGCAGCTCGCGGACCGGCTCATCAGCGGCGCCGCCCACGGCACCTCCACGGTGGGGGCCTCGGTGGGTGCCGCGGCCATGCTCCCGGTCCCGCCGGCCATGCCGGCCGAACTGGCCGCGGAGATCACCGCCGTGGCCGCGATAGAGCTCAAGCTCATCGCCGAACTCCACGAGGTCTACGGACAGCGTCCCGAGGGCGGCCCCGCGCGCCGGGCGACCGCCTACCTGACCTCCTGGACCAACGAGCGGGGCATCGACGTCGTCCGCCCGCTCACCGTCACCACGGCGCTCGGCGGACCGCTCAAGCGGGACCTGCGCCAGCAGATCACCAAGCGGATGATCCGCAACCTGCCGAACCTCGTCCCCTTCCTGGTGGGCGCGGCCGTCGGCGCGGTCATGAACCGCCGTGACACCCGCCGACTCGCCGAGCGCGTCCGCCGCGACCTGCGCGCGTCCCAGATCCCCTGGGACCGGCTCGCGGCCCTGCCGCCGCTGGACGAGCCCGAACGGCCGCCGTCGGCCCTCGGTAAGGGCCCGGACGCCGTTCCGCCGTCCCGGAAGGACACCCGCGACGACGGGCCCGCCTGACCCGCCCGGCGCTCGCCCCGACGGCCCCTCACGCGTACCCGGCCCTCCAGGCCCGTCCGCGCTCCCTCACGCCCTCCCGCCGCATCGGGCCGGCCGGCCTTCGGAGCCGCCCCGCAGGCACCCCGCGGTGCCGAGGCGGCCGGCGGACGGGCGGGGGCACCGGCCGGCACCTCAGGGGGCCGGGTCCGGCGCGCCCCGGCGTGTCATCCCTCGCGCACGGGCGACAGCGCCGCGGCCAGGCGCTCCGGGTGGCGGGTGGAGAGGTACAGGTACGGGGTCGGGTCGGACGGGTCGGTGACCTCGACGCGCAGGGCCGTCGGGATGTAGCTGCGCAGCAGCATGTAAGCGCGCGGGTCCGCCTTGTGGCTGCGCCAGGCCACGGTCTCCTCGGCGTCCAGCGGCTCGGCCGCGCCGAGTGCCGACAGCGGGATGCGCGCGTCGCCCGCGACCAGCGCGTCCCCCACCACGCGGATCTGCGCCGAGCCGTACGCGCTCAGCCCCGCGGCCCCGGCCGCCGACCCGACGACCAGACCGCCGAGCATCGCCAGCACGCCGAGCGGCAGGACGATCAGGGCCGAGGTGATGCCGACGATCGCCACCAGCGCCCACCAGGTGCGGGGTGCGGTGAGGCGCTCGGCGTACTGCGGAGTGTGGGGATGCATGGCATCAGCTTGGCACGGTGCGGGGGGAGAGCCGGCGCACGGGTAAGGTCTGCGCCTGTGAGTGGACGAACACCTGCCCTGACGCCCCCCGACAGCGCCCTCGCGCCGGTACGGCACCCCGATGCCCCGGCGCCCGGCGAGCCCATCGGTTCGCACTACGAGCACTGTTTCGGCTGCGGCGGCGAACAGCCGCACGGCCTGCACCTCGCCGCCAAGGCGGGCGAGGGCGTCTCGGTGACCGCCGAGTTCCTGGTCCGCCCCGAGCACCAGGGCGCCCCCGGACTCGCCCACGGCGGCCTGCTCGCCACCGCGCTCGACGACACGCTGGGCGCCCTCAACTGGCTGCTGCGGGTCATCTCGGTCACCGGCCGCCTGGAGACCGACTACCTGCGCCCCGTGCCGGTCGGCTCCGTGCTGCACCTGTCCGCCGAGGTGACCGCCGTCGACGGACGCAAGATCTACGCCACCGCCGAGGGCCGGCTGAACGCCCCCGACGGGCCGGTCGCGGTCCGTGCCGACGCGCTCTTCGTCGAGGTCAAGGTGGAGCACTTCACCGAGAACGGTCGCCCCGAGGAGATCCGGGCGGCCATGGACGACCCCGACCAGATCCGCCGCGTCCGCGCCTTCGAGGTGAACCCGTGACCCGCACCCCCCTCGACCTGCGCGTGCGGCGGCTGGACCCCGAGGTCCCGCTGCCCGCGTACGGCAACCCCGGCGACGCCGGCGCCGACCTGTGCACCACCGAGGCGGCCGTGCTCGCCCCGGGGGAGCGGGCCGTGCTGCCCACCGGGATCGCGATCGCGCTGCCCGAGGGGTACGCCGCCTTCGTCCACCCCCGTTCGGGCCTGGCGGCCCGCCTGGGTCTGGCGCTGGTGAATGCCCCGGGGACGATTGATGCCGGGTACCGTGGGGAGATCAAGGTGATCGTGGTCAACCTCGACCCGCGCGAGAAGGCGCGGTTCGAGCGCTTCGACCGGATCGCCCAACTGGTCGTCCAGCAGGTCGAGACGGTGCGCTTTCACGAAGTGTCGGAGCTTCCCGGCTCGGTGCGGGCCGAAGGGGGCTTCGGGTCCACCGGCGGACATTCCGCCGTGGGCGGCGGCGAGGGTGGGAACCACTACGCTTCGGTCGTATCCGACCGGGAAGGACAGTGACGTGTTCGGACGTCGCAAGAAGACCGACTCCGCCGAGGACACGGCGGACGTGACCGGGCAGGCCGAGGAGGCCGCGGACGCCGAGGAGTCGGCGACGCGCCGGACGGCGCTGCCGCCGGCTCCGCGCCCCGACGGCCCCTGGGACGCCTCGGAGGTCCGCGAGCCCGGCGAGGGCCGCGTCGACCTCGGCGGTCTGTTCGTGCCCGGGGTGGAGGGCATGGAGCTGCGCGTGGAGGTGGCCGGGGACGCGATCGTCGCCGCCACCGTCGTCCTGCGGGACAGCGCCATCCAGCTCCAGGGCTTCGCCGCCCCCAAGAAGGAGGGCATCTGGGGCGAGGTCCGCGAGGAGATCGGTTCGGGCATCAGCCAGCAGGGCGGCATCATCGAGGAGGTCGAGGGCCCGCTCGGCTGGGAGCTGCGCGCGCAGGTCCCCGTCCAGCTCCCCGACGGCAAGAGCGGCTACCAGGTCGTCCGCTTCGTCGGCGTCGACGGCCCCCGCTGGTTCCTGCGCGGGGTCATCTCCGGCCAGGGCGCGGTCCAGCCGCAGGCGGCCGGGCTCCTGGAACAGATCTTCCAGGACACCGTCGTGGTGCGCGGCGAGGGCCCGATGGCCCCCCGCGACCCGATCGTCCTGAAGCTCCCGGACGACGCCCAGATGGTCCCCGAGGGGGTCCAGCAGGAGAACCAGCAGACCTCCCGCTTCTCCGGCGGCATGGGCCAGCTGGCGCGCGGCCCGGAGATCACCGAGATCCGCTGACCGCACCGCACCACCCAGGCAGCCGCCGCACGGGCCGCACCCTCGTCAGGGGGCGGCCCGTAGCGCTGTGCGGGGTCCGGCCTCGCGGCGGAACCGCACCACCGGCGATTTGTTCCCGATCATGGCCGACCGGGCCTGAGAGGTACGTCCCACCGGGACACGTGTCCCTTGCGGACGCCTGCGGAGTAACGTCGGAAACATGCAGGTGACGGAGACTCCGGGGGAGGACCGCAGACGGCGCAGGGCCCGGCGGACCCGGGCCGCGCTCGCCGCCGCCGCCCTCGACCTCGTCCTCGAACGCGGCCTCGGTGCCGTGACCGTCGAGGCCGTCGCCGGCCGCGCGGACGTCACGCGCCGCACCTTCAGCCGCCACTTCGGCGGCAAGGAGGACGCCGCGCTCGACTTCACCCGTGACGACGGCGCCGCCATCAACGCCGCGCTGCGCGCCCGCCCGGCCTGCGAGCCCCCGCTCGTCGCCTACCGGCGCGCCGTCCGCGACTGGCTGGCCGACGCCCATGCCCCGGGCCGGAACCAACTGCCCCGGACGCGGTCCCTGCTCGCCCTCGTCGACGACGAACCCACGCTCTTCGCCGCCTTCGAGCGCATCCGGGCCGATGCCCAGGAGGAGTCGGTCCGCATCATCGCCGAGCGGCTCGGCACCGACCCGGCCGAGGACCCCGGTCCCGGTGTCGTGGCCGGCGCCGCCGCCGGTGTCCTGACGGCCGCCCTGCGCCAGTGGTGGCGCGGCGGCCCCGACACCGCCGAGCGCCTGCCCGACCTGGTCGAGCAGAGCTTCGACGTGCTCCTCGGGGAGGTCGCCCTGGCGGCCCCCCACGCACCGTGAACAGAGGGACGGCACCAGGAGCACCGGCGCGCCCCTCCCCTCCGCCGCGCCCGTCGCACCGGACGAGTTCGCCGGCCGTACCGCCCTCGCCCCCTCGGCCGCCTCCGGCATCGGGCCGGCCACCGCCCCGCCGGGGCGGCGAGGGCGCCGTCATCGCCGACCACAACGCCGTGGGCGCCGCGGCCGCCGCCGCGCTGAAGGACGAGGGCGTCGAGGCGTCCGCCGTCACCGTCGACGTGACCGGCCCGGCCTCCGGCCGCTACGCCCGGGACAGGTACGGCGCCTCCACCTGACTGTCCAACACGCCGGGATCGGCGGCGCGTCCGCTCCCACCGGCGAGTAGGCATCGACGTCTGGAACCGCGTCGTCCCTACCGGCCCCGACGGTGTCCTCCACTCGACGCGCCACGAGGTCCCCGCCCCCCCTCGCGGCCGGCGGCGGCGCCGTCGTCAACACCGCCTCCATCCTCGGCTCGGCCGGTTTCGCCGGCTCGCCCGCCCACGTCGCCGCCGAGCACGGTGTGGCCGGCCCGACGAAGACGGCCGCCGCCGAGTACGCCGCCCAGGGCGTCCGGACCAACGCGGTGGGCCCCGGCTTCATCGACACCCCGCTGCTCCAGAGCATGGAGAAGCAGGCCTACGACGACCTCGTGCGGCTCCACCCGGCCGGCCGGCTCGGCCGCTCCGAGGAGGTCGCCGAGGTCATCGCCTTCCTCCTCTCCCGCCAAGCCTCCCTCGTGCCCGGCAGCCACCACCTGGTCGACGGCGGCTGCACCGCTCCCTGATCCGGCCCCGCCGCCCCTTGCCCGGCCGGGCGCCGCCACCGATACTGGCGCCCGGCACGGCACGACGGGGGAGTGGCACATGGCGGGACGGACAGCGGGGGGCGGCACGCTCACCGAGGGCGGGGGCGCGGCGGCGGGCACCGGGGAGGAGCCGATGGTCCGGGTCCGCGGGCTGCGGCGCTCGTACGGCACCGGGGAAGGCGCCGTGCACGCGCTGCGCGGCGTCTCCTTCGACATCCCCCGCGGCGAGCTGGTCGCCCTCAAGGGCCGCTCCGGCTCCGGCAAGACCACCCTGCTCAACCTCGTCGGCGGCCTCGACGAGCCCGACGGCGGCTCCCTGGTCGTCGACGGGCGCGAGCTGGGCGGCCTCGGCGAGAAGGAGCTGCTGGAGCTGCGCCGGGACCGGATCGGCTTCATCTTCCAGTCCTTCGGGCTGATCCCGGTGCTGAGCGCCGCCGAGAACGTCGGCGTCCCGCTGCGGCTGCGCCGCGCCGAGGCCGCCGCACGCGAGGAACGCGTCGCCCTGCTGCTCTCCCTGGTCGGCCTCGCCGACCACGCCCGCCAGCGCCCCGGCGAGCTCTCGGGCGGCCAGCAGCAGCGCGTGGCCATCGCCCGCGCCCTCGCCAACCGCCCCGCCCTGCTCATCGCCGACGAACCCACCGGTCAGCTCGACGCGGAGACCGGCCTCGCCGTCATGGAGCTGCTGCGCGCGGTGGTCCGCAGCGAGCGGGTCACCGCGCTGGTCGCCACCCACGACACCACTCTGCTCGGCCTCGCCGACCGCGTCCTGGAACTCTCCGACGGCGAGCTGACCGAGCAGTAGCGCAGCCGGCCGCCGACCGGGCAAGGCCCGGTCCCGGACGCTTCGCCGCTCGCGGACAATGGGGCCATGGGACGAGGCACACTGCGCATATACCTGGGCGCCGCACCGGGCGTCGGCAAGACGTACGCCATGCTCTCCGAGGCGCACCGGCGGGTCGGCCGGGGCACCGACTGCGTCATCGGCCTCGTCGCCCACCACGACCGGCCGCGTACCCTCGCCCTCCTCGACGGCCTGGAACTGATCGAGCCGCTGGACGGTCCCGACGGGGCTCCCGCCACACCCGAGATGGACGTCGAGGCGGTCCTCGCCCGGCGACCCGCGGTGGCCCTGGTCGACGAGCTGGCCCACACCAACGCCCCCGGGGCCCGCAACGCCAAGCGCTGGCAGGACATCGAGGAACTGCTGGCCGCCGGCATCTCGGTGATCTCCACCGTCAACATCCAGCACCTGGAGTCCCTCGGCGACGTGGTCGAGGCGATAACCGGCGTACGGCAGCAGGAGACCGTCCCCGACGAGGTGGTGCGCCGCGCCGACCAGATCGAGCTGGTCGACATGTCGCCCCAGGCGCTCCGCCGCCGCCTCGCCCACGGCAACGTCTACCAGTCCGACAAGGTCGACGCCGCCCTCTCCAACTACTTCCGCCCCGGCAACCTCACCGCCCTGCGTGAACTGGCCCTGCTGTGGACCGCCGACCGGGCCGACGAGTACCTCCAGAAGTACCGGGGCGAACACAACATCCGCTCCACCTGGCAGGCCCGCGAACGCATCGTGGTCGGCCTGACCGGCGGGCCCGAGGGCCGCACCCTGATCCGGCGCGCCGCCCGGATAGCCGCCAAGGGCTCCGGCAGCGAGATCCTCGCCGTCTACATCGCCCGCCGCGACGGCGGCCTCACCTCCGCCTCCCCGAAGGAACTCGCGGTCCAGCGGACCCTGGTCGAGGATCTCGGCGGCAGCTTCCACCACGTCATCGGCGACGACATCCCCTCCGCCCTGATGGAGTTCGCCCGCGGCGTCAACGCCACCCAGATCGTGCTCGGCTCCTCGCGCCGCAAGAGCTGGCAGTACGTCTTCGGGCCCGGCGTCGGCGCCACCGTGGCCCGCGAGTCGACCCCCGACCTCGACGTGCACATCGTCACCCACGAGGAGGTCGGGCAGGGCCGCGGCCTGCCGGTGGCCCGCGGTGCCCGGCTGGGCCGCTCCCGCATCCTGTGGGGCTGGTTCATCGCCGTCTGCGGCCCCGCCCTGCTCACCACCGTGCTCGCCACCCTGGACCACGGCCCGGGTCTCGCCAACGACGTGCTGCTCTTCCTGTCGCTGACGGTCGGCGCCGCCCTGGTCGGCGGGCTGCTCCCGGCGCTGGCCTCGGCCGCCCTCTGCTCGGCCCTGCTGAACTTCTACTTCACCCCGCCCACCCGCACCCTGACGATCTCCGACCCGGAGAACATCGTCGCCATAGTCATCTCCTTCGCGGTCGCCGTCTCCGTCGCCTCGGTGGTCGACCTCGCCGCCCGCCGCACCCACCAGGCGGCCCGGCTGCGCGCCGAGTCGGAGATCCTCTCCTTCCTCGCCGGCAGTGTGCTGCGCGGCGCCACCACGCTGGACGCGCTGCTGGGGCGGGTCCGCGAGACCTTCGCCATGGAGACGGTCGCCCTGCTGGAACGCGAGGACGACCGCGCCCCCTGGACCTGCGCGGGCAGCGTCGGCCCCCGCCCGCTGGAGCGCCCCGAGGACGCCGACGTCGACATGCCCGTCGGCGACCACATGGCGCTGGCCCTCTGCGGCCGGGTCCTGCCCGCCGAGGACCGCCGCGTGCTCGCGGCCTTCGCCGCCCAGGCCGCCGTCGTGGTGGACCGCCAGCGTCTCCAGGACGAGGCCGACCAGGCCCGCCGTCTGGCCGAGGGCAACCGCATCCGCACTGCCCTGCTCGCCGCCGTCAGCCATGACCTGCGCACCCCGCTCGCCGCGATCAAGGCCTCGGTCACCTCGCTGCGCTCCGACGACGTCGCCTGGTCCGAGCAGGACCAGGCCGAGCTGCTGGCCAGCATCGAGCACGGCGCCGACCGCCTCGACCACCTGGTCGGCAACCTCCTCGACATGTCCCGCCTCCAGACCGGCACCGTCACCCCGCTCATCCGCGAGGTCGACCTCGACGAGGTGGTGCCGATGGCGCTCGGCGGCGTCCCCGAGGGCAGCGCCCACCTGGACATCCCCGAGACGCTGCCGATGGTCGCCGTCGACCCCGGCCTGCTGGAGCGCTCCGTCGCCAACGTCGTGGAGAACGCCGTCAAGTACTCGCCCGACGGCGCGCCCGTGCTGGTAGCGGCGAGCGCGCTGGGCGACCGGGTGGAACTGCGCGTCATGGACCGCGGCCCGGGGGTCCCCGATGACGCCAAGGACCGCATCTTCGCCCCGTTCCAGCGGTACGGTGACGCTCCGCGCGGCGCCGGGGTCGGCCTCGGCCTCGCCGTCGCCCGCGGTTTCGCGGAGGCGATGGGCGGCACCCTCAACGCCGAGGACACCCCCGGCGGCGGCCTCACCATGGTCCTCACGCTGAGGGCGGTCACCGGCCCCCGCGCCGGAGCCCGTACCGTACTTCCCGCGCAGGTCACGTCATGACCCGCGACCGGACAGAAAGGCACCCCGAGATGACCCGGGTCCTCGTGGTCGACGACGAACCCCAGATCGTCCGTGCCCTGGAGCTGAACCTCCGGGCCCGCCAGTACGAGGTCGACTCCGCCGGCGACGGCACCACCGCGCTCCGGCTCGCCGCCGAGCGCCACCCCGACGTGATCGTCCTGGACCTCGGACTGCCCGACATGGACGGCGTGGACGTCCTGCGCGGGCTGCGTTCCTGGTCCCGCGTCCCGGTTCTGGTGCTCTCCGCCCGGCAGAGCTCCGACGAGAAGGTGCAGGCGCTCGACGCGGGCGCCGACGACTACGTCACCAAGCCGTTCGGCATGGACGAGCTGCTGGCCCGGCTGCGCGCCGCCGTCCGCCGTACCGAACCGGCCGCTCCCGACGAGGAGGCGGAGGTGGTGGACGCCGCCGACTTCACCGTCGACCTCGCCGCCAAGCGCGTCCATCGCCAGGGCCGCGACGTGCGGCTCACCCCCACCGAGTGGCACCTGCTGGAGGTCCTGGTCCGCAACACCGGCCGCCTGGTCAGCCAGAAGCAGCTCCTCCAGGAGGTCTGGGGCCCCTCCTACGGCACCGAGTCCAACTACCTGCGGGTCTACATGGCCCAGCTCCGCCGCAAGCTGGAGACCGACCCGGCCCACCCGCGCCACTTCATCACCGAGCCCGGAATGGGATACCGGTTCGAGCGCCGCCCGCAGGGGTGACAGCGGCGTGACCGCCGCCGGGCACCCGTGCTTGGGTAGGCTGCAACCATGAGTGCAGCCCCGCGTCCCGAGAAGCCCGCCGGCCGGTTCCGGCGCATCCTGGACCGGCTGTCGGACATCTCCGCCTCCCCCGAGCGGCTGGAGTCCGACGAGCTCCGAGAGGAGACCGCGACCAGCGGCTGCGCCCGCATCGACACCTGCGGTGACCGGGAGATGGTCACCGTTACTGGTACCTTGCGCACGGTCACCCTCCGTCCTCGGGCGGGGGTGCCCGCGCTGGAGGCCGAGCTGTTCGACGGCACCGGCTCGCTCGACGTGGTCTGGCTCGGCCGGCGCTCCATCACCGGCATCGAACCGGGCCGCCGACTGATCGCCTCGGGCCGGGTCGCCATGAGCCACGGCCGCCGCACGCTGTTCAACCCGAAGTACGAACTGAGACCGCTCGGACGGGAGTGACCGGTGACGTCCATCGACAAGCCGACCGACCACCGGAGCACGGCGTCCGACGCCGACGCCCCCCACAGCACCGCCGACCCCGCCGCCGGACGGCCGAGCGGCGACGCGGACGCCCGCGCCGTCACCGAGGCCGCCCTCTTCGAGGCGTTCGGCGGAGTGCGCGGCATGGTTGAGACGGTCCTGCCGGGCCTGCTCTTCGTGACCATCTACACGATCAACGCCGACCTGCACGTCTCCGCCATCGCGGCGCTCGCGGTCTCCCTGGTGCTGGGCGTCGCCCGCCTGGTGCGCCGGGACACCGTCAAACACGCCTTCAGCGGCGTCTTCGGCGTCGCCTTCGGCGTGGTCTTCGCGATGATGACGGGCAACGCCAAGGACTTCTACCTGCCCGGCATGCTGTACACGCTGGGCCTCTCCCTCGCGTACATCCTCACCGCCGTCGCGGGCGTCCCCCTGATCGGCCTCATCCTCGGCCCGATCTTCAAGGAGAACCTCTCCTGGCGCACCCGCAACCCCGGCCGCAAGAAGGCGTACACCCGGGCCAGCTACGCCTGGGGCCTCATCCTGCTCGCCAAGTGCGCGATCCTCTTCCCGCTCTACTGGTGGGCCGACACCACGCAGCTCGGCTGGGTCCTGGTCTCGCTGAAGATCCCGCCGTTCCTGCTGGCGGTCTGGCTGACCTGGGTCTTCCTGGCGAAGGCGCCCGCGCCGATCGACGTGTTCGCGGAGATGGAGGCGGCCGAGGAGGCGGAGAAGGCCGAGAAGGCCGCCAGGGCCGCGAAGGAGCCGGGGGAGAGCTGACGCTCCCCGCCGTACCGCGGCAACACGAAGGCCCGGAACCGTCTGGTTCCGGGCCTTCGGCTGTCGGCGGCCGCGTCCCCGCCCGTCAGGTGTTCCGGGGACCCTCCTGCCCCCCGGCGGCCGGGCGCGGGCCGGGGCCGTGACGGGCGGAGAGCAGTTCCTCCAGGCGCTCCTCCTGGGCCTGGGCCGCGACGAAGAGGAGCTCGTCGCCGGGCTCCAGAGCCTCCTGCGGGGACGGCGTCAGGACCCGGGAGCCCCGGATGATGGTGACCAGGGAGGTGTCCTCCGGCCAGCGGACGTCTCCGACGCGGATGCCGGCCAGCGTCGACTCCGGCGGCAGCGTCAGCTCGACCAGGTTGGCGTCACCCTGGCTGAACCGCAGCAGCCGGACCAGGTCGCCGACACTGACCGCCTCCTCGACCAGGGCGGACATCAGGCGGGGTGTGGAGACGGCGACGTCGACGCCCCAGGACTCGTTGAAGAGCCACTCGTTCTTCGGGTTGTTGACCCGGGAGACGACACGCGGGACCCCGTACTCCGTCTTGGCGAGCAGGGAGACCACCAGGTTGACCTTGTCGTCCCCGGTGGCCGCGATCACCACGTGGCAGCGCTGGAGCGCGGCCTCGTCCAGCGAGGTGATCTCGCAGGCGTCGGCGAGCAGCCACTCGGCGCGCGGCACCCGCTCCACCGAGATCGCGCTCGGCGTCTTGTCGATCAGCAGGATCTCGTGGCCGTTCACCAGCAGCTCACCGGCGATCGAGCGGCCCACGGCCCCGGCTCCCGCAATGGCGACCCTCATCGGTGTCCGTCCTCCTCCGGTCCCTCCGCGAATGCCGCCTCGACCTCGGCGACGTCCTCGGGACGCATCATCACGTGTACGAGGTCGCCCTCCTGGAGCACCGTCTGGGAGGTCGGCAGCATCGCCTCGCCCAGCCGGGTCAAAAAGGCCACCCGTACCCCGGTCTCCTCCTGGAGCCGGCTGATCTTGTGGCCGATCCACACCGGGGAGGCGTACACCTCGGCGAGCTGCACCCCGCCGGTCGGGTCCCGCCACAGCGGCTCCGCCCCCGAGGGCAGCAGCCGGCGCAGCATCTGGTCGGCGGTCCAGCGGACCGTGGCCACGGTGGGGATGCCGAGGCGCTGGTAGACCTCGGCGCGGCGCGGGTCGTAGATGCGGGCGGCGACGTTCTCGATGCCGAAGGTCTCGCGGGCGACCCGGGCGGCGATGATGTTGGAGTTGTCGCCGCTGCTCACCGCGGCGAACGCGCCCGCCTCCTCGATCCCGGCCTCGCGCAGCGTGTCCTGGTCGAAGCCGACCCCGGTCACCCGCCGCCCGCCGAAACCGGCCCCGAGACGCCGGAACGCCGTGGGGTCCTGGTCGACCACGGCGACCGTGTGCCCCTGCTGCTCCAGGGTCTGCGCCAGCGTGGAACCCACCCGGCCGCAGCCCATGATGACGATGTGCACCGATCCTTACCCCGCACTCCTGGTCTTCGGGCCGGTCTGCGACAACATCCTGCTCACTCTTCTCCTCGGCCGGGCCGGGCGCCCCGTACGGCCGCGCCCGGATCGGACCGCGCCGCGGCGCGGGCCCGGCACGAGCTTAAGGGGCCGGGGCCGCCCGCCGGGCCAGCGGGCCCGCGCCCCGCGAGGCCCCGGCGCGCCCCGCGTCAAGGGGCCGTCAGGGTCTCCGTCAAGAAGGTGTGAGCGGCTCGTCAAGAAGCCGTCAAGGAGCGGCGTGGCACTCTCCGGACCACCGTGTCGCGCCTCACGGCCGCCGCACCTCGCTTTCAGGGCATAGTGCCCGAAGCGTCACAGGGCGGGCGGGAGGGAATGGGGCGTAACGGGGCCTTTCCGTCGGTCACCGCGTGGCCGGTCCGACCCGCCGGGCGAGGCGCCGGCTGCGCGGCGGCGCCGTCGGACAACGCTTACGATCCCCACCGTGTCCAAACTGACCGACGTGCCCAAACGGCTCCTCATCGGGCGCGCACTGCCGAGCGACAAGCTGGGGGAGACCCTCCTCCCCAAGCGGATCGCCCTCCCCGTCTTCGCCTCCGACCCGCTCTCCTCGGTCGCCTACGCGCCCGGCGAGGTGCTGCTGATCCTCTCGCTGGCGGGCGCGTCCGCGTACCACTTCAGCCCCTGGATCGCGCTGGCGGTGGTGGTCCTGATGGCCACCGTGGTCACCTCCTACCGGCAGACGGTGCACGCCTACCCCAACGGCGGCGGCACCTACGAGGTCGCCAAGGCCAACCTGGGCCCGCGCGCGGGGCGCACCGTCGCCAGCGCGCTCCTCGTCGACTACGTGCTGACCGTGGCCGTGTCGGTCTCCGCCGGGATCGAGAACCTCGGCTCGGCCGTCCCCTTCGTCGTCGAGAACAAGACGCTGTGCGCCCTCATCGCCATCGCCCTGCTCTCGGTGATGAACCTGCGCGGCGTACGGGAGTCGGGCACCCTCTTCGCCGTCCCCACCTACGTCTTCGTCGCCGGCGTCTTCCTCATGCTGATCTGGGGCGGGGTCCGTGGCCTCGTGCTCGGCGAGTCGATGTCCGCGCCCACCGCGGCGTTCGAGATCAGGCCGGAGCACCCCGGCCTCGCCGGCTTCGCCCTGGTCTTCCTGCTGCTGCGCGCCTTCTCCTCCGGCTGCGCCGCGCTCACCGGCGTCGAGGCGATCAGCAACGGCGTCCCCGGCTTCCGCCGCCCCAAGAGCCGCAACGCCGCCACCACGCTGGCGATGATGGGGCTCCTCGCCGCCACCATGTTCTGCGGCATCATCGCCCTCGCCCGCGAGACCGGCGTACGCATGGCCGAGTACCCGGCCAGGGACCTCTACGACAACGGCGTCCCCGTCGGCCCCGACTACGTCCAGCAGCCGGTGATCAGCCAGGTCGCCGCCGCGGTCTTCGGCGACGGGACCTTCCTCTTCGTCCTGCTCGCCGTCGCCACCGCCCTCGTCCTCTTCCTGGCGGCCAACACGGCGTTCAACGGCTTCCCCCTGCTGGGATCGATCCTGGCCCGGGACGCGTACCTGCCGCGCCAGCTCCACACCCGCGGCGACCGGCTCGCCTTCTCCAACGGCATCATCCTGCTGGCCGGCGCCGCCGCCCTGCTGGTCGTCGTCTACGGCGCCGACTCGACCCGGCTCATCCAGCTCTACATCGTCGGCGTCTTCGTCTCCTTCACCCTCAGCCAGATCGGCATGGTCCGGCACTGGAACAAGGAACTCCCCACCGAGGAGGACCCGCGCCGGCGCCTCCACATCCACCGCGTCCGCGCGATCAACGCCTTCGGCGCCGTCCTCACCTGCGTCGTCCTGATCGTCGTCCTGGTGACGAAGTTCAGCCACGGCGCCTGGGTCGCCGTCCTCGGCATGGTCCTCTTCTACGCCGTCATGACCTCCATCCGCGCGCACTACGACAACGTCGCCGAGGAGATCGCCGCCCCCGCCGACGACCGTGGGGACGAGACCCTGCGCCCCTCGCGCATGCACTCGATCGTCCTCGTCTCCAAGCTGCACCGCCCCACGCTGCGGGCGCTCGCCTACGCCAAGCTGATGCGCGCCGACAGCCTGGAGGCGCTCACCATCAACGTCGACGCCGAGGACACCCGCGCCCTGCGCGAGGAGTGGGAACGCCGGGGCATCGAGGTACCGCTCAAGATCATCGACTCCCCGTACCGCGAGATCACCCGCCCGGTCATCGAGTACGTCAAGCGGCTGCGCAAGGAGCACCCGCGCGACGTGGTGAGCGTCATCATCCCCGAGTACGTGGTCGGCCACTGGTTCGAGCACCTGCTGCACAACCAGTCCGCGCTGCGGCTCAAGGGACGCCTCCACTTCACCCCCGGCGTGATGGTCACCTCCGTCCCCTACCAGCTCGAATCCTCCGAAGCCGCCAGGCACCGGGCCCGCCGCCGCGCCAACTGGTCCGCGCCCGGCGACGTCCGCCGCGGCCCCGTGGAGAAGAAGGGCCTGGCCGCCGGCCGCCGGGAGGGCGACCGCCGCCCGTGACGGCGGGCCGCCCGGCGCCCGTACACTGGGAGGTTGCGGCTGCGGCCCGCCGCCGCAACCTCGTACACCCCGCTCTCCCCTTCCTTTGGAGTCACCCCCTCATGCCGCAAGAACCACAGACGTCACCGGGGTCGCTGGTAGGGGAGGAGTACGAGGTCGAGGTCGGCCCGGTCGCCCACGGCGGCCACTGCGTCGCCCGCACCGAGGCCGGGCGCGTCCTCTTCGTGCGCCACACCCTGCCCGGCGAGCGGGTCGTCGCCCGGGTCACCCACGGCGACGAGACCTCCCGCTTCCTGCGCGCCGACGCCGTCGAGATCCTCGACGCCGCCAAGGACCGCGTCCCGGCCCCCTGCCCGTACGCCGGCCCCGGCCGCTGCGGCGGCTGCGACTGGCAGCACGCCAAGCCCGGCGCCCAGCGCCGCCTCAAGGGCGAGGTCATCGCCGAGCAGCTCCAGCACCTGGCCGGCCTCACCCCCGAACAGGCCGGCTGGGACGGCACCGTCGCCCCCGCCCCCGGCGACAAGCTCCCCGCCGGCGAGGTCCCGGCCTGGCGCACCCGCGTCCAGTACGCGGTCGACGCCGACGGCCACGCCGGACTGCGTCGCCACCGCTCGCACGAGGTCGAGCCCGTCGAGCACTGCATGATCGCCGCCGAGGGCGTCAGCGAACTCGGCATCGAGCGGCGCGACTGGAGCGGCATGGAGTCCGTCGAGGCCATCGCCGCCTCCGGCTCCGGCGACCGCCAGGTCGTCCTCACCCCCCGCCCCGGCGCCCGCCTCCCCCTGGTCGAGCTGGACCGCCCGGTCTCGGTCCTGCGCGTCGACGAGCGCGACGGCGGCGTCCACCGCGTCCACGGCCGCGCCTTCGTCCGCGAACGCGCCGACGACCACACCTGGCGCGTCGGCAACGGCGGCTTCTGGCAGGTCCACCCCAAGGCCGCCGACACCCTCGTCGAGGCCGTCATGCAGGGCCTCCTCCCGCGCAAGGGCGACACCGCCCTCGACCTCTACTGCGGCGTCGGCCTCTTCGCCGGCGCCCTCGCCGACCGCGTCGGCGACAAGGGCGCCGTCCTCGGCATCGAGGTCACCAAACGCGCCGTCGAGGACGCCCGCCACAACCTCAAGGACTTCGACCGCGTCCGCATCGAACAGGGCAAGGTCGAACAGGTCCTCCCCCGCACCGGCATCACCGAGACCGACCTCATCGTCCTCGACCCCCCGAGGGCGGGCGCCGGCAAGCAGACGGTGGCCCGGCTGTGCACGCTGGGCGCGAGGCGTATCGCGTACGTGGCCTGCGATCCGGCGGCGCTGGCGCGGGACCTGGGGTACTTCCGGGAGGGCGGGTACCGGGTGCGGGTGATGCGGGCGTTCGATCTGTTTCCGATGACGCATCATGTGGAGTGCGTGGCGATCCTTGAGCCGGTCGCAAAGGGTGCCTGACCTGCGGTTTTGTGCGTGCCATTATGTGCGGTGTGGGCGTTACGGGCGATATCTTGACGCTGAAATGACGCTCGTGACGCTCATTTGACGCTCGTTCTGATGGGGCGTCAGGCGCACGTTGGGCAGGTCAGGGGGCGTCAAGGCTGCGGGTGACGAGGCAACGCCGAGGGCTGATGACGCTCAAAGCGGAGTCGCCGGGTCCTGCAGATCGGATGTCCCGGAAGAGACCAGCCGGCGCGGTGACCTGCGACGATGTGAGGGATTCAGTCGCTGACCTGGGAGAATGGTCTTTCAGCTGTTTCACGCTCGTGCCGGTTGATGAAGCCGAAAGTCCCAGAAAAGTCCCAGAGCGCTCCCACGGCTGACGGAGACTCTTTCGGTTTTACTCGACGTAGGGCAGCGCGGCGGGCCGGGGGCTGTGCGCTGGAGGCTGGCCTTGTTCCTCCGCGGCAATGGGCGGCTCACCTCCGCTCGCGCGGAGAGCACGTCTGCTGGCCTACCTGGGCGTGTCGGTTCAGCTTCACCGTTCCACATCCGCTTTCCGCACAGTCTTCGCTGCGTGGTGGCTGAGTCGGACAGGATCGCGAGTGCGTGGGAGACCCGATTGGCCCGTACGTAAGGTCTCACGCTACTTTCACGCTTCCGAACCTGCGTGCCGGTAATTCAGCGGGCTAGAGTCCCGAACCTGGGGATTGACCTGCGTGGACATGGGTGAGGGCGCCTGAGAGGCGTTTCTCTAGGCGCTGGTGTTTGTGCTGGTCAGCGGGGTTTCGGGTTCGAGCGTGATGATCTGCTTCGGGGTCGGGACGGAGAGCTTGGCCAGGAGGTCGGTCTGGGGCTTGGTGAGGGCGGTGACCTGCCGGAACAGGCCGGCGGGGCCGGTGAAGGTGCCGAGGTGGATGCGGTCGAGTTCTCGGCGGACGGTGGGCCAGGTCTGACCGGTGGTGGTCTCGACGATGCGGATCAGCAGCAGGGCGAGCCAGCAGAGGACGACGTGGGCCCTTATGCGTTCCTCGAGTCGGTGGTAGACGGGCCGCAGGTCGACGAGGGCTTGAGACCGTGGCCTCCGTGAGCGGCGGCATGCCGGTGGCCCGCCGGGCACGGCGCCAGTCTGTTGCCCCGGCAGCGGCGGCCGACGTCCGGGGCGCGGCGATGCGCGAGTTGGCGGGTGGGGTCGACGAGGTCCTGCTCGGGCTCGGGGGAAGCGTGAACCGGGTGGAGCGCAAGACCTACCGGGCGTATCAGCGGCTGCGGAACTTCGCCTGTTTGTGCCCGCCACAGCGCAGCAAGCTGCTGGTCTACCTGAAGGTCGACCCGAAGGACGTCGACCTCCTTCCGGGCTTCACCCGGGACGTGTCCGGTCTCGGTCACCACGGGACGGGCGATCTGGAGGTGCAGCTCCGTACGCCGAGGGACGTCGAGCGGGCGCAGGAGTTGTTTCGGGCAAGCTACGCGGCGCGTGATCGCCTGCCGCTGCCGGCTTCGCGGCGGGCTGCGCTACGTGTCGTGTCTGCGGTCGTGGGAGGAGCCTCTCGACGTGCGGGCAGGGCGTGGCGGTGGTGCATCTATGGTGCGCGGGATGGCCGGTTTGGCCAACCGGCGATCCCGCGCTATGTTGCCCCGCTCGTGCGGGTCGATGATCAGCGTGAACGGCTAGCGGGTCGGCCGGCCGTGACCGCGGGAGCCATCACTTTCAGGGTGACAACAAGGCGCGTGGTGATTGGTTACCCAGCAACTTCGATTGGCGCCAGAGGTGCAGGTTTTTCATGCACGGAGGCGATGGGGCTACTTGCCCCACCGACCTCAAAGCACACCGCACCCATGGTTCGAAGGGTGATGGCTTCTACCTGTTCCCGGTCGAGTGTCCCGTATGGTTCGGTGCTGTCGCATGTTGGCCTGTCCGTCTAATCAGGGGACGCCGATGACACAGCAGCTGTGGAGCAGCCAGAGGCATCAGACCGCAATCGGCCGAGTCGGTCTCTCGCTGCCGGCCCGCCGCGCGGTCGGTGACCTCCAGCTGGAACCCGAAACGGGAGTGCTGGATTACGGCTGTGGGCGTGGCGGCGATGTACGGGCGCTGCAGGACCTCGGTCTCGATGCCGCGGGGTGGGACCCGGTGCACTTTCCGGACGGGCGGCGCGAGCCGGCCGACGTGGTCCTTCTCACCTATGTTCTGAACGTCATTGAGAATCCCGCCGAACGACGGGAGACGCTCCTACGGGCATGGGACCTCGCCAAGTCGGCGCTCGTGGTGTCCGCGCGATTGAGGTGGGAGCGCAACCAGATCAAAGGTATGGAGTACGGCGACGGCATCCTCACGCGCCGCCGCACGTTCCAGCACCTATACGCCGCCGGCGAGCTGCGCGACTACGTTGAGGAAGCCACTGGCGTCCGCTGCGTGTCGGCGGCGCCAGGAATTGTTTATGCCTTCAAAGATGATGCGGCCCGCCTGAGCTACCTGGCCCGCCAGGTCACCCCCGACGGGGGGTGGCTGGCGTCCGAAGACACCGCCTCGGCGATCACCTCGGTCGTCGCTCATCTCGAAGAGCGCGGCAGGATGCCCCAGCTGGAGGAAATGCCGCAGCCCATCATCAGCCTCCTCGGCCACGTGCGCCCCGCTGAACTCAAGCGCCTTGCCGAGCAGGAAGCAGACCCTGTGAAGGTCGAACGAAGTGCCGAGCGTGGAGCCCTCGACACGCTGTTGTTCCTCGCGCTGGAGCTGTTTCACGGCCGAGGCCCGGTCAGCAGTCTGCCCCTGCCGGTGCAACTGGACATCCGTGCCTTCTTCCCTTCATACGCCGAGGCGTGCCAGCGAGCGGATCGGCTGCTGTTCAAGCTGCGCGACGACGCCTACGTCCGTCGCGCGATGAACGGATCAATTGCCGGCAAATTCACCGCGACCGCCCTGTACGTGCACCGCCGGGCACTCCACCGGATCCCAGCCGTGCTGCGCCTGTACGAGCAGTGCGCGAGCATCGCTGCCGGCCGCCCTGGCGAATGGTCCGTGGTCAAGCTCCGCCACCAGGGCCGCGGTGTCAGCTGGCTGGACTACCCCGAGTTCGACATGGACCCTCACCCGCGCATCGCAGCGTCATACGCCGTCGACCTGAAGACCCTCAAGTCCTCCTTCACCTCCTACGCGGACTCCACCAACCGTCCTCTGCTTCACCGGAAACACGAGTTCCTCGCCGAGGATGATCCCGACGCACCCAAATACCGGCGGCTCACGGACGCCGAGGTACGCGCCGGCCTCTACGAGAGCCCGCACCTGATCGGCACGGAAGAGGGCTGGGAACGCGAACTCGTACGTTGCGGTCGGGCGTTGCGAGGTCACCGGCTTGTACGGCGCACCACAAGCACCTGAGGGTCGCGCCGACGATCGGCACCGGAGCGATTGTCAGTGCCGTGTGTCACGCTCCACCCATGACCACTACCCGGATGGAGGGCCCCTGCCTGCCCTCGTACCGCACGCTGTCAACCCTTGCGCTGTCCGAGCCCGAGGAGCACGTCCGCGAACTCACCGACTGGGTGGAGCATGCCTCCGCCGTCTCCAGTGTTCCCGGGGCGCAGAACAGCTGGGACACGGCCTACAAGTGGCTGCGCCTCGCGCAGGGCCTGCGCACGGTGACGTTCGACATGTCGTACGACGACGGCGGCATGTGCTCGGCCGGCCTCGACTTCGACGCCGTCTGGACCGAGATGATGGAGGAGTGGCAGCAGCACCAAGTCCGTCTTGGCTACCTGCGCGCAGCACTTGAAGGATTCGTCCGGCTGCTGCACCCGGGCACCACGGAGTCTGGACTGGCCGTCGAGGCAGCAGAACAGCGCCTGCACCACCATGGCGACGCATGGCTGGTGCACGCACGCGCGGTCGCCGACCATCTGCGGGCGCATGCCCCGGACGGAGTGCCGGGTGCCGGCACGCCGGTGGCGGCAGCGGTGACCCAGGCGATTGCCCTGCACGAGATGGCCGTCCGGGGCCGTGCCGCCATCCCCGAGCCGGAAAGCGACGCGGACGGGAAGGTCTTTCCCACCGGGCACGGCGAGGTCTGCGCGGTCAAGGAAGCCTCCACGGTGCTGCTGCTGGGAATCCAGCTGCTTATGGCGGCGGCGGTACAGGAGGACCGCGTCGCCGTCTTCGACGACAAGTACCTTCTCGACGGCATGTGGATTCCCGGCGCCTCTGGCGGCAGCCGGTGGGTGGATGAAGAGATGCCCTACGGCGAGTACCTCGCCGTTCTCCACCTTCAGCCCGGCGAGCCGCCCGAGCTCTGATTCCGCCATATGCAGTGCCCCGCGCCGATCACGTCGGCAGCCCAGGGGTAAACGACGGGTGGGCCCGGAGCCATAGCTCCGGGCCCACCCGTCGTGACCTGCTCGACACGTATCAGGTCATGCACCAACCGGAGTCGCATGCACCTTCATTCTCATCGGCGTCGCCTTCCGCTGGGCTCTCGTCGGGGATGGCTTGTGTCAGCGGGATCCCGTACCTCGTGAGATACACGGCATCCCGCCCGAGCGCGGCCCGCCGTCGGTTGATTGTCTCCTCCAGCCGGACCGACTGAGCGAACAACTCCGGCTCGTGCCGGCGCTGGTGGCGCCAGGCGCCGACGGTGCGGAAGGGGCAGAAGAAGCAGGAGCTCTTGGGCGGTACCGGCAGGCCGGCCTCGGCGATGATGCGCTCACAGTCATCCCGGCGCAGCCCGAGATCGAGGAGAGGGTATTCGATATCCTCGTGGGCTTCCCGCCGCCGGCGGTTGGCGCGATGGATTTCGTCAACCGAAATGCCGATGCCGACCGCCGCCGGCTCCTCTGCGGTGGCGCCATGCTCCCGAAGCCACCGCCCGACCACCTTGATCTTGAAGTCGGCAGTGCAGTTGCGGCGGCCAGGAGCACCGTTGGCCATGCGGACCGGAATGGGGATCGACCGGGTGTCCGGCCGGTTCAGCCGCTGCATGAGCGTTTCGCTGGCCCCGTCGCGTCGCCGGCGCTTGAGCTCGTGGATGTCCAGTCCCGCACGCATGGCGTACGGGATGGCGATCTCACGGACGTACGCGAGGGTTGCTGGATGCTCGCTATCGTCCCCGACGTTGGCGAACAGGAAGGTGCGGAAGTCGATCTCTCTGCGAGCGGCCAGCACGAGCAGGGCCGTGCTCTGAACTCCGCCGCCGTAGGAAATGACTTTCATAAGCCGACGGTTGGGCTCGCTGCATGCGGCTTTGAGGAGGGGGTCTGTGGGATCGACGTGATGGTCTCCGAGGGTGTGCTGCAAGATCGCCATATGAGAGACAGTATGTATGTCGCACGACAGAAGCAAGTGTCTCTCTCACTGCTGTTGGCGAACATAGAGGTCAACGGGGGCGTGGGTCGGCACGGGCCGGATGTGGTGAGGAGCTACGGCCGGGGCTTGATGGTGACGGAATATCCCTTGGCCAGAACGGACGCCAGAAACTCCGCTGCGGCGCCGTGGTCAGCGCTGCTGAACGTCTGTGCGGCAGGCAGTGGCTGGCGAGGCGGGCTTGCCTGGGGGGTGCTCGGCCTTCGACCGCGGGGCTTCTGGGGAGGGCGCTGTCCTGCACGGAGCGCGGCGACTGCGGAGGTCACGATGGTTCGCTGACGCTGTCGCGCGTCGTCCAGGATCGTCTCAAGGAGCCAGAGCGGAGAACCGGAGACGAACAGGTCGGCCTCGGCGATCCGCTGCCGGTTCCGCCACCGAGAGATGGCCTGTGCGTCCTGGCCGAGTACGCGCGCTGCCTCTTGGATACCGACGACGACCGGGAGGTGCTCCTTGTCTTCTGGGTCGTAGCCCTGAGGGATACCAGCCTTGTACATCGCTAGCCGTTCTCGGTCGGCTTTGCGGTCCCCTTCGCCGTCGAGTCGCATCACCGTGTTCAGCAGCCAGTACGGATTGCCCGACGCGATCAGATCCGGTTCGTCGAGCGTGCCCGCTGTCCGCCATCTTTGAGAGGTCTGCTGCTTCACGTGGAAGAGAAAGGCAATCTCGGTGTGTCCGAGGAGGAACGGAACGCGTACCTCTGCCATGAGACGGCCTTCCCCATCACCCTGTGCTCGTGTTCGTCGGCAGTGCGCTGGCAGGCGACGCCGTGGCTGTGATCTTAGGCGTGCTCTACTCCCGGTCGCAGCTCCCACGAGCCCACTTCGGTGTAGTACCGGCCGAAGTGCTGGAGCCAGGCCGCGAGCGTCTCGGTTGTTCTGCGCGCCTGCTCCTCTGTGTCTCCTGTCCGCTCGGCGATGGCCCGCTGCAGCTCGACGTTGCTGAGGCGCTGTTCTGCGGTCAGCTGACCGAGTTCCGGGATTGCATGCAGGCGGGCCTCGACCTCAGCATTGAAGGCGTTTTCCGAGAGGCCAGCGGGAACATCGAGCATGGCCAGGTCCCGCACGATGCCCGCCTCGACCAGCGAGGTGAACCGCTGACGCCCGATGTAGAGGGCATAGACGTTCTCCGGTCTCCTTGTCTCCGGAAACCAGTACGGCGCTGCTTCGTCCTCGGACGGCGGAGTGACGCGCTCGCTTCTCAGGAGTTCAGCCTGCTCCCGTACGAGGGCTGCCGTGTGGGGTGTGGCTATGGTCGAGCGGGCGTTGATCTGGCCGAGGACCCGCTGTACTTCGGGGTGGTCGATCGGCACCTCCAACAAGAGTTCCACGTTGGCGTTCGGTACGCGTCCAGTGGCTTTGCCGGTCAGGTTGGCCGAGCCGACCAGACAGCGGCCGTCGGCACGGTAGAGCTTGGCGTGGAGGGACGGACACAGGGCAATGGAAATGCGTTCGTCACTCTGGGCAGCTTCGATGATCTCCGGGTCGGAAACCCCGGCGGCTACCTCCGCCGGGGTCCAGCGCGTGACACACGTGATCTTCTGGACGGAGGAGGGCACCGCGGCGATGGTCTCCTCGAAGATCGCCTTCTTGATGAAGGGGGCGATGATGACCACCTCCTCGGCGGCGTCCTCCATCACGTCCGCGATCTGCTGCCAGACATGGTCCGGCTGGGTCACTCCTCTTCGCTCCCGTCCTCGATGAAGTCACGGGCGTACCGGCCCCAGTCGCTTCGGGCATCCGCGATGATCCGGCGCGCCTTCTTGCTGGGGATCTCGTCCTCCATCCGCGCCCAGGAGAAGATGAGCAGCTTGAAGGTCTCGGTCGCACGGGCAAGCCGCTGGCGGAGCTCTGCTTCGTTCGCGTCCTCGGGCACGTCCTCAAGAACGGCCATCAGCTTGCTGTGCAGGGGGTGTTCCGTATTGAAGGACACCTGGAGCATGCCGGCGAGCAGGTCGATATTGAAGAAGGCGGATGAGTCCTGGGGACTGGAGATCCAGCGGACGCGCCAGTCGTTCTCCATGGCCTCGTCCACCAGGGTCTGGGCGGTGTCCTCGTCGACGTGGTGTCGCTCGGTCAGCGCGGTCAGCTGCTCCTGGCGCTTGTCGGCTTCCGTCGCCTCCTCGGCGAGGAGGTCGGTCGTACCTGTGTGCCCGTCCTCCTGCCGGCGCTTGACGGCGTCCGTGGCCTTGGAGGTGACGTTCTCGTCGTACCGCTTCTTGCCCTTCCGGCCGCCCAACGTCTGCTGCCTCAACTTCAGGCGCATCTTGCTCAGGAGGCCCTTGAGGTACTGGGCGAGATCGATCAGCGGCAGTCGGGCGTCGCCGAGTTCCCGTAGACGATCCTTGAACTCCTTGGGGGTTTCGTCGGGGTCCTGCTCAGCCGACCAGTCGAAGTCGGCCAGTGACGAGAACACGACGGCGGTCTGCTTGTTGTTGGTGACGCCGAACACCTCGTCGAGCTCGGGCGGGAAGTCCACCTCGATGCCCCACCACCGCTCCACGGGGTTGTAGCCGATGGCCCATGAGGTATCAAGGTCGAGTTCGCGGCCTTTGCGGACCAGGGAGACGCCGATGTTCCGACGGGCGTGCTGTCCCCACGTCTGGGAACCAGCGTCCCGGTTCGGGTTGGCCGTGTCGGGCCACGGATGGCCGGAGACATCGGAACGGCGGGCTTCAGGGCGGGCGATGGATGCGCGCACCGTTACGGTGTGCTGTGTGCCATCGACCGTGACGGGATAGCGGTAGACCCCGGGCTCCGCCTCGTTGCCCATGTGGAAGGGCTCGAACATGGGAGTGCTGTTGAACGGCGCCGGCGTTCCCGTCTTCGCCATGAGGTACAGAGGGTCGTTGGGTTCGGCGTAGTAGGCGCCGTTGTCCCCTTCGAGGACCTTCCCGTCGCGAACGGGCGCCATCTTGATGTCCACGGAGCCGTCGTTCAGGTAATGCCGGTACACGCGGCCGATCAATTCGGCGGTGTTGCGCAGGGTGGCGCCGGCACTGTGCCATTTGACGCGGTCCAGGTTCGTCCAGACGACGAGGGTGCCGCTGGTGCCCAGGGGCACCTCGCTCAGGTCGTCCCAATACTCCGGCACACGGCGAGGTACGGGGTCGGGAACCTCGTCCTGGCCCTTGGTGATCTCGTCTAGGTCAAGGTGGGTGTACAGAGCGTTCGCAGCGCCGTTCTTCCACGACCAGACTTCGATCTTGGTGCACTGGGACATGCTGGAGTTGGGCAGGCCCATGCCGAAGCGGCCGATTCGGCTGCGGTCGTCGCCGAGACCGTCGCCGTACTTCAGAGCGCGCCGCAGGAGTTCGCTGTCCATGCCCTTGCCGTTGTCGAGGACAGCGATCTTGTCCACCCGGTACCTGGTCCGGGCGGCACCCTCGATAGGACTCTCGCAGGCGAAGACCTGCACCAGCGTGGCTTTGGCGTCGATGCTGTTGTCGATCAGCTCGGCGAGCGCGTAGGCAGTGTTCTTGTAGCCGCTGTCGCGCATGGCCTTGACGGTCAGCGAAGGACTGACGATCCGGTAGTTGTTTCCTTCGCCGCTCACGCTGTCTCCCATACGTCTTCCCAGTTGGTGAATGCTTCGGCGACGTCGCCGAACCCGGGGAGCTCCGGGTCGACGACGGTGACGATCTCGCAGGTTTCGGTTCCGCCAGCCTTGGGGCCGCGGATGACCCGGCCGACCATCTGGCTGTACAACACCAGGGACTTGGTCGGCCGGGCGATGACGGCGGCGCTGGCCGCCGGCGCGTCGAAGCCTGTAGTCAGGACTCCGAAGTTGCACAGGATCATCGGGCGCCGCGCCGCGCTCTTGAAACGACGGATAGCGTCGCTTCGGTGCCGCGGCGAGGACTCGCCGGTCACGAATACCGCGTCGAGGCCGGCCGCGGACAGCACAGACGCGATGAGTCGGCAGTGCTGCACCGATGCCGCGAACACGAGGATGCGCCGGTGCTGCTTCTCAAGCAGCTCCATGATCGTCTGGACAACCTTGAGGTTCCACTGCTCGTCCTTCGCGAGCTCGGCGATGATGCTGTCCGGGATCTCGAACGCTCGCGCCAGGTTCTGCTGATCCCGGGCCGACAGATGCATACCGGCTTCCGCGGCCACCGTGCGCATGATCGGTTTGGCCAGGTAGCCCTGGTCGATGAGGGCTGTCACGGGATTCGTGTAGCCCTCGATCTCCAGCATGACCTTCTGGCGGGAGAAGAAGTCGGCGAGTTCCTCGTCCTTGGCGATGTCCGCCCACGTGCGACCCGGGGTCGCGGTGAGGCCCAGCAGGCTGGAGTCGTGACGTACTGTCAGGTCGTCCACCACGCCCTGAAACGTGGGGGCGATGATCTGATGTGCCTCGTCGAACACGGTCAGAGTGCTGCGGGCGGCCAGGGTACGCAGGAACTGTGGGTCGGATTTGGCGGTTGAGACGGCCTTCTCCAGCCCGAGGACGACCAGTCCGTCGGTCACGTCCGCGAGGTCCGGGGAAGCGCTGCCCCATACGCGGAGGACCGGCAGAGGGCGGTCGCCGACCTTGCTCCAGGCGCGCTCGAACTCGGCCGCGGCCTGCTCCAGCAGTTCCTGCCCGTGGGCCAGCCACACCACCAGGGCGGGCCCGTGCTGCCGCAGGTGGTCGCAGATCATGCTCATGCCGGTCCGCGTCTTGCCCACACCCGTGGGCAGATGGAGCACGGCCCGGCGGGGGCCGTCGTACAGCAGCTCCTTGACCCGGCGCGCCGCGCGGAGCTGATGGGGGAACAGAGCGTAGTCGGGTGCTGTCTCCCGCTTGAAGGGCGGTAGTTGAGGCTGTGCGCGCTCGACGGTGAAGCCGAAGAATTCCAGAAGCTCCCTGCGCTCGTCAGGAGTCCACTTAAGCGTCTGCAGGTACTCCAGCGGTTGCTCGTCACCCAGCGACCCGAGCCGTTGCGCCAGTTCCGCCTGCTTGGGTCCGGGAATGAGGCCGAGCAGTACGGCGCGCTCGTCCTCCTCCGCGACCAGGAGCTCGGCGTCGATCGCGATCGCAGCGACGGCTCGCAACCGCTCATTACCCGCCGTGCCTCCGTCGACGAGGTCGAGGAGGCCGCACAGCTCCTTGCCGAGGTGCCGGCGGATGTAGTCCATGGGGGCGTTTGCCAGGACTGCCTCGAAGGGCATTCCCGGTGACCACGTCGTCACAGCCTCACCTGACCGATGCGGCTGACGGCAAGCCGTGAGCCGCTCGCACAGGACCGACCAACATCGTGAAGTTCCTCCCCCAGCTCGACGCACACCAAGCAGCGCTTCAACGTGCAGATCTGCGGCGTTGCAGCGTGCGGACCACCCTAAACGGGACCACTGACAACAGGAGCACCATCAGACTAAAAGCCCAGCCAGGGGCGGCAATTGGCCACGCAGCTGCCCGACTTCCCGGCCACCGAAACGGAGCTTGCAGCGTGCGCCCGCGCGCGAGGCGTGCAACATAGAACATGCATTCGATAGCGGCTTACGACACCACGCGTTCGAGTGATTCAAAGAGTGGATCTAGGCTCGCGGATAGGATCACGGCGAGCTGCTGGTGGAACCCCGGATGCGGGGCGAGCTTTCCACCAGCAGTACATTGGTGTGCGACACGAGCGAGGTGAGGTGGCAGACGATGAGCGAGCTGAATGGTCCTGATATGCCCTATTTTGACTACAATGCCACCGCTCCGATCCGGCCCGAGGCCCTCGCGGCTGTCGTCGAGGCCATGCAATCGGTCGGCAACGCCTCAAGCATGCACCACCCCGGACGGCAGGCGGCTCATCGGGTCGACGCCGCACGCCGGCAGCTAGCCAACCTCCTCGGCTGCTCGCCCGGCGAGATCATCTTTACCTCTGGGGCGACAGAAGCGAACAATCTGGCCCTGCGGGCCGCGTTCACTGCCGGAAGTCCCCTAATCACAAGCCCTGTCGAGCATCCGGCTGTGCTGGAGACAGCCCGCGCGGTTACTGTCAGGAGCCCCGAGGATCTTGTGCTCCTGCCGGTCGGTGGTGACGGCCTGGTGGAGCTAGACGCCCTCGATCAGGTCTTCGCGGTGCGTCGAGGGGGAATGGTCTCCCTGATGGCGGCGAACAACGAGACCGGTGTCCTGACCGATCTCCGCGTCGTGGCCAAGGCGGCCCGTGAAGCCGGTGCACTCGTCCACACGGACGCCACGCAGCTCATCGGCCGCCTCCCCGTGGACGTCGCTGAACTCGACGTCGACCTTTTGTCGCTGTCTGCCCACAAGTTCGGCGGGCCGCAGGGAGTCGGTGCCTTGTATGTGCGGCGTGGGTCCCCACTTCCGCACCGGCCGCTCCTCGTGGGCGGCGGACAGGAGCGGGGCTGGCGCGCGGGCACGCTGAACGTGGCAGGGATCATCGGCACGGGAGCAGCGGCCGAGGCTGCGGCGCGCGGCCTCGGCGAGGAGGCCGAGCGGGTCGCAGCCCTGCGTGACCGCCTCGAATGCCTGGTCGCCGGCGCCCTGCCCGGCTGCCGTATCAACGGCCGGCGCGATCAGCGCCTGCCCGGTGTGACGAGCATTACTTTTCCTGGGGTGCCCGCGGACGCGGTCCTGGCGGCCATGCCCGATGTCGCTGCCTCGGAGGGCAGCGCGTGCGCGTCCGGCGCTCCGACGCCGAGCCACGTGCTCCTGGCGATGGGGCTGTCCCGGGCGGACGCCGACAGCACGATCCGCTTCTCGCTGGGTTACGCCACCACGGATGCCGAAATCGAGTACGCCGCGCAGGCCGTCAAACGCGCCGTGACGCAGGTTCGGGCCGCGCTGGCCGAAGCCGACGGAGCCCGCTGACCGTTACCCCGTTTATCAACGTCGTTAGAGCAATCGCATTGGACACAGAGAGGTCCCGGATGTCAGACAGCCGGCTTGGGGAAGCCGCCCTTTATTCCTTCGCGCGACACGAAACGTTCGCGCCCCGCTTCGGCTGGCTGCACAAGGCGTACATGCAGGTCAAACGCGATCAGGGTGCGTTCCTCGCGGTCGACGCGCCGGTGCGGTTCGGTGTGGGCAAGAACATGGTCTACTCCATGCGCTATTGGTCGCGGGCGTTCAAGCTCACCCGTGAGCACTCGCCCACGAAGGGCACACAAGCCAAGTTCTCCTATCCCACTTGGGAGGCCCGCTGGCTCCTCGATGAGGACGGCGCGGATCCGTATCTGGAGGAGAACGGCAGCCTGTGGCTGCTGCACTGGTGGTTGGTCTCGTCCCGTCCCGGGGCCAAGAGCTGGGCGCCGGCCTGGTACACGGCCTTCCATCTCGCGCCGTTCTCCCGATTCACGGTCGCGGACATGACGCAGGTGGTCACCCGTCATGTGAACTTCTCCTACGACAAGAGTCCGGAGGAGGCGTCGATCGTCAAGGACATCGAGTGCCTCACCAAGATGTACGCGCGCAGCGCCCCGGAGAAGGCGGGCTCGCCGGGCAGTTACGAGGACCTGCTCGCATGCCCCTTCCGTGACCTTGACCTGCTCACCTTTGTCGGGACGCGCGGAAATGCCGAGTGGCAGTTCACCAGCGGGCACCGTACCTCGCTGCCCGCCCGGGTCCTGGCCTATGCCTGCCTCGACTACGCCGCCAAGTTCTCCCGCCAGGCCAACTCAATCTCCGTGGCCCGTCTCGCCAACGAGCCGGGCTCCCCGGGGCGCGCCTTCCGCGTCCGGGAGAACGAGATCGTCATGGCGCTGCAGAAGGTCGCCGCGGACCACCCGCAGCTCGACCTGACCGAGGCCGTGGGACAGCGCAGCCTCGCCTTCACGGCCGATCCCTTCGATCTGGCCTGGGAAGTGCTCGACGAGCAGTACGACTTCGTCACCCGCCGCCCTGGCTTCCCCACTCGTGAGGAGTGGGCCGCCGAGTTCCCCAAGCTCGCCGAGGCCGAGCAGAAGGAACTCACCACGAAGGCCACGGACGCCACAGACACGGCCGACACCACCGAGACACTCTTTGCTGAGGAGACCGCGTGACCACCGCAACTCCCACGCGGACCCCGGGTAGCCCGACGACCTCCGCCCCGCAGTTCCCCGCCGGCATCGAACTCGTCGGCTCCCAGATGCGCTCGACCAACCTCGAACGAGACGTCGAGGACGCGCTGCACGACCCCTACGTCGGCGCCCGGGCCGTCGACGTCCTGGAACGCATCGCGAGTGCTCTGGCCGACCAACGGCGGACCCGCGCCTGGTCGTTCACCGGCCCCTACGGCTCCGGCAAGTCCACCCTGTCCAACATCATCGACGCTCTGCTGGGGCGGGATGCCAAGCGGCGCGGCGAGGCCGAGCGCATCCTCGAAGAGGCCAGCCCCGCCCTCGCTCAGCGCCTGGCCGCAGCCCGTGATGCCATCGCCCCCGACGGGTTCCTCGGCGGCGTGGCCACCGCGCGCCGCGAATCCGTAGTTGCCACCCTCTCCCGCGCTCTGCACACGGCGGCGGAACGGCGCTGGGGCAAACGCGTCCCGAAGGCCATCGCCGCCGCCCTAGAGGCGTGCGCCGACCCGGACCGGGCCGGGGCCAAGGAGATTCTCGGCGCCGTCACGGCTCTGACGGCGGACGGACGGCAGCCTCTGCTCCTCGTCATCGACGAGTTCGGCAAGACGCTGGAACATTTGGCCGGACACAACGAGTTCGCCGACGCCCAGCATGATCTGTTCCTGCTGCAGGAACTCGCCGAGAAGGCGGCTGGCCCAAACGGGCTGCCCGTCTACCTGATGACCTTGCAGCATCTGTCGTTCATGGACTACGCCTCACGGTCCAGCGAACTCAAGACCCGCGAATGGGCCAAGATCCAGGGGCGCTTCGAAGACATCACCTTCGTTCCCCACCACGGCGACTCCCTGCACCTGCTGCGCCGCCGCCTCGACCGCTCGGCCGTCAACTCTGCGGGGCAGGCCCTGATCAACGCCTGCGCCGAGGCATCCGCGGAGATCTGGATTCAACACGGTCTCGGCGTTCTCGCTGAACTCGGCCCCGACCACTTCGCCGACCTCTACCCGCTGCATCCCATCACGGCCCTGGCCGCACCGATCCTTGCCGCCCAGATCGGCCAGCACGACCGCAGCCTGTCGGGCTTCCTCAACAGCGGGGAGCCCAACACCGTCCGCCACTCGCTGGCCCAGCACAGCACGGCGAAGGCGGAGCATGCCAGCTCGGTGCGGCTGCCGCAGCTGTACGACTACTTCCTCAACTCCGGGCGCACCACCCTGCTCGCCTCCGCCAACGCGAGCAAGTGGATCGAGGTCGACTCACGCATCCGGGACGCCAATGGCCTCCCCGATGTCGACCAGGACGTACTGAAGACCATCGGCGTTCTCAATCTGATCGACTCCGACGGGGCCCTCAGCGCCACCGCCCCGATGATCCACTTCGCCCTCCACGACCCCACAGACGTCGCCGACTCCGACGCCTTCACAGCACTCGAAGAGCGGCTCGCCGACCTCGTGCGCCGAGGCTTCGTGGTCCACCGTGAGTTCAGCGGGGAGTACCGGGTCTGGCAGGGCACGGACGTCGACATCGACGGTAGGCTCAAGGAAACCATCAGCCACTTGAATGACGCTGCGGTCATCAATCGGCTCGGCAGTCTCGTTCCGCAGGCATTCGTGGCCAGCCGCCACAGCCAGGTCACCGGCATGATGCGCGTGTTCTATACCGTGGTCAGCGGCCCGGAGACCAAGACCATCGCCGCCCCGGATGAGTTGAGGGAGCCTGCCGACGGCCTCGTCGTCTTCCACTTCGGCACTGACGCAGACCGGCCCAACGTCCACTCGCCTCTGCCTGTACTCGTGGGCACCACCCCCGACCCCGACATGGTGCTGGCCACGGCCACCTACCTCGTCGCGCTGAAAGAACTCAGCGTCCAGCAGGACATCGACCACGTCGCCCGGCGGGAAGTCATGGAGCGGCTCGTGCAGGCTGAGGCCGAGCTGCTGGAGCTGCTGCAGGACGCCTTCTATCCGCCATCCTCTGACGCGTCCTGGAGCCTGTGGCACACCGGCATCGCCCCGGGCGAGGAACCCGCCGCTTCCGGCTTGACGGCCCGCAGCCTGAGCGGCCTGGTCTCCCTTGCCTGTGAATCGGTGTACCCGCACACCCCGCACATCCGCAACGAGATGCTCGGTCGGCACGTCTTGACCAGCCAGGCCGCCCAGGCCCGCGGCATACTGCTGACGGCCATGCTCTCCGCCTCAGGCGAGGAGAACCTCGGCCTCACCGGGTACAAGGCCGAACGGGCCATCTACCACGGTGTCCTGGCCTACCTCGGCCTACACCGCGAGAACGGGGTGGTCCAGGCCGAGAGCCAGCAGGAGAGCCTGCTCCCATACGGTTTCTCCCCGCCTGGCGAGGACCACGAGCACGCCCAGCCGGCCTGGAACGCCCTCAACGAGGTACTGACCGGGGCCACCGAGCGGGTCAGCATGGAAGAGGTCATCCGGGTCCTAATGAGCCCGCCGTTCGGGCTCAAGGCCGGCGTGGTGCCGGTCTTCCTGATCCCGGCCCTGCTCATCCGTCGCCACGATGTCGCCCTGTTCGAGGAAGGCACCTACCTTCCCCGGCTGACCATCGACGTCGTTGAGCGCCTCGTCAAGGGTCCGGGACGCTTCTCAGCGAAGTACACGCCGGCCGGAGACGGCCAGCGTGGCAGCATCATCAAGAAGCTGATGGTCTCGCTCGGCGTGGAGGCACCGCGCTCCAAGGCCCTGCGTAACCCCGACCTCCTGTCCGTGGCCAGCGCCTTGATCATGCGCGTGGCAGACCTGCACAAGTACGCTCGCACTACCAAGAACATCTCCGCCGACGCCCGCACCGTGCGGACCACGATCGCCCGGTCCCTGGATCCCGACGACCTGATCTTCCACGCGCTGCCGAAGGCCCTCGGGCTGCCGGAGATCCCGGCCCGCACACGCGCCAATGCGGAAGCGGCGAACACCTACGTCGAACGGCTTACCGCGGCGGCGGACGAACTCGTTGCCATCGACAGCAAACTGCGTGCCCAGGTCGTGCGCGTTCTCGCCGAGGAGTTCCGCCTGCCGGCCGAACTGCCGAAGCTGCGCGCACAGCTCGCGGCCCGGCTGAGGGGCTTCGCCGACGCGGTACTGACCCCGGAACTGCGCGGCTTCGTCGACTTCGTCCTCAGCGACGACCTTGAGGACGACGACTGGCTGGAACCCATCGTCGTACGGCTGACCAACTCCGCTCTCGGCGACTGGGACGACCACGAGGCCAAGGTCTTCCCGCAGAAGGCCCGGTCGATGGCTTCCGCTCTCGACCGCGTCGGGCACCTGCATCACGCAGGGAACGAGGTCCGTGGCCGGGAAGAGAAACTCGACGCCCAGTTGTTGACCTTGACAGACAGCGCCGGCGTGGAGCAACGCACCCTGATCTACGTGCCGGAACAGGCCCGCGGTGAGGCCAACAGCCTCGCCGCCGACGTCCTGAAGCAGGCCGAAAAGGCACTCGGGCCGGACGGAGCCAGGATCCTGCTCGCGGCCCTCGCCCAGTGTGTGACCGATGCCGCGGCAGCAGCGAGTGAAAGGAAGGCACACGGATGACCGACGGAGCCGACACCCAGAAGGTCCGGCACGTGCTCGGTATCTCCGGCGGAAAGGACTCCTCGGCGCTCGCCGTCTACATGCGCAACCGAGTCCCGGAGATGGAGTACTTCTTCTGCGACACGGGCGCCGAACTGCCCGAGACCTACGAGTACCTCAACCGCCTGGAGGCTGCCCTCGGCAAGTCCATCGTGCGGCTCAACGCCGACCGGGACTTCGACCACTGGATGGAGGTCTACCAGGGCACCCTGCCCAGTCCGCAGATGCGCTGGTGCACCAAGAATCTCAAGATCAAGCCCCTGGAGGACTGGGTCGGCGACGACAAGGTCATCTCCTACGTCGCCATCCGGGCCGACGAGAACCGCATCGGCTACGTCAGCACCAAGCCGAATATCGATGCTGTCTTTCCCTTCCGTGAAGACGGCATCGACAAGGACGGCGTCATGCGCATCCTCGACGAGGCTGGCATCGGCCTGCCCGACTACTACGAGTGGCGCACACGCTCTGGCTGCTACTTCTGCTTCTTCCAGCGCAAGCACGAATGGGTCGGTCTCAAGGAACGCCACCCCGACCTCTTCGACCGCGCCGTCGAGTACGAGGAGAAGGTCCGCTACCGACACACCGCCATGAAGGGCCGCAACTACACCTGGTCGCAGGGCGAGTCGCTGCCGGAACTCATAGAGCGCAAGGACGAGATCGAGGCCAAGCATCAGGCGGCGCTGGAGCGTGCGGCGAAGCGCGTCAAGCCCAACAGGCCGTTGCTGGAAGTCCTTTCCGACGCCCTCGACTCTGACGACGACGAGGCCGGCTGCTCTGTCTGTCACCTGTAGCGAGCACCCAGCCACCTAGCTGTTCTGTCCGGGGAGGTTGTGAACGGTGAGACAGGTCTCGGCCGAGGGATCTTGAACGGGTGAGGGCCTTCCGGTTCGGTGTGGATTGCGACGTCTACACCAACCAGAAAGGCCCTCGTGCCCCACCGTAATGCACCCCTGACCGAGACCGGACGGCTGCGCCTGGCCCGTTGCGTGGTCGAGGACGGCTGGCCCCTGCGCCGGGCCGCCGAACGCTTCCAGGTCTCGCCCACCACCGCCCAGCGGTGGGCCGACCGCTACCGCCGCCTGGGGGAAGCCGGCATGGCCGACCGCTCCAGCCGCCCACGCACGAGCCCGGGCCGCACTCCCACCCGTACCGAGCGGCGGATCATCAAGGTCCGTCTGCTGCGCCGGTGGGGACCGGCCCGCATCGCGCACTTCCTGCACCTGGTGCCCTCGACCGTGCACCGCGTGCTCACCCGCTACCGCCTGGCCCGCCTGTCGCATCTCGACCGGACCACCGGCCGCGTGGTGCGCCGCTACGAACGCGCCAGGCCCGGCGAACTCGTCCACGTCGACATCAAGAAACTGGGCAACATCCCCGACGGCGGCGGACACAAGGTCCATGGCAGGGCTCAGGGCGGCCGCAACAGCTCCGCGCACCGCGACCCCGCCCGGCCCCGCGCCGTCCACGGCCGTCCCAACCTCGGCTACAGCTACCTGCACACCGCCGTCGACGACCACTCCCGCCTCGCCTACAGCGAGATCCACGCGGACGAGAAGAAGGAGACCGCCACCGCCTTCTGGCAGCGGGCCCACACCTTCTTCACCCAGGCCGGGATCTCCGTCGAACGGGTACTGACCGACAACGGCTCCTGCTACCGCTCACGCGACTGGCGCGATGCCCTGGCAGCGACCGGGATCGCCCACAAGCGGACCCGGCCCTACCGGCCCCAGACGAACGGCAAGGTCGAACGCTTCAACCGCACCCTGCTGGACGAGTGGGCCTACGCACGCCCCTACCGGTCAGAAGCCGAGCGCCGCCAAGCGTTCCCGCAATGGCTGCACACCTACAATCACCACCGCGGACACACCGCGCTGAAAGGGCAACCACCCGCCAGCCGCGTCCCCAACCTCACAGGGCAATACACCTAGGCCGTTTCGTTTGGATCAGTTGGTCGTTGGTCCGGGTGTGCCGTTGACTGACGCGCAGTGGGCGCGGATCGAGCCGTTGCTCCCGGACCGGACGCCGAAGCGGGGTGGCCGCTGGCGTGACCATCGTGAGGTGATCGACGCGATCGCCTACAAGTTCCAGACCGGTACGCAGTGGGTGCACCTGCCGGAGAAGTACGGCAACTGGCGGGGTGTCTACAACCGGCTGCGGATGTGGGCCGTCGACGGCACCTGGGAGCGGGTTTTCACCGCCTTGGTGGCCCAGGCCGACGCCGACGAGGACGTCAGCTGGGCCGTCTCGGTCGACTCCACGATCGTGCGGGCCCACCAGCACGCGGCCGGGGCCCGTAAAAAGGGGCCCCGGCCGGCGAACCCGGCGACCACGCCATCGGCCGTTCCCGCGGCGGACTGACCACGAAGATCCACCTCGCCGCCGATGCCCGCTGCCGGCCCCTCGCGTTCGTCCTCACCGCCGGACAGGCCGGTGACGCACCTGCCTTTCCCGAGGTCATGGCCCGCCTGCGGGTCCCCCGTCGGCGAGGACGACCCCGCACCAGGCCGGACGTGGTCCTCGCCGACAAGGCATACTCCTCCCGCGCCATCCGCGAACACCTGCGCAAGCGCGGCATCCGGGCCGTGATCCCCGTCCCCGCAGACCAACGCCGCCACCGGCTCCGCCGAGGCAGCCGAGGCGGCAGACCACCAGCCTTCGACCGCGAGACCTACAAACAGCGCAACACCGTCGAGCGGTGCATCAACCGCCTCAAACAGTGGCGAGGCATCGCCACCCGCTACGAGAAAACCGCCACCATCTACCTGGCCGGACTCCACGTCGCGGGCATCTTCCTCTGGTCCACCCGATGATCCAAACGAAACTGCCTAGCCCAGCCGTGCAGAGGCCCGCCTCGCGGAGGTTTTCCGCGAGGCGGGCCTCTGCCTTCGGGGTTCCCTGAAGGATTGTCAGTCCCGCCTGTCACACTGGGTATGCCAGAGCCGCTGAGCCGTGTACGGGGGGTCTATCCGCATGTCAGTTTCCAGCACGACCGGCCGAGACGCCTTCACCCGTATGGTGCAAAGGCACCGCGAGGAAGACAGCCCCGCGCTTCCCATCGAGGTCGGCCTGCTTCGGATGCTGGACGCGGACAGCTGTCAGCAACTTGACCAGGACTTACGAGAATTCGCCTCACCCTGGGAGGTCCATCAGGCTACGGAGAACCTTGCCCCTGCTCTCCCGGATGAGCCCGGCCTGTACATGTTCGTCTGGCGGCCTCAGTTCCAGTTTCAGGTCGACAGCCGTCCCTCTCACGGCAGCTTCCCCCAACTCCTCTACGTTGGGCAGGCTGGCGCCTCGAAGTCGGACGACGGGAACACCATTCGCCAGCGTTACAAAGAGTACCGGCGGTACCTGCGGGCCAATCCCGAGAGTCTGTGGACCGAGAGCGAACCGAGGACCCGTGAGCAACGGCTCAGCCGCTACCTGCCGCTGCGCCCGATGGAGTTCTGGTGCACCACAGTGGCGGATCGTCACAGGATCAGGGGGCTGGAGAAGCGGCTCATCCGTCTGTGGAACCCCCCACTTAACGAATCGGATCGTCCCAAGCTGCGCGGTCGGCTCGGTGCTCCGCGAGCAGCCTGGACATCCTGATCACTACCGCACGAAGAAGAGGTATCCATGCCGTCCAAGACGTTCGTTCCCGCGTTCGAAGCGAAGGTGGGTAACTGGACCTACTACTCATGTCTCATGAGCTACGCGGCAGTAGCCCGTGAGATCAACTTCGCGCATGAGCTGGGTGGCAATCAGGACCTGGGCACCATGATTCAAAGGGGCGTCGGCACACGCACCACTGAAATCACCAACTACCTCCTGACCAACGAGAACCGCTTCCTCGGAGCCATCATCGTGGCAGCGTGGGGAGGGGCGCCGGAGTACCTCCCGCTGGAAATGGAGAAGAACTCCGAGAACGGGGACGTACTCGCGGGTATGGACCGCAACTTCGGCGTACTCACCTTCGACGGCACCCACCAGTTCTTCGCGTTGGACGGCCAGCACCGCCTCAAGGCGATCAAGGACGCAGTCAAGCGCAACCCGGAACTCGGGCGTGAAGACATCACTGTCATCGTCGTTCCCCACTTCGATGACGAAGCAGGCCGTAGGCGGACCCGCAGGCTCTTCACCAACATCAACCGCAACGCCGTCAAGACGACCGCGCAGGAGAACATCGCCCTCGATGAGGACGACGGCTTTGCGATTCTTACCCGTCGGCTGCTGGATGACCACGAATTCCTGCGGCAGGACGGCGTGGTTCAGGTCTTCAGCAAGGTCGGCAATGACGGTGAACTCAAGCTCGCTACCCGTCAGGTGGGCGTTACGGGCACCGCCTGGACGACGATCGGCGTCCTGTACGACCTGCTCACGGACCTCGGCTTCGGCCTGCACGAGAGCATGAACAAGACGTCCCAGCGGGCCACGGACGACATCCTGGACGAGAGCTACGAGGCGCTCGCCAAGCGCATTGACGAGTTGCTTGCCGCCTGCGGCGGCATGCGGGAGCGCTATGAGGCGCACGCGGCGCCCAAGGATCTCCGTGCGCCCAAGGGGCGGGATGGAGACGGGCACCCATTCATGCGCCCCGCGGTCCAGGTGCAAGTTGTCCGGGCTGCCCGGCACATCATCGAGCAGGGTCTGCTGGATTGGCCGGAACTCCTTCGGCGCCTCGGTGAGCTGGACTGGAAGATGACTTCCGCGCCGTTCTCTGCAGTCTGGCAAGAGACCCCGGACGGTTCCCGTAAGGGCAAGATGATCCCGGCCAAGGAGAACAACCAAGCGCTGTACGAGTTGCTGCTTGTGCATCTTGCGCCGGCATCGCGTGCGCAGATCGACCGCGCCATTCGGACGTACCGCCAGGTGAAGAACGAGCGCTACCCGGTCACGGCCGAGGAACTGGCGCGACGGCTGCCCATCGCAACCGAGCAGAGCTAGGCCATGCACTGGAGGCAGGGCGGTTGAGGACCGCCCTGCCTTGAGACTTTTCGTGGTCAATGAGGGTTTTCAGGGCGGCCCCCGGACGGGTGACGGCGGGACCGTAGGCAACGGACAGGGCTCCAGTGAACCGCCCCGGTTCGAATGGAGACTCGATTTCATGAAAGGATCGAGTCATGGCACGACCTTCCCGTTACCCGCTTGAGCTGCGCCGTCGCGCGGTGCGCATGGTCGCCGAGGTGCGCGACGACCACCCGAACGAGACGGCCGCTCTGCAGGCGGTCACCGACAAGCTCGGCATCGGGTCCCGCGAGACGCTGCGGAACTGGGTGAAGCAGCACGAGATCGACGCGGGGACGCGGCCGGGAACGACGACGGAGGAGTCCGCCCAGCTCAAGGCATTGAAGAAGGAGAACGCCGAGCTGAAGAGGGCGAACGAGATCCTGAAGGCGGCAGCGAGTTTCTTCGCGGCCGAGCTCGACCGGCCACACACACGCTCGTAGCGTTCATCGACGAGCACCGGGACCGCTTCGGCGGCGTCGAGCCGATCTGCAGGATGCTCACCGAGCACGACTGCAAGATCGCCCCTTCCACCTATTACGCGCACAAGAAACGCCTGGCCGTCCCGTCTGCCCGTTCCGTGCGGGACGCGGAACTCAAGGAGCGGATCCGCCAGGTCCACACCGACAACTACCGTGTCTACGGGGCCCGGAAGATCTGGCGGGAGCTGAACCGGCAGGGTCACGCGGTGGCCCGCTGCACCGTCGAACGGCTGATGCGCGAGCTGGGCATCGCCGGCGCGGTCCGCGGCAAGAGGGTCCTCACCACGATTCCGGACCACCAGGCCGAGCGGGCCCCGGACCGGGTGGACCGCGACTTCGTCGCCGGCGCGCCGAATCGCTGCTGGGTCGCGGATTTCACGCACGTGGCGACCTGGGCCGGGGTGGTCTACGTGGCCTTCGTCGTGGACACCTTCTCCCGCCGGATCGTCGGCTGGTCCGCCGCGACGTCGAAGGAGACCCAGCTCGTCCTGGACGCTCTGGAGATGGCACTGTGGCAGCGCGACCGCGATGAACACCCCCATGTTCGCGGCGAGTTGATACATCACAGCGACGCGGGGAGCCAGTACACCAGTTTCCGGCTGGCCGAACACCTGGACGCGGCCGGCATCGCGGCCTCGATCGGATCTGTCGGCGATGCGTACGACAACGCCCTGATGGAGAGCACGATCGGCCTGTTCAAAACCGAATTGATCAAGCCGCAGCGGCCCTGGAAGACCCTCTCCCAGGTCGAGCTGGCCACCGCCGAGTGGGTCGACTGGTACTGCCACCGCCGACTGCACGGTGAGATAGGCCACGTCCCACCCGTCGAGTACGAGACCAACTACTACACGGAACTCACGAAACCCCAGGTCACCACCACAATCTGAGGTCTCTACCGAACCCGGGGCGGTTCACCAGTGCCGTTGAGAGAGGTGTCTAAAGGGTGTTGCAGAAGGCCGTGATCACGCAGGTCGGAGCGGTGCTCGGGCGTGTGTGATCATGCGGCGAGGGCGAGGTTGTGCATGCGAGCGACGGCCTGGACGGCGTGGTGGAGGCCGTCGCCGCGTTGCCGGCAGTCGCGGAGGATCTTGTAGTTCTTCATGCGGGAGAAGGTGTGCTCGACACGGGCGCGGACCTTGCGATGCTGCGCGTTGTTCTTCTTCCTCGCCCTTGAGCAGGGATCGTCCGGGGCGTTTGCGGTGCGGGACGATCAGTCCGGTGTTGATGTAGGCGCCGTCGCCGAGGACCGTCACGCCCTCGCAGTGTGCGGCCAGGCCGGAGTCCCGCCAGGCTTTCGCGTCCGCCGTGTTGCCGGGCACCGGACGGGCGGTCGCCACCACCAGACGTGTCTCGGCGTCCACGATGACCTGCACGTTCGCCGAGAACCGGTAGTTTCGGGAGGATGCTCCGACCTTGCGGTCGCGGACCGGGACGAGGGTGCCGTCGACAATCCACAGCCGGTCGGTGGCATCGGCGCAGGCCCGGGCCGGCTCGAGTGCGAGCATCGGGCCGAGCCTTTGGATCACTCGGCACACGGTCGCGGGCGAGATACCGAAGAGCGGGGCGAGCTGTCGCATGGTGAGGTTCGTGCGGTAGTACACCGCCACCAGCAGCACCCGCTCGGCCAGCGGAAGCCGCCACGGACGACCCCAGCCACATCCCTCGCCACCACGCTCCCGGACTGCTTTCAGCAGCCGACCGAATCGATCGACCCGCAGCCCCGTGAACGTCTCCACCCACACCCGCTCGGCCCTCAACACCCCAGCCATACAATGGAGATGCCCAGTTCACGGCCTTCTGCAACACCCTTCAAAGGCTGTCCCGTAACTCCAGATACCGCCTGCCAGTGCCCGGTTCGACCTGCATGGCCCGGCTCCAGATGAGGCCGCGAGTCAAGGCGCACCGGACAAACGGATCTTCCTGTGGTGACGCGCCGGCCTTCGCCCTGAGTTACGGAACAGCCCTCAGGCGGCCTGAGAGTGCATCGACTCGTCTGCCAGAGAGACCAGCGTTTACCCCATCAGGGCGCGCTCTCGATACCAGGAGCTTCGAGGTCGTCCTCGATAAAGCGGAGTGCTTCTTCCGCGCGTTCGATCAGATCCAAGTAGGTGAGTACTTGCACGCGACTCTGGTCCATGTTGAAGGAACGGATGGTACGGGCGACCATCTGCTGAGTGACTCCAGGTAGCTCCACGTGATCAGGATTCCCAACCACAACAGTTCCCCGTGTGCGCAGGTAATCGTACTCAAGGTCAAGTGTGTTGCGGTGGATTGTTTCCAGTGTCGCTCCCACGTCATCCATTTTCTGAACGTAGTTCCTGCATTGACTCACCGCCTCGTGCACCTCGTTTGACACGATCAGGCTGTTGCGGTGCCACCTGACAAGTGCAGCGCCGGGCTTCTTGAGTTCGACGACGTGAACGCTGCGGTCAGCGCGCACGAGAAGAATGTCATGCTGGTCGAGGGGCAACAGGTCACGTCGTTCCGAGGCTTCTGTGTACTCACCTCCGAAGATCCAGTGATTGCGTCCGATTATCCGTTGAACTGTGGCTTCCGGTGCACTCCTGTCGCTGACGACCTCCCGAAGCTCCTGCAGCAGTTCGCGGCGTTGCCTGATGACCTTTAGCTCGGCCGATCGGTGGTCCCTCTCGGTCGAGTCCAATGCGGGAACGACGCTCCCGTCTTTCCGATAAGTGACGACCTGAATTCGCACATGTTCGTCGGCGCCCGAATCAGAGGGCCCGGATGCTTCGTCTGGTCTCGCCGCGGCAATCACGTCATAGTGACCGCCGCCTATCCAGTTCACTTCATGTGTGATGCCGCCCGAGTCGTTACCGTTGATCACTTTGTCCAGACGGTCTCGGACGACGCGAGACTCGCTGTCGACAGCGAGCCAGTGGCGGCCAATTTTGTGCGCGACCGCAGCAGCCGTGCCCGAGTCGCCGAAGTAGTCGAACACAAGGTCACCGGGGTTGGTAGCGATCGTGAGAATGTGTCGCAGCAGTTGCTCCGGCGGTGGAGCCGGCTGGTACATGTCCTTGAGCAGTCCGCGCAGGTGCTGACCCGCTTGGAAACTTGTCCCCACGTCGTCCGGACTCCACACCGTGGAGGGCAGTTTGTCAGGGGCCTCCGATAGATAGAGCTTCAGCTTCGGACGGCCGTCGGGCGACCATGCGATACGTCCGTCGCGATCGAGTTCATCGAAACGCTGCTGGGTGAATCGCCAAGAACGGCGGGCAGGTGGCTGTATGGCCGTGCCGAACGGACCTACCACTTCGTAGCGCAGGTCCTCACGAAGAACGGGGGAGGACAGGTCGGCTGCTCGCCACGGCCCGCGGGGATCGTTGTCAGGGTTGCGGAAGGTCGGCTCTGACTCGGCTGCACGAGGGAGAGGGTTCGGCCGCCAGGTCGAGGCGTCTTTCGCGAAGACAAGTAGGTAGTCGTGGCTGACCGTGAAGTGACGGGAGCCGTTCCGTGCAGGCTTCTGAACGACGACTGTAGATAGGAAGTTCGACCGGCCGTAGACCTTGTTCATGAGCACACGGCAGTCAGCGAACTGCCGGTCGTCGACGTGCAGCCACACTGAACCGTCAGGGGCGAGCAGGTCGCGCACCTGACGCAGATGTACCTGCATCATGCCGAGCCAGGACGCGCGGCCAGGAGCGTCGTAGTGCTCGAACCCCCATTGCGTGTCCCACGGCGGTAGCAGATATGCCGACTTGACCCTGCCTCGATACTGACCGGTGTCCTTCAGGGTACGAAGGGCGTTCTCGTTGCCGCCATGGATGAGCAGGTTGTCCGCCATCTGATCAGCTTAGGGTTATGGTCCTGTGTAGGGCATCGTAAATCGATCACCTTGTGTCACGGCGACGGCCGTGACACAAGACCGGTCAGAACGCCTGTTGGCTCACTGAATCTCTTTCATCCTGAATAGTCGCAGGTCAAAAGGGTGTGGATGGCTTGGATGGCGGTGCCGATACGCCGGGTTGAGCATCGGGCTCGCCGTAACAGTCGCCAGGACTTCAGCTGTGTGATGGCACGCTCGCCGGGAGCCCGCAGCCGAGCTTGGTCCCGGTTGAACTGCTGCTAGTTGTCGGCGTACACGTGAACGTGGCCCTGGCAAGATTTTCGTGATGCTGGGGTGTGCGACCGTGCGCCGGTGACGCTCCGTCACCCGTAGCGGCGTCGGAGCAGGGCCATAAGGATGACACGGTGGCGGAGCAGAGGGACACCTGCGCGGCCGGCCATGATCCGTTTCTGGAGTTTCAGGTCGGTGATGCGGCCTTCGTTGACACCGGAGTTGAACGGTGTGGTGATGCCCTGCACGACCGCGGGCTGGTCCTCGCGGATGGCGTTGGCCAGGCCGGCCAGGGCCGGGAGGCCGGCGTCGGACAGTTGCTCGAGCCAGTGCGCCAGCGGGCGGGCGTTATGGGCGTCGAGCATGGCGGCGAACTGACGGACCAGGTCGTGGGTTCGTGCCAGTTCCGGGCAGTGGGTGAGGCGCCGTCGGAGGGCCTCGGTGGTGTGGAGGTCGCGTCGGGATGGTGCGGTGGTGATCCAGCGGGTGACCTGGCGGGGTGAGGGTGGTCGCTCGCGTGGGGTGTCGATCGGCAGGCCGCGGCGTAATGGTGCGATGGCCATCTTGACCCGTTGGTAGTGGCCGCCGTAGCCCTTGGCGGAGATCTCCTGGTGCAGCACCGTCGCGGTGTGCTCGCCCTCCTCCCAGCGCTGCCTCAGATAGTCCAGGTATGGATCAAGACTCGTGGGCCGACGAGGCGGGATCCGGCGTACGCATTCCTGCCAGGTGGCGGCCCGGGCGTACTTGCCCACGGTGCGGCGGTTCAGGCCCAGCTCACGGGCTGCCGAGTTGAGTGAGCGGCCAGTGTCGGTCACCGCGTGCACCGCCTCGAACAGCCGCTTCGCGTGGCGGCGGGCGGGGGTGTCGGCTTCGTCGGACGGTGCCGCCGGGCTCGTTGGCGGTGATGTAGCTTCGGGCTCCGGGACCGCAGCGGACAAGCATCCTCGGTGGGCCGCGGCAACATCGCCGACCCGCTTCGACAGGCCCTGCCACAGGTGGAAGCGGTCGCTGACCTGCACCGCGTTGGGGGCGCCGTCGGCGATGCCCTGTCGGTAGACCAGCGAGCCGTCCCGGCAGGCGACGTCAACACCGGGGTGCGTCCGCAGCCAGGTGGCCAATTGCTCGGCGTCGCGGCCGGCCCACAGCTCGATCGGCAGCCGGGTGTCGGCATCCACCAGCAGGGTTCCGTAGACGTCCGCGTACAGCGCGAAGTCGTCCACGCCCAACACCCGCGGGGTCGCTGCCGGCGGAAGGGGCAGGCGCATCAAGTGGAACAGCACGCTGGTCCGCGACAGCGGTACCTGCAGGATTCGCAGGAGCCGGGCGCCGCCACGGCCGGCGAGGAGCACTCCGGCCATCTCCACCAGGTGCTGCAGCAGCGGGCTGCGGCGCTGGTAGCGCGCCGTCAGCCCTTCGACCTGCTCGGCGAACGTCCGCCGACCGCAGCTCGGGCCGTCACAGAACAACCGTCGCACCGACAGCTCGATGACCACCGGCCGGCCACCCACAGCAACATCGGCCAGCGCGCGGCGGTAGCGGCTGTGCACCCGCGCGGAGCCGCGACCGCAGTCCGGACACGCCACCGACAACTCGCGAGTGCGGGCCTCGATGCGGACTACGCCTCCCGCCACCCATACCCGTTCCACCCGCACCGCATCGAGGTGCGGAGACATGATCCATATGAGGTCATCACACTGGTCGACACTGCCGCTACCCATGACGGAGCGTCACCGGCGCACAGTCGCACATCCCAGCATTACGAAAATCTTGCCAGGGCCACTTCAGCTCGTACGCCGACACTAGTGCTCGGGCTGTTCGTGATGATGGTAGTAGGGGGTGCGGACGGTGGCGCCGGCACCCTGGTAGACCCGGTCGGCAAGGACGAGGATCTGCCGGGTCAGGCACGCTTGGATGATGCCGTGGGCGCGGGTCGCGGTGAGGTCGTGGGTCCACCGGGTGTCGCGCGCGAGAAACGCCCGTGCCATCGGCCGTGCGCTCCTGTCGGAACCCGGAGCTGCCTGCCGCCTGGGCAACTAGGCTGTCTGGATGGCACGTTCATGGACCCGGCTACACGAGTACCTCGGCCAGCCGCCGGGGCCGGTGACGTACGAAATGGTCGCCGAGGCCGTACAGCGCAAGCTCGGCGAGAGTGACGACCTGGACTGGAAGGAGGCCCTCCCGCCCGTCTCACCAGTTCCAGGCCAATGGAACGAGTTCGCCAAGGACGTCGCCGCCATGGCGAACACCCGCGGCGGTCTCCTCGTCTACGGTGTGAGTGACACAGTGGACATGGTCGGCGTTGACCTGAATCAGGTTAACGACAAGCAGCTCGGCCAGTGGCTGCGCGTCCATCTGCAACCCACCGTGAGCGGCGTGAGCTATCTCAAGCTCCCGGCGACCGACGGCAGCGGCAAGGACACCCTGGTCGTTGACGTCCCGGCCAGCGAGATGGCACCGCACTTCCTCTACGGATGGCAGCAGAAGGACAAGGACAAGACCACCTTCAATGCGCCCTACCGTCACCGCGACGACACCGACTACATGGCCGAACACCAGATCGCGCTCGCTTACCGCGGCCGCTTCACCCGCCAGCAGACCGCCGAAGCAGCCGTGGAACAGCACCTCCGGAACACCACTGACCTCGTCCTCGGGGAGTCGGAGGTCCAGGCCGCGTGGCTGATCGTTGTGGCACATCCCTCACGGCCCATCCCGCGGATGGTCCCTGCCCTGTCACGGTCTGAGGTGCAGGGAGTCATGTCGCGAAGCGCGAAGCGGGCGGAGCGCCTGCTCGCCAGCGCTATCCCGATGCCGCGGCTGCTGGGCCCGCAGCTCTTCTCTCATCTCCTGGCCAACAGTCCGCGTAAGGGTCTGCGCCGCTGGGTGGATACCAACATGCTGGTCCCGGCCCGTGTCACCCGCCAGCGCGGCATATTGGTGGAGCTGCATCACGACGGCACAGTCGTCACCGCCGTCGACGTCTCCCACCACGCCCTGCCGCCTAGTCACCCAGAAGTTCCGCTGCCGGTGTCCTTGGCGACGCTGATCAGCGCGGTCTTCGAGACCATCGCTCTGGCAGACGAGCACCGCCTGGCGCTGCGCGCGGACAGTCCCGTCGAGCTGCGGGCCGTTCTGCAGACCCAGCCTGGCAGCGGACTCCGCTTCGCCCCCGTAGTCCTCGATCACGGGCGCCCCGAGGTGGCCGAATTGGCACGGCAGCCACGCAGTGTGCAGCCGGCTTACAGCGACCTGGCGCCGTTCGCCGGCGATCAAGCGCTCACAGCGGGTGCCACCGACCTTGCCGAAGGGCTGCTGCACCAGTTCGGTCTGGAGATGCTGCCGACCTGAGAACCCTTCGGCCCACTCGCGCGGGCCCACGGGGGCAGGGCGAGCTCAACGCATCCGCCGTGGACACGCGGAATCGGGGCGCCTGCCGCAAGGCAGGCGCCCCGGTCGTTTACTCACTCATCGTTGTCCGACGACTCAACCGCCTCGTCCGGAGGCGTGTCGGTCGAGGCCCCAGAGCCCTGGTGAATGTCCGGTCGATCGGCGTCAGCCTCGCGCCTTTTGCGACGGTCGCCGCGGATCTGAAGCACGAACGAGCCAACGCCAGCGATGGCAGACATCGCACCCAGAGCGTCGCTGAGATTCATCTTCGGTCCCCATGGGTCGAGCAGGACCGATCCGCCGCTACGCGGTCAGGTGCCCTCCGCACCTTCCGTCCTGGTGCAGCAGACGGCGGCCATGCGTGGTGATCCGACGAGGGACCGCACAGCCCGGTGCTCGCGGCACGCGGGGTTCCGTCAGCACAAGCCCGCCTGGTGGACCGCACGGTCGAGGCGGCACATCCACATTCCCGACCCGTGATGCCGGAAGATTCTTATCAGCGTCGAGACACGTGGCGAGCTGGTCCAGTAGCTCGTTCCAGTCCGCGAGGTCGACACCGAGCAAGGCGAGGGCTCGCAGGCGGTCGAGTACCTGCGCCGCCTCCGCAATCCAGACGTTCCCAAGGCCCGCGCGGCGGACCAAGTCACCGGGAGTCATCGTCCGGAGTTCATCGTGGGAGATGTCTTCCAGCACACCCACGACCCACAGCGGTATGCGGGCGGACTTCAGCACACGGGCCACACGGTGGTGGCCCTTGCTCCACGCCTTCTGTCGGGCTCGCAGATCGTCTATCTGGTCGGCCAGACGCCAGACGTGGACCACCCACTCCATCGCCTGGCCGATCATCAAGGATCGGATGGCAACAGCTTCATCGGCCCTACCAAGTCCGGCCAACCTGTCCTCGGCCGCCTCCACTTGAATCGCGAGCTCCAGGCACATCTCCGCGAAGTTAGGGTCCTGCACGCACCTTGCCATCGACCGGAGCAGACACACCTGCTCCTCGGGAGCCCTATGAACTACCGGCTGCTTGCCGATGTGGTCGAGGCGGGTGAAGTGCCCGTGCATGGCAGTGCATCGTGCCCGCCAGACGTCGTTGGCTACGGGCGCTGGCACTGCGGCCATCAATCGCTGAGCTTCGGCCACCGAGAACGACGACGCCAGGCCGGCTCTCGTCGAAATCGCACCGCCCAATGAGTCCACGTCGACACTCTATCGGGCCCGTGTGACACCGGTGCGGGTCGTCCAAGTGGGTGCGTCAGGCGACGATGCCAAGTCCGGTATGGGTGCGGTGGATGAATTCGCGGCCCCGCGTCAAGCTCGGCGGGTTCTGCGGCCGGGCTTGGCAGGCACTACCTGAATCCACGGGGTGGGCGGGCCGTCGGTCGTCCAAGTGAACTCCATCCAGGAGTCGTGGCCGAGGGCATCCTCCAGCATGCCGATGAGCATCGGGTCAGCCCCGAACTCGGCGAGGCACTTGAGGGTGTTGCTGTTGACGCAGAATTCCGTGGCTGTGTCATCCATGAGGTGGTCGTTGAGGAACTTGAGCTGTTCGTGGGAGACGTTTCCGATCTTGCTGCCATTGTCGAAGCGGTGCAGTTGAGGCATAGCTCGGGTGTTTCCAATCCAGTCGGGTTGAGGCTGATGCCGTCGTGCCGTGGAGGCACTGAGCCTTTTCCAACCTGCTGCTGGAGTACCACAGTTGGGCTGACAAGGTGGTGAAGCCCCTGGTAGATGGGTTTTCGACCAAGAGAACCGTCTCCACCAGAGGCTTCGCATGCTTGTTTACCCGTCGGGTGTCGACGTGTCCAGTTCCGCCCTCCGCTTCCTCACGCAGCAGCTGCGGCGCCACCGCCGCGCGATCGGCTCCCGGTGGCGGTGCCTGACCGCCGGCCGCCAGGCCCTGCTCACCCTCGCCCATCTGCGGATGGGCCACACCTACGCCCAGCTTGCGGCCGGGTTCGGCATCGGCACCACGACGGCCTACCGCTACGTCACCGAGGCGGTCGAGCTCCTGGCCGCTCTCGCCCCCGGCCTGACCGACGCGGTGCGGACCGCATCGGCGAAGGCGTACCTGATCCTGGACGGCACCCTCCTGCCCATCGACCGCATCGCCGCGGACCGGCCGTTCTACTCCGGCAAGCACAAGAAGCACGGGATGAACGTGCAGATCCTCGCCGACCCCTTCGGCCGGCTGCTGTGGGCCTCACCCGCCCTGCCCGGCGCCGTCCACGACATCCGCGCAGCCCGCGAACACGGGATCATCGACGCCCTCGCCGAGGCAGACGTCCCATGCTGGGCCGACAAGGCATACCGAGGCACCGGCGGCACGGTCCGCATCCCATGCTGGGGACGGTGGGAAACCCTCTCCACAGGCCAGCAGGCGGTCAACCGGTCCCACGCAAAGATCCGGGCCCTCGTCGAACAGGCCGTCGCCACCCTCAAGTCCTGGCGACTCCTCCGCAGGCTACGGTGCTCGACCACCCGGATCACCAGCCTCGTCCAAGCCATCCTCACCCTGCATCTGACCAGCTCGGAGTGAGGATGGAAAAGGCTCACTGGCTCAGGCGGCGACGCCGAGTTCGGTGCGGGTGCGGTGGATGAACTCGCGGACGGCCGGCTCGCGCCGCCATGGGGCGAGGGCGGTGTTGAACTCGCGGACGTAGTCCTTGGCCCGGGAGGACTGGACGCGCGCGAGGATGTCCACGGACCGGTTGCCGAGTTCCAGGCCGTGGTCAAGGTTGCGAGCCTGGAGGTGGGCGGTGCCCACGATCGCCAGCCGCATCCCGACCGAGCGGGTGAACACGCCGGACGGCATGGCGGCGGCCTGCTGGTTCCAGGCCAGGGCCGCCTTGGGGTTCTTCAGGTGGCGGAAGACCTCGGCGGCGTCCGCGGAGAGGCGGGCGTGGTGATAGAAGTCGATCCAGGCGGGCTCTGAGCCGCTGGAAGCTTCCGCCTGGCTCAGGAGGTCCTCGGAAGCCTTCAAGGCCCGGGAGGCGGTTCTGGCGTCCCTTTCTCGGGCATGGGCACGGGCCTCGATCTGGAGGGCCGATCCTTCTGGCAGATCGACCACGATCACGCCTGCTGCGATCGCAACGGATCATGCGGCCGATGGTACGTGTCGTGGCTAGTCTTCCGGCGACGTAGGCGGCGATAGGAAACCCGCGTTTGAGTGTCGTCTTCTCTGCGGCGGCCGGGTCTTCGGAGTCGGCCGCCGGCGCAGGCGAGGCGGTGGAGGGCGGAGACTGGGTGCCCCGGCTGGACCCAGACCTGCGGCCAAGCGCTTAGACCGTGTCCTATGTGGTGAGTCGAGCGAGGCGTTTGTAGCAGCAGAGGGCGGCGGCGAGGCCGAGGAAGGCCAGGTAGTTGCGGGGATGGCGTTCGTAGCGGTGGTTCAGTCTGCGGTAGCCGGTCAGCCAGGACATGGTCCGCTCGATGACCCATCTGCGGCGTCCCAAGCGTTCGCTGGACTCGACTCCCTTGCGGGCGATGCGTACGCCGATGTGCTTGCCCCATAACCATTTCCGCAGGTGGGGGACGTCGTAGGCTTTGTCCGCATGCAGGCGCTGAGGCTTGAAGTACCGGCTGCGGTGGGGGTCGTGTCTCGTTTGGTGACCCTCGACCATCGGCTTCAGCGCGAGGCTGTCGTGGGTGTTGGCCGCGGAGAGGCCGACGAGGAGGGGCAGTCCGTTCGCGTCCGACAGGACGTGCATCTTGGAGCCCGGCTTGCCCCGGTCCACGGGGCTCGGACCTGTGAGTTCGCCCCCTTTTTAGCCCTCAGGTGGGCGGAGTCGAGCACGGCCCGGGACAGGTCGAGCAGGCCGGCGTCGTTCAGCCGGTGCAGGATCTCCTCGTGCAGTCGGCCCCACACGCCGGCTCTTGACCAGATCAGGAACCTTCGGTGGGCCGTCGACTTCGATATCCCGAAGCACGGCGGCAAGGCCCGCCAGGCGCACCCGCTGACCAGGACGTAGATGATCGCGGCGAACAGCGTCTCATCGGGCGTGTCCTGAGTCCCGCCGCCCTGCGGCCGCACCTTTGACGGTGGGATCAGCGGCTCCGCGATCTCCCACAGCCCGTCCGGAACAATCCAACTCCACGTACCCCGCCCCATGACGAGTCCAACGAGCCGACCCCACATAGGACACGGTCTTAGAGTTCATCTCATTTGGTTGGCTCGGTATTCTGTGCGTCATGGTGGGGATCGTTGAGCGGTTGGTGCCGGACGAGTTGTGGGAGTTGTTCCAGCGGGTGGTGCCGGAGGTGCCGTCGAGGCCGCAGGGCGGTGGTCGGCGTCGGCACGGTGACCGGGAAGTGCTGGCCGCGATCGTCTTCGTGGCCACGTCGGGTTGCACCTGGCAGCAGCTGCCTTCGGCGTCGTTCGGCCCGTCCGGAGCAACGGCCCACCGGCGGTTCTCGGAGTGGTCGAAGGCCAGGGTGTGGGCCAAGCTCCACCGCCTGGTCCTCGACGAACTCGGCGCCCGCGGCGAGCTGGACTGGTCGCGGTGCGCGATCGACTCGGTGAACATGCGGGCCCTGAAAAGGGGGACCTGACAGGTCCGAATCCTGTCGACCGGGGCAAGTACGGTTCGAAGATCCACCTGATCACGGAACGGTCGGGTCTGCCCATATCCGTCGGCATCTCCGGGGCCAACCTGCACGACAGCCAGGCCCTGATCCCGCTCGTGAAGGGCATCCCGCCGATCCGCTCCCGCCGCGGCCGGCGACGGCGCAAGCCCGGCAAACTCCACGCCGACAAGGGCTACGACTACTCCCACCTGCGGCGATGGTTACGCGAACGCGGCATCACCCACCGCATCGCCCGCAAGGGAGTCGAATCCTCGCAACGGCTGGGCCGCCACCGCTGGACCGTGGAGCGCACCATGGCCTGGCTCGCCGGCTGCCGCCGCCTTCACCGACGCTACGAACGCAAGGCCGATCACTTCCTCGCCTTCACCAGCATCGCCTGTACCCTCATCTGCTACCGCAGACTCACCAAATGAGATGACTTCTTAGAAGGCGCCTGCTCTATCCTCGCGTTCCCTTGGTCACCGAGGGGCAGGTATGGGTGGGTTCGGACAGATTCGCCGACAGCAGACACATTGAGTCCCATACGGACTGGATTAACTCGGCGAAGGAAGCAAACCTAGAGCGGTTTTGAGAAAGCAGAACCTGCTCTCTGCGGATCAGTCGGGACCGCGAGAGGTGCGTCGCGGGCGCAACATAGCCGACGATCGCCGGTTGGCCAAACCGGCGCTTCTGCAGACCATTGAGTGACCAGGGGATGCCGACGCATCCCGATGTCTCGTGTGAGGAGTCATGTAGCTTGTCGAAGCTGGCAATAGGTGAATCGTCCTTGCTCTCTGCGGACCATGTTCGCGCCCTTCTGGAGTGGCTCCAGGAGGAATCTTCGGGAGCCGTTTTCCCTTTCCTCGCCGCTATGGCGGGCACCGCCCTTTCGCCGGGTGAAGCAGTCTCGGTACGGGTGCAGGACGTGACGCTCCCGGACGGGGAGTTCGGGGAGGTGTTGGTCCGTGCCGGCGAGAGCCGGAGGGTTCCTGTCTCCCCGGACGTCGTGGGTGTGCTGAGGCGCTGGATCGACGAGGCGGGTTTGGAAGCTGAAGACCTGCTGTTCCCGGCCGAGCGGGGTGGGGCGTTGGCGTCCTCCGAATACAAGAGGGCGTGGAGGCGCGCTCGCCAAGCGGTGTTGAGCCCGGACGAGGTGCAGGCGGGCTTGGGGGAGCAGGTCTCCAGCCTGCGTGACTCCTGTCTGGACCGCTGGCTCGAGGCGGGCGTTCCTGCGTGGGGTGTCGCCGAGTGGGCTGGCGTGAGTGAGAGCTGGATTGCGCTGCGGTACCCGCACCGCTTCCGGCTGGAAGACATCGAGATCGACTGGGAGCACCTGGAAGAGAGCCTGCGCCTTCCGGGCATTCCCGAGCGGTAGTTTCCCCTCTCGCGCTCCGACTCACGATCCGAGCGCGAAGAGCACGCGCCGAGCACATTTCGAACGTCGGCGGTCCACGCCGCACGCGGCCGTGTCACATGGCTCGACCCCCAGCGATCTGGTTCCCACTGCCCTACAGGGCCGGTTGACCTGCGCCGTGGACTGCCGGCAGCCCGGCTGAATCAATTCACCTGCTTAGCCTTTCCCCCCTCTGTTTCCGAGGACTCGCGCATGCCTGCCCGTTTGCTGTCCATTCCCGCTGTCGCCGCCGCCCTGGACGTCGACCGGCGCACCGTCTACCGCTTCATCGCCGCCGGCGACCTCCCGGTCGTCGACCTGCGCACCGGGACGGAACGATCTCGCGTCCGTGTCCCTGCTGCCGGGCTTGAGGAGTTCATCGCCAGGAGATTGGTTGGCTCCCCGCGCCTCCGTCGGTGAATTCCCGCCCCAGCCCAGACCTCACCGCTTCCGAACAAAGGAGTAGTACCGCGTACCTGCGCAAACTGAAGTCCGGCAAATGGCAGGCGACCGTACGCAACCGGGCCGGAGACCGGTTCAGCGAGTCCTTCCCCCTCAAGGCCCAGGCGCGGGCCTGGGGCATCGCGCTGGAGACCCAGTTCGCCCGCGGAGGCATGCGCGACCCGCGGGCCGGCGAGATCGCGTTCCGGGAGTGGCACGACCGGTGGTGGAACGCCCGCATCGTCGAACCCCACACGCTGCGGGGCGACGCGTCCAGCATCAAGAACCACGTCATGCCGTACTGGGCTGACTGGGAGATGCGGGCCATCACCCGCATGGACGTCCAGAGCTGGATACGCTCCCTGGTCGAGAAGGGCGCAGGCCCTGCCGCGATCAAGCGGGCCTACAACCTGACGTCGTCCATCATGCGCGCTGCTGTCGACGACGATGTGATCGCGGTGAGCCCGTGCCGCAGCATCGATCTGCCGCCCATCGCGATCAAACCGCCGCAGTGGTTCACGCCCGACCAGGCGCAGAGCATCCTCGACGGACTCGCCCCCGCCTGGCGGACGATGTGCCTGCTCGGCTTCTACACCGGACTGCGCTGGGGAGAGCTCTCCGGCCTACACCGCCACCGCATCGACACACGCCGCTCCCGCCTGTTCGTCGTGGAGGTCAACACCAAGAGCGGCATCAAGGAGTACCCCAAGAGCTCCAAGAGCCGCCGGGAGGTCCCGCTCCCGCCCCATGTCCTCGCAGCCCTCGAACGCCACATCCACCGGCTCGACCGCGACGCAGTGGTCTTCACGACCATCACCAAGGGCCGCTCCGGGCGCCTCCTCGCCGACAGCAACTGGCGTCGGCAGACCTGGTGGCCTGCTGTCGAGGCTGCCTACCATTTCGGCGACGACGGCGAGTTGCAGCTCGTCCCGCACTACCCGCCGCACTCCATGCGCCACACTTGCGCCTCGTGGCTCGTCCAGAGGGGAGTCTCGCTCTACGAGGTTCAGCACCTTCTCGGCCACGAGAGCTTCCAGACCACCCAGCGCTACGCCCACCTCCAGCCGGACGCCCATAAGGCTGTGCTGGGAGCCTGGGAACGCATGGAAACCCCGCTCACCATCGTCGCATGAACGTTCCTTTGCCCTGTCCTCCACGGACAGGGCAAAGGCGTTTACCGGTTGAGCCGGGCCGGGTTACGTTCGCGGGTCGGTTGGACAGTCTCCGGGAAGCGTCCAGCGGCCGTCTGCGTCGAAGGGCCACGCGTAGGCGTAGGCATCGATCTTCGCCAGCTCACGCAGCGCCTCCCGCCCGGCAGGAGGATCCACAGGAGTGCGCAAGGGTTCCCTCAAGGGGTCGAGTTGCACCGCGTACGCCTCAGCCCATTCCAGCCAGTCCGCCTCCTCCGTCGCGACCGGCGCCTCGCCTGCTCGGGCGCGGGCTGCCTGGCAGAAGGCGCGGATCTCTTCGGCCTGCCGCCAGTCCCGAATCTGCCCGGTAAGAATCATCGCCCTGTGCTGCTCGATCTGCTGCTCGCGAGCCCGCGCGACGGCCGCGTACCAGCGGCGCCGCTGTTCGGCCTCACGCAGCTCCTTCTCCCGCTCCCGGCGGTCGGCTTCCGCCGCAAGGCGTTCGAGATTCTGCAGTAGGTGCCCCAGCCGTGACTCCAATGTCCACCGGGCGCTGTCGCTGTAGCAGTACGAGTGCTGGTACCAGCTCCCGGAGGGCGCGCCGAGAGCGAGGCGACCGTTGAACTCTTCGTCGTACTTGGGCAGGCGCGTCCAGGGATTGCGCTCCTGTTGACGGCGCTCCTGCGGGGTCGGCTCGTGCGGGACCTTGGTCGTCCGCTCCGTGAGAGCGAGGGGAAAGGCCCGGCACTGGATCATGATCGCGACCGTGTGTACAGCTTCACCGCGTTGCAGATCGCTCTGGGCCTCGACCGTGTAGCCGCGTCTTTCTGCTTCAGTGAACAGTGCGTGCATGATCCGAAGGGCTCGGTCGGCGAGGGGACGCGACAGGTACAGCGGGATGACTGCCGGCTTGCCCCTGGTGTCGGTCACCCTCTGTGATCGGCCGAGAGCCTTGCGCGTCACACGAACGAGACGATGAGGTCGATCAAGGATTTCCGGCACGTCGACGGCCGGCACGGGAAGAGGCTGAGCGGCCTTCTCGGCTTCCTCGTCAATCAGCGTGAAGACACAGTCTCCGCGCTCTCGGCCGTTCCACCGCAGCTTGTGCCCTGTGGGTACGTGCCCATGGTGGAGTGCGTCGTAGTACGCCGCCCGCCATCGACCCCGGGTCTGCGCGGCAGGATCGGGAACCGTGATCTTCCCGGAGGCCGACTGCAGGCGGAAGATCAGCTCGGTTCCAGTGGTCGGAGCCAGCGCTGCCTGGGCAGCATCGCCCTTCAGCCTCTCCTTCTCGGCCTGTACCTCTCGCGGATGCTTGCCGTGTTTGAGGTAGTAACGGCCGTCCGCAGTGACTACGGCGACGTGTCCGCTCCCGCGCCAGGTCCGCTTGACCAGGTCCCGTTGTTCCAAGGCCCAGGATGTTTGAGTCCGGGCAGGTGGGATGGGCATCGCACTGGAGGCTGCTGCGATCTCACGGAGCAAGTCGACTTGGGGCTCCGTCAACGTGTACTTCACCGCGGCGGCTCCTCGACGGTCCGTGGACGGGAGGGCCAACTTAGAAGTCATCTCATTTGGTGAGTCTGCGGTAGCAGATGAGGGTACAGGCGATGCTGGTGAAGGCGAGGAAGTGATCGGCCTTGCGTTCGTAGCGTCGGTGAAGGCGGCGGCAGCCGGCGAGCCAGGCCATGGTGCGCTCCACGGTCCAGCGGTGGCGGCCCAGCCGTTGCGAGGATTCGACTCCCTTGCGGGCGATGCGGTGGGTGATGCCGCGTTCGCGTAACCATCGCCGCAGGTGGGAGTAGTCGTAGCCCTTGTCGGCGTGGAGTTTGCCGGGCTTGCGCCGTCGCCGGCCGCGGCGGGAGCGGATCGGCGGGATGCCCTTCACGAGCGGGATCAGGGCCTGGCTGTCGTGCAGGTTGGCCCCGGAGATGCCGACGGATATGGGCAGACCCGACCGTTCCGTGATCAGGTGGATCTTCGAACCGTACTTGCCCCGGTCGACAGGATTCGGACCTGTCAGGTCCCCCTTTTCAGGGCCCGCATGTTCACCGAGTCGATCGCGCACCGCGACCAGTCCAGCTCGCCGCGGGCGCCGAGTTCGTCGAGGACCAGGCGGTGGAGCTTGGCCCACACCCTGGCCTTCGACCACTCCGAGAACCGCCGGTGGGCCGTTGCTCCGGACGGGCCGAACGACGCCGAAGGCAGCTGCTGCCAGGTGCAACCCGACGTGGCCACGAAGACGATCGCGGCCAGCACTTCCCGGTCACCGTGCCGACGCCGACCACCGCCCTGCGGCCTCGACGGCACCTCCGGCACCACCCGCTGGAACAACTCCCACAACTCGTCCGGCACCAACCGCTCAACGATCCCCACCATGACGCACAGAATACCGAGCCAACCAAATGAGATGAACTCTTAGACCGTGTCCTATGTGGGGTCGGCTCGTTGGACTCGTCATGGGGCGGGGTACGTGGAGTTGGATTGTTCCGGACGGGCTGTGGGAGATCGCGGAGCCGCTGATCCCACCGTCAAAGGTGCGGCCGCAGGGCGGCGGGACTCAGGACACGCCCGATGAGACGCTGTTCGCCGCGATCATCTACGTCCTGGTCAGCGGGTGCGCCTGGCGGGCCTTGCCGCCGTGCTTCGGGATATCGAAGTCGACGGCCCACCGAAGGTTCCTGATCTGGTCAAGAGCCGGCGTGTGGGGCCGACTGCACGAGGAGATCCTGCACCGGCTGAACGACGCCGGCCTGCTCGACCTGTCCCGGGCCGTGCTCGACTCCGCCCACCTGAGGGCTAAAAAGGGGGCGAACTCACAGGTCCGAGCCCCGTGGACCGGGGCAAGCCGGGCTCCAAGATGCACGTCCTGTCGGACGCGAACGGACTGCCCCTCCTCGTCGGCCTCTCCGCGGCCAACACCCACGACAGCCTCGCGCTGAAGCCGATGGTCGAGGGTCACCAAACGAGACACGACCCCCACCGCAGCCGGTACTTCAAGCCTCAGCGCCTGCATGCGGACAAAGCCTACGACGTCCCCCACCTGCGGAAATGGTTATGGGGCAAGCACATCGGCGTACGCATCGCCCGCAAGGGAGTCGAGTCCAGCGAACGCTTGGGACGCCGCAGATGGGTCATCGAGCGGACCATGTCCTGGCTGACCGGCTACCGCAGACTGAACCACCGCTACGAACGCCATCCCCGCAACTACCTGGCCTTCCTCGGCCTCGCCGCCGCCCTCTGCTGCTACAAACGCCTCGCTCGACTCACCACATAGGACACGGTCTTAGGGCCGCTATAGACGTCTCGTGTGCAGAGGTGCTTCGTACGGGTGAATCGGGCTGTCAACAACCACGGCCGCTACAACGGCGATGTAGGAGGTCGGCGGGTCCCCCCGCTTCGCCAGTACACGGTCGTGACGCTCATTTGACGCTCCAAGCCCCGTACGTCTCCTTGGGCGAGCCGAGAAACTATGCCTGACCTGGTGTTTCGTGCGCAGCCGTCCAGGTCGACATCCTTCCGATGACCTCGCACGTGGAGTGCGTGGCAATTCTGGAGCCTGCCAAGAAGGGCCTTTGACCTGCTATCTCTGATTTCCCAGGTTCCGGGCGGGAAGCGTTGACATGTTTCCATGGGCACACGCCGTGGGGCAGGCCGCATGCCGGACGGATGTCGGCTGACCTGCGGTTTGGGTCGGTGACGGGAAGCGGACGGGTGGTGCCCCGGGCCTTCGGGGGGGGGTGCCTCTATGTCCTTCGTCAAGGCGTCCCTGTCAGGTTTGGGGTGGTTCAGGGTTGCTGCGGTTATGCGGCGAGCTCGACGTCGTTCGGTGTCCTGGATTGGTAGAAGGTGCCGTCGCGGAGCATGGCGAACAGGACGCTGACGCGTTGGCGGGCGAGGCGGAGGAGGGCCTGGGTATGGGTCTTGCCGCGGGCTCGTTGCTTGTCGTAGTAGGCACGGGAGGCGGGATCGGCGTTCATGCAGGCGAAGGCGGACAGGAACATCGCCCGTTTGAGTTGCCGGTTGCCGCCTCGGGGTGCGTGTTCGCCGTGGATGGAGGTTCCCGACTGCTTCGTGGTGGGGGCGAGGCCAGCGTAGGAGGCCAGGTGGGCAGCGGTGGGGTAGCTGGTGCCGTCGCCGACGGTGACCAGCAGGACGGCGGCGGTCCTGACGCCGACGCCGGGCATCGAGGTCAGGACCGGGGAAAGAGGGTGGGCCTCCAGCAGCGTGTTGATCTGGGCTTCCATCGCCCTGCGCTGGGTGTGCACGGCGGTCAGGGAAGCGGCCAGGGAGGGGACGACGATGTCCAGGGTGCCGGTGCCCGGGACGACGACGGTCTGCTCGTCGAGCGCGTCGAAGACGTCATCGATCAGTCGGGCGGCCATGCGTGGGGCCTTCGGGCGGATCAGTTCCACGAGCCGGCGGCGGCCGGCCTTGCGCAGGGCGGCCGGGGAGCCATAGCGCTCCAGGAGCCAGGTGATTGCCTGGTGGTCCAGACGTGGTCCGAGGACGCGTTCCAGGCTGGGGTGGAACTGGGTGAGCAGGCCGCGTATCCGGTTGCTGGTGCGGGTGGCCTCGGCGGCGAGGTCCTGGTCGAAGCCGACCAGGACGGTCAGCTCGGCGGTGATCTCGTCGGTCAGTTCCAGGGAGCGCAGGGTGTGCGGCATCGTCCGTGCGGCGTCCGCGATGACGGCCGCGTCCTTGGCGTCGGTCTTGGCCTCTCCGGGGTAGAGGTCGGCGATGCGGCGCATGGCCAGGCCGGGCAGGTAGGCGACGCGGCAGCCCGCGTCGCGGGCGACGGTCAACGGCAGGGCGCCGATGGAGGCGGGCTGGTCCACGATCACCAACACGGTGCCGAACTTCGCGGTCAGCTTGTCGAAGACGGCCCGCAGTTTCGGCTCGCTGTTGGGCAGCGGCTTGTCGAAGACCTTTTTGCCCGCCGGGGTGAGCCCGTGGCCGTGATGGTTGCTCTTGCCGACGTCCAGGCCGAGGAACACGCCCACGTCTTCGATCTCGAACATCGTGCCCCTTCCAGGGGGGTTGACGGTGCCGGCCTCGGCTCGGGTGTCGTGCTCGCGCATCCACGTTATGCAGACCTGCCGCCCGCGAACTGCCCGGCATTGCACCGGACCGGACGGTGGCCGGACCTCTGATCAGCGTCTCCGACGAACACCCCCGGACCCGGTGACACCACCCCCCAGGTCATTCCTTCGACAGGGGGACACAGTCATGCCGGGCCCAGAGGCCAGCGGCCCTCTTGCAGGACCGCGAAGAACATAACGGGGGGGCCGGGCTGTTCTGACGCTCGCCTCGATGGAGCGTCAGGTTGTGTATGTCAGGGCTGGTGAAGCGGTGCGTGCCCGGGCCGCCGGTCACCTCTTGATGCAGGCGTCAATTGCCGCACTTGGAGGTGGCCCGGCGGCGCCGAGTGAGCTGCTCATCCGCCGGTCACGGACCGGTGTGCGGCATGGTCAGCGGCCGGGTCGGGCAGGTCCCGGTGCCCGGTGGGATCCCGGCCGGATGAGGTGGCCAACCGGCCGAGGTGGGCGCGGAACGGACGCAGAATCCGTCCCCCGGCTTGGGCACCGTCAGCGTTTTGAGGCGGCGATCCCCGCGCGCAGCGCCTTCTTGTCGACCTTGCCCATCGGTGTGCGCGGAAGCTGCGGCATCGGTATCAGTCGGTCGGGGATCTTGTAGGCGGCCAGGCCGCGGCCCCTGAGGAACTCCTTCATGGCCGACGGACGGACGTCCGCCTCGTCGAGGACGACGAACGCGTAGGTCCGTTCGCCGAGCACGCTGTCCGCCACGCCGATCACGGCCGCGTCCTGCACGGCGGGGTGGGTGCGCAGATGCCGCTCCAGCTCCTCCGCGGAGACCTTCTCGCCGGCTCGGTTGATGACGTCCTTGATCCTGCCGACGATCACGATATTGCCGTCCGGGTCGCGCCGCACGAGGTCACCGGTGCGGAAGAAGCCGTCCGGCGTGAACGAGCGGGCGTTCTCCTCGGGGGCCCGGTAGTACCCGCGGATGGTGTACGGCCCCCGTACCTGCATCTCGCCCGCCTCGCCCTCGGGCACGGGGTTCCCCGACTCGTCGACGATCCAGACCTCGTCACCCGGTGACATCGGGCGGCCGTCCGTGTTGACGGCCACCTCCTCAGGGTCGTCGAGCCGGGTGTGGGTCAGCAGCCCCTCGCTGATGCCGTACCACCGCTGGATCCGGCAGCCCAACACCTGGGCCGCACGGCGCGCCAAGGCCGGGTCGAGCGGCGCGCTGCCCACCTGAATCAGCAGGTGGGACAGTTCACCGGGCGGCCGTTCGGAATCGGCCCACAGCCGCAGCACCGAGGGCACGACAGTGGTCACGGTAACCCCCTCGCGGCGGATCAGTGAGAAGACGTCATCGGGCCGCACGCTCGACGTGAGGACCGCCTTCCCGCCCAGCAGGAGACTGCCGAACACGCCCGGACAGGCGAGGGCCGCCTGGTGCGCGACCGGGTTGACGGCCAGGTACACCACCTCCTCGCCCACCTGCATCGCCTCCGCGCAGGCCCGCATGACGTACTCGTAGTCGTCGTGGGTGCGGGGGATCAACTTCGGCAGTCCGGTGGTGCCACCGGAGAGCAGGAACAGGGCGGGGTCGGACGCGTCCACCCGCGGCAGCGCGACGTCACGGGAGTCCAGCGACTCCAGCTGGGTGAACTCCTGGGCGTCACCGCTGACAATCACGTGCGGGACCGACGGGATCTCCCGGGCGATCGTGCGGTAGTCGAACCCGCCGAACTCGTCCTTCACCACATAGGCGACAGCGCCGGAGTGGGCGCACAGATGCGAGATCTCCGTTCTGCGGTGACCGGGCAGCGCCAGCACCGGGACGGCACCGGCCCGCAGCAGCGCGAAGACCAGGACGACGAACTCCGGGACGTTGGGGAGGTGCACCACCACCCGGTCCAAGGGCTTGATGCCCAGCTGGATCAGGCCGCCCGCCAGTCCGTCCGCCCGCCGGGACAGCTCCGCGTAGGTCATCCGGCGCTCGCCGCACACCACGGCCACCCGCCCGGCGTTGCGTCGGCACGACTCGTGCAGCAAGTCACCGATCGGCCGGCCGCGCCAGACCCCCGTCCGGCGCAGCTCCGCCGCGAGTTCTTCGGGCCAGTGCACAAAACCGTCAAGCATGATCGCGTTCCCTTCCAGCGGTCGGTCGTGGGATGGATCGGGGGCACGGCCGTCCGGGAGCCGCCGCGGGTGCGCTCGGTCCGTCCTGGCCGCGGTCCGGCGGGGACGCGGCCGGAGGGCGGGTGCCCCCACTCGGTGGCGGGCGGTGTCCGTGCGGTGGTGCGCGACGTCCGCACGCGACGTGAGCCCGGCCCCGTGCGGCGGCGTACCTGCGGTCCTTGTCGTCCTGTCCCTTGGCATCGTCGGCTCCCCGGTCAGCCGCCCCCCGATCTCTTGCCGACATCTGTCGTGGGCCCGTGCGAATCCGCGGCGAATGGAAAACATGGTGCGGACGGAACGACGGCCGGCCAGGAGGGCGAAGAGGATGAGCCGCATACGGGAACGCGGATGGGTGCGGTCGATGATCACCGGTGACCCGCTCGGCGTGCGCGTGGTGTGCTTCCCGCACTCGGGGGGCTCGGGGATCACCTTCGGCGAGTGGTCCGCCGCGGTGCCGCCCGGCGTGTCGCTGATGGCCGTTCAGTACCCGGGCCGCGGCGACCGCTTCGGCGAGCCGCCCGTGGACGACGTGGCCGCGATGGCCGGCTGCGTGGCGGCGGAGCTGCTGCGGTTGCCGCCGGGCGACCACATTCTGTTCGGGCACAGCCTGGGCGCGCTGGTCGCCTACGAGACCGCCCTGCTGCTGCGGGACGCCGGCGAGGAACCCCTGGCGCTCTGCGTGTCCGCCGCTCTGCCGCCCGGACGGATGAACAACAGAAGCATCCACCTGGCACCCGACGACGAGTTCTGGACGACGCTGTGCGCGCTGGGCGGCATCGAACCCGCGATCGCCGAGAACGCCGAGCTGCGCGACCTCCTCCTGCCCGTCATCCGCTCGGACCTGCGGGCCCACGCGACCTATCGGCCCCGCCCGGGCGCCCGTTCGCTGTCCTGCCCCGTGCGCTGCTACCACGGCGAGGGCGACCCGTTGGTGGAGCAGGCCCAGCTGGCGGGGTGGGCGGGCGTCACCTCCGGCGGCTTCACGGAAACCGCGCGGCCGGGCGGGCACTTCCATGTGACGTCCGACGTCGCGGAACTCGTCGTGGACGTGCTGAGCCAGGGCCGGAAGTGAGGCGGCGTTGACCACCATCGCCGTGATCCCCGGTGACGGCATCGGCCCCGAGGTGATCGGGCCGGCGCTGGACGTCCTCGAGGCCCTCGGCCTCGGAGTGCGCACGGACGTCCTGGACCACGTCAACGCTGAGGCGTACCTGCGCACCGGAACAGCCCTGACCGGAGCCGACCTCGACCGGATCAGGTCCGGCGAGGCGGCGCTCCTCGGCGCCGTCGGCGATCCCCGGCTCGGTGACACCCCGTACGTGCGCGAGGTCCTCACCACCCTGCGCCTCGAACTCGACCTCTACGTCAACTACCGCCCCGCCAGGCTTTGGCACGACAGGCTCAGTCCGCTGCGCGACCCATCCCGCCGGGCGATCGACTGCGTGATCGTCAGGGAGAACACCGAGGGGCTCTACAGCGGCATCGGAGGCGTCACCCGCACCGGGAGCCCCCAGGAGGTCGCCGTCGACGTGGACCTCAGCACCCGTCACGGCGTGTCGCGCGTACTGGACTTCGCCTTCTCCGTGGCACGCAGGTCGGTGTGCCTCGTCGACAAGGCCAACGCCGTCCGCAACGGCGGGCAGCTGTGGCAGCGGTGCTGGAGCGAGGCGGTGGCACGGCACCCGCACGTTGAGGCGTCCCACCTCTACGTGGACACCGCCGCCCTGCGGCTGGCCACCGATCCGACCGCCTTCGACGTCATCGTCACCAACAACTCCTACGGCGACATCCTGAGCGACCTCACGGCCGCGCTCGCCGGCGGCCTGGGCGTCGCGGCGTCGGCCAACCTCAACCCCGCGACCGGACGGGCGCTCTTCGAGCCCGTGCACGGCAGCGCCCCGGACATCGCGGGCACCGGCACCGCCAACCCGTTCGGCGCGATCCTCTCCGTGGCCCTGCTCGTCGAGCACCTGGGCCGGACCGAGGAGGCGGACGCGGTGCGCCGGGCGGTCGCCGCGGCAGTGGCGACCGGCTGTGTCACCCCCGACCTCGGCGGATCCCTCGGCACGAAGGAGGTGGGCACCGCGGTCCTGGCGAAACTGCGGCGGCCGTAGCCAGGTGCGGACGCGGACACGACCGCGGAACCGCGGGCGGAACGACGGACGAGGGGCGGGGACAGCATGAACGGCAACGGCACGAACCACACGGACGGGAACCCGGAGACCGTCATCGTGGGGGCCGGTCTGGTGGGCGCGGTCACGGCCTGCTACCTCGCCCCCCGCTTCGGAACGGTCACCCTGCTGGAGAAACGGGCGGACCCCAGACTGGAGCCCCCTCCGGAACGCCGGTCACTCGTCGTGATGCTGTCGGCGCGCGGCTGGCGCGCCCTGTCGGACCTTGGCGTCGCGGACGCCGTGCGCCGCATCTGCGTCCCCCTGCACGGACGCTGCGGACACCTGTCCGACGGCCGGACGCGGTTGACTCCCTATAGCCGGGACGGACAGCCCATCTGGGCGGTGGAGCGCCGGCGGCTGCACCAGATCCTGCTGGACGCCGCCGAGGCGACCCCCGGTGTGCGCATCCGCTTCGGGCAGCGGGTGCGCTCGGTGGACCTGGACGAACCCGCGGTGCTGGTGGAGGACCGGCACGGCTCGCGCCGGCTGACGTGCCGCCGGGTCCTCGGCTGCGACGGCGCGCACTCCGCCGTCCGGGCCGCCCTGGAGGCGCGCGGCGCACGGGTCGAGGTGCGCAAACTGGACCTGGCGTACCAGGAGATCGACGTGCCGGCCGGGCGGCTGGACCCGGGCGTCACGCACTTCTGGCCCGCCGGGAAGGCGATGTTCGCCGCGCACCCCCTGCCGTCGGGGAAGCTCTCCGGCTCCTTGTTCATGCGTCTCGGCGGCCCCGCCCCGTCCTACGCGGCGGCCCGCGGTGGCCAGGACCTGTCCGAGATGTTCGCCGCTCACTTTCCCGAGCCGACCGCGATCATCCCCGACATCGCGGAACAGCTGGCCACCAAGGCCGTCTCGACCCTCACGACCGTCCGCTGCGACCGATGGGTCTGGCGAGACACCTTCGCGCTGCTCGGTGACTCCTGTCACGCGATGGCGCCCTTCATGGGGCAGGGCATGAACTGCGGCTTCGAGGACGCCCGGGTCCTTGTCGCCTGCCTCGACGCCTCCGCCGACTGGGCGGCGGGCCTGGCCGCCTACGAGAAGTCGCGGACCGAGGACGCCGACGCGATCTCCCGGCTCTCCTACCGGCACTACTTCACCATGGCCAACCCACCTCGCGAGGAGACCTCGGCGGACGTGCTGCGCGGGCGGCTGACGGTCCTCTTCCCCGACCGGTTCGTGCCGCTGTACGAGCGGTGCGCCTTCAGCGAGGAGAGCTACGCCTCCGTACTGCGCGACGACCGGCGTTTGGACCGGCTCGTGGCGGATCTGCTGGCCCGGTACGGCACCGGACTGGTCTCGGCTCCGGACGACCGGCTGCGCGCCTGCACCCCTCCCCCCACCCCGACCACAGCCACCCTGGAGGACTCCGGATGTTCGTGATCCTGTTCAAGTCGCACCTGTCCGAGCAGGCCGGCGAGGAGTACTACGCCACCGAGGAGCGGATGCAGGAGCGGGTCCGCGCCGTCGCCGGGTCCGACCCGGTGGAGGTCAAGCACTACACCGGGGAGGACGGTGAACGTCTCGCCGTCATGACGTGGCGCGACGAGGAGACGTTGGACAAGTGGCGTCACGACCCCGAGCACCAGGTGGCGCAGCACATGGGCAGGAAGCACTGGTACTCCGCCTACGAGCTGACCGTCGCCCAGGTGGTCCGGACCAGCGCACACGACAACCGGAGCCCGGACGCAACGGCCGAAGAGCCGCGCTAGCAGGCGGAGGACGGCCGTGGGAACGATCGGGTCCGGGAGCGAAGGACGGCCTTCCAGGGCGGTTGCGGCGAGCTCCGGACGGACGCCGGCCCGCGCTGTGTGGCTGAGTTGTTTCGGGTGATGGCCAATTCCTTTTCGGTCTCTGGCCAACATCTTTCATCTCGGTTGTTCCACCACATGGGCCACGACAAGCATCGGCACGGCGAGGGGCCGTTGACCGGGACACCACTTTGCTGGGGGCATTTGGATGGGTTGCAACGGCGTCACATCCGCGCAGGAAGCCATGTGGCTCGCGCAGGAGTTTACCCCTGACGTACCGAACAACGTGGCGACTCTCTGGGACATCGACGGTGACCTGGACACTGCCCTGCTCGCCGAGGCCCTGCGGGCGGCGGTGGCGGAGGCCGACGCGCTGAGGGTGAACTTCCGCCGCGACGACGACGGACTGAGGCCGGTCGCCCGGGACCTCGGGGCGTGGGAGCCGTTCCGCCTCGATGTCGGAGACACCTCAGACCCCGCCGACGCGGCCCGCGCCGTCGTCGCCGATCTCGTGCGCCGGCCCTTCGACCTGACCGAGGACGCGCTGCTGCGGATCGGCTCCATCCGGCTGGGCCCCGGCCGTCACCTGCTCGTGCTCGTCTTCCACCACATCCTCACCGACGCGTTCGGCGTTCTCACCCTGCTGTCCCGGCGGATCGCCGAGATCTACCGCGCACTGCGCGCCGGCTCCGCGTTGCCGGAGGGCGCCCCCAACCCGCCGGAGGACGCGGCGGCGAAGGACGCCGCCTACCGGGCGTCGAAGCGGTTCGCCGACGCCGAGCGGTTCTGGCCCGACTACCTCGCCGGTGACCTGCCCGCCGCCCGTCTGCCCGTCGGTGTCCGGCCCGGCGCCGGCGCCCCCGTCGGTGAGCCCGGGTACTGGGACGGCCTCACCGCCCCGCAGGGGATGTCCACCCGCACCGCGACGGTCCCGGCCGCCGAACTCGCCGCCTGGGAACACGCCTCCATTGCGGCCGGGACCTCGGTGCCCGACCTGATCGCCTCGGCCGCCACCGCCTTTCTGGGGCACATGTGCGGTCTGTCCGAGCCGCTGCTGACCATCACCGTCAATCACCGCGTCGGCGCACTGCGCCGCTCACTCGGTCTGCTCTCCAACCGGGTGCCGCTGCGCTCGCGGGTGGACCCGGCGGCCGACTTCGTGGAACTGGCCGAGGCCCTTGGCCGGGAGCGGCGCCGTGTCCTGCGGCACGCACGGCACGACATATCTCTGATCAAACGGGCCACCGGCCACGCCGGAGAGGCACGCAGTCCGTTCGGCGCCGTCGTCAACGTGCTCCCCTCCGTCGAGGCGCTCGACCTGGCGGGAGCCTCGGCCCGCTTCGCCGGTGGCACCTTCGGCGTGATCGACGAGGTGATGGTCTGCGTCTACACCGACGGAACGGCCGAAAGCGACCTGTACGTCCGGTTCGACGCGCCGCGGGCCGAGTACGACGACCAGGACATCGCCGGGCTGGCCGAGCGGTTCGTGACGTTTCTGCGGATGGCCCTGGCCGACCCGCACGCCCCGGTCGGGACCGTCACCGCGCTGTACCCCTCCGAACGCCGCGCGCTGCTCACCGAGTACGCCGGACCCACGGTGACCCCGCCGCCGGCGACCCTGACCGAACTGCTGGACCGGCAGGCCCGCGCCACCCCGGACGCCGTCGCGCTGACCTTCGAGGATTCCCGGACGACCTACCGGGAACTGGCCGAGAGGTCCGGCCGGCTCGCCCGCCTGCTGACCGAGCGCGGCGCCGGGCCCGAGCGGTTCGTCGCGGTCTCGGTGCCCCGTTCCCCGGAACTGGTCGTCGCGCTGGTCGCGGTCCTCAGGGCGGGCGCCGCCTACGTCCCCGTCGATCCGGACTATCCGGCCGCGCGGGTGGAGTTCATGCTCGCCGACGCCGGGCCTGCGCTGCTGCTCACGGTCAAGGACACCGCGGACCGGCTGCCCCGCACGGACGTCCCCGTGGTCATGGTCGACGACGCCCCGCTCACCGAAGGGCCCGTCACCTCTGCCCCGCACGGTGTCGACCACCCCGCGTACATGATCTACACGTCGGGATCGACCGGACGGCCCAAGGGCGTCGTCGTCACGCACGCCGCGATCGTCAACCGGCTGCTCTGGATGCAGGATCGTTTCCGGCTCGATGGCACCGACCGGGTCCTGCAGAAGACGTCCGCCTCGTTCGACGTGTCCGTTTGGGAGTTCTTCTGGCCGCTGATCACCGGCGCCACCCTGGTGGTCGCCCGGCCGGACGGGCACCGCGACCCGGACTACCTCGCCGACGTGATCCGGCGGGCCGGCGTCACGACGGCGCACTTCGTCCCGTCGATGCTGGCCGAGTTCGTCACCGAGGAGACGGCTGCCGCGTGCACCGGTCTCCGCCGCGTCGTGTGCAGCGGAGAGGCCTTGCCGGCCGAGCTGGCCGCGTGGTTCCACCGGACCTTCGGCACGCCGCTGCACAACCTGTACGGGCCGACCGAGGCGGCCGTGGACGTCACCGCGTGGCAGTACCGGCCCGGGGCGCGCACGATACCGATCGGCACCCCGATCTGGAACACCGCGCTCTACGTCCTCGACAGCCGGCTGCGACCGCTGCCGCCCGGTGTCTTCGGCGACCTCTACATCACGGGCGCCGGACTCGCCCGGGGCTACCACGACCGCCGGGGCCTGACCGCGGAGCGCTTCGTGGCCTGTCCCTTCGGGGAACCGGGGCGGCGCATGTACGGGACCGGCGACCTCGCGCGCTGGAACGCCGACGGTGAGCTGGAGTTCGCCGGCCGCGCCGACCACCAAGTGAAGATCCGCGGCTTCCGGGTCGAGCCCCAGGAGATCGAGGACACGCTGACCGACCACCCCGGAGTGCTCAGGGCGGCCGTGGTCGCCCGGCCCGGCCGAGGCGCGGATGGAGCCGCCCAGCTCGTCGCGTACGTCGTCCCGGCCACCTCCGGTGGCAGCGGCCCGACCGGCACCGACTGGGATCTGCACGCCGGTCTGGACCTCACCGAGTTGCGAGGCTTCGTCGCGGCCCGGCTGCCCGCCCACCTGGTGCCCGCCGTGTTCGTCGCGCTGGACCGCATGCCGGTGACCGCGAACGGCAAGCTGGACCGGGCCGCGCTGCCCGAGCCGGAGATCACCGGCCGTGCCCACCGGCCGCCCCGGACCGGTGAGGAGAGCCTTCTGGCCGCGGCGTTCGCCGAGGTGCTCGGCCTGAGCGACATCGGGGTGGACGACGACTTCTTCGCTCTGGGCGGCGACAGCATCCGGGCGATCCAGGTGGTGGCCCGCGCCCGCGCCGGCGGTCTCGCGTTCAGCCCGCGCACCGTGTTCGAGTGCCGCACCGTCGCCGCGCTCGCACAGGCCGCGACCTGCGACACCGCCCCGGCCACCCTCGCCGAACTCGAGGGCGGGGGCGTCGGCCTGCTGCCGCTGCCCCCCATGGCCCGGCTGTACGCCGAGCGGGGTCCCGGCCTGGACCGCCTCGCCCAGTGGCTGGTGCTGGAGCTGCCCGCAGCTGTCGACCTCCCCGGCCTCACCGCGGCCCTGCGCTGCGTCCTGGACCGGCACGACGTCCTGCGCTCACGGCTGACGGACGACGGCCTGCTCGTGCAGCCGCCCGGCACGGTGGACGCCGGCGCGCTCGTCGGCCGGGTCGCCTGCCCGGGGGACTGGGACGGCGAGGCGTGGCAGACCCTGCTGCGCGCCGAGGCCGCCGAGGCCGTGCGGCACATCGACGTCCGGACTGGGCGGATGCTCCGGCTGGTCCTGTTCCGGGGGGCCGCAGGCGGGCCCGGGCGGCTACTGGTCGCGGCCCACCACCTGGTCGTCGACGGCATGTCCTGGCGGGTGCTGCTGCCCGACCTGGCCGCGGCTTGGCGCCAGGTCCAGGAAGGCCGGATCCCCGCCCTGCCGCGGGTGGGCACCTCCCTGCGCCGATGGCTGCACGCCCTGGCCGACGAGGCGGCCCGCCCTGAACGGGTGGCGGAGGTGGCGTTGTGGCGCGATCTGCTCGCGGCCCCCGTCGCCCCCGTGGGCTCCCGGCCGCTCGACCCGGGCCGGGACCTCACCTCCACCACCGACACCGTCCGGGTGGAGCTCCCGGCCGACCTCACGAACGCGATCCTGACCTCCGTCCCCGCGGCCTACCGCAGCGGCGCGGACGACGTCCTGCTCACCGCCCTCGTCCTCGCACTGGTCCGGGAACGGGAAGGTCTCACCGGCGGCACGGCCGTCGTACGGATGGAAGGGCACGGCCGACAGGAGGAGCTGGTGCCCGGTGCGGACCTGTCCCGCACGGTCGGCTGGTTCACCACGGTCACCCCCGTACGCCTCGACGTCTCGGAGATCGACGTAGACGCCGCGATCACCGGAGAAGCTGCCGCCGGTGACGCCCTGAAGCTGGTGAAGGAGCAGCGGCGGGCCCTGCCCGACCAGGGCATCGGCTACACCCTCCTGCGCCACGTCAACGACGACACCGCGGCGCTGCTCCGCCGGTACCCGGCGGACGACATCGGATTCAACTTCCTGGGCCGTTTCTCCTTCGACCACCCGGAGCAGGCGCCCGGCCAGGACCTCACCCGTGGCTCCGAATGGACCTCCGCGCCCGAATGCGCCGAGTTGGTCGCCGCGCCGGCTGCGGACATGCCGACGCCCAGCGCGCTGGAACTGAACGCCCTGGTGACCGGCGTGGGCGACGACGCGCGCCTCACGGCCCTGTTCACCTTCGCCACCGGAGTTCTGACCGCGGGCGAGGTCCGCGCCCTGTCCCGCACCTGGTGCGCCGCCCTGCGCGGCCTGCGGAACCTGGTCGAGTCAGGCGGGCGGGGACTGACCCCGTCCGACGTCCCGCTGGTCGACGTCCGCCAGGAAGAACTGGACGAATGGCAACAGCGCTTCGGACGCGTGAGCGACGTATGGCCGCTCACGCCGTTGCAGGGCGGGCTACTATACCACACGATGCTCGCGCAGAGCGCGTCCGAGGCATACCAGACGCAGTTCGTGTTCCGGCTCGAAGGCCCGGTGAACCCGGCGCGCCTGCGGGCGGCGGGCCAGGCACTGCTCGACCGGCACCCGAACCTCCGGGTCGCGTTCCAGCCGAGCGCCACCGGTGAGCCTGTGCAGGTCGTCGTGGACGACGTCCCGCTGCCCTGGCGGCACCTCGACCTCACCGGCGAGGCGGACGCCGCCACGCGGCTGGAGGAGATTCTCGCCGAGGAGCGGGACGCCCGCTTCTGCCCGGACAGCCCACCGCTGCTGCGCCTGACCCTTGTCACGATCGGCCCCCGGTACGCCGAACTGGCCCTCACCGCCCACCACGTGCTGCTCGACGGCTGGTCGGTACCACTCATCGAGCGCGAGCTCATGGACCTGTACATCGCCGACGGCGTCGGCACCGCACCGGCGCGCCCGCACGGCTACCGGGACTTCCTGAGCTGGCTGTCACGGCAGAACACGGCGCGCTCCGCCCGCGCGTGGGCTGAGGAACTCGCCGGTGTGGCGGAGCCGACCCTGCTGGCGCTCACGACGCCAGGGGCCCGGCCGACCGGCAGCGGCAGCGGCAGCGGGCAGATCGACGTGCCGCTCACCGGCGAGGACACCATCAGGTTGGCGCGCCGCGCCGCGGAGTGGGGCGTCACCGCCAACACCCTGGTGCAGGGCGCGTGGGCCATGGTGCTGGCGCAGCACACCGGCGGCCAGGAGGTGCTGTTCGGCGCCACGGTCGCGGGTCGGCCCTCCGGGCTGCCGGGCGCGGACACCACGATCGGCCTGTTCATCAACACGGTGCCGGTGCGGGTGCGATGCACGCCGGCCGACCCGGTCCCGGAGGTGCTCGGCCGGCTCCAGGACGCCCAGGCGGGACTGCTGGACCATCACCATGTGGGGCTCGCCGACATCCAGCGGGCGACCGGGCTGAACGAGCTGTTCGACACGCTTGTGGTGTTCGAGTCGTTCCCCGTCGACCGGTCCGGACACGCGGCGGCAGGCGCGTCGGCGCAACCGGTGGTGACCGGTATCCGCCCGTACGCCCCGCCGCACTATCCGCTGACCGTGATCGCGGCAGCCGACCCGCTGTTGCGGATCTCCTTCCAGTACCGCCGCAACGTCTTCGAGCGGACCGCCGTGGAGGCGCTCGCCGACCGGCTGGTGCGGGTGCTGCGGCAGTTCGCCGCCGGTTCGCGGGCCACCGTCGGCGCGCTCGACGTGCTGTCCGACGCCGAGCGCGAACAGGTGCTGCACGGCTGGAACGACACCGCGGTCCCGCCCCCCGAGCGGACCGTCCCCGACCTGCTCGCGGCGCGGGCGGCCCGGACGCCGGACACGGTCTGCGTCGAGTTCCGCGGGCACCGGCTGACCTACCGGGAACTGGACGAGCGGGCCGGCCGGCTGGCGCACTGGCTGGCCGGGCAGGGCGCGGGCCCGGAGTCCCGGGTCGTGGTGCTGCTGCCTCGCTCGGCCGACCTGGTGGTGGCCCTGCTGGCCGTGTGGAAGGCCGGCGGCACGTATGTGCCGGTGGACCCGGAGTATCCGGCCGCCCGGGTGCGGGCCGTGGTCGAGGACAGCGCACCAGTGCTGGTCCTCGATGAGAAGCGGCTGGCCGGGGTGGACCTGTCCGACCGGTCCCCTCACCCTGCCCACGGCCCGCGCGTTCCGGTCGGCGCGGACCACGCCGCCTACGTCATCTACACCTCCGGCTCCACGGGGACGCCCAAGGGCGTGGTGGTCCGGCACGGTGCGCTGGCGATCCTGCTGACCGGCATGCAGAATCGCTTCACCCTGACGCCGGACGACCGGTTGCTGGCCTGCGCCACCGTCGCGTTCGACATCGCCGCGCTGGAACTCTTCCTGCCCCTGCTCGCCGGCGGCCGGGTGGTACTGGCCGGCAAGGACGACATCACCCAGCCGTCGGCACTGCTGGACCTGGTCGAACGGTCCGGCGTCACCGTCATGCAGGCCACCCCCGCGCTCTGGCAGAGCCTGGTCACCCACGCGCCGGCCTGTCTGACCGGGCTGCGGGTGATCTCCACCGGCGAGGCACTGCCCCTGGCGCTTGCCGAAACCCTGTGCCGGCACGCCGCCGAGGTCACCAACCTCTACGGCCCGACCGAGACCACCGTCTACGCCACCGCCGCCCGTCTGCTCCCCGGCCGCTCCGGCATGCCTCCCTCCGTCGGCAGCCCGGTCGCCGGCACCCGGATCCTCGTGCTGGACCAGGCGCTGCGCCCGGTACCGCTCGGCGCTGCCGGTGACCTCTGGATCGCCGGCGAGAGCCTGGCCCGCGGCTACCACGACAGGCCGGGCATGACCGCGGAGCGGTTCGTGGCCTGCCCGTTCGGGCCACCGGGCGCCCGTATGTACCGCAGCGGGGATCTCGCCCGCTGGACGGACACGGGTGAGGTGGAGTACCTCGGCCGGTCCGACCACCAGATCAAACTGCGCGGCTACCGGATCGAGCCCGCCGAGATCGAGCACATCCTGACCCGCCACCCCGCGGTCCGCCGGGCTGTCGTCACCGCCCGCGAGGAGCGTCCGGGGGACCGCCGGCTGGTGGCGTACGTGGTCCCGGAGACCGGCGCCGAGCCGCCCACCACGGAGCTCCTGCGGGAGGCGGTCGGAGAGCGGCTGCCGGCCTATATGATCCCGGCCGCGTTCGTGACACTCACGGAACTGCCACTGACGCCCAACGGCAAGCTCGACCGTTCCGCCCTGCCCCGCCCGGAGATCGCCGGGGACGAGTACCGGGCTCCCCGTACACCCCGGGAAGAGACGCTGTGCGTGCTGTTCGCCGAGGTTCTGGGCGCCGAGCGGATCGGTCTCGACGACGATTTCTTCCTCCTGGGCGGCCATTCACTGATGGCCACCCGGCTGGTGGCCCGGGTACGCGCGGAAATGGGCGTGGAAATCCCGATGCGCATCCTCTTCACCGCCCCGACCGTGGGGGAACTGACCACCCGCTGGAACGAGATGTCGGCCTCCACTCGAAAGCCGCTGCGGAGAATGAACGAAAGGTAGGAGAAACCATGACCCCCCTGTCGTACGCGCAGCGGCGAATGTGGTTCATCAACCGCTTCGAAGGCTCTTCCTCCACCTACAACATCCCGCTGCTCCTGCGCTGCCACGGCCCGCTCGACGCCGTCGCGCTGCGGGCGGCGTTTCGCGACGTGATGGTGCGCCACGAAGTCCTGCGCACGGTCTTCGCGGAGTCCGACGGCCAGCCGTACCAGCGTGTTCTCGACCCTGCCGAGATCGACCTGCCCTGGCAGGACTGGGGCCGGGTGGCCCCCGAGCGGGTGTCCGGCGTGGTGGCGTCGGTGAGCGGCAGCTGGTTCGACTTGTCGACGGACATACCGCTGCGCGGCTGCGTCCTCCAGAGTGGCGACGAGGAGTTCCTGGTTGTCCTGGTGATCCACCACATCGCGGGCGACGGCGGCTCGCTGGCCCCGCTGGCACGTGACGTGTCGACGGCCTACCGGTCCCGGGTGACCGGCACGGCACCGGACTGGCCCGAACTGCCTGTGCAGTATTCGGACTACGCGCTGTGGCAGCAGGAAATGCTGGGTGACGAAAAGGATCCGGACAGCGTCGTCTCGACGCAGAGTGCCTATTGGCGCGAGGAACTGGCCGGTGTGTCCAAGCCCCTTCCCTTGCCCCTGGACCGGCCCCGTCCCGAGGTGGCGAGTTTTTGCGGCGGATCGGTCCCGGTCGGGTTGTCCGCCGAGCTGCGCGCCGCCGCAGAGAAAATGGCGCAAGCCAATGGTGTCACGACGGCGATAGTGCTCCAGGCCGCCTTGGTGGTATTGCTGCATCGGCTGGGAGGAGGCAAGGATGTGACCGTCGGCTCGCCGATCGCGGGCCGTACGGAGGAGGCGCTGAGTGAACTGGTGGGTTTCTTCGTCAATACCTGGACGCTGCGCGTGCAGGTGACCGCGGACCGGACTTTCGAGTGGGTGCTTGAACAGGTACGGAAGAAGGCGCTTGCCGCCTACGATCACCAGGATGTGCCGTTCGAGCGGCTCGTGGAGCTGTTGCGGCCGGAGCGGTCGACCGCGCATCACCCCCTGTTCCAGGTGGTGCTGGCGTGGCAGAACAACACCCCACCGCACCTGGACCTGCCGGGTCTCACCGTGACGATGGAACCGCTGCCCACCGGCAGCGCCAAGTTCGACCTGTTCTTCAACCTGGCGCCGGACGACTCCACCGGCTCCGTCGTCGGTGAGATCGAGTACGCCACCGACCTCTTCGACCGCTCCACCGTGGAGGACATCGCGGCACGGTTCGTGGCCGTCGTCGAAGAGGTGGTGGCCGACCCGAGGACCACCGTCGGCGCAGCGGCCGGGGCCGGCCGGCCCGGCGACTTCCTCGACGCCGCCGAGCGCCACAGGATCCTCGTCGAGTGGAACGACACCGCCCACCCCGTCCACTGCCCGGGACCGGTCCATCTGCTCTTCGAGGAGCAGGCCGCACGGCGCCCGGACGCCACCGCCCTGCGCTGGGCCGACGGCACCATGACCTACGGCGAGCTGAACCGGTGGGCGAACCGCGTCGCCTGGGACCTCAAGGAACGCGGCGTCGGCCCGGAGACCGTCGTCGGTGTCGGAGTTCCCCGTGGGCCGGCCATGATCGCCGCCGTCCTCGGCGTGCTCAAGGCGGGCGGCGCCTATCTCCCGCTGGAGCCGGCGCTGCCCGCCGACCGCGTGGCCGGCATGCTCGCCGATGCCGGGTGCTCCCTCGTGCTGTCCACGCCGGACACCGAACGCTGGTCCCTGCCGGACGGCGTCCGGCTCGCCGAACTCGCCGACGCCCGGTCGCCCGGCGCCGACCACGATCCGGAACCGGCCGCGGGACCGGACAACACGGCGTACATCATCTTCACGTCCGGCAGCACCGGGAAGCCGAAGGGCGTCGCTGTCACCCACCGCCCGGTGCACAACCTGATCGACTGGTGTTACCGCACGTTCGCGTTCGGCCCCGACGACGTCGTCCTGTGTGTCACCTCGCTGGGCTTCGACCTCTCCGTCTTCGACATCTTCGGCCTGCTCGGCTGCGGCGGCGGCGTCTACCTCGCGGACGCTGTCCAGCAGCGCGATCCGCAGCTGCTCCTGGACGTCCTGCTCACGGAGCCGATCACCTTCTGGGACTCGGTGCCCACCACCCTCAACCAGGTCGCATCCCTGCTCACGGAGGACGGCGGGTACGAGGGCACCGGCGACCTGCGCCTGGTGTTCCTCTCCGGTGACTACACCCCGCTGTCGCTGCCCGACGAGGTCCGCCGGGTGTTCACCGGCGCGGAGATCGTCAGCCTCGGCGGCGCCACCGAGGCGACGGTGTGGTCCAACTACTTCCGGGTCCGGGAGATCGACCCGTCCCAGCGCAGCATCCCCTACGGCCGTCCCATCGACAACGCCCGCTACTACGTGCTCGACGAGAACATGGAGCCGTGCCCCGTCGGCGTCGAGGGCGACCTGTACATCGGCGGGGACTGTCTCTGCGTCGGCTATGTCAACCGGCCGGAACTGACCGCGGAACGATTCGTCCGTGACCCGTTCAGCGCACGTGAGGGCGACAGGCTGTACCGCACCGGCGACCGCGCCAGCTTCTTCCCGGACGGCAACATCTGCTTCCTCGGCCGCGCCGACAACCAGGTCAAGCTGCGCGGGTTCCGCGTCGAGCCCGGCGAGATCGAGCACGCCCTGGTCCGGCACCCGGCCGTCCGCCAGGCCATCGTCACCGCCCGCGAAGACCAGCCCGGCGATCTGCGCCTGGTCGCCTATGTCGTCCCCGACACCGGAGCCCTCCCGCCCGCCGGCGGCACCGACGACCAGGTGGAGGAATGGCAGGAGGTCTACGACCAGACCTACTCCGACGACGGCGGACACGGATTCGGTGAGGACTTCACGGGCTGGAACGACTCCTCCACCGGTGAGCCGATCCCGCTCGACGAGATGCGGGCCTGGCGCGACGCCGCCGTGGAAGGCGTCCTGCGATGGTCGCCCGAGCGCGTCCTCGAACTGGGCGTCGGCACCGGGCTCCTGCTCGCGCACCTCGCCGGCCGGGTGGAGGAGTACTGGGCCACCGACCTCTCCCGGGCCGTGATCGACCGGCTCGGCGAGCAGGTGACCCGGGCCGGCCTGGCCGACCGAGTCCGGTTGCGCCACCAGGCCGCCGACGATCTCACCGGACTGCCCCGTGGCACCTTCGACACCGTGCTGCTCAACTCGGTCGTGCAGTACTTCCCTGACGACCGCTACCTCGCCCGGGTCCTGGACGGCGCCTGGGAACTGCTCGCGCCCGGCGGCCGGATCGTCCTCGGCGACGTCCGGCGGGCCGCCTCCCTGCCCACGCTCCAGACGGGCGTCCAGCGGGCGAAGCACCCTGATGCGGCACCGGCCGTCCTGCGCACCACGGTCGAACAGGCCGTCCTGCTGGAGAATGAGCTGGTGGTCGACCCCGAGTGGTTCCTGAGCTGGGCCCACCGGGCCGGGGGGGCCGGAGCCGACATCCGCACCAAGGACGGCGTCCACCACAACGAGCTGACCCGGCACCGCTACGAGGTCGTGCTGCACAAGCCGGGCACGGAACCGGCGGACGCCCCGCGACGGCTCGACGGCGTCCCCACCCTGGCCTGGGAAGGCGACCTGGGCCGGCTCGCCGACCGCATAGGCGACCGGCCGGAGCCGGCGGTGCGGATCACCGGAATCCCGAACGCCCGCCTCACCGATGAGGCCGCAGCGGCCCGCGCCCTCGGCCTCGACGGCTCCGCCGCGCCGGAGCTGCCGCCGCTCGACACCGCCGAGATCCGTGCCTGGGCCGCCCGGCACGGCTGGGACGCGGTGCCGACCTGGTCGGCCGAAGCCGTCGACCTGCTCGACGTCGTCGTGCTGCGCGACAGCCCGGCGGCCGGCACCCTCCTCACCTGCACATACCTGCCGGCCACCGACGGACGCACCCCGGCGAACGACCCCGCGGCCGCCGCCGCCGTTACGGCACTGCTGCCCGCCCTGCGCGGGTATCTGCGGGAGACTCTGCCCGAGTACATGATCCCGGCCGCCATCGTGCCCATCGCCGCCGTGCCGCTGACCGACAACGGCAAGCCCGACCGGCGGGCTCTGCCCACGCCCGACTACACGGCCGGTGGCGGCCGGGCCCCCGCCACACCGGAGGAGGAGTCGCTGTGCGCGCTGTTCGCCGGGGTCCTCGGTCTCGACCGGGTCGGCGTGGACGACAACTTCTTCTCCATCGGCGGCCACTCGCTCCTGGCCACCCGGCTGGTCAGCCGCATCCGGGCCGAGCACGGTGTGGAGATCCCCATCCGGGCCGTCTTCCAGTCGCCCACCGTCGCCGAACTCGCGGCCCACCTGACCACCCTGAACCACCTCCGCGCGCCGCTGCGACCCCAGGCGCGGCCCGAGCGGCTGCCCCTGTCCTACGCCCAGCAGCGGCTGTGGTTCATCCACCGCTTCGAGGGGCCCTCGGCGACCTACAACGTCGCGCTGGCCCTGCGGATGCGCGGCGCGCTCGACGCGGCCGCCCTGCGCCGCGCCGTGCACGACGTCGTCGAGCGGCACGAATCCCTGCGCACCGTCTTCGGCGAGGCGGACGGGCAGCCGTACCAGCGGATCCTGCCGCCGACCGCGGTCGAGGTCCCCTGGGAGGAGCACGAGATCACCGAGGCCGAGCTGCCCGGCGTCCTGCGCGAGGCGGCGCGCCGTCCGTTCGACCTGGCGGCCGAGATCCCCTTCCGCTCCTGGCTGCTGCGGACGGGCGAACGCGAGGCGGTGTTCCTCATCGGCGCACACCACATCGTCGCCGACGGCTGGTCCGCCCTCCCGCTCGCCGAGGACCTCGCCACCGCCTACGAGGCCCGCAGCGCGGGCCGGGCGCCGCAGTGGGAACCGCTTGCCGTGCAGTACGCCGACTACACCCTCTGGCAGCGGGAACTGCTGGGCGACAGCGAGAACCCGGGCAGCCTCTACCGGCGGCAGCTGGATTACTGGACGACCCAGCTGGCCGGCCTGCCCGAGACCGTCACGCCCCCCATCGACCGGCCCCGGCCCGCCGTCGCGTCGTACGCCGGCGATCTGGTGCCGCTCGCACTCGACCCCCAGCTGACCGACGCTGTGCGCCGGATGGCCCGGGAGCGCGGCGCCACGGTGTCGATGGTGCTCCAGGCGGCCCTGGCCGCGCTGCTCACCAGGCTCGGCGCGGGCACGGACGTGCCGATCGGCTCGCCCATCGCCGGACGCACCGACGAGGCGCTCAACCGGCTGGTCGGCTTCTTCGTCAACACGTGGGTGCTGCGAGCGGACACCTCCGGCGACCCCTCCTTCGCCGAGCTCGTCGACCGGGTCCGCGAGAGCAGCCTCGCCGCCTACGACCACCAGGACATCCCGTTCGAGCACCTGGTCGAGGTGCTCAACCCGGTCCGCTCGCCCGCCCACCACCCGCTCTTCCAGGTGTGCCTGGCCCTGCAGAACAACACGCGGCCGGAGTTCCACCTGTCCGGCCTCACCGTGACCGAGGAGCCGCTCTCCCTGGGCACCGCGCGCTTCGACCTGTTCATCAGCGTCACCGAACGGGACGAGGAAGACGCGCCGGCCCGCATCGAGGGCTTCGCGGAGTACGCCACCGACCTCTTCGAGGTGGAGACGGTCAGGACGCTCCTCGACCGGTGGCTGCACTTCCTGCGCCAGGTGGTCGCGGCGCCCGACACACCCATCGGATCCGTCGGTGTCCTGACCGAGCACGAGCGCGCGGCGTTGAGCGCCTGGTCCGGCCCGGCCCGGGGCGCCGGGCTCGAGGCCGGCACCCTTCCCGAGCGGTTCGCCGCCGCCGTCGCCGCGACCCCGGACGCGACCGCGCTGGTCTCCGCCGACTCCTCGCGCACCTGGACCTACGCCGAACTGGACCGCTGGGCCAACCGCCTCGCGCACCACTTCGTGGCCCGCGGCGCCCGCCCGGGCGACCGCGTCGCCCTCGTGATGGAACGCTCGCCGCTGCTGGTCGCCGCCATCCTCGGTGTCCTCAAGGCCGGTGCCGTCTACGCGCCCGTCGACCCGACCCACCCGCCCGAGCGCATCGACTTCCTGCTCGCGGACCTCGACGCGGCGGTCACCGTGGACGGGGGACTCGCCGAGGCGGACCTCGACGGGCTGCCCGACTCGCCGCCCGAGGTGGAAGGCGTCGGCGAGCACGCCGTCGCCTACGTGATGTACACCTCGGGTTCCACCGGCCGCCCCAAGGGCGTGGAGGTGACCCACCGCAACGTCGTCGACCTCGCGCTCGACAGCTGCTTCCGCACCGGCGCCCATCGCCGCGTCCTCTTCCACTCGCCGCACACCTTCGACGCGTCGACGTACGAGATGTGGGTGCCGCTGCTCGGCGGCGGCACGACCGTGGTGGCCCGCGCCGGCCGGCCGGACACCGCGGAACTCGCCCGGGTGATCACCGAGCGGGAGGTGACGGCGCTCTGGCTGACCGCCGGACTGTTCGCCGTGATGGCCGAACAGCACGTCGAGTGCTTCGGCGCCGTCCAGGAGGTGTGGGCCGGCGGGGACGTCCTGTCGCCGACCGCCGTCCGCACGGTCCTCGACGCCTGCCCCGGTGTCACCGTGGTCAACGGTTACGGCCCGACCGAGACCACCACGTTCGCCTCCCGGCACCGGATGGCCTCGGCGGCGCAGTGCACCGACCCGCTGCCCATCGGCGCCCCGATGGACGGCAGCCGGCTCCTCGTCCTGGACGACCGGCTGCGGCCGGTGCCACCCGGCGTGGTGGGTGAGCTGTACATCGGCGGTGACGGCGTGGCGCGCGGTTACGCGGGCCGCCCGGGCCTGACCGCCGCCCGGTTCGTGCCCGACCCGTCCGCGCAGCCGGGAGCGCGTGTGTACCGCACGGGCGACCTGGTGCGCTGGGACGCCGACGGCCGCCTTCACTACGTCAGCCGCAGCGACGACCAGCTCAAGCTGCGCGGCTTCCGCGTCGAGCCGGGCGAGCTGGAGGCGGTGCTGCGCGAGCAGGACGGCGTGGCGAACGCGGTGGTCGCCGTGCGCCGGGACCGGCTCGGCGAACGCCGCATGGTCGCCTACGTGGTGCCCGACAGCACCGCTTCCACCGGCCGAGACGCCGCCGAACAGGTCAGCGAGTGGCGCGAGATCTACGACACCATGTATGGCGGGACCGAGGTCGCCACCGACACGGTCGGCGAGGACTTCACCGGCTGGAACAGCTCCTACACCGGCCGCCCCGTCCCGCTGGCGGAGATGCGGTCCTGGCGCGAGGCGGTGCTGCGGCGGGTGCGGTCCCTGCGCCCGCGCCGGGTGCTGGAGATCGGTGTCGGCTCCGGTCTGCTGCTCGGCCCGCTCGCACCGGAGGCCGAGGAGTACTGGGGCACCGACTTCTCGGCGCCCGTCATCGAGCGGCTGCGCGCCCAGACCGGCGCCGACCGGCGGCTGTCGGGCAAGGTGACCCTGCGCTGCCAGCCCGCCGACGACGCCGACGGCCTGCCCGCCGGGTACTTCGACACGGTGATCCTCAACTCGGTCGTGCAGTACTTCCCGGACGCCGACTACCTCACCCGGGTGCTCGATCTCGCGATGGACCGGCTCGCACCCGGCGGACGCGTCGTGCTCGGCGACGTCCGCAACCACCGCACCCTGCGCACGTTCGCCGCGGCGGTGCACCGCTGCCGACAGCCCGCGGACGGCCCGGCCGCCGTGCAGGCCGCCGTCGAACGCGCGGTGCTCGCCGAGAAGGAACTCGTCGTCGACCCCGGCTTCTTCACCCGCTGGGCCGAGGCCCGCCCGGACGCCGTCGCGGCCGACGTCCGCCTCAAGCAGGGCACCCACCACAACGAGCTGACCCGCCACCGCTACGAGGTCGTGCTGCACAAGGCACCGGCGAAGCCACTGAACCTCGGCGACCTGCCCGAGGCTGCCTGGGGGGCGGAGGTGCGCGAACTGGCCGACCTGGAGACCGCGCTGGCCCGGCACGGCGGCCGGCTCCGTCTCACCGGCATTCCCAACGCCCGCCTGGCGGGCGAGGCCGCCGAATGGGGTGCTCCCGCCGAACTGGGCGGCACCCTCGACCCGGCCGAACTGGAGGTCTGGGGCGCCCGGCGCGGGCTCGCGGTGTACTGCACGTGGTCGGCGCAGGCGGGTGACCGCTTCGAGGCGGCCGTCGTGCCCGACGTGGACGCGGTCTGCTGCGACGGCCTGTACCGGCCCGCCGGCGCCCCCTCGGCCCGGCTGGCGAACGTCCCCGCGGTCTCCCGCCGCGCCTCCCGGCTGCCCTCCCTGCTGCGCGAGCGGCTCTCCGGCCGGCTGCCGGAGTTCATGATGCCCGCCGAGATCATCGTCCTCGACCGGCTGCCGCTCACCGAGAACGGCAAGGTGGACCGGGCCGCGCTCCCCGAGCCGGACCCGGTCGGCGGGGAGCACCGGGCCCCGCGCACCCCGCGCGAGGAGGAGCTCGCCGCGCTCTTCGCCGAGGTGCTGGGCCTGGACCGGATCGGCATCGACGACGACTTCTTCGCCTGCGGCGGCCACTCCCTGCGGCTGACGCGCCTGGTGTGGCGGATCCACGAGAAGCTGGGCGTGGAGGTCCCGATCCGCACGGTGTTCCAGTATCCGACCGTCGCCGAACTGGCGGAACAGCTGACCGCCGACGCCGACGCCGACTTCGAGGACCCGTTCGCCGTCCTGCTGCCGATCCGCACAGAGGGGCAGAAGCCGCCGCTGTGGTGGCTGCACCCGGGCGGCGGGCTGAGCTGGCCCTACCTCGGCTTCGCCCGCCACCTCGACCCGGCCTGGCCGCTGTACGGCATCCAGGCACGCGGCTTCGACGGGACCACCGAGCCGGCCGGCTCCGTCGAGGAGATGGTCGAGGATTACCTCGGGCAGGTGCTCCAGGTCCAGCCGAGCGGCCCCTACCACCTGCTGGGCTGGTCCTTCGGCGGCACCCTCGCGCACGCCATGGCGGCCGAACTCCAGCGTCGCGGACACGAGGTGGCCCTCCTGGCGCTGCTGGACGCCGCGCCCTCCAGCCACTTCGCCGACCTGGAGGCGCTGGACGAGTCCATGGTCCGCCGCTACCTCGCCAACTACATGGGACACCTGGCAGGGATGGAGGAGTACCCCTCGCTCGTCACCACCGCCTCCTCGATCTTCATCGGACAGATGGAGCAGATGCGGCGGTTCACCTCACCGCGGTACCGGGGTGACGTCGTCTTCTTCAACGCACTCCTCGACCCGGAGACCCACGACAAGCGGCAACTGGACGAGGACCTGGACGTGCTCTGGCAGGAGCACGTCGACGGACGTGTGCAGCGCGTCGACATCGCCTGCGCTCACAACGAGATGTACTGGCCGCGGAACGCGGCTGAGATCAGCCGCACCATCAACCGGATTCTGCGGGCAGCGCAGTGACCCTGTTCGAACCCGTACGTGCTGAAACGACCTCGGGAGGACGCAAGGTGAGCACCAACCCGTTCGACGACGAGAACGGCCAGTTCCACGTGCTGGTCAACGACGAGGACCAGCACTCCCTGTGGCCTGCCTTCGCCGAGGTGCCCGCCGGATGGCGCAGCGTATTCGGCCCCGCCGGGCGAGCGGAGAGCGTCGCCTACGTGGAGGAGCACTGGACCGACATGCGACCGCGCAGTCTCCGGGAAGCGATGAACGGCTAGCGCTGCGCCGTGAGGCGCGGCTCCGGGTGCCGGCGCGGGAGAACGGGGCGCCGCTGCGGGGCGAGGCCGTGGCACCGAACCACACCACCACGGCCTGCGGTCTGTTATGCCTGCTCGGCCGACGCGAGAACGCCGTCGGCCGACGACGACAGTGATCATCTCTTTGCGTCGACGGGGAGGCGCACGCTGTGAAATGCACGACCAGCGATGTCATGTTCGTCCGATGGCCGGCACAAACGGACCTTCGGAACCGATGTAGGAGGGACGGAGTGCCCCGTCTCCTCGTGGTGGAGGCGGGTGCCCGCCCGCCGGTCTGCAACGACCCCTTCGAGGACTGGGTCCGGGCACCCATCTCCCGGGACGATCTCGACGCCCGGGTCAGGGCCCTCCAGAACCGGCTCGACAGCCGACAGACACCGACCCTCGACTCCGCCGGAACACTCACCTTCGGTTCGCACTCCATCACCGTCTCCAGCGTCCAGACCGAACTGATGGAGCTGCTCATCGAGCACTTCGGGGAGGTGGTGTACAGACACGAACTCTCACAACGGCTCGCGGAACGCGTGCAGAGGCCGACGAGGAACTCGCTCGACCTCCACATCATGCGGCTGCGCCGCCGTCTGACACCGACCGACCTGGTGATCCGCACCGCCTGGGGCCGCGGCTACGCCCTGGACATCGAATCACGCTAGGCGGCTGCCCCGGCACGGCGATGACACACGTGCGGGACGCACGATCACGTGAGGGCCTCCTGGGCCCGGTGTGGACCGCGCCATCCACGCCCGGGCGCAGGAGGCCCTCATCCATGAGTACTCGTCGGCGGCCGGAAGGCTACGAGTGGTGCACCTTCCCGCGCAGGCGGCGAAGTTCGGGGAAGGGCCGGGTGACGCGGCGGGCGAGGAAGTCGACACCGCTCGAGCCGCCGGTCCCGTCCTGCTCCCCGATCATCTTCGACACCAGCGCCAGGTGCGCCACCTTCCAGTGCCAGTAGCCGTTGCCCAGGTCCACCAGCGCTTCGGCGAGGCGGTGCAGCACGCCGCACTCCACGCCGCGCCGGAGGACATCGTGCACGGACTGCCCGTGGTACTCGGCCGCCGCCGCGAACGCCTCGTAGAGGCTGCCCTGATGATGGCTGTTGCCGAGGAGCGCCGTCAGCCGCCGGAACTGAGCGGACTGCGCGCCGCTCGCCGTGTCCAGATAGGTCCGGAACTCGGCGAAGTAGCGCAGTGGCAGTTTCTCCAGCACCGCCAACTGCTGCTGGAGGACCCGTATCAACTCACCGGACCGCTGCAGGAACTCCAGCCCCAGCTCCAGGTCGTGCGGATCGCAGGGCGGCAGGAGCGCCTCGGCAGCGGCGTCCAGATCAGCCCCGAGCTGCTTGAGCCACAGCTCGCAGGACTGGTGGGTGATGATGAAGAACTGTTCGGCTACGGCTAGGACGACCGCGCGGCCGGCTGTGTTCGGGGCCTTCGGCTCTTGGAGCGAGAGCAGGGTCTCCATGTGGAGATAGTCCCCATACGTCAAGGTACTCAGGACGCCGCCTCCTCGTCATAGGTGGTCTACCGGCCGCAGCCGGACGATCCGGCGCGTTCAACGACCCATGTTCCTGAGCTTGGCACGGGAAGGAAGTGCCTGATCAGCATTCTTTCGTCTCTCATTCACGACGAAAGACCTGCGCAAGAGCTGCCCGGCGTGGGCGCCGCCGATGTGACGATTTCGGCATGATCACCCCGACCGAGCTGGACCTGACCGACGCGACCGCCTTCGTACGACACGACGCCCACACGTTCTGGCGCGATGTGCGCAAGCACCGGCCCGTGTACTGGCACGAGGGAGATCCCGGTTTCTGGGTCGTCGCCCGCCACGCCGACGTGCTGTCCTGCTACGCCGACGTGCGCTCCCTGAGTTCCGCTCGCGGGACCGTACTGGACGTCCTGCTGAGCGGCGGTGACTCGGCGGGCGGCAAGATGCTCGCGGTCACCGACCGGCCCCGCCACCGCGAGCTGCGCAACCTGATGCTGCGCGCCTTCTCCCCGCGCGTCCTCGGCGCGGTGGAGGAGAGAGTGCGGGAACGGACGTCACGGCTCATCAGGACCGTCGCCCGGCAAGGTGAGTTCGACTTCGCGGCGGCGGTCGCCGAGCACATCCCGATGAACACGATCTGCGATCTGCTCTCCATTCCGGAGGCGGACCGCAAAAAGCTGCTGCGCTGGAACAAGCTGGCCCTCTCCTCGGACGACGCCGAGTCCGACCGGTTGGACTCCCTGGAGGCCCGCAACGAGATCATCGGCTACTTCATGGACCTCGCCCGGCACCGCCGCCGAGACCCGGGCGACGACGTGATCAGCATGATCGCCACAGCGGAGGCGGGAGGCCGCCCGCTGACGCTGGAGGAGGCCGCGCTCAACTGCTACAGCCTCGTGCTCGGCGGCGACGAGTCCTCCCGCGTCTCCGCGATCTGCGCGGTCAAAACGTTCGCCGAGCACCCCGCCCAGTGGCGGGCGCTGCGCGAGGGGACGGCCGCGGTCGACACGGCGGTCGAGGAGGTGCTGCGCTGGGCCACGCCGGCCAGGCACTTCGCCCGCACCGCGACCCGCGACATGCTGATAGGCGGCCGGCAGGTGCGCGCGGGCGACATCGTGACGCTGTGGAACATCTCCGCCAACAACGACGAGGAGGTGTTCGACCAGCCGCGCCGGTTCGACCCGGCCCGCTCGCCCAACAAGCACCTCTCCTTCGGCCACGGCCCGCACTTCTGCGTCGGCGCGTTCCTCGGCCGGGCGGAGCTGTGCGCACTGCTGAGCGCGCTCACCGAGTCGGTCGCCGAGATCGAGGTGTGCGGCGAGCCCGCCCCGGTCTACTCCAACTTCCTGAATGGCTATGCCAGTCTGCCGGTCGCCTTCCGCTGACGGCCGTCAGCCGGGCAGCCGGCTCTCGACGGCCGCGGCCAGCTCGCCGATCGTCGCCGCCTCCAGCACGGTCCGGATCGACGGCGCGACCCCGAACCGCTCCCGGAGCCGGGCGACCAGCCTGGTCGCCTGCACGGAGTGCCCGCCGAGCTGGAAGAAGTTGTCGGCGACCGTCGCCTCCGCGATCCCGAGGACGTCCCGCACGATCGCGCAGACCACGGCCGCCCGGTCGTCCGCCTCGACGGCCTCCGGCGCCCGCCCGCCGTCCGGGAGTCCCGGTACGCCCGCGTCCGGCTGCGGCAGGGCCCCCCGGTCGATCTTGCCGTTGGCCAGCGTCGGGAACCGCTCCAGCAGCGTGACCCGTGCGGGCACCATGTGGGCGGGCAGCGACTCGGCGACATGGGCGCGCAGATCGGCCGGCTCCACCGGCCCCGTGGTGGTGACGTAGCCGACGACATGCGCGTCGGCCAGCTCGCCCCGGACCACGGCGACGGCGACGTCCACCGCCGGATGGGCGGCGAGCCGGGCCTCGATCTCACCGAGTTCGACCCGGAAACCGCGCAGCTTCACCTGGCCGTCGACGCGGCCCGCGAAGAACAGCTCGCCGTCCGGCCCCCTGCGGCCCCGGTCGCCCGTGCGGTACATCCGGGTACCGGGCGGCCCGAACGGGTCGGCCACGAACTTCACCGCGGTCGCCGGGTACCGGTCGAGGTAGCCGCGCGCCAGCCCGGTGCCCGCGATGTACAGCTCGCCCTCCGTGCCGGACGGCACCGGGCGTAGCCGCTCGTCGAGCACGTGCACCTTCTTGCTGGACCACGGCGTGCCGATCCCGATGTCACCGGCGTCGCGCACCGGTCCGGCGATCGTTGCCCCGACGGTCACCTCCGTCGGGCCGTAGCCGTTGAACATCCGCCGTGCCCGGGACCACTTGCGCACCAGGGTCGGCGTACAGCTGTCCCCCGTGGACATGATCATCCCGCCGGGCAGTACGTCCTCGGCGTCGGTCTCGCTGAGCGCCACGGGGGGCAGTGTGGCGTGGGTGATGTCGTACTTGAGCAAGGTGTTCCACAGCGGATGGCCCGGCAGCAGGTCCTCGGCGGGCACCGTCACGAGGGCCGCCCCGGACAGCAGCGCCAGGCACACGTCCCAGAAGGCGGCGTCGAAACTGATGGAGGCCCACTGGAGCACGCGGTCGCCCGGCCCCGCCCGCAGGAAGGCTGCCTGGGTGGCGGCCATGTCGCGGACCCCGCTGTGCGGCACCGCGACACCCTTGGGCGTTCCGGTCGACCCCGAGGTGTAGATGACGTACATCAGGTGATCGGGGTGCAGGACGGAGCGGCGCTCGTCCTGGGAGACGCCGTGCCCCGGCCCGGCCGCGCACGCGGCACGGAACGCCGGGTCGTCGAGGACGAGTTCCTCCGGGCCCGCGTCGAGCGGCGCCACCGAGGAGGACCGCAGCAGCAGCACCGGCCGCGCGTCGGACACCATGAACGCCAGGCGTTCCGCCGGATACTCCGGGTCGAGCGGGAGGTAGGCGCCGCCGGCCTTGAGCACCGCCATGATCGCCACGATCAGTTCCCGCGACTTGGGCATCGCGACCGCGACGAGCGAATCGGGACCGACACCGTGCGCGATGAGCCTGCGGGCGAGCCGGTTGATCCGGGTGTTCAGCTCCGCGTACCCGAGGGTGCCCTCCGCGTCGATGAGCGCGGGCTCCGTGCCCCGTCGGGCGACGATTGACTCGAACAGTTCAGGAACCGTGTTCAAGTGCGGTCAGCTCCTTCGGGAGGCTCCCTGATCGACGGCGAATCTAATCCCCGGCGCCCGGGGAGCCCGCGAATCCTTCCCGTCTCTGTCAGAGCGCGCTCCCGGCACCGGCCAGGGCGCGCAGGAGGTCCCCCGACCCGGTGACGGCGGCGCCGTCACGGACGTGCAGGACCGCGTCGGCGGTGTCCCAGAGGCCCTGGTCGAGCGGGAAGTAGCCCTGCTGCGGGGTGGTGTCCGTCCGGGTCCGGGCGGCGGTGACCGTGCCGGTGGAGGCCAGGGCCCAATCGGTCACGCGGTCCTGCAGAACGCTCTCGTACGTGCCCGGCTCGGGGTCGCCCAGCCCGATGGCCTCGCTGCGGCCCAGGCTGCCGGCGACGAAGACGTACTGCTCGCCCAGCAGCGGTGCCACGATGGTGCCTGCCCCGGGCCAGTCGACCCGCAGGTCTCCCATGCTCCAGCTGCTCGGGGTCCGCTGGAGGTGCACGTTGTGGGCGAAGACCAGCGTCGCGCCCCGGCGGCCCTCGATGCTGCGGATGTCGAGCAGGTTCTGCGCCATGAGCGCGTCCCGGGTGGAGAACAGCCGGGACAGCCGGGCGTTGTTCTCCATGCGCTGGGCCGCCTGCCGGTGGTAGCGCAGCAGACCGAGGCCGGCGGTGAGGTGGATCCTGGCCCGGAGCCACTCCGCGCGCGAGGTCTGCGCGATCCGGTCGGCGGCGTTGGCGTGGAGCAGGGTGAGCATGTCGTCGGCGAGGGACCGCAACCGCTCGGCCTCGGGCGTGGCGCCGACCGACATGGCCGGGTCCATCACCGCCTCCGTACGGCTCCACCGCTCGTCCGCGCCGGACAGCCCGGTCAGGTCGAGGTCGAGCCCCAGGTAGTCACGGGCCTGCTCCAGACAGCGCCGCGGGCTGGGGGCGCTGGTGGTCTCCGTCGGGAGGTCGAAGCCGTGGAAGGTCAGCTGCTCCTCCGGCGGCAGGCCCGCGTTGTGGTCGCGCATCCAGGCGACGAGGCACCGGTTGGTCTCCAGGTCGCCGAAGCCGTGGGAGAAACCCTCCCGCGCCACCTCGTCGAGATCACCGTCGCCGCCCTTGACGAAGTCGTCGACGCGCAGCGCGGCCACGCGGTCGGTCTCCAGGGCGATCGAGCGGAAACCGAGGCGGGCCAGCCGGGCGAACAGCTCGTTGCGTACCCACCCGAAGGCGGGTTCCCGGTGGGTGGGCTCGCCGAGCGCCAGTACGGCGCACGAGGCCACGGGAAGGCCGTGGAAGTCCTTTTTCATGTCTGTCAATCGAATCATTGAAAGACTCGTTGAGGCTTACGGCGGTGCCGTCGGCGCCGCGACTGGATCCGCCGGATCGGGAGGTCTCAAACCGTCGATGGGGATTCCGGCGCGGGAGCGGGTTCCCCGGCGGCCGGCGGTCCGGCCGGGGCGATGTCCAGGAGGGTCACGTACCCACCGAGACGGGCCGCCGCGTCGAGCATGGCCACGCCACGGGCCGTGAGCCGTCGCCGCCAGTCCTCGAGGGCGGCGGACAGCGCCTCGGTGCCGCCGGCCGTGCGGATCTGCCGGACCACCGTGCGGATGTGTTCCAGCGGGTAGCCCCCGCGCCGCAGCAGATGGGTCAGTTCGGCGTCGCGTACGTCTGTGGCGCCGAACGAACGGTGGCCGGTGACCGGCTCCCGGGCGGGGGTGAGGATGCCCACCGCCTCCCAGTTCCGCAGGGTCGCCGCGGTCACCCCCAGGCGGCGCGCGAGTTCGCCGATGCTGAGCGGCTCGCCGCTGGCGGAGGAGGTGTGCTCGGTGAGGGCCGGCCCACGCGTGAGGTGCTCCACCGTCCGCCCCACCGCGTCCAGCGTGCTCCGGTCGCGCAGCAGTTGGGCGTGGCCGCGGTCGACGGCGGTCAGCGCGGCGTCGAGGTCGCCGGTGCTGAGTGACCGCATGATCTCGCCGCCCGTGGCGTATCCGTATGCCCGCACGAGCGCCAGATAGGCGCGCAGGGCCGCCGCGTGGACCTCGGTGTAGGTGCGGTAGCCGGACGCGGTCCGCCGGGCGAGCGGGATGAACCCGTCCCGCTCGTAATTGCGGACCGCCTGGGTGGAAATGCCGTGCTCACGGGCGAGGTCGTATGGACGCAGGTACTTCACGGTTTGAGACTCTATCCAGAAAAATCCGCGTTGCTTCATCAAAACTCTCAACCGACTTTGCAGGTATACGCTTGAGCCCATGAACCGGGACGTTCAGGAACTCGTCACCACGTCGCATGACGAAGGCGTGCCGCGTCCGACAAACGGGAGGGACACCATGACGGTCGGCACGGAGACGGACACCCAGCCCGCTGCGCTGTGTGCCGCCGACAGCCATGACATGATCCGTGTGCACGGGGCACGTGAGAACAACCTCAAGAACGTGCACGTGGAGATCCCCAAACGACGCCTGACCGTGTTCACCGGAGTCTCCGGCTCGGGCAAGAGCTCCCTGGTGTTCGACACGATCGCCGCGGAGTCGCAACGGCTGATCAACGAGACGTACAGCGCCTTCATCCAGGGCTTCATGCCCACCCTGGCGCGGCCCGAGGTCGACCTGCTCGACGGGTTGACCACCGCGATCCTGGTCGACCAGCAGCCGATGGGCACCAGCCTGCGCTCCACGGTCGGCACCGCCACCGACGCGGGCACCCTGCTGCGCATCCTCTTCAGTCGGCTGGCCAAGCCGTACATCGGCTCGCAGAAGGCGTTCGCCTTCAACGTCGCCTCGGCCGACGCGTCGGGTGTCCTCGTGGTGAACGGCAAGAAGATCGAGAAGGGCTTCAGCGTCGTCGGCGGCATGTGCCTGCGGTGCGAGGGCATGGGCACCGTCTCGGACATCGATCCCGCCCAGCTGTTCGACGACTCCAAGTCGCTCGCGGACGGCGCGATCACAGTCCCCGGCTGGAAGCCCGACGGCTGGGTGGTGCAGTCGTTCACCGAGTCGGGCTTCCTCGACCCGCACAAGCCGATCCGCGACTACACCGAACAGGAACGGCACGACCTCCTGCACCGGGACCCGGTCAAGGTCAAGGTGAAGGGCGTCAACACCACCTACGAGGGCCTCCTCGCGCGGGTGCGCAAGTCGTTCCTGTCCAAGGACAAGGAGATGCTCCAGCCGCACATCCGTGCCTTCGTGGAACGGGCGGTGGCGTTCTCCGCCTGCCCCGAGTGCCACGGCACCCGGCTCAGCGAGACCGCCCGGTCCGCGAAGATCGACGGCATCAGCATCGCCGACGCCTGCGCCATGCAGATCAGCGACCTCGCGGCCTGGGTCCGCGGTCTGACCGACCCGTCGGTCAGGACGCTGTGCACGGTGCTCGGCCAGACCCTCGACTCGTTCGTCCAGATCGGCTTGGGTTACCTCTCGCTCGACCGGTCCTCGAGCACGCTCTCGGGCGGTGAGGCCCAGCGCGTCAAGATGGTCCGCCATCTGGGCTCTGCGCTCACCGACGTCACCTACGTCTTCGACGAGCCCACCGTCGGCCTGCACCCGCACGACATCCACCGGATGAACGACCTGCTGCTGCGCCTGCGCGACAAGGGCAACACCGTGCTGGTCGTGGAGCACAAGCCGGAGACGATCGTGATCGCCGACCACGTCGTCGACCTGGGCCCCCTCGCCGGCACCAAGGGCGGCGAGGTGGTCTTCGAGGGCACGGTCGAGGGCCTGCGGGCCGCCGGCACCGTCACCGGACGGCACTTGGACGACCGGGCCTCCCTGAAGCCGACCGTGCGCGAGCGGTCCGGTGTGCTGGAGGTGCGCGGCGCCGACGCCCACAACCTGCGTGACATCGACGTGGACATCCCGCTCGGCGTGCTCACCGTGGTCACCGGAGTCGCGGGCTCCGGCAAGAGCTCCCTGATCCACGGCTCGGTGGCGGGCCGCGACGGCGTCGTCACGGTGGACCAGTCGCCCATCAAGGGCTCCCGGCGCAGCAACCCGGCCACCTACACGGGCATGCTCGAACCGATCCGCAAGACGTTCGCCAAAGCCAACGGGGTCAAGCCCGCCCTGTTCAGTCCCAACTCCGAGGGCGCCTGCCCCACCTGCAAGGGCGCCGGGGTCATCTACACCGACCTGGCGATCATGGCCGGCGTCGCCACCACCTGCGAGGACTGCGAGGGCAAGCGGTTCCAGTCCTCGGTGCTCCAGTACCGGCTCGGCGGCCGGGACATCAGCGACGTGTTCGCGATGCCGGTGGCCGAGGCCGCCGAGTTCTTCCGCAGCGGTGAGGCACGGACACCGGCCGCGTGCACCGTCCTCGACCGGCTCGCCGAGGTCGGCCTGGGCTACCTCAGCCTCGGCCAGCCGCTCACCACTCTCTCCGGCGGCGAGCGGCAGCGGCTGAAGCTCGCCGGCCACATGGGCGGAGCGGGCAGCGTCTACATCCTCGACGAGCCGACCAGCGGCCTGCACCTGGCCGACGTCGAGCAACTGCTCGCCCTGCTGGACCGGTTGGTGGACGCCGGCAAGACGGTCATCGTCGTGGAGCACCACCAGGCGGTCATGGCGCACGCCGACTGGATCATCGACCTCGGTCCCGGTGCCGGACACGACGGCGGCCGGATCGTCTTCGAGGGCACGCCCGCCGATCTTGTCGCCGCCCGCTCCACCCTCACCGGCGAGCACCTCGCCCAGTACGTCGGCGCCTGACCCGACGCGGCCCTGCGCCTGCCCCCGCCTGGTGACTCGGGGCGGGGGCGCCGACCGCGGCCGGCTCGTGCCCGGGCGGAAAGCCGGCATCGCCCGTGCCGCGCAGGCGCACGACTGTCTGGCTCACCTCTTTCGCCCGCACCTTCCCACCACCGCGGCGGCGACGACGATGCGGGCCGACGGCTTCCGCCCGCCGACAGCCGATTCCGGCGTTCCCACACCGAGCACCTGCCGGACCGCTCCCACGGTGGAGGGATCCCGTCCATGCCACACGACGGAAGGGATCAGACCGATGTCCTCGCACGACGACCACACCACCGTGATCGTGGGAGCCGGCCCCGCCGGGCTCACCGCGGCACTCGGCCTGGCCAGATACCGACACCCGGTGATCGTCGTGGACGGCCCCCGGGCACCGCGCAACAGCGCGTCGGCAGGCGTTCACGGCCACATCGGAATGGACGGCGTCACTCCCGCCGAATTCCGGGAGCGCGCCTGGCGGGAACTCTCCCGGTACACGACCGTGGAGCGGCTGGAGGACGACGCCGACAGCGTGTCCTCCGCTCCCGGCGGGGGCTTCCGGGTCGCCCTCGGCGGCGGTGAGACCGTCGAGGCCCGAACCGTCCTGCTCGCGACCGGTGTCGTCGACGTCCATCCGGCCGACGTGGACGGCTTCGCGGAGTGCTGGGGCCGCAGCGTGATCCACTGCCCGTTCTGCCTCGGTGAGGAGAACGCCGGCCGGCGCTGGGCGACGGTCGCCGACAACGCGGAACTCGCGGGACTGTCGGCCGTGGCCTTCCGCGCCTGGAGCGAGGACACGATCGCGATCTGCCAGGAGTCGATGCCCGGCCTGGAGACCGCTCGCGCGACCGCGCGCAGCAGAAGAGGGGACGTCGTCACGGGAACGGTCCGCCGCCTGCACCACCGTGAAGGGTCCCTGTACGGCATCGAGTTGGCCGACGGCAGGGTCCTGGAGCGGCAGACCCTGGTGTGGACGCCGCGACAGCGGCAGCAGCCCGTCGTGCAGCGGGCGGCGGAAGAACTGAAGCTGACGGTCGACGACGCCGGCTTCGTCGGCGTCGACGCCTCCCAGTGCACCAGCGTGCCGGGCCTGTACGCGGCCGGGGACCTGACCAGTCGCTGGAAACAGTCGGTCACCGCGTCGACCGCGGCGGGCGCGGTGGCCGCCGACGCCATCCACATGTCGGCCTTGCTCGGTGCCGTGCACCACTGAACCGGGTCGCCGACCCCCAGCCCAGGGCGCGTCGGACCAGGAAAGGAATCACGGCAGATGCCAACAGCGATCAGAACGGTCGAACTGTGCAAGCGTTTCGGCTCGCTCACCGCACTCGACCGTCTCGAACTCACGGTACCCAAGGGCACGGTGCACGGCCTGCTCGGCCCCAACGGCGCCGGCAAGACCACCACCGTCCGGATCCTGGCCACCCTCATCGCGCCGGACGAGGGAGTGGCCGAGGTGTTCGGCGTGGACGTGCGCCGCGACCCCCGGCGGGTCCGGTCGATGATCGGGCTCACCGGCCAGTACGCCGCCGTCGACGAACTGCTCACCGGGCGCGAGAACCTGCACATGATCGGCAGGCTGTTCCGGCTGTCGAAGTACGACTGCCGGGCACGCGCGAGCGAACTGCTGGAACGCTTCGGCCTGGAGGACGCGGCCGACCGGCAGCCCAAGACGTACTCGGGCGGGATGCGGCGCCGGCTCGACGTCGCGGCCAGCCTCATGGCGCGGCCCGGGCTCGTCTTCCTCGACGAGCCGACCACCGGCCTCGATCCGCGCAGCCGTATGGAGGTGTGGCGGCTCGTGCGCGAACTGGTCGCGGACGGAACGACCGTACTGCTCACCACGCAGTACCTGGAGGAGGCGGACCAGCTTGCCGACTCCCTCTCCGTCATCGACCGGGGCACGGTCATCGTCAGCGGCACCCCGGACGAGCTGAAGGCACAGGCGGGTCCCGACCGGGTCGGCATCACACTCCTCGACACGGGAGCCATGGAGCGGACGGTCCGGATCCTGCGGGAGCGGCTGGGCACCGACCCGGTCGCCGACCCCGGGAAGATGCAGGTCCACGCGCCGCTGTCCGACGGCGGCACGCTGCCCGACCTGCTTCACCTGCTCAAGGAGTCGGGGATCGCGATAGGTGACGTGGCGCTCCGCCGGCCCACTCTCGATGACGTCTTCCTCACCGTGACGGGCCGATCCGCCGATCACAGCACCGACCGGCGCAACAGTGGGAAGGGAACCGAGCGGCCATGACCTCCACCACTCTGACCCGGGAGAGCGGCACGTCGTACACGCCGTCGGGCAACGCCCTCGCGTGGTGGTTCTCCGACGTGTGGCAAATGACCCTGCGCAACGTACGGCACGTACTGCGCAGCCCCGAACTGGTAATGTTCTCACTGGTCCAGCCGGTGATGTTCATCCTGCTGTTCACGTACGGCTTCGGCGGCGCCATCGACGTCGGCGGCGAACGCTACGCCCAGTTCCTGCTGCCCGGCATCCTCGTCCAGATGGCGCTCTACGGCTCCGCCGCCGGTACCACCATCGGGATCGCCGCCGAGATGCACGAGGGCCTCATGGACCGCTTCCGGTCGATGCCGATGAGCCGTACCGCCGTGCTGATCGGACGCACGCTGTCGGAGATCTTCCGCAACGTCGGCGTGGCCGGGGTGACCGTGGGAGTGGGCCTGCTGGTCGGCTTCCGGTTCCGCAACGGCCTCGTGCCCGCGCTGGCCGGCCTGCTGCTGTTGCTGCTGTTCGGCTACGCGGTGTCGTGGTTCGCCGCCTACCTCGGGCTGTTGGTGCGCAGCGCGGAAGCCGCCCAGGCGGTCGGCGGGGTGTGGATCTTCCCGTTCACCCTGATCTCCTCGGCGTTCGTACCGACCGGCACGATGCCGGGCTGGCTGGAGGCGTACGCCGCCCACAGCCCCATGACGGCGGCGGTCAACGCGCTGCGCGCACTGTTCACCGGGGGCCCGGCGACCAGCTACGTCCTGCAGACCGTGGCCTGGTCGGTCGGCCTGATCGCGGTGTTCGCCCCGCTCGCGGTCCGCAAGTACGGCTCCCGCTGACCGGCGGGCGACGCCTCCGTGACAGAAGTCCGCAAGAGAGCGAGGAGACGCCGGGGCGCGACGCAATCATGGCAGCCATGACTGAAACTGCCGGCGCACCCGACGGTCCCGCGGCGATGACCGAGGTGTTCGACGCCGTCTACCGCGGGGAGAGCCCGTTCGGCGAGCGACCGCCGTGGGACATCGGGGCGCCCCAACCCGCCTACGTCGCTCTGGAGAAAGCGGGGCTCGTCCGCGGCACGGTGCTCGACGCCGGCTGCGGCACCGGTGAGGACGCCCTCCACCTGGCGGGCAAGGGCTACGCGGTGACGGGGTTGGACCTGTCCCCGACGGCGATCTCCCTCGCCCGGGACAAGGCCGCCGCCCGCGGGCTCGGCGCCGTCTTCGAAGTCGCCGACGCCCTCGACCTCAAGGGATACGAAGGGTGTTTCGACACCGTGATCGACTCCGGACTCGCCCACACCTTCGAGGGCGACACGCTGCGCGCCTACGCGGCGGCCCTGCACCGGGCCTGCCGCCCGGGGGCGGTGGTGCACATCCTCTCGATCAGCGACCGGGGTTCCGCGGAGATGCAGGTGCGGCTCGCCGAGGCCATAAAGGATATACCGGCACCGCTCCCGGACGACGACGAGCCGCCCGCCCTCAAGCGCTCTGCCGACCACCTACGCGACGGCTTCGCCGACGGCTGGACGGTCGAGTCGATCGACGAGGCTCTCCTGCGCGGCATCATCCCGACCACGTCGGAACTCCTCGACGTGCACGCCTGGCTCGGACGTTTCCGCCGTAGCTGACCGCGACCACCGAAGACGGCGCCTGAGAAGGTGATCAATGATGAAGGTGCGAGTAGGCAAGTGGCTGCGGACCGTTGTGTCTTCACCGGCCGGCCGGGCGACCAGACGCGCCTTCCCGCCGGCCGGCACCTCCCCGGCCCCGCCGAACTGGGCCGGGGCCGCCCGCACCGCCTACCGGTTCGGCTGCGTCTACGCCGGCCTGTACTGCCTGACCAGCCCGCAGGTCTATCTGGCCCTGCGCGGGGGCGGAATGGGGCATCTGCAGGAAGCGGCCGACGCCTGGGCGAAACGCTGGGCGATACGCCCGGTGCGGAACTGGATGTCCGTCCGGGTCCTCGGCAGGGAGCTGGGCGACCGCTTCGACGGCGGCGACGACCCGCACACCTGGGCGGGACAGCTCTGCTGGCTCGCGGGCGCCGCTGCGGCCACCCCGGTCTGGTCCGTGCTCGACCGGCGCCGGACGGACCGTGCCGCCCTCGACAAGTGGTTCCGCCTGGCCGCCCGCTTCTGCCTCGCGGGACAGATGTTCTCCTACGGCGCGGCCAAGGCCGTCCCCCTCCAGTTCCAGCTGCCGCCGTCCAAGCTCGTCGAGCCGCTCGGCGGCCTCACCCAGATGAGCCTGCTGTGGGCGCAGACGGGATCCTCGAAGCCGTACCAGATACTGCTCGGCTGCGCCGAGATCACGGGCGGGCTGCTGCTCATCGTGCCGCGTACCGCGCCGCTGGGCGCGCTGCTGTGCGCGGTGGAGATGGCGCAGGTCCTGCTGCTCAACATGACCTTCGACGTCCCCGTCAAGGTCCACTCCTTCCACCTGCTCCTGCTCGGCCTGCTTCTGCTGGCCCCGCACACGCCTCGCCTGGCCGACGCCGCGTTCACGCAGCGCCCGCTCCCCGCGGCCGCCCCCACGGATCTCTTCCGTTCCCGCCGGGCGAACCGCATCGCCACCGCCCTCCAGGCCGGGGCCGGACTCCTGCTCCTCGGCGCGCAACTGCGCAACGACTGGGCGTTCTGGAAGAACCACGGGGGCGGCCGGGAGAAGCCCGAGCTGTACGGCGTCTGGGACGTCACCGGCTTCTCCGTGGACGGCGAGCAGCTCCCGCCCGTGACGACCGACGACCGGCGCTGGCGCCGGATCGTCGTGGACTCCGTGGACGCCGTGGCCATCCAGCACATGGACGACTCGATCGACCCCTGCATGGCGTCGATCGACATGAACGCCCGTTCGGTCGCCCTGACCAAGATGGCCGATCCGAAGTGGCAGGTGACGTTCGCCTTCGAGCGCCCGGCCGACGATCTCCTGATCCTGGACGGCGAGGTCGACGGCCGCCACCACCGCCTGCACCTGCGCCGCCGCGACCTCACCACCTTCCCGCTGGTCAGCCGCGGCTTCCACTGGGTGCAGGAGAACTCGTCCCTGCGGTAGCGGACCTGTCGGCCGAGCGGCACTCGCGGGGCGGTGGCTACGCCGTCCACGGAAGGAGAACAACGGATGAGCGTGGACGTGCAGACGCTGGCCGCCGAGGTGCGAGGACCCGTCCTCCTGCCCGGCAGCCGGGAGTACGACGAGGAACGCTCCGGTTTCCAGACCGACCTCCGGCACCGCCCCGCCGCCGTAGTCGGCGCCACCCGCCCCGAGGACGTGCGCGCCGCGGTCCGCTTCGCCGCCGAGCGGAGGCTGCCCGTCGCCGTGCAGTCCACCGGACACGGCATCGTCACCGCCCTGGACGGCGAGGGCGTCCTCATCAGCACCCGCCGGATGAAGGCCGTCGCGGTGGACGCGGCGGCCGGAACCGTCACGGCCCAGGCCGGCGTGGTATGGGGAGAGGTCATCGAGCGGGCCGCCCCGCACGGTCTGGCTCCCGTCAACGGCTCGGCCCCACACGTCGGCGTCGTCGGCTACCTCCTCGGCGGCGGCATCGGCCTGCTCGGCCGCCTGACCGGGTACGCCAGCGACCACGTCCGCGCCGTCGACATCGTCACCGCGGACGGCGCGCTGCGTCACGTCACGGCCGGCTCCGACCCCGACCTGTTCTGGGCGCTGCGCGGTGGCGGCGGCAACTTCGGCGCCGTCACCGCCGTCGAGACCGCCCTCGTGCCGGTGACACGGCTCTACGGCGGCGCCCTCCACTTCGCCGCGGACCACCCCCTCGACCTGCTGGACGCCTACCGGGCGTGGACCCTGACGCTGCCCGAGGAACTCACCTCCTCGATCTGCCTCATGACCTGCCCGCCGTGGCCGTCCGTCCCCGAGCCGCTGCACGGACGCTACGCCGCACACGTTCGGATCGCCTTCACGGGCTCCGCCGAGGAGGGCGAACGGCTCGTGGCGCCCCTGCGGGCGCTCGGCCCCCGGCTGTCCGACACCGTCCGGGAGATGCCGTACACGCAGGCGGGCACCATCTACCAGGACCCGCGCGTCCCGCACGCCTACTTCGGCGGGAACGTCCTGCTGCGCGAACTCGACCCCGCGGCGCTGCGGACCGTCGTGGACGTGGCCGGGCCCGATGCGGCCGTGCCCTGCATCCTGGAGATCCGCCACCTCGGCGGGGCCTTCGCCCGCCGGCCCCCCGACGCGGGCGCGGTCGGCGGCCGGGAGGCCGCCTACCTGCTGCGCGTGATGACCGGAGGCACGGCCGCGCCGTCCACGGTCGCCCGGCCGGTCCATCAGCGCGTCTACGACGCCCTGAAGCCCTGGACCGTCGGCCGCAGCCTCAACTCCCTCTACAACGACGGCGCCCCGGTCTCCCAGGAACAGGTGCGGGAACTCTTCGCGGCCGAGGACTACGGGCGGCTGCGACGCGTCAAGACGCTGCACGACCCGCACAACCTGTTCCGGTTCACCCACAACATCACCCCACTGCACGGCGAGTGACGCGGTGCCCCCGCGACGGCGGGTCGACCTCGTCACGACGGACTCCGCGTGGCGCCGGGCGTTTCGGGAGTACGCCCCGCAGCGAGGACCGGGCCGCCCGGCGCACGAGGAAGGGACCCTGCATGTCCGGCACAGCGGTAACCGTCGTCGAGGTCTTCGAACGGCAGGCGGCGAGGCGTCCGGAGGCGATCGCGGTGTGCGACGCCGGCGGCCGGCTCACCTACGCGGAACTGGACCGCCGGACGAACCGGCTGGCTCACGAACTGCACGCCCGAGGGGTGGGCGCCGAGGTCCCGGTGGCACTGCTTGTGCGCCGCTCCGCCGATCTCGTCGTCACCCTGCTGGCCGTCCTCAAGGCGGGGGGGCGTCTACATGGCGCTCGACCACCACCTGCCGGCGGAGCGCCGGACGGCGATCCTGCTCGACGCCCGTCCGGCGCTGGTCGTCACCGACGACGAGCCGCCGTCCGCCACGGACGGGGAGCCGCCGTGGTGCCCGCTGCCGGAGCTGCGGGCCTGCGCTGCGCGACGACCGGCGACGCGCCCCGCGGCCCGTACGTCGCCGGAGAGCACGGCCTACATCGCCTACACCTCCGGGTCGGCCGGAACACCGAAGGGCGTCATGGTGCCGCACCGGGCGATCGTGCGGCTGGTCGTCGGAGCGGGTCATCTGCCGATCAGGTCCGACGACGTCTTCCTGCAACTGGCCCCCGTCGCCTTCGACGCCTCGACCCTGGAGATCTGGGGGCCCCTTCTCAACGGCGGACGGCTGGTGGTGGCGCCGGCGCACCAGCTTCCCCTGGGGGGCCTCGCCGACCTGGTCAGCGCCGAGGGCGTCACGATCCTGTGGCTGACCGCTGGGTTGTTCCACCACCTGGTCGCCTCGGGTCTCACATGCTCTGGTGCAGGGTCCGCGTCGGTGGTGCCATCAGAAGGGGCGGAAATGAGGCGCGAGCCGTGACGCTCGTTTGACGCTGCGATCTTGGAAACGGTCTTCTGGCGCTCGCAAAATGACCTCTGACCTGCAGTTTCTCTGCGAGTGGGAGGTCTCGACGTGATCCCGATGACGCATCATGTGGAGTGCGTGGCGATTCTGGAGCCTGCCGATAAGGGGCGCTGATCTGCGGCTTTGGCCGACGTGCGCTATGGGCGTCACGGGTGACATCGTGACGCCCAAATGAGGCCCTTCGAGGTGCCATGACGCTCATTCGACGCTCGGCCTGATGGTGTGTCAGGTGAAACCCGGATGAGTGGAAGTGGTGGGCGTTCGACATGGCCGCCGAGATCGCCTCGGCCCTGGGTGTCAGTCCGCTCGCTCCGGCCGCGGCGATGCGGGTACGTGGCGTTGGCGTTCCCCCGGACGCACCTGTGCCGGTGGACTGAGCAGGGCGTCCAGCTCTCCGTGGCGGTACTTCTCGGTTCGGTCTCCTTCCGGTGGTGGGCGGGCCGGGTGGCCAGCCCGGTCCGGGGCGGTTGATTGCCGGTGCCTGGGCTGGCGAGGGTCTTCGTGTGCAGGTTCCGGAACCCGCGCTGACGTGGGCGGGGTGAGCTTGTCAGGTTCCGCCGGTCGCTGCCAGGGGTGGTGGAGGGCGGCGACGAGCGGCCGGGTCCGCCCCGGCGTCCGCTCGAGCAGGCGGAAGGTGTGCTCCAGGCCGAGGTGGCGGAGGAACGCCTACCGGTAGCGGTCCACGTCGGCCGGTGCAGCGATGACTGAGGTGTCCCGTGGGGAGCGCCGCCCGAATTCCAAAGGCACCGCACAGGAGTCTTCCGCTGGGCACACGCCTTGACGGACGTCCTCGGGCCCATCGGGGTTCGTCGTTGGCTCCGGCTCGCTGTAACGCTTCCCGTGGCCGCGGATCCGTTTCCGGGCGGCGGGTCGGCTTCAGTCCGGCGCGTTCCGCGCGGTGAGCGTCGACTGGATGATCGCGCGGATGAAGTCGTCGATGTCCTGCTGTTGCGGAGGCTTCAGCGCCCCGTCCACCAGCAGCAGGACAAGACCCTGGACCAAGGCCCAGATGCCCGTGCAGAGCGCCTCGCTCGCGGGGTCGCCGGGGGTGGCGACCACGCTGGCCGCCACCACCTCCTTCACCGCGTCCTGTGCCGCTCGGGTCTGCGGATGGTCGTTGCACATGTGGCCGACCGTCAGACGGTACAGACCCGGACGGGCGAGGGCGTGACGGACCGCGGCGATCGCGGCAGCGGTGATCTCGTCACCGGGTTCCGCTTCGGCCACCGCGGCGGTCATGCGTTCCCGCAGTTGCTCGAAGCCGTGGGTGGCCAGCGCGGCGAGCAGGGCACTCCTGTCCGCATAGTGGTTGTACGGCGCATTCGGCGACACGCCGGCCTTGCGTGCCACTGCGCGCAGGGACAACTGCTCGGGTCCCGAGGCCTCGACCAGCTCCAGTGCGGAGGCCAGCAGGCTCGCCCGCAAGTCTCCGTGATGATAGGTCACACGACTCATATTGACAGTGTACATATTCCCCTGTAGATGTGGGTGCCGCCGAAATGTGAACGGCGTCAACATTGCGGGAGGAAGCTCGTGGCGCGACTCGACACACCCCTGGTGCTGGCCAGTGGCCAGAGGCTGCCCAACAGGATCGCCAAGGCGGCGATGGAGGAGTTCCTCGCTGTCGAGGGCCAACTCCCCGGGCCAGGAATGGTCGAGCTGTACCGGCGATGGGCTCAGGGTGCGGCAGGTCTCATGATCACCGGGCATGTCATGGTGGACCGCAGGGCGCTGGCCGATCCCTCGGACGTGGTGCTGGAGAACGGCACGCCGCTGAAGCCGTTCCACGAGTGGGCGCGCGCGGCTCAGTCCGGCGACGGCCGGATATGGCTCCAGATCAACCATCCAGGGCGGGTCATGACGTCCGACATGCCCGGTCCCGTCAGGTCCGCGTCCGACGTAGCGGTCGATGTCGGACGCTACTCCCGCCTGTATCCGCGGCCGGAGCCGATGACAGCCGAGCAGATTCAGGACACAGTCCGGCGATTCGCGTCAACCGCGAGAATGGCCGAGACTGCGGGGTTCGACGGTGTACAGATCCACGCCGCGCACGGCTACCTCATCAGCCAGTTCCTGTCACCGCTGACGAACCGGCGCCAAGACCGCTGGGGCGGGAACCTGGACAACCGTGCCCGGCTGCTGCTCGACATCGTCGCCGCGGTGCGAGCCGAGGTGGGTGAGCGGTTCGCTGTGGGAGTGAAGCTGAACACCGCCGACTTCCAACGTGGCGGGTTCGGTGCCGACGAAGCAGCGCGGGTCGTGGCGATGCTCGCGGAGTTGCCGGTCGATCTCGTGGAGCTGTCAGGGGGTTCGCTGGAGAGCCTGGCCACCCACGGGTATGCGGCGGACGGCAGCACCCTCGCGCGCGAGGCGTACTTCCTCGACACGGCCGCCGCGATCATCGCCGACAGTACTGTGCCGATCATGTTGACCGGAGGGATACGCCGCCGGTCGGTGGCAGAGGACGCGCTGGCGCGCGGTACCGCCGTGGTCGGCATGGCGACGGCGCTGGCTGTCGATCCCGGCCTGCCCCGACGCTGGCTGCACGGTGAGGACGCCACTGCTCAGGTCACACTGCCGAGATGGCGGGACAAAGCACTCGCGGCAGCCGCCGCGCAGGCCACCGTGCGATGCCGACTGGCCGGACTGGGCAGACGCGACGGCGCCGGCCGCCGCGCTCACCCGATCCTGGCGCTCATCGCAGAGCGCCTGCACCGACGCTCAGCGCTACGTGACCACCGCAGATGGCTCAGCGGCCAGCAACCAGCTGCACCGACCGAATGAAGGCGAGCCGGTCCGTAAGACGGGTCGGCCCCGAGAGTGCCGCCTGACCTGGGGTCCATATGATCTCGTTCTCGGACCTGGTCCCGATGGCGCGTCACGTGGAGTGCGTGGCATTCCTGGAGCCGGTGAAGTGGGGGCCCGACCCGCGCCGGACCCGAGGAGGCCCGTGCGGCGGCAGGCCGCCGGGCTGTCCCGTCGCTCAGGACGGGGCAGCCCCCGAACCCCTCACCCCCAGGGCTCCACCACGATCTTCCTCCCCTCCCCGGCCCGGAACCGCTCCATCGCCTCCGGGTACTGCTCCAGGGGGAGGCGGTCGCTGATGAAGACCGACGGGTCGAGGACGCCGGAGGCGAAGAGGGCGGCGGCTCGTTCGTAGCTGTGGAGGACGGCCATGGAGCCGGTGATGGTGATTTCCTGGTTGTAGATGCGGTAGGGCTCGATGACGGCGGTGGTGGCGTAGTCGGAGACGCCGAACTGGAGGAAGGTGCCGCCCTTGGCGACGCGGCCCAGGCCGTCCTGGATGGCCTGGGCGTTGCCGGTGGCGTCGACCACCACGTCCCAGCCGCCCGGGCGGTCGAACTCCTCGGCGCGGGCGGCCGTGGCGGAGCAGCCGAGCAGGTCGGCGGTGGCCAGGCGGTCGGGGTTGACGTCGAGGACGTCGACGCGGGCGGCGCCGGTGCGCTTGGCCAGTTCCAGCATCATCAGGCCCATGGTCCCCGAGCCGTAGATCAGGACCTCGGAGCCGAGGTTGCCGCGCAGCACGTCGTATCCGCGGACCGCGCAGGAGAGCGGCTCGATGAGGGCGGCGTCGCGGACGTCGACGTGCTCGGGGAGGCGGACGCAGTTGGCGACCGGCGCGACGGCGTACTCGGCGGCGCCGCCGGCCGTGGTGACGCCGATGGCGGCCCAGTTGTCGCACAGGTTGCCGCGGCCCGAACGGCAGTAGCGGCACTCGTGGCAGTGCAGGGAGGGGTCGACGGCGACCTTGTCGCCGACCGCGACCTCGGTGACGCGGGCGCCGGTGGCGACGACCTCCCCGGCGAACTCGTGGCCGGGCACGATCGGCAGCGTCGGGGCGAACTCGCCCTGGAGGATGTGGAGGTCGGTGCCGCACAGCCCGCAGGAGGCGACCTTGACGACCACGTCGCGGGGCCCGGGCTCGGGGTCGGGCACGGTGGTGAGGGACACCTTGCCGACGGACTCGACGATGGCTGCCTTCATTTGACTGCTCCCAGAGAGAGGCCCTGGACGAGTTTGTCCTGGGCGGCGTAGCCGGCGGCGAGCACCGGCAGGGACACGACCACCGAGGCGGCGCAGAGCTGGGCCAGGAACAGGCCCTGGCTGGTGACGAAGGTGGTGAGGTGGACGGGGGCGGTGGAGGCGACGACGCCGGTCAGCACCCGGGCGAACAGCAACTCGTTCCAGCTGAAGATGAAGCAGATCAGCGCGGTGGCGGCGATGCCGGGGGCGGCGACCGGGGCGACCACCCGGCCCAGCACGGTCGGCAGCCGCGCCCCGTCGACCTGCGCCGCCTCGATGATCGAGACGGGCACGTCGGAGAGGAAGGACTGCATCATCCACACCGCGATCGGCAGGTTCATCGAGGTGTAGAGGAGGACGAGCAGCCAGATGTTGTCGAGCAGCCCGGTGTTGCGGGCGAAGAGGTAGATGGGCAGCAGGCCCGCCACCACCGGCAGCATCTTGGTGGAGAGGAAGAAGAAGAGCACGTCGGTCCACTTGCGTACCCGCCGGATGGAGAGGGCGTACGCCGCCGGGAGGGCGAGGAGGAGGACCAGCACGGTGGAGAAGAAGGACGCGGTCAGGGAGTTGACCAGCGGCGGCCACGGGGTGGGCCCGCCCCCGCCGCCGAAGAAGGTGCGGTAGCCGTCCAGAGTGAGGGAGGCGGCGAACGAGGGCGGGTTGGTGGCCGCGTCGGACTCCGCGTGGAAGGAGGTCAGCACCATCCACAGGGCGGGGAAGCAGAAGAGCAGGCCGAGCACCCAGGCGGTGACGGCGACGCCCGTGACGCGCCGGCGCGGCGGGCGGGCCGCCGCGTTCGCCTCGGCGGCCGGACGGGGAGTCGTGGTGCCGGTCGGCGGGGTGGCCGGGACTGTGGTCGAGGCGCTCATGCGCGGCTCGCCTCCTCGCGGAAGAGGGACGAGACCACCCGCAGGGCGACGGTGGCGATGAGCACCGTGCCGATCACCGCGACGACGCCGACGGCGGAGGCCAGACCGTACTCGTGGGCCCGGTAGAAGGTCTCGTAGACGGTGTAGGGGAGGTTGGCGGTGCCGAGACCGCCGGAGGTCAGGGTGAAGACCGCGTCGAAGTTCTGCACGATGTACACCGAGCCGAGCAGGATGCCCAGTTCGAGGTAGCGGCGCAGGTGGGGGAGGGTCATGAAGGCGAACATCTGCCAGCGGCCGGCGCCGTCGATGCGGGCCGCCTCCATCATGTCGTCGGGGCGGCTCTGGAGCCCCGCCAGCAGGATCAGCATCATGAACGGCGTCCACTGCCACACCAGCGCGGCCACCACGGCGGCCAGCGGCATCGACGACATCCAGTCCGGCTGGACCACCTCCTCGATGCCGAAGAGCGAGCCGAACCAGTTGAGCGCGCCGTTGAACAGGCCGTACTCCGGGTTGTACAGGGCGTGCTTCCACAGCAGCGCCGCGGAGACCGGCACCAGCAGGAACGGTGTGATGAGCAGGGTGCGGACCATGCCCCGGCCGAAGAACGAGCGGTTCAGGAGCAGGGCGAAGCCGAGCCCGAGCGCCACGCTGACCAGTACCACCGAGGCGGTCAGGACCACCGTGGTGATCACCGCGTCGCGCAGGGCGGCGTCGGTGAAGACCGAGGCGTAGTTGGACAGGCCGGTGAAGTGGCGCTTCTCCGGATTGAGGGAGTTCCAGTCGAAGAGGGAGAGGACGAGCGTCGCCACGAACGGCAGCTGGGTGACGACGACGAGGAAGACCAGGGCCGGAAGCAGCGGCGCCCGGGTCGCCCACGCCTTCGCGCGGCTGCCCCGCGAGGCGGCGGGCGGGACGGGGGCCGGGGTCCCGGCGGCCTTCGCCGGGACGGTGGATGCGGTCATCGGTACTCCTCCGCGACCTTCTCGGCCAGCTTCTGGGAGGTGGCGAGCGCGGCGTCCACCGACTGGCGGCCCGCGATGGCGGCACTGATCTCCTGCGCGACCCGGGTGCCCAGGTCGGTGAACTCCGGTACGCCGACGAACTGGATGCCCGCCGTCGGCCGGGGCTGCGTGCCCGGGTTCTTCGGGTCGGCCGAGGAGATCGCCTGCTCGGTGACGTCGGCGAAGGCGCCGGCCTCGGCCCGGTAGTCGGGGTTCTCGTAGGTCGAGGCGCGCTTGCCCGCGGGGACGTTGGACCAGCCGCTGGTGGCGCCGACCAGCTCCTCGTACTCCTTGCTGGAGGCCCAGGAGATGAACTTCCAGGCGTCGTCGGACTTGATGGACGCCTTCTGCAGCCCCCAGGCCCAGGTGTAGAGCCAGCCGGAGCTCCTGGTCTGCTCGACGGGGGCCGGGACGTACCCGATCTTGCCCTTCACCGGGGAGCCGGACGCCTCCAGGGAGCCCGCGCCGGCCGTGGCGTCGTACCACATGGCCGACTTGCCCTGGGTCATGTTGTTCAGGCACTCGGCGTACCCGGACTGCGGGGCGCCGCGCTCGCCGTGGGAGCGGACCAGGTCGACGTAGAACTTGGTGGCCTTCTTGAACTCCGGTGAGTCCAGCCGCGGTTCCCAGTCCTCGGTGAACCAGGTGCCGCCCATCGTGTTGACCACCGTGGTCAGCGGGGCGATGACCTCGCCCCAGCCGGGCAGGCCGCGCAGGCAGATGCCCTTCATCCCGGGGCGGGAGCCGTCGGTCCGTTCGGCCAGCTCGGCGACCTCCTGCCAGGTGGGTTTCTCCGGCATGGTCAGCCCCTCCTCCTCGAAGATGTCCTTGCGGTACATCAGGAAGGAGGACTCGCCGTAGAACGGCTGGGCGTAGAGCTTGCCGTCCTCGGCGGTCAGTGACTCGCGCAGCGGGGCGAGGATGTCGTCCTGGTCGAAGCCGGGGTCGTCGGCGACGTAGCCGTCCAGCTCGTGCAGCCAGCCGTTCTTGGCGAAGAAGGGCAGCTCGAAGTTGCTGATGGTGGCGATGTCGTACTGCCCGGCCTGGTTGGAGAAGTCCTGGCTGACCTTGTCGCGCACGTCGTTCTCCGGCAGCACCGTGAAGTGGACCTTGATGCCGGTCTCCTTCGTGAAGTGCTTCGCGGTGAGCTTCTGCAACTCGACCATCTGCGGGTTGTTCACCATCAGCACGTTGAGCGCGTCACCGCCGCCGAACGAGGTGCCGCCCGCCCCGGCGCAACCGGAGAGCAGCGCCAGCGCGGCCACCGCCGCACCGGTACGGAGAAGGCGGCGGCGCGGTCCGTGGCGTGGTCGCGGGTGGGCCATGGGAGCTCCTGAGGGGTCGCGGCTCGGTAGGGGGAAGGGGGATGCGGGCACGGCGGACGGCGCCCCGGCACATACGGGGCGGGGCCGTGCGGTCGGAAGGCGGAGGAGGAGCGGACCAGGTCAGACGCGGATGACCTGGGGACCGAGGAGGGAGTAGCGCTGGGCCTCCGCCGAGGTGAGACCGGTGTCGGTGACGATGGCCTCGAAGTCGGCGACCTCGGCGAAGCGGCAGAAGCTGACCGCGCCGAACTTGGTGTGCAGCCCGGCGAAGACCCGGCGCCGAGAACACCGCACCGCCTGCGCCTTGACCTCGGCGACCGTCGGGTCCGGGGTGGTCAGGCCGTACGAGCGGGAGATGCCGTTGGCGCCGATGAACGCCAGGTCGACCACGAAGTCGCCGAGCATCCGTCCCGCCCAGTGCCCGACGGTGGCCAGGGTGGCACCACGCACCCGGCCGCCGAGCAGCAGCACGGCGGTCCTCTCGGCTCCGGCCAGCGCGGTCGCGACGGCGAGCGAGGCGGTGACGACGGTCAGCTCCCGGTCCTTCGGCAGCGCCTCGGCGACGAGTTGCGGGGTGAAGCCCTCGTCGATGAAGACGGTCTCGGCGTCGCCGAGCAGATCGGCCGCGGCAGCCGCGATCCGCGACTTCTGCGGCACGTTGCGGGTGGTGCGCACGGCGAGCGTGGTCTCGAACCCCGCCGACTCCACGGGGTAGGCCCCGCCGTGGGTCCGGCGGACGAGACCGTGCTCCTCCAGGGCGTGCAGATCACGGCGGATGGTCTCCTTCGCCACGCGGAACAGGGCGGCGAGCGCGTTCACCTCCACCGAGCCGTCGCGGCGGGCCGTGTGGAGAATCCCTCTGCGGCGTTCCTCGGTGCCCACGGCGCCCTTCCGGTTCTGCTTCGATGCGGTCCAGTGTGGAGCCCGCACCAGTCCGTTCGGGCTCACGTGTCGTTTGTACAAGCACCTCCGGTTGCTCGGCCACCTTCTGCGCGAAGGTGCTCGTGCCCGTTCCTGCCCGCCCGGGACGGAGCAGCCGCGCAGGTCAGCGGTGCGCCAGGCGTGCGGGTGCCCCGGGGTGATGCCCGTTACGGGCCCGATCGGCGCCCGGAAATTGCCCGAATCGAAAGGAGGGACCCGATCGGGCGCGCGCGGTCACGGGCCGGGGCGCGCGTTCCGGTTGCAGGTCCCGGAGGGCTCATGGGGACGCCGGGCCGGGGGCGTCGGCCCGGACCGGTGCCCCGGAGGCCGGGCACGGGAACGCCGCGCTTTCGGTGCTCGCATTCCGGCCGGCTGTGCGTTTCCGCACCCTCCCGGAATTCCGGTCGAAGGCGCCCGGGCGGCATCGGCCGGCCGCGCCGGAAAGGCGGCCACCCGTCGCCTTCCCTCTTCGGTGTCGCCCCGGCGAACGTCGCGGGGACAACGGACCAACTGTCGGCGGAAGCGATCGACGGGCAGGTGGGCCCGCACTAGTCTGACCGGCGTCAACGGGGCCGCGTACGAGTGGATCAGCGAGCCGAGCCGCACCGACGGGAATCACGAGGACCTTATGAGAACAGCTCTGCTGGTGGCCGCTTTCGATTCCCAGCTGAAATGGTGTGCCCGTATCCAACGGGAACTCGAATCCCGCGGATTCGCCTGTCGTGTCGTCGTGCCGGACCTGCGTGCCGCGCTTTCCGCGCAGCAGATCGCCGACGCGGGCGTGGCATCCGTCGAGACCATGGCCTGGGACGACGTGATCGTCCGGTCGCTGAAGGCCGACGTCGTCGTCTCCGGTCTCTCGGGCCCGCTGACCAAGCGGCTGAGCATCGAGCTGTCCGCCCTCGCCCCGCGGCTCGACGGACCGGGCCCGGTCGTGGTCTCGGGCTGGGTCGGCATCATCATCGAGAAGATCACCGCCGGCTACCTGGACCGCTGCGGTACCGATGTGGTCGCGGTGAACTCGGCGCACGACGCGGCCCACTTCCGCGACGCCGCCCGGTGGCTGGGCCTGCCGGACGGCAACCTCCTCGTCTCCGGTCTGCCCCTCGTCTCCGCCACACCGCAGCCGCCGAGGCAGGGCCCGATCCGCCGGGTGCTCTTCGCCGACCAGCCCACGGTCCCCACCAGCCAGGCCGAACGCGGTTACGTCTACCACCAGTTGATCGGGTACGCCCGGGCCCACCCGGAGCGGAGCGTGCGCCTGAAACCGCGCCACCGGCCGGGCGAGGACACCTTCCACCGGATGAAGCACCACCCGGAGGACCTGCTGCGCGGAATCGAGCTGCCCGCCAACTTCCAGATCGACTACACCCCGGTCGACGTGGCCCTGGCCGAGGTCGACCTGCTGATCACCATGTCGTCGACGGCCTGCCTGGAGGCGATCGACCGGGGCAGCCGGGTCGCCCTCGTCCTCGACCTCGGCGTGCACGAACGCTACGGGAACCAGGTCTTCCTCGACAGCGGCCTGCTGCGGACCTTCCGGCAGATCACCGACGACCGGATCGGCGCCCCGGCCCCCGCCTGGCGCGACGGCTACTTCCACGGTGCCGCCCGTACCGGCACCGAACTGATCGCCGACCGGGTCGAGGAACTGCTGGCCTCGGGGGAGCGCCCGTCGCGCGCGGTGTGGGAGACGGACTACTTCCGCGGTGCCGTCGCCTCCCACCTGGCCACCGCTGCCGCGCTCGTCCCGCGTCAGTCGCCCCTCGCCCGCCGCCGGCTCAAGCACGGCCCGGTCAAGGGGACGCTCAGCCACGTGGCCTACAACGGTCTGCCGCCGGTGGTGCGGCGTCCGCTGAAGCGCTGGGCCGAGGAGCACCAGCTCTTCTGAGCGCGCCCGGAGACACACCGACGGGCGCCGCCCGCCCCCCTCGGTACGGCAGGGGAGCGGGCGGCGCCCGTCGTGGCGGGGTCCGGCTCAGAGCTCCGGTGCGGGGAAGGTCGGGTACTCGACCCCGGAGACGTGCTGGACGACCCGGATGACCTGGCAGGAGTAGCCGAACTCGTTGTCGTACCAGAGGTAGAGGATCGCGTTGTCGCCGTCGACCTTGGTGGCGCCGGCGTCGACGATCGAGGCGTGCCGCGAGCCGATGAAGTCGCTGGAGACGGCGTCGGGTGCGGTGATGAAGTCGATCTGGCGCTTCAGCGGCGAGGTCAGCGACACCTCGCGGAGGTGGTCGAGGACCTCCTCGCGGGTGGCCTCGCGGCCCAGCCGCAGGCTGAGGATGGCGATCGAGACGTCCGGCACGGGGACGCGGATCGAGCTGCCGGTGATCGGCGCCTTCAGCTCCGGCAGCGCCTTGGCGACGGCGGAGGCCGCACCGGTCTCGGTGATGACCATGTTGAGCGGCGCGGAGCGGCCGCGGCGGTCGGAGGAGTGGTAGTTGTCCAGCAGGTTCTGGTCGTTGGTGAACGAGTGGACGGTCTCCACGTGGCCGCGGAGCACGCCGTACTCGTCCGCCATCGCCTTCAGGGGCGGGACGATCGCGTTGGTGGTGCAGGAGGCGCAGGAGAGGATCTGCTCGTCCGGCTTGAGGTCCTCGTGGTTGACGCCGTGCACGATGTTCGGGACGTCGCCCTTGCCCGGAGCGGTCAGCACGACCTTGGCGATGCCGGGCCGCAGGTGCTTCGAGAGCCCCTCGCGGTCCCGCCAGCGGCCGGTGTTGTCGATGAGGATGGCGTCCTTGACGCCGTACTCCGTGTAGTCGACCCGGGTCGGGTCGTCGGAGTAGACGACCTGGATCTCGTGGCCGTTGGCGATGATCTTGTCGTTGGCCTCGTCCACGGTGATGGTGCCCTGGAACTGGCCGTGGATGGAGTCGCGGCGCAGCAGCGAGGCGCGCTTGACGATGTCCTGGCCCTTGCCCCGGCGGACCACGATGGCGCGCAGCCGCAGGCCGTTGCCGGAGCCCGCCTTCTCGATGAGCAGGCGGGCGACGAGGCGGCCGATCCGGCCGAAGCCGTAGAGGACGACGTCGCGCGGCTCGCGGCGGTCGATCTTCTGGTCGCCGGTGGCACCCGCCACGGCGTCGGCGGTGAACTCGGCGACGGACAGACCGCGGTCGTCGGTCCTGTAGGTCGCGGCGAGCATGCCGATGTCGATCTGCGACGGTCCCAGGTCGAGCGTGGTCAGCGCCTGGAGGAACGGCATCGTCTCGGTGACCGAGAGTTCCGCGCCCGCGATCTGCCGGGCGAACCGATGCGTCTTCAGGATGCTGACCACCGACTTGTTCACCAAGGAGCGGCTGTGGAGGAGGACGGTGACGTCCCGCTCACGCTGCAGCTTCCCGATGATCGGGATCATCGACTCCGCGATCTCCTCGCGGTTCTTCCAGTTGGTGAACGAGTCCTCGTTGACAGTCACAGGTTTATCTTTCGAGCTAGGCGGTGCTCATATGCTAACCCGCTCGTGTTTCCGGTCCGGCGGCGGTCTCAGGGAGCGGGGCCGGGCGGCTGTTTCGTCTGGGTATGCACCTTTTAGGCGCCTCGGGGAGCGGTGCGTGGGCTGACGAGGCGTGTCGAGCGGGACGCGCGGGTCGTCGGTGTGGCAGTGGAGCGGGTGGGCCTCGCCCGGGGCGCGGAGCGGGCGACGAGAGGAACAGGCGGTTCGGCTCCGGTGGCGCCGAGGGCCGGGCCGGCACGGTCAGGCCGGGGCCGCCCTGCCGGACAGGCCGGTCAGGCGAGCCGCGGGCGAGCGCCGGCCGGCCCGGACCGGGGCAACCGCGTCCCGCGCCTCCGCCAGAGCCCCGCAGTGCCGTGGCGGAGGCGCGGGGAGGAGCGGCCCGAAAGGCGGCTCAGCCCGCCCCGCCCCCGCCGCTGTGCAGGCGGGCGTGGAGCGCCCTGACCTGTTCGGTCAGCTCCGGCGCTGGGCCCGCCACCGCCACGCCGGGGGCCACCGCCGCCACGGGCAGCGGCGCGACCGGTGCCGAGACCGCGCCCCACTCCGCCAGCCAGCCGGTGAGCTGCTCGGACGAGGCGGCGTAGACGATGCGCCCCAGTCCCACCCAGGCGTGCGCGGCCGAGCACATCGGGCAGTGCTCCCCGGAGGTGTAGACGGTGGCTGCCGCCCGCTCGGACACCGTCAGATGCTCCGCCGCCCAGCGGGCGAGCGCGAACTCGGGGTGCCGGGTGCGGTCCCCGGACGCGATCCGGTTGCGGTCCTCGGCGAGCACGGCGCCGTCACCGTCCACCAGTACGGAGCCGAACGGTTCGTCCCCGGCGTCGAGCGCCTCCTCGGCCAGCTCCACACAGCGGCGCAGGTGCCGCACCTCCGCCTCATCGGTCACCTCGGTCATCGGGACCCCTCTCACCGTCGTGTTCCCTGTCCGCCCCCGTCCCGGCAGGCTACGTTCCGCCGCCCGGTCCGGGAGCCCCGGCCGCGCCGGCTGCGCGGAGCGCGCCGGGCCGCCGGCCAAGGCGGCGCCCGGGGGCGGCTGTCAGTGCCCCCTCCTACCGTTCAGGCAGTGGGACTCGCCGGAGCGGCCGGCGGGCCCACCCCTGGGGAGGGGTCCGCCATGCCCGCCGGTGCCACGGTGACGACGACGTATCTCGAGCTGTCGCAGGACGACGGCTCGGCCCACAAGTTCTACGAGGTGACCGTCGCCGAGCGCGTGGTGACGGTCCGGTACGGCCGGATCGGCGCGGCGGGGCAGACCCAGACGACCACCTTCCCCACCCGGGAGAAGGCCGCGGCGGCCGCCGCGAAGAAGATCGCCGAGAAGTCCCGGAAGGGATACGCCCCGGCCGTCCCCGGGCAGCGCGCCCCGCGCGCGGTGACGCGGCGCCAGGTCTCCTCCGCCCCGTCCACCGCACGCGCCGCGGCCCCCGTGCTGTGGCGGTTCCGCACCGGCTCCGCGGCCTTCGGCATCCACGTCGACGAGGACCGCTGCTGGGTGGGCAACCAGGCCGGCGACGTCTACACCCTGGACCACGACGGTGCCGTCCTCGCCCGCTTCGGCCTGCCCGACGGGGTGAAGTGCCTGGTCGCGGACGACTTCTGGATCTACGCGGGATGCGACGACGGCAAGGTCTACGACCTCTCCGGCAAGCTCCCCTTCGCCGCGTACGACATCGCGGCCGACGTCGACATCTTCTGGCTCGACATCCACGAGGGCGTGCTCAACGTCGCGGACCGCTCCGGCGGCCTGACCGTCATCGACCACGAGGACGAGCACCAGTGGGCCCGCCGCAGCCAGGGCGAGCACGCCTGGATGATCCGGGCCGACGACTTCGCCGCGTACCACGGCCACAGCGGGGGAGTCACCGCCTACCGCCCCGACGGCGGCGGCCAGCTCTGGCACACCCCCACCAGGGGCGGCGTCCTCTTCGGCTGGCAGGAGGCCGACGCGGTCTACGCCGGCACGGCGCACCGGGTGGTGCAGCGGCTGTCGAAGGGGACGGGGGCGATCGAGGCCACCTTCGTCTGCGACGGCGCGGTCTACTCCTGTGCCGCCTCGCCCGGTGGCCGCTTCGTCTTCGCCGCCGACGCGGCCTCCTCCGTCTACTGCTTCGACCGCGACGGCACCCGGCTGTGGAAGCTCGGCACGGGCGGCGGCTCGGCCCTGTCCATGCAGTACCGCGACGAGCGGCTCTACCTGGTCACCACGGACGGATCGCTGGTCTGCGTCGACGCGAGCGAGGCGGCGGTCACCGCGGCCCAGCAGGGCTCGGTGCCGGTCGCCCGGGACGTGAAGCTCGCCGCCGCGCTGCCCACGCGAGCCCCGGCCACGGCGGCCGGCGCGCTGGCCGCCGTCGGCCAGGTCCCGGCCGGGTCCGTCGTGGTCGAGTGTGTCCAGGAGGGCGGCCGCCTCAGGGTCCAGGTGACCACCGACGGGTACGACCCGTCGTGGAACGTCCAGTTCCCCCGCGCGATACGCGAGCCCGGCGCGCGGTACGTGGTGGACGCGGTGCACGCCGCGTCCGGTGGTTTCTACCGCGTCCGCGGGGACATCCGCCGCCTGCTCTGACCTCCCGGCGGACGCGGCGCGGTGACGGCGGGTCAGCCGTGGGGCACGTGGGGCTGGTGCGTGAAGGTTTGGTGAGCGACCATGATCGTGCCCGGGCGACCGGGCGCGCCGAGCGGTCGCCCCAGATCGGGCGGCCCGCCGAACCGCGTGATGGGAGACGGAAGATGACGCCGCCGGTCGAACAAGAACTCAACAACGGGGTGCCGCACTCCGCACGGATCTGGAACTACTGGCTGGGTGGCAAGGACAACTACGACGCCGACCGCGAACTCGGGCAGCGCATGGCGGAGATGTTCCCGCAGATCGTCGAGATCGCCCGGGCCTCCCGCCAGTTCCAGGCGCGAGCGGTACGCCACCTCGCGGAGGAGGCGGGCATACGGCAGTTCCTCGACCTGGGCACCGGGCTGCCCACCGCGGAGGCCACCCACGAGGTGGCGCAGTCGGCCGCCCCCACCTCCCGCGTCGTCTACGTCGACCACGACCCGATCGTCCTCGCCCACGCCCGTGCCCTGCTGACCAGCGGCCCCGAGGGCGCCACGGACTACGTGCACGCCGACCTCACCGACGCCCCCACGGTGCTCCGCGAGGCGAGCCGGACCCTGGACCTCACCCGGCCGGTCGCGGTGCTCCTGATGTCGACCCTCGGGCACGTGGCCGACGACGCGCAGGCCGCCGCGCTGGTCCGCGCGTACCTCGACGCCCTGCCGTCCGGCAGCCACCTGATCCTGTGCGACACGATCGAGACCCCGATGACCAAGGCCGGCTCGGACGAGTACGCGGACGGGGGCGCCGTCCCCTACGTCTCGCGTCCCCAGGAGGTCGTGGCCTCCTTCGCCGACGGTCTCGAACTGCTTCCCCCGGGGTTCGGCTCGATCACCCTCTGGCGCCCTGAGACACCGCCGGCCGGCGACCCGGTCGAGCAGTGGGGCTTCGTGGGCGTCAAGCGGTAGCCCCGGAGCGTGCTCGACCTGCCTCCGGCGCCGGCCGGGTCGGGCGCGGTGGGCCGAGGTGAGCACCCCCTGCCCGGGCCCGGCCGGCGCCGGAGGCCGCTGCGCCCCGGGCGGAACACGGGAGTCGCGGGTGCCCGGTGACGGCGCCGGGCCCGGCGCCGGAGCGGGCAGGCGGCAGGGGCCTGCCGGACGGCGGCCACCGCACGACTCCGGTCCGCCGGGACAGGGGGCGGCTGCCCGTGGCCGATCGCTCGCCCCTGCCTTCGCCACCCGCGAAGGCGGCGGCCACCACCCCGCCCCACACACCGGCCACCGCACACCCGTCTCGTGGCGGCGCGCCCACTGTCCGGGGTGCGCCCACGGTCACGGTCCGGGGCGCGTCCGCCGCTCGGGGCGCGTCCGCGGCCCGGCTGTGCCACCGACGGGCGCGTCGGCCACTCCGTGCGTCCGCGCCCCGCCGGAACCGCGGGTCCGCCCCCTGCGGGCGGCCGCTCCCCGCAGGCGGCCCGCGTGCTCGCGCCGAGTCCCACGTCGCCGCGCCCCCGACCCGGCGCCCCGCCCTCTCCGGCACCCGGGTCGCCTCGGCCGACGCGCCGGGCCCGCGCCGCGCGTCCGGCCGCCGCTCACCCCATGCTCGAAGCCGGAGCCCCGGGCCCGCCCCGCCGCCCCGGTTCGCCGGGCAGGCCCCAGGGCGTAGCCGCGGCCCATCCGCCCCGAGGACGAGAGCATCCCCATGACCGACACCGGCCCGCCCCGCAGCAGCACTGACGGCACCACCCCTCCCCACGAGCCCGGCGAACAGCGCCGCGACGCCGAGGACACCCCGGACGCCCCCGTGGACTACCTGCCCATCGCGGAACACGGCATCATCGGCGACCTGCGCACCGCCGCCCTGGTGGGTACCGACGGGCGGATCGACTGGTTCTGCGCCCCGCGGTTCGACTCGCCCAGCCTCTTCGGCGGGCTGCTCGACGCGGACAGGGGCGGTAGCTGGCGGATGGACCCGCTCTGCCGGGTCGCCTCCCGGCAGCAGTTCTACTTCCCCGACACCAACATCCTCGTCACCCGGATGCTCACCGAGGACGGCATCGTCGAGGTCCAGGACTTCATGCCCGTACTGCGTCCCCGCGACCCTCACCACCAGCAGCGTCTGGTCCGCCGCGTCGTCGCCGTCCGCGGCCGGATGCGGATGCGCTCGCTGGTGGCCCCCCGCCTGGACTACGGCCGTGCCCCGCACGAGCTGGCCCTGAGCGGCGACCTCGCCGAGTTCACCGGCGAGGAGATGGTGGTCAGCGTGCGCGCCGGCGTCGCCTGGCGGCGGGCGGGGCCGGCGGGGGACGACGCCGAGGCGTCTTTCGCCCTGACGGAGGGCGAGTCGGTCCTCTTTGTGCTGCGCACCCGGGACCCCGGTGACGACCGCCCCGACGAGGAGGTCACTCCGGACGGCGCCGAGCGCCTCTTCCGCGCCACCGTCGACTTCTGGCGTGCCTGGCTCGCCCGCTCCACCTACACCGGCCGCTGGCGCGAGATGGTCCACCGCTCCGCCCTGACCCTCAAGCTCCTCACGCACGAGCCCACCGGCGCCCTCGTCGCCGCCCCCACCCTCGGCCTCCCCGAGGAACCGGGCGGCGTCCGCAACTGGGACTACCGCTACGTCTGGGTCCGCGACGCCGCCTTCTCCCTCTACGCCCTGCTGCGCCTCGGCTTCACCGACGAGGCCGAGGCGTTCTTCGGCTGGCTCGCCCGCTCCGTCCGCCGCTGCGGTTCCGGCCCGGACGGCCCGCTGCGCGTCCTCTACTCCATCGACGGCGGCTTCGACCTGCCGGAGGAGGAACTGCCGCACCTGGAGGGGTACCGGGGCGCCTGTCCCGTACGGGTCGGCAACAACGCCGCCGGACAGCTCCAGCTCGACATCTACGGCGAACTCTTCGACGCCGCCTACCTGTTCAACAAGTACGGCGCCGGGATCTCCTGGGAGACCTGGTCGGACCTGGTGGAGGTGCTCGACTGGCTGCTCGACAACTGGGACAGCGCGGACGCGTCGATCTGGGAGACCCGCTCGGGACCGCACCGGCACACCTACTCGCGGGTGATGTGCTGGGTGGCGGTGGAGCGCATGGTCCGCATCGCCCGCCAACGCGGTCTGCCCGCCGACCTGGTGCGCTGGACCTCGGTACGCGACGCCCTCTACCGGCAGGTCATGGCACAGGGGTGGAACGACCGGCTGGGCTGCTTCGTGCAGCGCCTCGCCGACGGCGAGGGCGAGCAGCCACCGGAGATCCTGGACGCCGCGCTGCTCCTGATGCCGATGGTCAAGTTCCTCTCCCCGCGCGACGAGCGTTTCCGTGCCACGCTCCGCGCGATCGGTGACGGCCTGGTCGCCGACTCCCTGGTGTTCCGCTACGACGCCTCCGTCGCCGGTGACGGCCTGGACGGCACGGAGGGCACCTTCTCGCTCTGCTCCTTCTGGTGGGTGGAGGCACTGACCCGTACCGGGCGGACCGAGGACGCCCGCCTCGCCCTGGAGAAGACCTTCACCTTCGCCAACCACCTGGGCCAGTACGCGGAACAGGTCGGCGTCACGGGCGAGCAACTGGGCAACTTCCCCCAGGCGCTCACCCACCTCGCCCTCATCAGCGCCGCCGTCAACCTCGACCGGGCGATGGACTGACGTCCCCCCGTGCCCGGGGCCGGCGGCGGTACCGGGAACGGCGCGAGGGCGGGCGAATCGCCCCCTCCCCGCCCGATCGCCCGGGTCACCAGGCACACTTCTTCTGTAGCAGTCTCACCACCAAGGGGATCACGCATGATCACGTTGCAGAAGGAAGACGGTCCGGCCGACCTGGACGGGGTGACCCACCTGACCATCGGCGTCTCGTGGGACGCCACGGTGGGCTCCAGCGGCGGCATCCTGGGCAAGATCCGGCAGAAGACCGGAACGGACCTCGACCTGATCGCCATCGCCATGCAGAACGGCGAGCCCGTCCGCCTCGCGGGCCTGGACTCCCTGGACCCGCTGGGCAACGGCTCGCTGGTGCACAGCGGTGACAACCAGACGGGCCACGGCGACGGCGACGACGAGACGGTGACCGTGGAGTTCGCGCGGGTGCCGCCGAACATCGAGGCCATCGTCTTCGTCGCGGCGGCGTACAAGAAGCGCAGCTCGTTCCAGAACGCCCGGAACATCAGCTTCAAGGTGTACGACGCGACCGGTGGCAGCTCCCAGCAGGTCGCCGACATCTGGCCGAGCCTGCTCTCCGACGACAACGGCTGTGCCGTGGCGAAGGCGATGCGCGTCGGCTCCGGCTGGAAGCTCCAGGTGATCAACGAGACCGGCAAGATCAAGCAGGGCGACGAGCGCGCCCTGATGCGCTTCGCCGTCAGCAAGTAGCCCGCCACCCCGGCCCGCCGTCGTCGTACCTGGTGGGCGCCTCACCCCGGCCGAGAACGGAGTGGGGCGCGGGTATTGGGCTGCTGACACGACGACGGCGAGGCAGGGAAGGGCAGTGGGGCCCGGCCCCCGCACCGGCGTACCGGTGCGGGGGCCGGGCCCCGGCGCTATCCCCGCCCGCCCCTGCCCTGGAGGTGCAGTGAGCGCAGCGCCGCCTCCAGGGCGAAGCGGTGGTCGGGGTCGGTGAGGCGGGGGCCCAGGTGGGTCTCCAGGTTGCGCAGACGGTAGCGGACGGTCTGGGCGTGCACGCCGAGGGCTTCGCCGACCTGTTCGGCGGGGGCACGGGTGGAGATGTGCACCCGCAGGGTCTCGACAAGGCGGTCGCGGCGGCTGGCGGAGAGGCCGTCCAGCGGGGCGAGTTCGCGGGCGGCGAGGCGGGCGACGAGGGCCGGGTCGGTGAGCAGCCACAGGGTCGTCAGGTGGTCCTCGCAGAACACCAGGGGCGCGTCCGGGATGACGCGGTCGTCGATGAGTGCCAGGACGCGCCGGGCCCAGCGGATCGAGTCGGCGGCCTGCGCCGGGGGGACCGTCACCCCGGCCACGGCGTGGGCGGGGCCGAGCGCGCGGTCGAGCATCTCGCGGCGGGCGGCGGTGAGGGGGCCGGGGACGAGCAGGTGCGGCTGGGGTATGCCGGGGTCGGCGAGGACGTCCTCGTCGAGGTGGGCCTGGATCTGGTCGGGGACCGGGGTGCGCAGCGCGATCATCGTGCACTGGGCGGGCAGCTCCCAGGCGGCGGCCTCGCAGAGGGAGGCGATGGTGGCGTGCGGGAGGGGCGGCGCGGCGAGGATGAGGTGGAGTAACTGCCTTCGTACGGCGGAGACTTCGGAGGCGGCCCGGGCCTGCACATCGGCGTACCCCTCGCGGGAGAGGGCCTCCAGCTCGTCGACGTAGGCGAAGACGGTGTCGGCGAAGGTGAGGATCACGCTGGGGGAGAGGCTGTACTGGCGGCCGATGGTCTTGGCGCGGCGCAGCGCGATCCGCGCGCCGAGCCGGTACGCGCCGTGCAGGCTGTCCAGTTCCCGCCCCTCGTACGCCTCGACGCGGCCGAACTTGCGCAGCAGTTCGTCCCGGAGGGCGCAGCCCGCGCCGGGGTCGGCGACCCGGTCGACGAAGGCGGAGAGGGCCTGTTCGACGCCCTGGCGGATGGCGTCGGCGTGCGGTCCGTTGAGGAGGCGGCCGTACTCGGGGTAGGTCCGGGTCACCTCCAGGCGGATCTCCTTGATGAGCCCCGGGATCTCCGGCCGCATGAAGGCCGCGAACTCGCGGGGGAGCGGGTCGAGCGGTTCACCGACGTCCGGTGGCTGTGCGATCGAGGGCATGAGTGATCCCTTGCTCTCCTGCGCGCCCGGTGGGGGAGGCCGTAGGGCGCCCCTCCGCGTGGGGAGGAGCGCCCGGTGGCAGCCGTCAGGTGCATTCCGACGTGGGAAGGTGAAGCTAGTTCAACTTCCCTGTGATGTACACCGTTCGTACACAGAATGGCACGCTGTGCAGCGAACCGTCTCGTGGTGTGGCTGGGAATCGTCGGTACGGGCCCACAGGGGGCCGGTCAGCCGGCGGTGCCGTGCCAGTACTCGGCGAGGACCTTGCCCGCGTCGGGGGCGACGATGCCGGGGGCGAAGAGGCCGCCGAGGTGGGTCTGCGTGTCGTTCAGGGTGAGCTTGTTCTCGCCGGCGGGGGAGGGCAGGCCGGTCTTGAGGTTGACGGCGCCGTCGATGATGCCGAGCAGGCCGAGGCCGCAGCCGCTGGCGCCCGGCACCGCGAAGGTGTCGTCGACCTGGGTGGAGCCGAGCATGTTGAGGCGGCTGGAGTCCCCGTCGTCCTCGTTCGGGGTGCCGTCGGCGCCGTTGAAGCGGTCGACGGTGAACTCGGGGGCGTCGGCGTTGTACGGGTGCAGCATGATCGGCTTGGAGGTGGTGCCGATGTAGCAGTTGTTGCCGAGGAACGGGTTCTCCAGCTTGATCCTGACCGGTATCCGCACGATCGGCATGTCCGTCATGACGCCGGCGATCTGGTTGAACTCCGAGGGTGTGCCCGCCGATTCGAGCGTCGCGGTGATCTTGTTGAGCTTGCCGTCGGTGAGCTGCTCGCAGATGTTGGTGACGAACGGGACGTCGCTCGGGCACATCAGGCCGATCAGGCCGCCGGGCACGGTGGCGGAGTCGGCGATGATCGATCCGGCCGGGGGCGCCACCACGGTGCTGGTCCCGTCGGCGTTCTGGACGACACCCATCTGGAGGTTGCTGTTCCCGGTGACGACGGTGGTGTTGCCCAGCTTGATCGTGCCGCTGGTCGCGTAGGAGACGACGCACTGCGGCGAGCGGTCGAGGCCGTCGGCGCCGAGCATCGCCGGGGCGTCGACCGGACACCGGGTGAACGGCGCCCACTTGCCGGCCGGCTGCGCGGCGGCGGTCGCGGTGCCGACCGAGGCGACGGTGCCGAGCACGGTGGCGGCGGCGGTGAGGGCGAGGGTGAGTCTGGAGCGGCAGGGGCGCATGGCGGGACCTTTCGGGGGAGGGGCGGAGGGGAACGGGGCGGGGCGCGGGGGTCAGCGTTCGGGCTTGGGAATGACTACGGGCTGGCCGTCGGGGGCGCAGTGGTCGGGGTTCAGGTCCTGGACGAGGCAGGTCTGTCCCTGCATCTGCTTGACGTAGTTGCCGGGCCCGGAGATGGCGGCGGTGAACAGGCGGTTCAGGTCCTCGCCGTCAGAGGTGCCGCAGCCGGTGAACGCGGGGATGGTGACTTCGCTGGTGAGGGGGCCGCCGGTGGTGAGCTGGTAGCCCTCGGGCTGTCCTTCCCAGGGGGCGAGCCCGAACCCGTCCAGCACGATGTGCGGGCCGGGAAACCTGTCCGGTTCCGGTTCGTGGGAGGTCAGTGGGGTCTCCGTTCGGCAGTCGGAGCCCACGTCCAGAGGCGTGCCGTTGACCTTCACGTCGGAGAGCCGCAGAACCAGCGAGGCGCGGATGGCCGTGTCGAGCTTGACGGGATCGCCCAGGTAGAAGTCGGACTCCAGACGCATGACCTCCGTCTGCTCCAGCACCACCGTGGCCGTGGTGGGCACGAAACCGTAGGTCAGGAAGGTCGCCCGCGCCGGAGGCGTCTGGCGGCGTCCCTCGTACGAGAACTCCACGTCGGCGGGCTGCCGGAAGAGCCACTGGTCGTCGGGGCCGGGGGAGCCGGCCTCGCCCTGCTCGATGATCATGCAGGACACGGGGATGAGGTTGGCGCCGTCCAGCTTCCGTACGTTCGAATAGCCAGTGACGTACGCCGCAAGGGTTACCGGGGTCGGTTCCTCCGCGATGCAGGGCGGCGCGTCCTTCGGGTCGGTCGCCTCCACACGCAGGCGGCCGGGGGGAGCGTCGGCACCGCCTGGCTCCCCCGCGTCCGTACCGGCGGACGCGGAAGGCCCCCCGGAGGGCGACGGGCCCTCGGACGGGCCGTCGGCCTCCCCGCCGGTCACCGGGATGGCGGCCAACAGCCCGTCCTCCGGAGCGTCCTCGCCGAGTGTGCAGGAGGCCGAGACCGGCGCGTGGGACTCCTGCGCGGGACCGGGCGTCGCGGAGCCGGCCCGTGCCTCCATGACCAGCCTCAAACCGCCCGCACGCAAATGGAGTTCACCGGTTGTTCCAGGAGTGACCGAGGGCACGTCCCCCGCCGACTCCAGGACGAGCGGGCCCTCGGCCGGCACGGTCGCGGGTTCCGCCGTACCGCGCCAGGACGCCTCCGCCCGCGCCTCGCCCTGGGAGAGCGCGACCGCCAGCTCCGTCGAGGCGCGTACCTCGGTGCCCGGCGCCGTGCTCAGCTCCGCCACGGCGGTCTCGGGCAGTTCGACGGTGGTCGTCACGTCGGCGGGCACGATCGCCTGGCCCTTGGCGGCGGAGTCGGGGAACCGCGCGGCCACCCGCACCGCGACCGCCTGCGGACCGGACGGGAAGGCGCACGTGTAGGGCAGTTCGGCCTCCACCTCCTGCGCCCCCAGCGCCGTCCCCGCCGCCGGAACCATGGCGGCCAGCACGACGAACGCGGCGATCACCGCACGCCGGGCACGGGGTCGGCGCGGGCTCGGGACGGAGGTACGGGGACCTTTCACGGGCGCTCCTCGGGGCTGACTCTGTCGGGCACATCCGCGGGCACATCCGCGGGCACACCCCCGGCCCGCCCGGCCGGAGCCGGACGGACCGGGGGCGCGGGATCTGTTACGGGTTGGAACCCACGATCTTCGGGATCACGGTGCTGCCGGTCTGCTTGACCAGGTACGTGCCCTTGAAGGTCGGCTTGGCGCCGACCGGGACGGCAGCGCCGCAGTTGGTGGCGGAGACGACGGTCAGGTCGCCGGAGACGCTGTTGACCGCCAGGGCGCCGGTGGAGTTGGTGTAGGTGCCGCTCGCCTTGCCGGTGACGCGGAACTTGCAGGCGCCGACGGTCACGTTGGCGTCGACGTTGCCGACGTGGCCCGTGGTGACGCCGGTGGTGGCGTTGTAGTCGGCGGCCACGACGGTCCACGGGGTGGTCGCGACGGTGACCACGTTGCCGAGGACGCTGGTGCACGGGGAGCCGCTGGCGCCGAAGTTGATGGCGTTGATGTTCGCCACGGTGGCGGGGTTGCCGGTGGCGCTCTGCATGGTGCCGGAGGCGCCCGAGGTCGTACACGTCATCGGGACGCCGTTGACGCTGAGCACGATGTTCCCGCTGTTGGCGGCCGTGAAGTTGGCCGGGGACGGGGTGACCGTCCAGACGGTCGACGGGACGGCCGAGGCGGTACCGGCGGTGAGGCCGATGGCGGCCGTGGCGGCACCTGCGACGAGGGCGATCTTCCTGAGGGATTTCTGCATGACTCTGGGACGCTCCTTGTGGATTGACCGGCAGAGAAGGGGTGGGCCGCGCCGGAGGTGGGAGGCGACCGGGGCGGCCCGCGGCCCGGTGGACCTCGACCGCGTGGCCAGACGTTACTTGCGGGAAACTTTCCCGAACAATGGCGCGGGCGAAGATTCTTTACGGTAGGGGAATTCCTGTTTCCGGGGTGAGTGGTCGGCGCGGTCCACTTGGCGGCCGGGTGCGCATTGTCGACAATTCTGATCGATCATGTGGCGGAGTCGGGGGCGGGGTGCGCGGATTTCCGTCCGACGGCTCCTTTTTCGCTTCCCGGTGACAAGGGAAGGGCTCGTTCCTGTCATCGGGATGACAAACTCCCGGTGGCTGAACTCCCTCTTTCCGCAATCTCGCGACCTGGTATTGCCGACGGAGGTTACCGACCCGTAGCGTTCCGGTGCGTCGCTCGACTCCAGGTCCGGCGGCGTCCGCCGGCCGGCGTGCCAGGGGACGCTTTCCGGCCTCGGTCCTCCTTCCGGGGCGGGCGTCCGTCAGCAGGGCCTCGCCCATCCGGCCCCCCGGTGGCGCGGGGCCCTGGCTGTCGCCCGGAGACAAAAGAGGGAATCGGTCTTGTCACCTGGGTGACAAAGGAACGGAAACCTCGGGAATGTCGTGCCCGACCCATTGTCCGCGCCCCTCGCGCCGACTTACCGTGCGCCCCGCGGTGCACACCCGAAACGTCCGCGGTGCCCACCCGAAACAGGCTTGCTGGAGGTGAAATGGGAATCGAAGTGGTGGTCGAGGGTCTGACCAAGTCCTTTGGCAAGCAGAACATCTGGCAGGACGTGACGCTCACCCTTCCCGCGGGAGAGGTCAGCGTCATGCTCGGCCCTTCCGGAACCGGGAAGACCGTATTCCTGAAATCGCTCGTGGGGCTGCTCAAGCCCGAGCGCGGCCGTGTCCTCATCAACGGCGTCGACATGGTCAACAGCCCCGAACGGGACATCTACGAGACCCGGAAGCTCTTCGGCCTCATGTTCCAGGACGGCGCCCTCTTCGGCTCCATGTCCCTCTTCGACAACATCGCCTTCCCGCTGCGCGAGCACACCCGCAGGAAGGAGTCGGAGATCCGGCGGACCGTCATGGAACGGATCGAGATCGTCGGACTGCTCGGCTCCGAGGGCAAGCTGCCCGGCGAGATCAGCGGCGGCATGCGCAAACGCGCCGGCCTCGCCCGCGCCCTGGTCCTCGACCCGCAGATCATCCTCTGCGACGAGCCCGACTCCGGCCTCGACCCGGTGCGCACCGCCTACCTCTCGCAACTCCTCATCGACCTCAACGCGCAGATCGACGCGACGATGCTCATCGTCACCCACAACCTCGACATCGCCGCCACCGTCCCCGACAACATGGGCATGCTCTTCCGCCGCGAACTGGTCACCTTCGGCCCCCGCGAGGTGCTGCTGACCAGCGACGAACCGGTCGTCGCCCAGTTCCTCGGCGGCCGCCGCGAAGGCCCCATCGGCATGTCCGAGGAGAAGGACGCCGCCACCCTCGCCGCCGAGGCGGCCAGCGCCGGCGACCGGCCCGACGCCCCGCGCGTCATCGTCCCCCAGCTCCAGCCCAGCCCCGGCCTGCCGCCCCGCCAGGCCGTCGCCCGGCGCCGCGAACGCGTCCTCTCCCTGCTGGGCACCCTGCCCCCGGCCGCCCGTACCGCCATCCGCGACACCTACGCGAAGGACGCCGCCGCGCCCACCCTCACCGTCCCCCGCGCCGGGAGCGGCTCGTGATCACCGGGGCGCTGCGGCAGACCGGCCGGCTCTTCGCGCTGGCCGCCGAGGTGACCCGGGCGATCTTCCGGCGGCCGTTCCAGTTCCGGGAGTTCGTCGAGCAGTTCTGGTTCATCGCCAGCGTCACGATCCTGCCCGCCGCCCTGGTCTCCATCCCGTTCGGCGCCGTCATCGCCCTCCAGGTCGGCTCGCTCACCCAGCAGCTCGGCGCCCAGTCCTTCACCGGCGGCGCCAGCGTCCTCGCCGTCATCCAGCAGGCCAGCCCGCTGATCGTCGCCCTGCTGATCGCGGGCGCCGGCGGCTCCGCGATCTGCGCCGACCTCGGCTCCCGCAAGATCCGCGAGGAGCTGGACGCCATGGAGGTCATGGGCGTCTCGCCCGTACAGCGCCTGGTGGTGCCCCGGGTCCTCGCCACCATGTCGGTCGCCGTGCTGCTCAACGGCATGGTCTCGGTGGTCGGCACCCTCGGCGGCTACTTCTTCAACATCATCCTCCAGGGCGGCACCCCCGGCGCCTACCTCTCCAGCTTCTCCGCCCTCGCCCAGCTGCCCGACCTGTACATCAGCGAACTCAAGGCGCTCATCTTCGGGTTCATCGCCGGCATCGTCGCCGCCTACCGCGGCCTCAACCCGCGCGGCGGCCCCAAGGGCGTCGGCGACGCCGTCAACCAGTCGGTCGTCATCACCTTCATGCTCCTCTTCTTCGTCAACATGGTGATGACCGGCCTCTACCTCCAGATCGTCCCGCCGAAGGGAGGCTGAGGCGCCCATGGCCTCCCCGCTCGCCTGGCTCGACCGCTCCGGCGACCAGCTCGTCTTCTACGCCAAGGCCCTGGCCGCGATCCCGCGCACGCTGCGCCGGTACCTCAAGGAGGTGCAGCGCCTGCTCGCCGAGGTCGCCTTCGGCTCCGGCGGACTCGGCGTCATCGGCGGCACCGTCGGCGTGATGATCGCCATGACCCTCTTCACCGGCACCGTCGTCGGCCTCCAGGGGTACGCCGCCCTCGACCAGATCGGCACCGCCGCCTTCACCGGCTTCGTCTCCGCCTACTTCAACACCCGCGAGATCGCCCCGCTCGTCGCCGGCCTCGCCCTCTCCGCCACCGTCGGCGCGGGCTTCACCGCCCAGCTCGGCGCGATGCGCATCAACGAGGAGGTCGACGCCCTCGAGGGCATGGGCATCCGCTCCATGCCCTACCTCGTCACCACCCGCATCATCGCCGGCGTCGTCGCCATCATCCCGCTCTACGCGATCGGGCTGCTCTCCAGCTACGTCGCCTCCCGCTACATCACCGTCTTCTTCAACGGCCAGTCGCGGGGCACCTACGACCACTACTTCAACCTCTTCCTCTCACCGACGGACGTCCTGCTGTCGGTGCTGAAAGTGCTGATCTTCAGCGTGCTGGTGATCCTCGCCCACTGCTACTACGGCTACCGCGCCCAGGGCGGACCCGCCGGGGTCGGTGTGGCCGTCGGCCGGTCGGTGCGCAACGCCATCGTGCTGATCAGCGTCACCGACTTCTTCCTGTCGCTGGCCCTGTGGGGCGCGACCACGACCGTGAAGGTGGCGGGGTGAGATGCGCGAGAACACCGGCGCCGTGCTGCGCCGCAGAAGCGCGGGGATCGTCTTCCTGCTCGTCCCGGCCCTGCTGGTCTGGCTGGCCGTCGCCGTCTACGACAAGCGGTTCACCCGCTCCGACCCGGTGGTCGTCGAGACCGGCACCGTCGGCAACGAGATGCACCTGGGGGCCGAGGTGAAACTGCGCGGCGTCGTCGTCGGCGAGGTCCGCGCCATCGACGCCACCGGCAGCGGCGCCCGCCTGACCCTCGCGATGAAACCCGGCACGCTGGCCGGCGTACCCGCCGACGTGCGGGCGCAGATGCTGCCGACCACGCTCTTCGGCGAGCGGTTCGTGGCGCTCGTCCCGCCGAAGGCGCCCAGTGGCGAGGCGCTCGCCGCCGGGGCCGTCATCGCGCAGGACCGTTCCAGCAGCGCCGTCGAGCTCCAGCAGGTCCTCGACAACGTCCTGCCGATGCTCACCGCCGTCCAGCCGCAGAAGCTCTCCGCCACCCTCTCCGCCGTCTCCCGGGCGCTGGAGGGGCGCGGCGAGAAGCTGGGGGACACCCTCACCACGCTCGACACCCACCTCGCGAAGTTCAACCCGCACCTGCCGGCCCTCAACCGCGACCTGCGCCACCTGGTCGAGGTCAGCCACGTCTACGCCGACGCGGCCCCCGACATCCTCACCGCCCTCACCGACTTCACCACCACCAGCTCCACCCTCGCCGAACAGGAGGGCCGGCTCGCCGCGACCTACGGCGCCACCACCCGCACCGCCGAGGACCTGACCACCTTCCTGCGGCAGAACCAGGACAACATCATCCGGCTCAGCGCCACCAGCCGACCCACCCTGGAGCTGCTCGCCGAGTACTCCCCGTCCTTCCCCTGCACCCTGCGCACCCTGGCCGAGTTCGTCCCCGCCATGGACAAGGCCCTCGGCAAGGGCACCGACCGGCCGGGCCTCACCGTCGAGGTCACCACGGTCCCCTCCCGGGGCGCCTACCGGCCGGGCCGTGACACCCCGTCGTACGACGCCTCGGGCGGCCCCCGCTGCTATCCGGTGCCCTACCTCGGCACCTCCGTGAAGCCCGCCGCCCAGCCCCCGGCCGCCGCGGAGCAGGAGCTCGGCCCGGCCAACTCCCCGCAGGAGAACGACCTCGTCAACGAACTGCTGGCCCCCGGCGCCGAGAAGAGCCCCGGTGACCTGCCCGACTGGAGCAGCCTGCTCGCGGGACCGGCGTTCCGCGGCGCGGAGGTGACCCTCGAATGACCGACCGGAACCCGCACACCCGGCGCCGCGGCCTGACCGGTCCGGTGCTGAAGTCCCTGGCCTTCCTGGTGGTCACCGTGCTGGCCACCACGGTCCTCGGCTTCAGCATCGCCAACACCGGCGTCCGCACCGGCACCACCACGTACCAGGCCCTGTTCACCGACGTCACCGGGCTCCTCGACGGCGACAGCGTGCGCATCTCCGGGGTCAAGGTCGGCGAGGTCACCGACGTCCGCGTGGTCGACCGGCGCCTGGCCCAGGTCACCTTCACCGTCCAGAAGGAACGGAGGCTGCCGCGCTCGGCGACCGCCGCCGTCAAGTACCTCAACATGGTCGGCCAGCGGTACGTCTCCCTCGACCGGGGCAGCGGCGACCTCGCCGGGACCCTGGAGAGCGGCGCCACCATCCCGGTCACCCGCACCACCCCCGCCCTCGACCTGACCCTCCTCTTCAACGGCTTCAAACCGCTCTTCGAGGGGCTCTCCCCGAAGGACGTCAACGAGCTGGCCGGCTCCATCGTGCAGGTCCTCCAGGGCGAGGGCGCCACCGTCGACAGCCTCATCCGGCACGTCGGTTCGCTGACGAAGACGGTCGCCGCCAAGGACCAGGTGATCGGCGAGGTGATCGACAACCTCAACACCGTCCTGACCACCCTCAACGACCGCGAGGCGGGTTTCGACGACCTCGTCACCACCCTCCAGGCACTCGTCACCGGCTTCAACGGCGACCGCGAACCCCTCGGCGAGGCCGTCGCGGCCATGGGCGACCTCACCACCGTCACCGCCGACCTGCTCCAGGACGGCCGGGCACCCCTCAAGAAGGACATCGCCGAACTCGGCCGGCTCTCCACCAGTCTCGGCGGACACACGCCGCAGATCGAGGAGTTCCTGGCGAAGACGCCCGCCAAGATGACCGCCCTGGCCCGCGTCTCCTCGTACGGGTCGTGGTTCAACCTCTACCTCTGCGAGGCGCGCGTGAGCGGTGTGCAGACCGACGACGGTTCGAAGCCGCCCACCGGCATCGGCCTCACCGAAGCGAGGTGCCAGGGATGAGCCGCCGCCCCCGCCTCAAGCCCGTCAAGGACCGCCACCCCGTCGCCGTCGCCCTCGTCGGCCTGCTCGGCCTCGCCCTGCTCGCCACCCTCGCGTACAACGTCGAACGGCTCCCGCTGGTCGGCGGCGGCACGACTTACACCGCCGACTTCTCCGAGGCCGCCGGGCTCGGTGACGGGGACGAGGTGCGGGTAGCCGGGGTCAAGGTCGGCCAGGTCACCGGGGTGGCCCTGGACGGCGCCAGGGTCAAGGTCACCTTCAAGGTCCAGGACGCCTGGATCGGCGACCGGTCCACCGCGGCCATCGCCATCAAGACCCTGCTCGGCGAGAAGTACCTCGCCCTCGACCCGCTCGGCTCCCGCGCCCAGGACCCCGGGGCCCGCATCCCGCTGGCCCGCACCACCTCCCCGTACGACGTGACCAGCGCCTTCCAGGACCTCAGCTCGACCGTGGACGAGATCGACACCGGCAAGCTCGCGGAGAGCTTCGAGACCATCTCCGACACCTTCAGGGACTCCCCGCCGCACGTGCGCAACGCCGCCACCGGCCTCTCGGAGCTCTCCGCCTCGATCTCCAAGAGGGACGCGAAGCTCTCCGAACTCCTCGAGGGAAGCGCCAGGTTCACCAAGACGCTGAAGAACAGGAAGTCCAGCTTCGAGACGCTCATCGAGGACGGCGGGCCGCTGCTCGGCGAGTTGAAGGAGCGCCGCGACGCCATCCGCGCCCTGCTCAAGGGCAGCCGGGAACTCTCCACCGAACTCGGCGGCCTGGTCGACGACAACAGCAAGCAGCTCGGCCCGACCCTGAAGGCCCTCAGCAGGGTCACCGGGGTCCTGGAGAAGAACAAGACGCAGCTGGACAAGACCCTGGCCCTGGTCGGCCCCTACTACCGGCTCGTCGGCAACACCCTCGGCAACGGCCGCTGGCTCGACAGCTACCTGTGCGGCGTCGTCCCCCGCAACTACCTGCCCGAGGAATCCCAGCCCAAGACCGGATGCCTCCCGCCGCGGCAGGCGGCGGCGAAGGGGAGCGGTGCCCGATGAACCAGCGCGGAAGAATCCTCAGCGCGGCCCTCGCCCTGGTGGTGCTGGCCGCCGGCGGCCTCGTCGCCGTCCGCCTCCTGGACGCGGGCACCACCCGCGTCACCGCCTACTTCGACCGCGCCGTCGGCGTCTACGCCGGCTCCGACCTGCGCGTCCTCGGCGTCCGCGTCGGCGAGGTCGAGTCGGTCGAGCCCCAGGGCACCAAGGTCCGCGTGGGCCTCGCCCTGGACGAGGGTGTACGGCTGCCCGAGGACGCCCGGGCCGTCGTCGTCGCCCCCAGCATCGTCGCCGACCGGTACGTCCAGCTCGCCCCCGCCTACACCTCCGGGCCCGCCCTCGCCGACGGTGCCGTGCTCCCCGCGAGCCGCAACCGCACCCCCGTCGAGATCGACCAGCTCTACGAATCCATCACCGAGCTGGCCACCGCGCTCGGCCCCGACGGCGCCAACTCCTCCGGCGCCCTCTCCGACCTCCTCGACACCGGAGCGAAGAACCTCGACGGCAACGGCAAGGCCATCGGCGAGTCGGTCGAGCAGTTCGGCAAGGCCGCCAGGACTCTGGACGGCGGCAGTGAAGACCTCTTCACCACCCTCGCCCAGCTCCAGGTCTTCGTCACCATGCTCAAGGACAAGGACGGCGAGGTGCGCACCGCCCAGGAGCGTCTGGACGACGTCACCACCTTCTTCGCCGACAACAAGGACGATCTCTCCGGAGCCCTGAAGGAACTCGGCAAGGCCCTCGGCCAGGTCAAGAAGTTCATCAAGGACAACCGGGGCGAGCTGAAGAAGAACGTCGACCGGCTGGCCCCGATCACCCAGGCCCTCGTCGACCAGCGCGCCTCCCTCGCCGAAGCCCTCGACGTCGCCCCGCTCGCCGCCGGGAACGTCGTCAACGCCTACAACCCCGACAGCCGCACCCTCGACGGCCGGGCCAACCTCAACGAGATCAGCGGCGGCGGCCCCCTGCTCCCGCTGCCCGCCGCCGGCGGCTCCTCCGCCGAGACCGGGGAGGCGAAGCGATGAAGCGCCTCCCGCACCTCGGCAAGGCGGCCGGCGCCGGCATCGGCGGCGTCCTCGCCCTCGGCCTCGGCTTCACCCTGGCCCTCGGCGCCTTCGCCGAGGCCGCGCCCGGCTTCGAGGGGACCGAGAACCTGCCGCTGCCCGGCGGCGCCGACCTCGGCCCCGACCCGTACACGGTCACCGCCGAACTGGACGACGCCCTCAGCCTCGTCCCGCAGTCCGCGGTCAAGGTCAACGACGTCGCCGTCGGCCGCGTCACCCGCATCGAACTCGGCGGCGAGGACTGGGCGGCCCGGGTCACCATGAAGATCAACGGCAAGGTGCGGCTGCCCGCCGACGCCGGCGCCCGCCTGGAACAGTCCAGCCTCCTCGGCGAGAAGTACGTCCAGCTCGTCGCCCCCGCCGAGGAGTCCGCCGCCGGGCGCCTGGGCGACGGCAGCGTCATCCCGATCGCCCGCACCGGCCGCAACACCGAGGTCGAGGAGGTCTTCGGCGCCCTCTCGCTGCTCCTCAACGGCGGCGGCGTCAACCAGCTCAAGACCATCACCCAGGAACTCAACGCCGCCCTCGGCGGCCGCGAACCCGAGGTCCGCTCCATGCTGAAACGGGTGAACACGCTGGTCACCACCTTGGACGAGAACCGCGACGCCATCACCGACGCCCTCGACGGCGTCAACCGGCTCTCCAGCACCCTCGCCACCCGCAAGAAGGACGTGGGCACCGTCCTCACCGGCCTCTCCCCGGGCCTGAAGACCCTGGAGAAGCAGCGCGGTTCGCTGCTGGCCATGCTCCGCTCGCTGGACACGCTCTCCGGCGTCGCCGTCGCCACCATCGACGCCGGCAAGGACGACATGGTCGCCGACCTCAAGGCGCTCGCCCCCACCCTCAAGGCCCTCGCCGACGCCGGCAGCGACCTGCCCGACTCGCTCCAGGTGCTGCTGACCTACCCGTTCACCGACGAGGTGCTCAGCGGCGTCAAGGGCGACTACCTCAACACCTACCTGCACCTCGCCGCCGCCCCCGGCACCGTCGTCGTCCCGCCGCTGATCCCGGGCGAACCGGCGCTCACCGAGCCCCCTGCCCCCGGGGACCCGGGCGCGCGATCGCAGCGCGAGACACCCGGGAAGAAGTCCCCGCCCCGGTCCGCCGGCCCCTCGGCCGGTTCCCCCGCCTCCCCGCCCACGCTGCCGCTGCCCTCCGTCACCCCTCCCACGCCCACCGGCTCCGCGACCGGCAGCGGGACCCCTGCCGCCGGAGGTGAGACCCGGTGATCACCCTCGCCGTACGGCTGAAGAATCTCGCCTTCCTCCTCATCGCCGTCCTCGTCCTGTCCTTCCTCGGCATCCGCTACGCCGACCTCGGCCGCTTCGTCGGCGTCGCCGACCACTACTCGGTGACGGTCCAGCTCCCGCGTACCGGGGGGCTGTTCACCCACTCGGATGTGACCTACCGGGGCGTCTCGGTCGGCCGGGTCGGACCCATCGGCCTCACCGGGGACGGGGTCAGCGCCGAGCTGCGGATCAAGAAGTCGGCGCCGCGCATCCCCGCCGACACCGAGGCGGTCGTCGCCTCGCTCTCCGCCGTCGGCGAGCAGTACATCGACCTGCGCCCGGCGAGCGACGGCGGCCCCTACCTCACCGACGGCGCCCGGATCGAACAAGCCGACACCCAGGTGCCCGCGCCGGTCACCGATGTCCTCACCAGCATGAACGACCTCACCACCTCGGTGCCGCTGGACTCCCTGCGCACCGTCGTGGACGAGTTCGGCCTCGCCTTCGAGGGCCGCGGCGACGACCTCCAGGCCCTCCTGGACAACGGCAGCGCCTTCGTCCAGGCCGCCGACCGCAACCTGCCCGCCACCACCCGCCTCATCCAGGACGGCGAGACCGTGCTGCGCACCCAGGCCGAGGAGGGCGAGGCCATCCGGGACTTCGCCACCGGCGCCGAGGAACTCGCCCGCGAACTCAAGAGCTCCGACGCCGACCTGCGCCGCCTCATCACCGTCACCCCCGACGCCGCCACCCAGGTCAGCGGCGTCCTGCGCGACCTCGACCCGAGCCTCGGCGTGGTCCTCGCCAACCTGCTGACCACCTCCGAGGTGGCCGTCACCCGCCAGCGCGGCACCGAGGAACTGCTCGTGAAGTACCCGGCCGCCGTCGCCGCCGGAGCCACCGCCGTCGACGGAGGAAAGGTCAACTTCGGCATGGCCGTCACCTTCTTCAAGCCCTTGCCCTGCACCACCGGCTACGGCGGCACCCGCTACCGCAACGGCCTCGACCTCGGCACCGCCCCGCCGCTCAACACCGGCGCCGCCTGCACCGCCCCCGCCTCCTCCGGCAAGAACGTGCGCGGCTCCGGCAACGCCCCCGAGGGCGGCCCCGTCCCCGCCCCGGCCAAGCCCGGCTCCCTGCCCTCGGGCAGCGCCGCCGCCTCCGGCGCCCCGACCGCCCTGCCCGGCGCCCTCGCCCTGCCGGGACAGCGGGGCGACGCCCCCGCCGGGCTGACCGGACTCCTCGGCCCCGCCGCCGGGAGCGGACGATGAGGCGCGGCCGGCTGGTCACACGGGTGGGCCTCGCCGTGGCCGCGCTCTTCTGCGGCGCCGGCGCCTGGACGTACGCCGACGCCCGGACCGACGACGGGCTCGCCCACAGCACGGAGCGGGACGCCGCCCTGGACGCCGGGCGCCACTCGCTGGCCGTGCTCTCCACCCTCGACGCCTCCACCCGCGAGAGCGCCGCGCGGTCCATCCGTGCCTGGCGCGACACCGCCACCGGACCGCTCCGCACCGAACTGGCCCGCACCGAGGCCGAGGCGGGCGCCTCGGCGCGCGGCACCGTCACCGAGGCCGCCGTCACCGCGCTGGACACCCGTGCGGGCACCGCCAAGCTCATCGCCACCGTCCGCGTCGAGGTCACCCCCGAGGGCGCCCAGGCGACAACCACCGACCGCAAACGCCTGGAGGCCGTGCTCTCCCGCACCGCCGACGGCACCTGGAAGGTCCGGGCACTCAGCGCCGTCCCGGTCGCGGACCAGGCGGACGAGCCCGAGGACGCCGGGGACCCCGAGGGGGAGGAGAAGCGCTGATGGGACCACTGCTGAGAAAGGCCGACGCCCAGACCGCCGGCCCGGACGAGACGCCGGAGCAGGCCCCCGACGAGACCCCCGACACCACCGGGGAACAGGCCGAGACCCCCGACGGGCCCGACGAGGCGGACACCACCGGCCCCGTACGCCCCCGATGGCGCCGCTGGGCCCCCGCCGCCCTCGCCGCCGTCCTCGTCCTCGCCGGTGGCGGCCTCTTCCACGGCGCCCACCAACTGCGGACCACCCCCTCGGCCGAGAACCGCGCCCTCACCGACACCGAGGCCACCACCCAGGTCGGCGGCGAGGTCTCCGGCGGACTCGCGCGGATCTTCTCGTACACCCCGGGCGGCACCGCGGCCACCGAGCGCTCCGCCCGCACGGTCCTGGCCGGGAAGGCCGCCCGGCAGTACGAGGACCTGTTCGACCAGGTCCGCGAGAGCCTTGCCGAGCAGCGGCTCACCCTCACCACCCAGGCCGTACGGACCGGCGTCGTCGAGCTGACCGGCGACCGGGCCCGGCTGCTGGTCTTCCTCGACCAGACCTCCCACCGGGCCAAGGGCGCCCCCGCCACCGCCGCCGCCCAGCTGACCGTCACCGCCCAGCTCACCGACGGCCGCTGGCGCATCACCGACCTCACCACGCGCTGACCGCGCACCGCAGACGGGAGCATCCATGACCAGCAAGCTCCGTGCCGCCCCCGCCACGGCCCGCCCTCTTCTCGTGGCGGCGCTCGTCCTCACCCTGCTCGCGGGCGGCTTCGCGGTGTGGGGCGGCTGGGCCTGGTACGCCGCCGCCCACGACGACACCGCCGCCTACGCCGGGCAGCGCGACGCCGCGCTCGCCGCGGGGGAGCAGGCGGTGCAGAACCTCAACACCCTCGACCACCGCGAGGTCGACCGGGGCCTGGATCTGTGGGAGTCCTCCACCACCGGCGAGCTGCACCAGCAACTCGCCGAAGGACGGAAGGAGTTCACCGACCAGGTGAAGAGCGCCAAGACCGTCACCACCGCCAAGGTGCTCTCCTCCGCCGTCACCGAACTGGACGACCGCGCCGGCCGCGCCAGGGTCCTCGTCGCCCTCCGCGTCACCGTCAAGGCCCCCGGCGCCGAGAAGACCGACAAGGACAGCCGCATGCTCGGCGAACTCACCCGCACCGGCGGCCGGTGGAAGCTGAGCGCCCTGGGACAGGCACCCGTGGGCGGCACCCCGGCCGACTGACCCGGCCCGTACCGCGCCCGCCGCCCGCACCGGAGAGGACCCGCATGTCGACCACCCGCCACCTCGTCAACCGCCAGCGCCGCCGCCGGGCCCGCGACGGCCGCCCGTCCCTTGCCCCGGTCAGCGGCCTGGCCCTGCTCCCGCCGGACACCTCCGGGACCGCGACACCGGCGGACGCCCCGGACACCCCCGCCGCCGGCCCCGCAGCCCCCGCCCGACGCCGGGGCCCACGCGCCGTGCGACGAACCGCCGGCCGGGACCGGCGTACGGAGCGGCCCGGCGCTACGGACGGCGGCGAGGGCACGGACCGGGCGGCCGGGCCAGTGGCGCCACGGGAGGACGGCGCTCCCGCCGCCGGGGCGCGCGGCCGCCGCCCCGGCGCCCTCGCCGTGCTCTGCCTCCTCACCCTCGTCCTCGGCGGCTTCGCCGGGTGGGCGCACGCGCGGGCCGCCGCGCTCGACGGCGATCCGGCCCGGCAGAACACCGCCCTCACCGACCTCGCCCGCACCAGTGAGATCAAGGGCCAGACCGGCCGGGCCGTCGCCGCCCTCTTCTCCTACGACCACGCCGACCCGGCCGCCTTCGACCGCGCCGCCAGGACCCTGCTCACCGGCAAGGCCGTCGAGCAGCACGCCGCCCTCCTCGGCGAGGCCGCCGAGCGGGCCGACGCCCAGAAGGCCGTCATCACCACCACCGTCACCGACAGCGCCGTCGAGCGGATCGACGGCGACCGCGCCCGGGTCCTCGTCTACGCCGACCAGAGCAGCGTCAGCACCGCCGGCGGCGACGCCGAGAAGGACGAGGCCGGGGACGAAGGGGTCTACGCGGGCGCCATGTTCGCCGTCGACGTCGTCCACCGCGACGGGCGCTGGCTCGTCAGCTCCCTCGACACCTTCGGCCGCTGAGCCGGACCGACCCGACCGGCCCCGGGCCGCCGCCGCGCCCGCCGGGACCCTCACCGACAGGAGTGACCGCGATGCCCGTACCCCGTGGACGACGCCTGCCCGCGCGCACCCGCAAGGGGCTGCGCACCAGCGCCGTCGCGCTCGCCGCGATGGCGCTGCTCACCGCCTCCCAGGCACCCGGCCTCCTCACCGAGAGCCCGGACGAGGCACCGGCGGACGAGGAACGCGCCGCCAACAGCGCCCCGTCGGCACCGGCCGACCCGCCCGGGGACGACGCCTACCACACCGAACTCCCGCCGCTGAAGGGCGCCGGGGCGGGCGAGGGCTCCTTCGGCCGGACTCCGCCGGCCGCGCTGGTCCGTACCCAGTCCGGCATTCCCGCGACCGTGCTGCGGGCCTACCGGAACGCCGAGCGCCGGGTCGCCGGCAGCGACCCGGGGTGCCGCCTGAGCTGGGAACTCCTCGCCGCCATCGGCAAGGTGGAGTCCGGGCACGCCCGGGGCGGCGCGGTCGACGCCGCCGGCACCACCCGGGGCCGGATCACCGGCCCGCCGCTCGACGGCAACGGCTTCGCGCTGATCCGGGACACCGACGGGGGCGCCCACGACGGAGACACCGTCTACGACCGGGCGGTCGGCCCGATGCAGTTCCTGCCCTCCACCTGGGCCCGCTGGGGCGCCGACGGCAACGGTGACGGCCGCAGCGACCCCGGAAACATCCACGACGCCGCCCTCGCCGCCGGCCACTACCTCTGCGCCGGCACCCGCGACCTCGGCCGGAGCGCCGACCTGGACCAGGCCGTCCTCAGCTACAACCACTCGCGGGACTACCTGCGGCTGGTCCGGCACTGGATGGAGTTCTACCGCGGCGGCGTCCACACCGTCCCTGACGGCGAGGGCGCCGTCCCCACCAGCCCCGGCCCGGGCGGCAAGACGCCCGCCACCCGCCCCGTCGACGGCGACGACGGCGGCGGCATCGTCGTCGGTCCCGACCCGGGCGACAAGCCCGGCAAGCCGAAGCCCGACCCGGGAAAGCCCGACAAGCCGTCCCCTTCTCCGCAGCCGCCCACCAGCCCGGACCCCTCGCCCGGCCCCTCCGAGCCTCCGACTCAGTCCCCGGACCCCTCACCCGGCCCCTCGGACCCGGGCACCCCGACCGACCCGGGCACGCCCACACCCCCCGAGGAGTGCGAGAGCCCGAGCCCGACCCCGGACCCTGACGAGACCCCCGACCCGAGCCCGTCCCCGTCCCCGACCGACCCGGCGTGCGGGGACCCGGCGGGGGACTGAGCCACGTGCGGCCCGCCCCTCACAGCACCTCCAGCGGCACCTTTTGCCGCGGCGGCGGGAAGGCCCGGTCCAGCGCGGCCAGGTCCTCGGCGGTGAGGTGGAGGGAGCGGGCCGCCGCGTTCTCCTCGACGTGGGCGCGCGAGCCCGCTTTCGGAATGGCGATCACGTCCTCGTGTCGCAGCACCCAGGCCAGGGCGATCTGCGCCGGGGTGGCCCCGTGCGCGCCGGCCACCTCGCGCAGCGCCTCGTGGCCGAGCAGCCGTCCCTGCTCCACCGGGGAGTAGGCCATGAGCGGCACCGCCAGCTCGCGGCAGCGGGGGACGAGGTCGTACTCGGGGCCGCGCCGGGTGAGGTTGTAGAGGATCTGGTCGGTGTCGGGGTGGGCACCGGCCGGGAGGTCGGCCAGGTCGTCCACGTCCAGGTTGCTCACGCCCCAGGCGCCGATCGTGCCCTCGGCCACCAGCCCCTCCAGCGCCTCGACCGTCTCGTCCAGCGGGACGGCACCGCGCCAGTGCAGCAGGTAAAGGTCGATCCGGTCGGTGCCCAGCCGGCGCAGGCTCGCCCGGCAGGAGTCGACGGTCCCGCGGGTGCCGGCGTTGGACGGCAGCACCTTGCTGACCAGGAACACGTCGTCCCGGCGGCCGCGTACCGCCTCGCCGACCAGTTCCTCGGCGCGGCCGCCGCCGTACATCTCGGCGGTGTCGATCAGCGTCATACCCAGGTCGATCCCGTGGCGCAGCGCGGCGATCTCCTCGGCACGGCGGTCCGGGGAGTCGCCCATGTGCCACGTTCCCTGCCCGAGCGCGGGCACCACCGCTCCCGACGGGAGGGTCACGGTCCTGCTGGTCGTCATCGTCACTCCTTACGTGGGTGGTGGCCGGGCCGGGTGGGCCGGGCCGGTGGTGCGGCGGTCCGGGGCGCCGTCAGGCGCCGGGGCGCGGGCGGTCGGGCGCGCCGCGCAGCAGCCACACCCCGATGGAGCCGGCCAGCACCATCGCGCAGGCGCTGAACACCAGCCCCGCGTCGCGCAGTCCGAGGGCCAGCGCGAGCGCGCCCACGCCGACCACGGGCAGCGAGATCCCGAGATAGGCGACGACGAAGAACGCCGACGTGGTCTCCCCGCGACGGTCCGCCGGAGCCCGGGAGCTGACCGTGCTCAGGCCCGCGCGGAACAGCAGCCCCTGCCCGAAGCCCGACACCACCGCCCCCGCCACCAGCAGCGCCAGCGAGGAGAGCAGCAGCGAACCGCCGATCGCCGCCAGCCCCGCCACCAGCACGAAGCACCCGAGCGGCAGCGCCCGCCCGGCCGGGACGCCGCCCTGGGACGCCTGCCCCACGGTGGAGGCGGCGAACGTCAGGAAGACGACCAGGCCGGAGACGGCCAGATTGTGCACGTCCAGCGTCTGGGCCATGAAGCTCGGCGCGACCGAGGTGAAGAGGCCGAACATGGCGAACCCGGCGAAGGCCGCCAGCGCCGCCGGGACGAACACCGACCGCACCTCGGCGGGGACCGACGGCCGCCGGGGCCGCAGCGCCGGGCGCGGTCCGCGGTGCCGCACCGTCTCCGGCAGGGCCAGCGCGAGACCGGCCGCCACCGCGACGAGGCCCAGGTGGACGAGGTACGGCAGCCGCAGCGGCCAGGGCGCGTACTCGGCGAGGAGCCCGGCGAGCAGCGGACCGCAGCCGAGGCCGAGCATGTTGGCGGCGGTCGCCGCGAGCGAGGCGCGGCCCCGCCGGTGCGGTGGCGCCAGCTCCATCACCGCCACCGTCGCGGTGCCGGTGAAGAGGCCGGCGGAGAACCCGGACAGCACCCGGCCGGTGAACAGCAGCGGCAGCCCGCCCTCCAGCACGAAGCAGAGCGCGCTGGCCGCCGCGCACCCGAGCCCCGCCAGCAGCACCGGCCGCCGGCCCAGCACGTCCGAGACCCCGCCCGCCACCACCAGGACCGCGATCACTCCGGCGGCGTACACCGCGAAGATCACCGTCACCATCAGCGAGGAGAAGCCGATCTCCTCCTGGTACAGCCCGTAGAGCGGCGTCGGCAGCGTCGTCCCCGCCATGACGACGGCGAAGACGTATGCCGCCGCCGCGTACGGCCAGGAACGCTGACGGTCCGCCGGGTCCCGCTGATCGTTCGTCACAGCGGCACCCTAGAAAGCCGGGCGCCGGTATGGCGGGACCCCCGCTCCCCGGGCGGGGCGGGCCCTGCACATCCGGGCCCGCCGCCGCCCCGGATGCGGCGGGCCTTCCCCTCATCAGGTGAACACCGCGGCACACCACCCCACCGCCCGGCCCGGCCGCCGGATAGTGGCGGAGGCCGCCCGCCGGGGCTGCCGCGACGAAAGGTGACGGCCCATGCGCATCGAGGCGACCCACCGGGTGCAGCTCGTCTTCTCCCTGCTCGACGCCGACGGCAACGGGGTGCTGGAGGCCCGGGACTTCGAGCTGATGGCGGGCCGCGTCGTCGCCGCCGCCCCGGGATGCGACGCGGCGGCGCACGAGGCGATGCGCGCCGCCTTCCTGCGGTACTGGACCACCCTCGCCGCCGAACTCGACGCCGACGGCGACGGCCGGATCACCTTCGAGGAGTACACCGCCTGCGTGCTCTGCCCCGAGCGGTTCGACGCCACGGTGGACGCCTTCGCCCGCGCCCTGGCCGCCCTCGGCGACCCGGCAGGCGAGGGCCGGGTCGCCCGCCCCGCCTTCGTCGCCCTGATGACCGCGATCGGCTTCGGCCGCGGCAACACCGACGCCCTCTTCGACGCCTTCGCCCCCTCCCCGGACGACCGGATCTCCGTCACCACCTGGGTCGAGGGGATCAAGGACTACTACGCGCCGGACAAGGCCGGCATGCCCGGCGACCGCCTGGTCGACGGCGCGGCCGTCTGAGCCGGTGACGCCCGGGAGAAGCAGAGGGAAGCAGAGAGAAGAGGGAACCGCCATGCCACCCGTAGTCGGACTCGCCGTCGGCCACGGCACGGGAGCCGAACTCGCCGAGGTCTTCACCCGTGTCCTGGGCGTGCTGACCCGGGACCACCCGACCGGTGTCACGCTGGTCCGCTCGCCCCGCCTCTACCACTCGTACCACTCGCTGTGCGGCGAGGGCGCGGGGGAGCCGGTCGCCACGCTCACCCGCGAGGACACCGACCACTACGAGGGGTTCTGCCGGTCGCTGGCGGCCCGCGGCGCCGGGGCCGTCTTCCGCACGGCGGTCAACGCCCAGTCGCTCTACCTGGTCCGGCAGCGCCTCAAGGCGGTGAAGGTCGATCCGTTCGCCGCCGACGACGGCGAGGCGCTGCTGGTCAGGGACGAGGCACAGGGCTTCTACACCGGCACCAACCGGCACACGCCGTCAGCCGTCACCCGCACCATGGAGTTCAGCCGGGAGACCACCGCGGAGGTCGTCTCCTACGCCCTGGAGCGGGCCCGGCGCCACTGGCCCGACGGGCGGCTCGGACCGGTGGTGATGGCGTACAAGTTCCACCTGCTGGACGGGGTGTTCGGGACGTGGGTGGCGGAGCTGTCGGACCGGTTGGGGGTGCGGATCCAGCTCTGCCAGCCGGACACCGTCAACCGCGACCTCATCACCCACGGCCTGGCAGACCGCACCGTGCTGGTCGCGGGCAACGAGTGGGCCGACATCATGCACGTCGTCCTGCTGGACCGTTTCGGTGGTGAGCGGCAGGAGAACCGCTGCACGGAGAACGTGTACCTCCACCCCGACGTGCGCGGACTGGTCGAGTACCAGACCGTGCACGGTTCCGCCGACGACCTCGCCGGACGTGACCTGGTCAACCCGGTCGCCACGGTCCGTGCCGCCGCGGCCGTCGCCGAGCGTCACGCCGGGTGCGCCGGGGCGCAGCGGGAGGTGGAACGGGCCCTCGCCCGCGTCCTGGACCGGGGCGTGGCCACCGCCGACCTCGGCGGCGCGTACGGCACGACCGCCGTGCTCGACGCCCTCCTCGCGGAGCTGGGGGAGACGGGGGTGCCGCCCGCCCGGCAGCCCGGCGCGGTGGCCGTGACGGTGCCGGGCGAGGGACGGTGAGCGCCACCGGGCGGACGGCACTGGCCGTCGTCGACCTCCAGCGCGACTTCTGCTCGCCCGGGGCGGCGGCCCGGCACGGCCTCGACCCGGAGCTTCTGGAGCGCGCGGCCGGGCACACCGCCGAGGCCGTCGGTCTGGCACGGTCCGCCGGGGGCGAGGTGGTCTTCGTCCGCTTCGCCGGGGATCCGGAGCGGCAGGGCGCCAGCCGGCGCCACCGTGACCGGGGCCGGGGCAAGCCGCCCTGCCGGGCGCCGCCGAACGCCGGCTCCTGGCCGCCGTCGACCGGCTCGCCGCCGCGTCCGGCGCCCTCGCCTAAGAGGTGAAGGTGATCCGCGAGCCGGAGGAGGTGCGGAACAACCCGGTCCACACCGCGGCGCGCACACGGATCGGCGTCGACCTGCTCCGCCTCTACGACGGCGAACCGCGCCCCGACTCCGCCGCCGGTCTGGCCGCCCTCGGCTGGTCCACCGCCACCAGGACGCCGTTCGCCTCCAGCGCGCTGCACGGGCGCGGCCCGCGCCAGAAGCGGCCGACGCGCTCGCCGCCAACCGCTGGACCTTCGCGGCGAAGCCGGGGCCGCCACCGGTGGAGGCCCCGGCCTGAAACTCCGCCGCGCCGGGTCAGTGCTGGCGCGGGTTGTTCGGCTGGGTCGGCTTGGAGCGGCCGTAGGTCCCGTGCCGCAGCCCGTGCCTCGGCGGTTCGGTCGGCGTCGCACCCGTCTGCGGGCTGATCGAGGGGTGCTCCCGCGCGGAGACGGGGCGCTCGGCGCCCGGCGCCGCCGGGTCGCCGCCCGAGGGGGTCGCGCCGTGCTCCAACTGGTCGAGCCGGTGGTCGATCAACTGCTTGACCTGCGGCCGGTCCGCGTGCTCCTGCTCGTAGGCCCGTACCGTCCGCAGGTCCTCCGCCGGGAGGGCCCGCATACGGTGCTCCAGGCCGGAGACCGGCAGGTGGTCGTAGTCGGGGAGGGGGAGTTCCTCGCGGGAGGGGTGGGGGTCGCTCGACTTGTCCTGCATCGGTTGCCTCCTGGGTCAGGGCTTGAGGATGACCTTGGTCCAGCCGGAGAGCCGGTCGTCGAAGTTCCGGTACGCCTCGGGGGCGTCGTCCAGCGGCAGTTCGTGCGACACGAGGAACGAGGGCTCCGCCCGGTCGTGGTGGATGAGGTCCCGCAGCCGCCGGTTGTACGCCTTGACGTTCGCCTGGCCGGTCCCGACGCGCTGGCCCTTGAACCAGAAGTCGCCGAAGTCGAAGGGGAGTCTGCCCTTGCGGGCCAGCTCGGTCGGCCCGCCCTCGTCCTGCGGGAGGAAGATCCCGACCACGCCGATCCGCGCGTCCGGGACCTGCTCGACCGTGACCTGGCGGGGGCCCTGGTGGACCAGTGCCTTCATGCGCGTTCACCGCTTCTCCGTCTCGGGGCCGGGCCCGGGGGCCGCGCGGCCCGGTGCGGGCGTCACGGTGGCCGCCCCGGGCCGGGGAGGAGCCACTTCTCCACCGTGACGCAGAACGGGCCCGCTCGCCTGTCGGGGCCGAACGGGTGACGGTCCCGGCGCCCCGGGGCCCCGAGAACCCGCCCCGCCCGCCGCCGGGCGCCGGCTTCTCGCACCGGTCCAGGAGCCCGGACCGGGCAGCGAGCCCCCTGCCGCCGGCCCCGAGCGCGGGCAGCGGCTCCAGCGGGGCGGCAGGCGGTCTTCGCGCTCCCTCCGCAGGGGGAGCGAGGCGCTGAGGGGGTCCGGCGAACCGGGCGCGCCCTTGTCGGAGGCCGACCTGACCGGCGCGCTGCGGAGGCGGCCTTCGGCCGCCGCCGCGATGACGCGCGGCGGCGTGTCCGTGGCCGTCGCCTCCCCTTGCCGACGGCGTCCATGGGTGGCAGCCCAGGCCCACGAACGCCGCCGCGGCCGGGGTGCCGGGCCCGGCGCGCTCGCTCGACGTGGAGCCGGCACCAGGGGCGTCCGCGCCGACGCGGTCGTCCCCGGGGCAGGTCGGGCCCCCGTCCCTGGGCGGGAGGAACTCGCCGGGCGCCGCCGGGGACGGCATCCTGGCCGGAGCCGACGGGTCCGGGGAGGTCGTCCGCGCCACCCGCCTCGACGCCCCCGCCGACGCCTCGTACATCACCGTCAGCAGGTGGTGGTGGGCGGTGGTCTCACTGCCGGCCGGCCCGCCCGACGGCCCGGCCGGCAGTGGCAGCTGAAGTCATCCCCGGCGGCCGTCCCCTCGGCGCCGGACCGTCGAGGCCCGCTCAGCCGCGGCGCCGGAAGTCGGCGGCCATCTCCTCGAACGTCGCCCACCGCACGCCCTCGTGGCTGTTCACGTGCTCGATGAAGCGCTCCAGCATCAGCAGCACCTGCGGGCGGCCGGAGACGTCCGGGTGGATGGTGATCGAGAAGACGGCGTACTCCATCTCCCGGTGGACCCAGTCGAACTGGTCGCGCCACTGCGACTCGATGTCGCGCGGGTCGAGGTACCCGTGGCTGTTGGGGGACGACTTGATCCACATCATCGGCGGCAGGTCGTCGAGGTACCAGTTGGCGGGGATCTCGACCAGGCCGGTCTCCTCACCGCGCTCCAGCGGCTTCATCCAGGCCGAGGCGGGACGGTCGTAGTCGATGCGGGTCCACGTGTCGCCCGAGCGCACGTAGTACGGCTCGAAGTCGCGGTGCATCAGCGAGTGGTCGTAGGTGAGCCCGCGCTCCAGGAGCAGGTCGGCGGTGGACTCGCTCAGCTCCCACCAGGGGGCCACGTACCCGGTCGGGGCCTTGCCCGCGCGGCGGGTGAGCAACTCCACCGAGTGGTCGAGGACGTCGGCCTCCTGCCGCGCGGTCATGGCGATGGGGTTCTCGTGGCTGTAGCCGTGCACGCCGATCTCGTGGCCCGCCGCCACGCAGGCGTCGAACTGCTCGGGGAAGGTCTCGACCGAATGGCCGGGCCAGAAGAACGACTGGCGCAGACCCGCCCGCCGGAACAGCTCGACGAGCCGCGGTACGCCCACCTCACCGGCGAACATGCCGCGTGACACGTCGCCCGGTGAGTCCTGGCCGCCGTAGCTGCCGAGCCAGCCGCCGACCGCGTCGACGTCCACACCGAAACCGACGAAGATCTCCTTGGCCACTGTCCTCACCCTCCTCGTCCCCGAGCGGTGGATCCGGATGCCGCCGGGCCGCGCGGGCCCGGACGTCGTTGCCGCCCTCAGCCGTCCAGCCAGCCGGAGACCGCCCGCGCCGCGCCCAGCCGGGTGGCCGCCAGCGCCACCGCCAGCAGCAGCCGGGCCTGCCAGGGGCTGAGGTCGCCCGCGAACACGGCCCCCGCCCTGGCCAGGTCGACACCGCCCCCGCCCCCGTACAGCGGGACGGCCGGGCCCGACGGGACCCGGGAGCAGACCAGGACCGGGACGCCCGAGCCGGTCAGCCGGGCCACCTCGCGGGCCACCCGGGGCGCGGTGTTCCCCGTCCCCGGGGCGGCCAGCACCAGACCGGCCGCCCCGGTCTCCGCGGCGGCCCGCAGCAGAGCCTCGTCGGCGCCGGGGTAGAGCGCGACCACGTCGACGCGGGGCAGGCCGGTGTCCAGGTCGACGCCGGGCAGGGGGTGTGGCGGGCCGGGCGGCGCCAGCGCGGTCACCCGGCCGTCGTGGACGCGCAGCACCGGGCCCCGGCCGGGGGCACCGAAGGCACGGTGCGACAGCGTGTCGACCTTGGTGACCCCCCGGGCGGCGAAGACCAGCCCGTCGAAGCAGAGCAGCGGGCCCCGGCCGCGCGCCGACGGTGCGGCGGCGACCGCGAAGGCGTCCCGCAGGTTCTCCGGGCCGTCGGGGGAGCGCGAGTCGTACGGCTGCTGCGCGCCGGTCAGCACCACCGGGCGCGGGTCGTCCAGCAGCAGGGAGGCGAGGAAGACCGTCTCCTCCATGGTGTCCGTGCCGTGCGTCACCACCACGCCGTCCGGCCGGGCACCGTCCGTGCCCCGGACAGGTGCCGCGAGGCAACCGCGGATCTCCTCGATCACCCGGCGCATCCTCTCCAGGTCCCAGGAGAACGATCCGCCCAACTCCAGTTCGCGCACCGGAACGGGAGGGTCGCCGCCGCCCAGCCCCGCCTGGCGCAGCAGATCCCGGCCGGAGGCGGTCGGGACACGCCCGTCGGCGCCTCCGGTGGAGGCGATGGTGCCGCCGGTGGCGAGCAGCGCGACCGTGGCCATGGGCGGTCCTTCCGTGCCTGGCGGGCCGTGCGGCACGTGACACCCCCGTGCCCGGGCCCTTCCGGGGCCGGGCAGGAGGCGCGCGGACACACCGCACCGGTGGGAGGGGCGTGCCTCTCGCACGTCCTCTCCCAGCATCGCGGCACATCGCGCGGGCCGCGAGCGGGGGCGCGGGCCCGCGTTGACGGGCCCGGACGGGACGCGTCCGCGGGCCCGCGGCGCCGCAAGCCGTCCCGCCTGCGGCCCGTCCTCCCGGCCCCGCCCCGGGGCGCCCGTCCTCCCGGCCTCGGCACCTCCGGCGGACGCGCCACGGACGGATGGGCCGTCCGTCCCCCCAGGAACGGGCGGCCCATCCTGATCAGGGACGGCCCACGCCGTCGTCCAGCAGCCGCGCGGCCTCCGGGCCGGCCGGCGGCGAAGGCTCCGGCGCCGCCGGCCGGACGCGTGGCCGCAGCGCCGGGGCGAGCAGGGCGGCCACCACCAGCAGGGCGAGCACCACGCCCATCGTCGGGCGCAGCCCGACATGGTCGGCGAGGAAGCCGAGCGAGGGCGGGCCCACCAGGAAGGCGAGGTACCCGGCGGTGGCGACCGCGCTGACCCGGGCGGCGGCGCCCCGCGGGTCGTCGCCCGCCGCCGAGATGCTCACCGGGAAGCCGAGCGAGGCGCCGAGCCCCCACAGCACCACCGCCGCCCCCGCCACCAGCGGACTCGGCGAGAAGACCACCAGCGCCACACCGGCCGCCGCCACCACGGCACTGGTCCGCACCACGGCCGCCCGCCCGAACCGCTCCAGGAACGGCCCGCCCGCGAACCGGCCCGCCGTCATGGCGACCGCGAACGCCGTGTACGTCAGTGACCCGGCGGTGGCGCTGACGCCGTGTCCGTCGACCATCAGCAGCGGCAGCCAGTCGTTGGCGGCGCCCTCGGTGAACGCCATCACCAGGACGATGACCCCGATCAGCACCAGCCGCCCGTCCCGCCACACGCGCAGCGCCGCCAGCCGGTCCTTCGGCTCCGCGTCCGGCTCCGGCGCCGCCTCCCGGCCCGTACCGGCGGGCACCGCGCGCACCGCCCAGACCGTGGCCGCCGCCGTCAGCCCCGCCACCGCCAGCAGGTGCGCGCCGACCGGGAACCGCGCCGCCGTCAGCGCCAGGCCGAGCAGCGCCCCGACGACCGTGCCGAGACTGAAGCAGCCGTGCAGCACCGGCAGCACCGGCCGGCCGATGCGCCGTTCCACGGCGGCGCCCTCGATGTTCACGGCGACCTCGGCGAGTCCGAGCCCCGAGCCGAACAGGGCGAGCCCCACGAACACCCCGCCCGCCAGCGACCCTGCGGCGCCGCCCGCGACCACCGCGAGTCCGGCCGTCAGCACGGCCGCGCCGGCCCACATGACGGCCCGCCCGCCGTACCGCCGCACCAGCGGGCCGGAGAGCAGCACCCCCGCCATCGACCCGGTGGACAGGCCGAACAGCACCACGCCCATGCCGCCGGTGCTCACGCCCAGCGTGTCCCGGACCGCCGGCGTCCGCGCCACCCACGAGGCCATGCCGACTCCGGAGACGAGCATGAAGACGAAGAGGGCGGCACGCCGGCGGCGCGTGGCGGTGTCCAGCACGGCGGAGTCCTCGGCAGACGCGGGGGAGCGGAGCAGGCCCGGAGCAGGCCCCGCCCTGCACGTACGGTCGTACGCCCTGCGAGTGTACGACCGTACGCCCGGCGTGGTCACCCCCGTGTCCGTCCCCGGCGCTACGGTGAGGCTCCCCGGGCCCCGGCCGCGGGCCCGCCCGCGCACGACCAGGAGGACCAGTGGCGACCGGACAGACCGACCCCGGCCGGCGGGAGCGCATCCTCGCCGCCGTGCTGGACCTGATCGCCGAGGACGGCGTGGCGGGTGTCTCGCACCGCAAGGCGGCGGCGCGGGCGGGGGTACCGCTGGGGTCGATGACCTACCACTTCGCCTCGATGGACGAACTGCTCCGCGAGGCGTTCACCCGCTTCTCCTCGACCATCGTGGCCGTCTTCGAGGAGCGCCTCGGTGCCGCCGCCACCGCCGAGGAGGCGCGGGCCGCCGTGGCCGGGCTGGTGCACCATCTCTCCAGCGGCAACCAGCGCGACCTGATCCTCACCCAGGAGCTGTACACCCTCGCCGCCCGCCGCCCCGCCTACCGCGAACTGACCCGCGCCTGGATGGCCCGCAGCCGCGACATCCTCGAACGCCACTTCGACCCCGACACGGCACGTCAACTCGACGCCCTCATCGAGGGGCTCTCCCTGCACCGGGCCCTGGACACCCGGCCGCACGAGCGGGCGCTGACGGTGGAGGCGGTGGAGCGGATCACCGCCGGGGGCGCGCTGCGGCAGCCCTGACACGCGGACGGGGCGCGCACCGGGGCCCGTCCGCCCCCTCTCGGCGGTGGGCCGGGTGGCGGCCACCGGGGCGGCCGCCACCGGGCGGGGCGCCGGTCTGCCGTACGCCGCGTACGAGGCGGAGGCCGGTGTGTACGAGGGGGCGTTCCTCGGGGGCGGCCCGGGGCGGACCTTCGGGTGCGCCACCCTCGGGACCGGCTCGGCCGGCCGCGCGCGGGCGCGGCTCGCGCCCCTCGGCCGGTGCGTCCCGTTCACCTCCACGGCGGCGGTCGGCTCGACCGTGGCCGCCGGTGGCCACGCGCACCGCGCGTCCGGCGACGGTCCCGGTGTACTCGCCGGGGCAGTGTCACCGCCACCGCCACCGCCACCGCCACCGCCACCGCCACCGCCGCCGACTCGGCCGGCGGCGACGTGGTGACAGGGCCGGGCGCGCGGTCCCGGATCGCCGCGTGCCGGTGGGGGTGAGGCCGCTCGGCTGACCCGAGCCCGTCGCGAACGGGGCCCCGCTCCGCCTGGCGGGGGCAGGTCCCGGCGTGCGCGGGGGCGTCAGCGCGGGGTCGCGGAGGCGGGACGGGCCGCGCCGTGGTCCTCGCGGTGGTCTCCGCCGGTGTCCCGCGGGTGCCCGCCGTGCTCGGCGGGCACCGGGCGGTCCGGCTCCGGGCCGAACTGGACCCCCACCCCGTACGCCGCGCCGAAGGCGACGACCAGTCCGGCCGCGTACAGCCCGATCCGCACTCCTGTGTTCATGACCGCTCCTCTGTCTCCGCCGACGTGTTCGTCCGTCGGAGGTCTACCCAAAGTACCCCCTGGGGGTATGAAGTCAAACGGTGGCCGATCTTGCTTCTCATACCACCGGGGGGTATACCTGAAGGTCGAAAGGGTACCTGGCGGTACCGAGGAGCGACGGAGGAGCAGTGGTGGCCATGAGCGGCCGGACGACGACAGCGGGGCCCGCGGAGGTCGAACTCGCCATCGGCGGGATGACCTGCGCCTCCTGCGCCGCGCGCATCGAGAAGAAGCTCAACCGCATGGAAGGCGTCGAGGCCACCGTCAACTACGCCACCGAGAAGGCCAAGGTCTCCTACGCCGGGCCGGTGGGGGTCGGCGACCTGATCGCCACCGTAGAGGCCACCGGCTACACCGCCCGCGAGCCCGAGCCGCCCCGCACCGGCCCCGAAGCGGTGGCGGGCGACGACGCCGACGCGCGGGCCGAGGAGGAACTGCGGCCGCTGCGCCAGCGGCTGATCACCGCCGTGGTGCTCTCCGTCCCGGTCATCGCCATGGCCATGATCCCGGCACTCCAGTTCACCTACTGGCAGTGGCTCTCCCTCACCCTGGCCGCCCCCGTCGTCGTCTACGCTGCCTGGCCCTTCCACAGGGCCGCCTGGACCAACCTGCGGCACGGCGCCGCGACCATGGACACCCTGATCTCCGTCGGTACCTCCGCCGCCTTCCTCTGGTCCCTGTGGGCCCTCTTCCTCGGCACCGCCGGCACCCCCGGCATGACCCACCCCTTCGAGTTCACCGTCGCCCGCACCGACGGGGCCGGGAACATCTACCTGGAGGCAGCCGCCGGCGTCACCGCCTTCATCCTGGCCGGACGCTACTTCGAGGCCCGTTCCAAGCGCCGCGCCTCCGCCGCGCTCCGCTCGCTGATGGAGCTGGGAGCCAAGGAGGTCACCGTCCTGCGCGACGGCGGCGAGGAGCGGATCCCGGCGGGCGAGCTGCGCGCCGGTGACCACTTCGTGGTCCGCCCCGGCGAGAAGGTCGCCACCGACGGCACCGTGGTCGAGGGCTCCTCCGCCATCGACGCCTCCCTGCTCACCGGCGAGTCCGTCCCCGTCGAGGCCGGCCCGGGCGACTCCGTCACCGGCGCCACCCTCAACGCCGGGGGCCGCCTGGTCGTCGAGGCCACCCGGGTCGGCGCCGACACCCAGCTCGCCCGGATGGCCAGGCTGGTCGAGGAGGCGCAGAACGGCAAGGCCGCCGCCCAGCGGCTCGCCGACCGCATCTCCGCCGTCTTCGTGCCGGTCGTCATCGCGCTGGCCGTCGCCACCTTCGGCTTCTGGCTCGGCACCGGCTGGGGGCTGACCGCCGCCTTCACCGCCGCCGTCGCCGTACTGATCATCGCCTGCCCCTGCGCGCTGGGGCTCGCCACGCCGACCGCGCTCATGGTCGGCACCGGACGCGGCGCCCAGCTCGGCATCCTCATCAAGGGCCCCGAGGTCCTGGAGAGCACCCGCAAGGTCGACACGGTCGTCCTCGACAAGACCGGCACCGTCACCACCGGCCGGATGACCCTGCTCGCCGTGCACACCGCCGCCTCCACCACGGAGGAGGAGGCGCTCCGGCTCGCCGGCGCCCTGGAGCACGCCTCCGAGCACCCCATCGCCCAGGCCGTCGCCCGGGCCGCCGCCGACCGCACCGGCCCGCTCCCCGCGCCCGAGGACTTCGCGGGCGTCGCCGGTCTCGGTGTCCAGGGCGTCGTCGAGGGCCACGCCGTCCTCGTCGGCCGGCCCCGCCTCCTCGCCGAGTGGGCGATCGAGCTGCCCGCCGAGCTGGAGCGTGCCCACGCCGGGGCCGAGGCGGCCGGGCGTACCGCCGTCGCGGTCGCCTGGGACGGGGAGGCCCGCGCGGTCCTGGAGGTGGCCGACGCGGTCAAGGAGACCAGCCCCGAGGCGATCCGCCGGCTGCGCGCGCTGGGCCTCACCCCCGTCCTGCTGACCGGCGACAACCGGGCCGCCGCCGAGTCGGTCGCCCGCGAGGTCGGCATCGAGCAGGTGATCGCCGAGGTGATGCCCGAGGACAAGGCCGAGGTGGTCAAGGGGCTCCAGGCCGAGGGACGTACGGTCGCCATGGTCGGCGACGGGGTCAACGACGCCGCCGCCCTCGCCCAGGCCGACCTCGGCCTCGCCATGGGCACCGGCACCGACGCCGCCATCGAGGCAGGCGACCTCACCCTGGTCCGCGGTGACCTCAGGGTGGCCGCCGACGCGGTACGCCTGGCCCGGCGCACTCTCGCCACCATCAAGTCCAACCTCTTCTGGGCCTTCGCCTACAACGTCGCCGCCCTGCCGCTGGCCGCCGCCGGCCTCCTCAATCCGATGATCGCCGGCGCCGCCATGGCCTTCTCCTCGGTCTTCGTCGTCGGCAACTCGCTGCGGCTGCGCCGGTTCAAGGCGGCGTGACCCCGCTCCCCACGACGCCGGGAGCCGGCCCCCACCGCGGGGGCCGGCTCCCGTTCCCTTGTGTCGCCCCGCGCGTCAGGGCAGCGGGAACTCGGTGATCGTCGACGGGACCGTGTCCGAACCCTGGGTGGGCTCACCGACCTGGTTGATCACGTGGTCGTAATGGCCCATGCCCCCGAGCGACACGGTGAGCAGCCCGTGGAACTTCACCCCGGGCTTGACCGGTGCCTGGAAGCCGTGTTCCTGGCGGATGGCCGGGTCCACGTTGTAGTTGCAGTAGCTCCCCAGGCCCCAGCCCTCGTGGGTGTCCACCGAGTCCTCGACCTTGTAGGCCGCGTATCCCTGGGTGTCGCCGTTCTGGATGGCCGCCTGGTCCGGCGCGTCGTACGCCTTCTCGTTCTGGTAGAAGATCGTCCGGCCGCGCTCTCCGGCCCACACCACGTCGTACTTGTTGAAGTGCTCCACGAAGAGGCCGGTGGCCAGGACGTCGTCGCCGTTGACCTGGACGCCGTAGTCGGCGCGGTTGGTCTCCCAGCCGACGCCTTCGCCGTGGTCGGCGCGCCAGATCCAGGTGTGGTCGATGATCGTGTCGTTGCTGTTGACGACGAGGCTGGTGGTGGCCTTGCCCGGGCCGGCGCCCCCGATGCGGATGAAGACGTCCTGCACGGTCGTCGGGTTGTCCGCGTGGCCGGCGGAGGAGCCCTCCTCGCCGATCTCCACCAGCGTCCGGGAGTTCTCGGCACCCGCGTCGATGAGGAGCCCGGCCAGCCGGACTCCGTCGACGTCGGCGACCTTCACCGCGGTCACCCCGTCGTCCGGGACGATCGTGGCGTAGCCGAGGCCGAGGACCACGGTGTCCGCCCGGCCGATGTCGATGGTCTCGTCCACGTGGTGGACGCCCGGCGTGAACAGCAGGTGCAGCCCCTGGTCCACGGCGGCGTTGATGGTCGCCGCGGTCGCCCCCGGCTTCACCACGTAGAACTGGTCCAGCGGCAGCGACTCACCCTGCTGGTCCCCCTCCCACGAGACGCCGCGCGCGTTGGTCCGCTTCTCGGGGACGAACACCTTGTACTCGTCGCCGTCCAGGTACAGGAACGGCTTCTCACGGGAGATCGGGGTGGTCTCCAGTGTGGTGTACGGCGGCTCCGGGAAGCCCTGCCCAGGGGCGCCCTGCACGCCGGAGAAGACCATGTTCCAGACGCCGTTGGTCCAGCCGCCGACCGAACTGTCGCGGGTGTACCACTGCTGCTGGGAGTACGGGCCGACCTCGCCGTCGATCCTGGAGTCGGCGATGTAGCCGCCGCTCGCCCAGCCGTAGCCGTCGGGTGCGAGGTTGAGGCCGCCGCGCACGTGCATCCGGCGGAACGGCGCCGCCTGCGAGACGGCCCAGCGGTTGGTGCCGTTGGCCGGGCTGAGCGACAGGTTCTCCGCCGAACGCCAGAAGTTCTGCGTGGCGTTGCCGTCGAACCAGCCGGCGTCGACCGTCACGTCCCCGTTGAAGTGGGTGTCGTCGGGGGAGAGGCCGAGCCCGGAGATCGCGGTGTAGAAGCCGATCTGCACATTGAGGCCGTTGTACGTGCCCGGCTTGAACAGCAGGGCGTGGCGCCCCTCGCCGAACTGGGCCGACTCCTGCTCCTTGAAGATCTGGTCGACCGTGCCCTGGATGTCCGGCGTCGACGGGTCGAAGACGTGGACGTTGGGGCCGAGGTCGCCGCCGCCCTCGACGGGGCCGGCCGTGCTCTGCGCGGCGGGTGCGGGCGCCGCCTGCGAGGAGGTGGCGGGAAGCATGACCAGCGTCGTCGCGGCGAGGGCGCCGGCGAGCAGCGCCGCGGCGGTTCTGCGGCGCCGGGTCCCGGGACGTGGTCCGCCGTCCGGGTGTGGGGGTCCGAAGGGGGTGGTGGGCATGTCGGCTCTCCTGAGCTGTCGAAGTGGGGGGAGGGCAGGAGCGAGTGACCACAGGGAAAGGCGGGAGAGCGCCTGAGAGCGCTCTCCATGGGGGGTGATGGTTCTCCCGGAAACCTGAGGCGTCAAGAGTTGTCGCAAGACGTGAAGGAAGTGCGGCCGTGGCGTCAGGAAGTGAAGGGGCGTGGCGCGCCGGGCCCGCGAGGGAGCGTGCGACCCCTGGCCTCCGCTTTTCCCGTGGAGCGGTGCACGGCGGCCCTGAGGCGCGGGTGGGCGCTCCGGCGGCGCCTTCGCGACGTGAGGATCGTGTTCGTGTCGCACCTGTTCGTGTCGTACTTGTTCGCGACGAACGCGTTCGTTACGGTGGAGTCGTGACGACGGCCCCCAGGGATTCAGCTCTCCCGCCCCGGCCGCCGCGCTCTCCCCGCCCCGTGCCCGCGAGCCCCCAAGGAGTCACCGTGACCACCGCCCCCATACCCGAGCACCACCCCCTCCTCGTCGTCGGCGCCGGGCTCGGCGGGCTCACCCTCGCCCGCGTCCTGGCCCTGCACGGCGTGGGCTGCACCGTCCTCGACCGCGACGCCGACCGCGACGCCCGCTCCCAGGGCGGCATGCTCGACCTGCACGAGGACACCGCCCAGGCGGCCTTGCGCGAGGCCGGGCTGTACGAGGGGTTCCGCCGCCTGGTGCAGCCCGGCGGTGAGGCCACGCGCGTCCTGGACCGGCACGCCACCGTCCACCACGCCGACGACGCCGAGGGGGGCCGGCCCGAGGTCCACCGCGCGGCCCTGCGCGACCTGCTGCTCGACGCGCTGCCCGCCGGAACGGTCCGCTGGGGCGCCCAGGTCACCGCCGCCACCCCGCTCGGAGGCGGCCGCCACGAGGTCCGCCTCGCCGACGGCACCACTCTCACCACCGACCTCCTCGTCGGCGCCGACGGAGCCTGGTCGCGCGTGCGCCCCCTGGTCTCGGACGCCGCCCCGGCCTACACGGGCGTCAGCTTCGTCGAGGCCGACCTGACCGACGCCGACCGCCGCCATCCCCGTGCCGCCGCCCTCGTCGGCTCCGGCCTGCTCTTCGCCCTCGACCAGGGCAAGGGCCTCCTCGCCCACCGCGAACCGGGCGCCCGCCTGCACACCTACGTCGCCCTGCGCTGCCCCGCCGAGCTGCTGGACTCCCTCGGCCTCGCCGACCGGGCCGCCGCCCGCCGCCGGGTGCTCGCCCACTTCGACGGCTGGGACGAGGGCCTGCGCTCCCTCCTCGCCGACGGCGACGGCCCGCTCGTCGCCCGTCCCGTCCACGCCCTGCCCGTCGGCCACCGCTGGGAGCGCGCTCCCGGCGTCACCCTGCTCGGCGACGCCGCCCACCTCATGTCCCCGTTCGCCGGGGAGGGCGCCAACCTCGCCATGCTCGACGGCGCCGAACTCGCCGCGGCTCTGCTGGCCCGTCCGCAGGACCCCGAGCGCGCCCTCGCCACGTACGAGGCGGCCCTCTTCCCCCGCGGCGAGCGCGCCGCCCGCGAGTCGGCCGAGAGCCTGGAGCTGTGCTTCGGCCCGGACGCGGCCCGGCGGCTGGCGGCGATGATGAGCGGGGGGTGGCAGGACGGGGCGGCGTGACGGCCGGCCGCGGCAGCAAGTGCACCACCCTGCGCAAGGGCGCGTACCTGTACCACCGGACCTCGGGCCTCCAGGCCTGGAAGGAAACGGTCACCTGCTGACCGTCGCCACCCGCTCGCGCCGAGGGGCGCCCCGTCGCCGGGGTGCCCTCGTCACGTGTTCAGGGCTCAGGGCAGCGGCAGCTCGCGCACCATCAGCTCCGAGAGGTGGAACGTCCGGGCCCGCTCCGGCGCCTCGTCCAGGTGCTTACGCCACCACTCGCGGCCCTCCGTGCCGGGGGCACCGTAGGCGAACCCCGCCACCTCGTCCCCGTCGCGGGCGATCACGCAGGAGAACCCCGGGTGCCCGCCCCAGTGGTCCACGAACCACGGGAACCGCTGCCGGAACTCCTCGTCCTCGGTCACCCCGGAGTACACGTTCCGCTGGGTGTCGATGAGGATCTGCCGGATCTGCGGCAGGTCGTCACGTCCCGGGCGGCTCGCCCCGCTGGTGCCCCGGGAGGAGATGCGGGAACGCCTGCAGCGCCCCCGCGTCCCGCCATGTGAACACCCACCCCCGCGAGGCCCCCGCCCCCGGCTAGGCTGCCCCGTGCAGCTGGTTCGCCCCGTCCGCCAGACGGGGCGTCGCAAGAGGGAACCCGGTGGGAATCCGGGACTGCCCCGCAGCGGTGAGTGGGAACGAACGCCGTCATACGCACTGGGTCCGGGGAACGGGTCCGGGAAGCGACGGCCAGTAGGTGTCCGCCTTCGGCGGACGTGCCCGCGAGTCCGAAGACCTGCCCGTTGCCCGCACGCGACATCCGTGTGCGGACATCCCGGTGACCTCGTGGGCGGGTCGGAGGAGCACAGAGCGGACGGACGGGCGCGCCCCCGGGGCGCGGACCCCCGCCGTCCGGTCCGTCGTCCCTTCGCGCTCGCGTCCCGTGGCCGGGATGCAGGAGACGTCTCGCGAAGGAGAGTTCCGTGACAGCGAAGTCCGCGGCCGCGGCAGCACGGCCGACCGTGTACGGCTACCCCCGCCAGGGACAGCACCGGGAACTGAAGAAGGCGGTCGAGGGCTACTGGAAGGGCCGCGTCACCGCCGGCGCCCTCCAGGAGACGGCGACCGGGCTGCGCCGGGCCAACTGGGCCCAGCTCGCCGGGGCCGGCATCGACGAGGTGCCCACCGGCGACTTCTCGTACTACGACCACGTCCTCGACACCAGCGTCATGGTCGGCGCCGTCCCCGCGCGCCACCGGGCCGCCGTCGACGCCGACCCGCTCGACGGGTACTTCGCCATGGCGCGCGGCACCCAGGAGGTCGCGCCGCTGGAGATGACCAAGTGGTTCGACACCAACTACCACTACCTGGTGCCCGAGCTGGGCCCGGACACCGTCTTCAGCGCCGACTCCGCCAAGCAGGTCGCCGAGCTGACCGAGGCCCTCACGCTCGGCCACACCGCCCGCCCGGTCCTCGTCGGCCCCGTCACCTACCTCCTGCTCGCCAAGCCCGCCCCCGGGGTCGCCGCCGGCTTCGAGCCGCTGACCCTGCTCGACCGGCTGCTCCCGGTCTACGCCGAGGTCCTGGCCGACCTGCGGGCCGCCGGCGCGGCGTGGGCGCAGCTCGACGAGCCCGCCCTCGCCCAGGACCGCACCCCGGCCGAGCTGAACGCGGCCGCCCGCGCCTACCGCGACCTCGGCGCCCTCACCGACCGGCCCAGGCTGCTGGTCGCCTCGTACTTCGACCGGCTCGGCGAGGCGCTGCCGGTGCTGGCCAAGGCGCCGGTCGAGGGGCTGGCGCTGGACTTCACCGAGGCCGCCGCCGCCAACCTCGACGACCTCGCCGCCGTCGGCGGCCTGCCCGGCAAGCGGCTCGTCGCCGGTGTCGTCGACGGCCGCAACATCTGGATCAACGACCTCGAGAAGTCCCTGGCCACCCTCGCCACCCTGCTCGGTCTCGCCGACCGCGTCGACGTGGCCGCCTCCTGCTCCCTGCTGCACGTTCCGCTCGACACCGCGCCGGAACGCGACATCGACCCGCGGGTCCTGCGCTGGCTCGCCTTCGCCCGGCAGAAGACCGCCGAGGTCGCGACCCTCGCCACGGGCCTCGCCCACGGCACCGGCGCCATCGCCGCCGAGATCGCCGCCAACCGCGCCGACCTCGCCTCCCGCGCGAACTCCCCGCTCACCCGGGACCCGGCCGTCCGCGCCCGGACCGCCGCCGTCACCGGGGCCGACGCCCGCCGGTCCCAGCCGTACCCGCAGCGGGCCGCGGCCCAGCGGGAGCGGCTCGGGCTGCCGCTGCTGCCGACCACCACCGTCGGCTCGTTCCCGCAGACCGGCGAGGTCCGCGCGGCCCGCGCCGACCTGCGCGCGGGCCGGATCGACACGGCCGGGTACGAGGAGCGCATCGCCGCCGAGATCGCCGAGGTGATCGCCTTCCAAGAGAAGGCCGGGATCGACGTCCTGGTGCACGGCGAGGCCGAGCGCAACGACATGGTCCAGTACTTCGCCGAACAGCTCACCGGCTACCTCGCCACCCGGCACGGCTGGGTCCAGTCGTACGGCACGCGGTACGTCCGCCCCCCGGTCCTCGCCGGGGACGTTTCCCGTCCCGCGCCGATGACGGTGCGCTGGACGGCGTACGCCCAGTCGCTCACCGGCCGGCCGGTCAAGGGGATGCTGACCGGGCCCGTCACCATGCTGGCCTGGTCCTTCGTCCGGGACGACCAGCCGCTCGGGGAGACCGCCGCGCAGGTCGCCCTCGCCCTGCGCGACGAGGTCGCCGACCTGGAGGCGGCCGGTACCCCGGTCATCCAGGTCGACGAGCCGGCGCTGCGCGAGACCCTGCCGCTGCGCGCCGCCGGACGGCCCGCCTACCTCCGGTGGGCCACCCGGGCCTTCCGCCTCACCACGGGCGGGGTGGCACCGGGCACCCAGATCCACACCCACATGTGCTACGCGGAGTTCGGCGACATCGTGCAGGCCATCGACGACCTCGACGCCGATGTCATCAGCCTGGAGGCGGCCCGCTCCCACATGCGGGTCGCGCACGAACTGGCCGCCCACGGCTATCCGCGTGAGGCGGGCCCCGGCGTCTACGACATCCACTCGCCGCGCGTCCCCGACGCCGAGGAGGCCGCCGCCCTGCTCCGCGAAGGCCTGGCGGCCATCCCCGCCGAACGCCTCTGGGCCAACCCGGACTGCGGCCTGAAGACCCGCGGCTGGCCCGAGACCCGTGCCTCGCTGGAGAACCTGGTGGCCGCGGCCCGTACCGTCCGGGCCGCGCTCACCGCCTCCTGACCGCAGGGCGCCCCTGACGGGGAGCGGCAGGAGCCGGGGCGCCCCGGCTCCGCCGTGCCCGTCCCGGAGGCGGCGTGCGGCCTCCCGGAAGGGATTCACCCGAATGGAGTAACGCCGTGCGGCGTCGGAGCCCGGCTCCCGGCCCTCCCTGGGGCCTCACGGGCGCGTTCCGGCCCGCACGGCACCGGTCGCCGGAGAGGAGAGGCGCACGGCCCCGGGTTGCCGCGACGGCGTTCCGGGTGCGCGATGGAGGCGTGGGTGTGTGGGCCCCTGGGGGTGCTCCCGGAATCCTCCGCCACGCGCCGTCCAAGGAGTGATCACGACATGACAGCAGGTGACAGCTTCCTCACCACCGATCAGCTGGTGGGGCTGACCGCCTACGACCGCGACGGCGCCAAGGTCGGCAGTGTCGAACAGGTCTTCCTCGACGACGGTACGGGGAAGCCGGAGTGGGTCACGGTCAAGACCGGCATGTTCGGCATGAAGGAGACCTTCGTACCGCTCGCCGGAGCGGGCCACGACGGCGAGGGACTCCACCTCGCCTACGCCAAGGACACCATCAAGGACGCCCCGCGCGTCGATGCCGACGAGCATCTCGACGCCGCCGAGGAGCGCGAGCTGTACGCCCACTACGGGGTCACCCGGGGCGGCGCGAGCGGCAAGACCGGCGACGAGATGAGCGGCCGCGGCGACACCACCTCGGAGACCGGCACCGGGACCCAGGCCGCGGCCGCGGGCACCGCCGGGGCCGCCGGGGCCGCCGGCCGCAGTCAGGGGACCGGCCGGCCCACCGAGGACCGGCCACTGGCCGGAGCCGGGGCCGGGTCGCCCGCGATGAGCCGTTCCGGCGCCGACATGGGCGACGAACGCGCCACGTACGCCGACGAGATGGTGCGCTCCGAGGAGCAGCTGCGCGTCGGCACCGAGGAACAGGAGGTGGGCCGCGCCCGCCTGCGGAAGGTGGTCGTGACCGAGGACGTCAGCACCACCGTCCCCGTCAGCCACGAGGAGGTGCACCTCGTCCGCGAGCCCATCGGCGAAGGCGACCGCACACGCGGGACCGAGATCGGCGAGGCCGAGGCGGAGGTGACGCTCCACGCCGAACGCCCCGTCGTCCGCAAGGAGGCCGTCCCCGTCGAACGGGTGCGCCTGGAGACCGAGAAGGTCACCGAGCAGCGCGAGGTCAGCGACACCGTCCGCAAGGAGGAGATCCAGTACGACGACGGCACTTCCGGCGCCTCCGGCGAGGAGGACGACTGGAAGGGCGGCCGCAGCGGCCCGACCCGCTGACGGCGCCGTCCCGGCCCCGGGGGCCCACCCGGCAGCCGAGGGGCCGGCCGGACACCGTGGAGGTGTCCGGCCGGCCCCTGCGTGCCGAGGTGTGGTGTGCGGCCGGCCCGGGCACCACACCAGGGACGGTGCCGGCGCGTGCCGGCCCGGCGGGGGAGGTGGCGTGAGCGCTCTGGTCCAGGTGCCGGCGACCCTGGTCGGCGGCCTGCTCGCGCTGGGCGTGTTCCTCACCCTGCTCGGCCTGGCCTCGCGCCAGGCCCGGCGGCGCTCAGGCGGCAGGTGGGGCGGGTGACCGCCTCGGGCGCGGTCAGGCGGGCTCCAGACCCGGGCCGACGCCGGTCAGGGCGGCCGAGACGTCCCACAGGCGGCGTGCGGTGACCGGGTCCTTGGCGCGGGCCGACAGCCTGGCCGGTCCCGCGCCGCCCCGGCACTCCAGCGGCCCGGCCGGGCCGTAGTGGGCGCCGTCCGGCGCGGCCGGGTCGGTGGCGGCCAGCAGGACCGGCAGCGCGCCCGCGGAGGCCGGCTGGGTGAAGAGCCGGGTCGCCCGCTCCATCCGGGCCGCCCAGGCCCGCCCGGCCATCCTCGGCCCGGCCTGGCCCAGTTCGGTGGCGGCGAGCCCCGGGTGGGCGGAGACTGCGGTCAGCCCGAGTCCGGCGAGCCGGGCGCGGCGGGCCAGTTCGGCGGTGAAGAGCAGGTTGGCCAGCTTGGAGCGGCCGTAGGCGGTCCAGGCGCCGTACCCGTGCTCGGCGTTGAGGTTGTCGAAGTCGATGCGGCCCATCCGGTGGGCGAGCGAGGAGACCGTCACGACGCGGGCGGGTCCTCCGGCGCCCAGGTACGGCAGCAGCCGGGCGGTGAGGGCGAAGTGGCCCAGGTGGTTGGTGCCGAACTGCATCTCGAAACCGTCGGCGGTGCGCCGCTCCGGCAGCGCCATCACCCCCGCGTTGTTGATCAGCAGACCGACGCCGCCGCCGGAGGTCTCGCCGATCTCCTCGGCGGCCTCGGCGACCGAGGAGAGGTCCGCCAGATCCAGCCGGACCAGTGGCACCTCCGCCTTCGGCGCCGCCCGCCGTACGGCCGCCGCCGTCCGCTCCGCCCTGCCGAGGTCGCGGCAGGCCATCACGACCCGCGCGCCGCCCCTGGCCAGCGCCAGCGTGGTGGCGGCGCCGATGCCGCTGTTGGCGCCCGTGACCACCGCGGTGGTGCCGGTCAGCTCGGGCAGGGGGAGGGCAGTGGTGCGCGGAGCCATGGGTGTGCGTCTCCCGACGGGCCGGAGGGGGTGCGTCTGCGGTCCTCCGGCCGCCTGCCCGGCGGCCGGTCGCTTCACACGGGGCGGACAGCCTACGGCGGCGGCCGCCGGGCCGGGTCGCGGCGGGGGCCGGGTGGTTGACGGGGCGTCCGGTGGGCGGGCGGCGGCTGGTGGGCCCACAGCTTCGTCGTCCATACTGCGGACCGTGGACGAGCGCATAGAGACCAAGGCCCCGCCCGTGTACGTCGCCACCACCTCGCCGGCGCACATTCCGGGCATCACCGCCCCCACGCCGGCCCCGGCCGGGAAGGACGGCGACGCCGCGGGCGGTACCCCCGACGACGCGGCCCCGCCCGAGGAGGCGCCCGCCGAGGGGCGGGCCGCCGCCGAGGCGGAGACCGAGCCCGAGGCGGGGACCGGCGCCGAGCCGGACGCGGTGGACCCCGGAGGCGCGGGGAAGGCGGCCGGCGCCTTTGACGGTGCCGCTCCCGCCGGCGGCCCCGTCTTCGAGGCGGCCGACCGCCGCGCCCGCGTGACGGCCGACGCCGACGGCATACGGCTGCGCCTCGACGACCAGGAGGCCGAGTTCACCTGGCCGGAGGTGGCCGCCGTGGAGTCCTCGGTCTCCCGCTTCGGCCGCCGCCTGCTCGTCGCCGTCCACACCCCCGGCCCCTGGCGCTACCCCGCCGAGGTCGAGGCGAGCGGCAAGGAGCAGGCCAGGGAGTGGCTGACCGCGCTGGACGCGGTCCTGGACGCCTACTTCGAGGAGTAGGAGCGGACGGAGCCCGTCCTCCGGGGGCCGGCGGCGACCTTTCGGCCGGCGCCGAACTCCGGGCACGGCATCCTTGAGCCATGAGAACCGATCCGGTGGCCCCCGGCTCCGCCGCCGGGCGGGTGGCCGCCCTGGCCGCCCTGCTCGCCGACGAGACCCGGGCCGCCATGTGCCTGGCCCTTCTGGACGGCCGCGCCTGGACCGCCGGGGAACTCGCCCGCCACGCCCGCGTCGCCGCCTCCACCGCGAGCGAGCACCTGAACCGGCTGGTCGCGGGCGGCGTGCTCGCCGAGGAACGGCAGGGCCGCCACCGCTACGTGCGGCTCGCCGGTTCCGGTGCCGCCCGCCTGGTCGAGGAGCTGGCCGCCCGGGCGGCCCCCGGCGGCGAGCGGCCGGTGGGGCTGAGCGCGGTCCGCGCCGGAAGCCGCCTGGCCCGGGGCCGTACCTGTTACGACCATCTCGCGGGCCGGATCGGCGTCGCCCTCACCGACGCCATGGCCGAACGCGGCCTGCTCGACCGCGACGGCGATCTGGCGCCCACCGCCGAGGGCCGCGCCTGGTTCGCCGCCCAGGGCCTGGACCTCACCCCGCCCGGGCGCCGCCCGGTCGCCCGCGCCTGCCTGGACTGGACCGAGCGCCGCCCGCACCTCGCCGGCCACGCCGGGGCGCTGCTCTGCCGCCACACCCTCGATCAGGGCTGGTGCCGCCGCCCCGGCACGGACCGGGCGGTCGAGATCACCCCCGAGGGCGAGCGCCGGCTGGGCGACCTGCTCGGCATCGCCGCGGACGCCTGGCGGCCGACGCGCTGAGCCACGCCCGCCCCGGGAGGCGGCTTCGACCCGGTGCGGGCCCCTCGCCGGGCCCGCCGTCTCACTCCCGCAGACGCAGGTACGCCTCCAGTTCGGCCGCGCCGGTCAGCATCGCCCGCCCGCGCGCGGCCAGCCGGGCGTGCCAGTCGCGCAGCACGCCGTCCAGGGGCTCCACCCCGCCCGCCGACCGCACCTGGTCGATCAGCGGGGCGATCTGCCCGAGCAGGTGGCCCGTCGAGTGGTGGAGCGCGGGCGCGCTGGCCGGCGCCCGCCTCGGTGAGGAGTACGCCTTCCTGGCCACCGCCCTCGGCACCCTGCCCCACCGGGGCGTGGGCACCCCGCCCCCGGACACCCTCGAAGGGCTGCTGTACGCCGGACTCCCCGGGGACCGGCACCTCCTCGACGCGTCCCGCCTCGCCGCCGCCCTCGGCGACCCGCCGCCCGCGCCCCGCCGGTCGCCCTGGCCCGGGTACGCCCCGCTCGACCCGGCCCACCTGGAGCGACTGGACGGCCTCGTCCTCGTCAAGGACGTCCCGCGGAGCTGACGGGCCGTCCGGACCGGCGGGACGGCCTCGCTGCGGCGCCCGCCGAACGGTTCCCCCGCTAGCGTCGCCGCCATGAACACCTCACCCGGCACCTCCGGACCCCGGGCCCGGTGGGCCGCGCCCGCCGCCGCCTCGGTCACCGTGGTCCTGTGGGCCTCGGCCTTCGTCTCCATCCGCAGCGCAGGCGAGGCGTACTCGCCCGGCGCCCTCGCCCTCGGACGCCTGCTGGCCGGGGCAGCGGTGCTCGGCGCGGTCGCCGCCGTCCGCCGGATCGGGCTGCCGCCCCGCGGCGCCTGGCCGGGCATCCTGCTCTCCGGCGTGCTGTGGTTCGGCGCCTACATGGTGGTGCTCAACTGGGGCGAGCGGGAGGTGGACGCGGGCACCGCCGCCCTGCTGGTCAACATCGGCCCGCTGCTCATCGCCCTGCTCGGTGGCGCGCTGCTCGGCGAGGGCCTGCCCAGGCCCCTGCTCGCCGGGGTCGTCGTCTCGTTCACCGGTGCCGTCGTCGTCGGCCTGTCCACCTCGGGGGAGGGCGGCGCCTCCACGCTCGGCGTCGTCCTGTGCCTGCTCGCCGCCGCCTCCTACGCGGCCGGGGTGGTGGCGCAGAAGCCGGCCCTGCGCCATGCCGGGGCACTCCAGGTCACCACCTACGGCTGCCTGGTGGGGGCCGTGGTCTGTCTGCCGTTCCTCGGCACGCTCGTGTCGGAGCTGCGCGCCGCCCCGGCCGGTGCCACCCTCAACATGGTCTACCTCGGCGTCTTCCCGACCGCGCTCGCCTTCACCACCTGGGCGTTCGCGCTCTCCCGCACCACCGCCGGGCGGATGGGCGCCACCACCTACGCCGTGCCCGCCCTGGTCGTCCTGATGTCCTGGGCCCTGCTCGGCGAGGTGCCCGCCGCCCTCGCCCTGGCCGGCGGCGCTCTCTGCCTCGCCGGGGTCGCCGTCTCCCGGCGCCGCGGACCCGCCCCCGCGCCCGGCCCCGAGGCGCGTACGCCGGTGCCGGGGGCCACGGAGTGAGCGCGGTCACCCGGTGCGGTTCTTGCCCCGGCACCGGAGCGGGACTTGTATGCGGACGGAGGGGGCCGGCCCGGCGCCCCGTCCGACGACCGGAAGGACCCCGCCGCCGTGACCGAGAAGATTCCCGCCCGCGTCCCGGGCGGAGCCGTCGCCGAGGGTGAACTCACCGCGCTGCTCGGCACCATGCCGTACGCGGTGTCGCTCGGTGTCGAGCTGGAGGCGGCCTCGGCCGCCGAGACGCGCGGCCACCTGCACTGGGCACCCGAGCGGTGCACCATCGGCGGGGCGCTGCACGGCGGGGCGCTGATGTCGCTGGCCGACGCGGTCGGCGCGGTCTGCGCCTACCTCAACCTGCCCGCCGGCGCGGCCGGCACCACCACCGTCGAGTCGAAGACCAACTTCTTCCGCGCCCTGCGCTCCGGAACGGTCCGAGCGGTGGCCCGGCCACTGCACACCGGCCGCTCCTTCGTCACCGTCCAGACCGACCTCGTCGACGACGAGGGACGGCTGGCCGGACAGACCACCCAGACCCAGGCGGTGCTGATGCCGCGCGACTGACACCCCGACACGCCGGTTGGCTGAAATGCGCTGTTGACGCTCGTTACGTACCAATTCACCCTTAAGTACGCGGGAACGTCCCGAGTGGTACAACCCATGCACAACAGGGGGAAAAGTGGCTTCCGTACGACGTGCGCACGCGAGGGCCGGGCTCATCGGCCTCCTGGCGGCAGGACTGCTGGGCGCCTTCACGCCGCAGGCGGCCGCCGCCGCGTACAGCCCGTGGGGCTACTACGGGCCGGTCAAGGGCTACAAGTACAAGAACCGCGCGTACATCTCCGACAGTTCACGGCTCTACGCCTCGACGACGGCCGCCAGGAACGGCAGTGGCAACGTCCCCGCCGGATACCTCGGCGCCCTCGCGCGCCTCTACAAGGGCAGCAAGCTGTGCGCCTCGAACGGCTACTCCTACACCTCCGGCCCGGCCAACAGCTTCAGCGTCCCCACCCTGGGCAAGGGCTGCGGCGCCGGCACCTACCACAGCTACGGCGTGACGAAGGCGTACAACGGCAACGGCTACAACGCCGTCTACACCCTGAAGTCCCCCAGCCTCAGCCACCGGTCGCTCGCCCCGGCCACGCCCGGCCGGGGCGCGGCCGAGCCCGCCTGGCCGAGGAACGCGAAGGGAGAGACGTACGGTTCCGGCCTCGACGCGAGGACGCCGGACGGCGGACCCGACCTGATCGAGGCGTACACCACCGACGGGAAGGCCGGCTTCGTCAGGCGGGCGGAGCTGGAGGACGAACCGGCGCCCGCCTCGCCGCGGGAGGCGATCGCCCTCCAGTCGAAACGGGCCGGTGAGGACCGGCGCATCGCCGTGTACGACCGTGACGGCACCACCGCGATCGGCACCTTCGTGATCACCCACGCCCCGGGCCGCGCGTCCGCACGGCACCGCTGACCCGTCCGGCCCTCGTGCCGCGAGGGGAGCCGCGCCGGACGGACGGCGCGGCTCCCCTCGGAGGTTCCTGCCCGGCCGCGCCGGTCAGGCGGGCTTCAGGCCGGGGGAGCGGCGCTCGGTGACGAACGACCCGGCTGTGGTCAGCGACGCGCCGGGCACGGTCACGGCCGACACGGTACGGAAGTCGGCGCGCGCCGACTCCTCGCCGAGCCGGACCGTGAGGTAGCCGCGACGGCCGTTGTAGAACTTCAGGTGCGGGTTGGCCGCGTGGTAGGTCTCCCAGTTGGCGGGCCGGTCGGCGCCGTCCTTGCCGCTGGCGATCGAGGTGGCGACCAGCTCGGTGCCGAGCGTGCGCGAGCCCTGGTCGGCGTAGTCCCGCTTGATGTCGAAGCCGTAGCCGACGTGCACGTCCCCGGTGAGCACCATCAGGTGGTCGACGCCCGCCTGCTCGGCCCCGGCGAGCAGCCGCTCGCGGGAGGCGGGGTAGCCGTCCCAGGAGTCCATGGAGAGCTTGTAGGCGGAGCCGGTGGCGTTGCGCCGCTGGGAGAAGGTCACCTGCTGCGGGACGACGTTCCAGCGGGCCCGGGAGGTGCGCCAGCCGTCGAGCAGCCACCGCTCCTGGGCGGCGCCGGTCATGGTGCGCGAAGGGTCCTCGGACTCCGGCCCCGGCGTCTGCCAGCCGTCGCCGTACGCCTGGTCGGAGCGGTACTGGCGGGTGTCGAGGATGTCGAACTGGGCCAGGTCCCCCCAGTGCAGCCGCCGGTAGAGCCGCATGTCGGGGCCGGTGGGGCGCTGCGGCAGCCGGAGCGGCTGGTTCTCCCAGTACGCCCGGTAGGCGGCGGCCCGGCGCAGCAGGAACTCCTCGGGCGGCACGTCGTTCTCCGGCTGGCCGCCCGCGTAGTTGTTCTCCGTCTCGTGGTCGTCCCAGGTGACCACGAAGGGGTGCGCGGCGTGCGCGGCGATCAGGTCCGGATCGGACTTGTAGAGGGCGTACCTCAGCCGGTAGTCCTCCAAAGTGGTGGTCTCCCGGTTGAAGACGGCGGGCAGCACCCGGTCGGTGTACCCGCGGGCGCCTCCGGCGGCGTTCACCGCGTACTCGTAGAGGTAGTCGCCGAGGTGCAGGACGACGTCGACGTCCTCGTCCGCGAGGTGGCGGTAGGCGGTGAAGTAGCCGTCGTGGTAGGCCTGGCAGGAGACGGCGGCGAAGGCCAGCTCGCCGGTCTTTGCGCCCTCGCCGGGCGTGGTGCGGGTGCGGCCGACCGGGCTGGTGAAGCTGCCGGCGCGGAAGCGGTAGTAGTACACCCGGCCCGCGTCGAGGCCGTCGGCCTCCACGTGGACGCTGTGGTGGAACTCGGGGTGCGCGGTGGTCCGGCCGCGTCTGACGCCCCGGGTGAACCGCTCGTCGTGGGCCAGCTCCCACTCGACGGTGATCCGGGAGGCGGGCAGTCCGCTGTCCGGCTCGAAGGGGCGGGGCGCGAGCCGGGTCCACAGCAGCACCGACGAGGGGTGCGGGTCGCCGGACGCGACCCCGAGCGTGAACGGGTCCTCGCGCAGCCGCCGCGCGTCGAAGCCGGCGGCCTGCGCGGCTCCCGCCGCAGGCAGGTTGGTGGCGAAGGCGAGGGCCGCGGCGGCGCCGCCCAGCGTCAGCAGCCGCCGCCGGTCCAGGCCCCGGGCGGCGGCGCGCAGGGCGGCGTCGTGGCGCGCGGAACGGGACGGCGGGGCGGGTGGCGCGGGGACGGCCGGAACGGTGGGGGAGTCAGGCAGGGAAGCGGTGGGCACGGGGGCACTCCTCAGCTCTCGACGGCATGGCGCCGAAGGGAATTGGAGTGGCGGGGAGCGACACCTGAGGGGCGCGCGGGCGACCGGGGCATGGCGGGTGGATGAGGGTTGGGGGTGGCCGGATCACCGAGCGGCAGGCGGGCCCCGAGCCCTCCTTGGGCCGGGCGGGCGCGGGACGGCGTGCCCGATCGGGGACTCTAGGACGGAACCTGACGCCCCGTCGGATGACGCACCGGAGTGCCGGGTCAGTGCCGCTCACTCGGGGGACGCGCGGGGGGGCCGCGGCCCCCTCACGTGGCGGAGGGCTCCTGCGGCCCGTCGCACTGGTCGGCCCGCCTCCGACGGGAGGCAGCGGTGCGGGGCCGCAGCCACAGGAGGGGGCCCGGCCGGGGTGCTGTCCTTCCGCCGCTCCCCGGAACGGGCGTACGGCGGCCCGGCGGCGCGCCGTCGCCCCGGACCGCGGGAGGGGCCCGGGGCGACGACGCGAGGCCGCTCAGGTGAGGTCGCGGTCGACGCTCACCTTCCAGTTCCGGGAGAACACCCGTTCCCCGCCCTCGTAGGCGTCGAGCGTGGCGTGCACGTGGTACTGCTTCTCGTCGCAGGTCAGCACGGTGTCGGTCTCGGTACGGGTGTCCCAGTCGCCGCGCGTGAACCGCATCGTCCAGGCGGACCGCCCGCGTACCGAGCCGAAGTCGTCCGCCACCCAGTCGTAGCGCTCCACGGCCCGGCGGCCCACGTCGAGGTCGATCTCCTCGTAGTGCGTGGTCCCGCTGTCCTTGACGATGTCCAGTGCCGAGCGGTAGTCGACCAGGTCGCGGGAGACCTGCCAGCTCTGCTCGGGCGCCGCCCGCTCCGTGGTCGCCGCCGGCGCGGCGGCCTCCGGCTCCTCGAAGGAGATCCCCTCGTCGGGCTCGCCCACCGGCCGCACCGGCAGCGTCAGCGTGCTCGCCCCCGGCTCCACCGACAGCAGCACCGGCTCAGGCGGCGGCCAGGCCAGCGGCCAGTACGAGGTGGAGAGCGAGAGCCGTACCCGGTGGCCGGGCGGGAACGCCTGGGCGATGCCGTTGAGCCGCACGGTGGCCCGGTACCGGCGGCCCGGCTCCAGCGGCTCCGGGTCGCCGCCCGCCAGGTGGGTGAGGTTGAGGACGCCGTAGGTGATCCGGGTCGCCGCCCCGTCCGGGGCCACGTCCGACAGCCGGGCGGCGACCTGCGCGACCGGCCGGTCCACGGTGAACTCCAGCTCCACAGTGGGCGTGCCGAGGATCTCGACCCGTTCCGGCAGCGGATCGCTGTCGAAGACCAGCGATCCGCCGTCCTCCTCCCGCTGGTCGTAGGGGAGGTCCGGTGGCGCGTTGTACGAGGCCCACTTGCCGGCGAACTGGCCCACCGACAGCGGTGAGCGCACCGTCAGCGGCCCGTCCTTGCCCGGACCCTGTGGCGCGGCCTCACCGGGGCGCCCGACGCGGTGCGGGAACAGCGGATGGACGGCCGGCTCGACCCGCGGCGAGGGCAGCCCCGGCTCGCCGACCCAGCGGCCGGGGCGCTCCTCGTAGGAGGTGGACGGCGGCATGCTCTCCTGCATCCAGGAGCGGAGCATCGGGCCGTCCATCACACCGTTCTCCTCGCCCTTGAGCCAGTGGTCCCACCAGCGCACCACCTCCTGGAGGTAGCCGATCGCCGGGCCGGGCTCACCCAGGTGCGGGAACTTGTGCGACCACGGGCCGATCAGTCCCTTGCGGGGCACGTCGACGTGTTCCAGCAGGCGGGTCACCGCGTTGGAGTACCCGTCGGCCCACCCGCTGGAGGCGAGGACCGGCACCTGGAGGGCGGCGTACTCCTCGCAGAGCGAGGCGTGCCGCCAGTAGGCGTCGCGCCGCTGGTGGCGCAGCCACTCCACCACCCACGGCGCGCTGCCCTCCAGCCGCTCGTGCCACATCTCGCGCCAGCTCTCCCCGACCACGGCCGGGTCGGGCGGACAGGTGGCGTAGGCGAACATGGTGCCCGCCTCGGCGAGGTTGTCGGTGAGCATCGCCCCGCCCATGTAGTGCATGTCGTCGTCGTACCGGTCGTCGGTGAACGAGGCGAGCACCACCGCCTTCAGGCCCGGCGGGCGCCGGGCCGCCGTCTGGAGCGCGGCGAACGCGCCCCAGGAGATGCCCATCATGCCGGTGGCGCCATCGCACCAGGGCTGGTCGGCGATCCAGGCGAGCACCTCCTCGGCGTCCTGCTGCTCCCGCTCCAGGTACTCGTCGCGGAGCACCCCCTCCGAGTCACCGGTGCCCCGCAGGTCCACACGGAGGCAGGCGTAGCCGTGCCCGGCGATGTAGGGGTGGTGCATCGAGTCGCGGACCGAGCTGAGGTCCCGCTTGCGGTACGGGATGGCCTCCAGGACCGCCGGGACCGGGTGTGCGTCGGAGGAGACGGGCCGCCAGATCCGGGCGGAGAGCCGCACCCCGTCGGACATCGGGACGCGGACGTGCTCCTCCACCTTGACGGGATGGGGCAGATTGCTGACGAAACGCATGAGGCGAAGCACCCTTCCAGGGCGGGGTCGTGCGAGCGGGCGCGGGAGAGCCGCCCGGGTCAGGCGGCGTCGTCGATCTCGAACTCCAGCGCCTCCACCACGCGGTCGTACTTGACCTCCAGCTCCTTGTCGCTGTCGGCGCCCACGTAGATGTGGGCGAGTTCGGCGCTGTAACTGTCCTGGCCGGGCATCTCGGAGAGCCGCACCCCCTCCTCGGGCACCACGTGGACCTTCACACCCGGTGTCTCCCGTTCGATCCGGGCCACTTCGTCGGGCGTCGGAACACGCCGTACGACACCGTCGTGGAACACCCGGTAGTACCACTTGGCGCCGTATTCGTAAGGCCCGTCTCCCTGCTTGACGCGCGGATCGCGGCCGAGTGCGAGGGATATCATGCGGTGGTGGTTGGGAACTCCGTCGACGTGTTCGAACATCTCCGCGTGCGACTGTGAATGGCGCGGATTGATCTCCAGGATCTTCACGGCGCCGGACTCCGGGTCGTAGAAGAACTCGATGCTGAACGTCACCGACTCCATTCCCACCCGGCCGATGACGCGCCGCGAGACGTCCACGATCCGTTCCACCGTCTCGGCGGGCAGCTCCGCCGGGTACTGGTGGCGCAGGAAACAGGCGCTGTTGGGGTACGTGTGCGAGTCCAGCACGCCGTAGACCACGACCTCGCCCTCGTGCACGAAGCCCTCGACGGCGACCTGCACACCGGTCAGCGTCTCCTCGGCGAGGCAGGCGGCGCCGCCCGCCGCGGCGACCTCCGCCGGCAGGTCCAGCCGGTCCAGGATGTGCTCGAACGGGCCGCCGACCCGCCCGACGCCCTTCTTGATCTCGGCCACCGCCTGGCGGAACTCCTGCTCGTCACGGACACCGAAGGCCAGCTCCGAGGAGAACGACTTGACGGGCTTGAGCCACATCGGGAACGACACGCCCTCGGGCGGCCGGGGCACCTCGGCGGCCAGGTCGACCAGGCCGAACCCCGGTACCGCCTCCGGTGCGGCCTCACGCTGGACCAGACGGCTCCAGTACTTGTGCTCACAGCGCACGATCGACTCCAGGGAGCTGGAGCGCAGCCCGCGCTCCCGCGAAAGGATCGGCACCAGCGTGCTCACCGGGAAGTCCCAGTAGCCCACCACCGCGTCCACGGTGCCCTCGAACGCGTCGAGCGTGGCCCGCGCCTTGCGCAGCAGCTCGGGGAAATCGATCTCACCCTGCTGGAGTTCCTCCGGCGACAACAGCGGATGGAAGGTGAATTCCTCGGCACCCGGCACCGCGCACAAGGTGTCGAGATTGCTCTCGTCGAGCCCCACGACGAATATGTCGAGACCTTTGTTCTCCTGAGGAACGGACATGAGGAATTTCTCCTTCGCTGGGGGAAACGGTGATCGGCTTCCTCCTTCGGCGGATGCCTGTGCCGCGCGGTTACCCGGGGCCCGGGGCAGCAAACTGAAGGGTGAATTCCGCAACGTCCGCCGGTCCGAGGGCGCCCCACTGTTGCCGCCGCGTTGCAGGTTCGTGGCCAGTGGCCGCAATCCCTGTCACCGGCACGGGTGCGGCGCCTAGCGTCCGGACAGGCACCCGGCGCGGCCCCGCGCCCCTGCCGCACCACCACCCGGACGACCCGTGCGAGGCCAGACATGAGCCAGCCCACCGACGCCGCCACCCCGACCACCGAGCCCGCCTGGTCGTTCGAGACCCGGCAGATCCACGCGGGCGCCGCCCCCGACCCGGCCACCGGAGCCCGCGCGGTGCCGATCTACCAGACGACCTCGTTCGTCTTCGACGACACCCGGCACGCCGCCGGCCTCTTCTCGCTCGCCGAACCGGGCAACATCTACACCCGCATCCACAACCCCACCCAGGACGTGCTGGAGCAGCGCGTCGCCGCCCTGGAGGGCGGGGTCGCCGCCGTCGCCCTCGCCTCCGGGCAGGCGGCCGAGACCCTCGCCCTCCTCACTCTGGCCGGGGCGGGCGACCACCTCGTCTCCAGCACCTCCCTGTACGGCGGCACCTACAACCTGCTGCGGCACACCCTGCGGCGCCTGGGCGTCGAGGTGAGCTTCGTCGACGACCCGGACGACCTCGACGCCTGGCGCGCCGCGATCCGCCCCACCACCAAGGCGGTCTTCGCCGAGAGCCTCGGCAACCCGCGCGGCAACGTCCTCGACATCCGCGGCGTCGCCGACGTCGCCCACGAGGCCGGCGTCCCCCTCGTCGTCGACAACACCGTGCCCACGCCCTACCTGCTGCGCCCCGCCGAGCACGGCGCCGACATCGTCGTGCACTCCGCCACCAAGTTCCTCGGCGGCCACGGCACCACCCTCGGCGGCGTCGTCGTGGACGCGGGCAGCTTCGACTTCGGCGCGTACCCCGAGCGGTTCCCCGGCTTCACCGAGCCCGACCCCAGCTACCACGGCCTGCGCTACTGGCCGGACCTCGGCCCCGGCGCGTTCGCCGTCAAACTCCGCGTCCAACTGCTGCGCGACCTCGGCCCGGCGCTCTCCCCGCACAGCGCCTTCCTGCTGCTCCAGGGCATCGAGACGCTCAGCCTTCGCCTGGAGCGGCACACCGCCAACGCCGCCGCGCTCGCTGCGTGGCTCCAGACCCGCGAGGAGGTGGCCGCCGTCCACTACCCCGGCCTGCCGTCCAGCCCCTGGTACGAGTCCGCGCGGCGGTACCTGCCGCGCGGCGCCGGAGCCGTGGTCTCCTTCGAGCTGCGCGACGGCGTGGAGGCGGGCAAGCGGTTCGTGGACGCCGTCGGCCTCTTCAGCCACCTCGCCAACATCGGAGACGTCCGGAGCCTGATCATCCACCCGGCCTCCACCACCCACAGCCAACTCGACGAGGAGTCCCTCGCCGCCACCGGCACCGCCCCCGGCCTGGTCCGCCTCTCCGTGGGCCTGGAACACCTGGACGACCTCAAGGCCGACCTGGAGACCGGGTTCCACGCGGCGAGGGGCGCGTCCTGACCGCCGTGCCCGCGACGCCGCCCCTCCCTCCCGCCACCGGCGCGTGGCGGGAGGGCGACCCACCGGGCCGCCGAGCCTGGCACCACGCCGAGGCCCCGCTGCTCCTGGAGAGCGGGCGGCGGCTGCCCGGTGTGCGGATCGCCTACGAGACCTTCGGGCGCCCGGCCCCTGACCGATCCAACGCCATCCTGGTGCTGCACGCCCTGACCGGCGACAGCCATCTGGCCGGACCCGCCGGTCCGGGCCACCGAGCCCCCGGCTGGTGGGACGCGCTCACCGGTCCGGGCCGCCCGCTCGACACCGACCACTGGTTCCTCGTCGTCCCCAACGTCCTCGGCGGCTGCCAGGGCACCACCGGCCCCGCCTCACCCGGACCGGGCGGACGGCCATGGGGCCCGGACTTCCCCCGGATCACCGTCCGCGACCAGGTCGCCGCCGAACTCCTGCTCGCCGACGCCCTCGGCATCGACCGGTGGGCCGCCGTCATCGGCGGCTCGATGGGTGGCATGCGCGCCCTGGAATGGGCCGTCGGCCATCCACAACGCACCGGCGCGCTGCTGGTCCTCGCCGCGTCCGCCGCCGCCACCGCCGACCAGATCGGCTGGAGCGCCGCCCAGACCGCCGCGATCCGCGCCGACCGGGGCTGGCAAGGCGGCCGCTACCACGACGCCGCCCCCGGCGAGGGCCCGCACCTCGGCCTCGGCGCCGCCCGGCGGATCGCCCACCTCACCTACCGCGCCGGGCCGGAGCTCGACGCCCGCTTCGGCCGCGCCGCCCAGCCCGGTGAGGACCCCGCCGCCGGCGGCCGCCACCAGGTCGAGTCCTACCTCGACCACCACGCCGACAAGCTCACCCGGCGCTTCGACGCGGGCAGTTACCTCACCCTCTCGGCCGCGATGAACAGCCACGACGTCGGCCGCGACCGGGGCGGCACCGCGGCCGCCCTGGCCCGCTACCGGGGCCCGGCCCTGATCGCCGGCATCACCTCCGACCGGCTGTACCCGCTCAGCCAGCAGCGTGAACTGGCCCACGCCCTGCCCGGTGCCGGTCCGCTCGCCGCGATCGACTCGCCCCACGGTCACGACGGCTTCCTGGTGGAGACCGACCGCGTCGGCCGGCTCGTCCGCCGGCTCCTCGGCCGCGCCCTCGCCGACCACCCGGCCACGCCGGGCCCCTGACGGCCCGCCACGCCCGCCATCTCCGGACGGAGACGCCCTGCCGCCCCCTCCCCGCCAGGCGGAGGCCCGCTACGACCGCACGCGCCTCGCCCCGTTCCCCGACGGCCGCGCCCGGGCCGCCGGGGCCGGCCACCGCGTCGCGCCACGGCCGGCAGGCACCGGCCGCGCCACCACGGGGCCGGCGGGCACGCGAGCCCGTCACGGCAAAGCGCGCGACACACGTTCCGGTGGGGGGAAAGGGGGCGCCGGGCAGGAGCAGGGAGCGGCCGGGTCCTCGGCACCGCCGGGACGGCGGCTACTCCTCGCCCCGCCGTACGTCCACGTCCCGGGTGGCGTACGCCTCCCGGGCGGCCAGCACCTCGGGCATGCGGTCCTCCACGAGGGTGATCAGGGCGAGGACCGGGTGGAGGCCTCGGCGCCCAGCGGGGTCAGCCGGTACTCCACGTGCGGCGGATTGCCGGGCCGGGCGTCCCGGACCACCAGGCCGTCGCGGTCCAGGGCCCGCGGCGTCTGGGAGAGCATCTTCTCGCTCACGCCGTCCACCCGGCGCCGCAATTGGCTGAAGCGCGGGGCGTCCTCGTGCAGCGCGCCCAGCGTCAGAGCGCCCCGCGGCCGGTGACGTGCTCCAGCGTGGTGCGCGACGGGCAGGAGCGGGCGAAGACGTCGAAGGCGTCCGGGACGTCGGGGGTCTTCGGCGCCGCGTTCTCGTCCCTCCCGGTAGGCGTGGCGGATGACTCGGTCATGCGGGCAGACCACCAAGCAGGGCGCTTTCTCCCGGTTTGCGCTTCCTTCCGGGCGGCTTGTTCCGGGCCGGCGGCGGCGGAGCGGCGACGTCGGCGTGGCAGGCTGACGGCGGGTCAGGGCCGGTGTCGCCCCGGAGTCGACGGATACTCCGGGACGTACCGGGAGAAAAGGTGTGGCGGGTGTGGCGGCGAGCGCCTGACGGGGCCCGAGTCCGATTGAAAGCCGCCAGGGCCTAAGCTTAGGCTTGCCTAACGTCGCACGGCCCCCGCTGCGACCAGCCCTCGTTCTCCCGGCTCCTGGGTCCTCCCTCGTGCCGGCCGGCGGCTCGGCTCCGTACCTCTTCAGACCTGAGGAAACGTCCATGTCATCGTTGTTCTCGCAGGCCCGCCGCAAGGCGGTCGCCGTCTCGGCCGCGGCCACCGCGCTCGTCGTCGTCCTCGGCGGCTGCTCCTCCTCGAACGAGGACAAGCCGAGCGCCTCCGCCAAGAGCGACGGTGCCTTCCCCGTCTCCATCAAGAGCAAGCTCGGCACCGCCGAGATACCCGAGGAGCCGAAGAAGGTCGTCACCCTCGGCCAGGGTTCCGCCGAGACCGCCATCGCGCTCGGCACCACCCCGGTCGGCATCGAGAGCTACGAGTGGGGCAGCGACAAGTCCGGCTACCTGCCGTGGATCAACGAGGCGGTGAAGGAGAAGGGCGACAAGCTCCCCAAGCAGTTCGCCGGCGGCGAGGACATCGACTTCGAGACCATCACCGAGCTGGAGCCCGACGTCATCCTCGCCCCGTGGTCCGGCGTGACCGAGGAGCAGTACGACATCCTCAAGGACATCGCGCCGACCGTCGCCTACCCCGAGCTGCCCTGGTCGACCAACTGGGACGAGCAGATCGAGATCATCGCCAAGGCGCTCGGCAAGAGCGACGAGGGCGAGGGCCTCATCAAGGACATCAAAAAGCAGTTCGCCGACGCCGCCGCGACCCGTCCGAAGTACAAGGACGTCACCTTCTCCTACATCTACACCGACGGCCCCGGCTCGCTCGGCGTCTTCCTGCCCGAGGAGCAGCGGGTCGAGATGCTGACCGGCCTCGGCCTGACGGTCGACCCGGTGGTGAAGACCTTCAAGGAGGTCGAGGGCACCGACTCGGCCATCATCGGCCTGGAGAACGCCGAGAAGCTGAAGGACAGCGACCTGCTCTTCACCTTCTACACCGACAAGAAGACCCGCGCCGAGATCGAGAAGCAGCCGCTGTACGCCGCCATGCCGGCCGTGAAGCGCGGCTCGCTCGTCACCAGTGAGGACACCTCCTTCGTCACCGCCTCCTCGATCATCAACCCGCTCACCGTGCCGTGGGTCGTCGAGCGCTACCTGCCGATGATCGACGACGCCGTCGAGACCCTCGACTGAGGCACCGCTCTCCTTCATGGCCACGACCACCGTCGCTCGCCCGAGCGGTGCCGGCACCTCGCGTGCCGGCACCGCTCGGCGGGTTTCCGCCCTCCTCGCCGGCGTCGCCGTCCTCGCTCTCGCGGTGGCGGCCAGCGTCATGTTCGGCAGCCGCACCACCCCGCTGGGCGACGTCCTCGACGTCCTGGCGGGCCACGGCGACCCGTACGTCGTCAGCGTCGTCGAGAGCCGCTATCCGCGCACCGCCCTCGGGGTCCTCGCCGGCGTCTGCCTCGCCGTCGCCGGCACCCTCATGCAGGGCATCAGCCGCAACCCGCTCGCCGACCCCGGGATGCTCGGCATCAACGCCGGAGCCTCCGCCAGCGTCGTCACCGCCACCGCCTTCCTCGGCGCCACCTCCGGCGCCGAGACCGTCTGGTGGGCGCTGCCCGGCGCGATCCTCGCGGGTGTGGCGGTCTACGCCATCGGCGCGGCCGGCTCCCGCAGCGGCGGGCTGGTCCGCCTGGTCCTCGCCGGAGCGGTGCTCTCGGCGGTCCTGCACGCCTACATCCAGGCCGTCACCCTCAGCCTGCCGAAGGTCTTCGACAGCTACCGCTACTGGGTGGTCGGCGCCCTCGCCGGACGGGACATGGAGGTCTTCTGGGCCGTCCTGCCGTTCGCCGTCGCCGGTCTGCTGGTCGCCCTGCCGCTCGCCCCCGGCCTCAACTCGCTCGCCCTCGGCGACGAGTCCGCCTCCTCGCTCGGCGCCAACCCGGCCGTGGTCCGCGCCGCCGGGCTGCTCTCCGCCACCGTGCTGGCGGCCGCCGCCACCGCCGCCGTCGGCCCGATCGCCTTCGTCGGCCTCGCCGTCCCGCACGTGGTCCGTGCCGTCGTCGGCGTCGACTTCCGGCTGCAACTGGTCTTCTCCGCACTGCTCGGTCCGGCCCTGCTCCTCCTCGCCGACGTGGCCGGCCGGCTGGTGCTGCGCCCGCAGGAACTCATGGTCGGTGTCGTCACCGCCTTCCTCGGCGCCCCCGCGCTGCTCTACGCCGTCCGCCGGATGAAGGGGAACTCATGAACACCCCCCAGCTCCAGGACCGCCCCGCCCCGGCGCCCGCCGCGCCCGCCCGGGCCGGCGGCCACCTGCGGATCGGCTCCTCGGTCGCGCTGCCGGTGCGCCGGATCTCCGTGGTCGTCGCGCTCGTCCTGCTGCTCCTCACCGTCCTGGCGGCCGTCGCCACGCTGAGCCTGGGCCGCCTCGGTGTCCCGCTGCACGAGCTCCCGGGCGCCGTCCTCGGCGGTGCCGAGGGGAAGAACCGCTTCGTCCTCAACCGGCTCCGCGGCCCCCGCCTGGTCACCGGCATCGGCGCCGGAGCCGCCCTCGGCCTCTCCGGTGCCCTCTTCCAGTCGGTCACCCGCAACCCGCTCGGCAGCCCCGACGTCATCGGTCTCGCCTCCGGCGCCGGCGCGGGCGCCGCCTTCTTCGCGCTCTTCCTGCCCGGCAGCCCCATCTGGCTCGGTGCCCTGCTCGGCGCCGCCCTCGCCATGGCCGTGGTCCACGTCTCCACCGGCACCGGCTTCCGCGACCCCGGCCGCCTGGTCGTCGCGGGCATCGGCGTCGCCGCCCTCGCCACCGCCTTCACCCAGTACGTCGTCTACGCCGTCGAGCGGGACAACGCCACCGCGCTGACCGCCTACATCAACGGCAGCCTCGCCGCCCGCTCCTGGGACCACGCGCTCACCATCGGGCTGGTCCTGCTGGTCGCCGCCCCGCTCACCGCGCTGGTCTCGCGGCGCCTGGAGATGGGCGAGATGGGCGACGAACTGGCGGCCGGCCTCGGGGCCGAGCCCCGGTCCACCAAGACCTCGGCCGTACTGCTCTCCATCGTCCTGTCGGCCGGGGCGGTCAGCGTCGCCGGGCCGATCGCCTTCATCTCGCTGACCGCGCCGCAGATCGCCCGGCGGCTGACCCGGGGCACCGGGCCCCACCTGTTCCTCGCCGCGCTCACCGGCGCCCTGCTGCTGGTCCTCGCGGACCTCGCGGCCCAGCAGGTGCCGTGGTTCGACAACCTGCCCGTCGGCATCTACACCATGGCCATCGGCGGCCTCTACCTCGGCTATCTGCTCACCCGCGAATGGCGGAAGGGAAACCTGTGAAGACAGCGGCGAAGAAGACCGCGGCCCGCACCCCGGCCCCCACGGCCGGAGGCGGCGCGCCGCAGAAGGGGCTCGGCGCGCGCGGGGTCACCCTCTCCTACGGCGGCGACCCGATCGTCCGCGACGTCACCCTGGACCTGCCGCACGGCGGCCTCACCGTCATCATCGGCCCCAACGGCTGCGGCAAGTCGACCCTGCTCAAGGGGTACGGCCGCATCCTCAAGCCGGAGCACGGCACCTTCCACCTGCACGGCAGAAACCTGCACGAGTACCGGGGCAAGGAGGCGGCCCGGCACGTCGCCCTGCTGCCGCAGAGCCCGGTCGCCCCCGACGGGATCACCGTCCGCGACCTGGTCCGCCGGGGCCGCTACCCGCACCACACCCTGCTGCGCCAGTGGTCGCCCGACGACGACCGGGCCATCGCCTTCGCGCTGGACCGCACCGGCCTGACCGAGCTGGCCGAGGAGCAGGCGGGGCAGCTCTCCGGTGGCCAGCGCCAGCGCGCCTGGATCGCCATGGTGCTGGCCCAGGAGACGGAGCTGCTGCTCCTGGACGAGCCGACGACCTTCCTGGACATCGCCCACCAGTACGACCTGCTGGAGCTGTGCGCCGAGCTGAACCGGGAGGGCCGCACCATCGTCGCCGTCCTCCACGACCTCAACCAGGCGGCACGCTTCGCCTCCCACCTGGTCGTCATGGACCGCGGCGAGGTGTACGCGCAGGGCGCCCCCGAGGAGGTCATGACGGCCGGACTGGTCCGGGAGGTCTTCGGGCTGGCCTGCGACATCGCCCCCGACCCCCGGACCGGCACCCCGATGGTCGTCCCGCACGAGCGCTACCAGGCCCCGGACGCCACGGACCGGCCCGTCGTCGACGCCGCGGAGCCCGCGGACGCGGTCTGACGTCCGGACGGGGGCGCCGCGCTGTCCCCGGGAACACGGAAAGGGCCGGATTCGTCGAGACGAATCCGGCCCTTCCGCATGAGTCGCGGCGGAGCGGGCACCAGACCAGTGACCCGGGCAGCCCGGCCCCGCCGCCTCACACCCCCTCCGGAGGCGGCCCGGCCGAGCCCTCCTCGGCGGCCCCGCCCTTGACCCCCGAAGGCGGGGCCGCCTCCTCGCCGGGGCGGCCCCGCCTCCGGGCCGTACGTGCCGGGTCCCCGGGGTCAGCGGCCCGCGGGCTCCTTCTCGACGGCCGGGGAGCCGCCCGTGCCCTCGTCGCCGGAGCCGTCCTTGGACAGGTCGACGCCGTCGCCGGCGCCGCCGGCGCCGTCGGCGCCGGAGGTGGCCCCGGCCTCCGCCTCGGCCAGGCGCCGCTCCATTCCGCTGGTGGTCTTCAGCGGCTTCTCCTTGATGAAGAGGACGACGATCAGCGCGAGCACCGCGAACGGCGTGGAGATCAGGAAGAGGTCCCCGGTGGCGACCCCGTAGGCGTTCTCGACGATGGGCCGCAGCGTCTCGGGGAGCTGCGTCATGTCGGGGACGGCGTGGCCGCCGCCGCCCTCCGGGGCGATACCCGCCTGGCCCAGGCCCTTGGTCATCTCGCTGGCGACCCGGTTGGCGAGGATCGCGCCGAGGACGCTGACACCGACGGTGCCGCCGAGGCTGCGGAAGAAGGACAGCACCGAGGTCGCGGTGCCCAGGTCCTGCGCGGGCACGTCGTTCTGGGCGGCGAGCACGAGGTTCTGCATCAGCATGCCGACGCCGACGCCGAGGACCGCCATGTAGACGCTGAGCACCCCGAACGAGGTGTCGGCGCCGATGGTGGAGAGCAGCCCCAGCCCGGCGGTCATGGTGATGCCGCCCGCGACCAGGTATCCCTTCCACTTGCCGGTGCGGCTGATCAGCTGTCCGGCGACGGTGGAGGAGACCAGCAGACCGCCGATCATCGGCAGGCTCATCAGGCCGGCCACCGTCGGCGACTTGCCCAGTGCGATCTGGAAGTACTGCGACAGGAAGACCGTGCCGGCGAACATCGCGACACCGACGAAGAGGCTCGCCACCGTGGTGAGGGTGACGGTGCGGTTGCGGAAGATCGACAGCGGGATGACCGGGTCCTTGGCGCGGGACTCCACGAAGACCGCGGCGAGCAGCAGGGCGGTGCCGGTCAGGGTGAGCGCGGCGGTCTGCCAGGAGGCCCAGTCGAAGGAGTTGCCCGCCAGCGAGGTCCAGATCAGCAGGGCGCAGACACCGGTGACGATGAGGAAGGCGCCCAGGTAGTCGATGGTCACCTCGCGGCGGACCGTCGGCAGCTTCAGGGTGCGCTGGAGCAGGACGATGCCGAGCAGCGCGAACGGCACGCCGATGAAGAAGCACCAGCGCCAGCCGAGCCAGGAGGTGTCGACCAGGACACCGCCGATGAGCGGGCCGGCGACGGTGCCGACGGCGAAGACGGCACCGAAGATGCCCGCGTACTTGCCGAGGCGGCGCGGCGGGATGATCGCGGCCATCACGACCTGCGCGAGCGCGGTGAGACCACCGGCGCCGACGCCCTGGACGACGCGGCTGAAGATCAGCAGCCCCACGTCGTGGGAGAAGCCCGCCACGAGCGAACCGACGACGAACAGGCTCAGCGAGAGCTGGAGCAGCATCTTCTGGTTGTAGAGGTCGGAGAGCTTGCCCCAGAGCGGCACCGTCGCCGTCATGGCGAGCAGCTCGGCGGTGACCACCCAGGTGTAGGAGGACTGCGAGGCGCCGAGGTCGGCGATGATCCTCGGCAGGGCGTTGGCGACGACCGTTCCGGCGAGGATGGCGACGAACATGCCCGCCATCAGGCCGGACATCGCCTGAAGTATCTGTTTGTCGTTCATCGGGCCCGGCGCGTGGCCGGGCTCCGTCTCGGTGGCACTCTGCACGGCGTCCTTCTCGGGGTCGGCGGGTGGTACGGGCGGTGGTGGCGGCCGGGCGGAGTACCGTCCGACAAGTGGCGGGCGCGCCCTGACGGGGACACGCGGCTCGCCGTAGGACTCCGGTCGTCGGCGGTGGCGCCACGAGGGGAGTGCGGTGGAAGGGGACAGGCTGGTACCCGGGTCGCCGGAGCGCGACGGCGGGGGCCGGGGTCAGGCGCGGTGGCTCGGTGGCGCCGGGGCGCGCGGCGGCCTCACCGCTCGGTCCCGGCCGGCGTGGCGGGGGCGGAGAGGCCGGCCGCGAGCTGGTCGAAGACCTCGTGGAAGGTCTCGGCGAACGGCGTCTCGGGGTGCGCGCACCAATGCCCCACCGAGACCCGCACGGCCGTGCCCGCGACGCCCGCCAGCAACTGGGCGTAGAGACCGGTGTCCCGCCCGCCGCACGCGTCGGCGGCCTCGGCCACCTCGTGGCCCAGCCGGACCGCGATGGCGCGTGCCAGTTCCTGCTCCTGGCCCGCCTGGGCCGCCATCACCCGGGCGAAGAGCCGGGGGGAGCGGTCCAGGACGACCGGGAGGAGCGACCACAGTTCGGACTGGTTCTCGACGTCGGCCAGCTCGGCGGCGAGCGCGGTGCGCAGCGCCTCCAGCGGGGGCAGCGCGGCGGGGGCCGCGAGCACGGCGCGGGTGACCCGGGGGGCCAGGTCGGCGTCGATCATCACGAAGGCGTCGTCGTGCGAGGCGAAGTAGTTGAAGAAGGTGCGCGGGGAGACCCCGGCGGCTTCGCTGATCATCTCGACGGTGACGTGGTCGGCGCCGTGTTCGGCGGCGAGGCGGACCGCCGCCTCGCCGAGGGCGGCCCGGGTCGCCCGCTTCTTGCGCTCGCGGAGGCCGAGCGCGGCACCTGACTCCATCACCCGCTGCACTTTACGCAAAAATGCACACCATGCAAAATTCGCCCGCGCGTGCGCCGTGCACGGGACCGCGCGCCCCCGGGCATGACGAAGGCCCGCACGCCGGTGGGGCGGGCGGGCCCGGGGGACGCCACCTCGCGGTGGCGGGTCGGTCAGCGCTCCTCGCGGAACTCCACGTGGCGGCCGGCGACCGGGTCGAACTTCCGCAGGGCGATCCGGTCGGGATCGTTGCGGCGGCTCTTGGTGGTCACGTAGGTGTAGCCGGTCCCCGCCGTGGAGCGGAGCTTGATCACGGGGCGTATGTCGGTGCGTGCCATGGCCCCGAGGGTACGACAACCGTTTTCACCAGCGGTAGGGACTTTGGTCCCGAGCCTGCCCCGGCGCCGCCCGCCGCACCAGCAGCCCCGCCCGTGCCCCGCCGGTGAGCAGGGCCGCGACCGTCACCGCCCCGGCCGCCGATGCCGCCTGCCACGCCCCCGCGCCGCGCGCCGCCGCTCCCGCGGCGACGGCCGCACCCAGCCCCGCCACCAGCCAGGCCAGCAGGACACGCCGGGCCCGGCGGGGGCCCGGGCCCGGGGTGGGTGCTCCCAGCAGCCGCCACCCGGCCGCCGCCTCCCGTCGCTCCCTGCCCGCCCGCGCCCGGGCGGCGAGCGCCGTCCCGGCCGCCACCGGCCCGGCGAGCGCGGCCGAGGCCAGCGCCGGCCGGGGCCCGGACCAGGCCAGCAGCGCCGTGGCGAGCAGGGCGCCCGTCCACAGCACCAGGACCGCGGCCGCGGCCAGCCGCCGGGAGGCGGGCCGGTCGGGCCCGGCTCGCAGGTCGGCCCAGGCGGGCACGTACCAGACGGAACCCGACAGGCACAGGGCGGCGCCGCCGAGGGCGAGCACTCCGTGGGACATCGCGCGTCACCTCGCAGAGGGGCAGGTCAGGGGGAGATCAAGGTAAAGGGAGAAGGGCGGCCGACGGCGCGGGCGCGCTCAGGGCGCGTCGGCCTTCTCGCGTGCGGCGATCTCCGGATGGTGCAGGTCGAAGGCGGGGGACTCGCTGCGAATCCGTGGCAGCGAGAGGAAGTTGTGGCGCGGCGGCGGGCACGAGGTGGCCCACTCCAGTGAGCGCCCGTACCCCCACGGGTCGTCGTCGGTGACCTTCTCGCCGTAGTGGGCGGTGCGCCAGACGTTGTAGAGGAACGGCAGGAAGGAGAGGCCGAGCAGGAACGAGCCGATGGTCGAGACGGTGTTGAGCGCGGTGAAGCCGTCCGCCGCCAGGTAGTCCGCGTACCGGCGGGGCATACCTTCCGCGCCCAGCCAGTGCTGCACCAGGAAGGTCAGGTGGAATCCGGCGGTCAGCGTCCAGAAGGTGATCTTCCCGAGCCGCTCGTCGAGCATCTTGCCGGTGAACTTCGGCCACCAGAAGTGGAAACCGGCGAACATCGCGTACACCACGGTGCCGAAGAGCGTGTAGTGGAAGTGGGCCACCACGAAGTACGAGTCCGAGGTGTGGAAGTCCAGTGGCGGAGAGGCCAGGATGACGCCGGTCAGACCGCCGAAGAGGAAGGTCATCAAGAATCCGGTGGTCCACAGCATCGGCGTCTCGAACGACAGCGAGCCGCGCCACATGGTGCCGATCCAGTTGAAGAACTTCACTCCGGTCGGCACCGCGATCAGGAAGGTCATGAAGGAGAAGAACGGCAGCAGCACCCCGCCCGTGGTGTACATGTGGTGCGCCCAGACCGTCACCGACAGGCCCGCGATGGCGATGGTGGCCCCGACCAGGCCCATGTAGCCGAAGAGCGGCTTCCGCGAGAAGACCGGGACGACCTCCGAGACGATCCCGAAGAACGGCAGCGCCAGTACGTACACCTCGGGATGGCCGAAGAACCAGAAGAGGTGCTGCCACAGCAGGGCGCCGCCGTTGGCCGCGTCGAAGATGTGCGAGCCGAACTTCCGGTCGCACTCCAGCGCCAGCAGGGCCGCCGCCAGCACCGGGAAGACCAGCAGGATCAGCACGCCGGTCAGCAGGACGTTCCAGGTGAAGACGGGCATCCGGAACATCGTCAGGCCGGGGGCGCGCATGCAGATGATGGTGGTGATGAAGTTGACGGCGCCGAGGATCGACCCGAAGCCGGAGAGCGCCACCCCCATGATCCACATGTCCGAGCCGATGCTCGGCGAGTGCACCGCGTCGGAGAGCGGCGCGTAGAGGAACCAGCCGAAGCTCGCCGCGCCCTGCGGCGTGAGGAAGCCGGCCGCCGCGATCAGCGAGCCGAACAGGAAGAGCCAGTAGGCCAGCATGTTCAGCCGGGGGAACGCCACGTCGGGCGCGCCGATCTGGAGCGGCATGATCCAGTTGGCGAAGCCGGTGAAGAGCGGCATCGCGAAGAGCAGCAGCATGATCGAGCCGTGCATGGTGAACGCCTGGTTGAACTGCTCGTTGGACATCAACTGCGTCCCGGGGCGCGCCAGTTCCGCACGCATCACCAGGGCGAGCGCTCCACCGAGCAGGAAGAAGACGAACGACGTCACCAGGTAGAGCGTCCCGATCTTCTTGTGGTCGGTGGTCGTCAGCCAGTCGACGACGATCCGTCCGGCACTCGCGCGCCGCCCCGGCAGCGCCCCGGGACCTGACGCCCCGTCCGCCGCCGTCCCGCGCTCCCGCGTCCCTACCGTCTCCACCGGACCCTGTCCTCCAGCCGTGCAAGTACGTGCGCCGCGCCCGTGCGCCGGCCGGCCCGCACACCGGCGGGGCCAGGACGGCACAGCCGCGGTCTCTGGTCCGGGAAGGGCGCGGTGGATGCGTGCCACCTCCTGGGCATGGGGTCACCCCCGGCGCTTCCCGGCCGCACCATGCTGCTGCGCCCCCGCTCCCCGCACGGAGGGCCGCCCGGCCCCCGCCGACGGGCCGCCCGGCCCCGGCCCCGCCCGCCGCCCGGGACCCACGGCACCGGCCGGACCGCGCCCCCGCCCCGCCGGGTGGCGCCCGGGCGTGTGCCGCCCTGCCGTACGCTCTGCTGCGGGCGGGGGCCGCGAACGGCGTACTGCCGGGGGCGGGCGCCATGGGGGGCGGACCTCGCCCGCGACACGGTGGAGAGACCCGGTGACGGGACGCGAGGAGTGGTGGAACGACAGTGACCGACGCAGCGCCGAGCACGGTGGCCGGGTGGCCGCAGCCCAGTACCCCCGACCGGATGACCAGCCTGCTGGACGCCGTGATGGGGCTCGGCCGGGGACTGGAACTCCCCGAGGTCCTGCACGGCATCGTCCGCGCCGCCGTCACCCTGACCGGTGCCCGCTACGGCGCGCTCGGCATCGTCGACGACGGGCGCAGCCTCTCCCAGTTCCTGCCCGTCGGCATGGACGAGGAGACCGCCGCCCGGATCGGCACCTATCCCTGCGGGCAAGGCATCCTCGGTGAACTCATCCACCATCCCGAGCCGCTGCGCCTCACCGACCTCTCCCAGCACCCGCGCAGCTACGGCTTCCCCGCCCACCACCCGCCGATGCGGACCTTCCTCGGTGTCCCCGTGCGCGTCCGTGACAAGGTCTTCGGCAATCTCTACCTGACGGAGAAGCAGGGCGGCGGAGACTTCGACGCCGACGACGAGGCCGTCCTCACCACCCTCTCCATCGCGGCGGGCGTCGCCATCGACAACGCCCGCATGTACGACGAGAGCCGCCGCCGCGAACGGCGCCTGGAGGCCCTCGGCGACATCACCCGCTCCCTGCTCTCCGGCACCCGCGCCACCGAGGTCCTGCACCTCATCGCGGAACGCGCCATGGAGGTGGCGGGCGCCGACAGCGCCACCGTCCTCCTGCCCTCGGGGGACGCGGGCGAGGCTCCCGCCGCGACCGGCCAGGTACCGCCGCCCCCGGTGGCCGGTACGGCCCCCTCCGGCGGCTGCCCGGTCGCCCACGGTGCCGTCCCCGCCGGGTCGCCCGCTCCGCCCGGGGCCGCCGGGCCGGCCCCGGCGAACCTCGCGTCCGGAGCCTCGTCCCTGACCGTCGACGTCGCTCAGGGGCACGGTGCCTCCCGCATCCTCGGCCTCACCGTGCCGGCCCGCGGCTCCCTGGCGGGCCTCGCCGCCCTCACCGGGAGCCCCGTCTCCACCTCGGACATCCGCACCGACCCGCGCGCCCACCCCTTCGACGCGACACCCGCCGGCGAGGCGGACGGCCAGGACCCGGCCATCGGGCCGGTCGTCGCCGTTCCGCTCCAGGTCGGCTCCGGCCGGCAGGGCGCGCTCAGGCTGGGCCGGATCGCCGGCCGCGCCTCCTTCGACGACAGCGACGTGGAACTCGTCTCCGGCTTCGCCGACCAGGCCGCCATCGCCCTCGAACTGGCCCGCCGGCGGGCCGAGTCGGAGGAGCTGGTGGTCCTCCACGACCGCGACCGCATCGCGCGTGACCTGCACGACCTGGCCATCCAGCGCCTCTTCGCCACCGGCATGACCCTCCAGTCGGCCACCCGGACCATCGCCGACCGGCCCGAGGCGGCCGAGCGCGTCAGCCGCGCCGTGGACGACCTGGACACCACCATCCGCATCATCCGCTCCACCATCTTCGACCTGCGCGCCGCCGACGAACCGGGCCACCCGGGACTGCGCCGCCGCCTCGCCGAGACCACCCAGACCGCCGCCCGTGCCCTAGGCTTCCGCCCCGCCCTGCGGATCGACGGGCCGGTGGACACCACCGTTCCCGACGACCTCGCCGAGCAGCTCCTCGCGGTCGCCGCCGAGGCCCTCTCCAACGCCGCCCGGCACGCGGCCGCCACCCGGATCGACGTCACGGTCACCGCCACCGACGACGCGCTGACCCTCACCGTCACCGACGACGGCACAGGCGTCGACCCGGCGGGCCCCGCCCGCCACACCGGCGGCCTCGCCAACATGCGCCACCGTGCCGAGCGCCACCGAGGCACCTTCACCCTCACCGAGTCGGCTTCGGGCGGCACCCGCGTCCGTTGGCGCGTACCCCTGCGCGTCTGACCGGGACGGCCCGCTCCAGTCCCGTCGGGCGCCCCGGTACCCGCGTCTTCCCGGCGTGCCCAGGGGCAGGCCGGGCGGGACCGGAGGGAAGAAGTCCGGGAGGCCCTGGCCCGCTGCCGGCCCCTCTCGCCAACCGCCGTGCACGGCGGGGGAGCCGTCCCTGTTCGCACGGGCTCGGACGGCATCTGCTCGCACGCCGGGTACGCCTGGTACGCCGGGGAGCGACGGCAGCCCGCCGGCCGGGAGGGGCCGGCCGCGCGGAGCGGTGCGGCCCTGGAGGTGTCCGGCGGGCCGCCGGCTACCGGCAGGAGGGCATCGAGGTGGTCATCCGGCACTCCAAAGGCCGGTGCGCCCACCGCGCCCACCTCGCCCCGCCTTCCGCGTCACGGGGGAGCGGGTGCCGCACGGCCGCGTCCGGCCGGGCGCGGCCAACGCCGCCGACGGCCCCCTGCGACTCCAGCTGATCTGCCGCGGCACCAGGGCCGGCCCCGCCGCCAGTCCCCGGGTGGCCGGCGCCTGGACCCCGCGGCGGCCGGTCAGGACGACCGCTCGCGCAACCGCCCCGCGATCATCGCCGCCTGGATGCGGCGGCCCACTCCGAGCTTGGAGAGGATGGCGGAGATGCGGTTCTTCACCGTTTTCTCGGCCAGGTAGAGGCGTTCGGCTATCTCCCGGTTGGTCAGACCCTCGCCGATGAGTTCCAGGATCTCCCGCTCGCGGGGTGAGAGCCGGTCGAGGACCGAGGGCTGCTCCGGCTCGGCCGGGCGTGCCTCGCCCGGACCCGGGCCGCCGCGCAGCCGCGCCATCACCCTGGCGGTGGTGCGCGGGTCGAGCATCGAGGTGCCCGAGGCGACGGTGCGCACCGCGGAGACCAGGTCGGCGCCGTTGATCTGCTTGAGGACGTACCCCGAGGCGCCGGCCATGATCGCGTCGAAGAGGGCCTCGTCGTCGTCGAACGAGGTCAGCATCAGGCAGACCAGCTCCGGCATACGGGCCCGCAGTTCGCGGCAGACCTCGATCCCGGCGTGGTCACCGCCCGCGTCGTCGCCGAGGCGCACGTCGAGCACGGCGACCTGCGGGCGGGCCGCCGGGACGCGGGCCAGCGCCTGGCGTGCGTCGGCGGCCTCCCCGACGACGACGATGTCCTCCTCGGCCTCCAGCAGGTCGCGGACGCCTCGCCGGACCACCTCGTGGTCGTCGAGGATGAAGACGCGGATCGGCTCACTGGCCGTGGGCGGTGCGGAAGTGTCGGACACGCTGGGCTCGCTCGGTCGGCAGGGCGGTGGCGGAACCCGCGCCCCGCCACCCGGTACCACCCAGTATGGGCACGTCCGCCGAGGACGCCCCCGACCGGGTGCACCGGCAGTGCACACCGCCCGGGGCCGCACGCGTCAGGGCCGAAGGTCCCGCCCCCCGGGGCCGTAGGTCCCCGGCCGCCGGCCGACGAGCCCGGCTGCCGGCCGGCCGCGCCGGACTCCGGGTGCCCGCTCCGCCCGGCCGCTGCGGGCCGCCCCGGCCGGCCACACCACCTCGACCGGAACCGAACGGGCCCGGGCGTAGGCGACCAGATGGGCGGTGGCGTCCGAACCGTCGGAGGGGGAGCCGTCCCAGACGGCCAGCAGCGTCCGCGCCGCCCCGACCAGCCGCTCGTCGGCGGCGACCACCGTGTCGCGGACGGCCGGGTCGTAGGGCAGCAGCCGTACCTGCTCGGCCAGGAGCAGCAGTTCGCCGGCGGCCGCCCGGTCGGCGGCGGGCAGCGGCGCGGGGACCGCCCCCTCGGCGGGCAGCACCACGGTCAGCGGCCGTCCCGCCTCCCGCGCCGCCCGGCCGTAGACCTGCGGCAGTCCCCGCCCGGCCCGGACCAGTGCGCCGGTACCCGCCGGCGCCTGCGCCAGCCGGGTCCGGAGCGCCGCCCGTACCACCCCGTGCGCGTCCTCGGTCAGATCCGTGTGCCCCACGACCGCGATCACCGCGTGTCCTCCCCGTCGAGGCCCGTCCAGGCCGTCGTCCCCAGGACCGCCGACGCGCGGTCCCGCGCTGGTGTGTCCCGCCGCCGGGCCCGGGCCGTGCTGTCCGGCGGCCCGGGAGGCGGCGGCGGGACACGAAGGCAGTGAAACCGGGACCGGCCGGCGCGCACCAGGGCCTTTCGACCCTGGTGCGGGCCCGTCGGGCGGGACTTGACTCGTACGCGTCCGGCCCGCTCCGCCCGCCGCGGGCCCCGGGCCAGGCCGCGTACGAAGGGACACCACCCCATGACCAGCACCGATCACCGCACCCCGGCCACCCGGCAGGAGAGGCACACCGTCGAACTGACCCGCGCCGAGGCGCTCGCCCTGCTCGGCGGCGTCTCGCTGGGGCGGGTCGTCTTCACGCAGCGGGCGCTGCCCGCCGTCCGGCCGGTCAACCACCTGCTGGACGGCGACGAGATCGTGGTGCGCACCCATGACAGCTCCGCGCTGCTCGGCCAGGCCCGCCCGCACGGGACCGTCGTCGCCTACCAGGCGGACGCCCTCGACCCGGTCACCCACCTCGGCTGGAGCGTCGTCGTCACCGGCTACTGCCGGCCCGTCACGGACCCTGCCGACCTGGCCCGTTACGCACGGCTGCTGCAGCCCTGGCCACGGCTGCCCGGCCACGTCATGGACAGCGCCGTGCGCATCACACCACATCTGGTCAGCGGGATGCGGCTGGTGCGGGCCGGCTGACCGGAGTCCGTCGCGAGCGGGTTCAGCAGGTCAGGCCGGTGCCGCGCGGTGCGTGCAGGACGCGGGTGAACTCCTTGTACAGCGCCACCCGGTGCTCCATCTGGGCGGGGTTGCCGCCGTCGCACTCGGCACTGCCGTTGAGGCTGCGGACGGTCTCGCCGAAGCCGTGCCGCCCGGTCATCGCCTCGTGACCGGTCATGGTGCCGGGCCCGGACTGGGTGGTCCAGTACCAGAGCGCGGTCATCCAGGCGACGGCCGGGTCCTCCTCGACGAGCCAGGGGTTGTTCAGCAGGTCGAGCCCGAGATGGTCCCCGGCCGCCTTGTAGTTGAAGTTCCAGCTCAGCATGATCGCGCCGCGCCCGTAGTACGCGTCGGTCCCGGCGGGGCAGCCGTAGGGCTGGGTGGTGTCGCAGAAGACCGGGTACGTCTCCTCGTTCTGCGCGACCTTGTAGAAGAGTCCGCCGGTCTCGTGGCTGACGTTGGCGAGGAAGGCGGCCGCCTCCTGGCGGCGCACCACGGGGTTCCCGGTCCGCGCGAACGCGGGGAAGGCGGCGGCGGCCTCACGCAGCCCCTGGTAGGTGAAGAACGGGTCCCGCTCGGGGAACATCCGCTCGAACTGCCGCTCGCTCACCGGGAAGGCGGGCCTCGGCGAATGGTACGGCCGGTGCCGGTCGTGGGCGGCGGCGGGGCCGGAGAGCAGCGTCAGGACCAGTCCGGCGACGGCCGCCAGGACGGCGGCGACGGTGGGGGTACCTCTGCGGGACACGGGTCATCACTCCTTCTGTGGGGGAGCCGGGGAGTTGCGGGCAGGCGCGGCCGGACGACGTGACCGGACGGCCCGCGCCGCACGCGACGATACGACGGCGGGGCCGATTGGTCTGGTCCATCCGGAGAATTGGTCTGTACCGATGACCGGAACCCCGGCTGCCGCGGCTCCGCCCGCCCTCAGCAGCCCGCTCGCACGAACCCCTCCTCGCCCTCCGGCAGCACGTCCCGGTCCCGCAGCACCACGGACAGCCGCCCGTCCGCCGCCTCGCAGGCCCGCTCCAGCCCGCTCTCGGTGTACTCCACGACCAGGACGCGCCCGTCGAAGGCCTTGTCGTACACCCCGCACTCCTCGTACTCGCCGCACTCCTCGGCCACCGCGAAGTCCAGTCCCAGCCGCTTCCGGTCGCCCGCCAGTTCGGCCGTGTTCTTCTGGGCCACCGCCAGGCCGCGGGAGTGCGCCCGCTTCACCAGCAGCGCCAGGTACGCCTGGGCGTCGGCGGCGTCCAGCAGCCCGTCCGAGCGCGTGAAACTGTCGTAGTTGTCCGGCTCGACCGCGTCGAACCCCCGCTGCGCGCAGCCGTCGATCCACCGGCCCACCCGGTCGGCCGCGGCCCGCCGCAGTTCCTCGGTGGACAGGTCGAGCAGCACCTCGTCCCAGTCCTCGTCGATCACCTCGCGCCCCCGCGCGTCCCGCAGCAGCAGCTCCTCGGGCCAGCCTCGCGCCCCGGGCTGGGCCTGGAAGGCGTTGACGTAGCAGACGTTGTACAGCCCCCGGGCCGGCCGCGCGCCGTGGTCGCGCACCACGACCTCGACGTCGTCGCCGGGCCGGTACGCGCCGCCGAGCTGGTAGTCCAGCCCGGCGCCGAGCGGCGGTGCCACCGGGGCCGGCGGCGCCGTCCCGCCCGGCTCGGGTCCTGGCTGCGAGGCGGCGGCCCCGCATCCGGTCAGCAGCAGCGGCAGGGCGGCCAGGCCGCGGGCCAGCCGCCGGTGGTGGCGGTTCATCCGCGCCGCCTTCCCGTGCCCTCGGCGGCCCGCTCCAGGAGCGGGGTCAGCCGGTGCGGGACCAGTTGGTTCATGGCCAGGGAGGTGCTGCTGCGCTCCACCCCGGGTACGGCGTGCAGTTGCCCCGCGATCCGGTACAGGTCGTCCGCGTCGGCCGCCACCACCCTGGCCAGCAGGTCGATGTCGCCGCTCAGCCCGTACACCTCCACCACCTCGGGGATGTCGCCGAGCGCCGTCCCCACCTCCGTCAGCCGCAACTGGTCGACACGCATCGTCACGAACGCCGTCAAGGGGTACCCGAGCGCCGCCGCGTCCACCCGGCGGGTGAACGGGCCGAGCGTGCCGTCCCGCTCCAGCCGGCCCCACCGGGCCTGCACGGTGTTGCGCGACAGACCCAGCCGCTCCGTCAGCGCCACCGCGGTGGCCCGCGGTTCCTCCGTCAGCGCGAGCAGGATGCGCGCGTCCGTCGTGTCGATCGCCCCACCGTGGCTCACGGTGCTCAATCGACTCACCTCCCCGAACCCTGAGATTGAGCAGATTGCTCAACCGGACAGCCGTATCTTGTGCAAACAGAAAGGTGAATGTCTACTGGCGAACCACAACGACAACTCGGCGCCCGCAGCCTCGGCGACCCGGCCGCAGCCCGCCCGCCGCCGGACGACCCGGCCCGCGCCACCCGCCCCCACGGCGGCCGGTGCCGGCCGCCCGCCCCGGAGGTTCTGTGATGGTCCCGGACACGACGACGTCTGCGCGTACCGGCCGGCAGGAGCTGCTCGCCGCCCTCGGCGAGATCGAGCGGCGGGTGCTGTGGCTCTCCGCCGCCACCATCGACCACGCCAACCGTGTCCGCCCGAACCCCACCGGGCTCAAGGTCGGCGGCCACCAGGCCTCCTGTGCCTCCATGGTCTCGATCATGACGACGCTCTGGTTCCACGAACTGACCGCCGCCGACCGCGTCTCGGTCAAGCCGCACGCCTCCCCGGCCCTGCACGCCGTCAACCACCTCCTCGGCGAGCTGCCCGCCGAGGCGCTCACGACCCTCCGCTCCTTCGGCGGCCTCCAGAGCTACCCGAGCCGTACCAAGGACCCCGACCCGGTCGACTACTCCACCGGCTCCGTCGGCATCGGCGCCACCGCCCCGATCTGGGGCGCCCTCGCCCGCCGCTACGTCGAGGGCCGCTTCCCCGGCGCCGGCACCGGACGGCAGTACGCCCTCCTCGGTGACGCCGAACTCGACGAGGGCGCCTGCTGGGAGGCCGTCCAGGACCCGATGGTCGCCGGGCTCGGCGAAGTCGTCTGGATCGTCGACCTCAACCGGCAGTCCCTGGACCGCGTCGTCCCCGCCCTCGCCGCCGAACGGCTCGCCGGCATGTTCGAGGCGGCCGGCTGGCAGGTCCTCACCCTGAAGTACGGCGAGCAGCTCACCGAGTTGTTCTCCCGCCCCGGCGGCGAGGCCCTGCGCACCCGCCTGGACACCATGGGCAACCCGGAGTACCAGCGCCTCCTGCGCTGCACCCCCGACCAGCTCAGGGAGCGGCTGCCCGGCACCGGCTCCACCCGCGAGCCCCTCGAACAGCTCATCGCCACCCTCGACGACGAGGCCCTGCACGGCGCGGTGCGCAACCTCGGCGGCCATGACCTCGGCGCCCTCCTCGACGCCTACGCGGCGATCGACGACACCCGCCCGACCGTGATCCTCGCCTACACCGTCAAGGGCCGCGGTCTCCACAGCGAGGGCCATCCGCAGAACCACTCCTCGCTGCTGACCGGCGACCAGCTCGCCGACCTCGCCGCCCGCACCGGCGCCGACCCGGACGACCCCTGGCGCCCGCTGCCCGCCGACGGCGCGGCCGCCCGGCTCTGCGCCGAGCGCGCCGAGGAGCTGCGCCGCGCGCCCGTCGAACGGATCGAGCCGCCGGCGGTCCCCACCGACTTCGGCCGCACCCCCGGCGGCACCGGCACCACCCAGCAGGCGTTCGGCCGGAGCCTGCTCGACCTCAGCCGCAGCGCCCCCGAGGCCGCCGCCCGCGTGGTCACCGTCAGTCCCGACGTCTCCTCCTCCACCAATCTCGGCGGCTGGCTCAACAAGGTCGGCGTCTGGTCCCCGGCCGAGCGCGTCAACTGGTTCGCCGACGACGCCGAGACGATCCTGCACTGGCGCGAGAACCCGGCCGGCCAGCACGTGGAACTCGGCATCGCCGAGACCAACCTCGTCGGCCTCCTCGGCGAACTCGGCGCCACCTGGAGCCGCTGGGGCCAGCCCCTGCTCCCCATCGGCATCATGTACGACCCGTTCGTCAACCGGGCCTTGGAGCCCTGGCAGTTCGGCATCTACGCGGGCGGCCAGTCGCTCCTCGTCGGCACCCCCTCCGGCGTCACCCTCGCCCCCGAGGGCGGCGCCCACCAGTCGGTCACCACGCCTTCCCTCGGTCTGGAGCAGCCCGGCTGCACCACCTGGGAGCCGGCCTTCGCCCAGGACACCGAGTGGTGCGTGCTCGCCGCCCTCGCCCTCCTCGGCCGGCCCGACGGCGGCTCCGCCTACCTCAGGCTCTCCACCCGCCCCGTCGACCAGTCGCTGGCCGCCGTCCCCGCCGATCCGGCCGCCCGCGAACGCCGCCGCCGCCAGGCCGTGGCCGGCGCCTACGGCCTGCGCCGCGCCCCCGGCGCCCCGGACGTCACCCTCGCCGCGATGGGCGCCATGGTCCCGGAGGCGCTGGCCGCCGCGGACCGCCTCGCGGCCCTCGGTGTCGCCGCCGACGTCGTCTGCGTCACCAGCCCCGGCCTGCTCTTCCGCGCCGCCCAGGCCCGCCGGGGTCTGGACGACGCCCCGACATGGGTCCTCGACCAGGCGTTCCCCGCCGGCCGGGCCGCTCCGCTCGTGACCCTCCTCGACGGTCACCCGCACACGCTGGCCTTCCTCGGGACCGTCCACAACACCCCGGTCACCCCGCTCGGTGTGACCCGGTTCGGCCAGTCCGGCGCCCTGGACGACGTCTACCGCCACCACGGCATCGACACCGAGAGCGTCGTCCGCGCCGCCCTCGACCTGACCCACCGGCCCTGACCTCCCGGCCCGCCCGGCGGCCCGCGCGGGACCTCTCGCGCGGGCCGTTGTCATGTGGTCGGACCATAACCAAGGTGTGACATAGTTCCGGTGCGGACAGGCGCAGTGACCCAGGGAGGTGCCCATGGCCGCCGAGTGGCGCCCCGTACGCCAGTCGCGTACGCACGAACTGGTGCTGGAGAGCATCGAGGAACAGGTGGTCGCGGGCGAGCTGAAGGCCGGTGACCGGCTGCCGCCCGAACGCGAGCTGGCCCCCGTCCTCGGCGTCAGCCGATCCGCCCTGCGCGAGGCGCTGCGGGTGCTGGAGACCATCGGTGTCCTCGTCGCCCATGCCGGACGCGGCCCCGACGCGGGCGCCCGCATCGTCCGCAACCCCGACGACGCACTCGGCCGGCTTCTCCGTCTGCACGTGGCCCTCGGCAGTTACAACCTCCAGGACGTCCTGGAGGCCCGCGTCGTCCTGGAGCGCTCCAGCTTCGAGGCGGCCGCCGCCCACGCCTCGGCGGAGGACCTCGCCGAGGCCGAGGAGACCCTGCGCCGGATGCAGGAACCGGACGTCACCGTCCCCGAGTTCAACGACCTGGACACCGGCTTCCACGTCCAGATCGCCCGCAGCTCCGGCAACCAGCTGACCTCCACCCTCACCTCGGCGGTCCGCGAGTCGGTACGCCCGCTCATCCTCAAGGCCCTGGAGGCCGCCGAGGACTGGCCCGCCACCGCCGCCGCCCTCAACGCCGAACACGCCGCCCTCCTCACCCTCGTCAAGGAGGGCGACGGCCCCGCCGCCGCGGACCTGGTCGAACAGCACATCCGGGGCTTCCACGGCACCCTGGTCCCCGAACAGGCTGGCTGACAGCCTCCGGCCGCACCGCATCCGCGCCCGGCCGGCGTTCGAGGCCGGCCGTACCGGCGGCGACCGGGCGCGGCACCGTCCGGCCCGGCCGCCGCACGCGCCTTCGTCCCGCCAGGGGCCGGGCCCCGGTGAACGGGGGTCCGGCCCCTGGCTCTGGCGGGTGCCCTCACATCGCTAGGGCAACATCCAGGCCAGCGCGGGCAACGACTGCAAGTACACCAGCGCGCACAGCACCACGAGCATCGCCAGGCTGTACCCGGCCACCTTCCGCAGCAGCACCCGCTCGCTCCCGGGCTGCTCGACCGCCGTGGCCGCGATGGTCAGGTTCTGCGGACTGACCAGCTTCCCCACCACCCCGCCGGAGGTGTTGGCCGCGACCAGCAGCGTCGGGTCGATCCCGGCCTTCTGGCCCGCCGTCTGCTGGAGCGTCGCGAAGAGCGCGTTGGCGGAGGTGTCCGACCCGGTGACGGCCGTCCCCAGCCAGCCGAGGCTGGGCGACAGCAGCGCGAAGATCCCGCCCGCGGCCGCGAGCCAGGTGCCGATGGCCACGGTCTGGCCCGACTGGTTCATCACGTAGCTGAGGGAGAGCACGGTCGCGACGGTCGCGATCGAGACCTTCATGTTGGCGAGGGTGTGGCCGGCGGCGCCCAGCGCCATCCGCCCGGTCATCGGGAACCTCTCGTCGCGGGTCAGCCGGTAGACGAGGGTGACCAGGAGGCCGGAGACGATGAGCAGCGTGCCGGGGTTGCCGAGCACGTCGAGCTTGTAGACGGCGCTGCCCGCCGGCGATCCGTCGGGGGCGAGCAGGGCCCCGTAGAGGCCGGGCCATCGCAGCTCGATGTTCCAGACGCCGAGGAGCTTCGGCATGTCCAGCCCGCCGAGGTTCAGCTTGGCCAGCGCGAAGACGAGGATGACCAGGACGTACGGCAGGACGGCGAGGTTGACGCGGCGCGCGGTCAGCGGTTCGGCCTCGACCTGGGAGCGCTGGTCCTCGGGGGTCGTCGGCTTCCAGAACCGCAGCATCAGCACGGCGGCGGCGAAGCCGGCCAGGGCGGCGACCACGTCGGTCAGCTCGTAGGCGAAGTGCGCCGAGCACCAGAACTGGGCGACGGCGAAGACGGCGCCGGTGACCAGCGCGATGGGCCAGAGCTGGCGCACTCCGCGCGTACCGTCGACCAGGAAGAGCAGGAGCAGGGGGACGAAGAGGGCGAGCACGGGGCTCTGGCGGCCGACGACCGCGGCGATCTCCTCCGGCGGGATGCCGGTGAGATTGCCCGCGGTGGTGATCGGGATCGCCATCGCGCCGAAGGCGACGGGAGCGGTGTTGGCGACCAGCACGGTGACGGCGGCCCGTAGCGGCGGCAGGCCGAGCGCCATCAGCATGGCGGCGGTGATGGCGACCGGCGCGCCGAACCCGGCGAGCGCCTCCAGGAGCCCGCCGAAGCAGAACGCGATCAGCATGGCCTGGACCCGCAGGTCGCCCCGGCCGACGGCGCTGAAGGAGCGCCGCAGGTCCTCGAAGCGGTTGCTGACGACGGTCAGTTCGTAGAACCAGATGGCCGCCACCACGATCAGCATGACGGGGAAGAGTCCGAAGACCAGGCCCTGGCTCGCGGAGAGGAGGCCGAGCCGTACCGGCATACCCATGCCCACGACACCCACCAGCAGGGCGACGGCCAGTGCGCCGACCGCCGACTGGAGGGCGGACCGCTTGGCCCACATGAGCAGCAGGAAGAAGGTGGCGAGGGGAACGAGCCCCAGGAGTGCCGTACCCGCCAGGCTGCCCCCGACGGCAGTCGTGTCCGGTGTGTACGCGGCGGCGAGAGCGGCCAATGGTGCTGGGGCCACGAATGTGCTCCTCATCGAGTTCCGCGCCCAGGGTCCGAGGTCCCGCCTCCGGAGCTGCTGCGACGCGTGTGGCTGACGATCCGCACTCAGTACCGCACCACAGATGTCCCATGTCAATAAGGTCGGACCAAACTATTGTGTGTCTCTTCGGGGAGGTGTGGACGGACGCTAGTATGGTCGGACCGTAAATATCGATCGTGGAGGTCGTCCCATGCGTATCGGACTCTTCGCCACGTGCCTGGGAGACACGCTCTACCCCGACGCGGTGAAGTCGACCGCCGTCCTGCTCGCCCGCCTGGGACACGAGGTGATTTTCCCGCCGGGCCAGACCTGCTGCGGCCAGATGCACGTCAACACCGGCTACCAGCGCGAACCGGTCCCGCTGGTCCGCAACTACGCCGAACAGTTCGGGGATTCCGCGATCGAGGCGGTCGTGATGCCCTCGGGCTCCTGCGCCGGGTCGGTCCGCCACCAGCACGAGATCATCGCCGAGCGGTACGGCGACGCGGCGCTGCGCTCCGGCGTCGCCACGGTGAAGGCGAAGACGTACGAGCTCTCCGAACTCCTCGTCGACGTCCTCCAAGTCACCGATGTCGGCGCCCACTTCCCGCACCGCGTCACCTACCACCCCACCTGTCACTCCCTGCGGATGCTGCGGGTCGGCGACAAACCGCTGCAGCTGCTGCGCGCCGTCGACGCCATCGATCTGGTGGAGCTGCCGGAGGCCGACGCCTGCTGCGGTTTCGGCGGCACCTTCGCGCTCAAGAACGCCGACACCTCCTCGGCGATGCTGAAGGACAAGCTCGCCCACGTCACGGGCACCGGCGCCGACGTCTGCACGGCCGGGGACTCCTCCTGCCTGATGCACATCGGCGGCGGCCTCTCCCGCATCCGGTCCGGCACCCGTACGCTCCACCTCGCCCAGATCCTCGCCAGCACCCGCACCGCGCCCCACGTCCTGCCGGAGGCCGCCCGATGAGCAGCACCTTCCTCGGTATGCCCGCCGCCCCGCCCCGCTCCCCCTACGGTTCGGGCAACCTGCGCGGCGACGAGAAGTTCCCGAAGGCCGCCCACCACGAACTGCGCAACGACCAGCTCCGCCGGAACCTCCGCAAGGCCACCCACACCATCCGGGCGAAGCGGCTGGACGTCACCGCCGAGCTCCCCGACTGGGAGGCGCTGCGCGAGACGGGCGCCGCCGTCAAGACCGACACCATGAACCGCCTGCCCGAACTGCTGGAACAGCTGGAGCGGAAGGTCACCGAGGCGGGCGGCACGGTCCACTGGGCCCGGGACGCCGACGAGGCCAACGCCATCGTGACCCGCCTGGTCGCCGCCACCGGCAGCGAGGAGGTCATCAAGGTCAAGTCGATGGCCACCCAGGAGATCGGCCTCAACGAACACCTGGAGAGCCGGGGAGTCACCGCCCACGAGACCGACCTGGCCGAGCTGATCGTGCAGCTCGCCCACGACAAGCCCTCGCACATCCTGGTCCCGGCGATCCACCGCAACCGCGAGGAGATCCGCGAGATCTTCCTCGAGGAGATCCCCGGCGTCGACCCGGAGCTGCACGCCGTCCCCGCCGAACTCGCCGCCGCCGCCCGCGCGTACCTCCGCGAGAAGTTCATGACCACCAAGGTCGCGATCTCGGGCGCCAACTTCGGCATCGCCGAGACCGGCACCCTCTCGGTGGTCGAGTCCGAGGGCAACGGACGGATGTGCCTGACGCTGCCCGAGACCCTGATCACCGTCATGGGCATCGAGAAGGTCCTGCCGCGCTACCAGGACCTCGAGGTCTTCTTCCAGTTGCTGCCGCGTTCCTCGACCGGCGAGCGGATGAACCCGTACACCTCCCTGTGGACCGGGGTCACGCCGGGCGACGGGCCGCAGGAGTTCCACCTCGTCCTGCTCGACAACGGACGCACCGCCGCCCTCGCCGACTCGGTCGGCCGCGAGGCGCTGAACTGCATCCGCTGCTCCGCCTGCCTCAACGTCTGCCCGGTCTACGAACGGGCCGGCGGGCACGCCTACGGCTCGACCTACCCCGGACCGATCGGCGCTGTCCTCACCCCGCAACTGGCCGGTATGCACGCCGCCAAGGACGACCCGAACAGCTCGCTGCCGTACGCCTCCAGCCTCTGCGGAGCCTGCTTCGACGCCTGCCCGGTGAAGATCGACATCCCCTCGCTCCTGGTGGAGCTGCGCCACCAGAACACCGAGCAGTCCGGGCGCACCGTCGAACGGGCGGCGATGAAGGCGGCGGCCGCCGTGATGGCGCGGCCGGGGCTGTACACCACGGCGCAGAAGGCGGCCGGGCTCGGCCGCGTCGTCGCCGGCCGGGACGAGAAGATCACCCGCCTGCCCGCGCCCTTCGACGGCTGGAGCGAGAGCCGCGACCTCGCCGCCCCGCCGAAGCAGACCTTCCGCGACTGGTTCGCCTCCGCCGAGGGCCGCGACACCCTGGACGCCGCCGCCCGCGAAGGGGCCGGTCGGCGTCAGGCGGCCGACGGCACCCCACCCGCCACCGACGACAGCGAGGAGCAGCGGTGAACGCACGAGAGACCGTCCTCGGCCGCGTCCGGGACGCGCTGACGCTCGCCCCCCAGCCGGAGGCCGAGGTCCCGCGTGCCTACCGCACCGGCCGCACCCTGCCCGACGACGAACGCCTGGCCCTCTTCGTCGACCGGCTCGTCGACTACAAGGCCGAGGTGCACACCTGCACCGCCGAGCGGACCGCCGCCACCGTGGCACGGGTCCTCGCCTCGCGCGGCGCCCGGCACGTCGGCGTCCCGCCGGGACTCGACCGCGCCTGGCTGGCCGCGTTCGGCGGAACCGTGCAGGAGGACCGCGCGGACATCCCCGCGCCGAGCCTGGACGCGCTCGACGGCGTGGTCACCGCCTCCCGGGTGAGCTGCGCCGAGACCGGCACGATCTTCCTGGACGGCGAGCCGGACCAGGGCCGCCGCGCCCTCTCGCTCGTCCCCGACCTGCACGTCTGCGTGGTCGACCTCTCCTCGGTGGCGGTCGGGGTGCCCGAGGCGCTGGCCCGGCTCACCCCGCACCGGCCCACCACGCTCATCAGCGGACCGTCGGCCACCTCCGACATCGAGCTGGAGCGGGTCGAGGGCGTCCACGGGCCCCGCACCCTCGACGTGGTCATCCGCACCGACGCCTGACCAACGCCACAAGGCGGCCCGCGGCGACGGCGGCCTCCGGGAGGCGCTCCCCGGGGGCCGCTCCGCGTCCGCGCACCGGGCCCGCCCCGCCGCCCGGCGCCGTCGTACCGCCGGCCCGGCGCCCGGCGGGCATACCGTGGGGCGGACGTACGGGCCTCGGCGGCCCGTGCCCCTGCGGAGAGGAAAGCGGTGACCAGTGGAGCGGGCCGGCCCGGGCCCAGGACCGTGGGCACGGGACGCACCGAGACCCGGGAGGAGCGGGCGGACCGTCAGTGGTCCGAGCTGCTCCAGGAACTGAGGGTCGCCCAGACGGGCGTCCAGGTGCTCTTCGCCTTCCTGCTCGCGGTCGCCTTCCAGCCCCGCTTCGAGGACCTGGGGCAGACCGACCGCGCCATCTACGTCGTCACCGTCGTCCTCGCGGCCGCCACCGCCGCCGCCCTCATCGGGCCGGTCTCCTACCACCGGCTCCTCACCGGCCGCCGCCTCAAACCCCAGACCGTGGTCTGGGCCTCCCGGCTGACCGTGCTGGGCCTGATGCTGCTGCTCTGCACGATGTGTGCGGCCCTGCTGCTCGTCCTGCGCGTCACCCTGCGCGACTCCCTGGCGTTCTGGCTGGTGGCCGCGACGGCGGTGTGGTTCGTGCTGTGCTGGTTCGTCTTCCCGGTTCTCGCCCTGATGCGGGACACCCGGACCGGCTGACGGCGGGACTCCGTCCGGGTTGCGGCGGCCCGCAAGCCGGGTGACCCTGTGGGTGACCCAGAAGAGGCAATAGCTCACGTTGCGTGGTCGGGGGTGCCGGTTCGAAGGGGGGCACGTGAGCCTCGTACAGGAGCCGCGACCATGTCCCTGTCCTACGACAGCACAGAGCCCACGGCCGAAGCCGTGATCACGACCGCCGCCGCCGGGGCCGCGCCCCCGGTGCCGGTCCCGGGCCCCGGCACCCTCGCCGCGCCGGAGGCCCTCGCCCCGCCCGCCACGCCCGAGCGCCCGCGCGCCGCCCCGCCCGCCGGCCGTACGGCGCCCGAGGCGGCCCGTACCGTCTCGCTCACCGGCGCGCCCCGGTCGGGCACCGACGGCGGCCACGCCGTCCGCGTCGCGCGCGCGGGGCGCGCCGCCGAGCCGGCCGCCCCGGCCGGGACGCTCACCTTCGACACCACCCGCGCCGACCGGCTCTACCGCCTCGACCTCAGGATCGGCGCCGACCGGATCGACCGGGTCCGGCGCATCGCCGCCGCCCACCTCGGCCACTGGGGCCTGGAACGCCAGACCGGACCGCTCGGCAAGGCACTGGCCGAACTCCTCGGCAACGTCGTCCGGCACGTCGGCGAGGACGCCCCCTGCACGGTCGAACTCCGGCTCAGCGGGCGGCGGCTGACCGTCTCCGTCGCGGACACCTGCACCACGATGCCCCGGCGCCTGCCGCGCGGCGGCGGACTCGCGAGGATCGGTGTGCTCTGCGACAGCTGGGGCAGTTGTCACACGGAGAGCGGGAAGGTCGTCTGGTGCACCCGGCGCGTCGACCTCCCGCAGGGCGCGGCCGGCCTCCCCGGCACCCCGCAGCCGCTGCTGCGCGGCGCGCGCCCCTGCCCGCCGCCCGCCGTCAGCGTGGGCTGAGTGACGTCCGCGCGGCTCCCGCCCGGCGGGGGCCGCGCCCCCGTTCCCAGGAGAACCCGTATGAGCGAGGCACCCGACCGCACCGGTGGCGCCCAGCGGCCCGCCGGACCGTCCACCGAGGAGATCGCCGCCCTCGACGCGCACTGGCGCGCCGCCAACTACCTGGCCGTCGGGCAGATCTACCTGATGGACAACCCCCTGCTCGCCCGCCCGCTCACCCCCGAGGACATCAAGCCGAGGCTCCTCGGGCACTGGGGCACCTCGCCGGGACTCAACCTCGTGTACACCCACCTCAACCGGGTGATCAAGGACCGCGACCTGACCGCCCTCGCCGTCTGGGGACCCGGCCACGGCGGCCCCGCGATCGTCGCCAACTCCTGGCTGGAGGGCAGCTGGAGCGACATCTACCGGGACACCCCGCGCGACGCCGACGGCATGGGCCGCCTCTTCAAACAGTTCTCCTTCCCCGGCGGCATCCCCAGCCACGTCGCCCCCGACGTCCCCGGCTCGATCCACGAGGGCGGCGAACTCGGCTACGCCCTCACCCACGCCTACGGCGCCGCCTTCGACCACCCCGGACTCCTCGTGGCCTGCGTCATCGGCGACGGCGAGGCGGAGACCGGCCCGCTCGCCGCCTCCTGGCACTCCGACAAGTTCCTCGACCCCGTCCACGACGGCGCCGTCCTGCCGATCCTCCACCTCAACGGGTACAAGATCGCCAACCCCACGGTCCTCGCCCGGCTCCCCGAGGACGAACTCGACGCCCTGCTGCGCGGCTACGGCCACGACCCGCTGTACGTCGAGGGCGACGACCCCGCCACCGTCCACCGCGACCTCGCCGTCGCCCTGGACACCGCGCTCGACCGGATCGCCGTCATCCAGGAACGCGCCCGGGGACAGGGAGCCGTCGAACGGCCCTCCTGGCCGATGATCGTGCTGCGTACCCCCAAGGGCTGGACGGGTCCGCGCGAGGTCGACGGCCTGCCGGTGGAGAACACCTGGCGCTCCCACCAGGTCCCGCTGCCCGGCGTCCGGGAGAACGCCGGGCACCGGCGCCAACTGGAGGAGTGGATGCGCTCCTACCGGCCGGAGGAGCTCTTCGACGAGGACGGCCGCCCCCGCCCCGAGGTCCTGCGGTACGTCCCCGACGGAGACGCCCGCCTCGGCGCCACCCCGTACGCCAACGGCGGCCGGCTCACCCGCGACCTGCCCCTGCCCGCCCTCGACGGCCATGCCGTGGACGTGGCCGCGCCCGGGCGGAGCAGCAGCGAGCCGACCCAGGTCCTCGGCGGCTGGCTGGAGGCGGTGCTGACGGCCACCGCCGACCAGCGCGACTTCCGCCTGGTCGGTCCCGACGAGACCGCCTCCAACCGGCTGGACGCCGTCTACGGCGCCACCGGCAAGACCTGGGAGGAGAAGACCCTCCCCACCGACGAGCACCTCTCGCGGGACGGCCGCGTCATGGAGGTCCTCGCCGAACACCTCTGCCAGGGATGGCTGGAGGGCTACCTGCTCACCGGCCGGCACGGCCTCTTCTCCTGCTACGAGGCGTTCGCGCACATCGTCGACTCCATGGTCAACCAGCACATCAAGTGGCTGCGCGCCTCCCGCCGGCTCGACTGGCGGCGGCCCGTCGCCTCCCTCAACTACCTGTTGACCTCGCACGTCTGGCGCCAGGACCACAACGGCTTCTCCCACCAGGACCCCGGTTTCGTCGACCACATCCTCAACAAGAGCCCCGAGGCGGTCCGCGTCTACCTGCCGCCGGACGCCAACACCCTGCTCGCCGTCGCCGGACACGTGCTGGCCAGCCGCGACTACGTCAACGTCGTCGTCGCCGGGAAGCAGCCCACCTTCGACTGGCTGACCCTGGAACAGGCCCGCGCCCACTGCGCGCGCGGCGCCGGCGTCTGGGCGTGGGCCGGGACCGAGGACGGCACACGGGAACCGGACGTGGTGCTCGCCTGCGCCGGCGACGTGCCCACCCAGGAGGTGCTGGCCGCCGCCAAGCTGCTCCGCCGCCACCTGCCGGAGCTGAGCGTGCGGGTCGTCAACGTCGTGGACGTGGCGCGGCTGATGCCGCGCGGCGAACACCCGCACGGCATGCCGGACGCCGAGTACGACGCGCTGTTCACCCGCGACAAGCCCGTCGTCTTCGCCTACCACGGCTACCCGTGGCTGATCCACCGGCTGGCCTACCGGCGGCACGGCCACGGAAACCTGCACGTGCGGGGGTACAAGGAGGAGGGGACCACCACCACGCCCTTCGACATGGTGGTCCGCAACGACCTGGACCGGTACCGGCTGGTCATGGACGTCATCGACCGGGTCCCCGGGATCGGCGTGCGGGCGGTCGGGCTGCGGCAGGCGATGGCCGACACCCGCTTCCGCCACCACCACTGGGTCCGCGAGCACGGCCGCGACCTGCCGGAGGTCGCCGAGTGGAGCTGGGAGGGCTGAGGCGGGCGGCGGGGATCCCCGCCGCCCGCCGCCGGGGGCGTGGCGGTGACCGAGCGTCTTCGCCAGTTCGGCCTCGCTCGTGGCGAACGGCCCCTGAGGCCCTTCCGCCGCGCCGTGCCGTGCAACGGCTCGTACCTCGGCCCCCGAGGGCCCTCGTGCGAGTGCGGTCCGCCGCGCCGGTGGGCCGAGACGTCGTCGGGCGAGGTCCGGCTCGCGGTCCTCGCCTCACCGGCGCGGGCCCGCTCCGACGCGCACCGTGCGCGCCGCGACCGGCACGCTCCTCACCGCCTCCGTGCCGTTCCTCGCTCTTCACGGCATCCTCGTACCGGCGCTCCCGTCCGGGGTCCGATCCCGG